>NZ_JBQAGZ010000001.1:0-1862031 GCF_051916605.1 Bacillus cereus group sp. MYBK195-1 | reverse complement strand
CTTTGACTTTTGCCTCTTCTTTGACTTTTGCTTCTTCTTTAGGCTTTACTATTTCTTGCACTTTCGCTTCTTCTTTGACTTTTGCCTCTTCTTTAGGCTTTACTATTTCTTGCGCTTTTACTTCTTCTTTGACTTTTGCTTCTTCTTTAGGCTTTACTATTTCTTGCACTTTCGCTTCTTCTTTAACTTTTACTTCTTCTTTGACTTTTACCTCTTCTTTAGGCTTTACTATTTCTTGTGCTTTCGTTGTTTCTTTCGCTTTTGCTACTTTCTGCGTCTTTACTTCTTTCTTTTCTTTAACTGATTTTTGTACTTTCGCTACTTGCTTCGTTTTCTCTTCGGTTTTCTTTTCAGTTGGTGCTGTACTTGATAGGAAAGAAACGTTTGCATAAGCAGTTTTTCCTTTATACTCAAATTGCAGCCATCCGTCTTTTACTTGATGCGTTGATTCAATTACATCATCTTTTTTTAGTCTGCCAAGAATTTCTGAATCCGTGTTTGCTTCAGTACGTACATTTAACAAATTCGCCGTTACATGATATACATCTTTTGTAAACTCCGAACTTACAAACACTTCTTTACCATTCAACTCAATTTTTGACCAGCCATCTTCGGTATTTATGACTTTTAACTCTTGCCCATTCTTTACTTTTTCGACCACTTTTGATTCTGTAGTCGGTTTTTCACGTACGTTAAGTACATCTGCTGTTACGATTGTTTCTGCGGTAGCAGTTGAGGTAAACGCCCCCAATCCAAAAATAGTTGCTGTTGCTGCGCCAATTACTTTTTTCATATTAGCCTCCATTATATTTTTTCGAATTTTATCAAATGTCTCCGTAAAATTGTATAATTTTACATAATATCAAAACATTCGCAACAGTATATTAATATTGTTTAATATACCGTTATTAAAACTCCTTACTCCAATACTATCAAATTCTCATTTCTAATTCTATATATTATAAATCTCCTTATCTTTTATAAAAGCTCCATGCTCTTCTTCACACTAAATAGTTGTAGCAATTCCCGCCAAAAATAAACTTACGATTGCTAAAATTTGAGTAGCGACAATAGCCCCTCTTAAATGAAACTTATAATCTTTATATCCTTTCATACCTTCCGTACTAGGAATCACAACAAACCTTGGAGTAATCCAGCAAAAAATTAGCCAATCAATTATAAGTAAATCTACTAAATTGAAAATCATTAAAATACCAAAATTGTGTAAATAGGCATCCATATACATTAACTTTTCATGCTTATGTAGTATATATGTAGAAACGAAAGGACTACCGAAAAGAATAGTATTATATACAATATTAAAATAAATGGTTTGCTTTTTTTCATGAATCGATTTTGGAAAAACTACTTTTTGAATATCTTTCGGATAATCAGTTAACGAAAGTCGAGGATTATAATATAAGGACCCTAAAATCATTACGGATAGTACAATAGACATGATGACACCAACGTACATCATTTGCTCAAATTGATTCATATACTGTATTCACCCTTTTCTGTAATTACTATGATGGTCATTCACTTAATTACATATTGTATGTACGTACACAATCAAAAATTAACAACTAGCTTTAATAGCGAAGCAAAATTGTTGTAATGCAAATGCAAATTTAATACAGTGGAAGCCTAATTGATACAGATAGGATTGGTGAAACCTATGAAAATTGAACATATTGCAATTTGGGTAAATGACTTAGAATGTATGCGTGATTTTTATATGAAATACTTTAATGGTAAAGCAAACTCTTTATATCATAATAAAACGAAACAATTTGAATCTTATTTTATTACGTTCGAATCTGGAGCAAGACTTGAACTTATGCGTAAAAAAGGGATTGAAAATAAGCCTAATTTAAACATAACCGGCTATGCTCATATGGCTTTTTCTGTCGGTAGTGAAGAACGAGTGAATGAACTGACAAAGGTGATAAAAGATGCTGGTTATCCTTTATTAAATGGACCACGTTTTACTGGAGATGGCTATTATGAAAGTGTAATAGGTGATCCAGAAGGCAATCAAATAGAAATTACGATTTAACTTACATTGTACAAGCTGCAGCAGAACAGAAGTACATGATCCATTATGGGGTTTAAATGTAATTCAAAAAATGCTTAGGATTTCTCCGAAGCATTTTTTGTATGTTACTAATACATTTATTCCTTAACCATTTAGTCAATGCTTGAGCCTATGGTCCCTTCTTTTACAAGTGAGGGCGCCCCTATTAATCTAAATAAGCGTCTCGTTTCCAATCTTCCAGCTAAACCATCTCCCGTGTCCTTCTGTTTCTCCAACCGTTTCACGATATTCGTTTCCGTTAATATAATAATCAATATGAAGGTCACGATCCCACATATTGTTATACAGGTGGAATACATCACGTTTTGCGCCGATTTCTTGTATTTGTTTTTCTAATTTATGTTTAACTTGTTCTGGTATTTGATTTGCGACGTGTGTATGGAAAATACAAATAACAGCTTCTTCACTTATTTGTTCAATAATAGATGATAATAGCTCTACACCGTCTCCTTCTATTAATTGGACAGATTCATTTTTCACTAAAGATGCAGCTTGATCAAACATCTCAAGCCTTTCTTTATGTTCTGGCCAAATTAAAGCACGTAACCATAAATAATCTTCCTCATTATGTAAATCATTCACATGTAAGTCCAGTCCGATTCTTTCTACGACAGATGGGCTTTCTTTTAGAAAATGCGGTACATTCTCCCCTCTTATTTCAGAAGTTACATGCACATTTGAATTTATATTTCCGTACATTTCATCCGTCCCGTACGAATAACGATATTGGTCCCAGAACAGTTGCAACCCAGAACTTGTCCCAATTTCAATTAACGCTAACGGCTTCTTCACTTTGTTAAATATGTAGCAGAAACTTGGGTATAAGTATGCGCACCGTCTTACTTCATTTGTTTGAACGAGTTTCGTTTGTAACAAAGTAATGATTTCTTCTCGGTACTCTTTACAGAAATCTTTAAAATGATTAAAAGCTTTATCTAAATTTGTATCAGCATTTTCAACTAAACTACTATAATACGTTTTTAAATGATGTTCTTTCCCTGCTAGCAATAAATAATGTACTGCACCTAATAGTAAGTTTGGGACTGGTTGACCTACCTGAGCATAGGACGATAGTGTAAGTACTTCCTCATCTTCAGCAATTTTCATTGATAAATATTCATATAAATCACTTGACCCTTTACATTCCTTTATTGAAAAGTTTCGAAATAAGTTTGAAATTTGTTCTTTTGTACACATTAGAGTCCCTCCTTTTTATTTTTCAGAATAATCTTACCATTACAGAAAGAATAATCCCATAAAAAGGTACTCGATTTAGTCACTTAAGGATACGTAAGCTTTTTCGAGATAATTTCAAACTGTAATTTTTTTCTATTTACCACCTTAAAAGAGCTTGTTAAATAAGATTTTTAGCGAATAAAACGTTAAATAGTTTAAAATTATCAGATAACACTAGATATTTTAGTCTATTAATTATTATAATAGAGTATGAGATGGTTATATAATTGAGACAAAAAAGGTATACACCTAGGTGGGGCCTAGGCGGTGTTTCTCTTTTACGGCTTAGACATAGAAAACACCTACACTTTTTTGCCAATATAGGGGATGGAGAGATTATCATGAGCAACATGCAGCAAAAAACAGACGTTATCTTAATTGGTGCAGGAATTATGAGTGCAACGTTAGGCTCATTACTAAAAGAATTAGCACCAGAATGGGAAATTAAAGTTTTTGAAAAACTCGCAAGTGCCGGGGAAGAAAGCTCTAACGAATGGAATAATGCAGGTACAGGGCATTCTGCGCTATGCGAACTGAACTATACTTCCGAAAAAGCTGACGGATCTATAGATATTAGTAAGGCTGTAAAAGTGAATGAGCAATTCCAGCTTTCAAGACAATTTTGGGCATATCTTGTAAAGAGCAAATTAATTCGTAATCCACAAGATTTTATTATGCCACTACCTCATATGAGTTTAGTACAAGGGGAAAAAAATGTTGAGTTTCTAAAAAACCGTTTTGAAGCGCTTTCAAAAAATCCACTGTTTCAAGGAATGGAATTTTCTGATGCTCCTGAAACATTAAAAAAATGGCTTCCACTCATTATGGAAGGTCGCACATCTAATGAACCGATGGCGGCAACGAAGATTGACTCTGGAACAGATGTTAACTTCGGTGCATTAACACGTATGTTGTTTGATTACTTAAAAACAAAAAATGTCGAGCTAAACTACAAGCATAGTGTCGAAAATATTAAGCGCACGAAAAATGGTTTATGGGAAGTAAAAGTACACGATATGAATAGTGGTAAAATTGAGCATCATACTGCTAAATTCGTCTTTATTGGCGGCGGTGGCGGTAGCCTACCTCTACTTCAAAAGACTGGTATCCCTGAATCAAAGCATATCGGTGGCTTCCCAGTAAGTGGACTATTTATGGTATGTAAAAACCAAAAAGTTGTAGAGCAGCATCATGCGAAAGTGTACGGTAAAGCTAAAGTTGGCGCTCCGCCAATGTCTGTACCTCATCTAGATACGAGATATATAGACAATAAAAAAGCCTTACTGTTTGGACCATTCGCAGGCTTCTCACCTAAATTCTTAAAAACTGGCTCAAATCTTGACTTAATCGGTTCTGTAAAACCGAATAATGTCTTAACGATGTTAGCCGCTGGTGTAAAAGAAATGGGACTTACAAAATACTTAATTCAGCAAGTTATGTTATCACATGAAAAACGTATGGAAGAATTACGCGAATTCATTCCGAACGCGAAAAGTGAAGATTGGGATATTGTAGTCGCTGGACAACGTGTACAAGTAATTAAAGATACTGATGCTGGCGGTAAAGGAACACTTCAATTTGGTACAGAAGTAGTAAGTGCAGCTGACGGCTCAATCGCCGCATTACTAGGCGCATCACCAGGTGCTTCTACTGCTGTTCACGTCATGCTCGAAGTATTAGAAAAATGTTTCCCAAGCCGCATGGTAGAATGGGAAGAAAAAATAAAAGAAATGATTCCTTCATATGGCATTTCACTAACTGAAAATCCAAGATTGTTCCAAGACCTTCACACTTCTACTGGTCGTACACTTGGATTAAACGAAAAAGAAACTGTTCATAATTAATGCAGAAATAAAAAAACGTCCGATATATTCGGACGTTTTTTTGTCTACTAAAAATTATACTTATCAATATTATCTTTCGTAAATACAACTCGTTCTGGTAATACGATAATTCCGTTCCCTTCTGCCTCATAATCATATCCTTGAATGGAGTTTGGCTCTACTTTCACTTTTCCAATTCCTTTTACTTCGAAGCTATCCCCTACTTTTAACTTCTTCCCTTTTACAACAATTTCATTTGCTACATACGTTGCGAGAGCACCTTGTTGTTTTACATCCCATAAACCAAATTGTTGTACTGTTCCTCGTTTTACATAATCACGCATAACGTTCGGTGTAGAAAATCCAGTTACCACTACTTTTTTATCCATTTTTAAGTTTTCAGCTGCCTGCGCCATTGCTGGGAGTGCTGTTGCATCTGGACAAATAACTGCGTTAATATCTGGATACGTTTTTAATATGTTCTCCCCTACGGATAAAGATTTTTGTGCATTATTTTCACCGTACTGCGTCGTTACAATTTCCCAGTTCGGATATTTCTTTTTAATAATTTCTTTCGCTTTCGTTACCCATTGGTTTTGATCCGTTACTGTCGGGCTAGAATAAAAGAATGCTACTTTTCCTTTATCTCCAATTTGCTTAGAAGTCATTTCTATTAATAAGTTAGCAAGTTGGTCTGGTGTTCCTTGGCTTATATAAAAAGAACGATCTTTCGGATTCACATCAGAATCCCATGTTAAGACGGTCATTCCTTTTTTCTTAGCACGTTGTAGTGATTGCGATAAACCATCAACTGATGTAGAGGAAACCATAAGTGCATCATAGTTTTGGTTAATAAAATTATTTATATACTTTACTTGCCCTGATACACTCGCTTCAGACGGCCCATCATATTTCACTTGTACGCCTAGCTTCTCTCCCATCTCCTTTGCTCCTTCACCTCCCGATGTGAAGAAACCAACTCCTGTTAATTTCGGAATAAATGCAAATTTCACATCATCAGCCTTTTTCTTATCTGCCGTTTGGCTAGAACACGCAATTAAACCGATTAAACAAATACATACAATCAATACAATCCCTAGTTTTCTCTTCATGACATTTCCCCCTTATGCAAATTCTGTCTTTTCCCCGCTAAAAATTGATGTAATTTGAAATGTCTCATAATAACTGAAAGAATAAGGATAATACCTATTACTACATTGGATTGTTCATTTGTTAAACCCGTCATTTGCAAGCCATACTGCATGAGCCCAATGAAAATACTCGCCAGTACAGTACCGAAAATACTTCCTTTTCCACCTGTAATAAGTGTCCCGCCTAATACAACTGCTGTAATGATTGGTAATATTGTTTCGCTTCCTATATCAGCACGTGCAGAACCGAAATATGCAGTTAAGAAAGCTCCTCCTAATCCACCTCCTAACCCAGAAAGTATGTAAGCAATGATTACTACTTTCTTCGTCTTAATCCCGGTGTATTTTGCTGCATTTTCATTCGCGCCTGTTAATTTTACGTGGCGCCCATATATCGTTCGGTGAAACAAAATCGTGCATACAATTGTTAATAAAATAAGTAGCCATAATAAATTGGGTATTCCTATAAAACTACCATTTGCTAGTTGTACATAAGTATCAGGTAAACCGCTTATCCCTTCATATCCAGAAGCACCTGCCCCTCCTGAAATGACGAGTGCAATTCCTCCGTATAAAAACATCGTTCCGAGTGTAACGACTAGTGGTTCTACATCTGTCAATTTTATAATAAGCCCATTTAAAGCTCCTGCTAAGCAACTGACTATAAGTGCCATTATTACTGCTAGTAAAATATGAATTCCATTCATCCAAAACACACCAATTAAAATCGAGGTTAGCCCCATAATTGATCCTACAGATACGTCAATTCCTCCTGTTACAATAACGAAAGTCATTGGAATTGCCGCGATTGCTATGAATAGAAAATCATTTGTACTAAAAAGGAGATTACTAATATTTAAGAAATTGCTGTTTATAAAACTAAAGAGAATGAATTCTATAAGAAGTAATATGATTAACACACCTTCCCATCTGTAAAAATACTTCATAGATTCATTCTCCTTTCTGCTTTCCACTTCTTCATGACGCTATCTAATATGATAATAAGTAATAGTAAAAAACCTGAAATAGCATTATTCCAAAATGCTGGTATTTTTAAAAAGATAAGTGAACTGCTTATCACTTCTAAAAACAATGCTCCTAGTGCAGCTCCAAATATAGAACCTGTTCCTCCTTTTAGATGAATTCCTCCTAGCACAGCAGCTGCAATCACCTGTAGTTCCATTCCTGTACCAGTTTGATTTGGAACGAACCCGATATTCATAACAAATATGCAACCAGCGAGCGCAGCGCTTATGCCTGAAATCATAAACGCATATATCTTCACTTTATTAACAGGTATACCAATAAGCCTCGCGCCATCTTCATTATCACCTACCGCATAAAAGTATCTTCCCAATGGCACTTTTCTTAAAAAGAAGTATAGTAGTAGTAAAATAATAAGAACGAACCATACAGTTATAGGTAAACCAAGAATGATGATAGATGACAGCTGCTTAAAATCGTTTGGAATATCTTCAATCCACTTTCCGCCTGTGAAAATTAACATTGCACCTCTAACAATTCCTAACATGCCTAATGTCATAATAATGGCTGGTACCCGAAACTTCGCAACTCCAATACCATTTACGAAACCGATAATGGCCCCAAGTATAATAGCTACAAATATCGACAAGAATGCACTATACCCATTCGTTAACATCATTCCGCAAACTGCTGCACTTAATCCCATGCTTGAACCAACTGATACATCTATATTTTTCGTAAATAAGACGAACGATTGACCGATTGCTAGCACGACTAAAATAACGCTTGATTTCATCAGTAACGATAACGAGGTAAATTGAATAAAACTAGGGTTTATCATCCCTACAATAGCTATATAAATTAGTAGTAACAGTATGATAGACGTTTCGTGCATTTTATACATACGTTTCATTCCGTTACACCTCCGTATGCAAGGCGTGTAACTTCATTCACACTCAGTTGTTCTTTTTCCATATGAGAAACAAATCGCCCATTTCTCATTACATATACACGGTTTACTAATTGGATAATTTCTTCAACATCTGAAGAGATTAATAAAATTGCGAGTCCTTCCCTTTTCATTTTTTTTATCGTCTCATACACTTCAAGCCTTGCTTTCGCATCAATTCCGCGAGTCGGCTCATCAAGAATAATAATTTTCGGATTACATGCAAGATACTTCGCAAGCACGACCTTCTGCTGATTACCTCCTGATAAAGATGCCAATTCTTTATTCATATTCTGTACAACAATTCGGAACTGTTCTATAAACGAATTAACTAAAGCGCTTTCTTTTTCTTGATTTATAAAAAAGCGATTATTTTGATATAAACTTGCTGCTGCAATATTTTCTTTAACAGAAGCAATTGAGAAAATTCCATTCCTCGCCCTATCCTCTGGCACATAAACTAGGCCTTCGTCTAGCCTTTTATGCAAAGAACACGTATCAATTGATTTTCCACCCAATAAGATAGACCCTGATTTTATAGTTTTCAATCCAAATATCGCTTCTGCTAATTCCGTTCTGCCAGATCCTATAATGCCAGCAACACCTACAACCTCACCCTCATGTACAGTGAATGATATATTTTCGAATGCGTGACCATTTATATCAACCACTTCTAATATTTTTTTCGTCTTTGCTGTCTCTTGAACTACTTCTATTTTCTCTTTCTGTTTATATCCTTTTGGCAATAGTCCCTCCATCAGCATGTCATATGTATAGTCACATACATCACCTTGGCTTACAACCATTCCATCACTTAGTATTGCTACTTTGTTGGCAATTTCAAAGATTTCTGGAAAACGATGCGTAATATAAATCATCCCAATTCCTTTTTCTTGTAAACTTTTCATCAACACAAAAAGACTCTTAATTTCGTGTGTTGTTAATGTCGATGTTGGCTCATCTAGAATAAGAATCTCAGCTTCTCTTATTAATCCTCTAACGATTTCTACTAACTGTTGTTGCGCAATCGATAATGTTCCTCCTAGTTTATTAAGGTCAATATCCCATCCTAAGCTGCTAATCAATTGCTGAATCTGTACTTTTAGTTTCTTTTTCTTTTCTTTTAACCCGATACATATATTTTCTTCAATAGTCATATGCGGAAAAATGAGTGGTTCTTGCGGTATTAAATAAATACCTTTTCGGTGTGCTTCTGATGGATTTGAAAACTGTTGCTTCATTCCTTTTACATACATCTCTCCATCATCATACGAATATAACCCCGTTAATATTTTCATTAATGTCGATTTCCCGGCGCCATTTCTACCAACTAAAGCGTATATATCACCATGCTCTACTTGTAAGTTCACTTCCTTTAGCACAAGTTGATTCGAAAACGCCTTACTCATTTTCTTCACTTGTAATAAGGGCACATTCTCCACATGATGTCACCTGCCTTTACCCAGAACATTTTTTGAGAAAATGATTATTTGTTCTACTTGTTTTGTAGCATTGTATATTCCTTTTTTTATATCTAGAACACTTTTTTCTACGTACTATTAATCGTTCCAACTGGAATAAACAAAATATATGGTACATATGTTTAAGCTGTGGTCAATTGTTGAAAGGGATGAAGAGTATGACTCAGCTGAACTTTGAAGAAAATTTATTAACTAAAGTAGCTTGGTACTATTATAAAGACCAATTAACACAACAGGAGATCGCGTCACTTCTTCATATTTCAAGAAATAAAGTCGTCCGGTTATTAGATAAAGCGCGCAGTGAAGGTATCGTTACATTTCACGTAAAAGGAACCGGTTTGCATTGCTTGAGCATTGAACGTGACTTAATGAAAAAGTTCCACTTAAAAGATGCTTTCATTATCCCTACTCCAATAAACAATTATGCTACTTCTCTCGGAAAAGCCGCTGCACAATATTTAGAGACTCATCTCCAACAAGGTGATTTACTCGGCATCGGCTGGGGTGAAACGATAAGTAAAATGCTAGAAAACATTCATTTTGAAAGTTCTATCAACCTTTCAATCGTAACGCTAACAGGCGGGGTAAATCACTATCTCCCGAGAAAACAAAACTATTTACACTACATGCAAGGCGAACTTCACATTATCCCTACGCCGTTTCTAGCGTCTACAACCGAAATGGCACAAAGTATTCTATCAGAACCGAGTGTAAAAGATATGCTTCAAGTCGCTTCACTTGCTCATACGGCTGTTGTCGGTATTGGGGGATTATCTCAAGACGCTACGATTGTAAAAGAAGAAAAATTAACACTACGTGAGATGACATATATTCGTAGTCAAAACGGTGCTGGCGATATTTTAGGACAGTTTTATAATACAAATGGCGATTTATTAGAGCTCTCGCATCACAATCGTCTAATTGGCACGCCCCTCTCTATTTTGCGCAATATGAATCATGTCGTCGGTGTTGCTGGAGGTACTGAAAAGATAGATGCAATTTATGGTGCCTTAAAAGGAAAGTTTATTCATTCATTAATTACCGATGAGGAAACTGCCCTCTCCTTATTACGAAAGGATGGTGATTGTTAATGTCCCATTTATTAGCTTTCGATGCTGGTACAGGGAGCATTCGAGCAGTTCTTTTTGATTTACATGGTAATCAAATTGCAGTAAGTCAAAAAGAATGGATTCACAAATCTGACCCTCGTTATCCAGGCTCTATGAACTTTGATGTAATAGAAAATTGGAAGCTAGTACAAGAATGTACGAAAGAGGTTCTTCAAAAAAGCAATACCCCTGCCTCTTCTATTCTTGCTATTAGCGCTACAAGTATGCGAGAAGGTTTTGTTTTATATGATAAACATGGGCAAGAAATATGGGCATGTGCAAATGTTGATGGCCGTGCATCCGCTGAAGTTAGTGAGCTAAAAGAAATCCGCTCACATCTTGAAAAAGATTTATACAGAAAATCTGGGCAAACTTTTTCATTGGGTGCTTTACCACGTCTACTTTGGATTAAAAAACATGAACCAGACGTCTATAGCAATATTCACTCCTTTACGATGTTAAATGATTGGATTTTGTATAAATTAAGCGGCGTACTGCAAATCGACCCTTCCAACGGTTGTACGTCCGGAATCTTTGATTTACAAAATAGGAATTGGGATAACGATGTCGCTAAAGAGTGTGGTATAAATTTGCCATTTTCACCAAAAGTAAATGAAGCTGGCACTGTGATTGGTAATGTTTCAAAAGAGTGTGCAACACTAACTGGTTTACTTGAAGGGATTCCTGTCGTCGCTGGCGGCGGTGATGCTCAAATGGCAGCACTCGGG
Source organism: Bacillus cereus group sp. MYBK195-1 (assembly GCF_051916605.1). NCBI lineage: Bacteria > Bacillati > Bacillota > Bacilli > Caryophanales > Bacillaceae > Bacillus > Bacillus cereus group sp. MYBK195-1. Next base: position 1,850,472 of record NZ_JBQAGZ010000001.1, on the reverse strand, counting down.
ACTGGAGTCGTAAACCCAAATCAAACTTTAATATGCGGCGGCAGCTTTTGGCAACAAGAAGTGAATGTTACTGAGCCAATAACAGATCCACATGCTGCGATTCGAGTAAATTGTCACGTCGTTCCGAACCTTTGGCAATATGAAACAATCGCCTTTTTCCCAGGTCTCGTTATGCGCTGGTTTCGAGAGGCTTTTTGCCAAGAGGAAAAGAAACTAGCTGATAAGCTCGGTGTAGATGCTTATGCATTATTAGAAGAACAAGCGAAAGACGTACCTGTCGGCTCACATGGTATTATCCCTACTTTTTCAAACGTAATGAACTACATTTCTTGGCGTCATGCCGCACCTTCTTTTTTAAATTTAAGTTTAGATGCTGACAAATGTGGAAAAAAAGAACTGTTCCGTGCTATTGAAGAAAATGCTGCCTTCGTTACACTTGGTAACTTAAAATTAATAGAAAATCTCACAGGAACATTCCCTTCTGAAGTCATTTTTGCTGGCGGTGCTGCTAAAGGAAAACTATGGCCACAAATTCTAGCGGACGTCCTTGGTATTCCTGTAAAAGTACCCGTTGTGAAAGAAGCAGCTTCTTTAGGAACTGCGATTGCTGCTGGAGTTGGCGCAGGCATCTATTCATCTATGGAAGAAACTGCTGAACAGTTTGTACAGTGGGAGCACACATTCGAGCCAATTACTGAAAATCATGAACTATATAAAGAATTCTATGAAACATGGAAAACTGTGTATGACAGTCAACTCGCTTTAGCTGATAAAGGGCTCACTTCACATATGTGGATTGCGCCTGGTGCTCTGTAACACCTTACATAAAGGAGTGAAAATGTATGTTAAAAGCGAATGAAAATGACTTCTCCTATCGCTTCGGTGATAATGGGCCGAAATATTTAATACAAGGTCCGAATATTGATCTTGGCCTTGTTGTCATTCAGCCTGGGCAAGAGTTTCAAAATCACTACCATACGACGTGCGAGGAAGTCTTTTATGCATTAGAAGGTGAAATTGATTTCTATGTGAATAATGAAAGAGTTCCAATTAAACAAGGTGATGTCCTGCAAGTTCGTCCTCATGAATCTCACTATCTGATTAACCATTCTGACAAACCTTTTAAAGCTGTTTTTATAAAGTCACCACATTTACCAAATAAAGATACAGTACAAACGGAAAATCCAACATTAACGAAGGAGTGATTTGGAATGACTTGGGGATTTAAAAATCGATTAAATACAATTTTACCTGATGGCAGAGCGGTAATGTTAGCGATAGATCACGGCTACTTTTTAGGGCCAATTCACGGGCTTGAACAGCCACTTGAAACTGTTAAAAACTTACTTCCTTACACGGATTCTCTCTTTTTAACGCGTGGTGTACTTAGCTCCTGTATTCCTGAAAACTGCAGCACACCGATGGTTATGCGTGTATCTGGCGGCGCTACTGTCGTCGGTAAAGATTTAGCGAATGAAACAATTGTTACACCTGTGAAAGAAGCAGTAAAACAAAACGCAATTGGCGTCGGCGTTTCTGTTTTCATTGGATCAGACTATGAAACACAAACTGTTACAAATCTCGCAAATGTAGTTTCTGAAGCTCATGATTACGGCCTGCCAGTACTCGGCATTACCGCAGTCGCAAAAGAATTACAAAAACGTGAAGCTCGCTTTCTAGCACTTGCTTCCCGCGTATGTGTTGAAATGGGTGCTGATATTATTAAAACGTATTACTGCGAAGGATTCGAAAAAATAACGAGCACATGCCCTGCCCCAGTAGTCATCGCGGGCGGCCCCAAACTAGATTCAATTGAAGACGCATTAAACATTACGTACAATGCGTTGCAAGAAGGCGCAATTGGAGTAGACATGGGCCGAAACATATGGCAATCCGAGCACCCAGCTGCGATGATCCAAGCAATACATGGCATTGTAAAAAATGGATTGAATGTGAAAGAGGCACTCCAATTATTCGAAGATGTAAAAAATTAAGCTAAAATATAAACAAAATCAATATTTACCATAAAGAAAAGCCCATATGTTAGATTACTTAGTAATCTAACATATGGGCTTTCTTGTATATTTTTTATCGTTCCGAATTTGATCAGATTTCTACAGGTAGCGCACATTCCAAACAATCTCACCGCGTTCGCCAAACGTACTATGATGCCGCTTAAAGCCTATCTTTTCTAACACCCGAAAAGACGCAGTATTCCAAGCACCTACAGTAGACCAAAGTCTTTGGCGCCCCGTAGCAATCGCTGCCTCTAGCACTGCTGATGCTGCCTCTGTCGCATAACCTTTGCGATGAGCATGTTGAAACAACTCATATGCAATCTCTGGCTCTTCAAGCGTGGAACGACCAATGATTAAGCCACAGTATCCGATAAAATCACCTTCTTCTCGCCTACGTATAGTAAGAAGAGAAATGCCATTTTCAGTTGCTTTCTTGCGCATTTCGATAAGAGAGCTACGAACAGATTCAATGGTTGGCATGTCCACCCCACGTTCACCAATTAATTTTCTCAGCCAGACTGCATCAGATTCCTCCCACATATTCAGATCGAGTCGTTCCGTTTTTAACTGGAACGCCATATCTTTAAAAACAGCTGTCATAGCGGTAACCTCCTATTTATATCACTGTACTACTTATAATAGTTTCGTACTTTACCATATGGGAAACCTGCTTGATTCATACATTATTATTATTTTATGCATAAGCAATTTCTTTGCAAAATAGAACTTGTTTTCAAACTTCATTTTAAGTCTATAACATTTGATTTACACTTAATATTTAAAAATGTATTGCCCTTTCTTTTTTGCTAAAATAAAGAAAAGGAGGAATGATTATGCAACGAATGAATTTTGAACGCCCTACTGATTATTACGATGAAAGATTATATACTATCGATGAAAAAATTTGTGCCCTATTAAAAGAACGGAAAGAACTTTCAGGTGGTGATCCAGGTTTTCCACATGATGAAGCTATTTATAAATGGGCAAAGCAATACGGATTTTATCCAGACTATTTAAATTCACTGTTCTCTTCTATGATGGACGAAGGTGAATTTAAACCTCGCGTCGAACCAACTACATTCAAAAAACATATACCTATTTTTAAAACGTATGAACATAAAGGTATCATGTATACCGTAACTTTTATTCGGCAATATGCAAATGCTAGTGTAGTTTATTTATATAGCGATTGGGATTCTACGAATGATGCTTTTAATGAAAATAAGCCTCATAGTTTCTTTCAATTATCAATAGATGATACATATGACTGCTGGTCAGAAGGTGGTGGCGGCACTGATGGACATTTTAGTCATCATTTCGTTATATCTCCTGCCCTTCCTGATAATTTGTCTGGAATAAGCTTACGATTTAAAGAACTCAATATGCCGTTTAGAAAAGATCAAGCTGTACTTGAGTTTGAAATTCAATTGGATTAAAAAGAGCGTAATCTAGCTGGAAATTAGACTAGATTACGCCCTTTTAGTTGCTAGTTATGTAGTATATGAAATTTATATCAACGATTTTTCCAATATATCGGATCTTAGAAACGAGATATCGATTTACCAACAACATTAGACACTATTATTTATTTAACACCCACTCCATTAACACGATTGCCGATTCAATACGTTCTTTCGTATCGCCTAAAAATAATTTATGAAGTAATGCTTCCAAATGAATTGGCTTATTCGGCAACGTTTGAATATATCTTAAAACAGATCCAGCTGGCGGTGTAGGTTTGTTATTAATGGCCCATATCCCTTCTAACAATGTCCAAATTGACGTATAAACGATGTATGAAGCCTTTAACTCATCATTTGCTTTCAAAGCAGACTGAATTTTAATGAGCGAACTATGTAACCAATGAGAAATACCTTTCACTTTGTCGCTAGAAACACGATAGTTTTCAAATTCATATGCAGCTATTTCCTTTAACTTTTTTAACTCACCGCTTTTATCAAACAAAATTTCCCCTTCTAAAAATGAGTATAGTTCCATTGGATTATTTTTAAAGTTTACTAGTATTTGATTAACGTCTGCATACTTATATTCAACTAAAATATCTTCTCTCGTTTCAGAATGAAATTTCTTCTTTTGTCCGTCCTCTAACAGAATATATAAGTCTAAATCCGACTCAGGATATGCATCACCTCTTGCGACAGAACCGATAAGCATACATCCAGTTACCTTATCTATTGATAAGATTTCAGCTACTATTGCTTGCACTAATTTTTTATGTTGCTCATGTTTAATAGATGTTTGTGCTTCTAACATTTGTAACCTCCAAACATTTTTTTCTCTTCATTTCCCTCCATTTATAACGAAACAATAAAACATATGTAACATCCATATTTTACCACACATCAAAAAAAGAGGATATTCGTTTATTACTAAACAAATATCCTCTACCTTACATATATATTACGATTGTTGATAAGCCGCTTTCGATGATTTTACATAATAAACGGCGTGATCCACGTTAATGATATGATCTGGTTTTGGTTTACCACGACTCGCTCTATGACCTGCTAAATGTTCTTCGCTTGTTTCCCAGTTTTTCCATGCTTCTTCAGATTCCCAGCGAATCATAACGACAACTTCTTCGTCGCCGCGTCTTACTTTTTTCACAAGAACACTTAAATCGATGAAGCCTTCAAATTTTTCAATAATACCTTCGCCAGTGAAACGTTCTACAACTATATTTGATGTACCTTCTTTTACTGTAAATGTTTTCGTTTCAATAAACATATATCCCACTCCCTCTTTATAATACGAATACTACTATTCTTCCATTATAATTGATTATGATAATTATTTTCAATTATAAAGTTTGCATTATGCTGTTTTCTCTTTAACCGCTTCATCTAAAAATTTGAAATATGGAAGTAATAGTCCTATTAAAGAAGTAATACATATAATCGCACCGATGATAAAGTAAAGTGATCTTACTCCCCACATTTCACTTAGTATGCCTCCTAATAACACACCTAACGGCATAGCGGATCTTATGAAAAATAAACGCACTGAAAATATTTGTCCTATCATATTGTTTGGTACTGTTTGTTGGCATATTGTTGTGTTATGAACATTGAAAAATGAAATACAAATACCTGCAACAACTTCAATGGACACCGCAATTACTATACTATGATTGAACGCTAGAGAAATGTATGTGAGTCCTCCTATAAACAATCCACCAAGCATAAGTATACGCCGGCTTTTATATGTTACTTTTCCAACTAGTATAGATCCAACTACATAGCCAAACGGGAAACCAGCCATAAAATAACCAAACTCTGCATACCCTGCTGACAGCTCATCTTTTATATAAGGAAGGTTTGTAACTAGCGTAACCCCAACTCCAAATTGCACGAAAGTAAGAAAGACACTGAGCCAAACGATAACTGGTTTTGTGAAAAAATATGTAAAGCCGTGAAGAAACTGTTCTAGCCACGTTTTCCGAATGGATTGTGTTGTTCTCTTTTCTTTTATATTCCTCCCTTTATGTACATTCCCGTTGTTAATTATCTATTCAAAAACATATCTAATTCTTTCGCTAAAGACTGTACTGCTTTCTTTCTTAATACATATTTTCCGTCATGTATATCAACTAACTTCGCTGCACGTAACAATTTCAAATGATGGTGTACAGTCGATTTACCAAGCTGTAATCTTTCCGTTATTTCCTGTAATGTACGTTCTTTTTCAAACAACATTTTTACAATTCGCAATCTCGCTTCATCTCCAAGAGCCTTATGTTTTTGAACTAAAAAATAATTCGGTTCATACGGATCTTCAGGATGAATGCTTTCATTCGCAACTGGATAATGAAATACTTTCGTATCTTCAATATCCGCTTCAATATTCCACGGTCTGTACGTCATTTGCGGGATAAGAAGCACGTAATGAACACTTGGTTCTGGCATATAGTTAATGCCACCAGTAGCCCACTCAACAAACTCTTCTGGTTTCATCTTTTTATTCATTTCATTTTTTGCTTCATAATCTCGTTTTAATATAGAAAGTATTTGTTCTTCCTCTCTTTTAATAACACTCTCATACCAACCTGTCATAACAGCGATTAAATGCGATTTCAGCACTTGTACATCTACATTACATATAAAGCTAATATAAGTAGAAAAAAACTGATAATTATCTGTTAGTTCCTTTAGTTCGTGTATTGCACATACAACTCCCGTTGCAGCTAAACGTCTTTTCTCTTCATACTTCTCTCCTAAAAACGGTAAACATATAAATTTCAAATCTTCTTCTGAAAATGAATCAATTTTAAAATTAAACTGCGATAAATCTTGAAAATCCTCTTCATACAATAACTGGAGTAATGCTTTCCACGTATTATGTTCTTCTACAAACTGTAAGTGTTCTCTCATTTCTTCTGTTAATGCTTCCTTAATTTCTTCCCATTCACTTTGAGTCTTTTCAAGTGTATCAATTAACCTTTTATGAGTAATCGCAGCAATGCCAAGTGCACATTCGAAAAGTATCGAATATTTCACCTGAACGTTGTATGTTTCCCTTTTTCTGCTCGTTATGTGATAGACCTCCATTTTTATCCCCTCCTTGTTTGCTATATAACATATTCTATTTTTATCGAATTTTACCTTCTATATTTTTAGAACCGTTTTGCAATTTTAAAAAAACTTTGATCAATGAGCAAACAGAAAAAGGTTCATACTCTTTTCATTCTGACTCAATGAAAGCCTTGATTATTAAATATCATATTAAAAATGAGATTTTTTAACGGCTCAATTATACGTTGTATTTCACTCTCTTGTTCAACTATAGAGAAGGTTTATTAAAGAGAAGAGAGAAATTATTTCATTAAGAAAAATGAACAGGAGGCTATAAGAATGGGAAGAAAAGAAATGTTGCAAAATGGAGTCCAACAAGTTTTTTACGAGGAAGAATGGTACCCACCGATATCTGAAGCGTTAAAAAATCTTACTGCTGAACAAGCATGTTGGAAACCAGAAGGTGCTGCCAGTAATACGATTTGGGAAAATGTGAACCATTTATTAATTTTTAAAGAGCGCTTACTTTCCCGCTTACATGAAGATAATACATTTGTTGCTCCACAAAATAATGATGAAACCTTTATCCAAGGTGAGCCTAATGATGATAACGCTTGGCAACAAACAGTAAAGCGAACACTTCAAGTACATGATGCCTTACAATCTTCATTAACCGCCCTTCAAGAAGCAGAACTAGATCAACTAAGTCCTTCTCTACCAGTTTGGCAACAATATATGAATATCCTTTTGCATGATGCTTATCATACAGGACAAATTATACAGCTTCGGAAACTTCAAGGTTCATGGCCAACTCACCGTTCTTATTTATAAAGTGAAACTTTAATCAGCTCTTACCAATCGGGATTTTGCGAGCAGCCCACTCCCACCTAACTTCTTTGCTTTCCCTGAATTTTGAGGTAAAAGTCTTACTGCCCGTTAATCCGAGATAAACGATGTTTAAAATCGCATACGTTTAATATCCAACAAAGCAATTGAAAATAGCTACTTGTTTTGTAATTACTGCGATTGCTCAAAATAAAGCAAATTAAAATACGTGAATCCCAAACATCATTTACCCTCTTCATAACTTCTGATCATAATCCAAATTTGGAAGAATAGAGGCTTTTTTATATACAAATAATAAGCCTCAAGGAGTTGTTGACATGTATTTCATATTGAATATGTTAGGGATTTTCGTTGTCATATTAATCGTTTTCTTATGTTCGCCTAATAAAAAACATATAAAATGGAGACCAATTGTAATTCTCATCCTATTGGAGCTTTTTATTACATGGTTTATGTTAGGCACAAAGCTCGGCAGTATTATCATTAATAAAATTGCGTCATTTTTCAGTTGGCTACTAGCATGTGCGAATGAAGGTATTCGATTTGCATTTCCTTCAGCTATGGAAAGTCAGCACATTGATTTCTTCTTTAGTGCGTTACTTCCTATCATTTTTGTTATTACTTTTTTCGATATTCTATCTTATTTCGGAATCTTAACTTGGATTATTGATAAAGTAGGTGCAGTTATTTCAAAGATTTCTCGTTTACCAAAGTTAGAAAGTTTCTTTTCGATTCAAATGATGTTTTTAGGAAACACCGAAGCACTTGCGGTTGTTCGTGATCAATTATCTGTGTTAAAAGAAAATCGATTATTAACTTTTGGAATTATGAGTATGAGTAGCGTTAGCGGATCCATTCTTGGCGCTTATTTATCAATGGTGCCAGCAACATATATTTTCAGCGCCATTCCATTAAATTGTATTAACGCATTAATTTTAGCCAATGTATTAAATCCTGTGGAAGTTTCGAAAGAAGAAGACGTTGTTTACACACCTTCAAAACATGAAAAAAAGGATTTCTTTTCTACTATTTCAAACAGTATGTTAGTTGGGATGAATATGGTTATCGTTATTTTAGCTATGGTAATTGGTTATGTAGCTTTAACAGCATGTTTAAATGGGATTTTAGGATTTTTTGTAACGGGGTTAACAATTCAAAAAATCTTCTCCATTATCTTTAGTCCTTTTGCATTTTTACTCGGTTTATCAGGCAGTGATGCTATGTATGTAGCTGAATTAATGGGGATCAAAATAACGACGAATGAATTTGTTGCAATGATGGATTTAAAATCAAACTTAAAGTCGTTACAACCGCATACGGTTGCGGTTGCAACGACATTTCTAGCTTCTTTTGCTAACTTTAGTACAGTAGGTATGATTTACGGAACTTACAATTCATTATTTGGCGGAGAAAAATCATCAGTCATCGGTAAAAATGTTTGGAAGCTTCTTGTTAGCGGGATGGCTGTTTCTTTATTAAGTGCTATGCTCGTTGGGCTATTTGTATGGTAAATAATTTTTATAATAAAAGACACCCAAGCCAATTGAGTGTCTTTTATTATTATTTTCGAATTTGCCCATTTCCACGAATCACATATTTTGTAGAAGTTAATGCTGGAAGCCCCATTGGTCCTCTTACGTGTAACTTTTGTGTACTGATACCAATTTCCGCTCCGAATCCAAATTCGGATCCATCTGTAAAACGAGTCGATGCATTATGATAAAGTGCCGCGGCATCTACAGAAGTAAAAAACTTGCTGACGTTTTCCTCGTTTTCAGTAATAATTGCTTCAGAATGCATAGATCCATACGTATTTATATGATGAATCGCTTCTTCAACAGTGGAAACCACTTTCACTGCTAGTGTGAGAGATAAAAACTCAGTTTCCCAGTCTTCTTCTGTCGCAAGTAAGATAGAAGGATCAATCTCCACTGCTTTATTATCACCACGTAGCTCCACTCCTCTTTCCTTCAAGGAAGAAAACAACTCGCTACCATATTGCTCTGCCCACTTCTCATGAAGTACAATCGTTTCAATTGCATTACATACAGATGGACGCTGCGTTTTTGCGTTTATAATAATATCAAATGCCATTTGTTTATCCGCTGTTTCATCAATGAAAATATGACAATTCCCCGCACCTGTTTCAAGTACTGGAACAGACGCTTCCCTCACAACAGTATCGATTAATTGTTTGCCACCTCTTGGAATAAGAACGTCTAGATAATCATTCATTGTAAACAACTGCTTCGCGCTATCTCGCGTTGTATCTTCTATAAGCTGTACACTTTCTTGAGGTAAGCTTGTTTGTTTGAGCGCTCTGTGAATAACGGCAACGATGGCTTTATTAGAATGAATAGCAGAAGAACTACCACGTAATATGACTGCGTTTCCTGTCTTCAAACAAATTGTAGCAGCATCCACTGTTACATTCGGTCTTGCCTCGTAAATCATCCCAACAACACCAAGTGGTACGCGCATTTCCTGAATAGATAGTCCATTTGGCCTTTCCCATGCACTTACACATTCTCCTACAGGATCACGTAATTTAATTAGCTGCTTAATCCCTTCTGTCATATCAACAATACGCTGTTCATTCAGCATAAGGCGATCAAGGAGTGAATGAGAAAATCCTTTCTCCTTACCTTCTTCAATATCCCGTTTGTTTTCTTCTAAAATATAAGCTGTTTCTACTATCAGCTGATTAGCAATTGCAGCAAGTGCTTCATTTTTTTGATCTGTAGTTTTAAGCACAAGTTCTCTAGCAACCTCTTTTGCTTTTATCCCCTTTGCCAACACTTCATTCATTTTTATTTCCTCCTTTTTAAAGTGAAACCCAATGATCCCTATGGATGACTTCATAACTATGTCTCTCGCCTCTTACTTGAATATGTTGGCTTTGCATACCTTTTACATCTCTTAGTTCCTCTGCACTATATGTGCATTGTCCTTTTCCTATTACGCGCCCTTGTTGCGTTACAACCTCTACAACTTCACCCACTTGGAAAAATCCTGATACATTCGTAACACCAGCTGGAAGTAAACTCTTCCCATGCTGAATGATGGCAGTAGCTGCCCCAGCATCTACTTCGATTTGTCCGCTAACAAGCGAATGCAAGGCAATCCATTGCTTGTTCATCTTCATTTCTTTTTGAGGAGCATTACCAACATACGTTCCATCACCCTTACCCTTCAAAACATCTACAAACTTTTCCTGTCCACGTCCTGTTCCGATAAATACACTCACACCAAGAGAGAGTGCTGTCTTTGCAGCATCGATTTTTGATTTCATACCGCCAGTCCCAAGTTTTGAGCCAGCATCTCCTGCAAGAGAAGAAATTTCTTCCGTAACTTCAGGAAGAAAATAATATTTTTTTGCATCCGCATTTTTCTGAGGATTTTTGTCATATAACCCGTTCACATCCGTAAAGATCATAAGCATATCCGCCGAAACAAGCCCGCTTACTAAAGCTGACAGCATATCATTATCACCGAACGTTAGCTCCTCTAAAGAGATGGAATCATTCTCATTAATAATTGGAAGAGCGGCACGGTTTAATAATTCTCCTAACGTAGCGTAAGCATTACTATATTGTTCTTTTCTAGAAAAATCACTTCTCGTCAGCAAAAGTTGCGCAGTAACGATGCCATATTTACGGAATTCCTCCGTGTACGCCTGCATTAACAAACTTTGTCCGACAGCTGCTGCAGCCTGTTTCCCTTTAATCGTTACAGGTCTGCTAGGATATCCTAGCGCTGAAAAACCTGCAGCGACGGCTCCAGATGTAATTAACACAACCTCGTGCCCATCTTCTTTCAACCGAGCCAATGCGGCAACGTGATCTGAAAGCTGTTCTGTAGAGATGCCTCCGTGACTATCTGCCAAGGAACTACTCCCAATCTTTACAACAACTCGTTGTTTTTTCACTTTTTTATCCCCCAAGTCTAAAATCAAAGTTTTTTATAAATTACACTTCATTCACTTTGTAACTATATCTATTCTCATCAATGCTGCACTGAAGTATTTAAGAGCAAAATAAAAATGACCGCCTCGCCCTTAATAAAATAAAAAGGACGAAACGGTCATTGTTCCGCGGTACCACCTTAATTGATATACATAGATATCCACTTGGTGCCTATAACGCAGGCGAACGCCTAAACTTTCATTTAAGACTCAGGGATAGGTTCGATATATTCTATACGAGGAATCTTTCAGCCGGTGAATTCCACTCTCTTTCGCAAGAAGACATATGTACTAATTCCCTTCAACGATTTTCAATCTAATTTTTTTATATTATGCGATATAGTTCGATTCGGTGTCAAGAGGTATTTTTAAAAATAAATAGAGCCACAAGTTATTTGTATGAAATTATTGCCCTACTGAATGAAAATACAAAATGATATAAGTTTAACTCATATTCATAAACATAAAACCTTACATTATAGTGTATATATTTACATAATGTCGAATATAATTAATTTTTATCTTTTAGTGTTGCAAAAAGGAATATATTCTCTTAGAATGTTTCTTTATATTGCACAGGGATGTTATTCTTATTCTAAGAAAATAATATCAAACCGATATAATTGATTATAAAAGGAGCAAGATTGAGTTATTATGGATAAACAAATTGGATTCATCGGTTGCGGAAATATGGGAATGGCTATGATTGGCGGAATGATAAACAAAAATATAGTGTCTTCAAATCAAATTATTTGTTCAGATTTAAACACTGCTAATTTAAAAAATGCTAGTGAAAAATATGGGCTAACTACAACTACCGACAACAATAAAGTAGCTAAAAATGCTGATATTTTAATTTTATCAATCAAACCAGACCTATACGCATCAATAATTAATGAAATAAAAGAAGTAATCAAAAACGATGCTATCATCGTTACGATCGCTGCTGGGAAAAGTATTGAAAGTACTGAAAATGCATTTAATAAAAAAGTAAAGGTTGTAAGAGTAATGCCTAATACTCCTGCTCTTGTTGGAGAAGGAATGTCTGCATTATGCCCTAATGAAATGGTGACAGAAAAAGATTTAGAAGATGTACTAAACATTTTCAATAGTTTTGGTCAAACAGAGATCGTAAGTGAAAAATTAATGGATGTTGTAACATCTGTAAGTGGTTCTTCACCAGCTTATGTATATATGATTATAGAAGCGATGGCAGATGCTGCTGTACTAGATGGTATGCCAAGAAATCAAGCATATAAATTCGCTGCTCAAGCTGTGTTAGGCTCTGCAAAAATGGTACTAGAAACAGGAATACATCCAGGTGAATTGAAAGATATGGTTTGTTCTCCTGGCGGAACGACAATAGAAGCTGTTGCAACATTAGAGGAAAAAGGATTACGAACAGCGATTATTTCAGCTATGCAGCGTTGTACGCAAAAGTCTGTTGAACTATCTGGTCAAACTAAAAAATAAAACTATAAAAGAGATTACGTTAGCTATGAATTCACATAATTTTAATTAAAAATTCACTACATGATAAACGGCCAAACTCATATAAAATTGAGCTTGGCCGTTCCACTTTTTAATTATATTAAAATAATTTCATTCGAATTTTCTTTAAAGGTTCTGTTTTATCCCTTACCTATTCCCTACTATGATTGTGTAATTTTATTAGAAACTAATAATTTTTCAATGCATTTGGGTAACATATCTAATAGTGTTTCAAATGCGTAGTTTACATCTAGACGTTCTGTCCATTGATGTGCATCTTTTCCTACCGGCCCCATATTTAATACTGGAACATCAAACTCTTCTAATTCCTGAAGCGGAATTGAATAACCTTTATCCCATAATGGCATATTGTCTACAAGCGAACTCATTGAATCTAGTGGATACTGCAAGCCTACATAGCTTAAATCTGAAATCCCCCCAAAATAATTTTGGTTTTCAAATGTAATCTTATGATTGTAGTGTGCATACTTTTCCATTTCTACAACTACCTCTTTTATTAAAGGATTGTTGCGTGAACTCACAGCTGGATAGTACGGCGGAGCGAAGAAAAGTACAATCATCGGTGCCTTTTCTTTACATAAAATCGCTAATTTATCTACTAAATCAATCGTTACCGCACGATCATCTTTATCTTCTCTATTTTTTATAATATTAGATTGAATATGATTTATTTTTTCTTGTCCATGTTGCTCAATTGCATATGTGATAAGCTCTTCATACGTTAATACATTTACTTTGAGATTAGGTGGTATAAATGGATTATATTTAGAAAAACGATATGCATGTTTTTCATACGACTCTTCTATTTTCTCTGCTACTTTCGTTACTTTTTGACGTAACAATGAAACTACATCTATCATTGATTTTTCTAATAAAAACAAATTAAATAATGTAACTGCACGATGCGGAATTTGTACAGAATAATCCTCCTTTAAGTCCCTTTGAAGTAAGTTAGTTGGCGGAGGACTCGCTTCCCCTTCTACAATATCACAAAGGTCTGTGTTTAACTCTAATTCTGCTGTTATTAATGAAGCCATATAACTCCCATTTAAGCCTGCAAAAGGTTCACCTACATGTGTCTCTTTTCCATAGCAAAGAAAACCAGGTAACACTTTACCAATAGAGCCAGTGTAAATATACTTATTTTGGTCACCAGGATGTCTTGAAAACATAGGCTCTGAGTTTAAGACCGTTTTATAATCTAAGTTATGCTCTCTAGCTAAATCTAACAGTCTCGGAACAGCGGCCCTCATCCCTACAGAATTCACTTCTTCATCTGGTACAGCCAATAAAAGAACATTCCCATCGAATCTTCCTTCACATGCTTGTTCAATCATTGCCATTTGTAATGCTAGACCGCATTTCATATCCATTGTTCCTCTACCAAACAGCCATTCCCCATGTTCTATATCTTCACGCACATGGTCTGGAAGTTCATCTTTATGAGAATAAAACATAGATGTTAACTTTTTAGGATTAAATGCATCTTCTTTCCACACTCCGTAATCTTGTACATCTACAACATCAAAGTGACTTACTAGAATTACAGTATTTTTTGTACTATCTTTTTTCTTTACTAGTGCTGTAACAAAATATCGTCCGTCCCCTGTCGGATTTTTTTGTAAATGATGCGGGTTTTCTTTGAAATACTGTAATTCAGATAATTGTTCCACAACAAAGCCTGGCAATATTACTTCAGCTTCTGAACCGGTAATACTAGGAATTTCAACAAGACTGCTTAATAATTGAATCAATTGTTCTTTTGATTGCCACTTTGACATATAAATCCCCCTATTTTTCCGCATTATGAAAACGAATTCCAGTATATGAATAAAAAATGACGACAGCTATCAAAATTATAGTTCTGATGTACTGCCGATTTTTATTGATATTTCATGAGCTGCTTGTTTTACCTTGCTAATAAGAAAAGATAGTCGATCATCATTAATACGATGACTAATTAACCCAACACTTAATGCTCCTACTACTTTATGATTAAATCCGATAATAGGTGCAGCTACTGAAGCTGTCCCTTCTGTTTTTTCACCATAACTGACAGCATATCCTTCATTTTTTATTTGCTTTATTTGATTAAGAAGAATTTGCTTTTGTTCTGGTAATGAAGAAAGTAAATGTTCTACAATATGTTCCATTTCATTCGTTTTCATATTGGCAAGCATCGTTTTATTTGCGGCACCAATTGAAAGTGGAATTTGTTCCCCTAGATTATCGATAACTCGAATTTTTAAAGGACTATCAATTCTTTCAATGATAATAGAATGTGTTCCGTTTGGAATATTTAAATAGACACTTTCTTCGACTTCAAAGGCCAACCGCTTCATCACTTCTCTTGCAACTGATCTGTAGTCTACCTTCTCCAATTGACGTAACCCTATTTCCATCCACATTGGTCCAATTTTGTACTGTTTTGTCTCTGGTATTTGTGTAACTAACCCATGCTCCATTAGAGAGTTAAGTAATCTATGTACTGTACTAACTGGGAGATGTGTTCCATCTGCTATATCAGAAATAGCCCAATACTCTTTTTCATTTGTAGAATTCAATAATTTAATAATACTTATCGCTCGATCAATGGACTGTACCATAACTCGCCTCAACTTTACTCGTAGTATGTTAGTACGTTTAATTAACTATCAATTTAGCAAACATTCGAAATGAAATCAATCTATTTATTCAATTTTCTAACAATAAAAATATATCACTAACAACGAATTGAAAACGCAAACAAAAAAATATTGACTTTTCTTTTTAATTATCTGAAAATTATAACAAGATTTCACATCACGGAATACATTCCATAATACGGAAAAACATCAAACTTTATTCTATCAACTACGAAAGTGAGGAAAACAATGGCGCAAGTAAACAATACAAACAATGAATTAAAACGTACGATGAAAAGTAGACACTTATTCATGATTGCACTCGGTGGTGTGATTGGAACGGGGTTATTTAACGGATCTGGCTTTATAATAAGTCAAGCTGGACCTGGTGGATCCGTACTTGCCTTTATGGCCGGTGGATTATTAATGTATTTCGTTATGCTATGTCTTGGTGAACTCGCTGTAGCCATGCCTGTTTCGGGTTCTTTCCAGGAATATGCCACTAAATTCATCAATCCTGCAACTGGCTTTACAATCGGATGGTTGTATTGGTTAAGCTGGGCGAATACGACCGGTCTTGAATTTACAACTGCCGGTATTACAATGCAGCGCTGGTTTCCTGATATTCCTGTTTGGGTTTGGTGTTTAATATTTGGCGTTACAATCTTTACTATTAACGCATTATCTGCTCGTAGTTATGCAGAAACAGAATTTTGGTTTTCAAGTATAAAAGTATCTGCCATTATAGCTTTTATAATTCTTGGTGGCGCCGCTATGTTCGGCTTTATTGATTTAAAAGGCGACGAACCAGCTCCACTCCTTTCAAATTTCGTAAATCATGGTGGTTTATTTCCGAATGGACTTGCAGCTATTCTATTAACAATGGTTACAGTCAATTATTCCTTCCAAGGTACAGAGCTTGTCGGAATCGCAGCAGGTGAAAGTGAAGATCCAGCAAAAACTTTACCTCGTTCTATTAGAAATATTATATGGCGCACAATGTTTTTCTTCGTCTTAGCAATCTTTGTTCTTGTTGCTTTAATTCCTTGGGAAGAAGCAGGACTCACAAAGAGCCCATTCGTTGCTGTTTTTGATAATATCGGTATTCCATATGCAGCTGATATTATGAACTTTGTTATTCTTACTGCTGTTCTTTCTGTTGCAAACTCAGGACTATACGCTGCTACTCGAATGCTTTGGTCTTTATCAAAAAACGAAATGGCTCCAGCATTTTTAAAGAAATTATCATCACGTGGGATTCCTCTCAACGCTTTAATCATGACAATAGCTATTTCTGCTTTTTCTCTTTTAACAAGCGTCGTAGCTGCTGAAACGGTTTACTTATGGTTAATTTCCATTTCTGGAGTCATAACAATCATTGTTTGGATGTCAATTTGTGTTTCTCAATTCTTTTTCCGCAAACACTATTTAGCTGAAGGTGGAAAATTAGAAGACTTGAAGTTCAGAACTCCACTCTATCCCCTTGTACCAATTCTTGGTTTTGGATTGTATGGCATTATATTAGTAAGTCTTATCTTTATCCCAGATCAAAGACTAGGCATTTATTGTACTGTACCATTTATCATCTTTTGCTATACCTACTATCACTTTAAAGTTAAGAAAAGAATTGCAACTAACACTCAAAGTGAAACTAAAATTAGCGAAACTTCGTAATATTGCACGATACAAAAAAGACAACACGTGGCGTTTCACTTCATGTGTGGTCTTTTTTTCATTATTTAAATATGAGTTCACCTGAATTTAATGGATTTTTCTCTTCTCCTACAAAAGTAGTAAAATTTTCATTTGAACTTGCTACCTCAGTTGGATTTATCGTATTTCAATTTCGATATAATAATAAATAGGTATATCAGATATAGCTGTACATTATTAGAATTACATTCATTACTCAACTGGTAGTTACCAAGAAAGAAAGGAATGATCATAATGATACAGAACATATACGAGACTCATTTACATGTAAGAAATTTAGAAAAAGCGATAAATTTCTATCAAAACAAGCTAGGATTAACGTTAGCAAGAAAACTCTCCAAAAGAAGAGTGGCTTTCTTTTGGGTCGGAGAAAATAAAAAACAAATGCTTGGACTATGGGAAGTAAATAATATCGAAGACTTTGAGCTGAAACATTTTGCTTTTGGTGTAAATTTAGAGTTTTTAATGACTTCTAAAGCGTGGTTAGAGGAGCGTGGAATAGAAGTGATAGGAAGTCAAGGAAAAGGAAATCAAGAGCCAATTGTCCAAAGGTGGATGCCCGCTGCAAGTGTATACTTTCTAGATTGTGATAGAAATAAATTAGAATTCATTTCTATGTTACATGACAATCCAGATGAATTAGAATATGCATCCTATTTAAGTGTATGGAATGCGGAACACCAAGAAAAATGAATGAAATTTCCGTTCAAGTCTTTTCTAATTTTTTAGATATACTGTTGTACGATCCCCCTTTTGCTATTAATTTTCGTCGGATTTATGAACAGTTATCGTAATGGAAAATTCATGATAACTCCACTTGTTAACATAATGCATTTATTGTCATCTTGCATTTGTACTTACGTACGAGCAATTCCTAATCTGCTTCAATTATAATTTGAATCATTTAATTTTTCTTCTTATCTGGCATCTACTTTTGAAACAAAAACTCCCCTTAAATCGAAAATGATTAAGGGGAATTTTATATACGATGCAATTATAGTTCAGATTTCACCCGAACAGAAACATTATTTTTAATTATATTTTTGACATCTTTAAAGCTAACAAAATTGTTACTTTTCTCATCCCAAAGACGGAAACGGAGTGAACGCAAGCTTGTAGCAAGCGTAATCGTTGGTACATTTTTTAAAGGAAGGGTATTGTTGTGTGCCTCTTCTAGTTTATAGTTAGGTACTCTTGGACTTAAATGGTGAACATGATGAAATCCAATATTACCCGTTAGAAATTGCAAAATTTTTGGAAGTTTATAAAAAGAACTTCCCTCCACTGCCGCTTTCACATATTCCCACTCTTTATCTTCTTCAAAATAAGAATCCTCGAATGTGTGCTGTACGTAAAACAGCCAAATCCCTATTGAACCTGCTATTAAAAATATAGAACCATGTACTAAAAGAAACGATTGCCATCCAATTGCCCAGCAAAGCATCCCTATAATAGCAACGATTAAAATATTCGTTAAATAAGTGTTCATACGTTCTTTTTTTCTAGCACCTTTTCGGTTAAATCTATTTTTAAGCAAGAAAACATAAATCGGGCCTAACCCAAACATAACGAATGGATTGCGATATAAACGATATGCTAAACGGAGTCTAAATGGTGCTGCTACATATTCATCTACTGTAAGCGTCCAAATATCCCCTGTACCCCTCTTATCCAAATTACCACTCGTAGCGTGGTGAATAGAATGCTCATGCCCCCACTGATCAAATGGGAATAATGTTAAAACACCCATACACGTTCCAACTATTCTATTTGCACGTCGACTTTTAAAGAATGAATAATGGGTACAATCATGAAAAATAATGAAAATCCTTGTCATAAATCCAGCGGCTAACAGTGCTGGAACTAATGTTAACCAATAAGAAACTGACAAACTTTTATAAGCAAGGTACCATAAAATAATAAATGGCACGATTGTGTTAATCAGTTGCCAAACACTTTTTTTAATCGTTGATTTTTCAAAAGGAGCAACTTGTTTTTTTAAATTTTTAGTATTTTCTAAGGTCATTGTTCTAATTCCTTTCCTTTTTGTTGCTAATTCATATTATAGCACACTATTAGTATCAGGTGTTAAAAGTAGCTATAATAAATATTTTATACTATGAAAATCTCTTTTTTCTTACTCATTACTTACAAATTTCTTACGTCCAAAATAGCTTCTATAATTGGACAGACGGAACATTTTATGTATCAAAGAAACTTCGTATTTTTCCAATAAGTACATAAAAAACAGCGAGTTTTTTCACAAGAAGAAAAAAGCTGCAATCAGTCAGTTTCACCGACTTATCGCAGCTTCTCTTCTTTTTACCTTATTTTATCGATGAAGCCAAACTGCACCTGCAGACTTGTCTTCAGCTTGGCCTACCACTTCAAACTTCAGTCCTAGCTTCGGTAACTTACGTCCTGCATCAGGAATAACGCTGTTGATGTATTGCTTAGAATCATCAAATTTTGCCACTCCTGGTAATCCTTTATAATCGAAGATACCGCGTGTTGGTGAATTTACTTTCCATGCTGGCGTTTGATCAAATGAGAATGCCGCATCGGCAATTTGATAACGTGTACTGCTCTTCACAGTAGGTTGTCCGTTTAATGTCCCTACAATTGCCTCTGGATGAGAATCTACTACTCCTAAGAACCCTTCACCTGGATGAACGCCTACCCAGTTATCTGTAAAGCTTTGATCCGCATACCATACAACCATTCCTGTATTAAACACTGGGCCACGTGCATGTTGTAACGCAGTGTCAGACCCAGCGTAATTTCTCCACTCTACATAGTAATTATGTTTTTTCTGTTCAAATCCATTAGACACAGTAAAGCCTTTTAGCGTCATTGCTGGCTGACCTTCTGCATCATCAGAGAAAACAACTTTTCCATCTACAGTTAAGGCTGCATTATCTAACGCAAATCCTTTATAAGCTACTGCAATATCTGTTAAGTACTCAAATTGCAGTTTTACTTTTTTTCCTTTGAATTGGCTTAAATCGTATGATTTATCAACCCACTTACCATCAGTTGTATCCGCGCCGCCTTTTATATCTTTTTCGCCCATTCTATCAATGCGTGTCTTCGTTCCATCTTCTGCAATCGCATATACGTCAAGGAAATCATACTTCGCTTCAAGTTCGTAAAATGCCTTATAATCGAACTTAGCATCCTTTGCATTTGTTAAGTCAAATACTGGTGTCTCAAGTGTTGTATGAATGTCATTTCCTTTTGTACTGTAATAGAACTTCTTACCAAACGCTGATTCGATATTTTTTATATCTTTGTCCGGCAAGTTAACACGAACAATTCCAGGTCGTTTAGATTTTGTAGTACTTTGATCTACATATGTTGCAACACCGATTCCTTTGCTAAGTTTGTCATAATCTACTTCAAGAATATTCGCCCAGTTCCCCTTCATATTCTTTTGGAAAAACTCTTTATTTTGTGGCGAGAAACTCGTTGGCTCTGTTCCTGCAATTTTTCCAGCCCAGCTACCACCACTCATAATAGACCATGACTCAACAGGTTCACCTTGTCCTGAGTACTTTGTATCATATTCATCTGGTAAGCCTAAATCATGGCCATACTCATGTGCAAACACACCAACTGCTCCGTCTTCAGGCTCGATTGTATAATCATATGCAGCCATCTTTCCGCCCCAGTTCGAAACAGAAGATTTCGTGCCATCAATTGCATATGGTTTTGAACCTAGTTTTGAACGATGTGACCAAATCGCATCATCTTTCAATTTACCGCCGCCAGCTTCTTGACCAACGCCAGCATGTACAACCATTAAATGATCAATAATGCCATCTGGCTCATTTTTATTTCCATCACCATCTTGATCGTATTGATCAAATTGGTCATAGTCTGCTAAATTGATTCCTTTTGCTACCGCTGCTTTTAATGCTTCTTTCACAAAATCTTTTGGTCCTAAAGGCCCCTTGTTATCATGCCCAGTACCCGCATCAGCACCATAATCTGATGCTTTTCCTGGAACAGTAAGCCATTCTGTTACAGTCCCATCAACTGTATAGCTACCACCAGATTGTTCTTCATAATATTGCTTAAATGTGTTAATTTTCGATCCATCAAATAAAGTAAATGGTTCATCACCAAATAACATTTTTTGATAATGTTCACGATTAAAGTCCTTAGAATACATGTATCCTGGCTCTTGATCAATATTGTTATGCTTAAAATCGCTAAATTCTACAAGTAAAACAAGTACTTTATCTTTTCGAACAGCTCCATTGTATTCTTCTTGCTTCGCTGATGTAGTAGGTACTTTTCCATTTAATTTCCCAGGGTTCAATGCTGCACCTTGTCCAGCTACTGGGCCTACTTCAGGCTGCTGCGCCTGTTCATTTTCCCTCATTTTTGCATCTTTTACTTTTTTCATAAAGTCAGAGGCTTCTTGCGTAAGACTATCTCCCGTTAAGATTTCTTTCCCAGGATTTTCCCCTTTCTTTTTCTCAACATATTTTTCGACAGCCTTTGAAGTCTCCGCTTGTGATGCAGATTGATCAATTACCCCCCGTTGTTTTAGCGCTTCAGCCAAACGCTCCTCCGGTATTAAGTGCTCATCTATTGGTAGAGATGATGTTGGTGTCTCAGCATACGCTACGTGACCTCCAAAAGCAAACGTACTACTTAGTACCGCTGCTGTTGTTAATACCGCTAATGGTTTTAATTTCTTTTTCTTTTTCAATGTATTTCCTCCCCAGTGCCTGCAAATTATCGTTTTTTGCCGATAATAACATAATATTCGTTATAATACGAATATTCAATCTTTTTCAACAAATAAAATGTTGAGAAATATTTTTTTATGCAGGGTGAAATACATAAGATATAAAAACAAACAGACTCTCCTATAAATAACAGTGAACTTTTATATGTTCTTAGTTACAATCAAAATCCAGTAAATCTGGGATTCATACTTTTTTATAAAAATAAGAATTAAATATTTTCAATACTATTTAATCTATAGGTTACCATATTACTCACTATTCTCATTATCACAAGCTAATAGTGGTTCGTACATCATTATAGCGTGATTCTCTGTTACATATTGATCTTCTATTAACTGTTTCTGTTGATTATATACTTTACGTTGAATCACATTATGTCGTATATAACCGCCCCAGTATGCAGGTTGAATTGAGTGTTCTTTCTCATACACTTCATATTGATAAAGTTGCGGATAGACTGTTCTCCATTCACCAACTAAATGTTCATCTGTCATATAAAGGTGAAGTTGATACGGTTGGTCCGTTTCATTTTTAATTTGTAAATCCAAATAGTTATAGGAACAAGTCGCCCCACTCCCAAATGGTTGAGTTCGCCTAGAGTCAGGAAAGACATCAAAGCTATGACGATATCGTTCTGTTACTGTCAGTGGTGTATGTAAAGTCATCCAATATATTAAATTCGAAAGCTGACAAAGACCTCCTCCAATACCTGTTTGAAAAGATCCGTAATGTAATACCATACCTTCTACATACCCTTTTTTCCTCGTTGGCTTACCTATTAAACGCCAGTAAGAAAATGTTTCTCCCGGTCTAATGACGATACCATTTAGTTTTTTAACAGCAATTTTCAAATTAACAACCTTATTCTGTTGATACCACATATCTACATCTTTGAGCTTACGAAGTAATATCGTTCGGTGCTGAATTGCTGTACAAGGTAGCTTTTCTTGTTGGAACCTTTTTGCATATGTTTTTCCATCTGCCAACCACTGAATGTACCTCTTTGTAGAGTAATACCACTTCCCTAGCATAATGCGATACTTAGACCGCTGTTTAGGACGTAAGTGCACTATATTCATTTTATTCCCTCTCTCTTTCTTCAAGTAAATTCTAATATATTTCTAATCCAATAAACTACAGTTTTCTTAGATGCATAATAATTTCCGCAAAAAAATAATAAATTTACTCTAGTGGAGATTTTATTTTGATGATTGCTTTATAATTATATAAAACTGAGCTTCAATACAATAAATTGAAATAAACATATTATAAATATAACGGATAACCTTAAATAAAAAATAATGAACATTAAAGAAATTCTAAAGTATTAATATATTTTTCGTAAATATTAATTGATAACACATTAGACTTTACTATATGTATAACTTCTTATTCTACAAAATGAAATTTTTTAATGTAAGAAAAAATATAATTTCCCTTTAACATTTATACAAGTCTCATATGGAAAACTTTACAAAACAATTCGAACACTTACATTTAGAATAAACACAAAAAATTGCCACCAGTTAGCTTAACTGGTTGGCAATTTTTTAACGAGAATGCTTTACAAATAGTTGAATTGCTTCTTCTGGTACATAGCACTTTCCATTACTCTCTACAATAATACTTCTTAATTCATACCCTTTACCATTGATACGAATTATATTTTTGTTACCAAATAATTGTGCTTCTACTTTATTATGTTTTACTACGAGTAACGGGTTTGCTCCTTCGATTTTGTCGGCTGTTACAGTTGCACCGATTTTCTTAAAGGCTTGTTCACTCTCTAAAAATATTTTATTCGTTACTTCTTCTAAGTTAAAGCCCATCGCTTTCGCCATCGTCTTCGCAATGTCTGTATTTTGGATTAAGCCTTCTGGTTTTTGAGGTCCATAAGAATGTAAGAATACATCCTCACCTGTATGTCCTCCTGTCGTAAAGCCGATATTTGCACGATTAGCCAACAATGTAGTAAGAATTCGTCCTACATCCATTTTCTTTTTTGCCACTTTTAATTTTTCTTTTTCATCATGAGTTAGATTATCCAAACCGTATAGTTTAGCTACATCTTCTACATTTGATAAATCAGATTTCAGTTTATTTATAGTTCCTTCAAGTGTCATTTTCGCCTTTTTCAATGGATCAATGTATGCAGAAACCGGTGTAGTATTGTATCCTTTTGTCGTATTCCTATTCCCTATAGAGATGCCGCTGTTACCATGATCAGTTAAAGCGATGAGCATCGTATCCCCATCTTTCTTCGCAAATTGTAACGCCTTTGCTACCGCTTCATCAAATGCCAATACATCACTAATCATCCCAATTGGATCATTAGCATGAGCTGCCCAATCAGGCTTACTACCTTCTACGAATAAAAAGAAGCCATCTTTATCTTTTGATAATGTTTGAATTGCTTTTTCTGTCATTTGAGAAAGTGTTGGTTGTTCTGGATTTGTTGCTATACGATCCATATCAAACGCAAGAGCATGATGTGAGAAAGAGCCCCAAATTTTATTAGATTTGGAGTTCAATAACGCATCTTTCGTTTCAACGAAATCGTATCCTTTGTCTTGAATCACCTTTACTAAATTTTCACCATCTTTTCGGATTCCATTACTTTTCATAGGTAACAGCGCCGCTTTTCCCCCGCCTAATACGACATCTATATTTTGATATACTTGCTGCTTCGCAATTACGTCAAAATGTTTGCGATTGACATGGTGAGCGGAGAATCCGGCCGGAGTAGCATGCTGAATTTCAGATGTAGCAACAATGCCAGTTGCACGACCAGTACATTTTGCGCCTTCTAATACGTTTGCGACCGGCCGTAACTTTTCTTCTTCTTTTATTGGCTGTAAGCTAGGCGAACTTACAATAGAAGGTAATACACCTACATATCCTGAATTCGATTTATTTCCAGTTGCTAAAGCTGTTGCTGCTGGCGCTGAGTCTGTAATAGCTGATTCCGCCGAAAACGTACGAACACCTCCTGTTACAATTTGATCTAACGTAAGCGGTGCCCCTTTATACCAGCGAGCCAATGTTGTCGCCGTTGAACTCGTTCCGTCCATAACCATCATAATTATATTTTTAGGCTGGTGTTCTACTTTTTTCACCTTAGCTTTGGCCGCATGATAATTCATCATACTTTCCATACTTAATACGCTTACTATTATAGCTCCCACCAATAGTAACTTTTTCATCTTCACACCATAATTCAACATGATTGTTCCTCCATAAACTTTGCATTCATTTCAATACACCTTATTTCCTTTTCCATACCAAAACCTACATATGTTTTATTAGTTCCCAATTCTCATAAAGCTAACAATAGTTACTTTCTCTTTCTTTAATTAAATATCGATATGTATCATTTATCTTATAAAAAAGATTTAACATCCTTTTCATTAATTACTTGTTTAACAATAAATCCTCGATTAAAAGAAATAAAGATTTATTGTTAAACAATAAATTTCATGTTAAATTAATAAGATATTAAATAAATGAGGTGCTTTTTATGAAACAAGGATCCACACTCTTTTTAAAGACCGTTGTAATTCTGATCGGAATCCCCGTTCTTGCTATGTGCATTTTTTTAGTCCCTAAAATAGGAAATTTTGCCGCAGAATTATATCCAGATATTGCATATATTAAATATCTTGTATTTATCAATTTATACGCAACAGCAATACCTTATTACTTCGCACTGTACCAAACATTTAAGCTTTTAAACTATATTGATAAAAATAACGCATTCTCAGAGCTATCTGTTCAAGCTTTAAAAAATATTAAGTACAGCGCATTGGCAATTAGTGTATTATATGTATTAGGTATGCCACTTTTCTATCTCGTGGCAGAGAGAGATGACGCCCCTGGCATTATTATTATCGGAATGATTATGATTTTTGCTTCAATGGTAATCGCGGTCTTTGCTGCCGTTCTCCAAAGACTATTAAAAGATGCTATAGATATAAAATCAGAAAATGATTTAACGGTCTGAGGTGAATAATATGGCAATTATTATTAATATTGATGTAATGTTAGCAAAAAGAAAAATGAGTGTAACAGAACTTTCGGAGAAGGTTGGAATTACAATGGCTAACCTTTCTATCTTGAAAAATGGAAAAGCAAAAGCAGTCCGTTTTTCAACTTTAGAAGCAATATGTAAAGCATTAGAATGCCAACCGGGGGATATTTTAGAATATCAACCTGAAGATACCGAGTAAAAAGAGTCCTTCATATGAGTAATGGGTTCAGTGTAGGAAGAGAAAAATGCTAATAACCATTAGGAATAACAAACTAAAACGCTCAGAAGATATTCTGAGCGTTTTTATTTCCTTCTTCAACTAAAGCACCAGTTAGTGTAAAAAGCTATTTCACCATTTGTATGGCTAACTTATCTTTTAACATTGACCTATATGAGTCAATTTCATATTTTGTATTATTGATTTTTTCTTTTTTCATTTTTAACATATCGAATATTTCTAATTCTAAATTCCTT
Organism: Bacillus cereus group sp. MYBK195-1; assembly: GCF_051916605.1. NCBI lineage: Bacteria > Bacillati > Bacillota > Bacilli > Caryophanales > Bacillaceae > Bacillus > Bacillus cereus group sp. MYBK195-1. Next base: position 1,824,002 of record NZ_JBQAGZ010000001.1, on the reverse strand, counting down.
CTAGCTTCAAGAACTTTTATCGCTCCTTCTACACCTGAATGGTTATGTTCTTTCCCATAGCCTTGGTTAGTGTAATAGTCAATAATTCCTGTGGACCATTCTGGAGTTCTTTCTTTTAACGCCTTCCTAAATGAAAATTCAAGATTATCTTGTTCTACATACAATAACATTGGATTTAAATTCTCTATGATTTTTGCAACTTTCATTACATAATTTATTATTTTTTCTTTTTGTTCACCATATTTAATCATCCCAATAGTTAATGGATTTTGTATGAAACAACATTCAAAGATATAAACCTTATTGTCTTCTAGAGCGGTTTCAGCAAAGTCATTCCATTTGTCAGCAATTAATTCAACATTTTTATCGAATGGTAATTCGTATATATCATTTTTTAAAATAATGTTAAATAATTCGTCCGAAAACTGGTCACCAAACTCATTTTTTATCTTTCTGTATGGTAATAAATAATTGCTTCCTTTTTTTAGCACTTTCTTAAGGAGCACTTCTTTAAAACCTCCACTGTTAGATAATAATCTATCGAACTCAAATTTATTAAAACAAGATACACCATCATAGTCGGCTGGGTGGTTCAAATTTCCCTCTAAAAATAGTTCAACTTCAATTTTATTTTGGATTAGAATTTCATTTATTAGCTTTGCAGTGGTTGATTTTCCAAATCCAGGTAACCCTTCTACTATTATTAGTTTTGTATTTATAGTTATAAATGCCTTCCTTCAAAGTATTTAACTAAGATTAAAAAAATCACTTACTCCACTGCAATCACCCCTTCAAAATATGATATTTACCATTTCCTTTGAAAAAACCTTCTTAAAGTAACCTGACTGTTAGTTTAAGAACATTTTTTCATAATCTCTACAACTATTTTAACATAATTTTCCATTTATCTTTTTATTTAGAACACTATTTAACTATATAAAAGTGCTTAAACACTATAATAACAATAAAAAAAGGGTGCTAAATCATATGTGATTTACATCCCTAATTTGTGTGTTATTTTATATTTTCTCTCCCGTAACTGAACCCGATATCATACGAGAAGGACTCTTTTTATTACACATTACGGCGCAAAACTAATTTGACCAGTAAACAATAGGATAATTGCTATGATCCAAAATATAAAAAATGATGAGGACAGTATTAATGAAAGAATAGCAATTCCCTTCTTCTCTGTTCTTTTCGTCATTGTGATTATTGAAAGCATGATACCTACACCTGTCAGGGCAATTGTAATATAATCTCCAACTATATTACCTGCATTGGCTATCCTTGTTGGCGTTATAAAAACGAATAGAAAACACAAAATGCCGATGAGTAAAGATACATAACTTATTATACTATACTTCTTTTTAGGAACTATTTCAGTTTTCATACTAACCCCACCCCTTCTATATAGCTATGAGTTCATATTAACATGAATAACCATAATTTGGTTAAAACAAACTGGCCACTTCCTTATTAAAGATGGACGATTATCCTTTAACCTCTAGTAATTATTATATACAGAAAATAAAGTGAAACTTTAATCAGTGGAGGTTTTGTTCACCCTCCACTGATTATTAGTTGAAGCAATCAGGCTGCCCGTTATTGCGGAATAAAATGAAAGAGTTCTAAAAAATAAAGACTGTACCTTTAAAATGAAAGATTCAGTCTTTATTAATAACTTTTTTTATAAAGAAAACTCTCTATCACTCACTATCTTAAAAAACTCCGAGTAATGTGATAAAGAATAATCCGCTACATCACAATCACCTTGAAACATACATGTTGAAATACCTAATTCTTTTGCAGGTAATAAATCTAATTCTCTATCTCCAATAGCTAAATCAATATTATGTTTTTTATGTAAATGATTATAAGCTAAAGAGTTGGGCTTTCGGGGAAAGCCATCGTCAATTGTAACCATATCTACAAAGTATTTTTCCCAGCCGTAATATTTTAAAATGTTCATAACCCCTGCCCTATGTTTATGGGTCATAATCACATTTTTATCTGCAAATTTCAAAACCTCTTCGACACCTGCAAAAGGTTTCATATCTTTTGGCGTGAATTTCTCCTTCAAAACTTTAATTTTTTCTTCCTGCTCGCATGAAATATTATAATACTGAATTGCATGAGAGTATTATATTTTTAAGTTTTTGTATATTTCTTGTTTTTCTACTGAGTCACCTAATATTTCAGAAAGCATCATTGTATATGCAGGATACGTATCAAATAACGTCCCATCAAAATCCCATAAAATATTCATTCTATTCACCTTCTATTTTCAAATCATTCAATGACTAAATCCGCCCTATCCCTCGGCAATTCCGTTTCTAAGTAATAATCCTCTGCTTTCCAATACCTATTTTCAAATTTTGAAAGGTTTTTCTGTGTCTCCTCACTCTCACGTAGAAACCTTGTCTCTCTTGGACAGTCCAAATAGACCATATAATGAAAGAAATCTCTCCATTCTTTTCGCTGCAGAAAAACTCCTTCAATAACAATTACCCCTACAATAGGAATCTGTACTTTTTCCATTTCACATATATCTGTTTCTTCATGAAAGAAAGGTAATTTCAATTTTGTTTCATGTTGTAGCTTTTGAAAAAATTTCTGCCTTAGCCATTCAATGTCCCATTGTAAATAATAATACTCGTACCATTCTTCATATCCAGTATGATATCGTTTATTACGCTCCACTATGTGATCATCAATATGGAAAATATGAAACGGAATGCCTTCTTGTTTCATATTTTCTTTTAAATTGGTTACGAATGTTGTTTTTCCAGATCGGCTTAAACCATCTATACCTAAAATGAATCTATTTTCCCTATGCTTCTTCATAATCGTTATAAGTTCGTTTGTGCTCATTACTTCTTCCACTCTTCTTTTAATAAAGAATATAAAATAGTATCATGAGCAACTCCATTTTGAATCATATGTTTTCGAAGTAATCCTTCTTCTTGAAATCCTGCTTTTATTAACAATTTTTGAGAAGATTTATTTTCTACATATACAACCGCTGCGATTCTTATTAGTTGCAGCATTTCAAATCCGTAAGCTAAAATCGCTTGTAATGCTTCCGATGCATATCCTTGTCCCCAATATGTATCATCTAATTCATAACCAATTTCAGCTCGTTTATGATTATTATTAATTAAATGAAATCCGCACGTTCCGATTAATTGGCCCGTCCCTTTTTTCTCGATTCCCCAGCGAAATACACTGCCCTCTTCATAACGATTTTTAAACGTTTGAATCGTTGTTTTCGCTTGCTCAATATTTTCAAAAGAATCCATTCCGAAATAACGTATAACTGATTCTTTCGAAAAATATTGGAACATCGTTTCTGCATCTAATAGTGTAAGTTCTCTTAATCGTAAACGTTCTGTTTCTAGTTTCGGAAATCCCATCTCTCTTTCTCCCTCTATTCTAATGAACTGCAAATTTCAATATAATTTCCATCTGGATCAGCAATGTAGGCAATTGTTTGCCCCCACGGTTTTACAATTGGTTCAACTAAAACCTTAATACCTTGTCCTCTAAATTGCTCAATTGCTCAATCGTTTCTAATACATTCTCAACAACGAATCCTAATTCGAAATGAGAAGACTGTAATTTACCTTCTGTAAGCGGTAGTCCTGTTAATTCTTTCACATCTTGCCGCGTATTCATCGCTAAAATGGTAGTTCCAGTATTAAATTCAATATATGTACCGTGCTCTGCTTTTATAGGTAACTGTAAAATATCTTTATAGAATTTTAAACATTCCTCAAACTTTTCTACATATAAAATGATGTACTTCATTTTCAAATCCATTTTACATCCCCCTTTGTATCTATCCCTAAAATTTCGACAAAAGTCTCACAAAAACCTTGTTCCTTGTAGTAATGAGCAAAAAAAATGAGGCCGATTTCTCGGCCCCCCAGCTTATTGGCATAAAACAGGAGATTTGGTTTGGACATAACCAGTTCGTACTTTTATTATATTTTATTTTTTCTGAATTTTAAATACATTAAACACCTATTTATATTGAGAAAGTTTTTTGCTTGCATAAAATTAAAGATTTTAAGAAATGATACAAATGGAGGTGTATACATATGGAACCAATGCTATGTCCAAGCTGTAAAACGAATCGTACTCGCTTTAATATTCTTGAGCAACAAGTAAAACCAGTCAAAATAAATCCACAAACTGGTCAAGTAGAAGAAGAATACACAAATGAAACGATGAATGCTTTTCATATGGCCTATCAAGGACCTACATACCGTGTCCAATGTGCTGTATGCGGACTTGTTGAAAACCCTGAACAATTTATTAAACCTGCGCAAAATCAGTCTTTCTAATAAAAACATGATTATCCCTTGTAGAAATAGATTTTTCTATAAGGGATTTTTCCGTTTAATAACTTAATTAAAAATGTATTTCTTCCTTATTATATGTTAAACTTCGCACTCTTTTGGAAATGTTTACATAAGCGAGGTAAAACAAATAATAAAAAAATAACGCTTCTATCAATATTTCTACTATTAACTTGCCATATAGTCATCTTTTACTTTTGGATCTTCGATTGGGAGAAAATAACGACTCCTTACGGTCTAACAATATGGTTTGTTTCTACTATTTATAGTCTTTTACTTTACTACCATTTTAAAAATTAAAAATCTAATAAATTAATATTAATTGCTAGTTCGTTATTATTGATTATTTCTTCTTCATTTATGATTTTTTTAGGTGTTGTTACTGGTATTATGGTATTATCTTTGTAACTGTTAGTTCTATGAATTAAAAAGTTGGTCTTTTATTATATAAAAAAGAATGAACAAAATAAATATATATAGAAATTAGAGAAGTTGATTCCCATCAATATCTTCTCTAAGAATATCACTCTTTGTTAAAATATTTCCTTTTTCAACTTTTTAATCTTCCTAAATAAATTAATAAACGCATATAAATATATACAAACTAAAAACCCAACCATACCTTTATATAATCCTGATTCTGATACTCCAAGAAAACATAAGTAAAGCACTGGAATTAACATTACAAACATAATTGCAACGAACTGTATCAATTCAACAAATTTTTGTATCTTCGTTTCTTTGTCTGAATAAATATCAGGTAACTCATTTTCCTCGTCTACTTCTTTACAAAAATAATTCCACTTCGCAAAACTCGTTACATGTTTCCATCCACACATTTCATATATTTCAATATATTCTTTTTGTTTTTCTTTTGAATCTTTATAATCCAGTCTAAAATCCGCTTTATATACTACATCTTTTGGTTCAGTTTTCTTAAACGTATACATTACATTATACTTTTGTAAAGCCCATCCTTTTTGATGCATTTTTCTTAAAAAAGCTTCTTCTTTTTCCAAGCTCCATATCGCAAAAGGTTTGAATACCTTCTTTGTCTCCATTTCCCATTCACTCCCCTAATATACTATTTCCATTCTTTACAGATCTCTGCAATCTGTTATATTCTAGCTCTAACACTTCTCTCCCAAACGGCGTTAACTTATAGCACTTCTTTCTATCTGTAGAGGCAACTTCAACAATTAATTTTTCTTTAAGTAATTTCGTCGTATTCCCGTATAAAGTACCAGGACCGAGCTTTACTTCCCCATTTGTCATCTCTTCTACCATTTGCATAATTCCATATCCGTGCATTGGTTTCACTAGTGATAACAGTATGTAATATGTCGCCTCAGTTAACGGAATATATTTTTGCGCCTTCGCATTCATTATAACTACCTCCGATACATCGCCTTATGATATATCGACTAGCGATACATCGTATATCGATATTTTATAATCATATTCCAAAATATGCAAGAGTAATTTAATAATTAAATATCCATTTCTTTGAATTAAAAAATGATACAAACTTTCTGAATAATTTGTTAAAATATAGGAATATTAGCTCTTTTATAATGAAAGGAATGGTACATATGATACATAAATTGAAAGAAAACATCGGATCTGTGTTTGTTGGGAAAGAAAATGTTATTGATCTACTGCTCGTTTCACTTCTTGCTGATGGACATGTACTGCTCGAAGACGTGCCTGGTACTGGGAAGACGTTACTGGCGAAAACCATTTCCAAAAGTATTGGTGGTAGTTTTTCTCGCGTTCAATTCACCCCTGATGTACTTCCAAGTGATGTAACAGGTATTGAATACTTCAACCCAAAAACAAGCGAATTCGAATTAAGAATTGGACCAGTTATGACAAACATTTTGCTAGCAGATGAAATTAACCGTGCAATGCCGAGAACGCAGTCGAGTTTGTTAGAAGCGATGGAAGAACGACAAGTGACGCTTGAGAAGCAGTCAACTCCTCTGCCAAAACCGTTCTTTGTTATTGCGACGCAAAACCCAATTGAATCACAAGGGACTTTCCCTCTTCCAGATGCACAGCTTGATCGCTTTTTAATGACGATTTCAATCGGTTATCCTACTCCTAAAGATGAGCTACAAATGATGCGACGTTTTCGGAACGATTTACCATTAGAAAGTGTCACATCTGTCATCTCATTAGAAGATATTTTAGAATCTCAAAAACGAGTAAAAGAAATATTTGTTTCGGAACCGTTAGAACATTACATTATTAAACTTGCTCATGCTACAAGAAATCATGATTATATCGCTAACGGTGTAAGCCCACGTGCCACATTAGCTTTAGTACGTGCTGTTCAAGCTTTAGCCTTTTTACATGGGAGAGAATATTGCACACCAGAAGATATACAATTGTTAGTTCCTTCTGTTTGGAATCACCGTATCGTCTTATCAATGGAAGGTGCATTACGTACGACAAAAAATGATATTATGAAAAGTATTTTAAAAGAAGTTGACGTACCTGTGGAGATTGAGCAAGCATGAATGGACAGCGTGTTGTAACTGTACCTTTATTTTTTCAACTCCATATTATTCAACTAACCGTTCCAATCGCGTTACTTTTCACATTCTTTTTCCCGCAACGAATGCTTATGTTTCTCTTTTTCTTCTATTATATATTTGCGATTTTTATTTATAAATATGTGGCTTTCATAGAGAAGAAGTTTCAAATCATAAATGAGAAACAAACTACACGGCTTTTTCCTGAGGAATCTGGACAGTTTTTTATTCATTTAAAAAATGGAGCCAGCATACCGCTCGTTAATGGTGTTTGTTACTTTCATTTAAATTCGTCCCTTATACCGCATAAAGAGCAAGGCATTGAACAAATATCAAAAACATTATTCTCTTTCCCATTTTCACAACCTGCACATTCGGCACAAAAATGGGGTTTAACATTAACCGCAACGAAGCGTGGTGTGTTTCAAATTGAACAGTTTGAATGTGTATTAAAAGATCCATTTCATCTATTAACTGTACATTTACCTGTTTTTGATAAATTAAGGACTGAAATTATTGTGTATCCTTCTCCTAAAGAAGTAGCAGGTTTGCAAGAACTTCAGCAACTTTTGAATGGATTTTATCGAACGAATTTTTCTTTTTACAATGATGAAACATCTATTATCGGTGTAAAGCGATATGAGCGTGAGTCTTTCCGCTCTATTCATTGGAAGGCATCTGCTAAAATGCAGGAATTACAAGCGAAGCAATATGAACCTGTAAAAAATTATAGTTGGACGATTTGTCTTTCTTTAGCTGCCGATCGTGGATTTGGTTGGAAAGATAATGTAGAAGAACTTATTTCATATGCAACATACATTTTCCAGTACACAACGAAGCACCACATTCCGTTTGAATTGTTTATTAGTGTATTAGCAGAAGGCGGTGCATTACATGTACCGTTAAATGAAGGACAAACACAATATGCAAAAGCTTTAGAAGAATTAGCCCGTATTTCAGATGATAGTACGTTACTTCCGAAACAAGGATTCCTTCATTATGTAAAGAGAAAGAGAGAACGATCGTCTACAATGATATACATTGGTTTACAAAGAAATGAACTCCCTCTTCTCTCGCAGCCAACGTTTCTCATTACTAGTGAAGGGATGGTGGAATCGGTTGAAAACTTGGCTATATCACATTCATGATTTCATTCTGCTCCTCCTGCTTTCATTATTAACAGAAAGAGATGAACTAATTAGTATTGCAATATTTTTAACAACAGGCTATATTGGAGTATTTCTTATTCATAAATTTATGCAGAAAAAAACAACAGGATTTGTAATATTTTTAGTTCTTCAAATCGTTCTTTTCTCTTTATTTTTACCTTTTTCTCTTTTTGGCACAATCATATTACCACTATTTTTCTTTATCGTACATGTGGTCGGACCTGGATATCCAGTTCAAAAATCTTTAGGTGGTATTGTATGGTTTATCGTTTCAGTTATATTTTATGCACCCTTTTCACCGTTGTGGAAACTATTAATGTTAGCCTTGCATCTTATGATTACATTTTGGTTAACCGGGGCAAATCGCAGACAACAACTATTACGTTTTGCTTCTATCATTACGATTGGCTTAATGAGTATATTAATTGTTCAAATATTTCCTTTCATTCGACTTATTTTTGGTTTTATAACGGAAGTAGTCGCATTAGGCGTCGGCTATGCTTTAATGCCATTAATTAAAGCAGCGGAATTAAAAGATACTGAAGATGTTTGGGCAAATAAAGGACATCTCTTAAAACCAAAAATTGAAGACGGAAAAAAAATTCCTGATTTTGATCCAATACTCATAAATAGCGCTACAATAATAGTCTGTACAGCTATCGCTATTTACGTCGTTTGGAAAATAGTAAAAAAACGAAAACATTTAAGTTTACCAAATATGCCCGCCTTCGAATCTACTATCATTACTGATAAAGAAGGAATGAGCCAAAATCCTTTTAAACGAAATAAACCGCCACATAACGAAATTCGGAAGGAAATTTTCAAGCTAGAGAGTAAGTTAACCCCTCCTTTAAATAGAAAACGGGGAGAAACTGTTGAGACTTGGCTAGAAAGAATAAACGATGAAGAAGATGTAAATATTCAAAGTGATATTATTATAGATGCTTATAATACTGTGCGTTATTCAAATGGTGCAAACACTGTACTTCTACATGAATTTAAGGAAGAGATTCATAAGCTTTATGCATATCAAAAAAGTTTGAAGAAACGAAAGAAATAACGTAATAAAAAGACTCCTATTTTTTCATAGGAGTCTTTTTATACTTCTACGTTGCTTTTTAAATGGAAGCATTCTTCCCTGCTTCAATTTCTAATGACTCTTCATGCCACCAAAGTGTTTCTTCAGGGTCTTCTTTAGCGATTAGGTGTGCTTCTTTTTTCGTTTCTACTGTAGGATATGAACCTTTTAGCGCACGCCCTGAAGTCGTAACGAATAGTACACTAAATACAACTAATCCAATAATACTTACACCTGCTAAATAAAATGCCGGTGCGAGCGGGTTACCAGTTGCATGAACTAAGTATGAACATACGAGCGGTGTTGTTCCACCGAATATCGATACAGAAATATTAAATGAGATCGAAAGTGCTCGATAACGTACATCAGTGAAAAAGAGTGATGGTAATAATGAAGGTAATGTTCCTTCATATACACTTAAAAAGAAACCTAATACGAAAATACCTGCAAATATAGCTGCAATATGTCCGTTACCTATTAGTAAAAATGCTGGAATTGCAAATACAGTTAAACCAAGTAAACCAATTTGCACAACGCGTTTATTACCAATTTTATCACTTAATTTACCGAAATATAGTGCTAGTGGAATCATAAGTGCCATCGTAATAGAAATAATTAATAGGCCTGTTGTTTCTTCGACTTTAAGTACTTGAGTTAGATAAGAAGGAATATACGAAAGAATCATATAATTTGTAATATTAAAGAAGGCGACAATTACTGTGCTTAATAAGAAGTCTTTTTTGTGATACTTAATAATGTCCATAAATGAAAATTGTTCATTGTCTTCAGATTCCTCTTGTGCTTTTTCCATCTCTTCAAAGATTGGAGATTCATCTAGATGACGGCGTAAGTATAAACCGACCAAACCAATTGGTGCAGCTACTAAGAACGGAATACGCCATCCCCAGCTGAGCATTTGCTCATCTGTTAACAATAACGTCAAAATGGTAACAATTACCGATGCAGCAATGTAACCTGAGAGTGTTCCAATTTCAAGACCACTACCGAGTATACCACGCTTTTTATCTGGAGAAGATTCTGCGATATAAACCATTGCTCCTGAATATTCGCCGCCTGTAGAGAAGCCTTGAATCATTCGGGCAACTAAAAGTAGTATTGGTGCCCATACACCAATTTGTTCATAGGTTGGTAGTAATGCGATGAATAATGTAGAAAGTGCCATTAAAATAATAGTAGTACTTAACACGATTTTTCGGCCGTACTTATCTCCTATTCTACCAAAGAATACACCTCCGATTGGTCGAACAAGAAAGGCTGCTGCAAATGTACCGAATGTAAGTACAAGTTGCAATCCACTATTATCAACACCTGAGAAGAATAATTGACTTAAAATTACCGCTAAATACGCGTATAATCCGAAGTCAAACCACTCCATTGCGTTCCCTATACCAGTAGCAATTACTGCTTTCCTGGCTTGTTTAGGATTGACAATATTAACGTCTTGAGGTTCAAAATTTAAATCATTATTTTGTTGCATATAATAAAACAGCTCCTTTTTTAATTTAACTTCTTTAAGCACACCTTCTCTTATTGAATAAAATTAATTCGAAGCACTTAAGGGAAATCAACGTCTCCTTGTCTGTTATTATTATTTCACATAATTAATTATTTGTCCAATTAAATGCTCTTTTTGTATAAATTTACACCCTATTTAACTTTTTATAAAATGAAGTTTAGGCTATATAATATATACCTTTACACTATAAATGAACCTTTCATTTATTTATATTTATAACGTTTCTATAATTGCTTCCTCTAACTTAGAAATCAGTAACTTTTACTAAAGATTTGCATATATTTAAAAAGTGAACTCATTAGCTCGAATTCTGTTTTATTACATTCAACTATTAATATTATTGTAGTTTTAAAGGAGGTTGTTTTATGTTGGAAATAATACTTTTACTTGCTACTGTTTCTTTTCTCTTTATTATTTCTGGATTTTTCATTACCTTAAAACAATATAAAGAAATTAAAAATATAAAGACTATATTAACTACAAAAAAAGAAAATGAGAAAACTTCATCTGAGAACTCCGTCCCGTTGCAATTAGACCTTAGTGTTCTCAATAATTTGCTCGCTTCTGGAATAAATAAAAACTCTAATTCAAGTAATGAAAATTGTGAGTCTGATAAAAACAAATGATTGTTATGCTTATAACAAAAGGAAAATATATCTCCTATTTTATCTAATCTTATTAACAACTACCTCTGATTAAAAAGGAGACTGCTTATGTGTAAACATTCAATTTCTATTATTATCCCTATACAACATAAAATAAAAAATTTAACTGGAATTTTGAAAGCATGTGAACAACTACAGCCTTTAGAAATTATCCTTACTATTAACGGATATACCCAGGATTCAATTGGGAGTGCAGATTCCTACAATTGTGAAATTATTACACTAGAAGAACCGATAGAATCTCCTAATCTTTATGTAATTGGTGCAAAAAAAGCAAAGGGGCAGTATCTCTTATTTTTAGATGAAAATTACATGGTTCCCCCCTCCTTACTTATACAATTTCTTCAACCATTACTAAATGGATGTGCTGACGTCGTATTAAATAATTTAGATGATTTTTTTTATCAAAAACAACAGCCCAATTTAGCAATGATTTGGCAGCAAGTTACAAATCATTTTTTTTATCGCCCAGATTTAAATATTAACTCCTTATTATTTCCTCCCTATGCAATGACAAAAGAAGTACTTGAGGTAATTAATCCAGATAATTTATCAAATCCCATATTGGCACAAATGAAAATTATTGAACATAAATTTCGGATTTGCGATCAATTAAACATTCCTATCCCTCAAGTTCTCCCTTTTCCTTCAACTCAACTCATTCATTATCATCTTGAAGCCATTGCAAATTGGATAAGTAAAATGCAAGATCCAAGAGGAAACTATACCGATAATAATCGAAAGCGGGATATTATTTTAGGGCTTCAAAACGGAGAACAAAAATCCATTCCAAAAATAATTACAGGTAAAGAGTTTTATTCAAATACTTATGGAGATCAACAATTATCAGTTATCATCCCTGTTCAAAATGAAGAAAAAATGATAGAATCTGTCATTTTTGAGGTACAAAAATTAAAACCTTTTGAAATTATTATTATTGTTAATGGATCAACAGATAAAACAGAGGAATTGGCGAAGGGTTGCGGTGCAACAGTTATAAGCTACGAAGAAGCACTTGGAAATGATACAGGACGTGCTGTTGGTGCCTTTTTTGCAAAAGGTGAAATACTATTATTTATAGATGGAGATTTCTTAATTTCTAGTCATGATTTATTACCATTTGTACAATCTATTCAAAATGGCACAGACTTAGCTTTAAATAAACTAGAGCACTACTATATGTATCGTCTACCGTATTCTATCGTCACCGCATGTAAATATGCTGTTAATTTAGCATGTAATCGAAAAGATTTAGGTATGGGATCCACAACTGCTGTCCCTCATGCTTTTAGTCGAAAATGCATTCATACAATTGGGTTTGATTCACTTCTTTCTCCAACCTTAAGTCAAGTGAAAACAATTTTAGCAGGGTTTCATGTGCAAAATGTCCATTCTGTCGACGTCGATAAGCTGAATCGTGTTCGACCTGAAAAACACTTCTCACAGGAAGGTTGCCTTTCATTAGCAACACAACAAATCATTGGTGATCATATAGAAGCAATTTCTTACCTCATTGAACAAAAAAGAGGTAAAGAGTGCTTTTAATTACACATCCAATCTACCAAATAATATATTATTTCATTTTAAATATATGACCGAATAAAAAAGATGGTTTGTAACCATCTTTTTTGTCTTTACATCAATTCAAAAGAAAAGTAGAAGGCAGGTTTTTCATTTCTGTATCTTCTTAAGAAGTTTGAAAAGAGAGGCTTGTTAATGAAGAGTCAACACTTAAATCATCATTTAGTGCAATTGAGAAACATGCAACTAATGGTAAAGTAATAACAATTGATCCACTAGGACTAATTACAATAGTAGGACTTGTCCCACATGTGCCTCCACAATCGACTACTGCATCAATTCCACTACCAGGGGTAATTGTAATTTTAAGACACACATCTAAACAAACATTATTCGTAGTACATGCCATAACTCTCCCTCCTTTCTCTTAACAATATATGCAGTTAGTTAAATTCGGACACGACTCTCCTACTAAATTTTATAAATTAGATGCTATTTTACTATTCGTTTTATAGGCAATTAACGTTTGATTAAACTATCTAAATTAACTAAGAAACTCAAATCATCTTTCACTGCAATAGAAATACATGCGATAAATGGTATTACATTAAAATTAGACATACATTCATCATTGCACCTTACGAATATTTCTGCGCCACCATTTGGATTGACTTTAGTTTCTAAATAAATCTTTAAATACCTTTTATTGATGTAAAAAAAGGTATTCTCTCCTTTCTTACATCTAATATTAAGTTAATTTCGTTACTGCTTTATTTACTCTTTACTTTATATACTTATAATAAATTGAAATAAAAAAGTAAAAACTTCTTCATGTATTTGAAGAGGTTTTTACTTTTCACTTACACTGAATTAAAAAAGCAATTTTTAAAATTTTGTTTTTATCCCAATACGTAACTCATACTTTATCCGTTGCTATTTCAAGCCGATTAATAAAGTAGCTTCCAAATTAAAATAAATCTTTAAAATCCCTATTCTTTAGTAAATAAGAAAACCCTTCTACATGATCGCCGGTAATTCTCAATACAGCTGGTGGATGTCCTACTGTTGCAAAGTGTTCATTTGGACGAATACGATTTGGTTTCATTACATCTACAAAATGGACACATTCGACTTTATACCCTTCTAATATTGCCTTTACTTGTGCAACACACGCTGTGTGAAGAGTGTCCCAGCCAATTCCCTCTAAACATTTTCTACTAATAGCATGGGGAACAGCAATTGTAGATCCTACCCCTAAATCTTTACGGTTACAAGCAATATTCAATATATATTTATATAAACTTACAATATATAGAGGAAATCTAAGATTTAAATTTAAATCATTTAAAACCATATCAACACCATCCGCAACAGCTTGCGTTAACGGATGAAGATCTTTTGCTGGAATAGCAAAATCAGCATCAATAAAGAGAAGTATATCCCCTGTGGCTTCTTGTGCACCAATTGCCCGTCCTACATCATGCCCTAATCTTTCTTCATAAACAATTACTGTTGCCCCTGATTGCTTAGCAATTACTTCTGTCTGATCTGTTGACCCATTAATGACAACAATTATTTCTTTCGGTTCAATTTTTCTTGCCTCAAGAATAACTTCTTTAATCGTTGATTCTTCATTTTGTGCTGGTATAATAATTGATAACTGTTTTCCATTATAAATTGATGAATTCATTCCCCATCCTTTATGGAAACGTGAATAATTCTTTTGTTTTTTTAACTGCTCTATAATTTCTCTTTTTCTTCCTCCATCTGTATAGTTACCTCTATCATCTTTTCGTTGTAACCAACTCTCCAAAGCTTTTATATTTTCTTTAATCTCATATACTTCTAATTTAGTTAATTCACTTTTATAGAAAGAGGTTTTGTTTGCGGGCATATTATTCAAGGAGGTGTTAGTGATGGCTGACGAGGATTGTAGTCGCCACCCTTTCTCAATAAGAGTTACTTGGGACAGAATAGGGTTCTGCAAGATATCATATCCAATGTCTTCAATTGCTTTTTTAGTAATAGCATATGGCATAGATAACATCGAATCATATTTTAAATCCATACGCCCCAATACATCGTTTACTATTTTTCTATACACCATAGCAATACTTGGCCATTCTACTCTCATCTTTTCAAAACATACGGAGTCTATGTTATTTAAGATTACATCCTGTTCCTTTTTCAGTATCGGTTCTATAAATCGCTCTAATTCTACCGAAAAAATAACATCTTCCCCATCTAAAAATAAGACTACATCACCATTGGCGATTTTTGCCCCATGAACTGGTGCTTTCCGTTTACTTTTCTCCTCAATCACAACAACGTTACTTTCAACAAATGTTGGTATAGATTGTATCGCACTCATTCTATCATCAGCTACAATAATAATTTCTATCGGTTTTATATGCTGCACTTTATTTAAAATTTGATTCAATTTTGATTTTTCTTCTCCTAAAACTATAACGACTGATAGGTCCACTTCTTTTTGTTCTTCTTTTACAGTCTGATTAGGTTTTACTTTTTTTATATATTCAATTGTTTCACTCTTCCCTACAGCTGCATGCCCTGCTTTTTTATCAAAATATAAGTCAATTATAATTTGATTTACTTCCGTGTCTTTATCAAGTTGCTCTAATTCGGAAATAAATGGTAGCAAATGATTTTGCACATCAAATTCACACGCGAAATTTTGCAAAAAATAAATATTCGGTACATATTTAATGTGATTAAAAAATTTCACAACATTAATTCTTTCGCCAAATTTCTCCTCAACTTCTTCTCTTGATAAATTTGGATAAGACAAATCGAAAACTAGATTTATTGGTACAGGTATCCATTTTAATAAATTTGTTTGAGGATTATTAATTAAAGCTGTGGAGCCCTTAACGAATCCAGCTAAAATTAAAGACATAAATCCTCCCCCGGAACTGCCATAAAACAACACATTTTTCGAATCAACTTTTAACTTTGCAAATACTATTTCTAAAATATTTGCTATATCTTGTAAATAAAATCTATTTAACTCTCCCTGTCCCCAGCCTAAAGATAATTTTCCAAGATATAACGTAGGGTCATTATAATATATAACAGTATCTTCAAATTCATCCATCCAAGAATGTCGATGAAAAATAGGTGGACCAATTGGCTGTTCTTGAAACCCACCTGCTCCAGATCCAAAAACAATAGTGTTAGAAGCATCGGGCTTAATACGAATTAAAAATTCATACGTTACTTTATCCCAATCAACCTTGAGTATAAATGGTTCTGTAATTTGAAAATCCATTTGCCATAATTGTTCATATGAAATGTTAATTTTTTTGTACTGGTCTAACAGTTTAATCACCCTTTCCATCTATTTCAAGATGTTCTATTAAGTAAGAGAGAGCTTCAACGTGATCACCAATTATTCTTAATACTGCCGGAGGATGTCCATTGTAACTTACATTCTCCATTAAACGAATTCTATTCGGTTTTACAACATCAACGTAATGTACACATTCTACTCTATACCCTTGTAATATAGCTTTTACTTGTGCAAGACTAGGGCATAGTAAGCTTTCCCAGCCTATTGCATCTAAACATGATCTACTCATAGCATGTGGAATTGCTACTAATGAGCCATTGCTTAATTCTGGTCGATTATATGCTAAATTAAGCATATATTTTACGACGTCTACAACATAAAACGGAGGATGTAACATCGGATTCAAATCATTTAATGCTATGTCTACACCAGCTGAAACTGCTTTTGTAAAATGATGCAAATTACTTCCTGAAACACTAAAATCACCATCAATAAATAAAAGAATATCTCCTGTAGCTTCAAGCGCTCCAATAGCACGTCCAACATTATGACCAAGTCGTTCGTTATATTCAATAATAGTAACACCAAGTCTTTTAGCAATATTAGCCGTTTGATCTGTCGAACCATTTACAACGACAATTATTTCTAGTGGTTCTATTTTTCTCGCCTCAAGTATTACTTGTTCTATAGTCTCTTCTTCATTTTGTACTGGTATAATGACAGAAAGTTGTTTCCCGTTATAAATTGAAGAATGCATTCCCCAGCCTCGATGATACGAAGGATACTGCTTGCTTTCACCTAATCTTTGAATAATATCTCTTCTTTTTCCTGCATCAGTAAATCCTACTCTTCTTCCCTTTTTCTCTATCCATTTGGATATACCAATTAAATATTTTTCCACTTTCTCTTTTTCATTTTCTAATAATTCTTTTTTAAATAAATACCCTTCTTCTTCTAACATTTCATCTTTAGATAACGTTCTTATTGCATATTGATTGTTAATCCGCCAGCCTTGATTCACTATGTTCATATGAGCTAGAACGATATCTTTTATATAATCAAAGCCGATATTTACCACTACTTCTTTCGTAAGTGCATATGGTAATGAAAGTATTGAATTGCTTTTTAAATCTGGTCGACTTAAAATTTCATTTAACATTTTTCTCCAAACAATATCCATATTCGGACATTTACCAACTTCTATAAATTTATCTATTCTGTTTAATACTACATCCGCCTGATTTGTAACAACTGGCTCAATAAAATTCTTCATTTCAGTTGAAGATAATAAAAAATTACTATCTACAAATAACAATACATCTCCTTTTGCTGCCTTTACAGAAGCTTCATACCCATCATAATACGTACTATATTTATCCATCAAAACAATATGGCATTTATGTTTCTTTGCTATTTCATACAAATTACTTCTATCGTTAGGAACGAAAATTATAATTTCAAGAGGATTTAGCTTCCATATAGATTGAATTGACTCTTCTAACATTTGCTCTCTTTCACTGTACAAAATAATAACCGTTAACGATTTCATTACACGCCCCCTTTACACATTATGTGACATAAAATATTAAGTATTACCATTTCCTATGAATTTGCTACTTTATTAACATATTCAAAAGTGAATTATACTGTGTAAAAACAACCGTCTATTTTTAAAAATATAAGTTCTGCACTTACCTCCTTTCTCTTATCATTGTTTGTTACAACTCTCACCATAAAAAACAAAAAAAGTCCTAATTTCTTTAGGACTTTTTTAAATAAATTTATCAATATTATTAATTTTATATACTACCTTTTTCCATGTTATACCGCGATCTTTTGTAGTAAATATTTCTTTTTTATTACACGCCCAACCTTTACGCCGATTAAAAAAATGCAAACAAAATACATTTTTTAATAATGGATTGCTTGATACTTTAATCCATTTTGCTCCTTTTTTTATTATTTGATACCCACTCCCATTTTCACTATTTATAACCCAGCCATAATAGGAACTAAAAAACGAAACAGCCACTTTACTAGTATTTATTGTTTTATTTGAAATATGCCACGAATTCCCCTTATCAAATGAGTAATTCATTAAAAATACATCATCATTCATTTTAGTTGGTATTACTAATAAGTTATTTTTATAGATTGCTTTATAAGCCATAGCAGTCCCATTATTAATTCCTTCAAGACTTGGAATATCTTTTATAGGATGCCAACTTTCCCCACCATTTATTGTTTTAAATACCGTTGATGTTTCATAATGTTTTTGTAGTGAAATAAACCCAATTAGATCGTTTATAAATGTTATCCCTGAAATACTATCACTAATACTTATATTTTTTATTACTTTCCAAACTTTCCCTTTCGTTTTCAAATAGTATAAATTATGTTCAAATTTATTTGATGCAAGCTTTCTAGATAATACAATCCATATACTATCCATATTCGTAGCATGCAATTGTACTTGAACATCAGTCGATTTCTCCCAATCTTCTTCAACCGGTAAAATAAACTCACTCCACCTTTCTCCTCTATTAACTGTATAAAATATAGCTGGCAATAAATCGTCATTCTTTTTTGTTAAACCATATGCCCAAGAGCTTCGAGCGTTTATTGGATACCCAAATAATACAATTGAATTAAGAGGATTGACAACATCCCATTCTACTCCTCCGTTTCGAGTATATAAGATAGCCTGCTTTTTATTTGTATATTGAATACTAGCCCAACCATATTTATCCGTTCTCATTTGTAAAGAAGTAAATTGAATATCATTATTTTCCAATATATCACCTCATTCTTATTATTTATATATTCGTATGCTATTATTTTCAAAACGTTCTATCATTAGTTATTTAAACCACCCGCTTTATCTACTATCTTTATACTTTCCCTTTTCTTCACCACTCAAATATAACGAAATTCCTTCTATTTTTCCGTTATCATATACAAACGACTGTATTTTACAAAATTCAACTATAAAAAATGCACTCCAATTGTAAACTATCCCCAACAATTAGAGTGCACTTTATATAAAATATAGCTTTTAATTTTTAAGCACTTACTACAGTAGCAACCTTATCCATACAAGTAATAAATTGAGTAATAAATGTATCAATTTCTTCTTTTGTAATTATATATGGAGGAAGTAAACGGATGATATTCCCTTGTGTTACGTCAACTAATATCCCTTTCTCCATTAGCTCTACCTGTAATTTTTTCACATTTTCATTTGTATCATTTAAACTAATTCCAAACATCATACCAGCATGACGTACTTCCTGAATATAATAAGAATTTTCTTTCTGAATTTCTTGTAATTTATCATTTAAATATAGTGACGTTTCATACGCTTCGTGCATTAAACCATCTTCAATCAATGTGTTTAATACCGTTAACCCTAAAGCCGTTCCCATTGATGAATGAGCAAATGTTGTTCCATGATCTCCAGGTGCAAATACATCACATAGCTTTTCACCTACAATAATTCCTCCTAGCGGTATCCCGCCTCCTGCTCCTTTACCAATTTGAATAATGTCCGGTGTGATATTAAAATTTTGATACGCAAACAGTTTCCCGGTTCTCCCCATACCACTTTGAATTTCATCAACGATAAGTAGTAGATTGTATTTCTCACATAAGTTTTGAACGCCATGTAAATATTCACGCGATAAAGGATAAATCCCCCCGCTTCCTAAAACCGGCTCTAGCATAATCGCAATTGGATTTTCATGAATAATTGTTTCTTCTAATTGCTCTATATTTTCGCGCTCTACTTCATATACAGGAATCGATGTTTTAGGGAAATTTTGATATACATTTTCTTGTCTCGTAAAATGAAGTGCCCCTAACGTACGCCCATGGAAACTATTCTTCAGCACTACAATTCCTTCACGTTCTTCATTCGTATTAGCTCTATATTTATCAATTAATTTCAAAGTTGTTTCTGTCGCTTCCGTACCAGAGTTTGTAAAAAAGACCTTTCCGTTTTTTAATGAGCAATCCACTAATTTCTTTGCATACTCAATCGCAACTGGGTTTAAAAAATGAAACGGCAGATGCAACGATTTTGTAACTTGCTCCATTGTCGTTTGTACAATTTTAGGATGATTGTATCCTAATACATTTACTCCTACGCCAGAAAATAAATCTAAATACTCTTTACCATCTACATCATATAGTTTACATCCTTCTCCTCTTTCCATTGCAACCTCTGTACGACAATATGTAGACATCATATATTCTTTATCTAATTGAAACCAATCCGACATGTTAAATTCCTCCTATTTATTTTCCCTGTTTATTTCTGTTCATTCTCTATAAACTCATGTATAAATTCATTTTTTAGATTAAAATTTTAATAGTAATTTTCTTCACGATATTCATTTTTCCATAATTTCTTCTATTTCAACAGGTCCACTACATACACGTTTTTTTCATCTAGCGGTCTGTTACTACTTTGCATATCATACATAATCAAGATTATAAAATCATATTTAGTAACAATAGACGAAATAAATTTGGAGGCTATATCGATGAATGAAAACTATGATAAACAGGGGCAATCTTTACTAGGGAATCACTTTAATGAAAAAGGCGAACGTAATGAACAAGCTACCCTTCACTCTCAAACAGTTGGTTCACGTGGACCCGTACTAGAGCAAGATAGTGTACTACATGAGTCATTACAACAATTTATTCATGAAAAAATTTTAGAAAGACCTGTTCATGTAAAAGGATTTGGTGCGTTCGGTTATTTTCAAACGATATATTCGATGTCTGAACATACTAAATTAAGTTTTTTACAAAATTCTAATGAGAAAGTTCCTGTTATGGTGCGATTTTCGTTAGCTGTTAGTACGAAAGGAACACCGGATACTGCTAGAAATGTACGCGGTTTTTCTACAAAATTTTATACAAAAGAAGGCATTTTTGACCTTTTATGTAATCACATTCCTGTTTTTTCTGTCCGTGATCCGATGCGTTTCCCTGAAACGATTCAAGCATTATTGCCTTCACCTAAAAATAACTTAATAGACCCTAATAGATTTAGGAATTTTGTCGCTAAAGCACCTGAATCTATTCATTTTGTTGTCCGTTTATACTCTAATAATGGTACGGCCAAAAGTCTTCGCCACATTCCAGGGCATAGTGTTAATACATATGTATGGAGAAATGCGGAAGGTAATCGAAAGTATGTAAAGTATCATTGGTACCCGTTTGAAGGTGTACAGTACATTACTAGTAAAGAAGCAATTAAACTAGCTGCCGAAAATCCTGATTATAGTGGGAAAGATTTATATGATGCTATTGAAAATGGTAAACCAGTGGAGTATGGTTTATACGTCCAGCTCATGGATCCGAAAGATGAAGCGCACCTTTCTTATGATCCTTTAGATGACACAAAAGTATGGGATGAACAGACGTATCCTCTCATACCAGTCGGGAAAATGGTATTAAATAAAAATCCTGAAAATTTTATGGAACAAGTAGAAAAAGTCGCATTCTCTCCTTCTAATTTACTGGATGGTGCAGAACTATCAGATGATAAAATGCTGCAAGGGCGCGCTAACATTTACAGTGATTCACAAAGAAGAAGAATTGGTCCAGAATTTCGCAAATTAACGATTAACCAGCAGCAAGATTGGACACCTGCTAATCAAATTACAACCGGTGAAGGAAGGTACGTTGAAGGTAAACTTGAAAGAGCTTCTATAACGAAACAGGATGACTTTACACAAGCTGGTGAATTTTATACGAAGTTACAGCCAATAGAAAAAGAACATCTCGCTGAAAACTTAGCTAGTGATTTGAAAGTTATATCCGATGATATTAGGGAGATCGTTTTGGGGTATTTCAATCAAGTATCAACTGATTTGAAAACAAGCATTGAGACAAAAATGAAAGAGCATTAAGAAGATTAAAACATGCTTTACGAATGAGAATTCAGATCTATATTAATTATTTTCTTATCAAAATCCAATGAGGTTATTTAAATTAAAAATATAAAGCCAACATATCCCTGTTCTATAATTAGAACAGGGATATGTTGAATTAGTTTAATGTTTAACATTAAATACTTTATTTCGCTAAAAAATGTAATAAGTAGCCTTTCAAAACAAACTATAGTAAACTATTTTACTTGTACCGTATAATTCCCTGTTCCACCACCATACTTATATACACTTAAGTAATATTTCCCTGGCTTTGCATTATAATTTCCAAGCAATTTGTTTCCATCACGTTTTGTTGCATAAGCTACATAATTATTTAAATCTGATTCAGAATATAATACCCAGTTCAATCCAAGATTTTGTTCGTTCGTAACAGAAATTTGTAAATCTTTTTGATCCTTTACATCAATAACAAATTTATCCCCCTGATCTTGATCGCTCAAGGTTCCTCTTAACAAAATATTCAAAGATAGTGGGTTTGCTGTTTCAAATGAATTATTTGGTTCTTTTTCTACAGCCGTACCTTCTTCCGTATTCACTCCGCTAAACACAACATCATATTCAAATTGCCCAGCATTATTTACACGGTAATTTACAAAATAAGCAGTCAATGTTTTATATCCAGTCCACTCTTTTCCTGAAAGACGTTTCAACATATCATTCGTTGCTTCATTCATCACTTTCCAGTCCTCAACTTCTCCTTTAGCCGCACTTCCTGTATATGTCCCCTGTAGTGTAAATGTATTAAAGAATTGTGATTTATTCTTTGTTACTTTCACATCTTTTAATTTCGCTTCATTCGTAATATCTGAAGTAACGTCCGAAAGCAATTTTGGATCATGCTGAGTTAAATACTCATCTGATACTTGTGGAATTGTATACTTATCACGATTATCAATAAGCATTTGCATATAAGATTGATATTCTTCATTTAACTTATTATCTTTGCTTAATGTAGCACGGTATTCATCGTAACTTGAAACATCATTTGCGCGAATTAAATCATGTACTTTATCGAACATTTCTGGGCGCTTATTATACATATATGATTGCAGTGCAAACGAATAATTATAAAAATCCCACGTTCCATATTTCGCATTTAATGTTTGTGATGCTGTATAACGTTTTGCAGGATCATTAGATAACCCACCAATTATACTTTTTCGTGGTACTACACTATCTAATCGCGTTGCACCTGCAAAGAACTCTGCATTCCCTTCTTCAAACCATGTTAAACGTTCATTTTGATACATTTCCCCTTGGCCCCATAATCCCTGAACTTCGTACCTTCCCTGTAAGTAGTGCGTAAATTCATGGCGGAACAATTCTTCCAGACTATAAATACTTTGCTCTGGTGTACGTTCATATGTAAAGAAAGTCCCTGTCCCTTCAATATAAATCCCACCATTATTCGTTTCATATCCGTACAGTTGACGATTAAATTGATACTCATCTGGGCTATTATAAATAACCATCGTTAACACATCATCATCATGTCCACTTTCAAGTGGTTTATCGCTACCAACTGTACGATAAAATTGAGAACGCACCTCTTTTGCCGCCCAGTATAGACGTTTAATTTTCTCTTCGCTAACTTTATCCCCAGCTTTAAAGACAATTGCACCATCATCAAACGTATACGTTTTCGGTAAATATTTCTTTTTACCCTCTTCTCGAATTTGATCTAAATTTACAGTTTTTCCACTCGCATCTATTCCTCCATAATTTGTAGTAATTTGTTCTGCCGCAACAAAGTATTGCTCTCCTAAATATGGATAAATTCGCATTGCATCTGTAACAACTTGTTGTCCTTTTGTGGGCGTGCTATGAAGCTTGCCCAATCGGCCAGCATAGTAAATTCCATTATTAATTAACCATCCGTTTTTATTTGTTACTGTACCAAGTAGTGCAAAACGATTTATTTCATTAATAAAGTTATCAATATTTCGAAACCACATCGTATCTTTTGGCTCTTTTCCAGTCGTGTACATATCCGTCTGAATATCAAAGTCAATTCCCTTCATCAACTCATATATAGCGTCTCCTTTTGTTCGGTCTTCAATGAAAGTTGCAAGATTATCGTTATATTGTTTAAAAATTTCACCTGCATATAAAACCGTTTCAACATCTGCTGATGCATTTCCAATTAATTTTCCATATGATGCAATTACTTTATTTTGTTCTGATGTACCAAGTTTGAAATTTGGATTTTTTGCAATTGTTTTTAAAGCTGGTAAACATTTATCATGGTAGCTACGCTCATTTAGTTTGCTTAATTCATCATGGTAAAAACCTAAATAAAACGCTGCACGTAGAGCTTCTACTAATGTTTCAATCCCTTTTGAATCATCTTGCGTATAAGCTTGTCCTTGTTCTGCTAGTTTATTAATAATCGCTTGCATTCGGCTATCATCTTGATAGAATTTAAGACTATCACTATTAAACTGAAATAATTCCGGAATTTGATACCATTTAATTGTCACAAGAAGATCAGTTAATTGTTTATTATTTAATTGATTTAACTCAGCCATCGAATACTTTTTTTCTTCAGCTAACGGCTTAATATTATCGGTTGGTGCTAGTGGACGCTGCGATAAATCCGCTAATTTTAACCGTTTTGTAAAAGATTCATTTTCTTGTACTTTTGAAGGGTGCGCCAATTCATCAACAGATTTCTGTATTCCTACCGGCTCCATTTGTAATACGTTCTTCACGTTTTTCTCTTTTGTCTCTGCTTGAATTTGCAAACCATTACATGTTATTGTCACTAATCCAACACCAAGAATCCACTTAGAAATTTTCGAATATTTAACCATACCATTGCCCCCTGATAATTTAAATGAAAATTCAGAATTTTAAAATCAAAAAAACCACTTATTTGTATGTATTTACAGTTCCGCTATAAATACAACTATGATTAATAATGCAATAGTAGCTTGTTTTATACTATTACGAGTACAGATTCCTTACATACAATCTCCCTTCCTTACATGTAATACAAGCAAAAACCGTGCCAATCATATTTCTTACGAATAGCCAACATTCTTTTATAAATACTGTAGAATAAAATATACATAGGTGTTTCGGCAATGTATAAATCATTTGACACAAAATCTAATGTTTATGAAGAACAAATTCATTGAATGTTATAAGTTCATTAGCCAGTGAAAAATTTCCAACTAACAATATCCCCAATTTTTAAATCTCTCAAAAAAAGGTAAACAAACATATTCCATAAAGCTAATATGTTCGTTTACCTTTTTCTATTTCAAATCAACAGCAAAATATCGTTGAATAAAAATAGTATTAATAAGTATTTTGTTATTCATTTCTCTTTTTTAGATAATCTTTTTCACATTGCAACGGTTTGAATTTCACTTTTTTCCCTTTCTTCTTTTTCGTTTTTATAACGAGCCATTCCCCTTTTTCAACGTCTAGTTTAAGGCGTTTCATTACATTAATATTATCTTTTTCTTTATAAAGTAAAAATGCTTCTTGCGCCCTCACAAATAAGCTGGGCTGTTCGCTAAATCCACCACTATCATAAATTTTAGTTAGCGAAGTATAATAAGAATCATTTTCCTTTCCACCATACATCAAATGAGCAGCCTCCAGATCTCTTTTACTTACTTCCCAAAAACTATGTTCATCAATATTTAAATTAAATGTGGATTTAATGTCCTGTATTATATTCTTCACATACTTTTCATCTCTAACTTTTCTTTCTTCGAGACAATCCGAAGATAACTCTGGTGCATCTGATTGGGAATGTACAACGTGTTGTATCGATACACACAGAATAAATACGCTTAAAATGTAAAATATTTTTTTCATATTTACATATCACCTCAAATGATTTAGATACTATATCATTTGAGGCTTACAATATTCTTATGCTAATAATAAGAAAGATCCTATAAAATAAAATTTTTATAGGATCTTTCCTTTTAATATTGCTTTATCAAATTCACGGGCGGGGCAACTACCTTACTACTTTTCACATCATATAATCCTATAGGTGTTACTCGTATAAAAGGCAAGTGCGTCGCAGAAAAGAATAAAATTGTAAATGCTGGATCATCATACGCGTAGCCACGCTCTTGTAGTAATTTCACCATCTGTTTCTCTTCCTGTATTAATTCCCTCATTTTTAAATTAGACATAATCCCGAGCAATGGTAATGCTATTTCGTGTAACACTTCATTGTTTTCTACTATGACCATTCCACCACCGAGCTCTTTTACTCTACGAAAAGCTGTAAGCATATCTTCTTTTCTTTTTCCGATAAGAATGATGTCACCTGTACCAGAATAAGAGCTAGCAAGCCCACCTAGTTCTTTTGCAAAACCTTTGACAGCTATATTCACTTGCCAACTGCCATCACGAGCAATCATGATAAGGAAACATTCATCATGATCTGTGGACAATTCATCACATTCTATATTGATTTCACTAGTGTATGGTTTTGTAATAACGTTATTTAATAAGTGTATCCCCGTTTTATTAGAGAAAATCATATCCTCTTTTTCTATTGACCAATCTAATGATAATGGAGTTACTTTATGTTTACTCCAGTCTATATGTAATGCCTCATGTGTATTTACACCGTCACGCTTCACCCATTTCCCCTTTGCAAGGACACTAATTGGTACTGGGTTTTCTTTACTTTCTAAAATATTGATATTAGCAATTCTACCTGTCGCAATCGAACCATGTACATGTTCCATATTATAATAGCGAGCAATATTATAACTTGCCATATCGTATGCATCTATTACTGGCACTCCTTGTTTTATCGCGGTAGAAATCATAACGTTTGTCATTCCATTCTCATAAAACGAAGGATGTGAGCCGTCTGTTGTAAAAAAGAATCTATCAAACTGCTTTACGCCTAGTTCCAACAATTCTTTCAGTAAAACTTCTAAATCTGGGCGGATTGAAGAATTTCTTATGGAAACAGTGTAACCTTGCATAAGACGAGTGAAAGCTTCCTGCCCTGTCATCGCTTCATGATCACAATCTGTACCTAACAGTTTTAACTTCGCTAAAGTCGTTTCAGATGCACCTGGAAAATGTCCTTCTACTTTCTTCTGCAATCGCTTCGTTTCCTGCATCCAAGTTAACATTTCATCATCGCCATGTAATAGTTTTGGCCACGCTGTTAGTTCGCCGCCTTGAAGAACTACTTTATGCTTAAGCCATTCTATTATTTCTTCACGATTAAATAAAGTTTCCCCGTTTTGCAATTCAGTTTGTCCATCAAAACGACACCACCAATACATACTTGCTGGAATCTTTTCAAATTCATCTAATAAACGAAATGCTTCTTCACGCTTTAATGTGAAAAATAAAGTTAAATTATCATTAATAAAAGTTGTTGTCCCAAACTGCATCGCATGATTCGCTAAAGTTTCAGGGTTATATAATTGATATGGATGTGCATGAGGTTCTATGTAACTTGGAACTACATACTTTCCATCACAATCAATGACTTCACATTCATGCAGTTGCACTGGCAGCTTTTCCCCTACATAAACAATCCGGTCATCATAGATCCAAATATTTGCTTGCATCCACTCGCGCATATAGGAATTTAAATAAGTTGCGTTCTTACATAAAATGTGCGGACTTCTTTTACCATCTATTACTTCAACATGCTCTCGTAATTGTTTATTACTCCATTTATAATGATTTTCTCCCATTGTATTCAACTCCAAATCAACTCATAATTATTTTGATTAAAACGAGAAATAATTAACTAACTAAAGTATTTTCCATTCATAACTCCCCTATTGGCGCCCCTATATCCTTCATTATATTTAATAATTTTAAAAATAACAATTTTCAGAACTACATACCTTTTTTATCCAAAATAAAAAGAATGTCATGTAACTGACATCCTTTTTATTTTTATCGTAAGCATTAAGATTGATTTTCACTTTGAAATACAATTGATGCCATATCATAAATGCAACTACTGTCCATAGTTGCGAACTTAAAAAAGCACCTCTTTTAAATATAACTATAACAAAATTCCATTCACTTTCTTTTCATCTATTTATTAAATTCAATTTGCATCATTTTATTAAACTGCGGAACAATATCGACCCCACCTATAGAGTTGAGACTGATAGCCAATGTATGTTTGCCTCCAATTACTCCCCCAGCAAAAGTTGTAAATCCAGGAATTCCTCCTCCATGCCCCCAAACTGAAACACCGTTTGGAAGTTTAGTCTCATAGATTCCAAGACCGTATGCGTCACCAACCCCTTTTCCTTCTATAGGAACTGTAGTAAGCATTTCTTTTAGCTCGCGTTCCTTCAGTAACTTACCACCGAGTAAAGATGAAAAGAACTTATTTAAATCATCCGCATTAGAAATCATATCTCCAGCTGCATTAGCTAAACTCGGATTATAATAAGTAATATCTTTCAACTCGCCTGTTCCTTCCATTTTTACATATCCACGAGCATGATTCTTTCCTGCGATGACGGGTGAATTTCCTGGTAAAAACGTATTTGATAGGTCCAAAGGTTCAATAATTCGCTTTTCGATTTCTTCCGCATAACTATTTCCAGTTATTTTTTCAATAAGCATTCCTAGTATTACGTATCCTGTGTTTGAATACAACCAGTCTTTACCCGGCGAGAAATCTGGAGGCAGCGAAAGGCCTATTTTCACTATTTCTTCTGCTGTATACGTTTTTTTCGAATTCATTATGTCCGCGTCTTTTGACTTTAAATATTCAGCGATACCACTTGTATGATTCAAAAGTTGTCGTATCGTAATTTGATTACCATCATACCCATTTCCTTGCACGAGACCCGGTAGCCACTTTTCAATTGGATCGTCAAGTTGTAAGCGCTTTTCTCCTACTAATTGAAGAATAGTCGTGGCAGTAAACGACTTCGTCACACTGCCAATCCGAAAGCGATAATCCGAATTCACCGGTTTCTTTGTACTTAAGTCCGCCACGCCAGCAGTAAAACTACTAGTTTTTCCGTTATTAGACGCCTTAGCTAATATTCCTACAGCACCAAGCTGTACTGTTTCCTGCATTACTTGTTTCCAGCCATTACGATTCTTTTGATCATGTACTTGTGACGAACTAGAAATATTTTGAGTTGACTCTGCAGTCACAGTAAAACCAGGTGTGAATAGAGCAGTACCCGCTAATAAAACTGCAAAACTTGCTAACTTAATTGAATTACATTTTTTCATAAGGCTTTCTCTCCTCCATTAATATCGGATTGATTCAAGCTATACTTTCATCCTATATGATAAATCTCTCTTTTTTCTTATCCATTCCTTACGAAATACTTACGTTTAAATTTAAATACGGTAAACTGAGGAAGAGTTATGCATGCAAATAAAAAGAGAACATGTTTTCATTTTTTATGTAAACATGTTCTCTTAAACATTTAAAATTCTATATCAACTTTTCATCCTATTCTTTACACAACTAATTTATATTCCTTTTTAACAGCCCGCACTAGCATTCATACCATTTCCAATAATAGAAAGTAATAGCGGCCATAATACTGGTCCTAGTGTAAGAAATACATTTAGAAGTATGAGCATTCTATATCCAACGGTGAAATTGTGATTTTTACGATTAACAAATACTAAACTGATTAATGATATTATAGTTGTTAAAAATAATACTAACATTAGCAACCAATACCACACCATTAAACTAAGACTCCATGGTGTTAATAGCTCATGTATGATACAAAATGAGATTCCTAATACAGAAAAACTAAAACTAGTCACCGCTGTTTTTATAAGCCATTTATTTATTTTTTTATCGTATGTATTTTTACAATATAAATCTATTAAAGTATATAAAGATAAATATGCCATTAATACACCTATCCAAGACAATAACCAGTCTCCGTCCCCTTTGAATAATACGTACAGTAACCAACACATACCTACTGCTGAAAAAACAAAGGAAATAAGTATGCTTTTTAATACCGATTTCATTACATTTTCACACCCTTAAAAAATTAAAAATTAATTATAATTTATAAAAATTAAGTATAGGTTAACATGTAATGAAGTATAAGTAAATAAAGTTAATTTTGTTTATCTATTTAAATACGGTTTCATATAAGAAAATAATTCATGTTAATCAAATTTCCATATAAAAAAGAAAAGGTGAATATTTATGTATCCACCTTCCCATCTCCCTCTACCCACTTCATTATTTCTTCCACATCTAAATCCGTATACGTCTTTTCACCATAACGAACAGACTCATATAACGAGATAATATCCCTTGTTCTACAAATTCTTTTTAACCATTGTTGCATCGTTTCATAGGATCTTCTCTGTTCATGAAATGGTAATGTTCTTTCCCATTCAACTAACGTTTTTCTTATCTTATCTGTCGGTAACGGCTGTTCTAACTGACGAATGACTTTTTCATTCTTTATGCTTCTTACCGCAGTGTGCTTTGTAACCAATTCTTTCTCCTGTACTATTTCTGTTTTCGTCAATTTTTTCCTAATATACTTGTAGATGGCATATATAATTGATATTGCAATTATCACATAAAAAGCTATAGTAATCCATATATTTGAAAGAACAGAAAGCACGTCACTCCATAGACTTTCTCTTTCGAAAGGTTGAAATTTTTTACCCGTTTTCGTTCTTATACCTGTATCTTCTACTTCTTCATATTCATCTTCATCTATTTTGGAATCATCGAAATTTTCACCTATACTAGTAAAATCATAATTTCTTTCCGATATTGTCTTAGTCTTACTGAAAAAACGCTCTTTTACTATGTCTTGTACATACACAACACCTTGTGATAACGTTATCGCACTAATCGCAAAGAAAAGTATGATTAAAGTTCTTACACTCCATAACTTCACTTTCATATGCCGCTTCTTATTCACCATGACATAAGCCCCTTCTTATTCTTTCATTACAATCCATTTATTCGTTCTACTGTATTTCTTTGGTGAAGTACCAATAATTAAAGGAACCGCATCCAGTTCCTTTCGACGAAAGCCTGCTGTGTAAAAGTAAGAAGAAGATATAGGCGTATCTTGGTCTGATATCGAGGCAAGTACCTTTAATACATTTTGCAAATGTTTCCGATTATCCCCATTTTTTATATGTAGCAAACCGTTATCTTTTACACTATTGATCCATACTTCAAACGAACAGTTTTGCATAAGAAGTTGTTTGCATATACCTGCTGTTAATTCAATTAGTTCCTCTATATCATTTCGCAAAGAAACACCACTTTTATTTTGCAAGTTGAGATAAATCGCGTATTTATCACATTGTGTTCGCTCATACTTTTTCGCAGTTATCGTCCCTGTTTTCGCTGTTGCACTCCAGTGGATGGAACGAAAATCTTCATTTTCATAAGACTTTACTCCCATTACTTTCGTTTCATCATATAAGGGTGAAGACATCGCTTTTCGAAATCCTCGTGACCATTCTTGTAATTCAGGAACTTGTATTTTCGGAACAGCTGGTAAGACTAAATAAGAGGGCGTATCAACTTGTTTATATGTTATATGGTTCGTTATAAATCCAAAGAGATCAGTAATAACAATTTCAACTTCTTCCCATTTCGCGATGCCTCTTTTTAACGCTACAGCTTGCAAATCAAATGAAACTGACTCCCTTCCTTTTAAATTAAAATTCATATAATAATTTGAACCTGTACTATGATTTTTGTTTATTTCATCATGATTCCAAGTTAGCTTATTTTCACATTTAAATCGAAATACGATATTAAGAATAGGAAATATCGACTTGTTTGAAATTTTCATTTTGCACATATTCGTTTCACCTATAAAAACGTTCGAATTCCCTTGACTGTATTCCCATTCAACACGAGATACTTTACGTATATATACATGCATAGCACCTATTAAAATTACATATAAAAATACGAGAGATAAAAACAGTAGATTACTTGAAAATACACTTAAAATAACGGCTACAACTGACATAACCCCCATTACAAAAGGCTCCGCTAAAGGTGTATACACAAGCTGTTGATTCATCGTACATTCTCCACTGGCACACTAATCGTATGAAGAATTTCTTTCATAATTTGTTCTTTCGTCGTTTTCATCTCTCCCTCAATCGTTAACGTTAAACGATGAGCACAAACTGATGCAGCGAGCGTCTTAATATCATCTGGCGTACAGTAATCTCTTTCATTTAATATTGCCCGTGCTTGAATTGCTCTCATAAATGCCAACGTTCCCCGAGGGCTTACACCAATTTCAATTAACTCATGGTTACGAGTTGCTTCAATAATTTCAAGGAGATAATCTTGCACATCATTCCCTACTAACACTTCTCTTGCACGCTTTTGCATCGTAATAATTTCTTCACTTGAAATAATAGAATGTAACGTTTCTAATGGATCATTCATTTGAAACCGATTCATCATTTCCTTTTCAGCTTCTCTCGTAGGATAACCTTGGCGTATTGTGAGTAAAAACCGGTCTAACTGAGCATCTGGTAACGGAAATGTGCCCGCTGATTCGAGTGGATTTTGCGTTGCTATAACTAAAAAAGGTTCTGGTAATGAATGTGTCTGTTTCGCAATTGTAACAGTACGCTCTTCCATAACCTCAAGTAACGAAGATTGTGTTCTCGGTACAGCTCGATTAATTTCATCCACTAATACGATATTTGCAAAAATCGGTCCTAACCTTGTTTTAAAATCCGATTCCTTTACATGAAAATATTCAAGACCAATAACATCTCCAGGCAAAGTATCCGCTGTAAATTGTATTCTTTGAAATTTAGCGTCCACACTTTTAGCCAAACTTTTCGCTAATGTTGTTTTTCCTGTCCCAGGTACATCTTCTAATAAAATATGTCCCCTTGCTATTAGAGCAATGGCTGCTAGTTCTATCGATTCGTCTTTTCCTATAATAACCTTCGAAATATTATTAGTAATTTTCTTTAATGTACTCATATAGTAATCTACCACCTTTTAATTATCTAAAAATTAAGAATATATTTTTTCCAAATTATAACATGTAATTCGAAGATGAAATAGAGTGAAAATAAATCTTTTATTTTTTCTTCATTGCACGCAAAAAAGCACCTATTGTCGTATATTGACAATGAGGTGCTTAACTCACGTAATTTTCATATTGGGTATTTAACACCTTATATACATTCACTATCTTTCTATTTCACTCCAAATATCAATATCACTTTCATTTAAAATCGATTTAATTTCGTCTTTCTCAAAAACTACTAAATAATTATAAGGTAAAGCTAGTACTTGAATAATTGCAGGTTTCATTTTTAATAATTCGTAGGCGTATATGGTCTCTAATTCTCCTGATACTTCTTCATTGATAGGACCTATATACCAACCCGAATCATCTTCATCACAACCACTAGATCTTTGTAAATAAAACTCTTCTTGTTGCAACACGTCTTTCGCTATCACAATCTTATCATTAAATTTTATTAATTCCCCCTCCATATTTAATCGGCGTAAGCAATGTGATTGCTCAAGTTGTACCCATAATGCAATCGTTAAGTCTTCCGTCTTATCTTTAAAAGGATTTTTAGTATAATCCCGGGTAATAATTTGATAATACTCTTCATACTTATATAAACTATAAACAGACCATCCAATTTGTATTGAAAATCCATCTATTAATTTATCTTCTACTTTAGATAATAAATTAAATAGTGTTTCTGCATGAAAAATTAAAGGTTCTTCTACTTTAGCTTTTATATTTTTATTACCTATATTTTTGATTATTGTTTTCAAATAAATGTTCTCCACTTCTATTGAATTTGCTCACTCAATCTACATTCCTCAACTTGCCTTATATAGACTTTCGCTATAAACACCAATAATATTTCTAATATTAAAACTCTTCTCCCCACACTACTGTATTTCCTATTTCTAACTCGACATAATATTCTCGACCTTCAATTGGATTTTCTCCATTCCAACTACCTTTTCTATGTCGTGCCAACTACTACGTTAAAACTTACGAATTTGTACGAGTTCATTAGTTTAATATTCATCCCCCAGTAAAATATCATCTTGCCTAAGCTCGTACCTCTTTTTCTTTTCTATCATTGTACATAGTACTCTATGATGTTTCAACCATCATAGAGTACTGACTTTCAAACACCCTTTCACTTTCTTATTCCACTTAAAGACTCTCTTTTTCACTCTTCATCATCATAAGCATCTCCAAGCGATTCAAATTCACTCTTTAGCCAATACCAATATTGTCCATTGTTATTAATAAGTTTTTCAAGTAATTCAGTGAATGAAGTTGCGATAA
This sequence comes from Bacillus cereus group sp. MYBK195-1, assembly GCF_051916605.1. NCBI lineage: Bacteria > Bacillati > Bacillota > Bacilli > Caryophanales > Bacillaceae > Bacillus > Bacillus cereus group sp. MYBK195-1. The sequence continues at coordinate 1,789,550 of NZ_JBQAGZ010000001.1, read as the reverse complement.
TTTGCGTCTCCCCAACTATTCCATGTCGATCAAAGAAACTATCATAACATCTACCTAATCTCTCTTCACTAAGATTTATTGTTAAATATTCACCCTTACCATCATTGCATATAATATACCAATTTGATGAAATATCTTCTTCACATAACTCTCCTACAATTACGGGATTAGCCAAAATAAACTCCTCTGGGGTAACAATATGAATAGGATATTCCTCATTTTCAAATAAAGTTAGACCACCACAAAGACTATAAAATTCTTTTAAATCACCTGGTAGCATATGCTTATTCTTATCAACTATCGGTAATTTTGTAGGCTCCTGAACTCGACAATTAGGTAATGATTTTACTTTTTTAATCAACTGATTAATATTTTCCATCTAAATTACTCCCTAAAATTATATTGATTAAAGGCCCTATAATACTCTTGTCTAGCTAAACGTGGTACATTCGCAGCATCAAACATTTTTTCCGTCAATTCATGTATTTCTTTTGGTGAAACAGATTTCCAATCTACTTTACCTCCAACCTTTTTCCCTGTTTTTTCAAAGAGCCATTGTCTATAAACAGCTTTAGTAGCATTGTGTTGCTCTTTAGTTAAAGCTATAGTTGGAGTATTCGCCCCTCTACTAACATAATCAGGGACATTATGTTTAGCCCATACATCCATAACTCCATGATGATTTTCTAATGGTGAATTGCTTGGCCTATACGGTACTATATCGTATGGTTCTGAAGTCTTACCATCTTTAGACTTCGCAAACTTATAATAAGCTTCTATCAATTCACCTTGAGGTATTTTGGTTATGATAGTTCCACCAACACTAGAGAATGCATAGGAAGCCTCTCTCTTAAATGATTGTAACATTTCAAGCGTAGGCTTCAATTCTTTTGCTAGTTTTACTGCGTTAGCAAATGTACTTACTCCACTTGATGTCTTTGCGATATGACCGATTTTATTTAGCGCCTTTAACTTATTTACTTCTCCTACATAATATATACACTCTGAAATACTCTACTTAATTTACAGAACCATTCGTAAACACAAAAATAGTGGCAGTTGGATTCTCCAAACTACCACTATTTTTAACCTCTTAATTCATTAAATTCCGTATAAATTAGTTTTTCAACATTACTCATGATACACAATGTTTTAATTTGCTTATTATAGAACTTCCTCTACATCGACACTCTCAATCTTCACTTCATACATATTTGGGATGTTTGCTTCTTTTGGTACCCATGCATAATAATTTTGATCATTCTCTAAAATAAATTGAATTAACTTTGTTTCTGATCCATTCCAGAAATTTTTAAGATTATCAATGTAGTCTTCTAAATCTTCTTTATAGTCCAGTTGTAATATATAATCTCTTACCGTCAGGGCAAACACAATTAAACTTCCTAATAGATTTTTTTGCTCATTTTCTTCTTCATACTCTTGTGGTAAGAACCACACTTGACCTATTCCTATCGTTTTTTTGTATTTTTCATAAAAACTACTATCATCCATATTCTCATAGTCATGAATCAATTCATTGACCAATGAATGCCATTTTGGCGGAATAATATTTTCCAATGCAGGATTATGTTCAATTCCTTCTACTATATCCTCGATTTCTTCTGTCTCATCTTCATAGTGATATTCACTTAGGTCTATATGCTTGAATTTCATTTCATTTTTATAATGTGCCAAATCATATGGATAATGATTATTATCTTTTAAACTTGTATCATCAAGTCCGAGTATCTTTACTATTGCAGCTGTCTCAAAGCTCCAATACCCTACATATCCAGGTTCTTTATGCGCATTTTTCCATTCATAATCATAATGGCCTTTAAACCATTCTTTCTCCATGTACGTTTGTAATCTTTTAGATGCTTCTTTTTTATCTGTTTGTGCAAGTTCTATAATCTCTCTTGTTTTTGCATATGGATTTTCTTTATAATATCTATTCGTCACTTTTGTGTATCCGATATCACTAGCGCATAAGAGGAAATCGATTACTGCATCATTCACATTTTCCTTCTCAACTAGCTTAGCTAAACTTACAAGATTCTTTTTCTCCGTCTCTAATAAAATTCCTAGAGATATCATCCAAATTAGATTTAAATATCCAACTTCTCTTTCCCCTATATGCCCCAAATCAATAAGAGCGTTGTCAAAATCTCCTTCTATTGTATGGATAGCTTCTCCTAGGGAATATTTTGCGTTAATATCCTCTAACTCATAATTAAAATTTAATAGATACCTTCCTTCTATAAGACTTTTATTATCTTTAGCCTTTCTTTGAATACCATTCCTTTCATCTTCTTCAAAACTTTTAATCTCCTCTCTATTTTCCTCAATAAACTCTTTATTATATTCTATTCCTTCTCTACATTTTTCTTCTATACATAAATAATCTCTCATACCATTCAATTTCTCCTAGCTTCTAAATTATGGCCATTCTCCAACGATGTTACCCTTTGCATCTATCTTAAATGTTTTAACCTTTCCGCTACTATCAAGTTTATTATCTTGCAGTACAGTTTAACATTCACTATCTAATTTATACAAAAACAATAACATACCTAAAGATTTCGATTAAAGAAAATATTTATTTGAGAGCAATAAAAAACCTTAAGGTAATTACCTTAAGGTTCATAAATCAAGAAAATATTCCATCTATTTTTTGTCATAATCATTTACTTTATCATTAATTTCTAATAGCAAAGTATCCTCATTAGTTGCAGGTTCATAACCAATTATTATTTTTAGAATATCATATTCTTTTTTTAATTAACTAGAACATACACTAATTTATTTAATCTTAACTTATTATCGTTCCTCTCATCAAATGAAAATATTATTATTTATATGGTTTCTATGAAAACATCCGAATTAGTTTTCATCCCATTTTCCAATGCCTTCATTAACAATTCTATTAAGTCTTCTCCTTCACTTGTTATAAAGTAATTTGATAAGTTTGTGATATCCCTACTAATATTATTACCCCAAGGTGGTCTTTTAGATAAATCTTCAATGTCCCATATAACTTGTGATGGACTATAATTCTGTAATTTTTTTTTAATTGCATTTAATTCAATTATTGCACGATCAATATTCTTATTCTCAAGTTTCCCTTTATAAAGTTCATTTAATAAAAAAGGATATTCACTGCCCCATCCATTTTTCTCTAAATGATAGCTTATTGTAGAGAAAAAAGAGTGCAAGAAATCGCCATGCCCAACTTGATACCAGTAATATTTCACCTTAAATCCCACAGCCATTCATTCCACCTCAATCAATTTGTTTTAAATCTTATATCTACTTTACCATTTGTTTTATTCATAATCTTTTCATACAATTCATCCAGTATTTCATCTGATACGTTTTGTCCCCTAATATCAATTATAACAGATTGTTTGGTACCATTAGGCAAATCACTTAATCTTTTTTCCACCTGTTTTGACACATTATTAGCCAATCTGCTCCGCCCACTTGAGGTAGTAATCTTATAATTTTTCACCTCGATACTATGACCAACTTGATACAAATCCGGTCTAGAACTACCTTTTTCTCCATAAGGTACTTCTTTACCATCTTTAAAAGACTTTTGAGCATTATACTCTGGGAAATCCTTCTCTACATCAATTTCAGATTGTCTCCAAGTTGGTCTATTTTTAATCCCCCCCGTACTCCCAGACGTTGCTTTCTTCACATCTCCAACCTTTTTTAAATCATGAAGTTTATCAACTATTTTTACACCTTTCCCATATGGAGTCATCATCCCAACTGCTAGGAGTTTTTCACCATAGGTAGCTTCTGGGTCAAAGAGTGTGAAAAGGTCACCAAAGAGAAAATCGAATCCAAACTTCGCCAAACCGATTAAAAAAGGATCGAGTTCTGGTCTTCTACCACCGACTGGCTGGCCAAAAATGTTATGCTCCATTTCATAATCATCGGTTTCAACTTGGAAATCCTCACCTATATTCCCTTTTATTGTAACATTTTTAATTCCTTCAAGGTATTTTTGTGTCGCTTGTATCTCTTCTTTTGTAAATCTATTATTGATAGATTGATTTTCGCTGCTTATTCCTTCAATGTCGTTATACACATTGTGCTCTAAATCTACACTTTTTCCAATACCATTATCAGATTTCCGTATTTTCTCTTCTATAAATTATTTGAATTTGCTTTGCCCATTCCATATTTAACTTTTCACTATGAAACGTCCCACTCACAGGACTAAATCCTTTCCCGCTTTGCACTTCAGCGAGTCCGGCTGTGATGCTAACGGCTAATTGGAGGGCGGTGCTGTAGTTGTTGCTGGATGAATGATTGAATTCATATAGACGCTCTAGTTTTTCTTCCAGTTTTTTTCTCATTGCACCTAATACCGTTACAATTGCACCTACTCCGGGCATTGGTGTAAGTACTTCTATTGCTTCTATACTTGTAATCGATTGATTGGCATGTCTCGTAGAGTAAACTGCTACGATAATCCAGTCGTTGAAAACTTCTTCATATCATGAAAGAGAATTGTGGAAGCACTTCATTATTTGAAGCTTTTGTTTTGGTATTTTTGAATATACAATTCACCGTACCAAATATTGTAATTCCGAAATAAAAAGCACTTGTTGCTTTTATTCAGCAATCAAGTGCTTTAAGTTCATCTGTTTATTAAGTAGGATTATTTGGGGAAATTTCCAATTAACTTTACAATATCTTTAAAACTTACGAATTCATTAGTTTCATGTTTATTCCATTTATTTATATTCTTAGCCCACTAATAGCTATCTCGCCTAGTTATTGTTCTTATATTCAAAAGAATTACCTCTCTTCTTTGCACAAATATAAGTATTGGCCAAACTTAGGGAATGCATCCCAATTTCTAGATACATCATCTTTTATCTCTCGCTCTTCTACTTCTCCAGTTTTAGAATCTTTTTGCTCCATAGCAATATGACCATTTTCTTGATACCCCAAAATCATACTTTTTAACTGTGTATCCCCGTCATATTCCCAATACATTATTGTCCTTAGGAATAGTCTATTATCTTCTTTAACAATAAAATCGTAGTGTAAATATTTACGAAGAAAATCATCCAAAAAACTTACCGATACCCATTTCTCAGTGACATTTACTAAATACTTTGGCTGCTCTCCATCACTAAGAACAGCAGTATAAGAATGACGATTTTCATGAAGTGTCTTGGCTGTATTCTCATCAATAATATTCCAAGGCTTCTTTTTTATATTAGACCACTTATCACAATAATAAATTCCCATTAATTATACACCTTCCCATTAATATCACGAATAATAATCCCTTTCTCATTCGCCTCTTCAATAATTTTTTGTGGAACTGGCTTTGTTTGTACAGGGATTTCCAAAATTAACTCTCCATCTAGTCGACCACCTTTTAAAGCATTAGGATTAAATTTACCTGAAGAAACTTCTGAACCGGAAGAATACTTTTTAGTAAACTCACTTAAATAACTTAATGCCGTCTTTTCTTTTACTTCAGCCAATTGGGTAAATTTCCTCGAGACAATTTCTTCACCCGGAATATAAGAATCTACAACATATTTCTTCCCATTGATTTCCTTTGCCTCTAACTCTACTTCATTATAAGGATATCGAGGACGATTTTCCTTATTAAATCTATTCCCTGCTTCCCATTGCTTTTTCACAAAGTCCGGTATTGATTTCTTTTTAGATAGTTTTTCACCAGTTTTACCCTTACCACCATCTTTAGACTTCGCAAACTTATAAAAAGCTTCTAATAATTCGCCTTGTGGTATTTTGGTTATAATAGTTCCACCAACATTAGAGAATGCATAGGAAGCCTCTTTCTTAAATGATTGTAACATTTCAAGCGTAGGCTTCAATTCTTTTGCTAGTTTTACTGCATTAGCAAATGTACTTACTCCACTTGATGCTTTTGCTCCTTTTGTGATATGGCCTACTTTATTTAGTGCCTTATCGCCTAATATTGTGGTAGCTATTTGTGTTAATCTCAGGAGTAATATAATATTTGTTTTAAAATGGTAGAAAAAGAAATCAACACTTATGAATTGTAGTTTCATTTAATAGATAACTATTATTCTGTAAGTTTTGTCGCTATATTTGAATATCAATTTACTATTATAAGTTTTGATTTACATGTGAAATTTTCAAAAAGTAAAACCTTTTAGTTTACTAAAAAACCTTGAAAGGCATTTAGCCAGTCAAGGTTTTTAACTTACTTTAAAAAATCTAATATTGAATTTACACTTTCTTCAAAACGACTTGGGTTTCTTTCTTTAATACTAGTTAATTGAGAAACAACATATTTCTGAATATCATTGTTTAATGTAGGGATGATTTTTTTATAAATATTCCTCGATGGTTCATGATTCAATATTCTTTTGTGAAGTATCTTTAACCATTCCTTAGCATGAGGAATCATCTTAGGAATAGAATTAGCTAACACTTTCAGCGAAACTTCAGAACTAACAATCTTGTCATACGACTCTATAGCATGAATTAAACCAAACATTACTTCATCATTTTCAGTTAAATCATCAAAGCCTTGACACAATACTTCTATATGGTTAACATCCTCCATTTCTAAAATATTCCCAATAGATTTTTCAAATTTTTCTACTTCATTCTCATCTCTTAATAAACGACTATTCTTTAATTCGGTAAGTTCGACTAAAATGTCCAACTTTCCCCACCTCCTATTGTCTGTCAAAAATATTTGGGTACTTTGTTTTATTTAATTTTATTACTTCCAATAGTCCTGAACGTATCTCAGGAGTGTAAAGTCCTTCTTTTATATAAATATTCCTTGCATCAATTATATCACGTGCTAAAGCGTCACGTGGTTCAAGGTTAAGATAGGCATCTAATTTCTTACCAGTCATTCCGTATGTTTCAGTTTGACGGTGCCTGCCCCCTTTCCCTGGATGAGGGTGCTCCATATTCATACTTACTCCATCATTTTTATGTACCTCTGCTTTTGTTTTCATATATTTTGCAGACGGCATATGGTGAGGAGTTATATTGTCTCCACGTGTTCCTGCATCAATTAATTCTTCATATGTTCCAACTTTCCCTTCACCTGGTAGTAAAGGATTATCTATCCCCTTAGCAACCCCCGCACTCCCAGACGTTGCTTTCTTCACATCTCCAACCTTTTTTAAATCATGAAGTTTATCAACTATTTTTACACCTTTCCCATATGGAGTCATCATCCCAACTGCTAGGAGTTTTTCACCATAGGTAGCTTCTGGGTCAAAGAGTGTGAAAAGGTCACCAAAGAGAAAATCGAATCCAAACTTCGCCAAACCGATTAAAAAAGGATCGAGTTCTGGTCTTCTACCACCGACTGGCTGGCCAAAAATGTTATGCTCCATTTCATAATCATCGGTTTCAACTTGGAAATCCTCACCTATATTCCCTTTTATTGTACCATTTTTAATTCCTTCAAGGTATTTTTGTGTCGCTTGTATCTCATCTTTTGTAAATCTATTATTGATAGATTGATTTTCGCTGCTTATTCCTTCAAAGTCGTTATACACATTGTGCTCTAAATCTACACTTTTTCCAATACCATTGTCAGATTTCCGTATTTTTTCTTCTATAATTATTTGAATTTGCTTTGCCCATTCCATATTTAACTTTTCACTATGAAACGTCCCACTCACAGGACTAAACCCTTTCCCGCTTTGCACTTCAGCGAGTCCGGCTGTGATGCTAGCGGCTAATTGGAGGGCGGTGCTGTAGTTGTTGCTGGATGAATGATTGAATTCATATAGACGCTCTAGTTTTTCTTCTAGTTTTTTTCTCATTGCAATTAAGACTGCAATAATTGCGTCTACTCCAGGCATTGGTGTAAGTACTTCTATTGCTTCTATACTTGCAATGGATTGATTGATTTCTTGTATTTGTTGTCTTATTTCATGTTCGATAACATCTGTTGAAGCAACTTTTGCTTGAAAATCGTTTGGAAATGCTTCGTTTTGGCGCATTAATTCTTCACATAAGCATATGATTCCTTGTGCTAATGGCCGAAATGTTTGGACAAGGTAGGCTTTTGCACTACTGTATGTTTGTCCTTGTAATACTGTGTCTATCGCAAAGGCATCAATAGATTGAATGGCTTGTTCCATACTTTGAATCGTAGCATTACATATAGCGTTCATACTTTGAGTTTGACTTTGTACTTCTCCCAAATACATGTTTAAACTCATGTATTGGCCTCCCTTTGTAGTTGCTGCTGTTCATAGGAAAGGTTGTTTTCTTTCTCACTGAGATGCCGTTTTTCTTTAAGCAACGTCTCTTTTTCGTTTTCTAATTCGAATGTAAGTTTTCTTTCATACTGCCCGATCTCTTGCCGCATATTCGTAAAAAAGTGAAATGCTTCTTTGTCACCATACCAAGTTTCTAGTATTCGGTTAAATAAACGATTATTTTTATTTTTCCATTCATGAAAACTAGCCTCAGCTCGTTCTTGATTTTGCAGCACCATTCGGTTTTCATTTTGTTCTTCAAATATAATTCGTAATTTTTGATTACATTGACTGATTTTCGTTTCAATTTCTTGACTCATCTTTTCTCCCTACCTTTTCCCCTTTACGTATGCTGTTACATTATTGAAAAGTCTTTTGAAGTCCGGTATCCATTTTCTCAAATTCATTTGCTACGGAATGGATATTATCAATCGTTTGTTGAAAAGCAGCGCAAAATTGTGTCGTGATCTGTAAATTTTGTTGATTTGCTTCTTGTGCTTTAGAGTTCACAGATAGTGTCGTACGCGTTGCCTTATTTATAGAGCGACTAGTAGCACTTTGCATTCGATCTGAAGCATTTCTCATTTTCGTTGCAAGTTGCGTTGCCCTATGCAAATTACTTTGAAATTCTCCCATCACTTACTCCCCTCTACCTTATATTTTCAAGAAAATTATAACACGGAAAAATATTCCAATAAACGAAATGTTCGAATTTAACATACAATTCACCACTATTACTGAACATAATTTCAACATAATTGTGTCAAAAGTAGCTTCTACTTATACAAAAAAGATGACCTCAGCTATACGCTAAAGTCATCTTTTCTACCTTATTATTTCACTAACTCTCCATTATAAGCTTTTATATCTAATGGAGCAGTTAAAAACTGTGCTGCTTTACTAACGAAAGATGTGAAGTGTTCACTCGTATTATGACCCGCAACTGCCTCTTCATCTTTCCATACTTCTACCATTGTATATACATTTTCTTTTTCTGTATCTTTATATAAGTCATAAGATACATTTCCACTTTCTTCTCTTGAATTATGAATGAGCGGACGAATTTCTTCTAAAAATGCTTGTTGTTTTGCTGGGTCTACTTGAAATATTGCGTGAATAATAATCATGGTGTTTCCCCTTTCATATTCCATATATTTCTATGACCTAATTAGATTACTTCCACTCAGCAACTTTTTCAATTGGAAGGCGTACTGATTGGTAACCACTGTCAGCAGCTTTTCCGATTGAAATTAACATTACTGGTACGTGACGTTCTTTATCTAATCCGAATGCTTCTGCGATTTGTTCTTTTTCAAATCCGCCAATTGGACAAGTGTCATAGCCGTGAGCACGAGCTGCTAGCATAAATTGCATCGCTACAAGACCACCGTCAATTAATACTGTATCTTTCATTACTTCTGGTGTAACCATAGAGAAGTAAGCTGAAAGTTTTTTCATTTGATCTTCTTTTACTTCTGCTGGCATAAGTCCACGCTCTACTGCTGTACCATAAATTTCTTCTGCGTTATCAAAGTTGTTTAAGTCACCAAATAAAGCGATCATTGCTGAAGATGTTTCTACTTGAGATTGATTGAATTTCGCAAGTGGCGCAAGTGTTGCTTTCGCTTCGTCACTTTCAATCACTACGAATCTCCATGGTTGCATGTTTACTGAAGATGGTGCAAGTGTTGCTTCTGTAAGAATTTCTGTCATTTCTTCTTTGCTAATTTTCACTGAAGGGTCGTACTTACGAATTGAACGACGTCCTGTTAAAATTTCGTTAAAATCATTTGTTTTTACTGAGTTAGTCATAGTTGTATTCTCCCTTTTTTATAATTCTTTTATATTTTCTTGAATGTGATTTAACATATTTAAAAGATTATCGCGTTCTTCCTCACTTAATCCTTTAAATGCAGATGCTGCAAAACGTTCTTTTTCCTCTTGAAATGCTTGAATTTTATTTCGTCCCTCTTCAGTAAGAGAAACTAACGTAATTCTGTTATCATCTGGATTTTTACGTCTTACAATCATTTCATTGGCCTCAAGCTGCTTTAAATGCCTTGTTATCGCAGCATTATCAATATTCACTTCTTGTTGAAGTGCTTTTTGACTAATTTCACCTACTTCATATAACTGAAGTATAAGCTCTAATCGAGACTGGCTCATACCCGTACACCCTTCAAATTTCGAACTTACTTCTTTATTTAGAAAGTGTAATTTATATAAAATAATCGCTTCTTTTGAGCATGAACTTGTCAAATTAACCCTCCTTTACAATCAAAATAAAAATGTTTGATGTATCAATAGTTGATATGTCAATTAATATAATCTATATCGATTTAGAATGCAAGCATTTTGTTTTTATTTTATTTTTTCCAAATTAAGGCGCTTTGTAGCGTTACAAATAATGTTAATTGCACTATAATAATACTAATTTAAAGAACTGGAGAGTGATTGATAATGCGGCAATATACAAATAGAAATGAGGAATTGAAAATGGAAAATGAAATGAGGATATTCACAAATGACAACAATAAATATAGGGATTGTCGCGCACGTAGACGCTGGCAAGACGAGTTTGACTGAGCGTATTCTTTATGAAACGAATGTGATTAAAGAAATTGGCCGAGTAGATAGTGGTAATACACAAACTGACTCAATGGAATTAGAAAGACAACGCGGAATTACGATTAAAGCATCTGTCGTTTCTTTCTTTATTGATGATGTAAAAGTAAATGTCATTGATACACCTGGACACGCTGATTTTATCGCTGAAGTGGAGCGATCATTCCGCGTTCTAGACGGTGCGATTTTAGTTATCTCTGCCGTTGAAGGTGTGCAAGCACAAACAAAAATTTTAATGCGAACATTACAGAAACTAAACATACCGACTATTTTATTCGTTAATAAAATTGATCGTAGTGGCGCAAACAGTGAAAAAGTTATGAAACAAATAAAAGAGGTTCTTTCAAATGAAGCATTCCCCTTCTACTCTGTTCTAAACGAAGGAACGAAAGAAGCCCGGATCATTGAATACAAATCATATGACGATTGTATGGAACTGTTAGCACCATTTAATGAATCATTACTTGAATCATATGTAAATAACGAAATAATACCGGACGCACTATTAAGAGAAAAACTAGAACAGCAAATACAGCAAGCGAATGTGTATCCAATCTTTTTCGGTTCAGCAATGGCTGGTATGGGCGTAACAGAACTTCTTGAAAAACTTCCGGCTCTCATTCCAGCTCTTACATCGGCACAAGAGGAACCATTATCCGGTGTTGTTTTTAAAATTGAACGTGAACCTTCTGGAGAAAAGGTTGCTTATATAAGAGTTTTTTCAGGTAGCTTACATGTTAGAAAATATGTTAATATACAGCGCAGTAAGTCTCTATTCCATAAAGAAAAGATAAAAAAAATGTGCCTATTTCATAATGGAGATACCGTTCAAACTTCTACCGTTCCTAGCGGTGAGTTTTGTAAAGTGTGGGGGCTGAATGATATTAAAATTGGTGATATTATCGGTGAACGTACGGATTATATAAAAGATATTCACTTTGCCGAACCACAAATGGAAGCTGCCATTGATGCGGTACCTAAAGAGCAAATTCATAATTTATACGCTGTTCTTATGGAACTATGTGAAGAAGATCCGCTCATTAAAGTTTGGAAAGACGATGTTCATAATGAACTATATATTCGCCTTTTCGGTGAGGTACAAAAAGAAGTAATTGAAACAACACTTTATGAGAAATATAATTTGCAGGTTACTTTTTCAAATACGCGAGTTGTATGTATCGAGAAACCAATTGGCGTAGGCAATTCTGTTGAAGTAATGGGTGAAAAAGAGAATCCATTTTACGCAACAATCGGATTCAAAGTTGAACGTGGTGAACTTAATTGCGGTATAACATATAAATTAGGTGTTGAGCTCGGCTCACTACCTTTAGCATTTCATAAAGCGATTGAAGATACGGTATTTCAAACGTTAAAACAAGGATTATATGGATGGGAAGTTACAGATATTATCGTCACGTTAACACATACTGGTTATGCTAGTCCTGTTACAACAGCGAGTGACTTTAGAAATTTGACACCGATCGTATTAATGGATGCTTTAAAGCAAGCTGAAACATATGTATATGAACCAGTAAATGAATTTGAATTAACTGTACCGGAGCACGCAATTAGTACTGCAATGTATAAGCTTGCTGCCGTTCCAGCAACTTTTGCAGAGCCTATATTCAATAACAATTCTTATCAGTTAACAGGATCATTACCTGTTGCGAAAACAGAGAGTTTCAAACGAATACTACATTCATTTACAGAAGGAGAAGGCATATTTACAACGAAGCCAGCTGGTTTCACAAAACTTATGGCTCCCTTCCCTACTCGAAAACGTGTTGATTATAATCCGCTGAATCGTAAGGATTATTTACTTCATGTTTTGAAGGCTTATTAAAGTAAAAGAGGTGTAATTCGCACCTCTTTTTGCATGTATTGATAAGTTATTTTTTCCTAACAACTTCTTTAAGCTTTTCTATTATATTTGCTATCGCTTCAATTGAATTCTTTGTTTCATATTCCCCAACATTTACAGAATGATTTGCGTTTTTAACAACATCAATCGTTAAATTTGTTTTATGTAACTGATCAATTTGATCTGCATTGTATTGGTGATCTTTATCCTCAATAACTAAAGACCCTACTTGTCGACTATGTAAGATAGAATCAAAAATTGTATCAAACGTCAGTAAAGGTGTAAATAGTATCATTTTTGACTGCGCGAATTCTTCTCTCCTCATTAAATCATTTGCAATCGGAATTGTTCCGAGTGACTTCCCTAAAAACATAGTCTCGTTGCATTGCTCATCTTTTAATACTTCATTTATTACAGGATTAATATCATCCATCATTACTTTCGTTACTTCTTCCATTGGTTTATTCATTAATTGTCCATCATAAGAATAATGAATATGTACAACATCTATTTTATGTTCAAGCATTAACATCGTTGCGTAATAAAATAACGGTTTATCATAATTGTATCCTGAACCTGAAAACATAAAGCAAACGGTACTAGAACCTTTTTCGATATGTGTGTAATAAATTACTTTGTCATTTATATGTACCTCTTTTTTAGTTCCCTTCACCATTTTCCCCTCCGAATACATTTACTTTTGTAATACGATATGTTCTGTGTGAACTGATACATCCTTTACTTTCTCTTTTATAAATGCAGGCTGTAAGTTATATGTATGCAGTTCTTCTACTGGCACCCATCTAAACAAATACGTTCTACCCTCTTCTTCCAAAATATATTGATCCGCTCCACTCGCAGGTAACTCATGTAGCTCTACTTCATAATAAAAACTAATTTCATGAAACTTTCGCTCAGAAAGTGTAAAGAAATTTTCTACTGACCATATTAACCTTTTCCTTTTAATAGGAACACCTATCTCTTCCGCAAGCTCTCGTTTTAATGCATCTTCACTATTCTCTAGCATTTTTACTCTACCGCCGGGTACATACCAAAAATCTTCACCGTCACCTTGCAGAATGAGTATTTTATTATCATGTTTACAAATTGCTCCAACGCGGTAATTAAAACATGTTTCCTCAACTTTAAACGTAAGATCCATCCGTAACGCCCCCTTATATAAATATCGAATTATTACAAAACAATTATGTAATTACTGTACAAATAAGGTTACTAAATTTATCCACTCCATTCAATTATTTTTGAATTTTCTGAACTATTATTTTTCATCATTACAAGTGTATATACATATGTTACAATCATATTGCACACTAGAAAACATTATGGGGGTACGGATGGAAACGTTATTAATCCAGCAAACTGAGAAATCAAATAAGTTTTGGAAAATCGTTGTGAAAGAAAAAGACTATGTTGTGTTTTACGGAAAAATTGGCACAGCTGGCAGTGTGAAAGCGAAAGAGTTTGAAACAGAAGAAGAATGTATGAAAGAAGCTAATAAACTAGTTGCTTCCAAACGTAAAAAAGGATATACAGACCCGTTGCCTGGGGAAGATTACATAAAAGAAAAAACGATAACCGAAGAAGAATTTTGGGAGCTACTTCATCGTGCAAAAACGAAAGGTGAGGACCAAGAAGAACAAATAGAATGGCTTACTTCTCACCTTGCTAAACGTACAGTACATGAAATTGTAGCTTTTGATACGCATATGCATCGCCTTTTGAAAGACTCCTATACCTCCCGTTTATGGGCAGCAGCCTATATTATTATGGGTGGCTGTTCAGATGATACTTTCGATTACTTCCGCGGATGGTTATTATATCAAGGAAAAGAGACATACGAAGCTTGTATTGAAGATCCAGAACGATTAATTCCTGTATTAGAAAATTTGAGTGAGTATGACGTCCCAGAAATAGAAGAACTTTCTTTATATTTCGGTTTCACTGTATATGCAGAAAAAACTGGTGACGAAGATGATACTTACTTTACACTTTACCATGTCTTAACAAATGAAGAGTTTGAGGAAGTTGATATCGAGTTAGATTGGGATGAAGACGATGAGGAAGGTTTAAAAAAGATGTTTCCTAAGCTATGGGAGATGTACGGAGAAGAACCGATTGAGTGGTAGATTAATTATTCATGAAAAAGTGCCTTGTTTCTTTAGTAACAAGGCACTTTTTTTGATACTATATTTAAATTATCATCTTTCCACTCTCCCACCACTCCATAAAAGTCTTTAAAGAAGGAGCAACCCACGTTCTACTATCATTTTCATGGTTCCATACATATATATCATCTCTTTGTACTTTTCCATTCAAAATGGAATAGCCAAACAAATCACCATTTCCCCCATCAGCAAAAAATAATAAACAGTCAAAAGGCATGTATAAATCCTTAAAATCAACTATATTTCTTATACTCATATTTTCAGTTTTAATTTTTGAAGCAGACCATATAAAGTCACCGTATTCACCTTCTATACCGTTTGTTTCCTGTAATAATTGATATAAATCATTCGGTAACTCCACATGTAAACATTTTTGTATATCAGTAAGTTCATCCTTCGTAGCTGGGTTTTTCAAGCTTAAATTTAATGAGATACTGTGAATGGTGTCTTTCCACATCACCTTTTCCTCCTTATGTGCAATCAAGCATATTCAAAGAACTCCGCTAAATTTATTGATACCATCTTTCTAACAATTCCTTCTCCCTCTCGCCTGAAATACCTGCTTTTAATTCCCATTCTTCCGTACTCTCCATCCACTCATACACATCTGTAACTGTCTCGTCTATTCTTCTAAAAGTAAGTCCTTCATTAACCGCACTTTCGATACAAATAGAAAACCCGCCTCTCCACGGCTTCGTCTCACCATCTAATGGGAAAGTTTCTGGAATCCACAAAGGCATTTCTGTCCAAGGCTGCACATTGTGTTCACTCATAAACGATTCGTCTATCCAAACAAATTCAGCATCGCTATTCGTAACTTTTTTACACGTATTTAATAGCTCTTCCATCGTCAATTCATCATTCGGACCTGTTATATTGAATGTACCTGCTTTATTATTTTCTGCCATGTTGAGTCCAAATCTCGCGACATCTTTTATATCAACTATCTGCACTGGACGATTTTTTCTTCCTGGAACTAACACGTTACCTCCTTTTGCTACACGCTGAATCCAGTATGGAAGTCGATCTGTATAATCGAACATTCCTGAAAGAAGTCCTGCTCTTACGTGTAAAACACGCCCCGGCCAATACTTCTCTGCTTCTTTTTCGCATAATACTTTCAGCGCACCATAATGCTCATAATGAGATATTTCACCATTCTCTACAGCCTTTATTTGCTCTTCCGTCGGTTCAGGTTGTAATATATAGTCTTCTTTTATGTCATGAGGAATCCAATCGTTATATACGGAAAGGCTTGAGATGAATATATAGTGTTCAATATTATCTTTAAGCACTTCTCCAACATTCCTAATATGATGTGGAGAAAATCCACACGTGTCTATGACAACATCCCACTTTCGATTTTTTAAACTTGATACATCACCATTTCTGTCACCGATCAGCTGCTCCACTTCAGGAAAAACTTCTTTGTTTGTTCCTCGGTTAAATAACGTAATTTCATGCCCTCTCTGTAAAGCCTCATCTGCAAATGCTCTTCCCAAAAATCGTGTACCGCCTAGAATTAGAATTTTCATGGTTCTCCCCCATTCGTGATTAATAACCCTTCCTAATGTTTAACGATTTTTTATTGCGGAAAGTTACGGGGAGCGTTTAAATTTTTCTACAAGTTCACCATTACTCTTTTAAAAGTATATACTCTTTGATTAATCTCCATCTATCCTTTGTTTCTGGCACAACTTCAGAAGCCATCACCACCACCAATTCCTTCTCTGGAATACAACAAATCATATTCCCACCATCACCCATTGCACAATACGAATAGACACCCTCTTCTTCTCGTAACCACCATAAGTAACCATATTGATTTGAATTCATCGCTATTGATTCTTTTATCCATGATTTTGATAGTATTTGTTTTCCATTATGAATACCTTCATTCAAATACATCTGTCCAAACTTAGCCATATCCCTAACCGTTAACGTTAGTCCCCAGCCGCCCGTCGAAATACCATTTGGATCGTGAACCCATCCTTTCACATCTTTTCCGAATAAGTCATCAAATCCAAATGCTTTCATATTATAGTTTGGAATTTCTCTCATGCCGAGTGGCTGAAATAAGTATTCATTCGCAAATTCACGCGCATTTTTTCCTATTGCGTTCGTTATGATCGCTGATAGTATATGAGCTCCTGCAGATGAATATTTAAAAGCTCCAATCTCTCCACCGTTCCCCATTCTATGAAGTGTATACTGTACCCAGTCTAGTTGTGTACATAATTCTTCTAACGGTTCCTGCCAGTCTACAAAAGGGTATGGAGCTGTCATTGTAAGTAGGTGTCGCACTGTTACTTCAGATGACTTTACTTTATATTCAGGGAAAAACTCTATTACTTTTTGATCAACACTTTTTATATAGCCCTTATCTATACATATTCCAATTAGCGCAGAGATTATCGTTTTTGTAACTGACGCTACATGAAATGTATCATTTTGTCCGTAATCGTTATAATATTTTTCAAAAATAACATTACCTTTCTGCATTACTAACATACCATTCATATTTTCATATTCTTCTTTTATAATCTGATCTAACTTTTCAGCAGTTTTCATTATTCTTTCCCCTTTAACCTGTAATTAAAAAGGTTCGATAGGTACATATATATCAACTATATGTTTATGCTTTGGATGCTGCTTTGGGTCATTTCTATATACTTCAAAAGGATACGAGTCTCTCGGTTTATATCCGCTATTTGGCAGCCACTCACCATATATAAAGTCCCACGCTCCCTTATATTCATCTTGGAATATTTCAAAATGTCCTACTGTATACTTGCCTGAAGGTATTATCATTATTCCAATATCACTCGTTTCTACTGCGGACGCATCCGGAATTGTTATACATAAACTTGTTCTTAAATGATAGTCCTCAGTAAATTCATGATGATCGTGGTAAATGGTTAATACTTTCGTATCCTCAAATACATGATAGTTTTTCTTCGCCGCGTAACGAAATAATTTTTCTATCATTTCTGGAAAAGCTATAGCTAACTCTTCATATGTACCTGTATGTCTTATGTATGCGACGTTTATATTATCCGCTGTTACAATTTCAACATTTCCTCGAACCTTCTTACATTCATTGTATTGAGGAATTCCCCTTACGTCTTTGCAATTCTTGCTATTATCGTTTCGATATTGAGACGGACTTACGCCGTAATAATTTTTAAATGTTCGGGAGAAAACTGCTGAATCTGTGAATCCGAAGTGATACGCAATATCTGTAATCGTCATATCTGCGCGATATGTAAGTAGATGTGTTGCCCTTTCTAGTTTCAAGCGATTCACATACCGAGATAATGGCTCATCAACTATTCCTTTAAAAATCCGATGAAAATGATACTTCGAAAATCCTGCTATATCAGCTAGCTCTTCAATGGATAGTGAACTGTCTATGTTTGATTCTATATAATCTTGAACCTTATGTATGCGTCTTACATACTCATTTCTACTCTGTTTATTCTCCATACTCTTTATCTCCTCACAACAAAAAGAACCATCCTAGAATACTTTTAGGACGGCTTTCTATTCGTAATAGATTCTTCCATATTCTATTGTTAAATCGATATAATTTCACTATATTTTTTAAATTGATGGTAATGTGGCAGTATCCCGATTTAATTGAAAGAAACAACTATTTTTTTATAGCCCTACGCAAATTAATAATATTATTGGGATTTAGCTCCCATTGTCTCATAAGTTCTTTTTGTCTTGTTTTTAAGTCTTCAAATGGTTCTTCCCCTATGTCGATTTTATTAAATTTCCTTCGAAAACTAAAGCATTTTTTATCTTTTTATATCCACCAAAACCTAAGTCGTCATTTAGTAACCAGACTACTCTCTGTATTTTTGCGAATAAAATACCACCTGTACACATTGGACACGGTTCCAACGTGCTATAAATAGTAAACTTCTCATTTTTTATTTTCGCATCAAACATTGCTTCCCCTGCATTGCGAATAGCGTCTATCTCTGCGTGAGCTGTTATGTCTTTTTGTGGATGCACTCTATTTCTTCCTCTTGCAATGACATTATTATTTCCATCAACAATAACCGCTCCTACTGGATATGTGTTTTCTTTTAATGCCTTTTCTGCTTCTTCCAATGCCATCTCCAAAAAATATCTATCTCTTTCAAAATGCATATAAATCCCCTTCTTTTGATGAAATTATTTTACAGAAATTGCTTTTGACATCCCACTCACTTCTATTAAATTAACAAAATAAAAAAGGATATCATTATGTCTGCAACAACAGGGCAAGCATGGTGTTTTGATATAAACTTAATTTAATAGAATTTGTGATACAATCCAATCGCCATTAAGCTAAGAAAAACAAATACCCTAAAACGAGAAATTTTGAGGTATCATAAAATTTTCAAATTTTTAATTCTTGTTTTGACGTTTCTTTTGTATGCTACCTATAACCCCAAATACAATCGCTACTGCTAAACATACGATTGAGAAAGTTTGTAATACGTTTGTCGAAAAATAGCCTACCCCTAACACTACTGCTAAAACAATTCCTGCTACTAACATTCTCCGTTGCTGCATATCCATGCAATCATTCCCCTTTTATCTACACATTTTTCAAAAATAAAACTCTACTCAAGCCATTCCCATCATAATTTGTATGTACCGATACACCCTCTACTTCATCATCCCCAGCCTCAATTCGAAAACCGATTTCTTGATGAAACTGTATCGACTTTTTATTAGTTGGTGACGTAATTGCTTTTACAACTTTACGATTATTTGCACGAGCGACATCAAAGAAATAAGAATACAATGTCGATGCGATTCCTCTTCTTCTATACTTCGGATTTACACCGATAAAATGAACGTATGCTTCATCTTTATATGTTTGTGAAAAAAATCCACATAAGAAACCTAACGTTTCTCCTTCTTCTTCAATGATAAAACTCGTTTCTTGAAAGTGAACGAAAAACAATTTTGGCAACATGGCAGCCATGTCTCTCCCGCCCCACCAATCATTTAAAACAGAATGAATCTTTACATAATCTTCCCCTTGGATGTTTCTTACTCGCATATGTTTCTCCCTCTCACTCACTTCATTTTTCCATAAATTTTAATGACTGTTTCTACTAAAAGGATAAATACCCATATCCCGCAAAATACGAGAACAGACTGGAATATCGATCCAATTATCATAACACCAACTGCACCTGTTATTGAAAAGGATATTCCACCAAACCCTGGATCCTGTATAAATGCTCCAGCAGAAATAGCGATTATAATAGATACTATTAAATAAATCACACTCATTATTTTTAATATTTTTATAGAAAGATACGAAGTTTGTTCTTGCTCCACTTGTGATAATTCGATTTCCCCGCTTTTAATTCCTTTTTGCAAACAGTCCTCACATAGAAATTCTTCCTTAATTTTTTTACCACCGTGCAATGTACCTGTAATTTCTTTACAGCGCGTACACTTTCGATTTATCATTTTGTTATCACTCCAATCTCGTAAGATTATACTTATACAATTTTGTTTTTACCTTATTATTCCTTTTATGTATTTTATAGAGAGGTGACGTGTTTTATGATATCTAAACTTACTTTTGGCTATAAAAAGCCTACTGAGCAATATGTATTACGACCTAGTTGTTATGCAATTATTTTCAACTCAACTTCTTCAAAGATTGCTGTTATCCAAAAAGGTGACCGTTACTTTTTACCTGGTGGCGGTATGGAAGGTAATGAAACAAAAGAAGAATGTTTGCACCGTGAACTACTAGAGGAATTAGGATGGGCGATTGAAATTGATCAATATATCGGTAATGCAGCTCGATATTTTTATGCAGAAAAGGAAGATACATATTATTTGAATGTTGGGTTCTTTTACATTGCAAATATGGTACAGAAACAAACTGCAAACTGTGAGGATGATCACGTGCTAAAGTGGATGTCTCTTTACTTGCTGTAGAACTTCTCCTTCACGATCATCAAAAATGGGCCGTTCAACACGCGCTTTTATTACGAAATAAAAAATGATCTCCTTCTATATGAAAGAGATCATTTTTACTGTTAACTTACTTTTTTCAAATTGAGAGCAGGCTTTTTCATTCCGCCTTTTTTTACAACATATAAACCGATGAAGATAATAAGCCCGCCAACTAGTTGCATCAAATTAATTTGCTCTCCAATGGTTACTGCCGCAAAGATCACTGCAAACAATGGCACAAGATACATATAAACCATTACTTTCGTTGAGCCTATTTTACTAATACCGACATACCACATTGCAAGTCCGAATATGGTCGCAAAGACGATTGAATATGCTAGTGATTCCCAGCTTGGTGTATCTACTGGCCACGTTAGTGTGTTTACGTTGAATAAACAGTATATAACGAGAGGTACAATTCCAATTAAAGTAGACCATGATGTGACTCTCATTGCGGAGTACTTTGTAATAAGAGGTTGTGCTAAAATTGGGTACCATCCCCACGCAATTGCTGCGACTAATCCAATTATATTTCCGAGCCACGCATACTCGTAAGTAGCTCCTCCTGTGTGTCCTGTTAATAAAACGAATGCTGCACCAATAAACGCTACGATTGAACCAATTTGTACTTTCATCGAAAAACGTTCTTGTTTGTGCAATACTGCTAATATCCCTGTAAAAATAGGGGACATCGCAATTAATAATGAGGCGTTCGTTGCTGAAGTATATTTCACGGATAGCATAAACATCGTTTGATACATTGTCGTACCAACGATGCCGACTGCTACTAATCGTAACCAATCTTTTCTTTCAATACGTAATGAGCGTTCCATCATAAAAGTAATAAGTAATAATACCGGTGATGCTACTAAAAATCGTAAACTATTAAATTGAATGGATGACATAAATGCCACGCCATACTTTCCTATTGTATAATTTGCTCCCCATACTAACGCAACTGATACTAGGAGCCATTCCATTTGCCATCGTTTCATCCGAATCTCCCCTTCCATATTTAGCATAGTAAAATTGGCTGGATATAACACCGTCCAATTGGCTGTTTTTTTACCCAGCCAATTTGCTATACTGGATTTATATAAGAGATACGGAGGCGTTTTTTATGGAATGGAAGCTAGATAATGACAGTAAAATCCCTATTTATCAGCAAGTTGTTGACTTTATTGAGAAACGTATTACATACGGAGAACTTCCTCCAGGAAGCTTCCTACCTTCCGAACGGAAATTAGCTACGCAGTTAAATGTAAACCGTAGTACAGTAACGACTGCTTATAATGAGTTACGTGCTATGGGAATTGTAGAAAGTACGACTGGTAAAGGTACACGTGTAAGTACACATATGTGGGGCGTTTCTCCAACATTAACGCCGAACTGGAGAAATTTCGTAGAAGGTGGTACGTTTTTACCAAACTTACCGTTACTTCGCCATATTCGGGCAGAAATACAACAAAATGAAAATATTATAGATTTTGCAAACGGAGAGCTCGGCTGTAATCTTTATCCTCACGATCAACTACAAACGATTTTACGAGAACAACCGTTAACGCATTCATTAAGTTATGATCATCCGCAAGGCTATCTCCCGCTAAGACAAGCGGTCGTAAAATATATGAAAGAATATTTAAAAGTTGAGGCGACTGAACAATCCATTATGATTACATCTGGTGCACAGCAAGCACTTCACCTTATCGTACAATGTTTATTAAATCCCGGTGATGCTGTTGCTTTCGAAAGTCCTTCACACTGTTATTCCCTGCCTCTATTCCAATCAGCAGGTATTCGTATTTTCCCATTACCTGTCGATGAACATGGGATTAATCCAGACGATGTACAGGAGTTATATAGAAAACACCGTATTAAAATGATCTTTTTAAATCCAAATTTCCAAAACCCTACGGGAACGATGCTTCATCCAAACCGTAGAAAAACACTGTTATCACTTTGCGCAGATTTACGAATTGCAATCGTTGAAGATGATCCATCCAGCTTGCTGACGCTAGAAAAGAAACAGCCTTGTCCTACTTTGAAATCAATAGATGAAAACGGAACAGTTATTTATGTACATTCTTTATCAAAAATGATTGCGCCAGGATTACGAGTCGGCTGGCTCGTTGCTCCGCAATCTGTAGTAGAAAGATTATCCGACGCACGGCACCAAATGGAATTAGGTATGAGCATATTCCCGCAGTGGCTTATGCAGCAGTTTTTCGAAACTGTACCATTTCAGTCGCATATCGTACCGTTACGAAAACAACTAGCAGAAAAAAGAGACGTTATTGTTCGTGCTCTAAACGAGCAACTTCATGATAAAATCTCTTTTTCAAACCCTACTGGTGGTATTTACATATGGGGAAAATTAAAAGAACCGATAAACGAAAAACAACTCATTATGCAAAGCTTAAAACAAGAAATTGCTTTTATGCCTGGTAGTATTTTCGGCGCGAAAGATGGTTATATTCGTTTATCTTATGGAAAAGTGGATATTGATCAAATTGAGGAAGGTATTTCTCGTTTGCGGGAGGCTATTTTGGTTTGTGGGAAATAAAATAACTTTTTAATACATTTAAAACTTCTTTATTCATTGACTCCAGATAATAAATAAGCAAAAAATAATGAAAAGAAGCTTAATTCCAAAATTAAATTATAAGAAAGCTCCTGATGATTGATACAGGGGCTTTCTTTTCGAAATTTTTCGTTTTTCTTTATCTTTCTTCCCTACTTCTAAGAATGATTCTTATAAATTGTAACTCATTATGATTAATTCACCTTTCCGTCCCATCCTTCTAACCCCATTATCACAAAAACCACATTTTTTATATAAAGATTGTGCAGCTACATTTTTAACGTTTACTGCTAAAATAATTTTATTTATACCTAAGAAGTTATTTCGGACAAAGTCAGGTAATATCTTTAAAGCTTGTTTTGCATATCCTTTCCCTTGATGGTGAAAATCTGTTGAAAATGCTCTTATTAAAATAGATTTTTCATTATTTGTATATGGTTTAACCCCGTCATTTTTATGTAAAATAAAAAACGTTACAAGCTCATTATCTTTCATAGCTAAAATTGAATGCCGATTTGAATCCTCACTCGATAGTTTTACAAGCTTTTTAGGTAAACCTGTATAACAAAGCTGCTCTTCTGACAATGTATATTGATTTATTATATTTCTGAAGTTTTCATTATAAAAATATAACTGCATATAAATATCGCTCTCCTCAATAAATGGTCATTTCTATTTCGTTATCTACAAGTTAAATAATAAAACTCATCCCCTATTTTCTGTAAAATATTCCTCTTTAATATTCTTAACTACACATTTATTATAAATAGAGAAAAGCAACTCTCCATTCTCACAATCTAGCTGTATACTTAATAAATATTATGGGATTTGAAGTTTTTATCTCCACATTCTCACCCTCAAATATATACATTTGTTTATTTTCGATATCAATAAACGCCATAAGTCCATTCTCATTATATGCTTCTGAATATTCACCATCTATTTTTATTCTTTCAAAAGAAGAAAAAGGAAAATGTACTACTTGATATTCGGAAAGCTTCATTATTCGCTTTTCTTCCAGTACGTGCACAATTTTCGGATCATCATCAGATAAATATTCTAGCCCAATTTTATTCGGCGCAACAAAAATTAATAAATGCAATGGTTCTGTTTCATTATTTTTATAGCCATGTATATGGTTCTTCCACCCAAACACTATCTCTCCTTTTGATGCACGAATCATTATTTTATTTGAAATATAATAATTCAAATGACCTGACAACACAACCGCACAATCTTCTCCAAATGGATGGCTATGAGGTGGTATGCCTTCATGCGATTGAAAAATCACTTCATACACCTAATACTTATCATCATTCGTTTTATGAATAAGATCATTTTTTGATATATTAATAGTTGTTTGTGATAAATCGAAACTCCTCATTCGGCCCTCCTGATTAATTTCAGACTTACTTATCTTTTGAAACCATTGCATAGAGCAGTAACATGAAATGATCCTCTAATTTAAAATACATTTTATTTATATATATTCTATTGCTATTTTATCCAAATAAACACTATTAAAAATCAATCCGCAGAATGAAATTCAAATAAAACTTCCTAATACTTTCGTATTAAGAAATTTTCAAATCACTACATATAACCACTTATTAAAATCTATAGTATATTCGTTATTTAGTTCGAAATATTCGTTCATTTTATACAAATACATATGTATTAAATTGTGGAAGATATTACTTGTTTGACAAAACCTAAATCTACCATTATTATCAACACGAACCTAGTTATAGGAGTGATAAAGATGAAAATTTACGTTGATGCAGATGCTTGCCCTGTAAAAGATGTAATTATTTTTGAGGCTACGAATGCAGAAATCCCTGTAACGCTCGTTACTAGCTTTTCTCATTATTCTAATGCTCAGCAACCTAAAGGTGTGGAAACAATTTATGTTGATTCCGGAGCAGATGCTGCCGATTACCGAATTATGCAATTAGCAAAAAAAGAAGATTTAATCGTAACGCAAGATTACGGTCTTGCTTCGCTTGCATTAGCAAAAGGCTGTATCGTTCTACACCATAAAGGCTATAAGTATACGAATGATAACATTGAACAATTGTTACAAACACGATATTTAAGTGCAATGGTTCGAAAAAGTGGTAAACGTACAAAGGGACCGAAACCATTTACAGCAGAAGATAAAGAGAAATTTAGAGTGCTCTTTAAAAGTATGATCGCTCTTTAAAAATGAATCGTCTATTTGCAAGGAAAACTTCGCAACACAAAGAAGAGAATATCGTAATGAACATTCTCTTCTTGAGGTTTACCCGTTTAAAATGAAGGTAAATTATCTAAGTTATTTTCCTTTATTCCATCAGGTTCACTACGTATAATATCTCTGCCATACTTATGAAATACGTCCACATGAGCTAACTTCCCTGATTTTGCTTCACTAAGAGCAGTCATATAATCTAACTCTCTCCCGCTACTTGTTTTAAAAGCAATCAAATCACCTTCATCATTTTTACGAACAGCAACAATTTGTTCTGCTCCTGAAGTAACTTCCTGAGCTATTTCAAATTGAGCTTGCTCTTCCCCTTGA
Source organism: Bacillus cereus group sp. MYBK195-1 (assembly GCF_051916605.1). Classification (NCBI taxonomy): domain Bacteria; kingdom Bacillati; phylum Bacillota; class Bacilli; order Caryophanales; family Bacillaceae; genus Bacillus; species Bacillus cereus group sp. MYBK195-1. Next base: position 1,763,491 of record NZ_JBQAGZ010000001.1, on the reverse strand, counting down.
TGTAAATAATCATTATATACTTTTTCAAAGTCTTTTTTGTCCATTAAACTCACCTCCAAAACATTTTATTAGTATGGTTGGGAGGTGTTGGTTTTATGTACTTTTCTGTTAGAAAAACGAATTTTTAATACCTACGCAAACCCTTCAAAGTCTCCAATATATCATCTGTAAAGGCTGTACTACCCTCTGTCTCTAAAGCTCTGAAATATAAACTTCTTAAGAAAGCTCTAATATTTTGTACTAAAATATCATATTGAGGATGCGGGATGTCTTCAACAATTGCTATACTATGTAACCAATTGCTCCACTCTTCTTCAGTTAAAAGATTTTGGTTACGTAACGACATAATTGGTGCTACTAATCTCTCATCCTCAAAGTGAATGTATACGTAGTCATGTAAGCGTACCTTCTGACGAACAGCTGCAAGAATCGCATACGAAAATTCACGATTTTGGATTGTACGTGCTAACGCATCAAGCGCATCTGCTGCATGTGCCGTAGAGTGTGCCCAGCCTTTTCCTTCTACGTAACCTCTTACATCTTCTTCTAAATATACATATTCCAGCACTTGTTCTGCTACACTGTACAGTTGTTCTTCGGATAACAACGGTTCTCTTTCATGAACAGATAAAATAAGCGGTGGAATTAATACGGAGAATGCACGTTTAAATACAGAGTCTGTTCCCTTTTCACCAATTTTATAAAATAAATAATCAGGACTAATTGCTTGTAACATTAATCCTCTTAACTCTTTTTGTCTAAATACATCATTTGTAATCCATGTGTGAAGCGTACTATAAATTAAATCATCACGTAATTCAGCATCAGGTGATCCGATATAATCTAGCATCCACTGCGCATATGGATATGCATCTACGTCTTCTGGTACAGCATAATTATTATTTTTAATTTGTAGTAGTTCTTCTTTTAGTTCTAGTACTTCATTCATTCTATTCCCTGTCCCCTTTTTACGTTTTTTTATTGCCTTATCCCCCGTTTTTTACTTTCTAAAGTTAATTTAATTATAAGAGAATTATAACTATAAATAAAAGGCTATACATATAATTTTGATTATGTATTACTTTCGCTCTTGAAATATAACTTCTGGATTTGCTAAATCACTATTCCGAAATACAACATCCGCATAACTTTTTGGATTATGCTCATCTATATACATCTTACAGGCAGCATGATATCTGTTTAAAAACATCTTCTCTGCTTCTTCATAACTTCCAAAAGCTTCAGTTTCCCGCTTAGCACCACGTTTTCTCGCAATCTCAAAATTTGTATCTACAAAGATTTTGTAATCAAATAAATGCGCAACGTCTTTTTTCAATAGAAACGTTCCATCTACTATTAATATCATATTTTGTGTGGCCAATAGTGGCTCATTATGTACAGGCATATCCGTTATTAAGTTATGAGAAATCGTTTCATATTGTAAATTTCCGTTAAGTCCTAAAGGCATTAATAATCTTTCTTTGAAAGCTGTATAATCGTGTGCATCTTCATAATACCCTCTTGCAGATTCTTTTCCTTTTGTATAGCGAATCACTCTTGGATTATGAAAATCATCAATGCTGGCGCGTGTTACTGGTAATCCTCGTTTTTTTATTTTTTCCGCTAGTTCGTTTGCAAATGTTGTTTTTCCTGAGGCTGTAATACCGCTTACTCCAACTCTTATTGGATGGGTTAAGTTTAGCTTTACAATATGATCTGCAATTTCTTTGATTCGTTGTTTTCGGTTCATGATATCTCCCTTTATAATTAGTTTACATAATATAATTATAGATAATAATTCATGTCACTATTTGTCGGTAAATCGATATCCTTTCTCGAATCGCTGATATCTCGAAAAAATCATTGATATATTTTAAGTTATGATAGATATATTTGAAAAATCGTTGATATATTATTAGCTTACTTTCCCTTAAACCCCCGATATAAAGCAGTCCGTAATTCTTGTTTGTATTCTTCAATTTCTGGCATTTCGAGTTCTTCTGCTAGTCTGATAGCTAATTCAATATCATACGGTACTCGTACAAGTTGAATAGAAAAGCTCGCTGCTTCTTTTTCATTGTAAGTTCCTTCAAATATTAAATAGGAAGCTTGTGTTATTTCAAGTGGGTTTCCTACGCTACCGGCATTACATAACGTTTTCCCTCTGAAATTTTGAACGAATGCTTGGTGAACGTCACCGTAACAAACGACATCTGGTTTTCTTTCCCCTTCTATATTTTCCGTCAGATCACTATTTTCGAACATACTAATACGTTCTTCTCTTGAAGCGTGTGGTTGAATTCTTTCATATAAACTTCTCGGTGAAGCGTGAAACATACGAATGAATTTCCCACTCATATAAAACTCGATTGAAAATGGTAAGTTTCTTAAATAGTCATTTTGTTCTTCCGATAATTGTTTTTGATGCCATTTCAATGCTTCAAATTCAGTCGGCTTTGTAATAAAATCATCCCAGTTTCCCATTACGACTACTTCACATTCTTTACGAATGATTTCAATTGCTTCACTGGAATGAGGTCCTTTTCCTACTAAATCTCCAAGGCAAATAATGCGCTCGATTCCTCTTAATTTAATATCATTCAACACGGATTCTAATGCTTGAATATTACCGTGAATATCTGAAATTACTGCTATTTTATCCATATAAATTACTCCTTTATTTATTAAATTCGCTTGATTGATACCATTTTGGAATATAAGATGAAAAATGATTATGCTCTTCTAAAATTCCATTTAATCTTTCCTTCATATCATCTACTAAATGCGGTGTACTTCGATTCGTCCAAACGATATCCGCTGGGAATGTCATCGCGACGTACAATGTATACAGTTTCCAAAAATGAAGCGATGGTTCGCCTCCGAAATAACTGTGAACTTGTCCAACCGCAAATGGTTTACTTATTCTTATAGTAAAAATCGCTACGTTATAAAAATCGTGTATTGGATCACCAAAATCATATCCACCAAAATCGATAACGATAAATTCCTTATTATGAATCATGCTATTTGCTGGATGGAAGTCATCATGTAAAAATCTTATTGGACGATTTCCCAATAAATCTTTATGATTTTCTACAAAGGTTAATACTGGCTTCAAATCCAGAAAATTCACCTCGTAATCTGTTAGTGCCTCTATGTATCTTTCGTATTTATTCCATCTAGATGTTTCCCATTTATTACTTGCACTTTCTCTTTCAATTGAGTGAATCCTCTTTAATACTTCCCCTGCTTTTCTTCCTGCCTTATACTGTTCTTCCACCGATAACTTCGTTAAACCTTCTTCACCATTTATACCTCGGGTCCATTCAAATACTTGAACACATTTATTTAATTTCTCAATTATTATGAAATGAATTAACTTGGGTGTTGGAATATGTAATGACTCTAATTGTTTCATATACGTATATTCTTCTTGTTTACGTTCAAAATGAACAGCATCACATACTTTTACAAAATAGGTTTCTTGATTCTTTAATTCAATTTTATACTTCTCTTCATGTGAAAAACCTTTTGAAATAGCTGTACACGTTGCAATACGAGGCCATTCTAGTATTCTCTCTATCTCTCTAAGCATTTCTTCCACAACGTTCACCTCTATTAATATATGTACAAACTACCTAGCACTTCATGTTCTCGTTTATTTCCACCTTTAAACTCTACTGCAAATAGATTTTCGCCATTCTTATTCAAATGTTCTAGTACTAGCCCTTCTCCAATCGGTTCACAAAACTGCACATGAATATCTCCAAATACTACACTTTGACACTCGGCATTCCATTTTTCATTTTTCACAACTAAGCTTGTAGATAGCTCCATTACTTCTTTCCATTTCCGTACTGTTTCTCGAACATTTTTTACTGCGTAATGAATCGTTTCAATTTGTTGCACTTTGTTTTTATGTTCAGTAATCGTCCCACTGTTACGTAAATCGTTTCTTCTTTCTTCGTCCGTTTCATTCCACTGTATAAAGAAAGGTAATTTCGGTCCGTTCTCTTCTTGCTTAACGAATAACATTTTCCATTCTAAAAGTCGGCCATCTTTTCTCATACGTTTCCCTTCAAATGGCCCTATCGTATGTAAGCCGTACTTATTAAAGTTAACTGCTAGCTCCTCAATTGCATCTGTTCGGATCGCGATTTGTAGCATTCCTTCTCCATTTTGTAGTTTCACCACTGTTTCTTGTACTAATGGATTTTCTGCTTCTTTCGCTTTTTCTTCATGTTGAACTGCTAAAAATTCAATATATGATAAATCAAAATAACTTAAACTATTCCAAGTACCCCAATTCGTATGCTCTCCGCCTAATACAGTATGAAATCCAAGTTCCTGCATTTGTTTTGCCGCTTCCTCCGGTGTACCATGAACTGCGTGAACGAGATGATCAAATCGTAACATGTCTTTCTCCCCTTTCTCTCCATCCTTTTATTGTATATTTTATTTTTCTTTCATTCAATTCAAAAACTTTAAAACCTAGTTGATTTATACGATTAATATGTATTATAATGAAACAAATTTAATTATTGCTGATTGGAAAAACCAAAGGCACTTTTCTCATACGGGAAAAGTGTCTTTTTCATTTATTATTACAGGGGGATTATTTATGCAGAAATTAATTGTCTTTGCTATTATTGGATTTTTCGCTCAATTGATCGATGGAGCACTTGGAATGGCGTATGGAGTAACGTCTTCCTCTTTATTATTAATGTTTGGTATTGCACCAGCTGTTGCATCTGCATCAGTTCATTTAGCTGAAGTCGTTACAACTGCAGCTTCCGGCGCATCTCATATCAAATTTGGAAACGTTGATAAATATACAGTTTCCAGGCTTACATTACCTGGGGCAATCGGCGCATTTGTTGGGGCATGTTTTTTAAGTAATTTGCCCGGAGATGTAATCAAACCATACATTTCCGTATTTTTATTTACTTTAGGGGTTTATATTTTATTACGATTCATCATTCAAAAACAAATTGTCACTTCAAATAAGCGTATGTCTGCAAAACAACTTGTGCCGCTTGGTTTATTCGCTGGATTCGTTGATTCAACTGGTGGCGGTGGTTGGGGGCCCATTACGACACCTGTTCTTCTAGCAAGAGGAAATGAAGCTAGAAAAGTTATTGGATCTGTAGATACGAGTGAATTTCCTGTTTCACTCGCTGCAACAATCGGCTTTTTCATTTCACTTGGCTGGGAACAAGTAAGCTGGGTTTGGGTATTTGCCTTAATGCTCGGCGGTATTGTCGCAGCTCCAATTGCTGCATGGTTAGTCCGCATCGTTCCACCCCATTTACTTGGCGTATTAGTTGGTGGTCTTATTATCTTTACAAATATTCGTACACTGCTTACTACATTTAAAGTGGATCCAACTGTTATTTCACTTTCTTACGTTGCAGTTGGTCTTGTCGTTATTATTTCTATTTTCATTGCTGTTCGAAATCATTCCAATCGTCCTAACGCATCAACGGCTGAGTATCCAAATGATCAGAAGCAAATACTACCATAACTATAAAAAAATACCGCTCAATTTAGAGCGGTATTTTTTATTTTTCTATTTTCCAATTAATCATCGTTTCTGTAGCATTTACTCTCTTCATATGTAACTTTTCTAAAACACGCATCGAACTATAGTTATCTATGAGTGTCTCTGCAATTATTGTTTCTACCTCTCCTGTTTTGAAAGCCCAATCGATTAGTTCTCTTACAGCTTCTGTTGCATAGCCCTGATTCCAATATTTCTCAATGAATCCATAGCCAATTTCTACTGTTTGATCCTCTTTTGGTTTCCCTTTAAACCCAATATCACCTAAAACGCTATCATCTTCTTTCCGAAGAACATACCACGCCCCCCATGGTAATAAAGCCGAATCTTGTTTTACATTCTCTACATGCCCTACAATATGCGGACCGCTATTATATCCTTGCTCGTTAGCGACTTGAATACTCTCTTCTGTACACGGCACTATATAGAGCCTTTCTGTTTCTAATTTCATTTTGATTTCCCCTTTTTGCTTAAACGTTACTCTAATTATAACAAATAATATGACTTTATCATGAATGTCGAATTATATTTTTCTGAATTTTCTTTTTATTTAGAGGGTTTTTCAATATTTTTTGCGAAACATTTGTATAACAATTTTTTCTTTGCTTATTGCTACATAATAGTAGGTTCGGGTGGAGTTTTGCAAGCGTTTCCTATACAATAACCGATATTTTTTGACTTTTCCTAACAAAATATCTTGCAATATATTCAGAAAGTCATTACAATTGCCATATATTAAAAATCTTAGCAATATATAAATCCTCATCAATCCGATGAGGTAGAGGTTGCGACTTTTAATAGTAAAACGGACGAGACACAGAGAATGTCACTGACTCCGTTTGAAAGGAAAAGTTGCCGAAGTTTATATTTCTTCTCTGGAAATATGAGCTGGGGCTGTCTCCGAAAGGAACAGAACTGTCACGTTTACAAAATTACCGTGTAAACGTGGGGTGCTATCTTAACGGAAGGGTATGATGGGGTGGTTATTTGTGAAACGTTCCGCCAAATTCCTTTGGCGGTTTTTTGTATTTTTCTCCCCCGCTCCTTCCTAACCTACAAGAAAAGGAGTGTTGAACATGAATAGCGCAACAAATCAATCTACCTCTAAAACGCAAACTACACAAGGACAAGGTGAATTAAAACGCGGATTAAAATCGCGTCACCTTACGATGATTTCTCTCGGTGGTACAATCGGTACCGGACTATTTCTTGCCAGCGGTGGTGTCATTCATTCAGCTGGTCCTGGCGGTGCACTAATCGCATACGCCGCAATTGGAATTATGGTATATTTCTTAATGACAAGCTTAGCTGAACTTGCAGCTTACATGCCTGTTACTGGATCTTTTAGTACGTATGCAACAAAATTTGTTGATCCATCACTTGGTTTTGCACTTGGATGGAACTATTGGTATAACTGGGCGATTACAATTGCGGCAGAACTAGCGGCCGTAACATTAATTATGAAATTTTGGTTCCCAGATACCCCTTCTCTTATTTGGAGCGGATTATGTTTAGCTATTATTTTCCTTTTAAACTATTTATCTGTTAAAGGGTTTGGTGAATCTGAATATTGGTTCGCACTTATTAAAGTAGTTACAATTATTATCTTTTTAATTGTCGGCTTTATGATGATTTTCGGAATTATGGGGGGCGAAACTGTTGGCTTCAAAAACTTCACTGTTGCTGATGCACCATTTAACGGTGGTATCATGGCAATTATCGGTGTATTTATGGCAGCTGGTTTCTCCTTCCAAGGAACTGAATTACTTGGGGTAGCTGCTGGTGAAACTTCTGATCCAGAGCGTAATATTCCGAAAGCAATTCGTTCGATCTTTTGGCGTATTCTTTTATTCTATATTCTTGCGATTCTCGTTATCGGTTTATTAATTCCTTATACAACTGAAAGTCTTGCCGCAAGTGATGTAACAGTAAGTCCATTTACACTTATTTTCGAAAAAGCGGGCGTTGCCTTTGCTGCTTCTGTTATGAACGCTGTTATTTTAACTGCTGTACTATCTGCTGGTAACTCTGGTATGTATGCATCAACTCGTATGCTTTGGGATTTAGCTCGCCAAGGAAAAGCACCAAAATTTCTTGGTAAATTAGATAGCCGCGGTGTACCTGTTAACGCGTTAATCGTAACGTCAATTGTTGGTAGTATTGCTTTCATTGCTTCTTTATTCGGTGACGGAGTTGTATACATTTGGTTATTAAACGCATCCGGAATGTCTGGTTTTATCGCATGGGTTGGCATTGCAATTAGTCATTACCGTTTCCGTAAAGCATATATCGCACAAGGGAAAGATTTAAATGACTTACCATATAGAGCAAAATGGTTCCCATTCGGTCCACTCTTCGCATTTACTCTTTGTATTATCGTAATTTTAGGACAAAACTATGGCGCATTTATGGGTGAATCAATCGATTGGAACGGCGTACTTGTTTCTTACATCGGTTTACCACTCTTCTTAGTACTATGGTTAGGATATAAATTTACGAAAAAAACAAAAGTGATTCCACTCGATAAATGTGAACTAAAATAAAGTGAAACGAGCAAACAAATTTGTTTGCTCGTTTTTTGTTGCAAACCTCTTTGCTTCCCTATTGCTCCTGTTTTTGCAATAATAAAGGAAATATAAATAAAGGTTGGGATACAATGAACATTCGCATTACTGATGAAGCGAAAGCAGCTATACATAGATTAGAACTTGAAGATAAAAAGATCGTTCGCATTAGAGGAACAATGACGAACTCTTGTAGTATTTTCGTTGATGTCGATTTAATTTTGGATACATATAACGCAGATGATGTTGTATATGAAGATGCAGATCTTATCGTACAAATGGATTCATTCACGAAAGACTACACTGGTGATACGGCGAAACTTGATTATAAGACGACAGGTTTTAGTATTACGACTCCGAGTGAGACGTTAGTTTATGGATTGTCGATTAAAAAATAAAAATTGTTTTCATTTGACCACCGAGGTGAAAAAATGGGTAAATATGTTCCGTTAAAATTTTTATTTAACGAAGAATTAGCAGAAAAAATGGCTGATTCTATTTGTAAACACGATCCTACTTTCTCTAAAAGAAACTTTGTATCTTCAGTAACATGTAAAGTTGAAAATTTAGAGTTAAAGCAGCCTATTGAAGTAATAGCAGATGAATTACATAATGCATTACAAAAAGATTTTAATGAAGCAATACATATATTACTAAAAACATTAGGCCCAGAAAATACTACAGAAGTAGGCACATTTACAAACGGATATATGTACATGCCTCTTGCAAAATACATTGAAAAATATGGACTTAACGACTTTGAAACCTCATTCAACGCCATGTATGAAATAACAAAAAGGAATACTGCTGAATATGCCATTCGGCCTTTTCTTCAAACATACCATGAAGACACACTAAACATATTACAAAAGTGGATTCATGATAAAAACAGCCACATTAGAAGATTAGTTTCTGAAGGTACGAGACCAAGACTTCCTTGGGCTAAAAAAACAGGAGCTCTAAAAGGTGATTTTAAGTACAATTTACAGCTTCTTGAACCATTAATGAATGACCCTTCTAAATATGTTCAAAAATCTGTAGCCAATCATATTAACGATATTACGAAAGAAGATAAAGAACTCGTTTTTCAGTGGTTACAGCAATTACGTGATAAACAGCATCCTATTAATCCTTGGATTATAAAACATGGGCTAAGAACAGTAATAAAAAGTGGTACTTTACCAAAAAATTTTTCTTTTTAAGTATTTTAAACAAAACCGCTTATGCTTCAAAAATGAAGCATAAGCGGTTTTCCTTTTGAATACAGAAATAACAAACATAAAAAGTACTTTAAATTTCTTCTTTATATCATTATTTTACTAACTCTTCTATGTTATTACTTTCCTTAATTTTTTCGGATGATAGCCAGAGTGAATAACTTGTTCCATCCTTGTTCCTTAAATATATGTTAAATTCCTTATTATATAGTTCTTCTTTAAGAATAGTGACTACCTTTCTCAAATCATCTATTACATATGGATCATTTCTATATTTTATCTCACTGTCATTGAAAACTAAAGTCAATTCATACTCTAGACAATTGCCGTCTTTCGGGTGTGGACAAGTAATATCCTCAATTACAAAACGATCATTTTGAATTTCATTTAACCTTACGCCTACTTTTGTTTCAGTTTGAATCAAATATGTCCAATAACCGCTTACTGTGTTTTTCATTGTTAAAAGCAGTTCTTCTTTCGTTATAGCTTTTTGCACATTTTGAAAAGGGAAACCTATAGATTCACCATTATAATCCTCAATTTCAAGTGTTGTTATCTTTCTATTACTCTTCTGAATGAATTGAATTAGAGCATATAAACGATCTAATTCTTTTGATTCAAATTGACTGTAATCAATCTTGTCACTCGTTTTTAAAGTTAATAATAACTTATCCGTTGGTTTCTCCTCTATATCATCATCCACTATATATTGAAAAACATTTTTATTTTCAGGTTCCACGTAACCTAATTTTTTAATTTCTTCTAGCATTAGTTTAAATTTCTTATATTCCTCATATGTTTTTTTTCCGTATTGATATTCATCACCTTTTATTCTTGAATATAAGAAGCCATCTACCTCTACTCTAAATTGAATATTTTTGTTATTTTTTGCTTGAACAGTATGATATGTATGCCCCATATTCCCTTCGTTTATAGCACCCCAATGTGTTACAATCACATCAATTCCGTGCTTTTTTTTCACATATTTTTTCACCTGATCGTCATCTTTATAATTACACCCACTTAAACATAAGAAACATAACAATACTAACATTACATTTTTCATTCTTTTCATATAGCACCTTGCCCTCTTTTTGCATAAACAAAATATTCCATATATAAAGAATACTAAATCGCTGAATGTTTTCAAAGAATTAAAATATTTTTACACTCGGTTTATATATCTATTTCTTTTATTAATGGCTCTAATAAGTTTTAATATTGATAATCGAATATAATAAAAAGAAACCTAAATTTAAGGTTTCCCATTTTTACCAACAATTTAAATTTTAATAGATATTTTTTAGCCAAGTAATAATTCGTAGTACCTGAAACGACTCAAACCAAGTAATGAAAAACAGGAGAACAAAGAAAGAGATAAGTGATATGAATTTTAATCTTCCATCTTCACGTCTAGCAATCGCTATAATACTCAGAACCACTCCAATTAAAAAAGAAATATACCCTAATAGGATAATAGGCTCAGAATAGCTATCTATTATCCTATTTAATCCAAATAATAACATTCCAAAAGTCATCAATGTTATTGAAAATACACTAAATTTTTTCATAATTCAACCTCCAATATAATTTTACTATTTTATGGAGAGAATAATTTTTTTATGCGTATGGATGAACAATTACACTATAAAATTAGATAACTCAATTTATTTTTTCATTAAACAACTGCCTTCTTTTATACCCTCAAAGGATTTTCACTCAATTAACCCGAATATATAAATAACAATTCTCACAAGGAGTAACTTTATATGAATCTATTCGAACACGAAACATAAAACCGTTCCACTTTAATAAGAGGTCCTCCCTTTTTCTTTTCTCATCATATCATCCATTAAAAAAATAGGAGGACATAATTATGAAACGTGATCCATTATTTTTAACTTTATTAGAAAGTGCAAATACACATTTTAGCGGCTGGGATTTTTCTTTCATTTCAGAAACAGGTCGAATGAAGAGCGAGCCTTTATCGTGGTCATACGGCAGTACTGCTTTTCAGCTTATGCAACGTGCAGAATCAATGCTCGATATGGGTACTGGCGGCGGAGAGTTTTTATCTATGTTACAACCGTTCCCTTCAACTATATTCGCTACTGAGGGCTACGCTCCAAATGTGCCAATTGCTCGAAAGAAATTAGAGCCTTTAGGGGTTACCGTTGTAGAAGTGACCGATGATACTGCTTTGCCATTTCAAGATGGTCAATTTAATTTAATTATAAATCAACATGAATCGTATGCTGCTTCTGAGGTAAACAGAATTCTTTCTCCAAGTGGCGTTTTTCTTACACAACAAGTTGGCAGTCTTGATTGCGCGGAACTTAATGAGCAGTTTGGCTCACCACTAAATAGCGAATTTGCAAGTTGGTCTCTCGAAACCACATGCAGTGAGTTAAAGCAAAATGGATTTACTATCTTAGCTGCAAAAGAGGAATTCCCTTTCCAACGCTTTTATGATATTGGCGCTATCGTCTATTATTTAAAAGCAATTCCGTGGCAAGTTCCTGATTTTACTGTCGAAAGGTACTTTGAGGAGTTATATCGTATACATGAGATTATTTTGCAAAATGGATATTTTGATGTGAAACAACATCGTTTTATGATTAAGGCGATTTGTAGCTAACAAAAAGAGGTGGCAAAGCCACCTCCTTTTTGCTCCGTTTACATATGTTCTCTACTCTTTCATAATAAGAAAAGTTATATCATGCATATTACAATTATGACCAATGAATTGTATTTCTGAAACATATAATCACCTCGCATATATGATGAGAGCAAAAACGTGATTTTTCACTTTCCTCTTCTATTGAGAAATGAGTTGTTTTTCATATCGCTTGTTCGCATCATCTTCTGTCAAACATGCAGTTGTGTAATGAATAATATTCCGGTTATCATACGTAAACGTATGTTCTAACTTATTTTCTTCTGTTAATACTGTCGGTAAGTATTTTGGTAAATTGCTAACTACTCCTCTATTATCACCATCTAATATCCAATCAATTTCTTTCCATTCTAATAGACCTTCAGCCGTACGTAATGGTATATTCATTTGCATTCCATCTGGCAAATCAGCAACGAACACATACATTCCTTCACTAGCCTGGGGCTCATCTTTACCTTTAAAACCAACAGTCCCTTTATACGTTACACTTGAAAGTTCTATGCCCGTTTCCTCAAATGTTTCTCTAATTATTCCTTCGTATGGCGTTTCATTATCTTCTATTTTTCCTCCAACACCATTCCACATCCCCATATTCGGCTTTTTATTTCTATTTAATAGCAGTATTTTATCGCTTTTTCTAATAAAGCAAATTGTGTATTTGTACATACGATCATTTCCTTTCATTTTCCACATGAGTTATTTGGCTTATTTTCAAGTAAAAACACTCGCCTTACAATTCCTTACTACATAATATATAGTACAACTTTCATGCGTAAACACTTTACGTCAAACGAGAGAATCCTTTTTAGAAAGGAGAATTTAAAATCGATACTATAAGCAATGAATTTCTAAACCAATATTACAACAGCCTCGTATGGTTAAACGATACACACTGGTTCGGGGTTCCAATCTGTAAACTTCCCTCTGATCTCTTTTTGTATCAAGAAATTATTTATGAATTAAAGCCCGATTTAATTATTGAATGCGGGACTTTTCACGGTGGTAGTGCACTGTATTTAGCTTCTATGTTAGATTTAATTGGAAAAGGTCACGTACTTACTATCGATATAACTCCGCAGCCAAATCGGCCATCACATAATCGGATTACGTATTTAACAGCATCTTCTGTTTCTGTGCAGGCCATCCAAACAATAGTAAGCATGCGCAAACCTGATGATGTGGTTTTAGTTATTTTAGATTCTGATCATAGTAAAGAGCATGTATCCAAAGAACTATTACTATATAAATCTATCGTCACTACTGGCAGTTATATGATTGTAGAAGATACCTCCATTAATGGACATCCGCTTCTTCCCGATTGGGGTTCTGGCCCGATGGAGGCTGTGGATGAGTTTTTAACTAAAAATAATAACTTCATAATCGACGAGTCTAAACATAAATTTTTCATATCATTTAATCCAAAAGGTTTTTTAAAGAAAATAAAGTGAAACTTTAATAAGTGGGGTTTTGCTCCTCTCCCACTTATTCTATTATTTTCATTTTTGAAAAAGGATAATATACAAATTCCACCTTGCCAATTATGTTATCTTCTTCAATATATCCTAAGCCATTTCGACTATCTCTACTTACTTCGCGGTTATCTCCCATTACAAATAACTTATTTGGCGGAATTTTTGTCTTTTGAAAATTATAAAACACTTGTGTGTTGTTAAATAAATCTTTGTTTGTATATGGTTCTTCTTGCTTTTTATCGTTCACATATACCTTTCCGTTCGTTATGTTAATTACATCACCAGGAAGCCCTATTACACGTTTCACATAATATTTCGATTCATCCTCTTCTTTTATAATGACAATTTCTCCGTGTTGTAAATTAGAAAGACGTACTACTGCTTTATTTACAAATACGTAGTCTTCTTCATATAAAGTGGGCTGCATCGATTCCCCTTCCACCTTACATAAAGTAAAAGAATGGTAGCCTATGACTATCACCAAAATAAATAGTATGTACTTTCCCCAGCCTCTCTTAATCTCCTTTTTCATATCCATTCCCACCTTATAAAGCGCTTTTTAACTCAAAAAATATATCACTGCACAATATGTTTCCATGCAGTGATACTATTTTTACTGTGCCTTGTTCGGTTGTTCTACTGGAATTGAATTTGTATTTGATCTATTTGTTTTTAATTCAAAATACGCATCCAAAATTTCTTTACCAATGGCAGAATTAATTCCTGATTTATCATCATTCACCCATGGTACAACAACTGAAAAGGCTATTTCCGGATCAGCATCATATGGCGCATAACCGGCAAGAGTTAAATTATAACATTTTTTTCGGTTGTTGTTCTCATCTCTTCCAATATCACTTTCTCCACCATATACTGTCTCAGCTGTTCCTGTTTTTCCCGCTGGTTTATATGGTAGACCTTTAAACGTTCCGGTACCTGTTCCGTCAGCTTCTTGAAAAACTCTTCTAAATCCTTCTTTTACATGATTAATGTACGAAGTGTCCATATCCACTCTATTTAATACAACTGGTTCAATCGACCGAACGACTTTTCCTACATCCTCTGGTCTATTCGGTTGCTCTCTAACTTCTTGTACAATTTGTGGCTTCATTCGGTAACCGCCATTTGCAATGGTTGAAATATATTGTGCAAGCTGAAGCGGCGTATATGTATCATACTGTCCAATCGCGTAATCAAGTAAAAATCCGGGTATGTTATCAGTTCTACCTACTTGACCAATTGATTCATTTGGCAGGTCAATACCAGTCGACACACCTAGGCCAAATTGTCTAAAATAGTAGCGCATTTTATTAAATGTTTCTTGTTTAATGTCTAATGGATTATTTGGGACATAATTAATGCCTGCCATTTTTAAAGCCGTATTAAACATATAAACGTTCGATGACACTTGCAAAGCTCTTAAATCATCAATATCCCCAAATTCTTTCCACGATTTCTTCGGCTTAGAACTTCCTTTAAAATACATTGGTGCATCAAAGAAATGTGTATACGGCTTAATCGCTTCTGTTTGATATCCAGTTAATAAAGTAGCACCTTTTACAGTTGATCCTAACTCATAAGAACTTGTCATCGTTCCTAATGCATAATCTTCTATTTGCATACCGCCATCTTTATTTACAATTTTCTTTCCTGCCATTGATAAAATTTGACCGTTTTTCGGATTCATCATTACTACGAACGCACGATCCATCATCGGCTCTGCAGCATGAAAGGCTCGTAAATTCTTTTCAAGGCTTCCCTCTACTCTTTTCTGTAAATCCATATCGACTGTTAACATCAAGTTATTTCCACTTTTTCCTTCAGTCACTTTTTCTGTTCGAACAATCTTCCCTGCTTTATCCATAATATTTTTAGACTGTTCTTTCGTTCCGTGTAGTGCATCTTCGTATTGTTTTTCGATGTAACTTTTACCAATACGGTCGTTTCGATTATAATCACGAACTAAATAATAATCTAATTGTTCTCTTGGCAACCCTTCATTTTCATTAGAAACGCTACCTAGTATAGAGCGCAGTATTTTATCATTTGGGTATTCACGTTCCCAATCTACTGTTGTATCTACCCCCGGTAAACTTGCCAACCTTTCACTAACGACAGCATATTCATTTTGACTTACATCTTTTTTAACGATTTGCGGCGTCATTTTATATCCCGCATTCATTTTGCTTTTAATGGCTAGTACTTCTAGGTCTTCTTTTGAAAGTTCACTTAATTCTTCTTGTGTAATTCTTTCCCTACGTAACTCTTCAACTTTTTTATCTAATTCTTTCCCTTCTATCTCCTGCTTTCTAAATTTACTCTCATCTTCTTTCGTTACTTTCGCTGCTGCCCGCTTTTCATTTAACTGCATCCAAAAATCCTTTTTATCTGTTTCTGTTAACTTGTCTATGTCCTCTTGCGACATTTCAATTAGCTTAGCTAAATCTCTTGCTACTTGTAAAACTTCTTTCGAGTCTACTCCTCTCATTTTCGTATATGTAACGGTTCGCAATGGTTTATTATTTACAATAACGTGACCTTGCCGATCAAACATTTTCCCTCTAGGAACGGGAGTGCTTACCGTTACATCTTCCTTTTTATTTACTTCATTTCTATACGTTTCTCCATCAATGATTTGTACTTTACCTAATTGAATTATAATAGCTGAAAATAAAAGAAAGACAATAAAAAATAGTACATTTAACCGAAATGGAATATGAGTCTTTTTCTTTTTCGATAGTTTTTTCTGCTCCTTTTTCTGTCTCATTTCGCTCCCTCGCTTCATTCTATTAACATTTCTACGCAAAGTCATTATGTATCAAATTTATTTATATGATATATATAGAATTTTATATTAATTATAAAAGAAATAAAAGATTTAATTTTCAGTTTTTTATTTTTATACCCTATTTATTACCATTCCCTTAATGCACAATAAAATGAATATTATTCTAAAAGAAAAATGGGGCAAATTGATTTTTATAAATTATAGAGATGTTGTTACTACATTATCAAAATGTTTTCATATGGCTTAAAACAGCGATTACTCAAATAAAAAACTGAGGTATCTACCTCAGTTTTTTCGATAACTTATTTCATTAAAGATACCTCTTCAACAAATTCACCAATTTTATTTTGAAAAACATAATCAAAGTTATATTCCTGTCCTGTTAACTCTTCATTTACTAAAATAGTTGTTGCCCCTACTTCTCTCTTTGCGATTTGTGGGAATGAAGCTACAGGTTGTACTTTTAATGACGTTCCCATAACGAGAAGTACATCTGTTTCATATAAACGTTTCATCGCATTTTGATATTGAGGCAGTGTATCTCCGTATAAAACAACGTCTGGATTTAAAATGAAATTACACTTCTGACAGCGCGGCACTTCATGATCAATCATATACTGTAAATCATATCCCGCTTTACACTTCGGACAATGTGCTGTTTGAAGTGTTCCATGTAAATCAATGACATGTTTACTGCCACCTAATTGATGTAAACCGTCAATATTTTGCGTTAAAATCGTAATATCTTTCCCTTGTTCTTCTAGCTCAGCTAAAAAACGATGTCCACGATTTGGTTTATATTGATGGAACGTATTAATTTGAAAGATTTCTTTATAATGCTTCCAAAATTCTTTCGGACTTCGGTTATAGTACCCTCTTGATAAGTACATCTCCACATTCGCATCAGCATACAATCCATTTGCTGAACGGAAATCTGGGATACCACTTTCCGTACTTGCACCAGCGCCTGTTAATACTGTAATTTTCTTCGCTTTTTCTAAAATTGAACGTACTTCT
Source organism: Bacillus cereus group sp. MYBK195-1 (assembly GCF_051916605.1). Classification (NCBI taxonomy): domain Bacteria; kingdom Bacillati; phylum Bacillota; class Bacilli; order Caryophanales; family Bacillaceae; genus Bacillus; species Bacillus cereus group sp. MYBK195-1. Next base: position 1,746,196 of record NZ_JBQAGZ010000001.1, on the reverse strand, counting down.
TCAAATTGTTGCACAAAAATCACCTCTATGTATTTTCCTATTCTTATTATACCAGTTGTTTACAGGAGGTGTTGTACAATTCATTTTACTTAATGCGTTGCGCCCCCAATCTCTACAATATCTACTTCAACTGTCATCGTTACTTCAATTGCCAATTCTATTCCCTTACTAATAGTAGAAAGTGACATACTCGGTTGCCCTGGATAATTACTCGCTTGTTCTGGTAAAAACGGAATATGAATGAATCCGCCTTTTATTTTCTTATCATGTTTCTCTAGTTCATGCATAAGTCCATAGAATAAGTGATTACAAACGAATGTGCCTGCCGTCTGTGAAACAGATGACGGTATGCCCTCTTCGCGAAGTTTTTTTACGATTGCTTTCATCGGAAGTGTAGACCAATACGCAATCGCTCCTTCTTCTACAACCGGTATATCTACCGGCTGATTTCCTTCATTGTCTGCGATTCTTGCATCATCAATATTAATTGCAACACGTTCTATCGTAATATCTGGTCTGCCCCCAGCTTGTCCAATGCATATAATAATTTCCGGCGCTAGTTCTTCTATATACTCTTTTAATACACTTATTGATTTATGAAATACAGTTGGTACTTGTTTGCTTATTACCTTGTATTCTCCAATTGTTTTTTCATGCAAACCTTTTGCTACTTCCCAAGCTGGATTGATATTTTCTCCGCCAAACGGATCAAACCCTGTTAATAATACTGTTTTCATAGTTTTATCCTCCTAATTAAAAACGATATACAAGGCCGTACATAATAAACATATTTATGATAAAAATTGAAAGAGCAATTGGTACTTGCGCTTTAATAACCGCATTTTTATCCTTTAGCTCTAAAAGCATCGCAGGTACGATATTAAAGTTTGCTGCCATTGGTGTAAGCAGCGTTCCGCAATATCCAGCAAACATACCGAGTGCTGCCATAATTGCTGGGTTTCCGCCGTGCATTTGAACTATTAAAGGTAAGCCAATTCCGCCAGTAATAACAGCAAACGCTGCGAATGCATTTCCCATTACGACTGTAAATAGCATCATGCCTAAACAGTACGCCATAACAGCAACGAACGGATACTCTGTCGGTAATACTTGACCGACTAAATCTGAAACAACTTGTCCAACGCCAGATTTCGCGAAAATACCGCCAAGTGCTGCTAACATTTGTGGTAAAATGACAGCCCAGCCGACAGCTTGTAATAGTCTGCTTCCTTCTTGAACAGGCGTTGTTATTTTTGATTTTGTAATACGCATCGCCGCGACGAATGCGAGTAATGCACCAAGCGCTAACGCTACTAACGTTACTTTATCTGGATCAACAAGAGAGACATTTCCCCATTTAATTTTCCCTAACGTTAACGTACCGATAATTGTAAAAATAGGAATTAATAGTGCAGGCATAAAAATTTTATTTTTTAATTTCTCAGCATGTTTCACACGTTCTTGTACTGGAACTTCTTTTTCCTCTGATTTTGTCACTTTATTTAGCGAGGCTAAAACGACCATAGCGAGCACGATACAGCCCACGTAAAACGAAGGAATTACATTTCCAAATAAAAATGTAACTGCAAACAATGCCCAAAATAAACTAGAACCGAATCTGTTTGGATGTTCACGATCGAATGCGATACGAACAGCGATAAAAGCAACAATTATCCCTAATACATAATAGATTGTATCCATTGTGATGATGTTCATATTAGATTGCCTCCTTCTTTTCTTTTCCTTCTGCCTTCATTGTTTTCTCTATATATTTGTCAAACCTTCTAAATCTAATCCAGCTTACAATAAGTGCAGATATTGCTGTCGGAATGCCCCAAAGTGCCATATCCCATACACCGACATGCATACCTACTGAATCGAAGAATCCTTTCATTAATAAAATAGCACCAGTTGCGATGAAAATATCTTCTCCGAAAAACCAAGCTGTATTTTCCGCAGCAGCTGCGTTTGCTTTAATCTTTTCTCTTAATTTTTCAGGAAGTTTACCGTATTTACCTTGCGCGGCCCCTTCTGCCATCGGTGCAACGAGCGGCCTTACTGTTTGCGCATGCCCACCAATATTAAGCCCTAGTGCTGCTGATGATTCTCTTATCGTAAAATATGACATTAATACTCTTCCAGTTGTTGCTCCTTTTGATTTCGTTATAAGTGCTTCGGCTCTTTCTTTTAAACCGTAACGCTCTAAAATTCCGATTACAGGTAAAGTTAATATAATTGGCATAGACATATATCTATTTTCTATGAAAAATTTACCGAACATGCTGATCACATCATAAAAACTTAATCCTGAAACCATACCAGTAACAATACCTGCAACCATAACTACTAAAAGTGTGTTTAATCTAAATAAAAAGCCCACTGCCACTAATAATATTCCGATTAATTTCACCAATTCCAACACTTCCCCTCATTTTTTATTTCGGTGCACATATAGAAATACCATTATGTTCGAATGTTCTGTATATTCTTTCTGCAAATTGCACTGCTTTTTCCCCATCACCGTGTAAACAAATCGTTTGCGCCTGAACTGCTACTTTCTCTCCATTGATCGAATTTACATGGCCTTCTTTCACCATTTGAAGTACTTGCTTTATCGCTTCGTCTTCATCTTTTATAAGCGCATTTTCTTCTGTACGGCTCGTTAATGTACCATCTTGCTTATATGTACGATCCGCAAAAGCCTCTTGTACGAGAGTTACTTTGTATTTTTCTGCAGCCTGTATAAATGCCACGCTATTTGCTAATCCATAAAGTAATAGACTTGGATTTATACGATAAATTGCCTTTGCGATTGCATCTGCAATTTCCGAATTAGACGCCGCCATATTATATAAGGCACCGTGCGGCTTTACATGATGCATCTTCCCGCCAGCCACTTTTACAAACCCGTCTAATGCGCCGATTTGATATAAAACATAATCGTATACTTCACTTGCTGAAACATTCATGTTTCTTCTACCGAATCCAATTAAATCAGGAAATCCAGGATGCGCCCCTATTGCTACGTTATGCTCCAAAGCTTTTTCAACAGTTTGACGCATAACAGACGGATCACCCGCATGAAAACCGCAAGCAACGTTTATAGAGGAAACGAACGGAAGAATTTCACCATCATTCCCCATCTTATAAGCTCCAAAACTTTCTCCTAAATCACAGTTTAAATCGATTGTAGTCACACTGTTTTCCTCCTAATTTTAACTTCGTAAAGCGATAAATCTCTTTAATAGATTGCTATTTACTTCTTGTTCTATGTACAATTGTTCCGCTTCTTCAAGCGTAATTTTCTCAAAAGAAACATAGTCCCCCGGCTTTAGCTGGGCAAGAAGAGGTAAATCTACTGAAATGATATTTCCCATTCTCGGATAGCCACCTGTCGTTTGCCTATCTGCCATTAATATAATCGGCTGTCCACCATTAGGAACTTGAATGGTTCCAAATGTAACAGGACTCGATAAAATCTCTTTTTCTTCAATCCTATTTAAAACTTCTCCCTCAACCCTGTAGCCCATACGGTCAGCATAATTAGATACCTTATACTCTTTCGTAAAAAATGCCTTTCTACTTTCTTCGATAAATTGATCGTATTCAAAGTCAGTTATGACACGAAGCTTAGGATGTTTCTTATACTTTGGTAGTACGCTGTTGCTAATTACCCATTTCGTTTTTATTCGCTCATCTTTTTGTAAGTCTTGAATGAAACGATTCGCCATTTCTGAGTACGTACCAATTTGAAAACAATCTCCTTTTTTCAGCATTCTTCCTTCTATACCACCAATCGCAGCACGTATGTACGTACTTTTGCTTCCCATTGTACGCTCAATATGTATACCACCCGCAAAAGTCACATACGCTCTACAACCACTTTTCACTTTTCCAAAACAAAGCATACTACCTTCTTCCGCTAAAATGGGACGCCATAATGGGATACGTTCTCCATTTAACAACGGTTCCATATCAGCCCCACCAATTGCGAGTAAAGTCGTTTTCTTTATTAACAATTTAGGACCTAAAATCGTCATTTCTAATCCTGCTTCATTCTCTTCATTACCGACTAACATATTGATGAGCCTAAGCGCATTTTTATCCATAGCACCCCCAACAGGTACACCAAACTGTTGATAATAAGATCGCCCTAAATCTTGGACTGTTGTAAACATTCCTGCATGCAAAACCTCTACATCCATTCTTTAGCCCCCTCAAGAGATACATACTCTTCCTTCGTTATCGGGATAAATCGTAAATACATACCACTTTGAATATATGTTGGTATTTCTTCTTTCGGATTAAATAGAGTAATAGGTGTTCGGCCGATAATATTCCATCCTCCTGGTGTTTCAAGCGGATATATACCTGTTTGATTTCCGCCAATACCTACTGAACCAGGAGAGATTTGTAACCGTGGTGTTTCTTTTCTAGGTGTTTCTAATTCTTTTGATAGTCCTCCTAAATACGGGAACCCTGGTGTAAAACCTAACATATATACAAAATATGTAGTTTCACTATGTATTCGAATCACATCTTCTACTTGTAAACCGTGATAATGCGCGACCTCTTCTAAATCAGGTCCATATTCTCCCCCGTAGCACACTGGTATAGAAATATGTTTCACATCATGTTTTACTTCTTCTTTATAAGAATCACACAGCTCCTTTATATACTGGCGAACGTAATCATATGACCTTTCACTTCTCTCATTTCTCTTCCATACTTCGTATACATTGTAGTAAACAGCTAATGAAGTAAACGACGGAACACACTCAATCATTCCTGCAAACGGATGTTGCTGCAGTGCTTTAAATAACCGCTGTACTTTCTCATATATACCCATCTTAATTTCTTCACCAAATGTAACAATAATTGCTTGATCCCCTAACGCAGAAAATTTCATCCTACTCCCTCTTTCTATGCCAAAAAGCCGAGTTCTTTCGAAATGCGATGCGCTGTTTCTTTCACCTTCGCAATAAAATATGAAATGTTACTTTCGCTGTACTCAATTGCTAATCCTGAAATACTAATGCCTGCTACAACCGTTCCATCGCTCGCGAAAATGGGTGCTGCTATCGCGGCTGTATGATTTTCTAACTCAGAATAACTAATTGTGTAGCCTTCCTTTTTTGCCATTTGCAACACTTCTAACAATTGTTCCTTATCCACGATTGTTCCATCTGCAAACTGTTTTAAATCCACTTCCTCTATGTATCTCCGTTTCTCTTCCTCAGAGAAATACGATAGTAAAATTCTTGGACATGCACCAGCATAAAGCGGTGCTCTTCTTCCAACCGCCGTATACACGCGTACCGGCTGAACACCCTCCATCTTTTCAACATAAATTGCGTCATTACCATCTTGAATTATTAAATTAACTGCCTGTCCTAAACTATCTCTAAGTTCTTTCATATAAGGAATTGCTATATTTCTTACTGATAATCGTTGTGAAACAAGTTGACCGAACCGTAAAAATACGACCCCTAAACGATATTTCCCCTTTTCGTTTTTTTGTAAAAACGCCATCTCTTCTAACGAGCCAATTAAACGATAAACAGATGTTTTCGGCATATTTGTAAGCCGAACCATCTCAGTTAAACTTAGCTCTTCATGCTCATAAAACAACTCTAAAATATCCATTGTCTTAACTGCCGTTTTATTTATACTCATTCTATCTCCCTTTCGTTCCAAATTACGGAACTTAAATTCCATTTTTCGAAACAAACATATAATTTAAAATTATAAAATATTCTTTCAATTCAATCAATAGATTTTAAGCAAATAAAAAAGTATGGAAGAATATTTCTCCCATACTTCACCACACTTTATAACGCTCTTACTTGTTCCAACGGCCAGAAAACAGCTTGTCCTTTTCCGACAATTTCATCTTCTGAAATAAAGCCAAACATGCGACCATCCTTAGAAACTTCACGATTATCCCCTAAAACAAATACTTGGCCTTCTGGCACTTTCGTTTTCCCTGTGATTTGTTCTAACGTAAAGTCTGGAGTTAATACACGGCCTACTGCTTTTTCTTTAAACTTTTTTAAATATGGTTCTTCCATCGCTTTTCCGTTTACATATAAAACATCATTTTTATACTCAACTGTATCGCCTGGCAAACCAATTACTCGTTTTACTAAATCGTATCCTTCTTTTCCGTGGAAGACGATAATATCAAAGCGATCTAATCCACTTATACTATAACCAATCTTATTCACGAGAACTCGTTCGTTATTTTTTAAAGTGGGCATCATTGATTCACCTTGCACTAAAGAAGGTGTAAATAAAACACCGCGAATAATAGCAATTAATACAAGGGTAAAACCTATCGTTTTAGCCCAAGAGAATAATTCTTTCTTCGTATTTTCCTTCATCGTTTCTCCTCTTTCTTAAGCACTTATTTTATGATTTTAACTAATTCTTGTACTAAATTAGGGTCTATTTCAGAAAAACATGATTTTCCTTCTCTTACCGCTGTACCGACATGAGCTTGCGTGATTCCAGTTTCATCTAGCAATCGCTTTATATTTTCTTTCGTCACGCCAGCTCCAGCTACAAGCTGAATTTGACCATCGCTTACCTTTTGCATTTCTGTAAGCACCGGAATATTCTCTACTATATTTCCTTGTCCACCTGAAGTTAAAACGTGAGTCACTTTATGAAACTTCTTTAAAGTTCTCATCGCTTCTACTGGATTTTCTATATCATCTATCGCACGGTGGTACGTTACATTTATTCCATCTACAACAGATAGTAAGTCCGCTAATTTCTCTTCATCCACTTCATTTCGTTCATTTAATACGCCTAATACTACACCAGCTGCTCCTAACTTCTGTGCAACTATAATATCTTCTTTCATCATTTCAATTTCTTCTTCCGTATATGTAAAAGACTTCGCATGCGGACGAATCATAACATGAATTGGTATACTTACCGCTTCTACCGCTTTTTTTATAAAAGCATAACTCGGTGTTAAACCACCTTCTGTATAAGATGAAATTAATTCAATCCGCTTCCCGCCAGCGCTTTCAATTCGTTTTACATCTTCTAAACATGTTGCAATAACCTCTAGCATGAGATGACCTCTTTTCGTGCTTTTTTCTTATTATAACATTAGTAAAAATAAGAAGCCTAGCTTTCTCCTTTAAAACTTAAAAAAGAAGAATGAAAAGAAAGATTTTTTTATTGGCAACAATTATTGGTAACATCCTATTATTCATGTACACTCCTACCATAATGAAAAAACCCGTCATTTTGACGGACTTTTCTAATTTCAAGCTTTTCTTTCCTCAGTTTTCATATCAATACCTAATTGATCTTCCAATAACTTTACACCTTTCTTTGTAAGATGGACAGCTCGGTTCTTATCCATTTTCGTAATCCATCCCTGTTCAAAAAGCAGTTTTGCAATTGCAGACCCTAACCAACCAGAAATATGATAACGCCGTTCACTCCAATCAAGGCAAGGTTTTGCAAATACCCTCCTTTTTGTATCTGCCTCATCAACATTTATTCCAAAATTCAGAAACCATTGCTTACCTTGTTCCGTTACAATGTATTCTCCATCCTCTAAAATTATAAATTGCCTATCTAGTAATTTTTCAGTTATCTCTACACCGAGTTTGCCTGCAAGATGATCATAACAAGTTCGAGCATAACGAATTTGTTTTAGTTGACTTGATTGTTTTAAAGAGCGAACTTGAACTGTTGGTGCGATTGTCCCTAACTTTTCAAGCACTTCTGCAACTTCTTGATTAGCAAGTCGATAGTAACGATGTCTACCATGTTGTTCAACTGTAAGTAAATTCCCTTCTACTAATTTAGAAAGATGAGAACTAATTGTTGGATGTGACACTTTTGCCATATAAGCCAATTCACTAGCGGGTAGTGCCTGATTATTCATTAGACAATCTAATATGATTGCTCTTGTAGGTTCAGCAATTAGTTTAGCTATATATGAGATATTCGGATATACATTCATATTTCGATGATACCCTAACTATTAAATTGATACAATTATTTTAAGTTTAATAGTAAAGGAGAATTTATTATGAATGCAATTGATCTTAGTATATTAAATTTGAAAGAAACGAGAAGGCGCTCAGAAAAGTTATGGAATTCTCTTCCTAATAATTTTCTTAATTGGAAGCCTGATCCTGAGGCTATGTCCTTTGGTGAGATGATTCGTCATGTGTGGAGTTCAACTTTTTACTATCATATGATTATAAAAAACAACGGTTCAATAAACGACATACGTATCCCGTATGATGACGAGCCGATTACTTGTGTAAAAAAAGAAATTGAATTGGCACAATCATACTTTACTGACTTCATAGAATATGTTCAATCAATAAGCATAGCCGAGCTAGATTCAAGACTTATTGATAGAAGCGATGTTGGCTATCAACGATATTTAGGCGATATGCTATTACGAATTGCCTATCATGATGCGGTCCATGCAGGTCAATTTTTACAATATTTACGAATGGTTAACTTAGAAAGACCATTAATTTGGGATTAAATACGAAAAATGTTTATACAACCTCCAAACTGGCATTACAATAAGAATTTTTCAACAAGAAACAATCAAAAAACCATGATAATCATTTATATTAAAAACCTACATCTCAACTAAGTACTTCATACACATAAAAAGCACGGGTTTGATTACTAATCAAACCCGTGCTTTCAAAACAACTATAATATCCATAAACAATAAAATGTAAGCTTTAAAAACTACGACCGAAACGCCGCATCCGCCAACATAGACAATGTTGCATCATCCATCGGTGGATTATGCAGTCCTGCTCTGACGTTTAAATAGTAACGATGGAGCGGATTTTTTTCTGATAAACTTTTTGCCCCTACGATGCGCATCGATTTATCCACTATAGATATCGCCGCATTTGTTACAGCATATTTCACGGCTGCTAATTCTGCTTGCAGTGATAGTTTATCTTCTGCCTCATCGTACCTTTTCGCAATTTGATATAAAAAGACGCGAGCTTGCATAAGCTCGAGTTCTAATTCTCCAACTAATCTTCTAACATTCGGCAATAAACTAATAGAATGGTTTAAACTGTTTGGCTTGTATGATTCCGCAAATTGAACTGCATAATTTCTTGCTGATTGTGCAATTCCTAAATAACATGCTGGTATATGTAGCAACCAGCCAACACCCTTTTGTTTTACTTTCCCGCCTTTTATATCTGTAAAAAAGCGACTTTCTATCTCTACATTTTGTAAGACAAGGTCGTGGCTAGCAGTCCCTCGCATTGCAACGCTATCCCACGTTTCTTCAATAGATACACCGAGTGTATTTCTTGGAATAACAAACTCACCAACTTCTTCTTGGCCTTCCATACTTGCTGAAATAATAAAATAATCAAGTACTGGCGCCATCGTTGTAAAAGTTTTTCTTCCATTTATAACCCACTTCTCGCCTTGTTGAACCGCTATTGTTTCTGGTTTGCCGCCACGCGTCGGACTCCCTGTTTTCGGTTCTGTTGCTGCCCTGTTAAAGAGCGCACCATTACGTACTTCTTCGCAAAACCATTTGAACATCTCATCATTCCAAGAGCGATTTTCCGCTAGCTCTTTCACAATGCCAAGATGCCAGCCAATCGATAATGCAGTAGCTCCGCAGCCTTCCGCGATTTTCTCTTGAAATAAAACAAAGTCATATAAAGAAATCGCACTACCACCAAATTCCTTCGGTAACGTTAATTTCGTATATCCGATATCTTTCAAATCATTTATATTTTCATACGGAAATGATCCCAATTCACTTAGCTGATGCTCCCTTTCCATGAACTTCGGAATCAATTTATTTATTTGTGCAATAATGAAAGATTGTTCTTCTGTTTCAACAAATGAGAGTGCCATACTATAATCTCCTTTATGTTCGATTCATCAACCGCTCACTTTTTCATTATGATTATATGAAGCTACCTCTCTATTGTTTCACTATTCCGATAAAAATACAATGTTTTTGACTAATAAGAAAAGTTCCTATTTAAGGATAGGTTCTTTTCTTATGTTAATCTCCCTTCAATGCCTTTAATGGCAAAGAGGTTACATATCCAATATACGAGAATAATTCTTTAAAGAAGAATGGAATTTCTGTGTCTAACGTTTTATATGCTGATGTCGGCGTTGGTGAAGCATACGCTTCAATATTAATATGTTTTGCAATTCTCATTGCGCGTTTCATATGAAGTGGATCACTTACAATCGTGTATGTGCGTATTCCGTTCTCTATTCCAACTTGCTTCGCATTTTTTAAATTTTCTTCAGTGAAAAGGGATTTAGTTTCAATTAAAATATCTTCCTCTTTTACACCTTGTTTCATTGCATATACTCTTGCAGTACGTGCTTCCTCAAGTTCTGCTTCGAACTTTGTACCACCTGTAAAAATAATCTTTTTAATATTTCCGTTCTTATATAAAGAAATCGCATGATTAATTCTTTCTTTAAATACAGGAGATGGTTTTCCGTTCCACGAAGCTGCTCCTAGTACGATACCAGCATCCGTTTTCACGTCATCATTTGCTTTAAAACGATAACTCCAAATATCGTAAGCTGCATAACTTACATATAAAATAGCAGAACAAATCATTAGTAAAAATACTTGAAAGATTCGTCTTTTCTTACTCTTCTTATTTTCTTTCATTTGTAATTGCCTCCGTACATCATCCATACTTCTATAAAAAACATTTATATCAAATCGTTTTGTTTGAGTTTATTTAAAAGAAGGAACTTTACTTGTTATTTATGTATAAAAGGGTTTTCATTTAAAATTGAGGATTATCAATTCATTTTCATTTGCGGTTTTCATTACATTTTTTAAATTCATAAGTTTATTACCATACAACTACATTGTAACGAATTTTTTCTCAGAAGGGAACGATGAAACAAAAGGAATTAAAATAAAGTAGCATTTTGTAAGAAAAAAGGTATATTTTTCATATGTCACGAACAATATACCTTTCAAAACACGAATTATAACTTTTCTTTATATAACTCTAATTTTTCTAACAATTGTTCTTTTACGCCTGGCCATTCACTCGAGATAATACTGTACACCACCGCATCTCTCACATAACCATTCGGTAATTTTCTTTCATTTCGAAGCACACCCTCTTTTACTGCTCCTAACCTTTCAATTGCTCGTTGTGCTTTTTCATTTCTTGCATCCGTCTTAATTTGCACTCTCAGCATATGCAGTTTTTCAAAAGCATACTGGAGAAGCATATACTTACACTCTGAATTTATACTCGTACGTTGCACACTCGGATGATACCACGTTTGCCCTAACTCAACTGTCTTATCTTCTACTGAAATATTATATAAACGTGTACTTCCTACAATCTTATTCGACTGTTGATCTACGGTTACGAAAGGTATTTGAGTACCTCTTCCGTAACCTTTTATCGCTTTTTGAACGTATTGTTGCATATCTTGCACACTATCCATTTTAGAGATTAAATACGCCCAAATAGCCCGATTTCCTTCTACAATCGAAAACAAAGTTTCGACATCAGTATTATCCATTAACCGCAACTTTGCTCTTTCGTGAATAATTTCCATTTTTAAGCCCCCTTTGTTGTTACTATATCATAAGAATATAAAACGTATTATAAGAATATAAAAAATATAGAGCAAAGAATTCTTTTCAAATATATTCTTCTCGTATAAGGTAGGAAGACCTATCAGTAACCCTTAAAAAAATAATTTTTTGATAATTTCCAATAAATTCTATATAATGATAAACGGGAGGGGATAAAAAATGCTAGATCAAATTACTTGGGGAACGCCAGGCAGCTTATTATGCTTAGGGTTCTTTTTTGCGGGACTAGGAATCTTCTTAAGAAGCGTTACGTCGTATACGAAAAATAAATAAGAATATCCCGCTTTTAAACAAAAAAAGCCCTCTTTTTACAGACGGCTTCTTTTGTTTAACTTTACCTTATTAAAACTTCAAAGCAACAAATAAGCAATCGGCGTAATAATAAGCAACGTTAAAATCGTTCTCTGCACATATAAAATAATAAGTTCAGATACTTTTAACGGAATATCTGTTGATAATATACAAGGAATGGAAGCGGAGAAAAACAAAATAGATGATACGGAAACAACTGCAATAACAAACTTTGTCACAATTGGTGCACTTACTACTAATAATGACGGTAAAAACATTTCTGCAATGCCAACTGATGCGGCTTTAGCAGCTAAGTCTGCTTCCGGTAATTGTAATAGCCATGTAAATGGATAGAAAATATAACTAATCCAATCAAATATTGGCGTAAACTTCGCTAAGACGATACCAATTAATCCTACTGACATAATAGATGGTAAAATTCCCATCGTCATAATAAATCCATCTTTTAAATTCACTGCAATATTTTTCATAATGCTCGGTGCAAATTTTGATACTTCTAACGCATCTTCCCAAGCACGTTCTAACATTTTCTCTTTATAAACAGGCTCTGGGAACCCTTCTTCTGTTACATATGTATCTGGTTTTCTACTAAGGGGTGGGATTCTTACGGTGATAGCAGTCACGATGAATGTTACAACAAGCGTAGTCCAAAAATAAACATTCCATAAATGCATAATATCTAATGTTTTTGCGATGATGATCATAAATGTAGCGGATACTGTAGAAAATCCTGTAGCGATAATCGCCGCTTCTTTTGTCGTATACTTTCCTTCTTTATACACGCGATTCGTAATAAGGAGAGCAAGCGAATAACTTCCAACGAAGGACGCAACTGCATCAATCGCCGATCTCCCCGGCGTATTCCATAATGGCCTCATAATCGGCCGACAAAATGTACCGATAAATTCAAGCAATCCATATCCGACTAATAACGCTAAAAACGCCGAGCCAATTGGAACGAGCAAACTTACTGATATGACTAGCTTCTCATACAAAAACGGTCCAACATCTGGCGCAAAGAACCAAGCTGGTCCTACTTTTAAACAATATAATATGCCAAATACAACGCCAACTACTTTTAAAATAGAAAAACAAATGTCTACGATAGATGCATTCCATTTCTTCGTATAAAATGGATAAATCGCACCAATCGCCATAACGAACAATGCATAATAAGGTACTACGCCTGGAACCGAAGCCCTAATCCACGATACGATATGATCAATCATAATAGACGATGCACCGTTTATCGTAACAGGAACGAAAAACATAAACACTCCAACGAGACTAGCAAGTATAAACCGAAGAATAATCCCCTTCTCTCGCCCTGTCTTAATTACATTACTCTTTAATTCAATTTCACTCAAAATTCGACACCTCCTATTATCTAAATATTCTGTATAATTATGTTATATTCCTTCTTTCCATTTCTACTATTTAATCATATGAAAAAGCCTATTTTAAAATAGGCTTTTCTATTACCTCTCATAATCATCCACAATCACTTGAATGATACGATACGATTCTTCTGCTACTTTTTCATTACTATCCCTATTCGTATCATATGTAATTAACGCCTTCCAAAGTGCCCATCCTCTTGCTCTATTCCATGTTTCTTCATTCATACGTAACACTTCTTTAAATACGTTTCTGCTATTCTTATCAAAAAAAGTCCATGCCATCGCTGCATCACAAGCCGGATCCCCTACTCCTAAAATACCAAAATCAATTACGGCACAAAGCTTTCCCTCTTTAACGAGTAAATTCCCCGGTGCTACATCTCCATGAACCCAAACTGGCTTACGGTCCCATGTTGAACTAAGTGCTACATTCCAAAGGTGCTTTAATAATGCCTCGTCAAAAACATCCTTATTATTTTCAATAGCAACTCTCGCCTCTTCATCATATACAGATATAAGTCCGCCTCGGTAAAAATTATGTGTTCCAGCTAAAGGTCCGTTACTCGCATTGATAGATTGCAATTCTACTAAAAAAGATCCTAAGTCCGCCGCAAATTCATTTAAATCCCGAACGTTTTGTTTCGTAACTGTTTCTCCCTCTATCCACTTATTAATAGACCAAGGCAATGGATACGCTTCAGACGGATTTCCTTTCGCAAGTGGGGTAGAAATCGGTAAAGAAAGCCCCTTACTTAATATAGGAAGCCAACTATTTTCTTTCTCTACTTGCGGTGCATATGCCGCATCACTTGGCAATCTTACACTCATCTCATACCCTAAGTGAAACGTCCTATTATCATGCCCACTAAACTTTACAGGTTTCACTTCTAAATGGGCCCATTCGGGAAACTGTTCCTGTATTAACTTTTCAACTAAACTTACGTTAATTGGATGCATTCACATTCTCCTTTTCTTTTGAAACTTACTAAGCCCATCCGTACTTCCAACATATTCAAAACCATTTTTCTTATAAAAATCATTTAACGTACGATTATGCCCCACGCAATCTAACTTCAAATACTCTTTGTCATGTTGCACATTCTCTTCTATCCACTGTAAAATCCATTCTCCAATTCCGTTCCCCTTATACTTCCGTTTCACCGCAAATCTATGAATATATAATGAATTAGAAACTTCCTCTTTACCAAAAATATGTTCATCCCATTCATTTTGTTTAGGAGAAACTGTAATCGTACCAACTATTTCATCTTCTTTCATAACAATATACGTATATTTCTCTCTTATACATTCTAGTATTTCAGCCGTAGCTTCCTCTCCTAAAAGATACTGCCACTGATCCACTTCTTTATATTGTAGCCATTGTGCTACTTCTTTTAATAGAGTAATAATGCTATCGCTTTCCTCTTCAGTAGCAGTTCGAATTGTATATTCTTTAACTGTATTTCTCTCCATATCGCTGTTCCCCTTTCCTATCGCTATCATACTGATAAACGCGTTCTACCGTCATTTTCGTCGGTAACGTATTCAACATAATAACCTTGATTCCTTGCGTTTTCATACATCAATTCAATCTGTTTTTGATCTTTAGCGTAAATTGTGACGTATGTACAATCCGCAACTAGTAAAACTAATTCACACTTACTCTCTTTAAATTCTTCATATGTTTCAATATCTACTACTTCCTCTCCTTTTGAATACGCTTTTAAATCTGCAAAAATAACATAATATATATTGTCTTTAAATAATATTTTCAAATCTGATCCTTCCACTATACTTGGTTCTTCTGGAAATAATGCCTCATCCAATCCACCTCGTGCTATTAAGTATGACTCCTCACTCCCTACCCACCAATCATATGAAGAAATATCAATTGGCTTTAACACTTTCCAAAGTAAATTATCATATTCATTTGGAATATCTACTGTAATTCCTCTTTTCATTTATTTGCTCCTAGCTTATTTATTTTCGTTTTCATTTCATACATTATATACCAAATTCAATTACCATATTTTGTCGATATCTATGTAACTTGTATTTCACCGCGAAAAAAAACCGTCCCACTACTTATGAAACGGTTTCTTTATGCTTATTAAGTTTTTCATGCAATTGTTGCACTGCGCTTTAAAATAAATTCTAATATATTCATCACATCAGCCATTTATTCTTAATGCTCACTTCGTCTTCACAAAATAATATAAAAACCACACCGCATGATTTTGTTCATCGGCAGCTATTCTGCGCAATAACTCTTTCATATGTGCATCCGATGCTTCATCTGAAATTTCCAAGTAAAAATCTACTGTCTTCTGTTCATCTTGTATTGCGAATTCTAATCCTTGTAAGTACGTATTTGGACATTCTTCTGTAATTTGTGGTTTAGGCTGCTGACCAGTTAAATTTGTATAGATCTGTACAAAATGATGGAAATGCTTTATTTCATCGTTACGAATTTCAAGAATTTGATTTCGTTCCGCCGCATTTGGAGCCATGTTGGCTAATTTCGCATAGCAACTTATTGCACTAAACTCTCCATTAATTGCTTTCTCAATATCACGAATCAACTTATCATTTTGCCTATACCAATCATAATCATTCGAATTATACATCGTATCCCCTCCATTATTTCACATAACATTTTATGCAATTTGAAATAGCAGGAGCATGTATATAAAAGGAAAACGCAAATCCGAACTCTTCAATTAAAAAACCTATCTATCACTACTTTATTTTCCTATAGAGTAATAATGAATTCAAAAAAAACCGGTTCACTAATAGTGAACCGGTTTTATCTTTTACACATTTCATTTATACACAACTTTAAAATAGGAATAAACAGTTAATACATAATACCCAAAGTAAATTATGCAATATGCACCACTACTAATTAAAATTGGAATAATGATGTTATTTATAGGTATATTGTTAATTATCGGTATCGCAAATAAGCTATGAACAAGTCCGACTATTAGAGGTGAAATAAAACTAAAGCTAACTTGTTTCGAAATTGACTTTCTTACCTCTTTTTTCGTAACACCTATTTTCCGAAGAGTTTCATAATATCTCTGATTAGCATACGCTTCAGATAATTGTTTATAATATATAATTGAACCTGTCGCCAAAACAAATATTCCCCCTAAAAAACTTCCAATAAATAACGCAACTCCATACAGTTGCATAAAATCTCCTTTTGTTTCAGATTGCCCTACATAATACCCTGCTGCGACTGTACTAATTGCCGTTAAAGCTGTAGCGCTTAATATAGCAATTGTTGCAAGTAACTTAGCGTTCCCTTTTACTCGGTATAGTAATTGCGAAATGTTTATTATATTTATACCGCTATAAAATATTTCTCTTTTACTTCTAATTTTCTTTAAAACAATAACTGTATAAGAAGTGAATAGAAAATATGTCCCAAAAACAACTAAAAGCAAAATAAAAACTGGAATCATTATAGGATTTATAATAGGGTTCATAGGATCAATGGGATTCCGCACAATATTTACTACTTCACGGAAGAAGCCTGCTAATATATATCCTAATCCCATTAAAATAAGACCTATATACGCCCTAAGTACAGAACCTTTTGGCATCCGTTCTCCTTGATGATTAGCTTGAAACATTTCAATCAATGGAAATTTATAAATAATGCGAGAGTTTTTCCATGCTGTATATAATAAAATAGATAAAAAGACGATGAACGTGTCTATTATTGCTTTTATAGATAACTCAAAATGAATAGGTACATTTAATTTCATTAAACTCATTAGCAGCTCTAAAAATAACTTAAAACTCATACTGCCAATCAGTATGCCAACTACTAAAGCAAAGCCTCCCATTATCATAGTCTCACAAAATAACATCGTACCAATTTGTTTTTTAGTTATTCCTAGTAAAGAATATAATCCTACCTCTTTTTTACGTTTCCTTATAAAAAAATTAGTAGAATAAATAATAAATATGGCTATAAAAATAATGAGAATCACTTTTGAAGATTGAAGAACACTATTAATCATCACATTATTAACCATTTCTTTTTTTATTTGAGTACTATATCGAAGTGATGCAAATATAAAATAGATAAGCATACTTGAAGCTAACGATACAAAATAAAGTATATACTCTTTAAAATTACGCCGTATGTTACGTTGAACTATATCAAATAAATTCATTTATCTGAACCTCCAGGAAATAATTGATGTAAAATATGACAAAGGGCACAGCTAGATAAGGTCACCAGCCAGCCCTCCAGAAATAGAAGACATTACATCAATGACTTTTTGAAAACACCTTACTAAAAAATTACCTTTTCACTTATTCATATCGCAAACACTCAATCGGATCTAATTTAGCCGCTTTATTAGCCGGCAGTATGCCAAAGACAATACCAATTGACATCGATATTCCAACTGAGAGTAATCCAAGACTTACAGAAATAACTAGTGGCCATTCACCTATTGATGAAGCGATCCAAGCAAAAAACATACCTAATCCAAAACCAATCGCCCCGCCTAATGACGTTAAAATACATGCTTCGATGAGAAATTGTGTTAATATTTTTCCTCTCGTTGCACCGAGCGCTTTTCGAATACCTATTTCACGTGTACGCTCTGTAACGGATACTAACATAATATTCATCACACCAATACCACCTACAAGTAAGGAAATCCCAGCAATACTAGCAAATACTATTTTCATCGTTCGTGTTGACTCTTCTATTTTTTGACCATATGCTTTCGTATCCTCCACTGTAAAAGAATGCTCAAATTCTGGGGATTTCAATTCATTCAATACAGATATAGCTTGTTTTTCTACAGCCTCTCGCTCACTTGGAGAAGATAACTTAATTTTCACTGTATCGTATTCCTCAATCCCTGCAATTAAAGATGCATTGTCGATAGATGTATATCCTTCATACAATTTAAATTGACGTTGAAAACCGTCTTCATATTTGTACACCCCGACAACTTTATATGGTTTTCCTTTTATATCTATATACAAATAATCTTTCCAAGTATCAAATAGTGTTTTAAATAAATCTTCAGCTACAATTACAACAGGAATTGGCTTTTTCAGTTCATCCGTTGTTAACTCTCGCCCATGCACCATCTTCATTTTAAAGTCCTGCATAAAGTTTCCTGTTCCCCCATTTAAACTAAAGGAAACATTTTTTGATCCCGTATATACTTTTACGTCCCTATGCACATTGGGATACACATCTTTTACACCTCGTATCACTTGCAATTGCTTTACCATATGTGGTGTAATTTTTGCTTTTTCTGTCGGAAAATCCGGGTTGAAGTATTCTATTTTAAGTTCATCCATATGCTGATTCTCTGCAAGTTCCTTTTGCATCTTTGCAGTCTGTCCATCTCCCATTGAAATAATTGTAATAATTGCACTTATTCCAATAATAATACCTAGCATTGTTAATATAGATCGCATTTTATGCGCAAAAATAGAAGATATGGCCATGCGTATATTTTCATTCGTATTCAAATTTATTCTCTCCAATCTTGTACGATATTGCCGTCACGAATTACAATTTGACGTGCTGCTGCTTCTCCGATTTCACGATCGTGAGTAATCATAATAATCGTTGAACCTTGTTTATTTAATTCGTAAAAGAGCTCCATAATTTGTTCACTCGTTTTCGTATCAAGTGCACCAGTTGGTTCATCGGCTAAAATAAATTTCGGATTATTTACAATTGCACGCGCTACAGCAACACGCTGTTTTTGACCACCTGATAACTCACTTGGAAGATGAGTAGCACGTTCAGCTAACCCAACTTTCGTTAAAGCAGCTAACGAAAGCTCGCGTCTTTCTTTTTTATCAACTCCTGCATAAATAAGAGGTAATTCTACATTTTGAAGGGCTGTAAGCCTTGGTAGTAACATGAAATTTTGGAATACAAAGCCGATTTCTTTATTACGTACGTGTGCAAGTTCTGTTTCAGACATAGTTGAAATGTTTTGACCAGCTAGCTCATACGTACCTGCAGTTGGTTTATCTAAACAACCGATAATGTTCATTAAGGTTGACTTACCAGAACCTGATGGTCCCATAATGGAAGTGAATTCCCCCTGATTCAGTATTACATCGATTCCATGTAATATTTGGACGGACTCTGTACCGTTTTGAAAAGATTTCGTGATGTCTTTTAAATGAATCATTTTGTGTTAACCTCCATACCATCTTTTACATTTTTCATAGGTTCAGAGATAATTTGTACACCTTTTTTCACTCCAGAAACTTTTGCTTCATGATCCGTTTCAAATTCAACCGTAACTACTTGTTCTTTCGCTTTTCCATCTTTGACAACGAATACAACATCTTTGTCACCTTTTTTCACCATACTGCTTTTCGGAACGATTGTACCTGTTGCTTCGCCTGTTTTATTTGTCACGTTTACGTGGAAACCGTTTTGTAATCCTTCACTCTCGTTTAATGTAACAGTGAATGGATAGCTAGAAACTCTTTTGTTTTCATCCATATTCTTTACTGGTGTAGATCCGATTTCTGTAACTTTTCCTGACCACGTCTTACCAGATACAGTTTTTGATGAAACTATTACTTCTTGTCCAACTTTCACACTCGCAAGCTCATATTCAGACAGTTGACCTTTTACTTTAAATGGACCAGCGTGACGAAGCGTAATCCCACTCATTCCAGCATCATTATTTTTGACGATGTCATCAATTACACCATCAGCCGGGCTCGTTACTGAAAGTGTGTTTACTTTCTCTTTTGCTGCTTTAATCATTTCATCAGCTTTTTCTACTTCAAACCTTTTCATTTCAATTTGTGATTCTAATTGTTGTACTTCGATTTCTGACGCTTTTAACGTTCCCTCAGGAAGACCAGCGTTTTTATCTTTTTTTAATTTCTGCTTCGCTGCATCCATTTGTTTCTGATGCAATGTTACTTCTTTTTGCGCAATTTTCTTTTGCATTTCCGCTTCTGTTACACCTTGTTTAGTAATTGGGTCATTATATTTAAAAAGAAGTTGCCCTTTTTTTATTTCATCACCTTTTTTAACAGCTATTTCATACGTACCTTTTGTTGGATCGAATGAAATTGTTTCTATACCATTTGGGATAACCTCTCCGCCTAATTTTTGCTCCTCCTCTATTTGTTTTTCTGTCACTTCATATGTTTTATAAGTTTCAACTGGTTCAGATTCTCCTGCAAATGTCATATACGACCCTACTCCTAAACCAATTGTGACCATACCAACGATGACTAGTTTTTTTGCTTTCTTCATATCATAATATCCTCACTTTTTCATGTGTTTTACTTTTAGAAACTGTACGTCCTTTTCTTTAATAATTTTTGAACGTTTTTGAAAATGATATATAAAGCCTCGTACATACTATGTACAATATAAAAAGCCCCACTTTTTCATTACCAGTTCCTCCTTGACCTAACATACGTATAGGATAGAAAAAACTAATTAAATAAAAAGTGGGGTAAACATTAAATTTTTATTAAATTCTTGAACTCTCTTCTTTTGGCAATCTTACTTCAAATATTGTTCTAATTACATTACTTTCTGCTGAAATCGTTCCATTATGCTGTTCAACAATATTTTTTGCAATAAATAACCCAAGGCCTGTACCACCTTGTTGCCCTGTTCTTGCTTTATCACCTGTATAAAGCATGTCAAAAAGATAGGGCAAATCTTCTTCTGGAATGCTATCTCCGTAATTAATAATTTGTATGATAACCTCTCCATTTTCAATATATCCATTCATATCAATAAATTGGCCAGTATCTCCGTATCTAACCGCATTTGTTACAAGATTTTCAAATACTCGAGCTAACAAATTCCCGTCACCATAAATATATAAATGAGGATTAACATTCAACCTAGCTTCTAAATGATGTTTCTCCAATAATGGATATAATTCCTCATCTAATTGTATAAGCAATTCACTTATATTAATTGTTTTTTTATCTAACTTTAGCACGCCATAGTTCATTCGCGTAATTTCAAATAACTCATCAATTAAACTTTCAAGTCGCTGCGATTTCGCAAATGCAATCATAGAAAAATGTTTAATTTGCTCCTTCGATAAACTCTCATCTTTAAGAATTAAATCTAAATAACCTAAAACAGACGTTAAAGGCGTTCTTAAGTCATGAGCTAAATTAACAACGAGCTGATCTTTACTACTTTCTGCAAAGTCACCTCTCTCAACAGCCTCTTTTAGTTTTTCACTCGCTATATTTATTTCACGCGCAATCTCGCCAAATTCATCATTTGAAGTAATATGAACTCTCTTTGTAAAATCACCGTTAGCAAGATGGTGAATACCGTTAGAAATTTCATTAAAATATTTTAAGTATGGTTTTGTTAAAAAGAAAAAGAATACAACAGATAGTGGGATAAAACACATTAAAAAGAATTTAATATCTACAATTGGTCTAAATTGAGCTAAATAATCTTCGTAACGTACCATCGTTCTATAATAAAGCTGTAATACTTTATAAATTATATATGTTCCACCAGCTGCTAATACCATGCTTAGCGCAAACAAGGCAATCATTTTAAAACGAAAACTTCTCATCATGTTAGCCATTGAACGTATAACCTACCCCCCATACCGTTTTTATTAACTTATCCTTTCTTGTATCCTCCCCAATTTTTTTTCGTAAAGTACGAATATGTACCGCAACCGTACTTCCACCATCGTAATAATCACCCGTCCACACTTGCTGAAAAATGTGTTCCACACTGTACACTTTCTTCGGATGACTCGCTAATAAATATAAAATATCAAACTCTTTTGGAGTTAATTCAATTTGTTCGCCATATACATTTACCTTTCGTTGATCAAGATTAATAGCCACTCCGCTTGTTTCTAAAACGGATTTCTTCTCCTCTACTTTCGGTTGATTTAACGTAAGAAATCTGCGTAATTGTGCATTTACACGTGCAACTAATTCAATTGGTGAAAAAGGCTTTGTCATATAATCATCCGCACCTAGTACAAGACCTGTCACCTTATCAAAATCAGATGTTTTCGCGCTTAGGAAAATGATTGGCATATTATGTTTGATACGAATTTGTCTTGCTACTTCATAACCATCTATTTTTGGCATCATAATATCTAAAATAACTAAATCAATTGGTTGCGATTGAATGATAAGAACTGCTTCTTCTCCATCAGTAGCTTTCACAACATGATAACCTTCTTTTTCTAAATGTATCCCAATTAACTCCGCAATTTCCACCTCATCATCCGCTATTAATATTGAAATCTGCTTCATTTTACTCTTCCTCTCATTCCTTTTTCATACGTTCAATTTTAAACTAGTCTATTTGTTTATCCCCTCTTCAAAGAGCTTTATTATGAAATCCTTACTTTTTAAAAATAATCTTGAGTACTATATTTCTTTATGCATTTATTTTTGCATGTTTATATTTTGTTAACTTTGCAACACCCTCTACGATTTCACGTTGTGTGGTAGAAAATGCAGAAAAACTAACAAAATTAAAGCATATCAGAGATAATCATTATATAGTACAACAGGTTTTTCAGGAGGATTTCTACATCCCAAGCCTAGCTAAGGGACAGTTAGTTCAACAAACAACTAACTCCCTTTTCATTATATCAATATATTTTGTACACTTACATGTATTTCAACATAAAAAACTGCTCCACTACTAGTGAAACGGTTTTTCCTTTATTAATTTTTATGCATTCACTTCAGTTTTTTGTTCCTTTACTCCACTACGTTTGAAAGCAGTCGCTAAAATAATCATCAGACTTACTGCACCAATCCAAACGAGCACAGTAAGAGGTGTACTCCAGCTTAATCCTTTTCCGAAGAAGAATATTTCTCTAAGCCCTTCAATCATAAATCGCATTGGCAACCATGCGTACACCCAGTCTTGATAAAATGGTAACAACATTTCCGGTGCTAACGATAATAACGGTGCCCCGAAGAATAGTAAGAGAGCGAATACACCGATTCCCTTTAGTCCAACTAATGAAAGTACCGCCGATATCATTAAGAAGAAACTAAAGGATGTAATAGATAGAAACAGTGCCGTATCTGTGAAGTTCGAAATATTTACCCCTACCATACCATCCGCGATCCATGTAAGACCGAACCCAATGACAAATATGGCATCTGCTCATATTGGTGTGATTCAGCAATGGCTAAATAACGGGCAAAAAGAAACACCAGAGGAAATTGCTCACTTTTTATCAACAATCGCAGTTCATGGGCCTTTTTATGCAGCTGGCTTAAAGAAATAATTCAGCTATATAATAAAAGAACATCCACTATAATAGCGGATGTTCTTTTATTTCATTACAACACTTCAATATACCCTTCTGTTCCATGTACCCGAATTCGTTGTCCGTCTTTTATTAAATTCGTAGCATTCTCTACTCCAACAACTGCCGGTAATCCATATTCACGTGCAATTACTGCTCCGTGCGTCATAAGTCCGCCAACTTCAGTGACTAACCCTTTTATAGACACAAACAATGGTGTCCAGCCCGGATCAGTAAAAGCTGTAACTAATATGTCGCCCTCTTCTAAATTCGCTTCTTCCATGTTTAAAATAACGCGAGCTCTCCCCTCAATCACTCCTGAAGAAACAGGCAAACCTACAATCGCATCATCTGGGAGGTTTTCTCGTTTATATTTACCTGTAATGATTTCTCCATCAGACGTCATTATACGAGGAGGCATTAGTTTTTCATATAATTTGTAATCATTTTTTTGTTTTTGGATAAGCTCATAATCTAGTTTATTCGTGCGAACTACTTCGTGAAGTTCTTCAAAAGTTAAATAGTATATATCATCAACTTCATGAATGACACCGCTCTGCACAAGTTGCTCAGCTTCTTTCAGTAACGCTTGCTTATATATGAAATAACGATTAATCATACCGTATTTTGGATATTCACGATAGCCGATAAAATTACGGATATTACGAATCATTCGCTTCGTTTCTTCTACTTTTTGTTTTCCACCCGGTAAGTGCTGTAATCGATTTACTAACTCTTCTTCTTTTTTTAAAGCTTCTTGCAGTCCTTCTTCAAATTTCCGCTTACTCGCACCATATTCAAAATCTCTTATATTATTTAAAATCATCGGGATAATTGTAGTTGGCTTTTCACTCCAGCGCGTTTTCGTAATGTCGATTTCTCCGCTACATCTCATTCCGTATTTATTTAGAAAAGTTAGAATGGCATCTCGAGCTTCTTCTCCACCTTTAAACTGAACTATTTCATCCAAAAAGTTCTCATTTTCTACATGTTGTAAATACGTAATAACTTCTGGATATGACCGAATCACATCAGCGACATCCATTAATGCTAAACCCATTTCAGATGTAATATTATTTTGTACCGATTGAGAAAGCGTGTCTGCTGCATTTTTTTCGCCTAGCCATTGCTCCATTTTTTCATTCATCCATGCTGAAGCATTCATTCCTGCCATAATAACAGCGATACTTTGCGGGTTAAATAATACTTTTTTTAATTGCTGGATGTCTTCCAAAATAAAATTAAGTACATCCACCCCTGATTTCATTTGCATGTTTCGTTTTAACTCTTTGATTGATGCTTCACTATTCTGTATTAAATTCGTAACGATTGCCGGATTATTTTCGATTTCTGGTTGCGAATTTGCAAGTTGCTTATTTTTACTAACAATCTTTTCTTTTTCATCATCCGGCAACAATGTAATAAAATTATCTCGCTCGATTATAGTCGTTAATGCATCTCTTACGAGTGGATCTGATTTTCCTAAAGTGTTTATTAAGTAATTTCTGCTAGCAGGTGAAGCTAATTGTTGCGTAGCATCAACAAACAGCCGTCCTCCCGCTTTACGCATAGGAGCATTAGTCGTTAACAGGAAAAAAGATAACCCAAGTGGTTTCATCGCATCAGTCATCATTTGTTGATGGCCAACTGATATATATACATGATTTCCCCCATCATTTTCTTCAGGAATTGGATATAAAGTCGTAATGGGGCGACTTTGGACAATATAAAATGTATTATGGGCTAAACACCATTCAATATCTTGCGGACAACCAAAATAAGCTTCAATCTGTCTTCCGATACTTGCTAGTTGTAAAATTTGTTGTTCAGACAATGTTTGAAGTTTTTGCTGATTAGGAGCAATTTTCTTTCTCTCTGTTCCGCCTTCTTTTCGTCCATAGATGGCTAATTTTTTCGTTGCGATGACCTTTTCGACGATTTCATCTTCTTTTACCTTATAATTATCGGCAGAAACCAATCCAGATACTAGCGCCTCGCCAAGTCCAAAGCTGGCATCGATTGACAACACCTTCCTATTCGAAGTAATCGGATCCGCAGTAAATAAAATCCCTGAAGCCTCAGGGAAAACCATTTTTTGAATGACAACACATATAGAAACTTGATTATGTTCAAAACCATTTTGCATGCGGTACGTAACTGCTCGCTCTGTAAATAAAGACGCCCAGCACTTTCTTACATGCTGTAAAATCGCTTCTTCTCCAATAATATTTAAATACGTATCTTGTTGACCTGCAAATGAAGCATGCGGTAAATCTTCAGCCGTAGCACTCGAACGCACGGCATACGCATGTTCATTTCCAAAACGCGAGAGATAATGAGCTACTGCTTCCACTACATCAGTAGGGATTTCTACTGCCATAATGACTTCTCTAATCTTCTTACTCATTTCACCAATTTGAGCACGCTCTTCCATTTTCAACTTTGTTAGCTGCTGCAACAAAGTTTGAAGCTCTTCATTTTGCTCGATAGCCTTTTCATATCCTACCGTTGTAACACAAAAACCTTCGGGTACTTGTATACCTTGAATGTTTGTTAACTCCCCTAAATTCAATCCTTTTCCACCGACGAGAAAAAGCTGCGTTTTTTCTATTTCCTGAAAATCGAGAACGAAAGAACTCATGTAACATCTCTCCTTACTTTGCATGTGTACTTGATTGTAACAGTAGTAAATGAGAAGAAACAGTCTATTTCGAACTTGATTTACATGATATAATTAAGTTAGGAAGAGATTAAAAAATGCCCCAGTTGCATAATGAAGTAACTGGGGCTCCTTATTTCCGCTCAATTTTAAATTATAATTTATTCACAACTAACTTCAATGTACTTCTGTTTTTCTCCTTTTTTATAACACGCCATTAATTATCACACACAATTCTTACCTCGACAAATAGTATATAACTCGAAATACGCTTTAGTTTAACCTCCTGTGAGCCTTTTCACAGGAGGTTTTATACATACATATATTATTTATAATGAATTAGTTCTCCCACTTTCCAAAAAAAGGATGATTGTATTGGAAATGAAAAAACTTCAAGGAATTTATGATGATGTTATTAGTTTAGGGGAAAATTGTTATACCGCTATTCATCTAAAAAAATATAGGCTGCGGAAATATTCAGGTCCTCTAGATTGGTTTGAATCACCGAATCTTTCTTCTATCAACACATTATTGAAAAATAATTTTATAGACTTTATGGATTTAAAAAACATGCACGCAATGCAGGAACAAAATATTGTGTTTAATGATGGTGTGATACAACCTGTTTTTTCTCATATTATAAAAGACACAAAATATAACGTAACATCTTATCATGATTTCCCTGTTGTTCCAAATGAAGATTGGTTCATCACATACCATGATTTTAAACAAAAATTAGATCGAAGAATTGATAACTTTTACGAAAAAATTCATCATTCACAATCCATTTTATTTGTTAGATGGGGCGGAAACTTGACTGAAGCACTAGAATTACAAACCGTTTTATCAAATATTGTTAAAAATAATTTTAAGATTCTTTTACTCTATCCAACAGGACTTGAAAATGAAATAAACGAATTAGAATGGGGGCTTGATCATGTTTTCCCTATTCAAGTTTCAAGTAATTATCAAAATAAAAGAACTTGGTATATCCTCTTAAAAGATATACACTTAAACTCAAAATAATAGTAGAAACTACGACTTTACAATCAATATTTTTTGTTTGCACTTTATATAAATTGATATGTCTCCATCTTAATTCTAGGAGTAAATTATTGCTTTTTTAATCCCCCCACTCATTCTTTTCTCAAATCCTCCAAAATGGATTTGAGAAATTAGGGAACTATAATGTCGTATGAACATATAGTAAGGGGGATAAAAAGTGGACAATGAGATGAATTACGGAAGTGATTACAAGTTTATTCCAGCAACTTCAATTGAAAGTGGTCATGGCATCGAAGTATTGCCTGATTTGTTTTGCTACACGATTCAAATCGTCAACATATGTTTTGTTGGGAATCCGCATACCGATGATTTTGTTTTAGTTGACGCTGGAATGCCTAAATGTGCAAATGAAATTATCTCTATCGCTGAGGATCGATTTGGTACCAATAGTCGCCCAAAAGCAATTATTTTAACTCACGGCCATTTTGATCATGTTGGAGGAATAATTGAACTCATTAAATATTGGGATGTTCCAGTCTATGCCCATCAAATGGAGATACCGTTTTTGACTGGACAACAAAGCTATCCTGAACCAGATCCAACAGTTGAAGGTGGTATGGTAGCGAAAATGTCTCCCCTGTTCCCTAATGAACCGATTGATTTAGGAAATAGCGTAAAAGCACTACCTACCGATGGAACTGTTCCCCATATGCCAGAGTTTAGATGGATTCATACATCAGGGCATACTCCTGGGCATATTTCATTATTCAGAGAGAAAGACCGAACTTTAATTGCTGGGGACGCTTTTGTTACAGTGAAACAGGAGTATCTGTATAAAGTAATAACTCAAGAACAGGAAATAAGCGGTCCGCCTCGTTATTTAACAACAGACTGGAAAGCAGCTAAAGAATCAGTCATTAAATTAGAAGAATTAAAGCCTCTAGTCGCTATTACTGGACATGGGATACCAATGTCAGGTGAATTGCTATCAACAAGCCTCAAAACACTGGTTCAAGAATTTGATAAAATTGCTGTACCTGATTACGGAAAATATATAGATAAAAAGATGCATTAAATGCGGAAATACTTTGTTTATTTTTATATTAATGAATCAAAACACCAACGAATATTAAGTTTAATATGAAAAAACACTGTACTTAGGCAACATCTCTATTATAAGAATGGAACTACCCTTTATGAATAAAGCTCGATATTCCGCAAATACTATCCATAGTATAAGCCTGCTTCTTACCCAGGTTGTACTTCTTACCATTAAAGGTTGATTAAAGTGGGTTACGCTATATAGCATAACCCGTTTTTAATGAAATCTTTTATTCCATATACGTTTAAACAATGGAGGAAAATAATGAAACATATTGTTGCTTTATTAATTAAATACACAGCGATAACTGCAGTATTACTTATCGTACTTGGTATCTTTCAAGGCATTTCCATTCCTAGAGTATTACTCATTTCTCTTTTCTTAACAGGAGCTGCCTATTTAATTGGCGATCTCTTCATTTTGCCTAAATACGGAAATATGATTGCTACAATGGCAGATTTTGGCTTAACCTTCTTCGGAATTTGGCTTTTAACATCCTTATTTACTAATTTAGATGCTACTCGTAATATTGGATTTTCTTCATTTATGGCCACATTAATTATTGGCGGAATAGAGGTTTTCTTCCACATTTATATGAAGAGGTTAGTACTGCATAACGACGATGAATTAAGAAATCACAATCATATTCGCCATGATAAATATGCTATGGAAATGTCAGATGAATATATGGATTCTTCCACAATAAATAAATCCAAGCTTGAGGATACATCTAAAAAATAAAAAAGTGGCCAACGCCACTTTTTTATTTTTGTTTATTAAGCTTGATCAGAATTTCTTACATGTAACGGAGGTGGTACTACCCACCCTTTTTTCTTACTTAAACGCAGCAAAGTTACACCTGCTTGCGCCTTTTTCATATGAAATTGTCCGAATAGCATGCCTACATCTTCTCGAAGACATTTTCCCATCACTTGACTACATGTCACAAGTCCAGCTGCTAATCCTGTAGCAACAGCTGCTGCTATTTCAACATCATTAATACGTGCCCCTGGGGGAATGTCTTCGATAGATGCAACTGGTCGTTCTGGAGGAGCAGGTGGTAAAGCTACGCCATTAACCTTTAAAAGAGTTTTTAACTCTTCTATCTCCGAATTCATATCATTTTCAATTAAGCCTTCTAAAAACTTCTTCAAATCTTCATCACCTGTATGATTCATAAACACTTGATGGCTTGCAATTGCACCTTGTGCAGCTAAAAGATAACTCCAAATATCAAATACTTCTCCGTAATGTAACGGTTCATTTTGAGGATTTCCACTTAAAATACCCATCTTTAAATTCCTCCCTTTCGAAAATATCATAATAAATATTGATTTCAATATTGAAACCAAATTTTTAAGTATGCTTTTTCCTGCAAAAGATTTTCTACTATGCATGGAAAACACCTTTCCAACACTGTGTGTTTATTGTTTAGGAAAGTAGTTTACAAATCAAATACTCAAAGATTATGAAAGAAGATTATCGATAATCTTTGAGTGAGAATTCATTTACTATAAGGGTTTGTTTTTATACATATACAAAAGAAATTGATTTACATACCTGCTATATTGTATGCCCATTTACTTAGCGGTTAGCTCTACCACCAAGTTGTTGTTCAGCCATTGCTACTAAACGTTTTGTAATTTCACCACCAACAGATCCGTTTGAACGAGCTGTTGTATCTGCACCAAGTTGTACACCAAACTCTTGTGCAATTTCATATTTCATTTGATCAAGAGCCTGTTCAGCGCCTCGAACTAATAATTCATTACGATTTCCACTATTATTGTTTGCCATATTATTTCACCTCCGATGTTTTTAATATGTTACAAATTATGAAATAATAATTATCCTTTTTATGGAAATTTTATTGTGAATAAATATTGAGTTTCTTCTTAAAATAGAGCAAAAGACATAAGAAAGAAGAGTTGCTATAACGTACTTTCATAACAACAATATGTGTAAATTTCTCTTTACTAAAGATTTCTGTTTTGCCAAGAGATACATATAAATTATGAAAAATGATTTCTAAGGAGATATGAGATGAAAGCTGTAACCTATCAAGGACCAAACCAAGTACAAGTTAAACAAGTTGATGATGCAAAGTTAGAGAAAAAAGATGATATTATTGTAAGGATTACTTCAACCGCTATTTGCGGTTCTGATTTACATTTATATCAAGGTAACATGCCCTTACCTCAAGGATACATTATCGGCCATGAACCAATGGGAATCGTTGAAGAAGTCGGGCCAGATGTCACTAAAGTGAAAAAAGGCGATCGTGTTGTCATCCCCTTCAACGTTTCTTGTGGACATTGTTTCTATTGCCAACATGAAATGGAAAGTCAATGTGATAACTCAAACCCTCATTACGATTCTGGTGGATACTTTGGTTATACGGAGAAATTTGGTAATCATCCAGGCGGACAAGCAGAATATTTAAA
Source organism: Bacillus cereus group sp. MYBK195-1 (assembly GCF_051916605.1). Lineage (NCBI taxonomy): Bacteria > Bacillati > Bacillota > Bacilli > Caryophanales > Bacillaceae > Bacillus > Bacillus cereus group sp. MYBK195-1. The sequence continues at coordinate 1,715,326 of NZ_JBQAGZ010000001.1, read as the reverse complement.
AGTTCCATTTGGAAATTTTACTCCATTTGTTATACCGGAATCATGCGAGCTTGAAGATGAATCCCTACTATTTTTATCAGATGTTTTACCTACAGCCTATTGGAGTGTAATAAATGCAGGCGTTAAGCCAGGTGATACTGTTATCGTCCTTGGTTGTGGACCTGTTGGATTAATGACACAAAAATTTGCTTGGATGCAAGGCGCTAAACGTGTAATTGCAGTGGATTACTTAGATTATCGGATGAATTATGCAAAAAAGATTAACAACGTTGAGGTATTTGAGTTTACAAAATTTCCAGATATGGGAGAACATTTAAAGGAAATTACACATGGCGGTGCCGATGTAGTCATTGATTGCGTGGGAATGGATGGAAAGAAATCGCCACTAGAATTTCTGGAACAAAAATTGAAATTACAAGGCGGAACTCTCGGCCCTATTCAAATTGCTACAAAAGCTGTAAGAAAATATGGAACGGTTCAAATGACTGGCGTTTATGGTGGCAATTATAATGCATTTCCACTCGGAGCATTTTGGGTTAGAAATATTAATCTTAAAATGGGACAAGCACCTGTCATTCATTTTATGCCAGAACTATTTGAAAAAATAACAAATAAAGAATTTGATCCAAAAGAGATTATTACACACAAAATCCCCCTTGAAGAAGCGAGCTACGGTTATCAAATTTTTAATAATCGTGAAGATGATTGTATAAAAGTCATTTTGAAACCTTGAAGATACAATTTGTTATTCTTTATAAAAAGGTAAGATTGCACTCCATAATCTTATCTTTTTTTATTACATGCTAAGTAGCTATTCCCTCACTTTCATCTCACATCGAAAAGAGTTATTTCAAAAGACTTTGCATTTTAAGGTAACGATTTATTGGTAAAAAAATGAATTTAAGTATTAAGTAACCAACTAGCGGACACGATAACAATGTTAACTAACTTAAAAAGAGGTGTCCTTCATGTTTTATTATAAAGAAGAAATAATTAATATGATTAAGCCGGATAAACCAGACCCAGCTGCCGCAAAAGTTTTACAAGAAATATTAGGCGGGCATTATGGTGAAATGCGTACAATGATGCAATATTTCTTCCAAAGCTCAAATTTTAGAGGCAAAGAGAAGCAATATCGCGATTTACTTCGAGGTGTTTTTTTAGAGGAAATAAGCCATGTAGAACTTGTACAACATACAATTAATCAACTATTAACTGGATCTGGTGAACCTACGCCAGGAAATGCTGGTATTGACAACGCACCACTTGATGAAGCGGTTAAACATGCAAATCCTCACCACTTTATTGTAGGTGCTCAAAGTTCATTGCCTGTTGATGCAGCTGGCAACCCATGGAATGGATCTTGGGTATATAGTCATGGGAATTTAATTAGCGATTTATTAGATAACGTAGTACTTGAATCTACAGGTGTACTTCAAAAAACTAGAATTTATGAAATGAGTTCCAATCAAACTTTTAGAGAAACACTTGCATTTTTAATTGTACGTGATAATGCACATCAAAATGCTTTCGCAAAAGCTTTAGAAACATTAGGCGTTGAATGGGGGAAACTCTTCCCTGTGCCGAACTATGATATTAATAAATACCCAGAGTGCAGAAAGTATGTAGACATGGGATTCCATAACGCACAATTTAATTTTAGTTTAGATCCAACAAGAATGGGGGAAATATTCCAAGGTGAATCTCCAAGTAGAAATAAAGGAACATTAACAGTAACTGACCCACCAAAAGGTTTTCCTGTACCAGAACTTCCTGAAATGCCAAATGAGCATAGTCCCGGATTAAAAGATATGGATCTTTAAGATCATTATGGCCAACTATTTATTCGTGGTTGGCCATAGCTCTTTATAAAGATTCATGTAAGCTTGTTGTTAATATGATAGGATGTTTTAAATAAATCCTCTTTATTTAAAAGTGATGTTAATTATAATTCTGCTCCTCTTAATGTCGTTTCTAATGAAGCATTAGAAGCTACTCATAACATCCCTACCTCTATTCACATATAGCATCCCTATATTGAAAAAAAGAGGAAGGGCTTGTCCCCCCTCTTCTTTTAATTTTTCTTTAAAAGAGTTGCTCCTGCAATCCCTGGGTGTGTCATTTCGAATGGATCTAGAATTAATTCTAAGTCTTCTTGTGACAGTACACCATTTTTCACACAAAGTTCTCGAACAGATTGCCCTGTCGCGATTGCTTCTTTCGCAACGCGAGCTGCTGCTTCATAACCGATATGAGGGTTCACGGCTGTAATAATTCCTACACTCTTCTCAACATACTCTTTTAAACGATCTTCATTCGCTTCAATTCCTTTTAAGCAATTATCTGTAAAAGCACGGAAACCGTTATTCATAATGCTAATCGATTGAAGTAAGTTGAAAACAAGTACTGGTTCCATAACGTTTAATTCTAATTGTCCTGCTTCTGAAGCAAGGCAAATTGTATGGTCATTACCAATTACTTGGAACGCAATTTGATTAATTACTTCTGGCATAACAGGGTTTACTTTCCCTGGCATAATAGATGAACCTGGTTGACGAGCTGGTAACATAATTTCCGCTAAACCAACACGTGGACCTGATGCCATTAAGCGAAGGTCATTCGCAATTTTAGACATATTCATCATACATACTTTAAGCGCTGCAGATACTTCAGTATAAGCATCCGTATTTTGCGTCGCATCTACTAAATCTTCTGCACCAACAAGCGGTAATTCACTAATTGCAGCTAAATGTTTTACAACTGCTTCAATATATTCTGGATCTGCATTTAAGCCTGTACCAACTGCAGTTGCCCCCATATTTACTTCATATAAATGTTGACGCGATTGTTGAATTCGTTTCATATCACGTTCAAGTACGCGAGAGTATGCTTTAAACTCTTGTCCAAGACGAATTGGCACCGCATCTTGTAAATGTGTACGACCCATTTTAATAACATGGTCAAACTGTTCTGCTTTTAATTCAAATACATCATGCATATAACCCATCGTTTGTAATAAGCCTTCTAGTGCATTTAACGTTGCGATATGAATCGCCGTTGGGAATGCATCATTTGTTGATTGGGCCATATTTACATGGCTATTTGGACTAATATAATGATAGTCTCCCTTTTCCATTCCTAATAATTCAAGAGCACGATTGGCAATGACTTCATTTGCGTTCATATTCATTGAAGTACCTGCTCCGCCTTGGATTGGATCTACGATGAAATGATCATGCCATTTTCCATCAAGAATTTCTTGAGCAGCTTCTGCGATCGCGCCGCCCTTGTTCAATTCCAATCTTCCTACATCTGTATTCGCAAGCGCTGCTGCTTTTTTTACAATTGCGAACGCTCTAATTAAACTTTCATGAATTTTATACCCTGTAATCGGGAAATTTTCAACAGCGCGTAAAGTCTGAATTCCGTAATATGCCTCAATAGGTAATTCCTTTCCTCCCAAAAAATCATTCTCCACTCGCACGTTCTTGTTTGTCATTGCCATTTTAATTTCTCCCCCATATTAAATGTAAAACCTAAATAAATCATATGAAGTCATTACCAATCCTTATCAGATTTTATTGTTAAATCGTAGGCTAAAGGCTCTTCAATAATTTTTTTAATCTCTTCTAATTTATTAGTTTTCCCAAGCGCCCACATCAATTTTGCTATGATTGCTTCCGTATTCATATCTCCAGACAATATTACTTGATGTTGTGCCACTTTCCGTCCTACTTCATAGAGAAGTATGTCTTCTCCTTCTTCCAGGCATTGAGTAGTAATCACTACAGCAATCCCCATTTCAGTCAACTCTTGAATTTTCGAAAGCAAGTTCCTTCCTTCAAAAGGTAATCCACCGTTACCAAAACTTTCAATAATAATCCCTTTATACAAATCTTTTAAACAATCAAATATCTCTGGTTGTGTACCTGGATACAATTTCATAAGAAAAACATCCGTACATAAATTAGTATTTATTGAAAGTTCATTATGGGAGGACGTTGGCTTCCAATGATATTTCACTTCATCTTCATTTACCTCAGCAACATATGGATAATTCACACTTTCAAATGCATCATAACTTTTTGTTCGCATTTTAACTGCTCTCGTCCCAATAATCACCCTACTATCAAAAACAATAAACACACCGCCAACATCCTCACAGGCAAATCTAAGAGCATCAGCTACATTTTTCTTTGCGTCTGTCTTTTTAAAACTAATAGGTACTTGTGAACCTGTTAAAACAACTGGTTTTCTTAAACCTTGAAGCATATAAGATAACGCGGAAGATGTATAAGCTAACGTATCCGTTCCATGTGTAATCACAAACCCGTCATAGTCATCATAGTGATTAAAAACAGCATTAGCTATTTCTTTCCAGTGCTCAGGTTGCATATTGGTACTATCAATATTCATTAAGATTTTGCAATCTATTTCTAAGTTTCGAGAAGACTTCGAAAAATAATTCAATAATTCCTCAGCGGACAATCCTGGAACAAGCCCCTCATTCCCCTCCACAGATGCAATTGTCCCACCAGTTGCAAGTAATAAAATTTTCTTCATACACAACCCCTCCATAAAATAAACAACGATATATCGTTCGCGTAATGCGTATTTATATTTATCATTATAGAACTTAATTTGAATTAATCAAGATTTTGTATTCAATACGCGTACTTTTTTTCTATTCTTGATTCTTTTTCTATGTTATAATTAATTTAATAAAATTAGATGGGGTATGAGACGAATGCTGGAACGTTTATCTAAATTAAGAAAAAATCAAAAATGGTCCTTACAAGAGACAGCAGATCGACTTGGGATTGCGAAAAGCACCTATGCTGGTTATGAAAATGGTTATAGATTACCTTCATTACAATCTTTATCTAAAATAGCCGATTTATTTGATACATCTGTAGATTATATATTAGGTCGAATTGAACATTCACATCAAAACAAAGATGTAATTGATATTACAAGACTCCTAAACGATTCAGATTCAACACTTTTAATAGATGGAGAAGCACTGTCAACAGAAGAGATAATAGATTTTATTGCTTTTGTGAGAAGTAAACGAGAACTAAGTTCCAAGAGAATAGAAAATATTGAACCAACATGTAAAAGTTAATTCAATAAAAAACGAAGACACTGCACTCTTTAAACTTAGAAATACTTAGACAATTAATTTGTAAACGGTTTATATAATGAATTCTTAGCAGCTGGCCTCATTTGGGGACTTATACTTGGAAACAATCCCATTGGTTATATGATTCAATTATTTTTCATCATTTGTGTAGTGGTAGTAGCTATTTTCGGAGGTTTCACATCCAATAAATCAATTATCATGAAACAAGGACTTCTCGCTATTTTAGCGTTGCTTGCCCTTTTATCTGTCATATAGAACTAAAGCTTTTCAATAAAGGAACTCACTTTTGAAGAATACGCCATTCTTTCTGTAGATTTATAAAAAAGAATGGCGTTTTTGTATGTCTATTTCTGTATCGAAAGAATTTGAAAGTATAACAGAATTCAAACAAGACTTAGCAAAGTATATAAAGTACTATAATCATGAAAGAATCAAGGAAAAATAAAAGGAAATGAATCCAGTATTATACTAGGCTCATTCCCTAGAGGCTACTTAATAAACCGACCTTTCTAACTTTCGGGGGCACAGTCTAGTTGAAGTGCTACAAGCAACGAATTTACTACTTTAAAAGTGTTTAACCTTGAAGTACTTAATTCTTTTTTCCAGACAAAGCATACATTATATCTTGATGCTTTATTGTCCTCTTATAATTATGTGGTATCGGGAATTTGTTTCGGTGTTCTTTTATTATAATTACTGTAAGTGATAAAGCTACAGGTATAAAAAATATTAACAAAGCATCTTAATGTTTATGAAATTCTTTGTTAATAGTTTCTCTTCTCCCTAATCTCCTGCGAGACTATATTTTTTATTAAAATTTCCCATATCTTATTTGATTTATTCTGTAACACCAGATTGGGTTACTTTTACATCAGCAGTTACACGAAAACGTAAATGTTTATAGGATTCTTCCCATTCTTGACTGTTCCATTTTCTTACGTGAGTTCTACCAAGCTTTCTAAGTCCTATAGGATCTGTGTCTTTTTTAATAAATCTCTTTATCAATGTAGTTGCTTTTTTTTCTATTTCTTTTCCCATAATTTTTTCTAATTTTTTTATTTCTTTAGGATTATCTAGATTTTTTGTTTTTGTAAATTCTTGAATTTCAGCTTTAACTTGAATATGAGCATTTACGAATGGATGCTTACTATTCCCCTCCATCTTATATTTTGTTCTAGCTTTTATATTCTCTATCGTGGCATAAGTGTTTGAAGAACCAGGTAGTTTGAATTGGTATGTACCTTGTTTAAAATTATCTGTCAACAATTTAAATACAAATAAATCTTTAGGGTTCACTTTATCAACCATTTTACATCTTTTAAAAAGTGCTATTCCATTTAACTCCAACACATTCCCTTTTTTAGATATCATCGGTAAATAGGAATCTCTCGCATCATCATCAAGTTGATTTAAAAACATAAAAAAGTTTGTTTTTGGTTGCGTCCCATTGTTCATATTTTGCTCCAGTAAAGAGGATAGATAAGAAGCAATTTCTTTTTCTTTAGAATAGTTCCCCTTTAATAGTGATTCCCCTTTTACATTTGTAATTGCTAAATAAATTGCATTTCCTACACTAGGATTTCGGTTCAAAGTCTCTAAAATTTCCTGCATTCCCTTTTCAATTATTTTTTCATTAAATATAATAACACGCAATTGACCCAACTCTAGAGGTCCAGAAGATTTTTCGGATGCTCTTGCAAGAACTTCTCTACCAGTCTGGCCTGATGCTGAATAGATTTTTGTTTCACCTTCCCCACCTCCTTTATAAGCTGAAATCGCAAAGGTTCCTTTTAGCTTACCTTCTGCTTCGGTATCATATGCCGCAACCTGAACTAAGTCAATGTCATCCACAATTTTCGTTTTAGCACAACCTATTAAGAAGACACTTAATATAAGGAAAAGTATCCATCGCTTCATGTTTATCTCCTTAACTTTATTTTGGCCGTTTGAATTAGCCATAGTACAGGTAGGTATACATATATATATACAAAGCCAATTTGACCTGTCCAAGTATTTAATAAGTTAATTTTATTACGGTTATTCAAGAAAAATGACAAAATAAAGATGAATAGGATGATAACTGGCAAAACATATTTTTGCTTTATTCCCAGTGCCTCTTTTATACCACGACTTACTCCCCATAATGTAAAGGAAACATTGGGTAATATAAAAAAAGCCCAAACAGAAACAATAATGTATTCAAACCGCTCTATAAAGGGAAATTGTATAATTTTAATCATGCTTAAATATGCCCATATCGCGTTCGCAAGTTGCTTTTCACTAAAAAATGCAAGAGTTAAAATCATAAGGTATGTGTAGACAATAGTCGTTACTAAATTTGCATAGTGCGCATATTTTTGAGACGTTCTTGCCTTTTTAATAAATGGATAGTACAACAATAACATTTCGAATCCAAAAAAACTAAACATATTTCCTTTCATTCCTTTCATAATTTCTAGGAATGAATGCTGTGCAATTGGAAATAAATTCCGGAAATCTGCATACTGCAAAGGATAAAAAAATGTGAAGATTAGAATGCTTGGGATAACGATTCCAAAGAAGCCGATTCCGGCAACTACACGAAATCCTCCAGTAACAATGTAATAACATAGACCCAAAAAAGCCCCCGCTATAACCCAAGATGAAATTGAAGGAAACATCCAAACATGTACTACTTCGATATAAGTATGTAGTGTTGTTGCACCTAACAATACAATATAGGATAAAAAAATGAAGTTGAGCAATCCACCAATCCATTTTCCAAGTACGTTTTGATTGATTGCAATGATGTCTCCATTACCCTGATTTAAAATCTGATATATGATCCAAATCATAACATTAACAGATATTCCAAAAAGTAGCGTGCTAATCCACGCATCATTTCCAACTAATTTTGCACTAATCCTTTCAAAACCAAGCATACCAACTCCCATCTGTATAGTAATAATTAAAAAAAATACCATATATGGAGAGACTTGATACTCAATTGGGATCTGTTTCATAATGCTCCTCCCTGTTAAATTCAATCATCGAAATCATTTCTTGATAGTATTTTATTTTTCTCTACCTCTTCTGGATTAAAGCGAAAACGCTGTTTAGACCTTGAAAAAATAGGACGTCGAAACATCGCTGAGATCGGCATACGTATAATACTGTCTTTCCAATCTGTAGGGCGTGTAGGATAAAAAGGAAACAAATAAGGACGTCTTAATGATTCTGTACGTAATAAGCGTGCTAAAAGCAAAGAGCTTGTTAAAACAATTCCTAATAAGCCCAATAGGTGTGCAGATATTATAAAAGGAAAACGAATTACTCGAATTGTATTACCAATACGATATATTGGTGCTGTAAATGAACTAAGAGCTGAAAGTGCAACAATGATAATAAGTACGTTACTTGTAAGACTTGCTTCTACCGATGCTTGTCCAATCACAATACCACCTACTATACCGACAGTTAAACCCACTTTAGTTGGTAAACGTGCCCCCGCTTCTCTCAGTAATTCAATTGTTATTTCTAAAAAAAGTGCTTCAATTAATGGAGGAAAAGGTACTTTACTTCTCGATATGATTAACGTTTCAAGAAGTTCTTTTGGGATAAGCTCGTAATGATATGTTAAGATCGAGACATATAATGGAGTCGTTAAGACAGAAAATATAAAAGCAAAAAGCCTTAATAGACGAAAAAAAGAGGCTATAATCCAAGGCATGGTGTAATCTTCTGTCGTAGAAAAAAAATCAATTAATGTTGTTGGAAGAGTGATGGCATAAGGCGAGCCATCTACAAAAAGTGCAATTTTCCCTTCTGCTAATACAGCTGCCACACGGTCCGGACGTTCTGTATTCAAAAATTGAGGGAATATAGAATTCGGGTTGTCTGCAATTAACTGCATCAAATAAGTACTATCTAAAACATGGTCTGTTTTTATTTGACTTACCCTTTTTATAATTTCTTGTAGATTTTGATCATTTACAATTCCCTCAATAAATACAATCGCAACAGTTGTGTTAGAGAGAGATCCTACTTTCAATTCTTTCATTTGTAAATACGGTGTTGGAAGCTTTCTACGTACTAAATTTAAATTCACATCTAAATCTTCGACAAATGCGATTTGCGGACCCACAATATTGTATTCAATTTCAGCTTTTGTAATATCCCTTTTTTCTTTCTTTGACACATTTACTAACAAACAATTTAATTTATCTGTATCGTACTGAATAAGTATATAGCCATTTAAAATACTATCCTGAATATCTTCAATTTGATTTGTTATTTTTGAATTCTCAAAAGGTAAGACAGAGTGAATATCTTGTAACGAATTGAAGCTCTTCTCTTTTATATAAGTCAAAACCTCTTCATGAAATATATTTACATCGATTAAGGTTCTAAAATATGAAATGACTATAGAGGAATTATTAGAAGCAATTTCCAACGTTATAAAATCTTTAGATTTTTTTAGTAATTGCATTAAATCCTGTAAAGATTTTATAGAGTTATCAGGTATTTTTCCATACGGTTTCAATTGATAATACCTTCCTTTCAGAAAGAAGTTACATATAGTTTTTAAGAAATTTCTATTTTAAAAATCAGGCATAGTGATATATAGATATATCCATCGAATTAGCAATAACCTCTTTGAAAATAACTTAACCAAAATTAGTTAAAAAATGTATTAAAAGTAAAAATAAGAATTTTTTTTAAACATAGTTACGATATTAAAAACATCCTTTCTTTTGGTTCTAAAGAAAGGATGTTTTTATAACATGCTTTTTGGAAGGTTTTAATTTAATCCTAATTATATTTTTTATAAATTCTAAAAGTACATTCTTTATTTTTGGTATAACATACAGAAATTATTTTTTGAACAGTAGACAGCTGCAGAAGCTAAGTTAAAGTGTCGATTAATTCCCTCCAAGCTTAATAAAATCCCTGTTATGATTTCTAAACTGACTTCGCAGTTAAGTAAGAGATTTGTTGATTAACCATACACACGAAGATAGAAAATGATGCCTATGATACTTGCATTTTCGTTTTATTCACCAGCTTCTATAATCAATTGATTAAGTGTATCGGGAGACGTATATGGATATAACTCTTCGACATATACAAACAATCTTGTTTTGGAAGTATTACATGATTTGTATGATATTGTAACAAGACTTGTATCGTTTCCTGCTTCTCCATGTCTTATTACGTTTGTCATTTCCTCTTGTAAACAACGATAGAAAGTTCTATTCAGTTTTTGTTTAATAGCATTACATTTTGTATGGTTTCTTAAAAAATTTCAATAAAAGAACATATTAATTTTGAAGTGTACAAATAGGGAGAGTGACTTCAACTGTAGTTCCCTTATTCACTTCACTCTCAATAAATACCTTTCCCTGATGTGTTTCAATGATTTTATAACAGATCATTAACCCTAAGCCAATCCCCTCTTCTTTAATACTATAAAAAGGTTCTCCGAGGTATGGTATACGTTCTTTTGGAATCCCACACCCTTGATCGATAAAACGAATACTTAATTGATTATTATCAAGTATATTTAATTGAATGAGAATTTCTCCTCCCATCGGCATAGATTCAATTGCATTTTTCAATATATTAACAAATACTTGCTTTAATTGATTTCCTTCACATGAAATCAATGGAATACCAGGGTTAAGATCGATTCTAATTTTTATATTATTCATCATTGCTTGAGGTTGTAGTAGCATTAAAACTTGATCCATTAGCACACTAATATCATTAGGTTTTATTTTTACCACCTGTGGTTTGGCTACCGCCATAAATTCAGTTGTAATACTCTCTATACGCTCAATCTCTGATGATACTATATTTATATAACCTTGATTATTTTCATTTTCCGTTGATTTTAGTAATTGCATGAACCCTTTCATTGCAGTTAATGGATTATTAATCTCATGAGCCATTACAGTCGCTAATTGTCCTACAACAGCAAGTTTTTCAGATTTTCGTAATAATTCTTCTGTTTTTAGCCGTTCAGTGATATCACGAGAAATACTTAGGAAAACTTTTTTCCCATTTAAGTTAAAAACACGAACACTAAACTCAGTTGTTATTACTTTTCCTGTTGGAAAAACATATTCATCTTGCAAAGTGAAGGAAGTTTGTCCCTTTTTAATTTTTTCTAATAGCCTTACGATCATTTGAGAATCTTGTGGTACTATATTTGAAAATGATAATGAGAGCAACTCTTCTCTACTATATCCAAATCTTCTACACCCAACAGGGTTTACCTCAATAAATCGACTTGGAGCATTATCTTCATTCAGCTCTACTACATATACCGCATCAGTTGCTTGTTCGATTAGTGCACGGTACTTCATTTCACTATCTCTTAATTGCTGGTGTAATCGATGTCGTTCTCTTTCTGCTTGTTTTCTTTCAGAGATGTCTCTACATATTGCTGATAAAGCTATCACATTTCCTCTTACATCTAGTATAGGAGAAACTGTCAGACTGACATCAAGAAGACTCCCATCGCTCCTTTGTCTAACAGTTTCTAATCTAGTAACCACAGATTCACCCGTTAGAATTTTCTGAATATTTTTAAGCGATTCTTCCATTAAAAAATCTGGTACACAAGGTAATCTCTTACCTATGATTTCTTGTGATGACCACCCAAATATCTTTTCATAAGCTTTATTCGCTTGTAAAATATGCCCTTCTCGATCAGAAATGGTAATAGCATCTAGATTGTGCTTTATAAATGATTCCAATAATTCTTTGGTAGCGCTTAATTCTGATTCTACCTTTTTCCTTTCGGTTATATCAACTGTAGAACCAACAACTTCAATAACTTGTCCATTTCGTTTAATCGGCCTAAGCGCAATAAGAATAATAGTTTTATCATTTGGCCAAGGTAATTCAAATATAATTTCTTTTCCTTCCCATGCCTGAAGATAGTACTTCATCAATTGTGGAACTAAATGTGGAGGAACAATAGAAGCATCAATAGTACGTAAGCTTTTTCCTACCACCTGTTCAGAATAAAATCCGTTTTGATAATAAAACTGTCCATCACATAAAGTGTGTATAAAGTGCTTACCTACTTTTTTAAATTTAAAAATTCCTCCTTGAAGCTCATGTACGGTATCTGCAAGTTCTTGCTTCGATTTTTTTAATTCTCGATTCATTTTAGATAAGTCCTGTGTTAAATAATACAATCTCTGGTAGGCTTCCATAAGAAATAGCCCAATTAAAAGTCCTAATGCTATATATAATAAGCCTCCTGTGTAAAGTAATGTAGTATTAAATAATACGCCAACTAACCACTTTATTCCAATAAAAACAGAAAAATATAACGATGCACTTTTAAAAGGATGTAGTTTTTTAAAATAAGTTTTAAAGGTAGAAAATAGAATCCCCATACCTAAATAAGCAATCACAGGAGGTTCCCAGTACCCTCCAGTGTAAAAGATACGCATTACAATTATGCTAATTAACGTAATCCAACCAGCAATACGACCAAAGTAAATAAAAGATAGAATAAGAGGAACAACTCGAAGATCGTAGGAAAATCCCATGTATGGAAAAGAAAAGAACATTAACGTAACTGCAATAATCCCTCCATAGAGCTTTTCGAAATGTCGACTAGAATTAATTGTAAACACTTGAATAAATATTGCTGCGCTAACTAATAAAGAAAAAATAGAAAGGTTGATGAAATAATCTTTAATAATCATGTAATGTCCCTCCTTGCATTAAGTGTATTCGACAAAAAAGCTAAAAATCCTACAAATTGTATAAACAGTTCAAATGCATAAATTTTAAACTAGGATAAAATCTAGAAAAATAAATAAGGGGCACAGCAGATGAGATATTTTAATGAAAAATAGTTCAAAAAAGATAATAGTAACCGTTGACTACTATTATCTTTTTTCTTTAAGTTATCGTAATATGTCTGAAACTCTAAGGGACATGGTATGTCATTTCATCAAACAATGATTATATACTGAGTCATGAATATAGAAATTTCAGCAGTCATTTTTGAAAAATAACATAAAAAACAAAACTATCTATGAAAATGGAAAAAAACTATATAAATGTCAACTAATCTATGTACAAAAACGTTCACTTAATTTTGCATAAAATCACTCCACTTAGGAAGCTAAGTAGTTCTTCAAGGTCGATAAGAACACCTGTAGATGCTTCAGGATAACTACATAATTGTATGAGTAATGTACTTGAAACCTTTCGGTAAAACCATACACATAATACAACTAACTCCTTGGATTCAATATTTACTTTTTCGCTGAACAAATTCTTTTTCTTGAGCAAAATATTCTAGGATATAAGGAGATTTTTCAATTAACTTGGTGTCTAGTTTATTCTCCAGCTCCAATTACTTCGTTACTTTCAGATTCAGTTCATTATATTTTGTACTTTGTCTTTATACACAACATATTCTTTACCATCCACTACTGCTACTACCGCAAATTCATCATTTGGATTGAATGAAAGCCAATCAGCCCACATGTTAGTATTAGCCCCTCCACTCCACATATTATGAACAGTGTTTTTAGTTAAATTCATAACTTTATAAGACGCATTTGGCGCATTTGTTCCAGTCTTTATTTCAAAAGTGTATGCGTTATGAATTTTTTTATAAAAGTAGAAAACGTTTGATGGACGAAGCTGATTCAAAAAATCCTGTTCTTTTTTCTCTGCAATTTTTATCCCTTCTTGCAAAGTGACAACATCTGTTTTTAATGTTTTCCAACTGTTTTTCGCTGCATTCAAGCTAGGGGTTAAGAATTTATATTTATTTTGATCAGCTTTTTGATCAGCTTTATCAATATGTCCCAGTACACCCGAATATTGAGAATCTAAATCCTCCCATTGCGTAGACATATAAGTAAGAGCAGTGATAGCACTATCAAGCATACTATGCATATCACTAATATTATGAAATGCAACTCCAACTACACGATTCAATGTTATTTTATAATCTACAGTCTGACGCAATTTTGCTAATTCAGGTTCTAGCCAACCTAACTTACCTCTTGCATCACCTATCATTATGCCACCAGCAATCAAGGTTGGAATAAAGGGGATTTTCACCATGTCTAACCCCTTAGATTCTATGTCTTTCTGATATTTTACTTGTCCTAAAAGGTCCTCTAGACGCTTTTGGTCAGCCTCCACATCAGCACCTTGGTTTTTTAAAATCGATTGCAATGTCTCTTTATGACTTCCAAATGTTCTAACATCTTCTCCAATAGCATTTTTTAATTGAATTAATTCTTCTATTAATGCTTTTGCAGACTTTTGATTTTGTTGAATTCCTCCCTGTAAATCTGTAATCCCTTTTTTTAAAGTATCTCCATTTCCAGTATTGATCGCCTCTACTAATGTTTCATAATAATTTTCAAATTTTGTATCGTATTCTATAATGCCTGTCAATGTATCAAAAAGCTGTTTTTTTACTTGTGTATTCCATGTAACAGCATGTGCTCTTGCATTCTTTTGATCTTGTACAATTTTACTAGGTAAATCTGCATTTCCATTAATAGTTATTCCTTCAAAACTCACATCTGGATTATTAATTAGCAAATAAGAATATTCATTCATAGCTTTTGCAAATAAACCAGCATCTTGCAAAGCTTTTTTCATCTGTTCTTCATTTGCTGAAAGAGACATATTTTCAGTGTTCGTTTGTTCAATTTCAATTGCAAAAGTTTCTAGTGGTATGACTGCATAAGTAGTTGTTATAGTTAAAAACGCTGATACAGCGAGTAGTTTATTAGGGATTTTTTTCATCATTTCGTTTTCCTCCTATATAAGGTATGGTTTCAAGTTCTAATCTTATTAAAAAGCGATGTCTTTCAAAATGAGTTCTACATCTTTTATCAGTATCGTTTGAACTTTCTTTAGCAGCCTTCAAATCATTAAGTATTAAAGAAAATGTATATAATCTGCTTCAAATTAACCGATTCTGTTGCAAATTTTAAAAAAGCAATTAAACTACAAGGTTATTTTTTATTCGAATCATACTTATATATAATTGAAAGGCGAAGTCTTTAATGAGACTCCGCCTTTCTGTTATATAAGGATTTATTAATTATTACTTTTCTGTTTAACAGTGTAATCATAGACTTTCTATGTTTTAGTTCACTTTACAACAGAATTAATATTTCCCTATTTTTGTGTAGTAACAGTTTCCACTTTTAATTCCTTTATTCCTTCTTTTAATGTAACAGCATCTGTTCGTAATGTTTTCCAACTGTCTTTCGCTGCATTTAAATTAGGTTTTAAGAATTTAAATTTATTTTGATCGGCTTTTTGAGCTGCATTCTCAATATGCCCTAGAACGCCCGAATATTGAGAATCTAAATCATGCCACTGCGTGGACATATAAGTAAGAGCGTTAATAGCATCATCAAGCGCCTTGTGCATTTCATTAATATTACTGTAAGCAACTCCAACTACACGATTTAAGGTTACTTTATAATCCACGGTCTGACGTAATTCTGCTAATAAAGGCTCTAACTTACCTAAATTATCCCTTGCTACTCCCACTATGATACCGCCAATTATTGGTAGACCCAAAATAGCGCCCTTCATTACATTAAACCCATCAGATTCTAATTGTTTATAATAGTTTACTGATCCTAATACTTCTTCTAGACGCTTTTGATCGGCATCAACATCTGCACCTTGATTTTTTAAAATTGACTGCAAGAGCTCTTTATTACTTCCAAATGCTCTAACATCGTGTCCAATAGAGTCTCTTAATTTAGTTAATTCTTCTATTAGTTGTTGTGCATACTTTTGATTTTGTTGAATTTCACCTCGTAAATCTGTAATCCCTTCTTTTAAAGTTTCTCCATCTCCTGTATTAATCGCCTCTATCATTGTTTCATAATAATTATCAAATGTTGTATCGTATTCAACAATACCATTCAATGTATCTAAAAGCTGTTTTTTTACTTTCGTATCCCAAGTAACGGCATGTGCCCTTGCATTCTTTTGATCTTGTACGATTCTACCAGGTAAATCTACATACCCATTAATGGTAATTCCCTCAAAATTCACATCAGGATTCTTAATTAACATATAAGAATAGGCATTCATAGATTTTGCAAATAATCCAGCCTTTTGCAAGGTCTCTTTCATTCTCACTTCATTTGCAGAAAGTGCTGTATCTTCATTGTTCGTTTGTTCAATTTCACTTGCAAAAGTTGTTACTGGTGAAACTACATTAGCAGTTGTAATAGTTAATAACGTCGATACAGCGAGTAATTTGTAAGGGATTTTTTTTATCATTTCATTTTCCTCCAATTTAGGTTTTAAATTTCAGTTCTACTCCTGTTTAAAAGCAATATCTTTTGAAATGAATTCTGCATCTTTATGAATATCATTCCAACTTTCTTTAGCGGCTTTTAAATCATCTGGTATTAAAGAGAATTTGTGGTCTTGCATAGAATCGATATTATCCAATAAATCTGTATAATTTGCACCCATTGTATTCCATTGCTTTTGAATATTTGTTAGAGACAATATCGCTTGATCTACAGTCTGATATAAATATGCCAATGTTTCTTTCGCGTTAGTAAGCGAAAGAACTGCTTGATTAGCACGATCTGCTTTCATACTTAATTCTCCGATTTTGTTAGAAATTTCATTATAGGAGTCCATATGCTTAGATGCTGTGACACCAGCCGCTGTTCCTAGACCGATACCAGCTGCACCAAGAGCCGAGAGTCCACCAACAACAGCCGGTGTTGCTGTACCGCCAGTTACAACAATAACTACCGCTCCTCCAATAGCTGCAATAACTAAAATAGCTGCTCCCAATCCACCACCAATTGACCATGCTAATACATCATCAAAATGTTTTTTCTGAGTAGAACGAAGTTGCTCAATTTCAGCTTGAAGTTGTGGAATCGTTGCCTGTTGACCTGCTAATATTGCAGTTAATCCACCTTTCCCATCTGGACCACCAACATTATTTTTAAAATCTGTAGAATTTTGATATAGTTTCCCTTTGAAGTCTTGTAGCATCTTAATCACATCTGTAACTTCTTTTGAATTTGTATTGATTGTAGTAATTAAATCATTTATACCCTCTTTTAGACCTGCCTTATCTTTCTTTTGTACAGTTTCTACTAATGTGTCGTAATAATTTTGAAATTGTTCATCGTAATTTACAATATTACGAGCAGTTTTTTGAATCTGTGGCTTCGCTGTATCTAACCAGTAATTCGCATTGATTCGTGACAGCTCTTGATTAAGGTGAATATTTTTGAGCAACTCTCCCCCCTCTGACCCTAAATCGATATTAGATAAATTTACATTTGGTTGCTTAATCATTGTTTTTGCATATAAATCCATTACTAGAATATGAGACCCTGTTTCAGCCAATGCTTTCTTCAGTCCTTCGGGGCCTAATGCATAATTGCCTACTTTTTGTTCTTGAGCGGTCGTTTCTTGTGCAAATGCATGAATAGTGTTACCGGTAGTAGCAGTTATAACAGTTGCTAATGTAGCTAAAGTTAGTACTTTGAATGGAAATTTTTTCATGACTATTCTCCTTCTTTCGCTAAATGCTTATAATCTTTATGAATTCCCAAAAAACGCAATATTAAAATTTATATACTTGTTCTTCAAGGTAACTTATTACATTTTTTAATTGTCTTAATGTATCTTTTTGAGACTGCTCGTTAGTTGTATCAACATTAGTAGATAATTTTGTAATGCTATTTTTTATTAGATTTAAATCTTCTTTATAGCGCTTTAGTAGATCAAGTTCTACATCTACTTGATTTGCAAACGTATGCAAATCATTTTGTGTAAGAAGAAGCATTGATTTTTGTAAATCAGCTATTGATAATTTCGTTGTTAAATCATATATTTTTTGATTTTGTTTCTCTAAATCATCTAAATATGCTCGCTGTTCTGCTGTTAATTTATTTACTTCAGCAAAAACGCCAAATGTTTTCTTAATCTTTTCGGTATCAATGGCTTTCATCAGGTCATACTCTTGTGTTTTTGCTGCGGCTGCGGCTGCTATTTCACCTTGTTTGCTTTTCTCAATTGCTTCACGAGCTGCTTTTTTTGCTGATTCAATCTCTAGAGCAGTTTTACCTTGTTCTGTCGCTTCTTGCGCCGCTTTTTTCTCCGCTTCTAGAATAGAGTTGTTAATTTCTTTTCCTTTGTTATACGCTGCCACCCCTGCTTGAGCAGCCGGTTCAATAATTTCTTTTGAAAGACTATAAACTTCTTTGAATATAGCAAATCCCTGCTCATTTAAAGCTCCTGGTATTAATGCAATTTGTTGTAAATCATTTTGAATTGCTTTTTTGGTATTTAATATTTCATTTTTTAACTGATCTATTTTTCCTGTTCCATCTGTACTTAGTATGCCTTGCGCAGTTGCCACATCAGTATCAAAATCTTTTAATTTTTTATCAAGCTGTAATTTAAGATCTGTTAATTCATTGATTTGTCGTTGCGCATTTTCTTGATTCGTCATAGCCATTTCTTGAAGTACTTCAAGTCTATCCGAAAACCCTTCTCTATCTTCTTTATTGTCTACAAACAATTTTAATGTCGGGTAATAACTATTAAATTTTGTTACAAATCCTTTACTTTTTGAATTTAATAGAATTAACTGTGGATAGAGTTCCGATGACCATTCCTTCATATCTTGTTTGATTAGGAATTGATTGGTATTTAAAGCTGGGACTTCCTCTAGCTGTACATTAGGACTCATTAAAGATTGATCAATATACGTTTGGACTAATTTAGAATGTGCACCTAATTTTCGTAATGATGAAGAAATATCCATGTTTTCTTGTTGAGTTTCTGCTTGAACGATTGGTGTTGCAAGAGTATTGATAGGAATAGTTGCTCCAGTTACAATGGATGTTATTAAAAATCCTGTCATTATTTTAGTTTTCATTCCGTACACTCCTTTACCATTGTTTTTATAACTTAATTCATATAACTTGTACGACCGCTCTCTTTGTAAACTGGATAAGAAGGAGAAATCTTTCAGATACGTTAATATCGTTGTTTTTTACTTCTAATAGGATGTAAGGATTTTATTTATCTCTCATTTCGATACTCTATTTTTTTAAATATAAATAACAAAAATTTATTAACTATATTTGAATCAGGCACCTTATGAGTAGTAAATTATTAATTCTTTCCTAAAGTTGCGGTTTAACTTACAGAATCGTGAGGATCAATAAACCAATGCTTACAGTTAATCTTGTCATAACATTGTTTAATTTCAATTTGTTAATATCCCTCTTAGTTTTGTCAGCAAACTCCTTACTAGACAACAAAAGGTGAAATTATACTGTACATTGCTTATACTTTTATTGCGGAATAACTTCACTTTTGTTATGCAGAAACTTAGAACACGTTTATTACCAATTTGATTCTTGACCTCTCGTAAACAAAAAGACTATTCAGAAAAACATTTCCAACATAATGTTACTTACAACTTCACTATAATTCCTATTAGCGTAACCTTCTCCTTTCTGTCTGGTCATACCAGTTATGTTGTTCATTAAAACATTAAATTTTTAATGCGTAAATAGAAAAATTTTGTCGATTAAGCTCGATAATTCACTGTTAAATAAAAATATGTCCCGAAAAAAATTATATAAATATAGTTATTCGTAAATTTCATTTCTGTAATTGGAATGATTACAAATTAATGTGTATACGGTTAAAAATAACTATTTTAGCTCAACCAAGAAATTTTATTTTAGAAAAAATACTTATAGAATAATATAATAGGTCTTTTTATACTTTTTTACCTTTATTTACTTATGTATAATTGCATAAAATGTAGATATATTTAGTAATATATGTTATATTGTTGATTTTTCACAAAAAAATCCTAATATCATTATTAATAAATATCTAATATGAAGATATTAGTCTATAAACTTATCTTCGTTATAAACATAGGTTTTAAATTACAAAAAAGCTGCAAAGCTTCCTTGGAACACTTTGCAGCCTTCTGTATTTTTATTCCCTTTTGCAAAATAACGGTTAGTGTATTTTTTCAAATTAACAATATGGTACAAAGATTTCCATTGAGCTTTTGCTCACATATGTGTTTATAAAGTCTTCAAGAGCTATTTGTTTGAGCTGACATCAGACTAGTTTATCTGATTCAGAACTATACCGATAAAGTGCAACTTTAATCAGTGGGGGTTTTGTTCATCCCCACTGATTATTAGCCCACACCAATCGGGCTTTTACGGGCAGCCCGCCCCCCACCTAACTTCTTTGCTTTCGCTGAATTTTTAGATGGAGATCTTACTGCCCGGCAAATAGCGGGATAAATTCAGCACATGATTGTTATTAAAAAAATAGATATACTTTGTTTCTCCATTATTTTTCTAACTCCTAAAAATTGAAACTGTTCCGCTAACAAGATAATATCTGGTTAATCTCATACGTCTATTTGAATACAAGTTCTTTTTCTAGACAAATCACAAACTCTTCCTAGAGTAATAAGTCCAGTATTTTCATCTTTTGGGATACTTACACCCATGTTTAAGTCTTTACATTGGAGACAGCAAATAACAAGCTTATATTATTGTATATTTTTCACGGTACTGCCTAGGAGTCATGCTAGTGATTTTTTTGAAAACTCTTATAAAATAACTTTGGTCATTAAAGTTAAGCCAAGCACAGATATCTGATAACGAATAAGTAGTGAGGGTTAATAATTTCTTTGCTTCTTCCACTCGTTCCCTTTGAATATATTCGCTTAAAGTAATTCCCATTTCTTTTTTAAATAGTTTAGACAGATAAGTAGGCGTAATTTCTAAATGATTAGCAAGTTCATTCAGAGATATTCCATCGTAAACATTTTTATTAATATGTTTTATACATGTAGTAACCGCGTAAGAATACTTTTTTGCATTGTATTCTTTCACACGATCTGCAAAGGTACGTAAAGCGTCCCCTGATAATCGCTTTACAGATTCTACATTATCTAATTGTTCTAGGGTTTGTATATATAAAATACTATGGGCAAAAGCAATATCTGGTGGCAGATTTCCTTCTATTGCATATCGAGTGGCTAAGGTAATCGCAATAATTCCAAGGTTTTTTTGATTCCTGAGCGGATCCTCTACTAGCATAAGTTCAACATCTTCTTGCGAAACCGCATACATATACTGTATTAACTTTTTTTTATTTCCTTCTTTGATAGTCGAAAAGAAATCATTTACTAATGCCATATTGTGCGTTTTAGGTTTGTTTTGTCGACGTTTTAAAATATATAAATCAGGTTTCACATTTTTATTAGGAGTTTCCTCTAGTACTTTATTTTTTTCCAAGACAATATCTACATCTAACTTTTCATTGAAAATCATGTAATGTAATAAAATTCCCATATCAATTAATGTAGTTTTTTTAATCTCAGATAAACACTGATAATAGGCAAGTCTTTCTTGAATGTTATCATTTGATTTAAATTCTTTCTGAAATTTTATGATCATATCATCTGAATCTTTTGAATGTATAGTAGGACCGATTATAATAGTCCCTTTAATATCATCATGATTTTCTATATGAATTAGAACAAAATTTTCAAGATAGTTGTTACTTCGGAAAAGTGGCAAGTTAAAGGGATCGTTTTCTTGATAAATATCACTAAGATGTTCTTCTTTTGAAGAATAAAAAGGACTACAAACATTATCAGATGTAGAATGATATAAAATTTTTCTGTCTGTAGACAAAATATGCACAGGGGCATTAAATGCTTTATGTGCAAGATCACACAAGTGTTGTATATCGATGGAAGTATTCATTACATTCTCCTTTATAGATCCATAAAATATATTCTGTTATAAATAATTCACGACAAATAATACTATAAAATATCAAATTAGTACAATTCACAACAAAATATTACTATATCTTTTTTATAAAAATCATATATTATTTAATTGTAGTTAGCATCTAAATATCAGAGTAGATAAGTAAAGGAAATACACTAAGTTCTTTTCTTAATTCTACAAGATATATTATTGAACTTGAGAAAACAGTGAAGTACTACAAAATACAGTGGTAGTCAATGCGAGGACCAAGCTGGAATAAGATTTAAAATAAAGCGAAAGTAAAAAGAGGTACTGTACCACCGCAAGAAACAACAGTCAAAGTTCCAATTCAATCATTTATACAAATTGAATTCAAAAAATAAATACTGCTAATTTAAATGTGAAACTGAAAAACTATTTTGCTCCAAATTTTAGAAAAAGATAATAAAGAAGTTGTGAAATTGGAAACAGATGAAAGCGATACGGCTATTTTTGAAGCACTATACTTTGAAAAGTACAAGGTGGAGGAAATTCAAGTACTCAATTAAACATTTAATTGAGAGAAAGGTCTTTTCATCAACTAAAAATAAAAAACGAATGGAATATTCAAAAAAATGACACTATATTACTGGTCGTAACAATAGTTTTACTTTCCACAAAAGAGGAAAAAATATATAGACTTTACAAATACTAAGAATAGCAAACTAGATAGTTTTATTACCGCATCACATAAAGTGAAACTTTAATCAGTGGGGGTTTTGTTCATCCCCACTGATTATTAGCCCTCACCAATCGGGCTTTTACGGGCAGCCCGCCCCCCACCTAACTTCTTTGCTTCCGCTGAATTTTGAGGTGGAGGTCTTACTGCCCGGCAAATAGCGGGATAAACTTATTATTAATTTCCAAATACAATAGTTGTTAATCAACAAAAAAACTTCAATAATTAAGGTGCACAGTAAATTGACCTCAAAACAGTAATTACTACAGTATCAGTTTTTACTTATTCTATAAAAAAGAAATATCACTTAATAATTATTACTTTATATCAATTTAGACATAAAACATTTTATTATATCGGCTTAAGTATTATGAAATTAAAATTGCAAATAACACCAAAACTCTTTTAAAGGATCATACATCGTTCATATCAGGTTTATTATCTTTTGATACCTATGTCATTAACACAACTAAAAAAGTTTATTACAAAGGAATCTGAGAGGTTTTTTCAATTCCGAAATTTATTTTTTTGTAAATTAAAGGAAAAATAATCCATATATATATACGGATTATTTTCTTAGTGTACTCTGTATTGACCTGTGAACTGTTTTTCAGCCATTCGAACTAAGCGTTTTGTAATCTCTCCACCGATCCGAACCATTTGCAGATGATGTGATGTATCAGGTCCCAGTGTGACTCCTAGTTCAAAAGCAATTTCATACTTCATTTGCTCAATAGTACTTGTAGTAGCAGAAATAAGAATTTCATTTGTATTACTTTCGCATCTTTGAATATTTATAAATAACATGTACCTAATTATGCTATTTATGCATGAGCAACCTAATTTATTCCAGTATTTTTATAGGAACCCTTTCCCTCCCCTTATTCCACCAATTAAATTTGAAACACAAATGTACATTGCATTTCAATATAACAATAAAAGCTACAAAAGCAACGAATTTACTATTTTAAAGTTAAGTGTTTAACCTTGAAGTACTTAAATTCTTTTTTCCAGATAAAGCATACATTATATCTTGATGTTTTATTGTCCTCTTATAATTATGTGGTATCGGGAATTTATTTCGGTGTTCTTTTATTATAATTAAAGTTTGAAGTTCTATGTTCAATACTTTTGCGAGGACATGATAGTTATATCCATTGTTTAACAGAGAAATTATGTCATAAAACATAGTTTTTCCACCCACTAATTTTACTAATTTATTCTTTAACTCATCCCCTTTTTCTTTAGCTTCATCAATTTCTAACAACATAGATTTTTTATTTGTCTGCTTAATGTATTGAGTATACAACTCTGGGAATTCTTTTTGTACTTCTTTGTTTAATACTGGTTTATATTTAATCATATAAGTAACTTGTAACAATGAGCGTTTTAACAAACTATCTTCAATGAGATACGCTACTTTATTAAATAAATGTACATATTCCTCAATATTGGAATAACTATTAAAATGAGCTAATACTCTACTTTTTATACTAAAAGCCTTGCCTACATAAATAATATTGTCATTATAATCTTTAATGAAATAAATACCACTGTCAGATTTTTTCAATTTATTATCTAACTCTTCTATACTCATAAAATGCAATTCACTCATACTTCTCTCTCCTTAGCAGTTTTAAATCGTAAAAAACAAGCAAGGTTTCTAAAAAAGTACTTAGCTGCCCTAGCATCTCTTATTTTATCTCTTGCTAAATGTCAAAAAACTGTTTCTATGTTCCTCAACTATCAATATGATTATTAATAAAATTTTCTATCGTTATTATCTCGCAATTTTATCATGTAATTTCGAGATCGTTTCCTCATTTAAATTACTGTGTTTTATCGAATAAAGGAAATATATTACTACCCCAATAGTAATCCAAATACTAAAGTACACCCATGTCCTTAACGGTAAATTTAGCATTAAAAACACACAGCATACAATTGCAACGCATGGTAATACAGGTACAAAAGGTACCATAAATCCACGTTTTAAATTTGGGTGTGATTTACGTAGAATAATAACTGATAGACAAACTAACGCAAACGTCACCAAACTACCGATATTAACTAAATTAACTAATTCTTTCAAATCAATAAACCCAGCTATTATAGAGCTCCCTATTCCTGCCAATCCAGTTATAAAAGTGGGTGCTCCAGTTTTCTTATTAACTTTCGCAAATGATTTCGGTAACAATCCATCACGACTCATTGCAAAGAATACTCGTGTTGCCGCATACATATTGGAAAAAATAACAGCCATAAGGCCAATTACAGCACCTGCAGCAATTGCACCAGCGACTTTTCCTTGTCCTACAACTTCCATTACATAAGCCATCGCCTCAGGAACATTTAATTCTTTATAGGAAACCATTCCTGTCATAACAAGACATACCATAACATAAATAATTGTACATATGATTAATGATGCAATAATACCGATCGGAAGATTACGTTTCGGATCTTTTACTTCTTCTGCTGAAGTTGCTAATATATCAAATCCCGTAAAAGCGAATAAAATAGCTGCTCCACCCGTAAAAACTCCACTTAAACCGTATGGTGCAATTGGTATCCAGTTCATTGGTTTTACATAGAATATACCAACCGTAATAAACAACAAAATCATTCCAATTTTAATCAATACCATTGTATTATTGATTCGTTTGCTTTCCCTCGTACCACGGGATAACATCCATGCTAATATCAATGTAATGATTACTGCTGGTAGATTCACAATACCACCATGCGAAGGAATCGTTACTAGAGCTTTAGGTATCTCTAATCCAAATCCCTTTATTAAATTGTGGAAATAGCCTGTCCATCCAGCAGCGACAGCCGCTGTTGCCACGATATATATTAATAGCAATGACCAACCTACTAGATGAGCAACAAACTCACCAATTGTTGCATATGAGTACGTATATACACTACCAGACGCCGGGAGTGTAGAAGCAATTTCCGCGTAACATAATGCTATAAATCCACATATAATTGCCGCAAGTATAAATGAAAAAACAACTGCTGGACCAGCATTTCTTGCTGCTACTAATCCAGTTAACACAAGAACGCCCGTTCCAACTATCGAGCCTACCCCTAACATAATTAAATCAAATGCTCCTAATGTTTTCGTTAAAGTCTTGCTTTGATTATGCTCTAACAATTGTGTAACGGATTTCTTTTTTAGTAAATTACTCATATTTTCTGTATCCCCTTTAAAATAAGGTTTATTCTTCTCGTTAGTGTTGTATATAAATTTACTTAGTTATTAACTAGCCTCATAATATTTCTTTTACATTAAATAGATTTAAAATATTATATAAATTCGCTTCTCACTTACTAGTTAAACTAGACATTTCCATAGATTTTTGCGTACAACGTTTCATAGCTGAAATGATAGCTGTTCTTAAACCTTTTTCTTCTAGCGTTACTACAGCCTCTATCGTCGTTCCACCTGGAGAACAAACCATATCCTTCAATTCACCTGGATGTATTCCTGTTTCCAATACCATTTTTGCAGAACCTAATACAGCCTGAGCCGCAAATTTATAAGCTTGTTTTCTCGGCATACCGCCAAGTACAGCAGCATCTGCCATGGCTTCTATAAACATATACACATATGCTGGAGAAGAACCACTAATAGATGTAACAACATCCATTAGTTTTTCATTTATGACCTCCGTCTGGCCGAAAATATTAAATATGTCCAGTACCTCTTTTATATCTTTTTCTGTAACCATTTCATTAAAACATAACGCAGACATTCCTTCTCCAACAAGTGCCGGTGTATTAGGCATTACTCTAACAACTTTTAACTTTCTACCAAATTCATTCTCAGTGCTCTTAATACTTTTTCCTGCAGCAATAGTTACAACGATTACATCATTTTTTATTTGATCTTTTATTTGGTTAATTACCGATGAGTATAAATCTGGTTTGATTGATAAAATTAAAATGTCAGCGCTGTTAGCGACTTCATTGTTGTTAGTAGTTATAGTTATGCCATATTCATTACTAGCATTTTTTAAATTAATGACATTTAAATCTGAACAAATTATTTGATCTGGAAAAACTATATTTTTTTTAATCATCCCACCTATCATAGCAATACCCATGTTTCCACATCCGATGAATCCTATCTGTTTATTCATAATAATTTGCTCTTACTCCTTCTACTCTAAATTTTATTGATTTTGAAATTATTATTCTAAATAAGGGCTATTACAATTACTTGGTTTATCAATAGAATTTCAAAATTCTCCTTCCTATAATGAGTTATGTTTTCGTATTTCGTTTACAAGCATGCATTAAAAAAATGAAGAGACTTTCTATTCATAGAACTATTAAAAACGAGAGTAAAATGGTGATAATTTTTATGAATTAATAATCTTTAACTATTCAACATTTTAAATAGAGCTTACACATCCCTCTAATAATTACTTATTTTAACAATTTATAGTTAAGCTTAAGAAAATGTATTTAAATTCCAAATAATTATCCCCATAGATAGTATGAAACAAAGTAATGCAGGAATTGCCATTAAAATAGATTGTTTTGCTCGAAACATATGAGCATGAATAGCTCCGACCATGAGAACTGCTATTAATGTATTTGCTCCTAGCGCTAAGTATTGATTCCAAATACCACCGATTATACCTATTGCTCCAACAATTTCAACAAAACCAATTATAGACATAAACCATAATGAATATTGATATTGTTGCCAATGTTCTACCTGAAAAGATATACGGAAAATTTTTATGAATCCCCCTACTACAATAAAAATTGCTAAAACTACCTGAAGAACAATCATCTTTTAAACTCGCTCCTTTTAAAATTTTGTTAATTTTCATACTTCACAAGGAATAAATATATGCGTTTTACCAATATCAGAAAGGGAGGTATACATAATTTAACTTTTTATACGCTAAGAACTAAGTAGATAACCTTTACTACATAATATTTTCTTAAGAAAAATATTTATTTTAATATATTTGTCTCTTTTGTTAACCTGAATAGATTGTTTTTAATTTCAGACATGCTGATATTTTTTCTTGAAACACCGGTTTCTACTGCAGCACGTGCGACAGCATATGCTACATGTGGCACCACCCTAGGATCAAACGGATTTGGAATGACATAGTTGACATGAAGCTCTTCTTCTGAAATTAAATCAGCTATTGCATAAACAGCTGCTAGCTTCATTTCTTCATTAATTTCTTTTGCTTGTACATCTAAGGCTCCACGAAAAACTCCAGGGAAAGCTAATACATTATTTACTTGATTAGGAAAGTCAGAACGTCCTGTACCAACTACTAGTGCTCCTGCTATTTTTGCTTTATTAGGCATAATTTCAGGTGTAGGGTTAGCCAAGGCAAAAATAATAGGATTATGATTCATAGAACGAACCATATCCTCATCAACTACACCTGCAGCTGATACGCCAATAAATACATCAGCATCAATAAGGGCCTCTGCTAATCTTCCCCGCTTATGTTCTATATTTGTAATACGAGCTATTTCTTCTTTAAGCGCATTCATTCCAATAGGTCGCTGTTCATATACTATCCCTTTTGTATCACACAAAATAATATTTTTCACATGCATATGGAGTAACAACTTAACAATGGCTATCCCAGCAGCACCAGCGCCATTTACAACGATTTGAACATCTTCAATTTTTTTATTTGTTAACTTAAGTGCATTAATTAGGCCAGCAATCGTTACAATAGCTGTACCGTGTTGATCATCATGGAAAACAGGAATATCACAAGATTTTCTTAGGCGCTCCTCAATTTCAAAGCATTGAGGTGCCGCAATATCTTCTAAGTTTATCCCACCAAAATTTGGTTCTAATAATTTAACAACCTCAACAATCTTATCCGGATTATTAGTGTTTAAACAAATAGGAAAAGCATCGATCTCAGCAAATGATTTGAAAAGTAAAGCTTTTCCCTCCATCACTGGCATAGCTGCTTTAGGTCCAATATTCCCAAGACCTAATACTGCAGTTCCATCAGATATAATTCCAACTAGATTCCCTTTCATTGTATAATCATATACTTTGCTTTCATCTTTATAAATCTCTAAGCATGGCTCAGCAACACCTGGTGAGTAAGCGAGACTTAAATCTGTTGAATTTTGTACTTTAACTTTAGAATAAACACCAATCTTCCCCTGTTTTTCTTTATGCATTTTTAATGCTTCATCTCGTAAAGGTGACATATAATTTCGCTCCTATAATTAAGTTAAGAGTTCATTAACTCTATCTTAAACTTGATATTGTATGATATAAGTAAGACTTCTAATATAATCATTATTTATTTTTATAACCTTTTAACATATCTTTTGCATAACGATTGGGGTATAAAGTATTTAACATATTGTATGGACTTCCCTTCCAATATCTTCTTAATGGTGTCCATAACTTATGTTTAATCAACCATCTTTGTGTGTAAATAGATAGTAATTGCCCCTCTGTTAGTTTTTCCTTTTCTTCAATAGTCCACTTCAGCGCCTCTAATGCTTTTTTTTCAGTCCAAAATCCGGTAGGTGTGAATTTATATTCCCATTCTTTATTTTGACCAGGATATAAGTCATTGATCATGGCGTACGGACTGTTATTCCAGAATATTTGACAAGGAGAAATTAAATTATGAATAGTCAGCCATTTTACACTGTAAACTTGTAATAATTGAAAAGAAGTTAATTTTTCTTTTTCTTCAATAGTCCACCTTAATGCTACCAATGCTTTTTCTTTAGTCCAAAAATTGTTAGGAGTCATACTAAATTCCCACTCTTTAAATTTATTAGGATATAAAGAATTTATCATTGCATAAGGACTACCATTCCAATACATAACTAATGGTGCACTGAGTTTATTTTTCTCTAACCATTTTTTACTATAGAATTTGAGTAGTTCTACTTTACTTAGCTTTTCTTTTTCTTCAACAGTCCATTTTAATGCTTCAAGAGCTTTTTCTTTAGTCCAAAAATTTAATGGTGCCATACCAAACTCCCACTCTTTAAATCTATTGGGATATAAGTCTTCAATCATCTTATAGGGACTATTATCATAACTATGTTTGAGCGCGCCGAGTAATCGATATTTTATAATTAAAGGCGTATTCCATTTTTGTTTAATATCCTCTTCATTCCATTTTAAAATTGTTTCAATTAAATATTTTGTGACCCTTTTAGATAGCTCTCTATTGCTATCTTCTTTCCATGTATTCGGTGGAAACCTACTTCTTTTACCGTCTAATATTTCTTGATAGATTTCTTCTATTTGCACTGCTTTCGCTTGCACTTCAAACTCCCTCCTATTCAAGACATATAGCGATTCCTCTTTCCTAACGTTAAATAACACGCCAATAGTAACTATTGTGATTTACTTTTATAACGCAAAAGAAATGTATAGGGTAAAATCATTTCTTTAATCTATAATAAGAAGGACATAAAAAAACAAAAAGTTACAAAAATTTTCAAATTAAAACTTTTATAACTTTTTGTTTTGATGTAAATATAATTTCAATTAATGTATCTCACCTTTTTAAACTTGACGCTCCATAATCTTGTATAGTTACATTTATATGATATTTAATCGGTACTTTACTAAATGTTTGATCCCAATCTTTTTTGACTTTCTCCCATGTTCTCGGGTGTTTAATTCTTAATTGGTTGCCAAAACCCGCAATATCGACTTGGTATTCTTTTTGTATTTTTTTTGTAACATGATGTACTAAGTGCTTTACTTCTTTTTCAATAGCTTTTTCTTCCCTTTTTAAAAATTCATTTTCAAAATCTTTTCCTGATTGCATCCAATTTTCAGACAAACGCCCTTCTGATTCAATGTTTACATCAAAGGAAATATTATTTCCGTTAACATGTGGTATGATTTTGCTTTTTATTGACTTTATCTCGTATATAATGAGTTTCTTTGATTCTTTATCAAAAGTTTTTACCACACCACCATTCCTTTTTCCGTTTATCCATACTACTCCTTCCAATTCCTGTTCATTTAAAAAGCCCATCAACTTTTTTGTCTTCCCTTTAATTACAGCAGCTCCTGCAAATTTTGTTTCTCCTTTTATCGAGATTACATTTTGCAAAAGAAAACTGGACCCTGACCGCATCTTTCCTTCCAATTTAGCGAGCGATACAGGAGGTAAAATCCTTGTTGTTCTATTTCTATTATCTGCAATTCCAGACAAACGAAATGCTGGGATTTCTCCTTTTTTGTTTGATTCCAGTACCTCCTTCGCTAGACCCTTGCTAATTAAGAGCATACAGCTAAGCCGAACTTCATTGTCACGGAGATACTGTTCAAGTAATTGTTCTAAACTGAATGTACGTACAAGACTATCACTAATAACAATGTTTTTTAAATGTGGGCTGAACATTGTGCTCTCTCTTTTCAATGAAAACTCACGAACAATTTGATGAATGGAATCACCGGTCTCAGAAACATTTATATAACGTTTTTGTTGTCCATTTCCTTTACTTTGTGCTTGCGAACTAACAATTTGATAAGTAGCTGTTATAAGATTTCTTTTAGGATAACCTCCTTCCTCATCCTCTTTCTCAATTGTTGAATCCTTCCCTTTATCTAGTGCTATACCTGCAGTTAAACTCAACTCTTCTACTTCTTTACTGCTCCAACATCCTGTTAAAAATAGAAGCAAAAGCGTCCATAACAAAGCCAAATAGAACCGCATATAATTAAATTTATTTTTCACACTACTCCTCCTTTTAATCGCGTAATAATAAGAAGAAGCAGTGGCAGTAAACCAAATAAAAATAAAGCAGCATTACCGAGCATATCCCCCAATTTAAGCAAGTCATTTATATTTTTCGAAGTCATAGCAATGATGTAAATGATTGGAATCAAAGCAAAAATAAACGGATGAATTCTCTTTTTAAAGAGTTGTGCTAATCCTAATGCAGCTGCATAATAACTAATCGTATAGGTAGCAAATATTTGCATAATCCATATTACAAGCAATAAAGATTCAAAACGTTCAAATATCAATCCAGAAATTTCAAAACTGCGCATAAGATCAATTGTCGGCCATGTTCTTGTTACAACCCCATCAATTGATAATGCACCAATGACTATTACAACTGTTATTACATAAAAGATTAACGGAATTGAAATTCCAACTAAAATAGCTTTTACTGCTTTCTTTCGTTGTTCCATAAACACCAAAAGAATCAACATAATTTCAGGACCTGTATATGCGAGAGAGGTTGTTTTTATCCCATCTAACACTGGTTTAATTCCTAAACCTAATACGGGACGGAGATTATCTATCTCGAATATTCCGATACTCATAAAGGAAATGAGTAAAAAAATAAAAAAAGTAATAGGAAATATTATTTCAAACATCCGTGCAATTGAATTAATACCACTCATAATCAAATAGAGACCTATCCACATAAAAGGCATAACAATAGCCCATGTGGGGGTTCCTTCCAGCAAAAAAAAGCTTATTACTTCTGCCATTGAACGAATTTGAAAGGCTGAAGTTGTAAGAAAATACCCTATAATAAGAAAACTAAGCAACCTGCCTATCCATTTCCCTACAATATCTTGACTATATTGATAAAATGTTTTACCTGGAAACTGTTGACTTAATTTGACCATAATTACTCCTGAAACCATTGCGAGTATCCCACCTAATATCACACTTAGCCATACATCTGGTGTTTTCACTTTTTCTACAGATGCTCTGGGCAGAGTGAGAATTCCTGTCCCAAGTATGTAATTTACAATAATAACAACTGCTTGTGAAGTTGTTATTCGGTCTTTAGGTTTCGTAATCACTGAAGGCCACTTCCTTTCGTCATCAGCTACCTTTTGCGGATATTTTTTTTGGTATGCATTATTTTCGGTCTACGTCTCATTATTTTTAATGGCATGCGAACCATAAAATCTTTCCAGTCACTGAATCGATATGGAACAGCAGGGCTGGTATAAGGAACGCCAAAACTTTTCAGTTTCACTAAATGACTGCAAAGTAAAAGAAAGAAGAGAATAACTCCATACAAGCCAAATATCGCAGCACAAAACATAGCTATAAAACGAAGAATGCGTAACGTAATTCCCACACTATATTGCGGAATAGTAAAAGAAGAAATAGCTGTTACCGCAACAACGATAACCATTATTGGACTAACAATTCCTGCTTCTACGGCAGCCTGACCAATTATTAAACCGCCCACAATTCCCATTGCAGGTCCAATTGGTTTAGGCAGACGTAAACCTGCTTCCCGCAAAACTTCGATAGCTACTTCCATAATTAACGCTTCTATTAAAGCGGGAAAAGGAACTCCTTCTCGCGATCCGATAATAGAAATAGCGAGCTTAGTGGGAATTAATCCTGGATGAAATGAAATAAAAGAAATATACAGTGCTGGAGCAAATAATGAAACAAAAGCTGTCATGAAGCGTAATAAACGGAGAAGCGTACCAGGAAGCCACCTTTCATAATAATCTTCTGGTGATTGCAGCAGCATACTAAATGTAACTGGCGCAATTAAAACAAATGGTGTTCCATCTAACAAAATAGCTACTCGACCTTCCATTAAAGCACTAATAACACGATCAGGTCGTTCTGTATTTTGAATCTGCGGAAAAGGACTGAGATAATTATCTTCAATAAGTTGCTCTATATAACCAGATTCGAGTACACTGTCTATGTCAATTTTCTGAATTCTGTTTTTTATTTCATCCACCAATTCTGTACTAGCAAGATCTTTAATAAATGCGACAACTAACTCTTTCTTTGCACGTTCTCCTACTGGTAGCTTTACTAATGATAAGTTCTCATCCGCACAGTGTCGTCGCAAAAGTGAGGTATTATCACTTAATACTTCAGTAAAACCGACCCGTGGCCCTCTGACTAATGCCTCCGATACTGGTTCTTCAATATTTCGTTTATTTGCTTTTGTTGTACCAAGAATAAACACATCTGCTAAACCATCAATTAAAAGAGCTGTTGAACCTATCAATACTTTGGGTATTAAATCTTTTATGTAATGGACTTCTGCTACTTCACTAATTGTAAGAACTTTATTTTTAATATATTCTTTTGAAACAGTCCCCTCCACATAAGAAGATTCATTTTTATATTCATCAGAAAAATCATCCATTAGTAATTTCATAATATGTTTGTCAATTATCTCTTTATCTGATAGACCATCAACAAAAACGATCCCAGCCTGAATGTCTGTGCGTCCAATATTAAACTTCCGAAAGCGAACATCAGAATTATGTCCGATTTGTTGCTTTATAAGTTCTAAGTTAGAGGCAAAATCATTTGTGAAATGAACGTTTGCATTTTGAGATGGTTTATGCTCTTGTTTCGTTTTACTTTGAATATTATTTTTTTTCACTTGTTTGTCTCTTGACTTCCACCAACTCATTCTTCCCACTCTTTCTCTGACATACGAACCCAATGAAAAAATCTTGAGATAGTATACGGAATTAAAAACAAGATAAAAGCTTGTACAAAGACTTTCCAATCTGGAAGATAAGAAGTAATTATGTTCCACATTTTTATCACCCAATTTATATACTCTGCTAGGATTGAGATTTCTAAAAAACGATATGTACTTAATAAAAAATAACGATAAGATTAAAGAGCAGAAAAGCGAGACATTATGCTTATTTAGTACAAATAACCTAGTTAGTATAAAAACATTTCTGACCTAAAATACCATTTCCAATTATAATTTGTTAAATATTATCTCCTTTTCCCTTATTTATATGCCTGCATTTGAATTTCAAATAATATAAGTATTAATGATATTTCCTCTTAAAGAAAAAAAGATGCTAGAAGATAGCATCTTTTTTTAAATTCAACTTACTATGTATTTATATTTTATTGTGGAAATACTCGTTTTTTTAAATGAATATTAATGTGTAAAAAATACATATTCTTTTGTTTTAAGTTAGTACATTTCTACCGAATCGATACGGAATTTTCTGATTTTAAAACCAATATGAAATAAAGGAAAATCCTCTCTTAGAAAAACTATATAAAACCAATAACATGAAAACAATTATCAATCTATTAATCGAAAATAATAATTAGCAAGCATTTATCATCTTAATTCCAGGTGTATTCGTTTTGCTTCAAAATAAAGAACTTGAATAAATTTTTTCGTATCAATACGAGCAGGTAATGTTGGTTCATTATTCAATTCTGTCATCTTTCTCCTTACGGTAGTAAAATCAAAAAATCTAGAAGCATAATTTTCGAACTTCGGGTTTAAAAAATCAGTAAGTCCAAGGGATGCTAAATGGTTTAATGATTGATAAATTGCTCTCCGAATCCGTTGTTTGGAAGCTTCTATGAACCTTTTTAATTCGGCATCTTCAGCTGAATCCCCAAGTTTTTTTTGAGCCAAATTCATAAAAATCTCTTTTAGTGAGGGAAAGCCTTGTTCCAACGTGTTATCTTGTTCATATTTATATAAATAATCTAGCATATCCATTAAATCTTTACTTCCACTTTCACTGGCTATTCCTAATTCAGACAAAAGAAAATGAATGGAATTTTGAAAATGATTAAAAGTATTTAAATGTTTTTCATTACGGTATTTTTCTTGTGCACTTGAATTACTATCCAATTTTAGTACCATATTAAGCGATTCTTGAATGTTTTTTATCGATTTTTCCAAACGAATTCGTTCAATGACTTTCCGAACAACTGTTAATACTTCAATCCGGTTAATTGGCTTAATAATATAGTATTCAACACCAAGCGAATAAGCTTCAGCAATTAATTCTTTTGATTCTACTTGAGAGACCATGATGATTTTCCCTTTAAACGAAGGTTTTATTTGACGGATTGTTTTTATTCCATCTTGAATCGGCATTAACAAATCGATAAATAAAATGTCTATATTTTTAAGGATTAGCATTTGTTGCTCTAAAGATAAACCATCCTCAGCTTCTCCTATAACCTCCCCAAGATCTTCATCCTCGATAATTTGAGCCAACATTGAGCGAACCGCTTTTTCATCATCTACTATATAAAAATACATAGAATCACCCTTTCGAAATTATATGATCAATCCCTAATCTAATTATAAAAATTGATCCTTTTCCTTCGGTTCTGTCCTCAAGCGTAACATCACCTTCAAGTTGTTCGACCATTTCTTTAACATACGATAATCCGATACCTGTCGATGGGTTGCCTAAATCATCATATTTAGAAGTAAACCCAGGCTCAAAAATTGAATCTTTATATTTTGAAGAAATACCAGGACCATTATCGCCTATTTGAAATTCAACAAAATGGTGGTCTTTATTAATGTCAATTGTGATGGTTCCCATACCTTGGATAGCTTCTACAGCGTTTGTAACGATATTATTTATAATAGATAAGATTGTGTAAATATGATAATGAGGATGCACACCATCAATTTTATACAAAAATTGGATGTCTTTCTCTAGCAAGCGTGCATATTTCGTATTTGCCCGTATAATGATATTTACTAGTTCATGTACAGACATATAATCTGTAAAACTTTCATCAGAAATTAGTTTTGAAAGTCCCGCAAAAATACGTTGGTTATCCTTTTTAACGTCATGGACCTCACCAGCAATTTGTAATGCCTGTTGCCTTAAATCCCCAAACTGAAAATCCATCTGTTTGTGCTCAAAAGAGTCTAAGGTTTTATATAAATCATAGGATTTTTTTGTTATATTCTCAGCATCTTGTAATGTTTTTTTTAAATGAACAGCATCTTCATATAAATTAGAGATAAGCATGAGCATGTGTTCATTTTGTTTCTTTATGTGTCTCTCCCTTGATTGCGCTTCATACAATTTCATCATATTGAAAAAGCTTAGAACTATAAAACTATGGGAACATGCGATAACAATGATCTCATTTATTGCCTCGGATGTGATTGATGTTTTTAATACAAAATATTGAATCATTAATTCCACACAGTCTGACAGTATTTCAATCATGCAACCAATAAAACCAATCATTAGTGGTTGATGATAAAAACGTTTGATTTTTGCTAAATGAAAGAGATACGAATAAGTAAAATAAAAGAAAAAACTAGGATAGTGAGTATGAAAAGCGGCTAGCCAATCCATATTTCCCTTTATAATGACATCCATTGAGATACGAAATACTACCACGACTATCGCTGTTAAAAAACCCGGTAAAAATGCTGGAATTCGTCGAAACAATAACAAAAAAAAGAAAAATGTTGGTGCGCCAAAGCTCATTCTAAATGTTTCATTTAAAGGAAATGACTTTATTTCACCTACTAAGGGTACTGTAAGTATCATTAAAACGAGAATATAGATGTCTTTTTTTACTAAATTACTAAGATTCAAAATAATCACTTCTCACTTTCGCCTAACAGTCAGTATACAAACCTATTTGCATTAATACAATACTTACTCTATTTTTTTCAAAAACTGATAAATAAGATATAAACGAAAGCATTATAGATTGTGAGTATTCATTACACCCTTCTACTTTAGAAAGATACTTTATAACTCAAAAATGTTCAGACACAATATAAGGTCTGAACACTTTTGGACTCGCTCTAACACCAAAATATCTGTGCTCCTTTTTAAAATATACTTAAATCCCATTCTTTTGCAATATGTTCTAACAACATAATTCCTGGTAAACTATTCCCATATTCATCAATGGCTGGTCCGTAAATACCAATACCACATCCATCTTGGAACGATAAATCCTTCCTAGATTTTGAGGGAACAAGTGTCATAATTCCGCCGGATACCCCACTCTTAGCTGGTAATCCAATGAAAGCAGCAAATTTTCCAGAAGCATTGTACATTCCACAAGTTAGCATTAAAGCTTTTGTTAACCTAGCTACTTCTTTAGGGAGCACTTGTTCTTTGCGAATAGGATGATATCCATCATGTGCTAGTATAAGCCCTATTAAGGCAATATCTTCTGTATTTATTTCAATCGAACATTGTTTTAGGTAAACCTCTAGTGTCTCCTCCACATCTGATTCTAGAAAACCATTCTCCTTTAAATAGTATGCTAATGCTCTATTACGATGAGCCGTTTCCCATTCTGATTGAAATACTATTTCATTAATAACGGGACGCTTCTCTATCATTTTTTCAATTAATAGGTATAGAGATTCTAATTTTTCTTGCACCGATGTCCCTGGCAAAAGTGAAGCTATCGTAATCGCTCCAGCATTAATCATAGGATTAAAAGGTTTTCCTGGTTTATGTATCTCTAAACGAATAATTGAATTAAAGGCATCTCCAGTTGGCTCTACGTCAACTCGTTCTAATACATAAGAAATACCGCGACTTAAACAAGCGGCTATAAAACCGATTACTTTTGATATACTTTGTAATGTGAAAGGTATCTCCCAATCTCCTGATTTTATCATTGTTCCATCTGGCTTTACTATACAAATACCTAACTGCGATACATTTATTTCCCCCAGAGCGGGAATATAACTGGCGCTTCGTCCCTTAGCTGCATACGCTCGATAATGAGCTACCCATTGATCTAAGCAAACTTTTTCTTGCCCCTCAACTTGAACGCTAGAATCCTTTATCATTTAATCATATTCCCCCGTACTATTAACTTTATATAGAATGATTTTTTCTTTACTATAATCAATAATATTTGCACTAGAACCAAGAAAAATATTCAGACATATTGCAGTCTGAATATCCTTCTTATTACACACTTTTCTTTTTTGAAGTTTTCTCATAACTATCCCAACATTCAATATTTTCAAGCCCTTTAATGTTTTCTTTATAAAAAATAGGATCTTTACCAGCTTTTTTCTGGTTTATATAATCTTGTAACGCCGCAAATGCTACTTTTGAAAGTAAGGTAATAGCAATTAAATTAATAATAACCATAAAGCCCATAAATAAGTCCGCTAAATCCCATACAATTTGAATCTTTGCAACAGAACCAAATACAATCATAGCCAACACACTTATTCTGTATATCATTAACCACACTTTACTTGTATGTAAAAAGCGAATATTTGTTTCACCATAATAATAGTTGCCAATCAACGCACCAAATCCAAATAAAAAAACAAAGATAGCAAGACAACCCGATGCCCAAGGACCTATGTGTTCACTTAATGCTGCTTGTGTAAGTGCAATACCATTTAACCCCGGTTGTTTATATGCATCAGACAGCAAAATAATAAAGGCAGTGCTAGTACAAATGATTAGTGTATCCGTTAATACACCAAATGCTTGAATCAGTCCTTGTTTCACCGGATGACTTGTTGTTGCTGTTGCGGCAACGTTTGGTGCACTTCCCATACCAGCTTCATTTGAGAATAAACCGCGTTTAACTCCATTCATAAGTGCTGCACCAATTGAACCGCCTGCTATTTGTTTAAAACCAAATGCGTTTTGAACAATAAGAGAAAGAACTTCCGGCATTTTTGATATGTTGGTAACTACAACAAATAATGCAACTCCAATGTATAATACTGCTAAAAATACCACCTTGTATTCAGCCATTTTTGCAATACGTTGTACACCACCAAAAATAATCGCAGCGAAAGCAATGGCCATGATTATCCCAACTGTTAGACGATCTGTACCAAATGAGTTTTGAAAAGCAATTGTAACTGTATTTGATTGTACTGAATTGAATACAAGACCAAAAGTAATTGTGATTAAAATAGAGAATAATACTCCCATCCAACGTTTATTCAACCCTTTTTCCATATAATAGGATGGACCACCGCGGAAACCAGTTTTATCTTTTACTTTATATATCTGTGCTAATGTGCTTTCGACAAAACTGGAGGCCGAGCTAATAATAGAAATAATCCACATCCAAAATACAGCTCCAGGACCACCTAATGCAATTGCAATCGCAATTCCTGTAATATTCCCTGTTCCAACGCGGGCTGCCATACCAATACAAAACGCTTGAAAAGGAGAGATTTGATCTTTAGAACCACTTTTCCCCTCCATTAATACACGGACCATCTCTTTTAACATTCGAAACTGTACAAAATTCAATTTAAATGTAAAATAAATTCCGCAAATAACAAGCATAATAATTAACAATTTAGACCATAAAAAATCATTTGTTGATCCGACTAACTCTACAAAAAACCTTTCCATATCATCACTCCATGCCAAAATTTTTATATCATAATCTATATAAAATCACCTATATTTCCTGGTATAAATACCTCTTTCATATTCAAATACAACAAGGATAAAAGTTTTCTATATTAATAGGATTGACCTGTTAAGCAAACATCACAACATGTAACTGTAAAGCTGAAATTTTGAAGAACTTAACGTTTATACACCCGTTGCTCTATTCCCTTCTGTAAAACTAATATTCTTATCCACTAATGTTGTTGTACTATTATGTTTGTTTCGTTTACCGGTGATTTACATTTAAATCCTAAAATCAATAGTGATTAACTGGTTATTTGTTAATTTTCTCAAGAACATGAAAGTATCTCCTTTCTCACTACTAATCTCAAAAATAGGCTAGATAAAAAATTTATAGAAAAACTATGAAGCGCTTTCAATCTTCAACTAAGAGAAGCTTGTCTTTAATTTATAATTAAAAGTACAGAATGTTACGAAAAAGTACAGATTTTTATAAAAACAAAAAAATTTTTAAGATTTTTCATCTAAAAAAACAGTGAGATTTTGTGAATTTTATACAGTATCCAAACGTCGCGGATGCTGTTCTACCTAACCTTTGACAAGCCTCTATTTTCTTCATATAAACATGCATACTTTTTCTCTTTTAGAAGTTCATATAAATTATTTGAAATCAAGAATCAACGGAATATTATAGGAATATTTAAAAAATAAAACATTTAATTTATTTATGGTATCATACAAAAAACATTTGTTTTCTCAATTAATCCCCCTAGCTGGATTCGTCTATATTGCACATATTTACAACATGAAAGACACTAAGAAAAAAAGGATTTTGTTGAAGGGATGAAACATTACAAAACTCTTATTTAGGACCTTATGTCATCCTCTTTTCTAGCAATATCGAGTTATCCCAAAAACGTATATTTACTAACATAAATTACAGGTGGTGTATTGTGAAAGAAATAGTATTTGTTCAAAATAAAAAAAGACTCCTTATGAAATTCGAATTTTTTAAAAAGGATTTAGTACTTACCATTTCACTGATACTAGCAATTGTCAGTTGCTTAATACATTCGCCAAAGATCGAATATATTAACTTTGAAGTGTTAATTAGTTTATTTAATCTGATGGTAGCCATTAAGGCCTTGGAACAGCTAAAGATATTAGACAAACTTGCCGTTGTGATTTTAAATAAATGCAATAACAGCAGGTCAATATCTATTATTCTAATTT
Source organism: Bacillus cereus group sp. MYBK195-1 (assembly GCF_051916605.1). NCBI lineage: Bacteria > Bacillati > Bacillota > Bacilli > Caryophanales > Bacillaceae > Bacillus > Bacillus cereus group sp. MYBK195-1. The sequence continues at coordinate 1,674,278 of NZ_JBQAGZ010000001.1, read as the reverse complement.
TGTTATGCTTTATTTGCTCCATGTTTGTAACAAATGATGTTGCTCTCCTCACTTTTGTACCAATAACACTTGTCATTAGTAAAAAAACACAAATGAACATGATGGATACAATCATCCTGCAGACAATTGCAGCAAACATCGGTAGTAGCTTGATGCCTATGGGAAACCCACAAAATTTATACCTATATTCTTACTATGGAATTAAGCTCATCCCATTTTTAGGTTCAATTCTGCTTTTAGCTGTACTTGGAATTAGTTTATTATTTATATTTACTCAAAAACTTCAAAAAACAGATTTGAAAATAGAACTACCTGTTATTACCGTGAAAAATCGAAAAAAAGCTACCGTCTGGATTTTGATACTTATCACTATCATTGCATCTATTTTTGGTGTCATTAATTATTACATTGCGCTAATAGTCACACTGATAGCAGCATTTACGTTAGATAGAAACTTACTATTTAAGATCGATTACTTTCTTCTAATAACCTTTGTCTGTTTTTTTATTTTTATCGGAAACATTTCCCATTCCGATGCACTGGGGACATTTGCTCGCGCTAATTTAAGAGGAGATACTTCAGTCTTCTTTAGTTCCATATTTTTGAGTCAATTGATTAGCAATTTTCCTACTTCAATTCTTCTATCAAACTTTACTTCTGATTGGAAAGCTTTATTACTAGGAGTAAATATTGGAGGACTTGGAACAATTATCGCATCTTTAGCCAGTGTAATCTCCTATAAACTATTCATTCAGGCCAATGTTAAAGAGAGTAAGGCATATTTAATTAAATTTAGCATTTACAACTTTTCATTTTTAATCATACTTACATGTATACAATACTTTATCTTTAAATTTCTAAAAATTTTTTAAAAAATTGATTCCTTTAGAAAAACCCAAATTTCTCAATTTAATGCTGAGATATTTGGGTTTTAATATAGGTATGTTTAAAGAGCTACAACAAAGTTACCATCAATTTAATATTTTGAGATGTTCTCACAGTGAAAATCTTTTAGCTTTTACGTTGTTTATTAGATTTCAGTTCATTTTTGAAGTCTTCTTCACAAAATCCTTAATGTCCCTCAATTTTTTCCCGCTAATATTATCTTTAATGGTTGAATCTATTTCAATTTCTAATTTTGCAAATGCTCCTCCTACACAATTATAGATACTTAATCCCTCTATACTCTTTCAAGCGGTAATCCATTCCGATGGAAATTACAAATGAAAAAATTTATCCGTTTTTCCTACTTTCTAAATTCAGCAAGTAAAATGTTTTTAAAAACTTCCGGGTTATTAAGGTTTAAACTGTTCGAATTGATAGCGAGTGTATGTTTACCTCCAAGTGTTCCACCAGCAAAAGTGGAAAACCCTGGAACGGCCCCCCTGTGTCCCCATACCGAGACACCGTTCGGAAGCTTAATTTCAAGTATTCCAAGACCATATCCGGTTCCCTCTCTATTTGTAGGAACTGTAGTAAGCATTTGTTTTAACTGCTGTTCCTTCAGTAATTTGCCACCTAGTAAGCAAGAGAAGAATTTGTTTAAGTCGTCAGCAGTAGAAATCACATCTCCATCCGAGCTACCTGGGTTAATATAAGTAACATCTTTTAGCTCACTCGCTCCGTCTAGTTGCAAATAACCACGGGCATGCTTGGTGCCTGGAATCACGCTTGAATTACCAGGTAGAAATGTATTTGACAAATCAAGCGGTTCAATAATCCGATTTTCAACCTCTTCCGCATAGCTGTTTCCTGTTACTTTTTCAATAAGGATTCCTAGTATTACATATCCTGTATTTGAATAAGACCAACCCTTTCCTGGAGCAAAGTCTGGGGGAAGTGAAATCCCCATCTTTACAAATTCTTCAGCCGTATACGATTTTTTTATATCCGTAATATCAAAGTCTTTTGAATTTATATAGTCAGCAATACCACTTGTATGATTCAATATTTGCCGGATCGTAATCTGGTTACCATCATATCCGTTTCCTTGAATAACACCAGGTAACCATTTTTCAATGGAGTCGTCTAGATTCAAACGGTTCTCTCCAGATAATTGAAGTAGAACTGTTGCAATGAACGTTTTCGTCACACTGCCAATGCGAAAGCGAAAATCTGCTTTCATTGGTTTCTTAGTTTTCAGATCCGCTACCCCAGCTGTATAACTCCAAGTTTTACCCCCCTTAGAAATTTTAGCGAGTATTCCCGGGTATCCAAGTTGCAGTTCATCTCGCATTGCTTTCTTAACGGAAGTACGATCGCTTTGCGTACTTGTTTGTAACGAACTAGATACATTTTGCGTAGGTTCTGCTTTTATAATTAATGTTGGTGTTATGTATAACAGGGAACTTCCACCTATTAAAAGTGCTAGACTTGCACATGTAATTTTACTCCGTGTTTTCATAAAGAATTCCTCTCTTCTATTTAAATTGTATTGATGGCTGATAGCTGTCTCATATACTAACCACACAGCTATCAACTCTCCTAATGATAAAAGTCAACACTGAATTTACAATCAACGTACTAATCATTATTTTCACAAACACCATTGTGTTCTAACAATCTCTAAATCACTCTTTTTCCACATACATATTAACCATAGAAATTACTTCTTTTCCTTAAAACACTCTTGTTACTGATTATTTGTTTTATATGTAGGCCGTACTTGTTCCCCCCTTCATGCCTCCTTATATTTTTATCCTACACAATGAAAATCTCTTTTTTCTTACCTATTCCTTACAAATTCCTTACATACAAAATCACTTCTACAATAGGATTGAAGTAGCATCTGTGCCCGAAAGCGCAAAAAACACCGATGCTTTTCGCTTCAGTGTTTTTGCGCTTTACATATTGTAAGATTCGTTTTACTCTTAACAGGTTAAACTGCTGATTTTTTCTAATGCGATTATTCTTCTTGTTATATAAAACAAATTTCATAGTGTTATATGACACACTATGAAATTTGTCATTAAGGCACATGATTCTAAATTTATTGATGTACTTGAGATGGACTCACTTTTTGAATTTGAACAAGTATATCAAACGCTTTACCTAATGATATATCAACAGTTTTTGGTATATCAGGCCCTTCGGTAGTTATTCCAGCGAAAATTGGATGTTGTTCGTTTAACCAAGTTTTTGTCACGCCGTTCGCCTTACGTAAATCAATAAAAAATTGATCTTTTTTGACCTGTCCAAAAATGTAGTTATAACTGTTTGGATCATCCGATTTTAATGTTCCATAGGGGCCAAATTCACCATTGCTATTCTTCACATTGTATTGTCCTTCATAAACTGACGTTCCAATAGATACGTACCGTTTTCCGTAATATTCTGCTAAATGCTGCCCTGCTACTTTAGGGTATATAAAAGAAAGCATATTTGTTTTCGAAACGTGTCCATTATGTCCCCATACAATGGTTTTTCCTAAATATTCTTCAGTCCACTTCGCATTTTCATACATTGCAATATCATGTTTCAAATAAAAATCCGCTGGTTTATCAGGAGGTGTCGCTAACATTGTAGTAAACTGTTCAATAATACGAGCATTTTGCTTTATCCATACGAACTCTTTAGATTTTCCATTTAAATGACTTTTATTTTCCTCTAATAAAGCACTAATTTGTTTAGCATCTAAAACATACTTTTCTTTTTCTTCTTTCGTAAGGCTTTCAAAAGTATTCATATCCTTTGTTACAGGAATAAGCCCTTTTATCTTCTCTTCTACTCTAGGCAACAGTTTTGAATTGTTCGCTTTAATATATTCTATTATATTATTATAAACATTTTCGTTTACTGATTGAATGTCCATCCCGATGACACGTACTTTCGATTTATGTTTTGGATTAGCATTATATTGCCGAATCCAATCAAGTAAATCTAGCATTTCTTTCGTCTTAAATACAGGTGTTAGATGTTGGCTTGGGTTTCCCTTACCAGTAAGAACATATCGATCAAGTTCCAAGGCCCTGTCCCATCCCTCTTCTAAAACTAGATTGGTAAAGCCCTTTTCAGATACTAAATACTTAACAATGCGGTGTTTCATCGTAAAAACTTCATGAGCCCCATGCGTAGCTTCACCTAAACCTACAATTGAAGCTGAACCTACCATATCCTTAAGTGGTTTCAAATCATTAAGAGATGCAGTTGGATTAGTTGTTTTTAAAGGCTTTGCATGTGCTTCTAACCATTTCGCTATTTGATTTGTATTATAGGGAGCTGTAACAGAAACCTCTGTTTTCGAATCTGCATAAGTATTTCCTACAAAATGAGTCATTGTTATAGCAGAAGCAACAATTGCAATAATTATTTTCTTTTTCATAAAAAACCTCCTGAAATATTTACTTATAGCTTTTTTACATACTCTGCCAACTTCCGTTTAAAACATTCATTTTCTTATTACTGTTAAGATACATTTATTCTAGTTCCTAAAACTCACTTATTTCTTAATAGGTTCTTAAGAAATTCTTAATTCACTTATACGAATATAAAACTAAATAAGCTTCAATTCATTGTATTGTAAATTCCTCATTGCATAACATTATAATGTACAGATATTCGTTATAAATGATGTTATCTAAAGTATTCAATTTCAGTATGTATTATTAACGTAGTTAATATATGGTTAATATGAAGTTCCAAATTTTGATTGTTTGTAGTCTCTTTATCATAGAGTTAATTTAGGGGTTATTTTTTGTTCACTTCATTTTTTTCGGCACTCTGCATCTAGACGGTATACCCATTGGCCACAGTTAGACTATTTCAAATCAAAAAAATAGATTACCTGCACACGAAAAAGTATAGTGCACAGGTAATCTATTTGTTTTTGAGATTAATAAAAACCTAATTTATTTTTTGAATTCTTCCATCAATAACAGACTGAATTGGTTCTTTTGATTTTTTTATATAATCTACTAATGCTTCAAAATCAGTTGGTCCTGTTTCAGCATCTTTACCGTTTTTAAAGGATACAAATCCATCTCCACCTGAAGCTAGAAATGCGTTAGCAACGACGCTGTAAGTTTTAGAAGGAATAATTTCTTCTCCATTTGTTAAGCGAATACTTGTTACTTTTTCTCCATTGGGCTTGTTCGCATCCCAAGTGTATTGGATCCCTGAAATTTGAAGCATTCTTGTTATGTCTTTTTGCCATTGTTGATTTAAAATATCACGAATGTCTTGACCTGTTAAATTTACTTTTATTAATTGATTTCCGAATGGTTGAATACCATATATCTCTCCCCATGTAATATCACCAGCATCTAAGTCATTACGAATACCACCAGGATTCATAAGTGCAATTTGGGATTGCATTGTTGTACGCTGGGCATCAGCAACTAAATTTCCAAGAGTAGATTCACCAGCCGTATTGAGTTTGCGATCTAGTGGCGCAATAGACTTACCTACAACTTCATTAACAAGAGGTGCGATTTTTGCTTGATATTTCTCCATCTTCTTCTTTATTTTTTTATCAGGCTCTATGCCTTCATGATAAGTTGTAACAATTTCTGCTTTTTTCTCAACAATATCTTGTGTTTTACGATCAATCTTTACATCAACATCAGCAAAAGCCATACCATATGAATTTGCTTGTACGACAAGTTTATTATTAACAGTTCCATTTACATAAGTGTGGCTATGGCCACCAAAAATAACATCGACTTCTGGATCAGTCTCATTTGCTAATCGGACGATATCACCATTTGTTACGCCGTCCCCATCTGTTATACCTCCGTTATGTGCAAGAACAACGATAGATTTAACGCCTAGTTTTTTCAATTGCTTTACGGATTTGTTAATAGCTTCAACTTCATCTGTAATTTCTACATTCTTTAGCATAGTAGGCATAACAAGGTTAGGAACATCCGTTGTTACGACTCCGATAAATCCAACAGGAACTCCTTGTACCTTTTTTATAGTGAATGGTGGTAAAAATAAACGACCGGTGGATTTATTATAGAAATTTGCAGCAACATATGGAAATTTTGCTCCTTTAAAATTTCCTGTTTTCTCATGGTATCCACCATAAATAAGGCGGTTCATTTCTTCAACACCTTCATCAAATTCATGATTTCCTATCGTTCCAACATCGAATTTCAAATCATTTAGAAATTCAATCGTAGGTTCGTCTTGTAATAATGCTGAAACAGGAGTACTTGCTCCAACAACATCTCCAGCATGTACCTTTAATGTATTCGGATTTTGTTTTTCACGATCACGTAAATAAGCCCCTAAGTACTCAATTCCCCCTGCATCTTTATTGTTAATTTTTTTTACAGTGTCTAGTTGCCCATGAAAATCGTTAATACCGAGCATTTGTACATCTATGTAGCGGTTTGGTTCTGTACTTGCTTGGGCTGAAGGCATAGCAAATACACTAGTAAAAGTAACTGTACTTAATGCTAAAGCAACTGGAATGATTTTTTTCAACATAAAATTTCTCTCCCCTAATTAAAATCTGACATAATACGATGTTATTTTAATATATTAAGAGAATTATTTCCACAAAAATTCTACCAATTATAAAAATTAATAAGATTTTATTGTTTTCTGACAAGATATTTCTTCCTCAAAAAAATGTATATTTCTTTGTTTTGAGGATTATTCAAAATATTATCTTGATAGTAATATAACAATACTTCTAAGAAATCTAAAAAACTCTAATCAATATATTTTAGCTGTTAAGAAGAGTATTCAATCCAAAATTAATGGAGATTTATCAACCTAACATCTCAATATCACCATTTAAAAAATGCTCCTGGATTTATCCAAGAGCATCTTTTTTTAGATTTATTTTTACTTGTTTATAATTTATCAATTAACAATTATATAGTTGTAATTAGTCCTTTAAAAATGATAGGAGTGCTTCATTAAATTCTTTGGCATGCGTTGCATTTAGCCCATGTGGACCACCCTTTATTAACGTTACTTTAGAATTAGGAATTGCTTCATGTGTTAATTTCCCACTATATTCAAATGGTACAGTTGCATCTGAATCACCATGAATAATAAGAGTAGGTATATTAAACTTCTCCAAGTCTTTTCTAAAATCTGTCTTACTAAAGGCAGTAATACAATCAAGCGTTCCTTTAGGTGATGCACTGGCTGCAATATCCCAATTATATAAACGGAATGGCTCACTAACTAAATCTGTTCGATTACCAGCCGCGAAAAATCCCTTAGTAAATTCATCAAGAAATGCAAGTCGGTCATTAATCACACCACTTTTGAATGCTTCAATTGTTGCATCATCTAATGCCCCTTCAGGATGATCCTCTGATTTGTATAAATATGGAGGAACTGCTCCAGCAAAAACAGCCTTTTCAATACGATCTGTTCCATACGTACTAATATACCGGGCTACTTCGCCTCCACCCATAGAAAAACCAACAAGTGTAACATTTTGAAGCTCTAAATGTTCTAATAGTTGATGTAAATCAGAAGTAAAGGTATCATATTCATACCCTTCCCATGGCTGAGATGATTTTCCAAATCCTCGACGATCATATGTTATAACTCTGTATCCAGCCTCAACAAGAGCTGGAACTTGGTATTCCCAAGATCGACCACTTAACGGCCAGCCATGAATGAGTACAACTGGTTTTCCTGTGCCATGATCCTCATAATATATCTCAATTGGTTCTTGATTTTCAGTTCCTACAGTAATTTTAGCCATGCTTCTACCTCCAAAAAATATTCTAATATATATCCTTTTTTCAATAATCCAGATGAATCTCATAACCTATTCATGCACGTTTATGTTGTGAACTCTAAGTATGAAACTCTATTATTCCAAAGAATTCATTTTCTCCTTTTGGACAATTCCCCCTCTAATACCTTTTTCATCATAAGATAATTTCTGAACATTCCTCATATTCAATTATAATAACAAAAATAGGTGACTATCAATATTGTTCTATCTATAGGATGTATAGGTAAAACCAATCTATTTTATAGTGAAAACAACTATAGTTACGACCTATACAAATTATAGATATTTTAGAATTGATTAACGAATCAATTTTCAAATACTATAAATTTGTATAGCACTTCATGTTCTGTGAATGCTGCTATAACCAATATTATTGGTCAGCTTAGTTATAAACGAAGAAACTTATAATAAAACTTTCTTCGATTACTTAATTTTTAGGAGGAATACATAATGACTGATCTCTATTCTCGTATTAACAAAGATGATGCTGTCGTGCTTTTAGTAGATCATCAAACTGGTCTTATGTCTGGACTAGTACGTGACTATGGTGTTGATGAATTCAAGAACAATGTTTTAGCTCTTGCTCATACTGCTAAGTTTTTTGATTTACCAGTTATTTTAACAACAAGTTTTGAAAACGGGCCTAATGGACCTTTAATGCAAGAATTGGTTGATCTCTTTCCTCATGCACCAAAAATAGCTCGACCTGGACAAATTAACGCATGGGATAATGATGATTTTGTAAAAGCAATCGAAGACACTGGAAAAAAACAACTTATCATCGCAGGCGTAGTTACGGACGTTTGTGTTGCTTTCCCGGCACTTTCCGCTATAAAAGCTGGATATGAAGTATTTGCTGTTACTGATGCTTCAGGAACTTTCAGTAAACAAGTTGCAGATGCTGCCAATACTCGTATGGCACATAGTGGTGTGCAACTTATGAACTGGTTTAGCGTAGCTTGCGAATTACAACGCGATTGGCGCAACGATGTCGAAGGTTTTGGCAATTTGCTTGCTAGCAATCTTCCAGGCTATCAAAATATAATTGGAAGCTATATGGGAGCTCAGCGCGATCTTAGTAAACAAAATGCATAAATGTATTATCACTTTTTAAAAAGTTTCTAGTATAAATTTAGTGCCGATTAAATCGGCACTAAATTTTAAATTAAACAGTACAACAAAGCTTTTATTTTTATGATTACAGCTTTAGTCAATAGAAAATATATTACTTTCAAAAACTTGATTTTAAACAATTAAAAAAGGAGCGTTTTATTATGAGTAATTTAGAATTGTTAAATCCGGAGAACAGTGCCTTAATTTTAATTGATTTTCAACCTCAAATGACTTTTGGGGTTGCAAGTATTGATAGACAAACATTGATTAATAACGTTATGCTACTTGCTAAATCAGCAAAAACTTTTAACGTACCTACTATTCTTACTACAGTTGAGACACGCAGCTTTTCTGGTTATTTTTGGCCACAAATTCTTGATATATTCCCAAACCATGAAATTATAGAACGCAGTTCAATGAACTCTTGGGAAGATCCAAAATTTGTTGAAGCAGTTAAAGCAACAGGTAGAAAGAAATTAATATTTGCAGCACTTTGGACTGAAGTTTGCCTTGCATTCCCTGTGCTTGAAGCAATTAAAGCTGGCTATGAAGTGTATGCAGTTGATGATGCTTCAGGTGGTACTAGTCTGACAGCACATAATGCTGCTATGCGTCGTGTAGAACAAGCTGGTGCAATTCCAGTGACAGCAATTCAAGTTTTACTTGAATACCAACGTGACTGGGCACACAAAGACACTTATGATGCTGTAATGGAAATTGTAAAGGAGCACACTGGCGCTTATGGTCAAGGAGTAGAATACGCATATACTATGGTGCACGGGGCGCTTCCAAGCAGGAAAATATGAAACAAGAAGGAGTAGCTGTCGAAGAGACTTATACAGGGAACACGATGGATGCTGCTGATCCAGTAACAACGATTGTTACATGGGAAATTCAAGAAGGTAGAGAAAAACAGTTTGAAACATGGAGACATGAAATCGAAGCTGCCGCTACTAAATTCCCAGGGCATTTAGGTGTAAATCTAATAGTTCCAAATAACGAATCGAGAGAGTATACTGTTATTTTTCGATTTGATACGTATGAGCATCTACGTGCTTGGCAAGAATCAGACATTCGCCGGGATTTGTTAAAAACGGCAGAACAATTTCAAGCTACTAATCCAAGTTACAAAACTGAAAGTAGTTTGGCTTATTGGTTTGTTACTCCGAAAACGCCAGTTCCACCGCCAAAATGGAAAATGTCTATCGTTACCCTTCTGGGTGTATGGCCTCTTAGCATGTTAGTTCCTAAAGTGATAGGACCTATTATAAAACATATGAATCCTATTATGTCCGCTTTTTTCGTTTCTGTATGTATAGTGTCCTTGCTATCATGGGTAGTCATGCCGATTTTCGGTAAATTATTTCATCCATGGTTACAAAATAATAGAAAGTAGACGAGGTGTGAACATGACTTTACCGGATATGATCTTATATAACGGAAAAATTACTACCCTTGACCCTTCTCAGCCTGAGGTATCTGCTATCGCCATAACTGATGGTTTAGTCACTGCAGTAGGTGGAGATGAGCTTCTTAATAGTGCCACGGAAAAAACAAAGAAAATAGACCTTAAAAGAAAGAGAGCTATTCCAGGCCTGAATGACTCTCATATACACGTTATTCGTGGTGGTCTACATTATAATATGGAATTACGTTGGGAAGGCGTGCCATCACTTTTTATTGCTCTAGAAATGCTCAAAGAACAGGCAAGGCGTACACCTGCTCCTCAGTGGGTAAGGGTAGTTGGAGGTTGGTCTGAATTTCAATTTAAAGAGAGACGGTTGCCAACTTTGGAAGAAATTAATGCCGTTTCTGAAGACACTCCTGTCTTTGTGCTACATCTTTACGATAGAGCACTTGTAAATCGTGCTGGGCTGCATGCACTGGGATATACAAAAGATACACCAGACCCTCCAGGCTGCTTAATTGAGCGGGATAAACGAGGTAATCCAACGGGCCTTTTAATTGCGAATCCTAACGCTTCTATTCTTTATTCAAGTTTGGGTAAAGCACCAACACTTAATTTTGACGACCAGATTAATTCAACTCGCCATTTTATGCGCGAATTAAATAGATTAGGTATTACAAGTGCTATTGACGCAGGTGGTGGATTCCAAAATTATCCTGATGATTACAAAGTTGTTGAACATTTAGCCGAGAAGGAACAATTAACTTTGCGTATTGCTTATAATCTATTTACGCAAAATCCAAATCATGAATATGAAGACTTTGCTTCATGGGCAAAAATTGTTTCTCCAGGTCAAGGAACTGATAAGTATAAAATGAATGGTGCCGGAGAGATGTTAGTATTCTCAGCAGCCGATTTTGAAAAATTTCAAATGCCACGGCCTGAACTAGCTACGATGATGGAAGCTGACTTAAAGAAAGTAATTTCTCTATTGGTGGAAAACCGTTGGCCCTTCCGTTTACATGCAACTTATGATGAGTCAATCACACGTTTCTTAAATGTATTTGAGGAAGTTAACAGTGAAATTCCTTTTAATGGTCTACGATGGTGGTTTGACCATGCAGAAACAATCTCAGATCGTAGTATGGAACGTGTTAAGGCTTTAAATGGCGGTATTGCCATCCAAGACCGCATGGCTTTTCAAGGTGAATACTTTGTTGATTTATACGGAAAGGAAGCTGCAAAGCGTACTCCTCCGATTTATCGTATGTTAGACCTTGGTATACCTGTTGGCGCCGGTAGTGATGCAACTAGGGTTTCCAGCTATAACCCTTGGGTTGCCCTTTACTGGATGGTTGCCGGAAAAACCATTGGTGGGCTTTCCATATACGATGAAAAAAATAAACTTGATAGAAAAGTAGCCCTGGAATTATATTCAAAAGGAAGTGCGTGGTTCTCTGATGATGAAGGTAAAAAGGGAACCCTGGCAGTAGGTCAGTTTGCTGATATTGCTGTATTGTCTGCTGACTACTTTACTGTGCCAGAAGAAGAAATCAAAAACCTTGAATCATTACTCACCATTATGGGTGGACAGGTTGTTTATGGAAATGATGAATTTAAAAATTTATCACCTGAATTGCCGCCAGCATCACCTGATTGGTCACCGACGGGCGTTTACGGTTATGGTGGTGCTAACCTAGCCAACACTATACTTTCCCACGATTCCCATAATAACAAGTTACATAGTTGCAGTAACCCTCTCCATCAACACACTCATACCGTAATAGGAAAAGATGGAACTACATGGGGTATCGGTTGTACTTGCTTTGCTTTCTAAGTCCAAACCACCGGTATAATGCCGGTGGTTTTCTTTCTGCAATAAGGGTATGTAGATTCGAAATAACATTGTATATCCCTACATGGAATCTATTACTATTCAATAGGACCAAAGAGTTGATAGCTTAAACTTGATTTGTTTTTTACATCCTTCTCTCCGTGCAAAGTCTACCCCTTTCCCTTAAGTAAAAGTCAAAAATCGATCACACCACACATATAAAGCCACTACCCTTTGACTTTAATATTTGCTTTATCTTAAGACTTATAGATTTTTTCAAATTTTACACTAGAATCATTATTATTTCTATTACACTGATACTTTTTGCGAATCATTTAACTTCTGCATAAAGATACGTGCTGCAAAACTTAAAAATTTATCATCAAAGTGAATAAGATTAATATCTTGGCTTGGTGTTGGGTCAGTAATACGAACTATGCTCAAAGTATCATTATTAACAAAGTTAACCAGTGAAAGAGGTATTATGGCAACCCCATGTCCATTGTATACAAGGCTCAATAGAGAAATAGAAGATTTTGTTTCTATATTTGCTTCAGATAAAGATAACCCTAAACTCTCACAATATATCTTAATAGATTCACGACAACTACATGAAACCATTATTCTACTCAGCCCTACTAATTCTCGAAAAGAAACAAATGATTTTTCATTCAAAGGATGATTTTTGGGAATGACAAGGACGAGCTCTTCACTATACAAAAGGGTGTTTGTTAATGTGTCTGGAATTTGAGCACTACGTGTAATCCCGAAATCAATATTTTTGTCAACGATTTGATTTACAGCAACTTCAGATTCTATAATCTTTACTACGATGTTGGGATAATGTTGTTGAAACTTCATAATATAAGGTGTTAAATAAGTGAGATCCTCTAATAAACCTCCTACAGTAATTACACCTCTTTTTACACCCTTTAATTCAAAAATTTCATTATAAACGTCATCAAATTGTTGCATGATAAATTTTCCTTTATCAAATAGCAGCTTACCCGCTTCTGTCATTTTGATACCTCTTCCAACTCGATGAAACAAGGGTGTATCAAGTTCACCTTCTAACACACGGATTTGTTGACTTAAAGTCGGCTGTGAAATACCTAGAACTTCCGCAGCTTTAGTAAAACTATTATTATTACAAACTTGAATAAAATACTCTAAATGACGTAATTCCATTCTTGATACCCACTCTCCGCTTTATGAAAGATTTATAATTTAAAGGACGATATGTATACGTTAACATAACAACCATCTTTTCTACTATACCACTTGAAATTACATGTTTTATTCATTTTGTATTATAATAAATTTACTACCATTTATTAATTTTTCCTCCTATTCATTTAACTTATATTTAATTAGGACATTACTAATTCGAGATATATTTCTAAAAATTTATAATTCTAGTGCATAATACCCTAATTTTTTCAACTTTTCGATTATCATTTTTTTCTCAATATAGTTCAAACCACCAAATATATGCCGAATCGCCTCTTTATGCTGAGGAAAAATACTATCCATTAACTGAATACCATCTGAAGTAATTGACGCATACGTGACACGGCGGTCTTTTGGACATGGTTTTCGTATTAAGAACCTCTTCTTTTCCAACTTATCCACTACATACGTGATACTACTACTTGCAAGTAATATTTTCCCTCCAATTTTTTGTATAGGCTGATCGCCTTTACTATATAGTAGCTCAAGCACTGCAAATTCAGTTGGATTAAGTCCATAACTTTTTATATCCTCTTCAATACGCTTAGTAATTGCCTGTGCTGCCCTTGATAATGTAACAAATAACTTTAAAGATAAGCCTCATCATTAATCACACTCATAATTACCAATCCTTTACAAGTTATCTTGAATTCGAGATTTATTATATTATCGTCGAAATATTATGTCAATAATTCATTTTAGTTTTATTAAGCCCCTTATCATTTATTTCTCAACATAAGACATATGGAATTAGAAGAAAAAAATTGTTAATATATAAGTATCTCAATTACGTTATTTCTTTTAAAGAGAGCTTGTATTCTAACGCAAGTTCTCCTTTTTTATATTCTAAATTGAATCCGGACAAAGTTCACATATTGAGTCTGCCCATGTATATGATATAGTTTTTAAACAAAGATTAGAGCCCTCCTACAAGAAGGAGAGCTCTAATCTTTCATATGAATTTTCACCTTTTTTATTATTGCGGAGACATCAAAACTTTAACTTGATGGGGATATGGCACTACCTCTATTAATAAATATTACTAACCATATATCTATGGTTCATATCTATCATATTTTTTATAAACAGGATCAATTAGATTTAAAAAAAGATTTCTTTTTCTTTACTCGTAATAAATCACCTGTCCACCCTTTGAATCGCATATACATATACATACCCCCTGTTGTGAAAATAATAAATAAGAGAGCGATTAAATAGCTATATTTCCATTCAAGTTCAGGCATGTATTTAAAATTCATACCCCATAATGCTCCTAAGGCTGTCAAAGGCGTACTTACAGCAGTTAATACAGTAAGAGCTTTCATAATTTCATTCCCACGATGAGAAGAAACAACTTCTTGTAAATGAATCATCGTGTCTAATTCTTCTTGGTACTCTTTAACGAGTTGTAATCCACGCTCTAATTTTACGTGCGTTTGTTTATAACAAAGGGTGTTTGTTAGTTTTTCTAACCAAGCTTCCTCCAAGCCTTGTAACACTTCTTGTATTAAGCGAAACACATGTGTGTTCATAAATAATTCATGACGAATATGATAAATCCTTTCTAAAACTGCTATGTTATTATGATGATAAAAATCCCATAACACATTTCTGAAATTGTTTTCAAAATAGTCAACCTTTCGTAAATAGTGAGATATAAATATCGATAAGATGGCACATAGTCCTTCAGCGGAACTATTACAATTTTTTATACCTATAGGGAAATTATGTATTAATTCTTGAAAATCCTCTTCCTCTTTTTCTTGGACCGTTATCAGTATCCCATGAGCTACGAAGTAATGAAGAAATTTTTGAATTTTGGCGTCCTTTTTATCTTGATCATATAAAAACGAACCATATACACAAGTTTGACTTGGTGATAACGTATAAACATATAATCCATTTTCACAAGGAGAACTTATTTTTTTTACAAATTGAGAGAAATAAGATGTTACATCACGGGGGATTATAGAAGAAATTTCTTCAAGCTCACTAGTTTTCACATGATACCAACTCCATTTCGTCATTTTTATGCATTCCATATTATTCTTCCTTTCTAAATAGTTTTATGTTTGATTGAATCATATCCGTAATATGAAATTTGTATGTAGGTATCCATATCTTGGAGGAAAAGTTTTTAAATCATCTAAATTACAAAATAAATGCATAGGAGGTCTTATTCTTAAAAAAGGAAGACCCCCTATATATTAGTTATTTTTATTCTCAATTTTAAACATTTCCTCTATACAAGCACTTTTTATCTTTTCTTATTTATATGTGGAAAAGAAGCCACACAATTTGGCACGTCTATTCAACGAACTCCATTTCGGTCGTCATTATAATTTGGATTTATATGCAGATTGATTGGTGATGTCCTCAAATACTTGACTTCCAATAATATAGTATCCATGAAGCGCGGCCTCTTTTGAAGCGTCTACCATACGGAAAGAAACAATTTCACCTTGCATTTTTTCAATTTGTTTTTTGTGGAGATCTACTATTCCTCCTGTCCAAATAATAGTATCATACTGGTCTAACTTAAATTGTTCTTGTAATACACGCATGATGTCTTGGAAATGTGTATCCAACTCTTTTTGAATTAAAATATCCACCTGACTTGTCTCATAATTTTCTTCTTTATCTCCATATCCTTTTTCTAATATTTTTGGCATGTCATTAATATGCAATTGATTACTTTCACCCGCATGATTCTGCAGGATATTCTTAATATTTTTCAAAGGCTTGCTACATCCTAGTTCCGTCTCATAATGATTTAAAATGAGATTCTGTTTCATATCTGTCATTTCTAATGTACGAAATCCACCATCAATAATTAAGATGCGATCTTGTTCCTGAATGATTCCCTCTTTTAAGAAATAGGCATGTAAAGCGATCGGTTGCTGAAGAATCAAAGCATTTTCAACCGTAATATTAATAAATTTCCCATCAATTTGTACGGAAGTTTCTTTTTTTAGTGCACGTTGTAATTGCTCATGCTGACTACCAAAACAAGTGACTGGAAGCCCGGTAACAACTAAAGGTAACACGACATTTTCTTTATAATCCTTTGCAATGCAACCAAATATTTGTTGTTTAAACTCTTCGCTTTCATAATAATTTTCTATTTCTTCTTCAAATGGAGGAAGAAATGAAGCGTCAGATTGATGTGCTTCATTTCCCATGTAGTATGCAAAGTCTAAGTCTATAAAACTTACCTTTGTTAAATCTTCACTTTCAGCATGATTAGGTACAGGAGCTAGTGTGGCAGCTTCACTCTTAGTCGTCACCTCAGAATCTACATCCTGTCGATATGCCCGCTTAGTAAAACCAATTCCTACATCAATTGCATACAGAGATTTCATACTTTTTTCCTCACTTTCTCTTTTTAGAATTAAATCTAAGCACTCTCTTCTTTCCCTTCTTTCACATATTTCTTTTCATTTTCCGTTTTTTCTCCGTCTATGTCCTTACTATTTTGATTTATTTCATTATCCTTTTCATCTTTTTTCTTTTTGTTATTTTCGTTTTCTGTTAAATCTTTAATAGTAGAAATGACAACTGGTGTGGCTGTAAGCAGTTGTGGTAATGTTTGTTTTGCAACATTAGCTGCAGTTACAGAGAATTGTTTACTTGTCTCGGTTACCTTCTCTAATGTTTCCTTTATGTTTCCTTTATGTTTCCTTCTTGTAGTTTGTCTTTTACGCTTTTTCCTTTTGTTTGTATAGCTTTCCGATTTTCTTTTTTTAACAGAGATACCATGACTCCGGTCGTAATCCCAATCACAGCATATTTAAATATTGTATGTTTCATTTTTCTCACCCTTCTCTACTTTTATTTTCTTCCATGCTACAACCTAAAATAATTAACTTATCTATTTATTAGATATTGCAATCTATTAGAGAGAATGATAGTTTTGTGGCTGCCTATCACTCGCCGTTAGTGTTTCAGCTGTTACTAGAAGTAAAATTCTCCCTTGATCTAGTTTTTCTTCATATAAGTTAGCTTCCTCTTTCGACAACCCCATTTCCTCCATTTGATTTCGGAGCTCGTCCCCTTTTTTGGAGAAAAAGTTGATAATACTTGTGCCCAATCCTTGTTCTTTTACTCCAATCGTATTTGTGTTTGTATCATCCGCAATCTTTTTTGTTATATGTTTTTCATGTGTTAAGACGTAAATGTCATCTTGGTGAATCCCTTTCAATTCTAGCTCTTTTATTTTCATAACTACTTCCTGTTCATTATCATATTCATGAACCACCGGTTTTCTTTCATTCTTATGCATCGTATTTTTCCTCCCTTAGATTTTTTATTTTCTTATTTAGTTGTTATGTAATATGTAATACACCTATTTTAAAGATGTTAAACCTAAATTTTCAAAAAACTTCACATAATAGGTTATTAATGTTTTTGAATATCAAGGAAATGTCACGAGCACTTTGCTTTGATAACAGTGTTACAAATAACGCTTTGTTTGGAAGACAAGTCCATTATTTTATAGAAAATTTCTATTTAAAAAGTTACAAAAGGAGTACAAGATATTTTTTTCGTTAATTAAATCAAAGGAAAATAAAAAAACACTCTTTTTAAAAGAGTGCTAAAAAACATATAACCTACTAATGTTTCTAGTTTGATTACAGAAAGAAAGTCTTTATTAAAACATATAGTTGCTAATTTAATTGTGATCTTCCTTGCACCCAAGCAGCAATATCATTTATAACATACTCAGGAATATTAGCAGGACTATAATATTCATCCGGTTTACTTATTTCTCCATCCCCTTCTGTAAAGAAATGATTTAACTTTGGATATAGCTGGTAATCAACGTTATCTCGTTCTTTTAATTGTTCTTTCCAAAGAGGAATTTCGATTTTTGATTGAACTTGATAGTCTCTTTCCCCTTGAATAATAAGAAGCGGTGTCTTTTGTTCTTTTGACATTTCTGCTGCTTTAATTTTCCGAATAGAATCCCAAAATACTGCTGATCCTAAGTAAAAATCTTTTGGAGGATTCTGACCAGAGAAATTTGGATCATTTAATAATTCAAATTGCGATTTGTAGAATTTATATTGCTCCTGGTTCATTGCTCCAATAGAAAAAAGATACTCAAATTGATCTAAAACAACGTCTTGAATCGTACGAGCTGGCCCACCCATTACAATTGCCCCAGCAATATTTTGATTTTGGTCTTTTTCAATCATTTTCGGAAGCATCATTCCACCTTGACTATGACCAAGAATATATATTTGATTCTTATTTATTAGAGGCTCATTTTTAAGAAATTGAGTTACAAGAAGAGCATCATCTGTTGTCTCTTTATCAACTGTATAGAAGGGACTGAATTGTGTTTTCAGCCCATGTTCATACGTTCGTTTATTATAGCGAAGGACAGCAATTCCCTTCGATGCAAGACCTTCAGCTAAATCGCGAAATGGTTTTAAAGCAAACGCTGTTTCATCCTGATCAGTTGCTCCTGATCCTTGAACAAGAATAACCGCTGGAAAAGGACCCTTTCCTTTTGGAACCGACAATGTTCCTGGTAATGGAAATGCACCACTTCCAACTACTACTTCTTTATCAACAAATGATTCAGGCTTACTATATGATGGACGCTCAGCAACAGGACTAAACGACATGCTTAGTTGAAAATCGTCTATTTTTCCAGATGGATCTAGTTTAATTAGTAAAGGTACAGTCATTTTTTCAAAAACTAATTGAATCTCCACATTTGTATGAACAGGATTTGTCTCTTTTTGTGTAACCTCTCCAATTTCTATAAAAGAACCTGCTTGTAATTGAACTGGAAGTCCCTCCCAATAGCTCTTCAACCATTCTTCGGATATTATTTTCTGTAATGACCTTGAGGTTAAATCAAATGCAGATTTATAATCTTCACTATTCATATGGCGAATAAATGAAAGAGTAGTAGATATAATAGGATTTTCATCATCACTATTGTCTATTTTTTTTATATTTGTGTTTACTTCCTTTAATTTTGAAATAAATTGGTGGTTAAATGGATTATTATATGTATTAGGATATAAATTTGTTTTCAAAATTTCCGTATTCCGTGCCTTATACAAACTTGAAGAACTCGTAAACTTTTCAGGTGAAATTACTTCCTCCGCATATGAGACTGAGGGAATTGCTATTGTAAAAATTGCACTGATAAGTAATAACTTATTACTTATTCTTCTTTTCTTACCCATACTTATTGATTCTCCCTTCAAAATTTAAAATTTCTAATACAATATGCCAACTATAAGGAAAATAAAAATTACCAAAGAGATTAATAATCTATTTTACGATCCCCCTCTCAAGTTAAAAATCTATCATTAACAAACTTCAATAAAAAACGCCTTCCCCCTCTTTTTTTATTGTTGGATTTTCCAATGACCTAGAAGCACAGCACGAAATTACATGTAACCTACCCATGAGATTCTCTGTTTCAAAAGAAAAAAGCACCCCACTAGATGCTTTCTTTAATTGTTCTCACTATCATTTATTTAGGTAATTCTCTTATTACTGTAAGATAAATTCATGCTATTTCCTAAATCTCACTTATTTCTTAATTCACTCATACCAATATAAAACCTAATAACCTACCATCAAAAAATAAAGAAAACAGGTTATTTTTCTATTCATTTCGTAAACTTAATGCTCAAATTAGTTTTTTCACAAAGTTAAACTTTATTAAGAAAAACTTAAAGAATTTCCCTCTATATTCATAAGAACTTTTTTCTATACTCAAAAATGTAAATAGACAAAAGGAGAAACGATCATGAAGAAATTTGTAATTTGCATACTAGGAATAGGCCTCCCTATATACTTACTACCTTTCATATTACGCGGAGATTTAGACAGATTTAATCCGATTGCTGAAGAAAAAAATGTATATGCCGTTGCGAAAGGATATGGTGTTCCAGATTATCATCATAAAGGAAGAGCTATGTACTCACTAAAAGGTGTTGATGAATTAAGCAATGAAAAAGAATATAAAGTTGGAACGAACACGCCTAATGATTTTAGAAGAAAAACTTACTTGAAAATTCATGTGAAAGGAAAGTATGTCTATTCTTACGACGTTATTTCTGAAAAGGACATTCCAGAGAAAATAAGGGGACAATTGGAGATAGCAAATAAATAAAAGAGCCAATTCGTACGAGTTGGCTCTTTATTATCGCTCCTATCTATCGTTTGGAGAATTCTTTCGGTAGATTTATTACATTCATTATCATTGTTTTAACAACCATTCTTCAATTACTTTCACTGTTTCATCTCGTTGTGCTTTTGGCGCAATTAAACTCGCATTATCACCTTTTTGCTCACCATACATGCCAAAATGAGCATGATTGCCCCCTTTTATCATGTGCATAGTTGTATTTTTCGACATTAACTTTTTATTGTTCTCTATTTTTTCTACAGTTGCTAAAGCATCTACTTCTCCATAAATTGATAACATCGGAATTGATTTCGTAGAAAAGTCATCTGCAGGATACGAACCTAAGAAAATGATCCCGTCTACCTTATCTTCATGTTGAAAGGCATACTTAGAAATCATAGCTCCTCCCATTGAATGCCCTGCAACATACCATTTTTGAACTTCCGGATACTTTTCAATTACACTATCTACCTCATTTATTCCAAGTATCGCTAAATTTAATGGTAACTTAGGCATTACTACAAATTGCCCATTTTTTGCAAGAGCTTCTCCTAAATAACTATAAGCCTCAGCTTCTACTTTAGCACCTTGATAAAAAATAACCCCTACTTTCGCATCTTTCGCTCCAAAAACGATATTATCTTCATCTTTTTTATCATCTACTAACGACAAAGCCTCTTTCGTCGGTTTATAAGTAAACTGAGACCAAGTCAAAAAAGTAATACTTCCTATAATTAAAATAGCTAGTAAAGAGTACAGCATAATTTTTATCCATTTCTTCACAAAGATGACCTCCCTAAGATGTATATATTCCATATTTCGGATTATCATTAACACACATAAAAACTCGAGCATTTTTATTATGCTCAAGTTTTTAGTTCCGTCTTTAATTTATACTATAAATTGTCCAAGATAAATATGTAGCAAATGCAGACCATAAAAAATACGGAATTAGCAACCATGTCGATACTTTAGATAATTTGGAAGAAACTGCTATGAGAAGTAACGTAGTAATAGCGACAAGTAAACAATCTACTGTTGCTAAAAACAAATTTTTTTGACTGAATTGAAAATAGCTGAAAGCTTGATTGCACATATAATTTAAAAGGAATATAAACCAAAATGTTTTTGGCTTAAATCCATATTTGTTATAAATAATTGCAACTGATAATGCAATGAGTCCATATAATACAGCCCAAACTATGCCGATTGTCATACCAGGAGGTGTCCAAGACGGCTTTTCTAACGCATCATACCAAGCACGATCAATAGGAAATAAAATACTAGAAACATAAAACAAGCCATATGTTAATAAAAATACTATAATACTAGATTTTTTCATAAACATTCTCCTTTTTTAATAGAAAGTTTTAGAAACTCTATTTGATTCGTGTGCTCTTTCAATGAATAAAATTTTAATGTGTAAATGGACATTCCTATACTTTACATTATAATCTTTACATATGAAATTCATATTGATTCATTTATTTTATACAAGTTCTTTCATACTTTTATATGCACAAAGCGCTCTCTCTCGTGCTGCCTTATGTTCAACAACTGGCAAAGGATATGTATGACCAAGCTTAATATTGGCCTTTTGTAAAATATGCTCAGGTGCTTCCCAAGGTTTATGTATATACTTATTCGGTATATCTCTTAATTCTGGTACCCATTTTCTTATATACTCTCCATTTTTATCAAACTTTTCTCCTTGTGTGATAGGATTAAAAATACGAAAGTACGGTGATGCATCTGCTCCACTTCCAGCAACCCATTGCCATCCCATTGTATTATTTGCAATATCAGCATCTAGTAGTGTATCCATAAACCATTTTGCACCTTCTTGCCACGGAATTAACAAATGCTTTACAAGAAAAGAGGCTACAGCCATTCTTGCCCGATTATGCATAAAACCAGTTTGCCATAGTTCTCGCATTCCCGCATCAATAAACGGATAACCAGTTTCACCCTTCTGCCATACTCTTAATAACTCCTCTTCCTTATTCCATGGAAAATGTTCAAAGTTTTTATTAAGAGGTTTATATACTGTAAACGGATAGTGATATAGCAAATAATAAGAAAACTCTCTCCAAATTAATTGGCGTATAAAACTAATCACTTGTTTTTCAAAAAAACTACATTGTCTTTCGGTATTTTTATTTATTAAGTAGTGATACATTAACTTCACTGATATTTGGCCAAATGAAAGATATGGCGCCAACGTTGAATGAGCATTTTGATTTGGAAAATCTCTTCCTTCACTATAAGAGGCTAATTTACTAGAGAAAAATTTCTTAAATGTTTTGTATGCCCCTTCCTCTGTAGGCTCCCATATTGCTTCCATATGAGATGTCCACGGTATAGTCGGCAACAAGTGTAATTCTGAGACAGATAAGCTTGCTGGTAAAGAGCTTCCCCACTTTATACTCTGTACTCTGCTAATAGGTTTAGGTATTACCTGCTTTTGAAATGCATTGTAAAAAGGCGTAAACACCTTATATTCAGTGTTATCCTTCTTTTTTATAATCCACGGTTCTAATAATAAATGCGAATTAAATTTCTTACAAATAATACCTTTATCTTCTAACATCATTTTCATTTTTTGATTAGATTTTAACCTGTCTGGATCATAACAACTATTCCAATATACAGCTGTTATATCTAATTGTTTTATAAGAGAAAGTATTTCTTCTTGTGTATTTCCTTTGCGGATTATTAAAGTAGAGCCCAATGCCTCAAGTTGCTTTTGGACATCTATTATAGCATGGTGTAACCACCACTTTGCTGCACTTCCTATTGAAAAAGTTTCATCTTGTACATATACCGGAAGAACCTCCCCGGACTGAACAGCCTCAAATAGAGCTGGGTTATCATATAAGCGAAAATCTTTTTGAAACATAACGATAATTTTATTTTGCATGGCTATCCCCTCTTACTCTTAAAACATAATAGATTCTTTATGTGAATAATCCTCTTTTTTGCTTTTGCATTATTATATTAATAATTCTTTGTAATCATAAACAAACGTTTCCATAGTTATTGGACTTCTATCTAGTAAATTCGATAAATCTGATGTGACTTTTTTAGCTAACCCTAATTTTGCAGTTGTATATATTCCAATCATAACCCAAATAAAGTCACTGTTAAGTCCCTTTTGAATCATTCTTTTTCTAAATTTAAATATACTTGGATTTGTATAAGTAATATCTTTATTTATTATTTTTGAAATAATAGCAGCAACTTCATAATATGTTAATGCCTCATTTCCCGTTAAAGAATAGGCTTTAAATTCATGTCCCTCTTCGGTTAATATCTTAGCTGCAACTTCTCCAATATCCCGTACATCTATAAAACTTGTTTCCCCTTTACCAGCAGGTACTTCAATTATTTTTTCATTTCTTAATTCATCACCATGTTGTGATAATAAATTTTGCATAAAAAAACTCGGTCTTAGGAATGTGTAAGGGATCCCAGAAGCCTTTATCATAGCTTCAATTTTAGCATGAGGTACTATCGGATTTTTTTCTACACCTAATAAAGATAAAAATACAATGTGTTTTATACCTATTTCTTTTGCGACATCTACAACAGGCTGGAAATACTTTTTTGCATCAGCTAGATGTGGTGGTCTTATTAGAAAGACTTTAGTAACACCTGTTAAAGCCGCCTTTACAGATGAGGGGTTTTCAAAATCAAAATACACTCCTTCAGTTTCTCTACTGCGCGTTGTGACTTTGAAAGTAGCATTTCTTTTTATTAGGCATTTTACAACCTCTTTTCCTACATTCCCTGTAGCACCTGTTACTAAAATCATTTTAATCACCCTTTATTTTTTTGTAAATTTTGAATCATACTTTGCTAAACTCGAACTGCATTTTCTACTTCCTCTTTAGGAATACTAGCTGTAGCATTTTTTATAACTTCATCGCTTACATTTTCTATCTCCTGTATTAATGCCTTAGTTTCATCTGTTAAAAATATTAAATGTGACCGTTTATCTTTAGGATTATGTTTTATAAGAATCCATTCTTTTTGCAATAATCTTTGTATAATTCCGGTTACTGTTGGACGGTCTGCTAAGAGCCTTTCAGCAATCATAGCCGGGGTGGTTCCATTTGGATAAAGAGATATATCCTTTAACACAGACCATTGCTGAGCTGTTATTTTATATTCTTTTAATTGATTTGATAATTCTGTTTTCGTCATTATACTTACCTTGTGTAATAAATAGCCTAAATTATTCATATAACCTCCAATATAGTTAGTACACTAATTATATAGTTAGTACACTAACTATAATGTGTAATTACAAACTTCAATTAATAGTTTATATATAAAAGATATATCAAATTCTTATTTTGTACTATTTCATATTATATTTAAAATCTTCTTTAATCCTGTTTTGCATGTATTGTACACTCTATATACAAAGGTTATTCCTTGCTGTTACTTTAAAATTGTATCTAGCATAGGTATTTCTTATTGTCCGATTACTCATATTTATTCTTAATTCTGCAAAATAAAAAAGAAAATGGAGCGAAAGATGAAAAAACAATTTGATAAACAATCAAACTTAAATACATTTATTGATTCAACAATCCTATGGACTTTTCAAGACCAAAATGCTATAAATACACTTTTGAATGAAGGTAAGCTTATAGCCAATCCTATTTTTGTTAGTAAAGAAGATTGCACAGCATATAAATACATTGTAAGACACATGAAACAGAAAGGTATTGACTTTACTATAGATTTCCCCATTTGGGCATGGCATTCATGCAATGGTTACCAAAAGAAGCCTACTATTATTTATAAATGCTTTATTTAAGCATTTATATTAGTTACATAATGAAAATTCTTAAATAGTTTTTAAACATTTTTTAAAAGTTGTAATTCTACATGTATCGTAAGACTATTTCCATGACTTTCAGCCCATACTTTACCCTCATGCAATTCAATTGTGCGCTTTACAATTGCTAAACCAATTCCGGATCCATGTATTTGACTCGACCGTGATTTATCAACTCGATAAAACTTCTCAAACATCTTGCTTAATTCTTGTGCTTCAAGATGATCTGTTTTATTTGTAATACAAATAAATGCCTTATCTTCTTCTTTTTTTAGTTCCACTATTACTGTTGAATTTGAAAAACTATATTTTTCAGTATTAGATAGTAAATTATCAAATACACGCACCAGTTTTTCTATATCTGCCCATACCCAAATATCCTTATTAATGATATTTAGTTTAACAATTAATTGCTGTTTTTCAAAAATCGGGATATACTCTCCTACTAGCTGACCTAACAAATTGCCCAATTCTACTTTTTCTTTTCTCAACTTAACATCAGGTAAAGATAATTTTGTGTATTCAAACAATTCATTAATGAGAGTTTTTAATTTTAATGTTAAATTATACGTATTTTGAATATACATTTCTAATTCTTCTTTATTTCGATATTGTTTTTCATTTACTAATGCTAAATATCCAATAATAGACGTTAAAGGGGTACGCAAATCATGAGAAATATTGGTAATAAATTCACTTTTACCTTTCTCAATTGCTCTCTCTTTCTCAAAACGCTCCCTTAATTGACTAGCCATCCAATTAATATTATAAGCTAAAGAAGATAATTCATCTTTTCCTTTAACACGTATGGAATGTTTCCAATCTTTTTTTACAATCTTTTGAATACCTCGTTCAATTTCTTTAATGTATCTTGTAATAGGGATCATAAACAGCAAAAATAAAAGGATGAAAATTAATATACTGCTCACCAAAGCAAGTAATAAATTTTGATTATATTGAGTTGGTGAGATTGTTTTATTCGAATTTGGAGATTGTACCATTACATATCCAATTCCATCTTGAAATGAAACTGGTGAAACAAACAATATGAACTTCTCAAACAAAGGATTTCTGACGTTTGGTGTAACATTTAATTTCTCCTGTAATAATTCCTGTGGGAGATTATCCTGCAATTGAAAATTATGTGAACGATAGATAATATGGCCTTTATAATCTAATACTAAAAACCTTAAATTTTCATTCTTCTTTTGGATAGATTGAATCATCGGTATAACTTGTTCTATATGCCCAGATTCCAAATTACGCTTTTGTATATCATTAGTTATCCCTATCGCTATTTCCCTTATTTCGGCTTCTTTTTCAATCTGTTGATTATAAGAAAGTAGATTTGCACTTTTCATTGCTATGAGAAAAAAAGTAACAACCGCAACGATGAAACAGAGCAAAAAAATTAAAATAAGCTTTATATTTAAGCGTGTAGAAAAGAATATATTATCCCTTAATTTCGTACGATCGATCATACTCTATAGCCAACTCCCCATACTGTTTTTAAATAAACAGGCTGACGAGGGTTTTCTTCAATTTTTTCCCGTATTTTAGTAATATGAACCATGACTGTATTATCTGATTTATAAAATGAATCTTCCCAGACCATCTCGTATATTTTTTCTACACTAAAAACCTTTCCTTTATTTCTCACTAATAAAGAAAGTATGTCAAATTCCTTTGGAGTTAACCTTAATTCTTCATTTCTAATGAAAACTTGTCTTGTCTCCTCGTCTACCTTAAGATGGCCTATTTCATGAATAAATTGTTTTACTTCTTCTGTTTGATAAACACGATATCTTCGTAATTGAGATTTAATTCTTGCCATTAATTCAAGTGGATTAAACGGTTTGGTAATGTAGTCTTCTGCCCCACTCATTAATCCCTGGATCTTATCTATATCCTCATCTTTAGCTGACAAAAAAATTATAGGCATTTGATACTGTTCTCTTATTTTTAAACAAGCCTCTATGCCATCCATTTTCGGTAACATAATATCTAAAATGATTAAATCAATTGTTGTATTTCTTAAAGTTTCTAAAGCTTCTATAGCATCCGATGCATCTATAATTTCATACCCTTCATTTTTTAAATAAATGGATACGATTTTTCTTATCTCTATATCATCATCTACAATCAAAATTTTTTCTTTCTGCATCATATTTTCTTCCTCTCTGACATCTCGTTCTATGCTGTAGTATTATACATTTAGTTTTACCTTACACGTATAAAGTGAAACTTTAATCAGCCCTCACCAATCGGTCTTTTACGGGAATCCCGCCCCCCACCTAACTTCTTTGCTTCCACTTAATTTTGAGATGTGGGTCTTACTACCCGTTAATGCGTGATAATACACTTTGCTTTTTTAAACATATTGAAGAAACCATCTGTTTTGCAAGTTGATTTGAACTGGGTAAAATAGCCCCCTACGATCCGAGGCCGCTTCACATACTCTTACATAAAACAAATAACATTCATAAATTCCTCTCCAATGTTAATTTAGAACATACAATCAATCTACTGAAAAAATCTTAATTTTCACCCTACAAAAATATTAAGATTTCTTAACATTGAATGGAGAATTTACATATTAAAAATGGACAGTTCCCTATACTATTAGACCTGTCCAAATTAACGTTTTTAATTTATGAATTAAAATATTATACTTTTCTTTATTTTATAATATCTGTCACTATAAACATTGATTTTCTATCTCTCTAAGTACATCATTTCCAATATTATCTATCTTTTCATTTTTTATAGTGTTATATAAACTCTGTAAAACTTTTAACTCTGTTCTTAAATGTAAAATGACACTAGATAATATATATAACTTAGCTACACTCTCTTTTCCACACTTCTCTTCATATACTTTTTGAAGGGTAGTAAGATATAACGTCAGTTGAGAAATTTTAGTTTTCAGCTGTTCTAGAATTAATTCTTCTTCCCCATATTGTGCAAAAAGTAGCGCTTCATATATAGGACGATGCATATCCTCTTTCTTTATCATTTGCTCTAATAATAAATGTTCAAATTCTTGTTTACCACTTTTAGTAATACCGTAAATAGTCCGTTCAGGACGTTGTTCATTACGAATAATATCAACAACCTCTATAAAACCCTTCTTTTCAAGTTGCTCAAATGTATAATATAAAGAGCCTTTAGTAATTTTTATATAATATTTCATTTCACTATTTTTTAAAAGTTGCTGGACTTCATACGGATGCCTATTTTTCTCCATAAGAAGACCCAGCATAAAAAGCTTTGTATTCATAACTCTCCACTCCTTAATAACCTATACCAATAGTATAAGCTAAAAATAAGTAAAGAATCTTTTTGTTTTATAAAATTTATAACTTCAAATTCACTTTATTATCCTTTGTACCAGCTTTGACATTCCCCATAAATAATATTGCCATAAACGAAACGATAATTGGAATTAAAGCTAATAGAAAAACAGTAGTAATGGAAGATGACATAGCAGCTATAACCTTTTCAAGAATAAAAGTAGGTATACTGGACCTTACATCTGAGCGAAATATTGCACTCGGATCACCTAGATTATTTAACATGCTGGAACCATGTTCTATTCCCTTAAAAGCATCCTTTAAGTTAGCTGTAAAGGTACTATTTTGAATGGAGCCAAAAATCGTTACTCCAATTGTCATACCTAGTGAACGAAAGAATGAATTTGTTGAAGTAGCTGAACCACGGAATCTCGGTTCCATATTATGAATAGAAACTGTGGGAAGCAAAGAGAACGAAAATCCAACTCCAAACCCCGTTATAATCATGTATATCGTTAAAAGTACACGGCTTGTTTGTGGATCCATCGTTCCTAACAAATACATACCTATCCCAAAGGATATTATAGATAATAACATCAAGTTGCGGTAACTAATTTTCGTTTGAAATATTCCACCAATTGCACTACCTACTACAGAACCTAACATCATTGGGGTTAAAATTAATCCAGCATTAGTTGCTGTTCCACCATATACAGCCTGAACAAAAATAGGAATAAATACTGTTAAAATAACAAATGTTGCTCCATAGAAAAACGTAATAATTTGTGATATTGCAAACTCCTTACGCTTAAACATCCAAAATGATATTATCGGATCTTTCACTTTTCTTTCTACCAATAGGAAGCCAACAAAAAATACAATAAACGATGCAAATAACCCAATGATTTGTATCGAATCCCACTTAAATTCTTTTCCTCCCAATTCTAAAGCGAACATTAAGCTAATTACTGCTATGACGAGTGTTATCGCCCCCCACCAATCAATATTTTGCTTAGTAGGTGGATTATTTTCTTTATAAGCTTTTAAAATAAAAATTAATGACATTAGACCAATTGGAATATTGACGTAAAAAATCCAATGCCAACTTATATTTTCTGTTATATACGCACCTAATAAAGGTCCTAATACACTTGAAGAACCAAATACGGCCCCTAATAACCCAGTCATTTTCCCTCTTTTTTCAATAGGAAAAATATCAAATACAATGGTAAAGGCGATTGGCATCAGTGCCCCCCCACCTATACCTTGAATTGCACGATAAATACTTAGCTGAACAATACTTTGCGCAGTACCACATAATGCAGAACCAATTAAGAAGATTAATAAACCAAAAATATAAAACCTCTTTCTACCATACATATCAGATAATTTCCCGAAAATAGGCATACCCGCCATAACTGCAACCATATAAGCAGAAGTAACCCAGATGAATTTATCCAATCCACCCAAATCTGAGACAATTGTACCAATTGAAGTGGCAACAATTGTATTATCCATTGCAGCCATTAAAATACCTAGCATTAACCCAGCTATCACTAAGCGTAAGTTGCTCTCTTTTGCAACCATACCTCTTTCCTCCTTTTTTCACACTCAACAAAATAAATAGTCTAATTAAACTATATACTCATTATAGTCTAATTAGACTATTTTTCAATAAATCATTAAAAAAAAAATAAATCCCCCCAAATATATTGGAGAGATTATAATTGTAGAATTGCTTCCTATATAAAGTAATTAAAACCGTAAAAACTATTACTTTTTTATACTACCTTGATTTTGCATACATGTAGCTTACTCATTTAGTTTTGGTCTAGTTTGTAAATATAAATTCAAATCCGGACTTGAACCGTTAATAATTATATCTCGAACAATTTTAGAAAACACCATACTATATACTAATCCATTATCTCCATACGCATAGATAAAGTGACAATTTGGAAACTCTTCATACATTCCAATTATAGGTAAACCATCATGAGTACCACCATAAAAAGCACTTAAATAAAATTCAGGTTCAACTGTTATATTGGGAAAGAGCTTATTAAATTCATTTACTAATTTCTCTTTTTTATGGATTAATTTTGAATCTCTTTCTTGAGCAATGTTTGTATCTTCATCTAACCCACCTATAATAATCCTGTTATCTGCAGTAGTTCTCATATAAATATATGGTCTCGCAGTTTCCCAAATGAGAGTACGTTTATACCAAGAAGATAAATCTTCTATAGGATTAGTAACAACTGCATATGAGCTAATCAGTGTAGCGTTCTTTTCCTTTTTAAATTCTAACCCTTCATATCCTGCAGCCACAATTACTTTATTGGCAGTAATAGAATTGCCCCCCTTTGTATAAAAGATAGCACATTCTTTCTCTAACTTTTTGCCAACAATCTCTGTATCTTCATAAATTTGAACTCCTTTATTAGAAGCTTGTTCTAATAAACTATGTGTAAATTTATAAGGATTTATTTCACCATCATTATACGTATAAATAGCTGCACGTTTTTTAAATGGATATCTCTGTCCAATTTGTTCCTCTGATAGCCAAGTCGCTTTAAAATCATGCTTATGTAAATAATACAGTTCTTTTTCTAATTTCTTTATATCCTCTTCATAACTTGCATAATATAAACTGTCACGTCGTTTAAAATCAGAGCAATAAGGCAAGTTTTGATCAGCATATTCAATATCATTAATAGCTTGTTCACATAATTTCATATGCTTAACTGCATACTCTTCTCCAAATGTATTTACAAGTTCAAAAAACATCTTGTCACCTAAATATTGAATAAGTGCTGTATTTGTAAGGTTACTCCCGTGTCCTACCTTTCTTTTATCAACGACAACAATATTTAAATCTGATTCACTCAAATAGTATGCTGATTGAGCACCTGAACTTCCTGCTCCTATTATTAGTACGTCACATTTTATATCTTCTTCCAACCGAGGATAAGAAGGTGTATTAGAAAAAGTTGTGTTCCAATATAATTTCCCTTTCTGTAAATCCATTTAAAGTGCACCGTCCTAAATAAAATAGTTATATCCCCATCTGTATCTCCAAATCATTCTTACTATATACTTCTTATCAAATTTATTTTTGCTACCATTAGATTATTAATGCAATATTTTGTTCACCCATATATGGTATTAAACTAAGCTTATAAAAAGTTAATAGTATATATATTATTTATTTTCATTTAGAAATTTAAGAACTTGGTTAAAAGCTTCTTCACCTGCTGGAGTGTTCATTTTAAATTGAAATTCATGTGCTAACTCGCCAGAGATATTTTTATCAAAGAAAAGTGTATCTACAGATACTCCTTTATTTTGTAAAGTAGAAGCTAATGCTTTACCTTGCTCTTCAAATGATGCAGTATTTCCATCTGTGATGAACGTTGGTGGGTAATCTTTTGTAACGTGTTTATAAATAGAGGCGATTTCCATTTCAGGTAATGTTTCAAATTTCTTTTTCCCAAAGTAAGCCCAGCCAGTAGTACGCATAAAGTCTTGCACTTCTTTGGATGTTTCCATTTTAGCTAATGCAGGCATATTATACGGGCCGCAAAATAGCAATATACCTTTAATTGTAGAAGGAGCAACAACAGCGTCAATCCCGGTTAATTTCGCATAATCTGGAGATGTTTGAATAGTAACAAATTGTCCAGATATTTGCGCTCCCGCAGAATCTCCTGCAAAATATAGGTCATCTAGTTTTACATTATATTTCTTTGCATTTGCTTTTATATATTCATAAGCCTCACCAAGTTGTAGTACTGGTGTAGGATACTTTCTTTTAGGAGCAAGAGCGTAATTTATATTTATCACTGTATAACCACGAGCAGCTAATTCTACTGCATAACCAGTAATGTCTGATTTATCTCCACCTACAAATCCACCCCCGTGCACCCAAAAAATAACAGGTGTTTTCCCTATAAAATTTTTGGGATAAATAATGTCTAATGTACCATCAGGAAATTTAGAATTATAATTGATATCTTTAACAATTCGTGTCTCTTTTAGAGCGTTTTTATAATTATTAGATTGAACAAACATTCCACCTTCAAATGCTTTTTTTATGAGAAACGCTTTCGGAATAGGTGAAACATTCCAAAAAACAACCCCCGCAATAATCAATCCGAAAACAATAAAAAGAGTTAGCAACATTCTTTTTTTCCATATCACTTTAGGTTTTAACTGTTTTATTCTCATAATTAAAGAATCTCCATTCTTTTTAGTAATAATCTTGAAATAAATCACAACATAAATTTTTATTTTCCGCCTGCTAATCCGTCCTTAAAATTTTATGCAAAAAGTTATATATTTTTATTATGTACATATTAGGTATCTCCTATAAAACACATTAAAAATTCAAACAAAAAGAGCAAAAGATCCCCATTTATAGAAGATTTCTTTTGCTCTTTGTAAAGGACACAAGTCCAAATAAAAGTTGCTTATCTATCGATAACTTACACATAAAAATCCATTTGTTTCAGTACTTTATTAGCAGAAACTTTAACAACCGTTTCTTTTTCACCTGTTCTATCAATCATGAAACCATGAACTTCAATATCAGAAGGTACTAATGGATGATGACGGATCATATCTATACTCTTTTCAATATTTTCACTAACATTTTTTTGTCCACTCAGCCATTGATTAAGGCTACCACTTGAAAATTCAGGCATGCAATTTTTAAAGAGATAGTCTAATTCTATATTATCTTTTATGAAATCACGTTGAGTTTGTAGATTAACTGAAGAAGTTTCTTTATCCTCTATTCCGACAACAAAAATTTCTTTAACATTTTCTTGATAAATAGCAATAATAATAGATCTCATTATATCTCCATAAGGATGTACAATTACAGAATCATAGCTGTGAATAGTCAACATGTTTTCTTGTTGAATGTTAGTTACTTGTTGGATACTAGGCTCTATTCCGTGTTCAATGTCTGTTAATAATAAAACTTTTTTATTCTTTGAATTCATATGGAGCACTCCTTCTTCATTATTGTATTTATGAAACTTTTAAGCTAGTAACAATAATAATTGTTACCAGTTTTTCCAGCGTCCCTCTGGATCAACACTTGCAAGTCTAACCCATCCATTTTGAACTTTTTCTCGAAATGTGAAATCATTATTTAACAAACGTTCTATATATTCAATAGGTGCTTGAATGACAATTAGTAAACGAAGTGGTGAATGATACGTCTCACTATCTGACTGCATAACAGATTGCCAAGGTAAGCCTGGCAACAGGTCACTAGCATTCCCTTGCATAACACCGAGACCCGCCGTTACGGTTTGGGTTGTTTTATTTCCACTACCATAATAATGAGGAGCTACAGTTGATGCGTAATATTGTAGATTTATCCACTGTGCAACTGTTCCTGGTCCTGCAATAATGTTAGCTAATATATCGCCACTTTCATCCTGTTTCCAATCATAATTATGAAGGAAAGCCCTGCCTTCTAAGTCACAATCTTGAGTTAATTCACGCTGTCCGATAATAAAAGATGCATTACGCGCTAATCCCCATTCTGGACGTATTTCACTCCAATCTTCTGCAAATCGATGTGCCTCTATACTCGGATTTTTTATTTTCGTTTTAAAATTAGGTAATTGCGTTAAACGTTCTCTATTTGCATGTTGGCTCACATTTGGCATAATCGTCCCGATACAATCAAACGCTTCTTGCGCAGTTTTCGAAAGTTCTGGGACGTAAATCCATTCCAATTCGTCCACTGTTGTTTTATGTTCAGCTGCTGCAAAAATGGTATCCTCAGGAATGTTAATGCCTTCAGCAGACAACGCCTCTCTTACTTCTGGAAGATTACATAAAGTAGCGAAAACTCTTGCATTGAATCCCCCTGCTGCTCCGCCACAAGCACCACACTCAAGTGCTGCAGCATAAGGATTGTTCGTACTTTGACTACTGTGTCCACACATTACAACTAAAGGAGCAAATTTTTCTGTCAGTCCCACCATTTTTAAAGCTTGACGCACATAGTTCACTTTTTCTTCTTTCGTAAAACCGATAGGTATCTCACCTTTTGTGTCATGAACATGATTAAGCGAGAATGTTGTATCAGGTTTTTGTAACATAGTTTTACGAAGGTTACGAATGAAACCACCAACTCCTCTTGGGACAAAGCTTCTTGTCACCATCTGTAGACCAAGTAAAGGACCACTTAACTCAGGTAGCGCCATACTTGTCAGTACGTTCTGTTTCATCGTTTTAAATGTATAACGCACCGAACTACCTATCCTCTTACGTTGCTCATAAGATTTAAGTTCATTTTCATTTGTGAGCTCTTTTATTTGATGTTTCGGTTTGAGTATAACTGGCAAAGAAGGATGGTTGTTATTACTACCTAGTTCACTAGTTGCAATTGGTAATCCAAAGAAACCAGCTATTCCAAATGTTTCAAACGGACCTAATTTTTCAAGGTGGCGACGAAACGGTTCTGAACGTACATCAATACAAAATGCTAATTGAGCTAATACACGCTTTTTATCATTAGTTGCACGTTGTTTAGAAGCAATCTTCTCCCTTAATTGCTCTGCATGCGTTTGTTCCCAAGCTTCCAGCCAAAGTTTTCTGCGAATATTTTCATCAAAACGATATGCAAATGCTAACAATTCGCTTTGTTCAGCTGTAGACATTTGTGACCATTCCCGTGTTGAAATATTCCCCCAATAGATCCAAGAAGCTATAAGTGGGACGATCGAAACTTTTTTCTCAACCTTTTGATTTTTTAAAGGTAAATAAGGTTTTGCAATAGCCAGCTCCATAGAAATTCGAACTGCTAAATATTCTATTAAAAGCCCCTGTTCCTGAATTGATTGTTGTGAGCGCCATCGTATCATTCCTGCCCACCCGGGTAAAGAAAGTAAGTGCCCTTCAAGATAAGCTTGTATGTTAGATTCAGAAATTCCTAGTTCAAATAACGCTCTCGCTAAAGCTACTTCGGCATCTTGTGGCCAATCTTTTAAAACTTTACGCTCATTTTTACTGAGCGCTGGATCAAATGTAATAAGGTGTTGCCATGCACGATAAAAACCTTTCTCTCGATTTGGCATCGTCCAACTTGATCCGGAGTCATCAAGATATAATTTACACCATTTAATGATATGATAATTAAGAATATCAGATAGGTTTTCACTATTTTGATTCTCTATAAGCGAACTTATTGATTGCATAACAGAGGCTTTCATATTTGCTGTATTTATATAACTCAGTTCTTCTGCCAATTTATTTAATTCTGGCGATGATAATAGACTAGAAGGTAATTTTTCTAACTTTAAAGCCGCTTGGCAAAATCGCTCTACTTTCTCTCGCGGAATATGAAAAGATTGTGAATCCAGCCAACGAGACAAACTACTTTGTAAAAATGATTCCTCAATCTCACCTTTCGCTTTTGCCGAATGAATCATGGAAGTACTAGGATACATATCCACATTACGAGCTTCTTTTAACCAATTTGCGACTTGTTCAAATGATTGCTTTTCAAGTCCCATCCAAGGGTGGTGAGCTGCAAACGTAGAGATAGGCCAAAGTGGTGCAATAACTCGGCTAGCAGATGCAACTAAATCATTTATATTATTTTCTTGCATATCAATGTTTGTATCTTTCTTTAATATTGACGATATGCTCATCACGAATTACCTCCCTTTGATACATAATGTTTCAGATAGCTTGGGTGACTTTCTACTGATTTTCTTCTCGCCTCACCTACTCGAACTAACCAAAGATAAAGTACAGCGAATAAAGTAGAAGATTGATTACGAGTAACGAAAGTACTAGTAACACTACTAAATAGTAAAATACATATAACAAAGATAACGGCTGGAGCTGAAGGTTGAACACTTTGATAAATATCAGTATGCAACCATTTATAAAGAGAATTATGAACGGTAAAGTAAATGAGAGAAAATCCAATCAAAACAATTACGCCAGCAATTCGTCCCATTCTTCCCTCTCCAAAAACAACAAGCTGTTTCCATGAAAAGTATAGTGACCAGCCTAAGATTAACGCACTAACTAGTTGATACCCCTCTCCAGAAGTCATAAACCAGAAAGTAATTGCTATAAATACTCCTAAAACACGCCCGACTATAATCCATAAATTGGACATCTTTTCATTAGACTGATTCACTATCCCAAAACGTTGCACTGAAGAACCAGCTTGTAAAAACAGTGTAGCTTTAAACAAACCATGTAAAATTAAATGAATAATAGCCGCTAAATAAGCGCCTAATGCACATTGAATAAGCATAAATCCCATTTGTGCAATAGTTGAACCTACTAGCTGACGTTTATAATCAACTTGGACTAAACTAATTCCTGTTCCGATTAAGACAGAAATACTAGAGAAAATAAGTAAAAAGATTTGTGCAATATCATCATGAAAAAGAGGTGAAAATCTAGTTAACATGATACCGCCAGCATTTACTAAACCTGCATGCATAATAGCTGAAACAGGAGTTGGAGCAACGGCAGACTCAATTAACCATCTTTGAAAAGGCCATTGTGCTGCTGGAATCATCACCGCTAATATAATTAATAAGTTAATTCCTGTTCTCTCCAATGTTCCATGTAGCGCTACATTTTCATTCGTTAAAACTGATGTTAATTGCCACTGTCCTGTTATTTGAAAAAGCCAAATGATAGCTGATAGCAACGCAATCCAACTTATTGTAAATAAATAGCCAGAGATTTTTGTTGCTTCACTAACTACTTTCCACCCTTTATTTAGCCCTATGAGTAGAACCAATCCTATAAGCGTTGCTCCCCAACAAATGATCATGAAACGAAGATCGTCACTTAACCATGCAACCGAAGATACACCTGTAGTAAATGTAAAAAGTGCAAAGTATTTTCGATATGAGCGATCTCCCATTAAGTAACGTACAGAAAAACGCTGAATGATTAAACCAATTGTAAGAACAAAGAAAGCCATTAACCAAGCTAAAGTATCTAGATGCCAAGGCCCCACAACTCTATCTCCATTGTTATTAACAAGTGCGAGTAAAGAAATCAATGAAGGCAAAGCAGCGATACCAATATGGATATGAACAAAACGTAAAGGCATCCTTGCATGTAAAAACAATAATCCACTTAGCCAAGAAGCACTAAGCGCTATAAAAAATAATGTTAACAGTGTTGATGAACTCAGCGAAATTAACATGTTAAATACTCCCTTCTAAGCGAAAATAACCTATAAAAATTCCTTTTAATTAAGATGTTTTTTTAAATTTCAATTTTCATTCACTCTTTTTAGTGCATCGTTTTTTCCCATAAAAAAAACCGACAACTTCCATAATTCAATGATTTTATATCATCATTGAATTATGGAGATTGTCGGTTTCCCTTCAACTAACTTCAATAAAGTTTTTTGAAGAGCTCCCATTTTATAGAGAATAATAATGTATGTATTACTCCTGTTAAAAAGAAATGTATATTTCTGATCTCCTAGATTATGCAATCAATATATCAATTTATGTTATACGCTATCTTTTAATTAAGAAACTTTTTCATTTAGTCAATATTACATATTAAAAAAATGCTAAAGCCTTAATTATAGCAAGCTGTTAAAATGAGCATCTATCAATTTTTTAAAACAATTATAAGATAAACCATATTAAGCAGTTTGTCAATTTCTTTATCAGTTTTTTAAGAGTTATTAGAATTACGATTTATTATACCTAAATAACTTCAAGTTTTTAATTATTAGCCTGTTAATAAAGTGCAAAACTTGTAGGTTTCTTAATCCTTCCACTAACCTTAAGGTATTTTTAAAATTTCTCCTCAAGATTATGAAGCAATTTAAAAATCATTACTCGTTCGCCTGTACGGGAGCTTATATCCGTATGAAAGCTCTTCACTTTCTCTCCAGTTAATTCTAGTATAATCTCTTTCAGATCATCAATTCCAGATTCAACTAGCTCCGAACGATTCTTCTTTATCGTTAGCATCCCGTCTTTTGTTTCGCAAACACTATATTCAGCCGGCGTTAAAACACCTTGTAAATTTACGATAATCATATCCCGTAATATATCTGTCTTAACGGATATAGACCCGCGTCCTAGGTAGTCCTTTTCCCAGTGAGTAATTGCTTTGCTTATCTCTGATTCAATAGAGCCTTTTGAGCTTTTCATCTATGTATCCTCCTTCAATAAAATAAATTTACAATAACAATATAATAATCCGGATTGATTTTATTTTCAATTATTGAGAAGAATTTATTGGGATTGTTGTATGGTATCCTTTCATATCATAGCGATTTTTTATATTACAATATAGATTTTTTTGATCATTCCCAACAAGATACTCTTACTATAAAGGCTCTGTTGCATAGATTTCTAAAAAGGACATTCCGGAGAAAATAAGGAAACTCTTGTGACATAATACATAAACGAAAGAGTCGATTTCTTTATAAAATAGGAAATCGACTTTTGCTTAATTATTGATTTAGTAATAAAAACACCTTTTAAAATAACTATGTTTATACTATAGACGTTGATCTTTTTGGAAATTTAGTCGAAAATGATCTGCATCATTGTAAACACCAAATTCATATCCATTTTCCTTATAGAATTTAATGATTTCCGGAAGTGCTTGTAATGTTTGCGCCTTTTCATGCATTAAAACAACTTCTACTTCTTCTGTTGTTTGTTTCTTTACATTTTCGATAATCTGAGTTGGATTATCTTTTAATTTCCAATCATTTGAGTCTATTGTCCAATCCCAAACTTTTATTGCTGCTTCTACAATTTGATTACGAATTTCCTCACCCTTTAATCCTGGTGCAGATCCATATGGTGGACGGACTAGTTTAGGAGTTGTACCCGTAATATTATGGATAAGAGCTAACGTTTCTTTCATTTCCGGTACAAATTGTCCCTTTTTGTATAGTTTATCACTATTATGTGTCATACTATGTGCACCAATATAATGTCCTTCTTTTACCGCTCGTTTTACGTTTTCCTGAAAACCTGTATTTTGTAAATTACTACCTTGCATAAAAAATGTCGAAGCAACATTTTGCTCTTTTAGTACATCTAAAAATTTTCCAGTTAATTCGCTAGGACCGTCATCGAATGTTAAATACACAACCTTTCCTACCGGTTTTCCATCAGGTCTTTTCTGTTTTGCCGGTGGTGTTTCTTTTTTCTTTTCTTGTTGTTGCGTATTAACTTGTTTAATACTTTCATTAGCTACTCCCTTCGCTGGGGTAGAGTTCCATTTCCCAATTAAAAAGAATGTGAAAAAGGTCGTTGCTAAAACAACTCCTAAAGATATGATTGCCTTCGTTACTACACTTGTTTTTTTCTTACTTTTCGATTCTTTCATGATTTTCCGATCCTTTCCCTATTAATTTTCATTATTTATAAGGCTGAGCCTTTATTCGACTGAATCATTCGTTTCAACCGGTGTTTACAATAAATAGATTAATAGAGAGAGGTAAAGATAAAATGCAGATAGTGTCGAAATCAGTTAAAGAATAAGGTTAAGTTAATTCTTAAATTTGAAAACTGGATATACACCCAAAATAAAAAATACTATTCTTTCTAATTAAGATTTAGAAAGAATAGTATTTTTCTATTTACCTATTTTATTACATCGTAAAATAATTAATAATGCCATCCACAATACCTTGTTGCGATTTTGCTTGGAATTCTTCTGAATTCATTCTTTTTTCATCACTCGCATTAGATGTAAACCCTAATTCAATTAAGATAGCCGGAGAAGGATTTTCTCGTAAGACAAGAAAATCACTTCCATGAATGCCTCTATCACGGCTGTCTATATTTTGATCAAAAATAGCTTCTTGTACGTTCTTAGCTAACTTTTTATCTTTCCTTTTATTAGATCCAAAATGAGTTGTTATTCCTTTTACATTTGTATCCTCAAAAGCATCATGATGAATGCTAATATAAAGATCCGCCGCATGGTCTTTCGCTACTTTGACACGTGCTTGTAATTCTTCCTTTTGCTTTGTTTCTGGAAGTAAGCTCGTATCTTTTTCACGTGTTAATATAACTTTTGCATCCGTTCTTTCTTCTAATTCTTTCTTTATATTTTGTGCTACTTTTAAATTAAGCTCTTTTTCAATCGTTCCTAATTCCTTTCCTTTCGTCCCTCTATCTCCTCCACCATGCCCTGGATCAATTACAATAGTTTTTCCTTTTAATCGTAAATCCTCTTTTGATATGTTTTTGTGCCCTTTAGCATGTATGAAACTAACGCCTGTACCCATTATTATTATAATAAGCAAAAGCAATATCGCTCTTTTTTTCATTTTAACAATCTCCTTATCAACTTTTCATTCTCTTTCTAATGAAAATAGTAATGAATGCTGATAAAGATAAAATGCAGATAATGTCGATTTTGTTTAAAAATAATAAAAACGTGTAGAAAAAATTCTACACGTTTTTATGTAAATAGAAATAAAATAATACTCCATCTTCTGTATTTGAAACACCATATTCCGCATCATGTAGCTCTAATATATTTTTTGAAATAGCAAGTCCCAATCCTGTTCCACCTTTTGAACGTTGACGAGACGTATCCCCTCGATAGAAACGATCCCATATTTTCTCTAAATGTTCTGGCGCGATATGAGCCCCTTTATTTTCTACACATACTTTTACACGTTCATTCTCTTCTATTGTAGAAATAATAATATTCTCCTGTTCTGGTGTGTAACGAATCGCATTTGTAATAAAGTTCGTTATAACTTGTTCTATGCGATGCTGGTTTGCAACAACTTCAATTTTAGAAAGTTGTTTATGAACATGTAATTGCTTAGCTGTTATATCCGAGGTTAATTGCTCACATATGTAATCGATCATTTCATCAATATGGAAAACATCCATTTCCATTTTATATGTACCAGATTCGAATTTCGCTAACTCCAGCATATCAATAATGAGCATATCCATTTTATCTACTTCTTTTGACATTGCTTTAAAGTAATACTCCTTTTTATTACTAGCAACACCATCCTCTAAAATTGAAATACAGCTCTTCATAATACTTAAAGGTGTTTTTAACTCATGTGAAACACCAGCGATAAATTCTTTACGTGTATTCTCTAATTGCTTTTCTTTTTCTATATCTTGCTGCAATTGATGAATATACGAATGCAAAGCTTTAGAAAGTGTATTAATATTTTGTGATAAATCACCTATTTCATCCTTTGTAGTAATAGGTATCGTCTCAGAGAAATCTAAACCCGCGATTTTTTTTGTAGTATCATTTATTTGTAATAATGGCTTGGCGATTTTTTTTGAGTAATAGAACGATATCAAAACAATTAAAATCAATACAAAAATAATTAAATATACATAATAATCCTTTATCATTTGTACCGCTTCATCAACTGGTTGCAATGATGTCATAGCAAATATATAGTTTGTCTTACCCCCCGCGTCTTTTGTTGGCTTGATTAAAACTTTATATTTAATATCATTTTCTTCGTAATCCATTATTTCTGTAGAAGTAACATCATTAAATTTTTGATTCAATAATAAATCAACCTGAAATTTTTTTATTCTATCTATAAGCACACGATTTCCATATATAAAGTTCGTTCCTACAGTCCCCTCCGGTAATTGCACGTTTTGAATGCTTCCCGCTAAATATAATTGTGAACTTTCTTTTGAAGATACGGCTTTTGGCCCATACAACCTTTCTGACAGTTGCTTGTTCTCTAGCCCAACATTCTTCTCTTTTATTGTTAACATCGCAGGGACTACTATATCCCCCTTCTGTACTCCGTCGATAATAATATGACTCCCTTGTTCTAAACTATATTTCATCCTCTGTATATCTTCTAAATTGATAAAACTATACAACGGTATGTGAATGGAACGTTCAGAAAATATCTTATTTTCGTTTGGGTCTAATTGAATTTCTATAGAAAAATCATTTGCATATTTTATATTACCTACACTATCTAACGTTGTAATCCATGTCGCATTCTCTTGATAGAAATTTTGTTCTAATTCTTGAATTACTTTCGCATCATCTCCAGCTTTTATATATGCTTTTTCAAAGGATTGAATATTTGTTTTAATATCATTAACTTTTCGATTTGCGTAGTATTGCTTAAAAAATATAGTTTGTCCAATAAAAATAGTTACTAAAATAAGTGTGCATAATGCTGTTGTTAACATAAATAACTTTAATACAATTCCTTTTTTCATACTTGTCCCTCAAATTTATAACCAGCTCGTACAACCGTTACAATACAAGCTGCTTTTTGTCCTAATTTATGACGCAAATTACGAATATGACTATTAACAGTGCGATCATCCCCAGCGAATTCATAACCCCAAATTTTATTGATTAGTTGTTCTCTCGAAATTACAATTCCTTGATTTCGCATGAGATACGTTACTATTTCAAATTCTGTATGAGTCAAATTTATGTCTTCCCCATCTATAGTTACTGTACGAGAAGGAAAATGTACATGGATACCACTACTCGTTAATGTGTCTTCAGCTGGTACATTAACAGCTGAAGAATATCGGCTTTCCATTAATCGTTTTGCTCTTGCTAATAAAATAGGAGGACTATACGGCTTTGTAACATAATCATCTGCTCCTAGTTCAAATCCAAGTAAAGTATCATCTTCATCCACCCGAGCCGTTAGCATAATAATAGGTACATTAGATTTCTTCCGAATTCGCCGACAAACCGTCCAACCATCTAATTCCGGTAACATAATATCTAAAATAATTAAATGCACCTCATGCTCTTCAAATATAGATAACGCTTCTTTCCCATCAATCGCCTCTAAGACGTTATACCCTTCGTTTAATAAGTAATCTTTCATAATTTCACGTAAAATATCTTCATCTTCTACAATTAATATTGTTCTTTGCATCTTTTATTTTCTCCACGATTTATTTTATTGTAAGGAAGAAATAGTTCATTTTATATGTTAACCAATTAGAAATCTTTCACTATTTCCGTCACTACTACATTCAACATAATTATATCAAGATAATAGCATGACGGTATAAAGATAAAATGCAGAGATAGCCTTACTATTGAAATGCTATTATAATTTTGTAATTGGAATCAATTTGAATCAAATAAAAAACCAAAAGAAATACTATGATATCGCGACTTAAACTAAATA
This sequence comes from Bacillus cereus group sp. MYBK195-1, assembly GCF_051916605.1. Taxonomy (NCBI): domain Bacteria; kingdom Bacillati; phylum Bacillota; class Bacilli; order Caryophanales; family Bacillaceae; genus Bacillus; species Bacillus cereus group sp. MYBK195-1. The sequence goes on along the minus strand of NZ_JBQAGZ010000001.1, from coordinate 1,630,506 downwards.
ATATAGCGTATATCAAAAATGAGTTTCCTGAATACTTTCGAAATGGAACAGTAAAAAAACAGTCTCAGTACATCAAAGTTGATTTAGAACACATTATGAATACCTTAAAACATGGACAGGTGTGAATTTAGGGTAATATCATATTTCCCATTCAAATATGATAGAATAGAAGTATATCCAAAACGGAGGAATAACAAATGAACTCAAACACAAAACAGTTTATTTATGATATCCAGCAACGAAAGAACAATTATATAGAAAATGCTTTAATAGCAATACAACACCCTAAAAAAGAGCAATCTGAACAGGTCATTCAAAATATAGTAGAGAAGATGGATATGATGATTAGTCTAGTTACTACGTACATGAGGATTGAATCTGGATCTACGGAAGAATTAAAAGAACTTCAGAAAGAAATTATCCATGCTCAAGCATATATTCAAAAACGAAAATTTGAAGAAACACAGAGATAAAACCCTGTGTTTTTATTTGATTTATAACGCTAATCTGTTATAAATCAAATTACATGTAATTTGATTATTGTTTTGGCATAATCCATACAATTTGTTGAATGCGTACAATATATGGCACCGTATCTTCAATGAGCAAATGATCTGGTTTCACATCCTTTAATTTCCCTCTTATATTTCCTCTTACAGTTTCAATAACCACATGTTTACCAATTACTGATTGTAATGTCTGATATACATAGGGATTAGGCACACTTACCATATTTTGTTTACTAAAGTCATTTCCCTCCAAATAACTCATTCTATAAGACTCCTTTCTAACTTGCATTCTTTCTACTAATATATGATATAAATCTTATAAATATGCTAGAAGGATAATTCATTATATGGACGGAAATAACATTTTAATAGGGTACGGTTTCTATTTCTACATTGCTAAAAAATTATTTATATAAAGTTACTTTTACTAGTTAATAGGAGATGATAAAGGGATATTTTGAATATACATCTAGGTTGTTCCTTTCTGGTTATGTATCATTTTAAATACGCCCTTTATTAGAATAGTGCTCATACTTTTTTTGAGATTCTTTCGTAATACGTGCGTTAAGTAAAATTGCTAACAATAAAAATACTCCATATTTTCCCCCTGTAGCTCCTATGATAATCACACTACTACAAACAAGTACAATTAATAGGATAAACGAAACTAAATAAATACGATCATAATTCTTTGACATCTTCTCGTATTTTATGCGTTTTTTCCTTGCATCCATTTTAATTCCTCCTTTAGATGATCCATTTCACTCTCAGATAAATCTCGCCCTAAAAAAAGAAACAATCTATCGTTTTAAATAATTAGTTTGTTTTTTTATCAACTAATTTATATAACGTAAAAAGAAATCCTACCAATATTAAGCTTTCCACCATGATAATTTCCATCCTCTCCTTCCTTTTAACCCCAACACATCAGATAAAAGTTATTTATATCCCATATTGGCTGCAACAAACAAAAAGGATCCCCCTTCTCTTAAAGGCCGATCCTTTTCTCCTTGTATGCAACTATTTTTACCTATTCTTGATTAATTAGAATAATAGCTGGTCCATCTACACGAATTCCACCAACTTCGATTTTTTCATAAGACTCAACTGTAATAGAGATGATCCCTTCTCGCTTCTTTAATTCATTACTTAATTCTTTTGTTAACATTTTTTTCATGTGTGTACTCCTTCTTACTGCTTAATTTACTATTGGTATGTAAATAAAATTTAAATTGGTTTCCTGGTCTGGAAACCAATTTTTTGTAGTTGACCATATGGTGTTACCAGTTCGTTTATCAATTTTACGTAAAGAAGATAAACAATTACTATTCACCGTCTCAGTAGATATAAGGCACTCTTACAGATAGTGGTGAGATTGATTGTTTTTTCTTCTAGAAATAATGACTTAGATAGTATATTACCTAAAACAATGAAAGCCCTACCTCTCTTTCATCCTTACGGCTCCTTGTCCGTGCCAGTGTGAATCAGGATTGTAAAAATCAAGTGACTATTTAATCGAGTTATTTGATGAAACTTCAAACGTTCGTAAAAGAAATTTAAAAATAAAAATGGATTAGATTGAAGTAATAACAAAAGAGGTATCTACTCTAAAAGTGAGTTGAAGAAATTGAATATCTTTGAAATACTTTCCTTTTAATAATCAACATATACCCAGAAAATTCAGGATATTTCCGAGGGATGTTATACAGTATTTATAATAAACCTTAACAGAAACTTTTTATTTGTTTTTCAGTGATTCCTTTAATTAATTCTAGCTCACTGACCAAAAATTTATATGCATCATCCAACAATTTTTTTTCGCTTGTATTCAGTGCTTTTTCTTTCTTCATACGCATTAAATCACGTACAACTTCAGCACCTTCTTGTATTTCACCCGTTTTTATTTTGTCCGTGTTCACTTTATGCCTTTGTTTCCACGGCAGTAATTTACATGATTCTTCATGCTGAAAAATGTGTATAATGTGTTTTAATGCAAGTATATCAGTAACTGGCCGTATATTCGAATTCAATATTTTACCCGTAGGAATCATGACTTGCATCTTACTGATTGACATTTTTATTACATAATACTGTTGTTTTTCCCCTGAGAATTCTTTTTCTTCTATGGCTTCAATTATACCTGCTCCGTGCATTGGATAAACAATGTTATCGCCAATTTGAAACATATAACCCACCTCCATATGTGGTAACCCTCTCAAGCTTAACACATACGTTATTTTTTATCAAATATTTAATAATATCATGAGTTTATTTTTGGTGTCAATTACTTTTTTCAGAAGTTAAATTAAGGAAAACAGCCTCAAAATAATAGAGAGCGTTCTAGATTTCAAATAAAAGAAAAGGGAATTCCCACGCGTATATTCTGAAATCTCTACTCATTAACGTAGATCAGTTTTTCCTTGAAAACGGCCAAATCGATCCCGTATTTTTTTCAATCTTATATGATACTCCAAAATCTCAATTCTTGCTTTTTCTGCTAGAGGGGCAATTGGTCGTAAGTCTTTTAACCCCCAATACTCAACCACTACATCAAGTACTTGATCAAAATATTGTAGTGGCCCATAGTTTGCTTCTTTTGCAATCACAGCCATTCTATTTTCAAAATCAGGCATGACGGCACCTGGCATTTTAAAATTCCTAATCACATTGGCAATATAGTAGCAATAATTTGGTTCCAATTCTAAATGTGTTCGAATAACGTCTCGATAAAACGCATAATGAAGTGTTTCATCTTTTGCAAGACGGCGTAATAATGTAGCAAGATCTGGATCATGCTTACTTGCCACCTTAGCTACATTATTGTAAAACACCATTGTTGCAAGTTCTTGTAGCGTCGTATATGTCATGGCTTCGATTGGTGTATGAAAATCAGGCTCAAATCCACACTCAACGACTGATTTTCTTAATTCATGTATACGTTTAGGGTTTACACTTCGAGTGAGTAGTAAATATGTCTCTAATAAATTCGAATGTTGATCCTCTTCTGAGGTCCAAGTATGAATAAAGTCTGTAATAACAGAAAGGGAACCTTTAAAAGTCGCAGATAAATACGTTGTAAACCATGGTAAATTCACTTCTGTTAATAAAGCTGTTTCAATGGCCGTAATTACACCAGAAGGGAGAGTAACTTGACTTTCATCCCAAGGAACTCGTTTAAAGTCCATTCCCTTATCCCATGGTAAAAACTCATGATAACCCCAGTCTATCTTCTGCGCTCTTATTTTATGTTGTTCATACAGTTCTTTTAAACGTGTTTCTAATCGGAAATCTAAATCATTTGTTAGCATATAAGTGCCCCCTTTTCTTATCATGAATATTCAGTTTATTTTTATCCTTAAAAATTTTCTACAAATAAATATTACTTTCCTTTTTTTAAATCAAACATAACAAACTTGTAACAAAACTCTTTAAGAGCGCTATATTTTCATAAGATTTTTTTATCAAAAGAGGGAACGTTATAGCTATTTTCTTTTTTATAAAATAGATAATGAGGCATACAATATGTTAGTTAGTCAAAATAAAAAACTAACCTCAGTAAATACAGAATAACATTCATGGATAAAGATACTCGTCATGTTGTAAATTTTGGTGAGTGTAAAAAAGTGCATGCCTATAAAGAATCGTTTTATAATAAAGATTGATAGTGTTTTATGTACACTATCAATTTATTTAGACGTAAGATTATAATCCAATATATTAGATTAAGCGCTTGAAAAAAATACAGTTGATGAGATAGCCTTAAACGACAATTCCCAACAAGCTTAATGTACATTGGCTATGATGAGTTAGACCAAATTTTGTGAAACAGTATACAACAAAAAGGGAAGAGGCGATAAACATGCAGTCAACAGAAGCGCATATGAAGGAAAAACAACGTAGAGAAAAAATAGAAATTATATTTAGTCACAGGGTAAAAGGAGAGAATTTTTTTCACGGTTCTTCCTATCAATGGAAAAACATTGTATATCAAAATTATAATAGAATACAACAAAAAGAGTTGGAAATTGAACAACTCATTTCGAAAATGGAAAAAGAAGGGATCCGTTTTACGCAGCACCGTTCACTCATACACTATCCCGTCATTGATTTCGTAAAATATATAGCTAAGATTTATAAGGAGCCCCTCGAAATAAAATAATCCTATTTATAAAAGGTTTATTTCCAGGGATTTTTTTAACTTAAAACCAGAGGTACCGCCACATCGCCAGCAACCTAAGAAAAGCAAATACCCTAAACATTTTTTGTTTAGGGTATTTGTATATACTTCCAAATATTAAATCGATAAGCATGGATGATGTCCCCAGATATGAGTATCTAAAGTATTTGAATAAGAAACTTTAATCCGTTCGTTATAGTTATTTACATCATGATATAATTATATTTATCTTATTAAAAATGAGTCTATCTTAAGAACTGAAAATAGCTACTAAAAAATATGGTTGCTAATTTTATTTCGATCTTCCTTGCACCCAATTAGCAATATCATTTATAACATACTCAGGAATATTAGCAGGACTATAATATTCATCCGGTTTACTTAATTCCCCATCTCCTTCTGTAAAGAAGTGATTTAATTTTGGATATAGTCGATAATCAATGTTATCTCGCTCTTTTAATTGTTCTTTCCAAAGAGGAATTTCGATTTTGGATTGAACTTGATAGTCTCTTTCTCCTTGCATAATCAATAACGGTGTCTGTTGTTTTTTTGACATTTCTGCTGCTTTAATTTTGCGAATAGAATCCCAAAATACTGGTGATCCTAAATAAAAATCTTTTGGAGGATTCTGACTAGAGAAATTAGGGTTGTTTAATAATTCAAATTGCGATTTGTAAAATTGATATTCTTCTAGGTTTATTGCTCCAATAGACAAACGATACTTCAATTGGTCTAAAGCAGCATCTTGAATTGTACGGGCCGCTCCTCCCATCACAATTGCCCCCGCAATATTTTGATTTTGATCTTTTTCAATTATCCTTGGAATCACCATCCCACCTTGACTATGACCAAGAATATAAATTTGTTTTTTATCTATCATAGGTTCATTTTGAAGAAAATGAGTCACAAGAAGAGCATCATCTGTTGTCTCTTTATCAACTGTATAAAAAGGACTAAGTTCTGTTTTCAATCCATGTTCATAGGTTCGTTTATTATAGCGAAGGACAGCAATTCCTTTCGAGGCAAGACCTTCAGCTAAATCACGAAATGGTTTTAAAGCATACGCAGTTGAATCCTGATCGGCTGCTCCACCTCCGTGAACAAGAATAACCGCTGGGAAAGGACCCTTTCCTTTTGGAACAGACAATGTTCCTGGTAATGGAAATGCACCACTTCCAACTACTACTTCTTTATCAACAAATGATTCAGGCTTACTATACGATGGCCGATTTACAACAGGACTAAACGGCATACTGAGTTGAAAATCATCTATTTTACCAGATGGATCCAGTTTCATTAGTAAAGGTACAGTAATTTGTTCAAAAACTAATTGAATCTCTACATTTGTATGGACGGAATTTATCTCTTTTTGTGAAACCTTCCCGATTTCTATAAAAGAACCCGCTTGTAATTGCGTAGGGATTTCTTTCCAATAGTTCTTCAGCCATTTTTCGGATATTACTTTCTGTAATGACCGAGAAGTTAAATCAAATGCAGATTTATAATCTTCATTATGCATATAACGGATAAATGAAAGAGCATTAGGTATAAATGGATTTTTATCGTCAATATTGTCTATTTTTCTTATATTTGTGTTTGTTTCCTTTAATGTCGATTTAAATTGGTGGCTGAACGGATTTTTATATGTATTGGGATATAGATTTGATTTCAATACATCCTTATTCTGCCCCTCAAACATGCTTGGAGTACCCTCGAAATTTTTAGGTGAAATTCCTTCCTCCGCATAGGAAACTGAAGGAATTGTTGTTGCACAAAGTGCACTAACAAGTAATAACTTCTTCCCTATTTTTTTCTTCGTGCTCATATTTATTAATTCTCCTTTTAAGATTAATAATTTCTAATTAATCGAAAATAAGTGCCCCAACAAATACAAGTATGCTCATTATAGTGACGAATGGAATACTGGTGTATTTTTGAGAAACCCAATATGTTTATAAAAAAATGATGGATTGGATAATAAATAGTATAGAAAGGTCCTACCATTCTCATAGGATAGTAGGGCTTTTGTATACATAGAGACACCCAAAGGTGTCTCTATGCTATTTAAACCATCATATTGTACTAATTATTGAATTGCATTAACACCTTACTATTTATGAACAAATTTAATGGTTTTTGGATTTACCTTTGCGTTTATAACCTTGACCTTTACGGAATAACTACCTTCTTCTAAATATTTTATAGGAACTGAGAATTTTTGAAGATTCGAGTGATGAAGAATATTGGCACTTGCTACATGTGATAAATCACCTCGTAAATTATAAAACTCAAATACTACATAGCTTCTTTTTCCTTCGTTAGATGAGCTTAAATCAGCACTCCCAATAATAGTGTTGTAATATGGGGAATATTTTATTGGATTTCCATTACCAAGCCAAAACTCACTTTCATTAACGGATAATTTTTCAGTGTTAATTTGGGCAGAAACTGTATTCTGATCAGGACTATAAAATGCACCAAAGACTAGAAAACCTATACTCATTACAGGAATAAGAATTCTTTTTTTCATTTTAACTACTCCTTTAATTATATTTTTAACAAACAAATAATACAAATTAATTACTTAAATGTAAATATATAGAATACAATTGGAATATTAATCTATAAAATTTTATTTTTCTTTCCCCAAGCCTTTTTGGTTAGAGCGCTAGAGCGTCGTTCGGAAACACAATCCCTCATATTAAACATTTTAAATTTACGAACAAAAAGAAATACCCATTAATATTAAGCTAAGAATTTAAGAGTAATATCATTCGTGGAATTTCTCTTTGTAAAGGAAATGCTTAAAATACAAATAAAACATCGTTTCCATGTCGTATTGTTTTATTGAAGTCTATCCTGAATTGTATCTAGTTCAATGTGATAGTAAATTCTGAGTTCGGTGCGCCAGCAAATACAACCGTTCCCTTCTCCGGTAGTTTCACTATGTTATTGCCGCTCACAACGGTAAAATTGATGCATACTTCATTCTCATCATACACCGAGAATGAACTCCCTGATGGCAAATCCACCGTCATTGTTTTCCCTGCTGCCTCTTGCGGGATCGTAAACCATTTCGCATGCCCATTTGCTTGCAGTGTAACCTTTGATAATTGACCTGCATCAAGCGATTTCACGTTGGATTCACTGACGTATAAAAAACTGGCCATCTTCATGTATTCATTACCGTCCTCTATATAGAAATGTGCTTCCTTCGTATCACGCCCATTCATCACGGGAATCTGAATTTGATGCGTCGCCGTATTGGGACCTGTAATTTTTTTGCCGTCCCAATATCCATCTTTGAGCGTAATTTGTGTGTTAAGAGGTATTAGTTGTCCTAGATAGTTCATAGAATTAAATTTTTCGTTAACGAGGTAGAATTTGCCGCCCTCGCGCTTCGCCCATGCAGCAGCTGTTTTCTTCGGTAACACATTGTTTTCTAATTTCTGAGCTAAATAGTGAGTCAGCACATTTTGCCCCAATCCCGGTGATAATTCATATGTGCTCTCTCTTAAATAAACTTTTCCATTCTTCTCAGTGACGAAGTTAAGCTTGGAAGTACCCTTTTCATTTATAAAGCTTCCATCCGCCGTATATACATATTTTTCTTCTGGTTTAGTTGGTAAAAACAGTTCTCCCTTCTTCGTAATTTCTATTTTGAAATGGCTGTAGCTATTTCCATAAAATCCTGCTTTTTTTACCACGTCTTGAGGCACTTTAGCCTTGATTGGCTTGCCGAAAGATTTATCTGGTTTTATATCCTTAATTGTCCCTTTCTCTTTAAGCCTGGCTAGCAGTAATTTGTTTGCCAACAGTTGATTAGTCATGCTGGAGCCGCCGGAGGACAATACAGCTGCTGCCAGCTTCTGTTCTGGAAGCACGACCAATGACGCATGTTGCAGGACCGTGTCGCCACCCTTAGACAAAGCTTTTATCCCATATCTATCAAATGGGTATAGTTTCACACTATCCCAGCCAAGGCCATAGTTGAACACATTATCTCCATCCTCTGGCCACATTCCTTTTTTATATTCCTCTTGTTCCATCTCCTTGATTGCTTTATTAGAAAGGATTTCTTTTCCCTGTCCCATAAATAATTGCGAGAATCGCACCACATCTTCTGCAGTAGAAGAGATTCCTCCCGTACCAATCACATTCACCATTTCAATGGGAAGCTGTCCTTGGTACTTCGGAGAATAAAGTCCAGCCCGCTTTTCGTCCCTCCATTTGTCCTGAGGTGTTTGCGTATGCTCTAGTTTTAATGGCTTTGTAAACTTTTGATGTAGAAATTCAGTCAAACTCATCCTACTTACTTTTTCTACCAAAATCTCAGCCAGTGTAAAGCCGTCGTTACAATATACCGAGAATGCGCCAGGGTCCGCCTTCAAGCTTTGACTGGATAGTTGCCGCAACAACATATCATGGGCATAAGTATCATTATCTTTAAATAAAAATGCATTATTGAACGTCATACCTTGCAAACCCGAAGAGTGATTCAATAGCATACGTGGTGTAATGCGCTTGTATCGATTATCTTTCATTTTGAACTCAGGAATATAGCGGGCAACAGGAGCATCCAAATCAACTTTTCCTTCGTCTACTAGTTTCATAACAGCCGCAGCTGTATATACTTTACTAGTTGAACCAATCCCGTATAGAGTATCTTTGGTTAATGGCTGTTTCCCTTCTATATCGTTCTTTCCTGTCTGACCCGACAAAATCAGTTTACCATTATCAATTACCGCATACTGCACGCTAGTCGTCTCATAGGACTTCGTAAGCAGTGCAGCGTTCTCTGCAGCAATCTTTTCTAATTCTTTACTAGCAACTTCTTGGCTAGCTACAATCGGATCCTTACTGCTAGAAAACGCTATCGCTCCTGTTGGTAGGGTCATCGTTAGAGCCAAGGTAGCGGCTAACATCCCAAATTGTTTATTTTCCATAAGAGAACTACCTCCTTAGATAAATGATTGATTTCATTCCTTATTTGTTCAACTACAAACATCTCATAAATTACCATTTTATCTTTCTATCTACTTGCTAAATTCAGCAAGTAAAATACTTTTAAAAAGACCAGGACTCTCAGTTCTACCCATACTGTTCAAATTGACGGCCAACATATGCCTACCTCCATGTGTCCCTCCAACAAAAGTATCAAACCCTGGAATGCCACCTGTATGTCCCCATATCGGGACACCGTTAGGAAGTTTAATTTCAAAAATTCCTAGACCATATCCATTGATTCCTCCCCTTCCTGCGGGAACTGTAGTAAACATTTGATTTAGTTGCTTTTCTTTCAGTAATTTGCCACCAAGCAAATAAGAAAAAAATTTATTTAAGTCGTCTGCAGTAGAAATCATATCACCAGCTGAGCTAGCTATACTTGGATTAAAATAAGTAACGTCTTTTAGCTCGCTTCCCTCTTCTTGTTGGACATAGCCACGGGCGTGCTTGTTGCCTGGAATGATACTTGAATTTCCAGGTAAGAATGTATTTGACAATTCAAGTGGTTCAATAATTCGATTTTCAATCTCTTCTGCATAGTTATTTCCAGTTACTTTTTCAATAAGCATACCCAGTAATACGTATCCTGTATTTGAATAGGACCAGCCCTTTCCTGGAGCAAAATCTGGAGGTGCTGAGATTCCAATCTTCACTAGCTCCTCAGCGGTATACAATCTTTTGGTATTCGTAAAATCAGCTTCTTTTGATCTTGAGTACTCAGCGATACCACTTGTATGGTTCAACATTTGACGGATAGTAATCTGTTTAGCATCATATCCATTTCCTTGTATAACATCCGGTAACCATTTTTCAATTGAATCATCTAGGTTTAATCGATTTTCTCCGGCCAATTGAAGGATAACTGTTGCCGTGAACGTCTTCGTCACGCTTCCAATGCGAAAACGAAAATCCGTTTTCATTGGTTTCTTAGTTCTTAAATCCGCTACACCAGCGGCATACCCCCACGTTTTTCTACCCTGAGAAGTTTTAGCGAGTATTCCTGGGTATCCAAGTTGCAATGTATCTTGCATTGCTTGTTTGACAAAGGTACGATTTCGTTGAGTACTTGTTTGTAATGAACCAACTATATTTTGAGTGGGCTCTGCTTTTACAATTGAAGTTGGTGTTGTGTATAATAGAGAGCTTCCAGCTATTAAAAGGGCCAGACTTGCACATGTAATTTGACTACGTATTTTCAAAAGGCATTCCTCTCCTCTATTCGTATTGTAAGTGTAGTTGCTTGCTTGTTCGTATTAACTACTTAGCTCTATTATCTCCACCAATGTTAAAAGGGTAACATCAAATTCGTAATCATCTTCATAATGATTATTTTTACAAGCATCACTCTGTCTTAACAAACGGTAATCCTACTCTTTTCACATGTATTTTAAACCTAGAAATTACTTCTTTTCCTTAGAACACTCTTGTTACTATTTTTTCATTTTGATTTAAGTTGAAGTCTTCCTTAAAATTCAATAGACTGAAAATTCCGACTCATACACCCACACAAGGACAAACTGTTCCAAAATATCCTTTTTATATTTGTATATTTAATAAATCCTCACTCCTTTCTTGAATGTTCAGTACTATTCATTAAACAGTACTGAACATTATTTGATACATATTATGTAATAACTTACCATATGCTACTGTTCATTGCAAGGTACCGAAAAATTTATTTAAAAACATCCCACCAATATTAAACTAAGATTTTGCACTATTTATAAAGCAAAAAAGACATTATCTTTTCTGTTGAATTAAATGTGAATATTTTAGATCTCTATATTTAGATTGCAAATAGATAAAGGACATTAAATTTTGTTCAATGTCTATAAATTCAGCCAAAAATCGTTTAGTTACAAATAAAATAAGAAACCAAAAGCTATATATGATGAAATGATTAACATAATGTCTCTATAAAAGACAAAAGGTAACAGCCTAACTTTATTTGATATGGGGTAAAAATTATAAAACAGACTCATCAAAACTCAAAGCAGTCAACAACTAAAATAAAGCCTATGTTTCCATCACTCGCAGAAAATATGAATTTTATTGAAAATAGGCTATCTCATTCGGACGATATAAAAAAACTCGACGTTCCTTTTCCGATCAAAAAAGAACGATAATATATTGATTTAAAATCATGATTTGTAATAAAATGGATTACACCAGTACTTTCCCTACTCCCCTACTACTAATAGCTATTTAAAACAAACCAGGTAATTTAACACTTAAATATTTAGGAAGAAGGCTCAGAATGAAATTAAATAATGAAAAAGATGGCATTGTGTTTGCAGTACTTTCTTATATTATGTGGGGTATTACTCCAATTTACTGGAAGCTTATTCAACACGTATCTTCAGGAGAAATTCTAGCACAACGAGTTTTTTGGTCCTTTATTTTTATGCTTGTACTTTTATTTTTCATGAAGAAATGGTCTACATATGTTGAATTCATGAAAGAAATTGTTAAAAATCCAAAATTAGTTTGGTCACTTTTTATTGCTTCAGTACTGATTAGTTCAAACTGGGGCATCTTTATGTGGGCAGTGCTCAATGGGAAAATATTAGAAGCAAGTCTTGGTCAATACATTAATCCTTTAACAAGTATGTTAATCGGTGTAATTGCATTAAAAGAAAAGTTAAGTGGTTCTCAAATTCTTGCGTTTATATTAGCAGGCATTGGTGTATTAACACTAACGTTCCATTATGGTGTGATTCCTTGGATTTCTCTTAGTTTGGCGCTTACCTTTGGATTCTATGGTTTAGCCAAAAAAATGATTAAAACAGATTCAGTCATTGGATTAACACTTGAAACGATGGTAATTTCGCCTATTGCGTTAGTATATTTGGCTTATTTGATGTTTCAATCTCAAATACAATTTTTCAATTCTGTTTCAACCAGTTTATTATTAATAGGGAGTGGCGTAGTAACAGCTCTACCACTTTTATTATTTACAAAGAGTGCTAAAAAAGTTTCATTATCTATGCTTGGTATTCTCCAATATATTTCACCAACTCTGTCACTAATAGCCGGTGTTTTTCTTTATAACGAAACGTTAACAAAAGCTCATTTTATATCTTTTACCTTTATTTGGTTAGCTCTTATAATTTATACTTTTTCTTCTATAACAACGTCAAGTAAAGAGGGCAAAAAATAAATGAGTTTAACTTATAAATAATGAACTACCTGTAACGAAAATTATGTAAATAAGCTGTCCATATGGGCAGCTTATTGTATTTTTTGCTTAGCGTTTTTTTGATGCATGTTGAATTGATGTTATTTTTGTACCAAGTTCAAGTATGAATGCAACAAGTGCTAATCCTGTACATAGAAGAAATAGATAATGGAATGAAAATGATTTTATTAACCAAAGACCTAATACTGGTCCTAAAACCATGCCATACCATTGCTTCTCCACGACGAGATCGTGGAATACATCAATCACAACCTTTTCTATCGAACTTGTAGCAACTGCCCAGCTGATTCCATGGAGAATACGTAAAATCACTAAACATATAACCCCTGTTACCCAAGTATAAAAATACATTGTCTTTACAAATAATACTCAAACATTTTTGCAACCCTTTCTTTTATTTTTTCTTTTATAGATAATTGATTGACGTCAGAGGATGTTACTTGCTTTGAATTTTGTAAGTCTGCATTAATCACTGGTTTTATTCTCGAAATATAGATAGGGTCATGAATATAACAGTTCATTTCTTCATTTAAATGAAACGAGCGTGAATCAAAATTCACGGTCCCAACCATCAATACTTTTTCATCAATCAAAAATACTTTACCGTGTAACACCCCTTTTTTATAACCATATACTTCCATCTCCTGTTTTAATGCTTTTCGGATATATGGATATGCTGCTTCTTTAACTAATAGTGCATCCGAATGAGGTGAGAATAGAATTTTGACACGGACTCCCCTCTTTCTTGCATCTACTAATGCGTTCCAAATAGTTTTGTCTTTTGGTATAAAATAAGGTGTTAATATAATAATGGATTCCTTTGCTTGTTCAAACAGCATTTTATAATCTTGCCCAAGTTTTTTTCCACTATAATATGCAGTAAATCGTTGCGAGGTTGCTCCCTTTTCCTTTATCGCAATGTGTATCGGAATCGGTTTCTCTGAGTTTCTCTTCCAATCTAATACAAATTGGCGTTCTAAATCTTGAACTCCTTCTCCTCGTATTTGAAGATGATAATCCCTCCAATAACCAAGTTTTTCCTTTCCCCCCAAATACTTATTCCCGATGTTGAATCCGCCAATGTAACCAACCTTTCCATCAATAACTGAAATACGACGATGATTCCGATGATCCAAAGAAGAAAAAAGATAAGGGAAAGCAGGTTTATTGTAATATGTAAAATGAACTCCTTTTTTAACTAATAATTCTCTTTCCTTTTTCTTTAGTAAAATTCCACCTAACCTGTCCAAAGCATAGTATACTTCTACACCTTCTTGACTTTTTTTTCGCAATAACTCTAGAAACTGATGGCTTACTTTATCATCAGCAATAGAAAAAAAGCTAATATGCACGTAATGCTTTGCTTTCTCTATATCTGAGAATAGTTGATTGTTTAACTGTTTCCCATCTGTATACATAGTAATATCACTTTGGCGCATAGGATATTGGCTAGAATTCTGGCTAAATACCCCATTTTTTTCGGCTAGAATTCTGTCAATTTCACCCCAAACAAACAGAACTAAACATCCACCGATAAATAAAAAGAGGAATACTCGGAAAATTCTTCCTATCTTTTTCAGCATATTTAATCTCCTTTATATATTATCGTTTTATTTCTGTTAGTTTTTGTTATTGGGACAAAACTATTCCATGCATTCCTTCTTTGAATGATTAACTATAAAATTTCTCATTCGCATAACCCTAACATTGTAAATGTACTTCAAAATAGGCACTCTATATTTTGAAGTACATTTACAAGGAGGAATACTACATGACAGTAAGTACTAAACTTAAACAAATATAAAAATCATTCCTCTAACCATCCTAACCTTTATCTCAACTAAACTATTAAATAGTGTAGATTTATAAAAGAGTTTAATCATTATTAAAGAAATACAAAAATAAAAACCCCAATCTCTCCATATTAAAATTGAGAAATTGGGTTAAGTTATTTAACCATATTTTTTATTTAAAACAAGTAACTAATTAATAATCCTGCTGATAATAAGAAGCCAAAAATCGTATTTGTCATCGCTGTTGATTTCATTGCGATGCGCATATACCCAGGATCCTTTGCCCCTTTTTGGAAACTTTGAATCGCAGAAATTGGCTTTCTCAAACCTAGGAACATAACTAATGCCCAAGGGCTTATATAACCCATTAATACAATTACGGCAATCCATAAATACGCAATGAAAAAGGCTACCGCTAGTGTTACCACAGCTTTCTCTCTCCCAAGGAGGATTACTAATGTCTTTCTTCCACCTTTAATATCTTCTTCGATATCTCTGATGTTATTCGACATATTGATTGCACCGACTAAAATTCCAATTGGAATGGAAATCAATACACTTTCCATCGTTATCGTATTCGTTTGAATAAAGAAAGCAATGAGTACAAAACATGTCCCCATTAACAACCCGGAAACTAATTCTCCAAACGGGGTGTACGCAATTGGTAATGGACCGCCTGTATATAAATAGCCAACTGCCATCCCAATTAAACCAATAACCACTAACCACCAGCTGCTATTCATACAAATATAAATGCCAATAAAAGCTGCTACGACATATAATAAAAGCGCAACTGTTAACACATTTTTTGGCTTCAATCCATGACGGACAATTCCGCCACCGATGCCAACGGATTCAGCGGTATCTAATCCACGTTTGAAATCATAGTACTCATTAAATAAGTTCGTTGCTATTTGTAATGCTAAACATGCAACCATCATCGCAATAAATAACAGCCAATCAATTTTGGCAACATAAAGTGATGCCACTGTTCCTAAAATTACAGGAGAAAACGTCGCCGTTAATGTATGTGGGCGCGTCATCTTCCATATTAATTTAGCGGAACTAATTTCTTTTTCTGTCCCCATAACTCTGTTCAATCTCCCTACATTTTAAGTATAAATTACTAGCAGTATCTTTCTATCTATTTCCTGCCACGCATCCATTCATTATATCAATAAATGATTATCCTTTCTAACAAATCAACTTTTAATAAAGTAAAAATTATAAAATGAAACTTTAATCAGTAGGAGTTTTGGCATCCCGACTGATTATTAGTACATATGAATTGGGCTTTTATGGGCAGCTCCCCCTCCCATTTAAAATAGGATAAAAAAGAAAGCAAATTACTTCCAAACAACACCTCGCCTCTCATATTCCATTCTGTATTCAACAGCAGCCGCAATTTTAGGGCTTGCGAATCTTTCCGTGATCCAAAGTCCCAAATCAACTCCTGAAGTGACTCCTCTTGCAGTGATAACATCCCCTTGATCCGCAATTCTGTAATGAAGAAGCTCTGCCCCGTATTCACTCATTTCATCCTGTGCCAAATAGTGCATCGTTGCCTTTCGACCGTTCAATATACCAGAGGCAGCTAATAGCATACCTCCTGTACACAACCAGCAACGATTGTTCCTGCATTGTGCATCTCGCTAATCATTTTAGTCAAAGTTCCAAGCTCTGCTTGCTTTCGTGCCCCATGCTCTGCTTTATGATTCCAGCCACCACCAGGTACAATTAACAAAATGGTTTCTTATTTGAGTCCCAGACTAGGAGAATACATGTTATGTACAAGTTAATAATGAAGATAGTCTTTCTCCCCTCACTCTATAAACTTCCAAATGTTCTTCTAATTCCCTCTCATCACTTATTACACCTAGCGTTTTCTTCACAAAATTCCAATTCAAACTACCGGATAACCATAACAAGGAAGAAAATCTCTTATAATCATTTGGTGTTAAAATATTATGGGCCTTATACCCTACTAAAAATGAACTAGCAACCTTCGAACACACCTCATGAGACTGTACTCCTTCTGTTCGAGAATACCATTTTATTAAAAAGGCTAGTCCTTCAATGCGGTCAACATAACTAATAGATTCAAAATCCACAATTCCTTTTACCTTTTGACTTGAGTCCCATAAAACATTCAAAGGATTTAAATCTGTTTGTACGATAAATTCTAGTTCACTCGTATATGCGCACTCTATATGATATTTAGCAAGATCTATATACTCCCGCAATTCCTTACATGCGCTTGCCCTACTTTCTAACATATTAATAAACTCAACATACCCATCCAAATGAGATATTTTTTGAAAAATCGAGCTTTGAAATGCGCAAGAAATATCATGAATCTTTCTTGCTTCCTTTCCGAAGGCTTCTACAATATTTTCTGTGCAATGCATAATATGTTCTCCCTCAATCCAATTAGACAATACAAATCGGTATTGTTCATCATTCCAAGCGACAAGTGTAAATGGCTCTCCTGCCCTATTCTTGTTTATCTGCATAAAAGGAATTTCATGTTCGCGTAAATAATAGGTAAACCGTACTTGCTCTATCAGTTGTTCGTTTGATAACGCCCCAAAGGCTGGATTGATTGTTCGCTTGCTATTTATAAATCTTGCGGAATATCGCTTTCCATTTACCATTATTTTATAATGCAGATCCGTATTCCAACTATCCTTATGCAATTCTTCTTCCACTGCTAGTGAATGAATTTCTTTAAAATAATTTATTAATATGTCTTTTATTATGTGTTTCATTCTATTCTCCTTTCATGCAAAAATTACAGTAGCCTTCTATCTATGTAGATAAAAGAAGGCTACTAAATCTTTTTTAAAATTTAGATATTTCATAGTGAATGTATTATTGATTAAATAATACATTTGTTTAATACAAGTACTCCGTAAGAAAAATTAACCGTCATAATGTAATTAACAAAGTGAGGATTTTCATTTAAATTTTATAAAACTCAAATGTATTCTTTTCTAAACATATTGTTTCATCAGAAGTTTTGATAATGATATCAAAACGCTGACTATACGAATGCATAAATACTTCATATTGAATCCGTCGTTCTTCATGAGACTGCCTTAAATAACTTATATCCGCTCCCCTTTCAGCTATATCCCGGCTTGATCTTCTCATTAGTTCCGTTTCGCCATCTGTATAAAAATAAATTTTCAAATCAAATAAATCAGGGTTAATAAATGCGGCACTCATTCCCTCCACAATCGTTACTTTATTTTTCGAAGAAATCAACTTACTTTTCATATAATGCGTATCTATCGTATAAAAATCTAGCCCAGCTCTAACCATCTGAATATCTCTTTCTAAAGCTGCCAAATGGTGTGCCGCTGGATGACAAGCTGTCATTTTATAACGATGATTTTCATTTTGATATGTATAGTGAATCACTGCATGCTTACGGATATCCGAACTGACAATGTAAGGATCTGTATTAATATAATTTACTTCATTTTGATTTAGTAGATTTACGAGTCTATTAGCAAACGTTGTTTTTCCAGCTGCACCATGTCCTGAAATACCAATAACAATTTTTTCATCGCTCATCCTTAACCAATTTATAATTTCTTGTAACAACTTATCCATCATTCTCCCCCTCGCGCTAATATACTACCCTTTATTTCAATATCTAAAAATCCCCTTATTAAATTATACATAAAACAAGGAAGATATTGTAATTATTCATCATACCATCTCTAATTCTAAGCAACTATATTATCTTTTAAATGAATTTATTATTTGTGAACACCTACATGATTAAATAGATTTCTAATTTTATCAATTCAATAGAATACCCTCTATTTTCCGGTAATTTATGCGAACCAATACAGTCATGACTATGTACAATAAAAAAAGAGCCAATCCTCTATAAGATAGAAGATTGGCTCTTTCCTTTATTTACTCCCCTGTTTCAGAAAATCTCTTTATACGTTCTCCAATTTCATCGCGAACACGTTGAAATTCAGACCACTCTTTTCCTGCTGGATCATCAAATCCCCAATGAACACGATTTACGTGCGGAGGTGTCGAAGGACAAACAGAATCTGCATGACTACACAGCGTAACGACTAAATCAGCGTTGTTTAAAATATTTGAATCGATTATATCTGATGTTTGATTCGTTATATCAATATTTACTTCATTCATCGCTTTAATAGCATTTGGATTTACTCCATGTGCTTCAATTCCTGCAGAATATACATTCCATTTATCACCTAAATATTGTTTACCCCATGCTTCTGCCATTTGGCTTCGGCATGAATTTCCTGTGCATAAGAAATAGATTGTCTTTTTGTTTTCCATGTTGTTTTCCGCCTTTGTTTTTTAATTATGCTGGTTGATCATTAAAATATTTACGCTTAAACCAAAAAGCAACGTTTACAAGTGCAATCATTACAGGTACTTCAACTAATGGTCCGATAACTGCTGCAAATGCTGCACCTGAATGAATACCAAACACCCCAACTGCTACAGCAATTGCTAACTCAAAATTATTACTACCTGCTGTAAATGCTAACGTTGTTGTCACCGGATAGTTTGCACCAATTTTTCTTCCCATAAAGAAAGAAACAAAAAACATCACAATAAAATAAATGAGTAATGGAATTGCTATTCTTACTACATCTAATGGTACGCTAACAATCATTTCCCCTTTTAAAGAGAACATAATGATGATTGTAAATAATAATGCAAGTAATGTAAGTGGACTAATCTTCGGTATAAACACCTTTTCATACCATTCTCTTCCTTTTAACTTAACGAGTACAAAACGTGTTAACATGCCTGCTATAAAAGGAATTCCCAAATAGATAAATACAGATTTCGCTACTTCTCCCATTGTAATATCGACAATAGCCCCTTCAATCCCTAACCATTCTGGAATGACTGTTACAAACACGTATGCATAAACGGAGAAGAATAACATTTGAAATACTGAGTTAAAAGCCACTAAACCTGCTGCATACTCTTTATCCCCATCTGCAAGATCGTTCCAAACAATTACCATGGCAATACAGCGTGCCAAACCAATCATAATGAGCCCGACCATGTATTCTGGCTTATCAGGAAGAAAAATAATCGCTAAAACAAACATAAGTACCGGACCAATAATCCAGTTTTGTACTAAAGATAAAACCAATACTTTTACGTCTTTAAATACTCGGCCCATTTCCTCATAGCGAACTTTCGCTAATGGTGGATACATCATGACAATTAAACCAACAGCGAGCGGGATAGACGTTGTTCCAACTTGTAATGTATTCAGTCCATCTACTACACTAGGAAATACAAACCCTAAACCAATCCCAACAGCCATAGCTAGAAAAATCCATAGTGTTAAATATCGATCTAGAAAAGATAAACGTTTCATTTTATTTTCCATCTCCTATTAACAACAAGAATTTTTTTCTACTACGTTAGAAGTCGTGCAACAAGATGCCTCTTCTATTTTATGAACATCACTCTGTGCTTTTGTATAAAAGAATTCCCACTCGTTCCCATCAGGATCCGTTACCCAAAACTTATCTTGTACTGCATAGCAACAAGTCGTATCCATCTCATCACGCGCGAAGAAACCTTCTTTTTCTAATCTTTCTTTATGCAATGTAATTTCTTCAGCTGTATCCACTTGGAAACCAAAATGATTTACTTGATTTCCATTCACCTCATCTCGCACGTTCAGCGTGAAATTAAGTCCTGGCGTCTCTAATAAAAATTTTGCATAATCTGTTTTCACTTTAACTGGTGATACACCAAATACCTTTTCGTAAAATTCAATAGACTTCTCTAAATTCGTAACGTTTATACCGACGTGAATATATCTCATACCTTATTCCTCCTCTTTATATATTATTAATCAATTTTTTTTGATTAATTACTCAAAATTTTAACAGCAGCTACCTTTACCTGTTTTTCTAAAGATACAGCATAATTCTTCTGATAATAAATTATTTACTTCCGCATCATTTAAATCATAATAACTCCACGTACCTTTTGTTTCTTTTACAATTAAACCTGCGTCTAATAAAATCTTTAAATGATAGGACAACTTAGATTGCGTCATTTCAAAAATCTCTGTTAAATCACATACACAAGTCTGGCCTCGCTGGCAAAGTTCATACATAATCTCTAAACGCTTCTGATCAGCCAACGCTTTAAACTTTTTCTCATATAACTTAAAATCTTGTGCCACTGTAGTTTCCTCTCCCTTCATCAATTTTTTTTGATATTTATAGTATATACGCAGATGGGTTCTATATGCAACTAATTAATCAAGTTTTTTTGATTTATCAAAAAAACTTCCTCGCATCCTATCTTTGTTACAGTAAAAAAGACCATAGCTTTTTCAACAATGAAAAACTACGGTTCTTTTTACAACTTAATAGTTATAATATTTCCCAGCGATGGAGTCTCTATAACTGTTTTAAATTTTAATTTGACCATTATAGAGTAGTGCCCCATCAAGCTAAGAAAAACAAATACCCCAAAATGAGAAAAATCGATATAACTCTTGTTTTTGGTGCATATTCATAAAAATAGTTTAAATCCTTAAGTTGATGGTTGTGGGGCGGGCCCCAATAAGAACGGTATCTAAGTGTTAGTTCCATTCAAAAGGCCTCAGCCGACGATTAACTCAAGTACCGATTTCGGATGACCCCCATGTGATGAAGTTCGTGTCCTGCGATGCCGTACGCGAGGGCGCGCGCCGTAATGCTTAGGTTGTTGGCTGTACCCTTACGATTCCACGCCTCAGCCGGTAGCCCGCGCAGCAATGTGATCGTTGATTGCCGGACGGCCTGGTAGTCTTCGGCCAGTTGCGCGATTGTCCAGCTTCCAAAAGGAGGCATGAACAATTCCTGATCGAAACCGGTCAGCGGAGTCTGGTCCCCTCTTGCGAACCGGAGCAGGCGGTAGGTCATGACGCGTTCCGCGTCTGTAATGTGGCCCACAACTTCTTTCAGTGTCCATTTTCCTTCCGCATACCGATATGCGGCCTGGCTTTCGGTCAACGATGCCAGGAGCTCGGTCATTTGCTTTTCCTGAGCGAGCAAAATGTCGATGATGTTACCGTCTGGCACCAAACGGATATATTCGCCGGAGCTCCCAGCGTATTCTTCTTCTGACGGTCTTTGATTCATGCGTAGTCACCTCTTTATGTAGATATAGAAAATTATAGCACTCGTCTATGTCTAATAAATTCGCGAAATGATAGAACTTCCCTTCTAATAATTGAGGCTAAGCAACTATTTAGTCGGTCGCCACACTATCCTGATTCGTTAGCACAATAAGCAATTCTAATCAATAATGCATAAAAATTAGAAGTTATACAATATTTCAAAGTTATTAATATATATTAGATTATTCCGAAACACACATAAATATATTTTGTCGAAACTATTAAAAAGGGAGAATTTCTCTAGCTGAAGAATTAATAATTGTGTTACCAATATGTAAAAATCTCAATTTAAAACTAAAGGAGAACAAAATGGGACAAATAATTGTATCGATGTACCTCTCACTAGATGGTGTCATGGAGGAACCAGCTTGGACTGCTCCATATTTCAATGAAGAAGTAGCAAAGTTTCAATCCGATTTACTGTTTGAAAGTGAAGCTCTTCTACTAGGGCGAGTAACCTATCAAGGTTTTGCAGCTGCTTGGCCTTCTATGACTGATGAAGAGGGTTTTGCTGATAAGATGAACAGCATGCCTAAATTTGTTGCTTCAACAACTTTGGAAAAAACCGAATGGAATGCAAATCTTATCAAGGGTAATATTGTAGAAGAAATATCGAAACTGAGGGAACAGCCTGGTCAGAACCTTTTAATCTATGGCAGCAGTGATCTTACACAAACATTAATGCAACATGACCTCATTGATGAATATCACTTTATAGTCAATCCCGTTATCGTAGGGAGCGGAAAGCGTCTCTTTAAAGACCAGAACAATACAAAAGCATTAAAACTTATAGAAACAAGAACGACCAGTTCAGGTGTCGTTATTCTTTCCTATCAGCCGGAGAAAAAAGAATAATTATTGATAAATTATCTTATGGAAAACTCTATTTATTCCATAGGAGTTGCTATTATTTTATTAATTATCTGTGCAATGTTTAGGGGCATTATACGTATAATTCGTCATACTAACAATCGTAAAAAGCAAGATTCAGTCGCACAAAATTAGATAAGGTTATTCAACTGTTAGAAGAACAAAACAAAGATTGACTCTTTCGGATCAGGAAAAGTTAAAATAACTTCCAATAACGAGAATAATGTAAATAAGCTGTCCATGTGGGCAGCTTATTGTTTTTTTGCTTAGCGTGCAAAATTCGCGTCTTGTTCGCGAGACCCCACACAGTACGATTTTATTTCAAAGACACAACAATCTTACTACACACTTTTTATTTATCCCACACTCTCATCTGCTAGTATTACTATTTTTTATTACTAATGTTGCCGTTTCACTCGGATGGCTAAGAGGAAAATGATGGCCATATGGAACAAAATCAACTTTACCAAGATGCGATGGAGCAGAATAGGCTCTGTCATACTCCCCCCAAATAATGTGAAGATTATACTTTGTTACTTCATTGAAATCATCTTGATCGTTTTTCAGTAGTAAACTGTTAAGCTGAACCGTTGTATTTAAAATTCTAGGAGAAGTAAAACTTTTACTTATTTTTTCAATATAATGTTCAGGGATACTCTCCATACTTTCAAACAAACCATTACTTAATAAATAACGCCCTATCAAATTAGTAGTTGCCAATTTTAATGTCCATTTGTTTATAAATTGAGGAACATTTAGCGATTTAGCATTTTTTTTAGCAACAGGTGGCTGAAGTAAAGTGATTGCATACTTCTCATCTATGTACTCTTGTACCAATGCTTCCAGAAGAATAAACGCACCGAATGAATGGCCAATTAGATGTGCACCATTCGTAGCTTTCTCCAATAACTTTTTCACTACATTCAAATAGATAGCTAGAAGATTTTTCTCTCGTTTAAAAGGAGAACGTCCCAAACCTGGAAGATCCAAGATCCATACAGGTTGACCAGTTTTTTCATGAAGCTCTTGTGCCAAAGGAAATAAATCCTCTCCATCACTCAATAAACCATGTAATAAAATAAACGGTTTACCCTCTCCTTGTAATTGGTAAAGAGTAGTGCTATCGCATAATGTTCGTTTAAATACATGATTATGCTGGCCATTTTGATACATCATTCGATAATCCAAATCAGCTACTACGGCAGGGAAAAATTTCATTACACTCGCCTTCTTAAACCAATCTCCTCCCATAATTTTTTTCGCTGAAACATTTGAAAATTTTCGTTTTGTAATAAAATTCAGTCCATCAGAAGGAATTTTTGTTATTTTACCTACTCCACTATTCATAATTGCTTTCATAAGTGGCATTGGGACCGAGATTTTTGGTGCCCTCATATTCATACTTTCCGACATAATACTTAATAATTCAGCCATGTTCTGATCGTGCGGTTTGTCTTCAACAAGTGTATATGTTTGAATAGTCGATTGCTCCAATCTGAAAACCTGCACAATAAACTTCGCAAGCCCATCGTTTGAAATAAGTGGTAACCTATATCCCTTACCTCCAGGAATCATTGGCATGAGCCCTCTTCGCATACTCTTCACAAGCAAACCTAATCCTGCTATCTGCTCTGTACTCCCTGTTTTACTACTACCGACTACAGTTGGCGGATTAATTACAGAAAGCGGATAACCTACTGCTGATGCCTGCTGACGGATATAAAGATCTGCTAAAAATTTTGTTCTCTCATATGGATTTTTTATTTTCAAATAATTGTTTCCTTCTTGAAACACATCAATTGCAATCTTGCTATTTTTATCATCAAAGGGACTCATATAACCTACAACATGAATAAATTGTTGCAAGCCCTTCAATTGATGAATACTTTTAGCTAATTCACTAATATGTTTCGCGCCATTTAAAAATACGGAAGCTGCCTCTTTACTTGTCGCTTGAATATCCATGGGGCCTCCTGCGTGAATAATCACATCCGTTTTCAATACCCTCTCCTTATCTTCAGCACTTAGACCTAAATCTATTTTCGTCAAATCACCTTCAATAAAGTGCATAACTTCCTTTTTTAAGATGCCTCTTTCTTGAAAAAGGCGTATTGCTTTACTTTTCGACCTGACTAAAAGAAGAATTTTCACATCCTCTTTGGCTAATTCTTTCACTAATTGCTTTCCAATAAAGCCTGTTCCACCAGTTAAAAATACTGTTCTCATATAAAATCCCCCTTTTTAGTACTACTCAGTACTAATTTGATGTAAAAAAAATGCTTCTTTTATCGAAGCAATTTTAAAAAATGATCTGCTGTTTTCGTGATTACAGTTGCATCCTTCAATGTTTCTGAAATAAATAACGCTCCTTCAAGATTTGTAATAAAAAGTGATGCAACCTCATCAATATGAATCGTATTTCTGAATTCTCCATTCTCTACCCCTTGTTTAAGTAATAGAGAAACTTTCTTTTGTAATCCTGTAAAAAAAAGACCTATTTTTTCTTTTATTTGCGTGGCCTGTTTAGGACTTTGAATATAAAGAGTGATAAATGGACAGCTCCCCTTATACTCTCTCGACTGAACTCCTTGTGATAATTGCTTTAAAAACAGTTGGATACGATCTTCAACTAAAAATTGGTTCTGAGAAAGTACGTCATCAATTGCAGATTGATACATTTCAATCCAATAATCAACGACCCCTTCTAATAATACTTCCTTATTAGAAAAGTGATAATACACATTAGACTTTGAAACTTTGCTTACACGTACTAATTCATCCATACTTGTATAAGCAAACCCTTTTTCTAAAAATAATGTTGCAGCTACTTCAATCACACGTCTTTGATTCATTAATTTTACCTTTGTCATAACTAGAACTATATAGTACTAATTTAAATATTGCAAGTATTTATGTTCATTTAGAAAAAAGTTTGATTAAAAAAATTCTACTAATATTGATTTTACTGCAAAAAAATCTTAGCATCAGTGTTACGCAAAAAAGAAAGGGAGTGGATCCCCCACTCCCTTTAACCATCTACCCCTGATTCTTCTGCGCTTCTCTAAACTCCTCCTTCACCTTCTCTAACAACCCTTCTTCCGTAATTAATCGATATGCCGTATTCGCTAATGCTTTTGCCGATGTAATTAATGCTTTATCTCCAAGTTCTGAACGTGCTGCTTCTCTAAATTCATTCGTATGTGCAATTAAATCATCTGGTCCGATTTTAATGTACGGATGAATTGTCGGTACGACTTGACTTACGTTTCCTGCGTCGGTTGAACCAATCCCTACTCTTTCTTTACGATTTACATCTTCACCTAATAGTTCTAGTTCTTCCGCTACGATATCGTTATATGTTTTTGTTACGAGTAATTCATCGATTTCATTTTGGAATTGATGGATTTTTACTTTTGCACCTGTTGCTAACGCTGCTCCCTGTGCAATGTTTCTTACTTTTTCTGTTACTTCCGCGCATCTTTTTCGCGTTGCTGCACGGATGAAGAATCTTGCTGCAGCGTAGTCAGGAATAATATTAGGTGCTTTTCCGCCCTCTGTAATGACCCCATGAATTCTCACGTCTGACGGAAGTTGTTGGCGAAGTGCGTTAATACCGTTATAGAGCTGAATAACCGCATCTAATGCATTAATCCCTTCTTCTGGCGAAGCTGCAGCATGAGCTGTTTTTCCATAAAAATGAAAATCAAGTGGATCGACTGCTAATGAAGGACTCGTTGTCGCTGTCTTTCCGCTCGGATGAATCATAAGCGCCGCATCAATGTCTTTAAATAAACCTGCCTTTACATAACTTGATTTCGCGCTACCATTTGGCCCGCCTTCTTCTGCTGGCGTACCAAACACGACAACTTCCCCGCCAATTTCTTCAAGCGTTGCTGATAATGCGATTGCTGCTGCAACGCTAATTGTGCCAATTAAATTGTGACCACACGCATGACCTAGTCCTGGTAAAGCGTCGTACTCCGCTAAAAATGCGATTGCAGGTCCTTGTTTTCCAGAGCTTTTTCGCGCGATAAATCCCGTTTCATGTCCAGCTATATTGTGCTGCAACTGAAATCCTGCACTGCCTAGCAATAAACTTAACGTTCTAGATGCATAAAACTCTTGGTTACCAATTTCCGGATTCGCATGAATATCATGACTTGTTTCTATGTACTTTTCCTTATTTCTTTCGATACTCTCTTCAATTGTTTTTCTTTGTGACGCTACTCCTGTCGCTCCCATTTTTCTTCCTCCTTTTATTTTCACATAAAAAAGCCTCTTTCTAAAAGATAGAAAGAGGCTTCTGTATATACAGTCAAAATGAGCTTCTTTCTTATCTTTCAAGTTACCTTGCTGGAATTGGCACAGTATTCATAACGAATCCGCTGCCGAGGTATCATAGGGCCAGTCCCTCCACCTCTCGTGATAAGAATTTTCATAAAATTATATTAAATTATTTTTTATTCTAAGTTCATTCCAAGTAAAAGTCAAGGAATTCCTATCCGAATTTACCGAATATCTAAAAATCCTTTTAATACACCAATTGTCTCAGGTGCTTGCAGTCTTGCACATACGTACGGAAATTCCGTACTACCTTCAAACATCATTTGGGATGTAAGGGGTGCGCCTGCCCAGAAGATTTCATCATCAATTACGATAAACGGGAATGCTTTATTTTGTCTTTGTAACTTTACATTTTTCAGTGGAACTGGTCCATCACTATACACTGTTATTTGCGCATTTGTACGCATTAACGCTTGCCATACTCGTTTATCCACTTGTTTTGTACTTGGAAGTGAAATAATAATTTTTCGTTTTGCGACTAAAATATCTTTCAATAACCCTTTCGTTTCCTCAAGATTCATTTCCATAAACCAGCGTAAACGTTTCGAAATTTTCCGTTCCCACAATTGTCTTGATGTCGTACGATCATACACATCTCCGTGACGTTCTATATGAGCTGTTAATTGCGATAACGCTTGTTTTCTTGAAAGGTTTTTACGCATATAATGGCAATCTGATAATTGAATGAACTTCCCTCTCGCCCTTGTCACTGCTACATTGACGAGGCGATGGTTTTTGTGATCAAAGAATAATACGCCAGGTCGTTCTTGCGGATAACTGTCAACCGTATCAAAGATCATCATATCTCTTTCAGAACCTTGGAACTTATGAACTGTCGCCGCTAAAACTGGTATGTTTTGATATTTCGTTCTCTGCAACATTTCTCTAATACACGTTGATAAAAAGCGTGACTGCGCCCTGTAAGGTGTCACAATACCGATTGATTGCACACCGTCTAACAATCCGATTAACATCATTTGCATTGCTACTAAACCAGACATAATGTTAAAACGTGAACCAGAAGCAGCATCTTTTAACGAAAAAGCTCCCATTTGGCTCGTATCAAATAAAACACTCGCTTCATTTGCGAACGGCTGCAATTGCGCAAGTTCTTTACGCTCTGAAACAGACGGATGATCGTATACTCTATTTTTATAAATAAACGAATTCGTAAACTTCGATATATCCGCATGCATACGTCTTTGTTCCTGCAACATAAATAGGTTTGGGTGTGCTTCTGATTTATTAACAGACTCAACAATCCCAGCATGGTAAAACATATCTTCCCCAAGCCATTTGCGAACGAGTTCATGATTTGCCATCGCAATTGGAGGTAACTGTAAAAAGTCACCGCAAACGACGATACGTTTTCCAAGTGAAGCAGCTAATGCAATTTGCGGAACATATGCCATACTTACTTCATCTACAACAACTAAATCAAATGTGCGCTCATAAATAAGTGAATCAATGGCACATTTCGATAAAGTTGCGCCGATTACTTTCGCATTTTCAATATATTCTTTTTCTACTTCTTTAATTTTAGCCTTTTGCTTTCGAAGATCACTTTCAATCTCTTGTATACGCTTCTTATCAGCAGATGTTGCTTTATACGATAAGATTTTTTCACGAAGATCTTGTCGCGTCTCTTCTAAATAGAGTCTTTCCTCACCCCAAGATCCGTTCGTCGTTTCAACTAACTTCGACGCAAGTAACGTTTCATGATTTCGTATATGTTCATGTTGACTATAACCGTAACGAACAATTTCGCCAGGCGTCCATTTCTTTTTCTTCTCAATTTGCTTCGTTACTTCACTCATTAATACGTCTACTGCCGCATTACTATGAGCCAACACAAGTACCGATTTTCCTTTTTGATAATGAGCCGAAATAATACGTGATAAATTGTAAGACTTCCCTGTTCCTGGTGGTCCCCATACGTAAGTTGTCGGATTATAAAACGCACGATATGCCAATTCATTTTTCGGATTTTTCATCTTCTCAATATGTTTCGGACTGCTCGTCCCATCAACAAGACGCTTTATACGATTACGTTTTAGCTTATCTTTACGTGCTTCCTTCAACCTCTCTTGTAGTTGCTCTAACAATTGCCACGGTTCACTATATAAAACAGCTTCTCGTATTTCACCTTGTATATAATCATTTAATTTCAGTTCTATTTCTAATCCATGTACAGACAATACTTCTCCTGTCGCTTCCTCACCATCAAACTCAATTCGAATGGGTGAACCTTCAGGTAAGCTTACTTCCGAAATAAGCTGAAATACGTATACTGTACTTTCATAATCTGTATATAAAAAACGACCATTCATGATAGAAATTTTACTACCACCTATCGTTTTCCAATGTTTAATTTCATATGCTAATGCATAATGCCACTCTTTCATCGTTTCCGATAATGAAGGAGTTTGAGTAGTTGTATTCATCGTATAATCTCCTTCCTTCTCCCCAAACATACTTTCTCACTATACCATATAAAACGCTAAAATTTGTAAGGTTTTTATCTTGCTTATTTTCTTAATTTTCAATAACATATTGTATATAATTTTCAGAAAGAAGGAATCTACATGCCAGTTAGAAGAATTGAACACGTCGGACTTATGGTTGCAAACTTAGAAACATCTATTTCATTTTATGAAGAAGTAGTCGGCTTACAACTCATGAAACGTATGGGACACCCGAATCCAGACTTAAAACTCGCTTTTTTAGGTGTGGAAGAATCAAAAGAAACGATACTAGAACTCATTGAAGGCTACAACTCTTCTCTTCCGGCAGAAGGAAAAGTACATCACATTTGCTTTAAAGTGGATTCATTAGAGGATGAGATCGAAAGACTGAAGAAACAAAAAGTAACCTTTTTACTAGGAGAAGAAATTGAAACATTACCAGATGGAACACGTTACATATTCTTCGCTGGTCCTGATGGAGAATGGATTGAGTTTTTTGAGACGGAGAGATAAAATGAAGCTTTAGGATAGAAAAGGAGCCGGAATTCCGGCCCTTGTTTTTAATGAAACATATTTTATTATAGGAATAAAAATCTTTCTAATAGCTCTAACTTGCACAATGCTTCCCGTTAATATAATACGCTGATTCTGTGAAAACTGTAAATACAACCTCTACTTCTGGAAGTCCAAAATCCATTACATATGTAGTAATGGCCTTGGCAAATCGATCACGAATTTCCTGTCCACGCTCGAACCATTTCACTTCAATAAGAGGAAACGCTTCTATTTCTTCTCCATTGAATACAAACGTAGAACTTGGTAGTTCCAAGGTGAAATTATCCGTACCACACTCACAGATATCTGCGAGTTCTTCTACTAATGGCTTGCTTATGCTTTTTAATTGTTCAGTAGTAATTCCACGAAACACAACATGCGGCATGTTATTCCCTCCGTTACATAGCTTTATATTTCCTCATATCATAACACAATTTATTTTGCTGCACTAACATCTATTCGTACATTTCAATGATATTCTTAAGAATGATCATATGTTATTGAAGCTAATATAATCAGGAGTTAAGGAAAAGCAGACTGATAGAATTAAAGGTGAAGAGGTAATACTTGACCTCAATTCTAATCGTCATATAATCAATGCCATGCACAAAATGACTCATCAAAAAGTATTATCTCATGAAAAGCAAGGATTTATTAAAATGACTCATCAAAACATCGAAGCAGTACGTTGAGTAATTGATGAAAATAATAGTGGAACCTTACAACATAAAGAATAGTACCTCAAGATTTTGATTGGTTGGTATGAAGGCGATTTCTCCCTTATCGTTTTATGATATGCTAATAACATTTGATAAAATATGGTATCTATAGACAGTCAAACACCTTTAAAGATACCTCATCCAGTTCTTGCTGTTGCAAGATAAACAGCATGTAATCAGTTAACCACCCACATTAGTAACGAAAACATAAAGAAAAGGCATTCCAAATATGAAACACCTTCTTTCCTTTTATAAAACCATCCAACACGCTGAACTTTTCAATTTAATATAATGACTCGTTTAACTAAAGAAATTGATTACGTGCATAACGCTCTTCTCACTTTTCTTGCAAAATTTAGTGGATCATCAACGTCTTCGATATTAACGTAAATTAAATTTGGATCATCACATAACCACTCATTGTGTATAGACGAAACGATTATTCCTTGTTTAATAATTGTCGCCACAAATTCAGTGACTTCTTTTTGTAAGAGTGCTACTCGGCCTAGGCATAATGCCCGTCCGGTTTTATTGTCTCGTGATTCGAATGAAAAGGAAGTTGTTACTCTAAAACGTTTTCCCAAGATTGTTGCTCGTATTTCATCTCGGTTTATTGTTGCCACGCATTTCCCACCGGCGAATCCTTCTTGACCGCCAATGATTCTTGCAAACTGTTGACAAATTGATTCCTCATTAACCGCCATACCTTTAATCATTCCTCCTTTTACTATTAGATTATGAATTCATACATAGGTCTGAAACGGCAATGAATCTAATCTATTATAAAAAAATGATGGCAATCTACCGAAAGCTATTAACTCAATTATTCTTGATTGTATGAATTGTTATCAGAGTTTAAATGGTGCAGAATTTTTATTCTATGCTTAATGGGCATCGGAGACTGAAAGCAAAACTCAGCTATTATATGGTAAGACATTTTTAAAAAGCATAAAAAAGACACCCTAAGGTGCTATCCTCCGACTTGAGAATCGTATCTATGTATGGAGAAATTTAGAAAAAACAAATACAAAAGAGAAGATTCTAACTATAATTTATAGAACTCTTATGCCATGACTTACTTACATATTTCCTTATTTACCAGAAGAAGAATCTCAGTTACATTATTTTCTGAACAGTCTCGTTAAAGCCATACCAAGAAATCCAGCGCCCATTCCTATTAGCCATCCAGTTTGGGCATTACCTAACATAGATCCCACTCCTCCACCAAGAAACATACAGCCAACGAATACTAATCCTCCAATTCCCCAATTCGGCCGTTCCATAATTCAATCACATCCTTTCAATAAAACATATGCGATTGGCTAACTCAACTTTCTTCCTTAAGATAGTTCATTACTTTGCTTAGGTTTAGCACTTCAGGGAATTCATAAGATGCGAAGCTTGAGTCATTTATATAGATTGTAGAAATACGGGTATCAATCGTTATTAAAAATAACTGACGCATTTTAAACATCATCGATTTTATCATTTTGGACAACCTATTCTGTTAAATTGATATACATGCGAAAAAACTATCAAAATAAAACCCCAGAAATCCAATGGTCTCTGGGGCTTCCTTATATATTTAGCTCTTTTTGCTTTTTGTTTTGTTTATATCTATACAGCAATTTTCGGCTTATTAGAGAAATCACTAATAAGGTCAGAATTAATAAGATAAGTTGCATAAATGATAAATCAAAATATTTAGCACCTGTAACGATTAAAAGTGTAGAAATCGTGCCTTTTACAACGAAAAAAATAATAACCCATAATCCGCCTTTTTTCCAGTTCATTTTATATTACCCTTTCCTACGTTTAAATTCTTAAAATATTTAATGATAGTTCTTAAATGTGACAACTTAATAGAAATCTATTATATTAACAAAAAATTCATGTCTAATTAAATGCAACGATTCTATATTAAGTGAAAATGATATTCATTGTCAATTTTATTGACTATTTGAATACTTATTATTTCTTTCTACTTTGTTTCTTATAAGCAATACGCTCTTGTATTCAAACAAAAACACCTCCATTGCATTTGCACACTTAGTATGCGAATGCAAGAGGTGTTTTTTCATATACCATCAGGTAAGATTTCCTGCTTTGTTTATTTCTTGATACGTAGCTATTTTTTAATACACAATAACTGGATCATACGTGTTCAAACTATCATATACAGTTTTTGCAACATTAGGAAGAAGGTTCACACACCCACCTGATCCTCCTGTTAAATAAGCATTATTTCCCCAGTCTTTTCGCCAGCCCGCATCGTGAAATCCTTGACCACTATTTGTGAATGGAACCCAGTAATCTACTTTAACCGCATAATCAGCTTTTCCTACTGCGTTACCTCTTAGCGTATATGGTGTTCGTTTATATAGGACGTACCACACACCTGGTGATGTATCTTCACCAGTACTATGTTTACCAGTTACTACATTTGTTGTAACGACTAATTTTCCATCTTTGTAAATCCAAATTTGTTGCTCTGCAATTGAAACTTCTGCATACGTGTCTCCGATGCCATTATTCGATGTTGTTTTATAACCGATACCTTCCTTCTCCCAACCATTCCCGTGAATATTAGAAGCAGAAAGCGATTTGTCGCCTTTCTCAAAGGCTTGTTGAACTTGTTTAGTTTCTTTTTCAACATCTAGTGCCCAGCCGTATCCTTGTCCTTTTACTGATATGACTGAACCGGAATGAGTTTTAAATGAGAAATCTTTATTTAATGTTGATTTGGCATTATTAATTTCAGTAATTTTCTTCTTAATGTCACTCGCATCAATTGTAACTTTCATATCCTTTGACATAGAGGCATTTTGAATTAAATCTTTCGCTTTTAAAGGATAAACTTCATCCTGCACTTTATACTCAACAGACTGCCCAAGAAGATCCTGTAGTGCTTTCTCCTCTTTTTTGACAATCGGATCGTCTTCTTTAATAGGTTTTATGTATGCAGACTTCAGATGAATTTCGCTTTTATATTTTTGTTTATCATAATCTTTCAGTAGACTAGTAACATCATACTGTTTTCCTTCAACACTTTTCGAAATAACAATTTTCCCTTGTTCTAGCTTCGCCATAGCATCTTGAGGCGCTTTTAATTTCTCATTCATAGAGATGAGCTTTTCTTCTACAAGTTTTTTCATCGTTTCACTACGATACTGATCTGCCTTCTCTGGTAGCAATGAATAATTTTCTCCCTTTGAGGAAGGAAAAAATGTCCACTGACTTTTTAATAGTTTCTTAACCTGAGGCAAATCTTTTTCCGTAAGTTCCGTTTTTGTATCTTTTTCATCTAAAATTTGTTGTTGATCAACATAGACTTTGTTTGCTAGTCCAGATGTCTTTAGTTTCTGTATTGCCTGATCAGCGCTCAGACCACCAACTTTTGTGTCATTAATTGTAACATTCGAATTGAAGTGAGTTGCCTGATAATAACTCATTCCCCCAATAAGAAGTGCAATTACACCAATACCCACTGCGATAAACTTCCAATTTGTATAACGTTTTTTTGATCTTACTCGTTTTTGATCAATTTCTTCAACTGATTCATTTGTTGTATTGTTGTTCATCAATCTTTCCCCCGTATGCATTAACGTCAAACGATTTTCAACTAAAATCATAAACTAGTGTACCTTATTTTTCCTAAAATTTCATTATTTCCGAACACATTTTATCGCAATTTAATGATTAAATTTAGATTTTTTAATAGTACGATGCATTGAACAGCCCTTTACAAGTTATAAAATGAAATTTCAATCAACCGTTATACCAAAGGAATTAACTACATCTTCTTCGGAAAATTTTTTCTCTTTACGCAAAATACGAATTATATTATCCATTTTATAAACATCACCTCCTAATTTTGTCAAAAAAATAAACGATAGTCCTTCTATCTAAAATGTAGAAGGACTATCGTTTTTTCAGTTAGAGTATTTGTATAATCGTTTAACTTTTTATTTCCTGAAGGTCAAACGTGATGAAAATGATGAAATTTCATCTCATAGCCTTTAAATGAAAACATTATGTTTTTTATGGCAAACCAAGTTTATTTTCTTAGCTTGATGTCCCCCACATATCCAGCAGCCTAAGATGAAGTAAGAGTCTGTTCAACTAGATTTTTTCTAATATTTTTAGGAGCATCTTATTTCGCCTCGTCA
Source organism: Bacillus cereus group sp. MYBK195-1 (assembly GCF_051916605.1). Taxonomy (NCBI): domain Bacteria; kingdom Bacillati; phylum Bacillota; class Bacilli; order Caryophanales; family Bacillaceae; genus Bacillus; species Bacillus cereus group sp. MYBK195-1. The sequence goes on along the minus strand of NZ_JBQAGZ010000001.1, from coordinate 1,595,492 downwards.
TATTTCACTAATTGAATTTAAAACACATCCGTATGCTATTTAGTAAAATTTACGATTCGAGACGTAATTATTGCAGTAATCAAGATAATAATAGCGGTTATCAAGCCAGATTCTCCAATCCAAATCTCAGTTTGATATCCTGTACTTGCACGTGCGAAAGGTCCTTGAATAATGGCATTCCAAGTAGTATGGATGATAACCGAAGGCCAAACGCTACCTGTGATAAGTCGTAAATAAGCTGTAATATAACTGAATGGCACAATACATAAATAGATGCCAAGCACTGAAAGTAGGACAGATGGTCCCTCTACATATAGACCAGCAATAACAATTGGAACATGCCACGTTGCCCAAATCAATCCACTAATAAGGATCGGCCGTGAAAACTCTGCATCGACTAGCCTTGTGAGCATATAACCTCGCCAACCCATTTCTTCTCCCAAAACTGGGATTAAGTTAAGCAAACTTCCGAAGATGCCGCTCAATACAACTAGATAAATGAAACTGAATGGTGCCGCTACATACTGAAGTCCAAGTATATTGTAGATCGGTTCTAACATACCACCTTCAGGATGCTGAAACCTCGCAATTCCGCTCAGCCAGGCGATAGAATAAGTAATTCCACAAATAATCATAGGGATTAGCAGAGCAAAACCAATCCCCTTCCATACCTTTAAGTTACCGAGACCAAAAGATACATCTTTAAACCCTTCTTTCAGTATTATGCGAGTCAAAATAGAAGAAAGTGCTGGGGTAAACATATATACCACAATAAGCGGCATACTTTTCGTAATTATTACTACTACATTTAGGATAATAGAAGTAATGATTAAAATACTCAGAAAGAGTTGAAGTCCTATTTTAGCACGTTGAATTTTATCTTTATTGTGGAACGATTTTGCGTGTAATATCATTGTAATCCGCCTTCCCCTTTCATTCACTTGTTTATCAAATTTACTTCTTGTCATTTCTACAGACACACCTTAGAATAAAAATATTTTGGCATACAGATTCATTCATCTTTAACATCACTCCCAAATTTATAATCTAGTTTTACTTGCAACTCATCCATGTAATTATTATTTATAAGTTGTCATAACCGATAGTACAAAAGTGTAATGATTAGTCTATGACCTGTGTCAATTAACCTTATGACACTATGTAACTAGAAAATATGATATGGAATAAATAACAATTGAATTAAGGCAATTGATTCGTGCAAGTACAATGAATCATTCTTGCTTTTACAAATAATTCAATTGAGGTGGAAAAAAATGAATAAGAAAAAAATAATTGCAATGGTTAGTACAGCTCTATTAGTCACAGGATGCGCGGAAGTAGGAAAGGCTCAAACAGTAGCAGTCGAAAATTCAGGTCAATCAATACAAAAAAATATAGTTAAATCCATACAATCACAGGCTTACCCATTAAAAACGATAGAGCCGTCAAAATCATTTGAGGATTTAAAACCACTTAAGAAAATGATTGGGAGCGCACAATATGTAGGATTAGGAGAGAATACTCATGGAAGCTCTGAAATTTTCACTATGAAGTTTCGCCTTGTGAAATATTTGGTTACTGAGATGGGTTTTACGAATTTCACAATGGAAGAAGATTGGGGAAACGGCTTAAAACTAAATGAATATATCCAAACAGGAAAAGGAAACCCTAGGGAATTTTTAAACTTGTTATATCCTACTGATGAAATTATAGCCATGATTGAGTGGATGAAAGATTATAATGCTGATCCATCCAATAAAAAAAAGATCCAATTTATTGGGCTCGACTTAAAGGAGTTGGACCAAGGTTGCTTTAATAAAGTGATTGATTATGTAAGACTACATCGACCAGATTTGCTGGCAAAAGTAGAAGAAAATTATAAAGAATTGTCGGCTTTTAATGGAAGTACAAAGGAATATATGGACCTTGCTCCTGAAATAAAAGAAAAGTTCAAAGCAAACGCTGAGAGAGTAGCCCAATTACTAAAAGATGAGAATGGGCAAGCCAACACAGAAATAGCTTCACCCGAGTACATCTGGGCACAAGCAACGGCAAGTGCAATAGAGAAATTTACCACAATGCTAATTCCTAACGACTATCCAAGTATGTTAAAGCTACATGAGCAATACTTGGCCGATCATGCAATGTGGGCACAAGAAACATTTGGTGGTAAAACGATGGTATGGGCACACAATATTCATATAGCTAAAGGAATTATCGATGAGAAATTATACCCTTATGTTGCGGGGCAATTTTTGAAGGAACGTTTAGACAATAATTATGTCACAATTGGTAGTACAACTACGGAGGGGAATTTTACCTTATACAGCGAATATGATCCTTCCACTGGAGGTAAGATTACAACCGACACTATTCCACAAGATGTAAAAAGTTTCAATTATACTCTCGGAAAAGTACCATATAACATGTTTTTATTGGATAACCGTCACCTTAAAGGACAAGCAGAAAAATGGGTTAAAGCAAAAAGACCATTACTAAGTATAGGGGGACAAATCTTCCCGAACGAATCGGCATACTTTGATACGTCATTGCTTGAGCAATTTGATATTATTTTTCATATTCGAAAAACAAGTCCATCTCATATTAAATAAAGTGAAACTTTAATCAGTGGGGATTTTCTTCATCCCCCACTGATTATTAGTTGAACCAATCGGACTTTTATGGGCAGTTGATCCCCCACCTAAATTCTTTGCTTTCGCTGCATTTTGAGGTGGGGGTCTTACTGCCCATTAAAGTGGAATAAAAGTACAAAACAATCCCGTTCTTGCAGATGCAAGAACGGGATTGTTTTATGGTGATTCATATAAGCATCTTTTTTAACCAGAAGTAGGTTACTCTCCCCTTTTTATCATCATTTAAAAATGTCATATGACACTTTTACACTAGTGAGAATGACAAAAAAAGCAGTACAATTCGGTTATTACATAGATAGGAGCGATGAACTTTATGAAATCAAAATTCATCCAGAATGGTTATTTTTTATTGCTAACTTTCGTTACAGGATTGTTTTATTTTTGTTTTTATCTTATAGCTCTGCTATTTAGTTTCACCCTTTCATTTACTGTTGTTGGGATTCCATTAATTATGCGCGTACTACAGACTACGACACCTTTTATCCAATTCGAGCGCATACAGACGAAAATTTATACAGATATTTCAACAGACTCTTATGATAAAAGTATAACAATAGATACATCGAACTGGGCTCAGGTGAAATTAGTGCTTACAGATCGTCGTACTTGGTCTGCTGTCTTTTGGTTAATGCAGAAATTAGTGATTGGCATTTTCAGTCTCATTAGTGCAATCATTTTTTATGTAATGCCACTTATGCTCCTGTTGGCACCACTACTGTATCGATACATCGATATGAATATTATATTCATACAGATAGATACTTTTGCCAAGTCACTCTTTGTAATGTTTATGGGGATAGTATTTACCGCCATAAGTATTAGAATAGTAGAAGGTTTGACAAAGAAAATTGGGGGCTATACACGTAGTATGATTCGGCAACTAAATCAATAAAAGTTTGCAGTCTGTGAGTAGTATCGTAGTTTTAAATTAAAAAGTATAATAAGGCAGGAAGGATTAAATTATAATATAGGAAGAAAATGGTAGGCTATTTAGGGGGTAAAGAACTTGTTAGATATGGTTAAGTATTGGTTTTGGTACGATTGGATTATGTTAGGGATACGTCTACTTACTAGTGTGTCTATCATCCTAGCTACATTAAATTTTCAGGATGGTTTAACATTACCACTTTGGATTATTATTCTTTGGGAAATTATTGCCTTCTCTGTTCCATGGGTAGCCTTACTATTCAATTATAAATATTATTTGTTCACAGAAATACTGCTATATGGTGGACAATGTATATATTTAACCTCATTATTTCCGGAAGCTTACAACATATTTCTTATATCAGTGTTTCTAATTGCTGCGAATAGTAAGCATTTGTCCTATTATTGGACAGCTCCAATAACAGTTTTTATAACGACTGGAATTTTCTATGCGGTTGCGCCAAGTAATAGCTATTGGGTTATGGTCACCTATTATGGATTCGCATATGTAATGGGCTTCGCTTTTCATTTATTAATCGTCAATCATAAACAAAATGAAGCGATTCGTAAACAAAACGCGGTACTTGAGCAATATATGTCTCAGATTGAACGCATTACACTGGCCGAAGAACGGAACAGACTGTCGAGTGAGCTTCATGATACAGTTGGTCACGCTTATACTTCTATTATTATGGGGATGGAAACGTTGCGCACCGAACTTGCTACTGAAATGGGTATACAGAGGCTAGATTCTCTGCTTGAAATGGGACGGAAAAGCATCGAGGACGTGAGAGGTTACCTACATCAAATGGATTCTCCGTGTCAATCGCCTTCCTTAATTCAATCTCTCCAAAATCTTGGAGCCGAATTTCAGGAGCACGCTCAGGTTAATGTAAGTTTTCGAGCATACGGAGAGGAATATGAATTGTCTCGGCAAGCAAAGATAGCGTTCATTCGTTGCTTACAAGAGTCCCTTACGAATGCAGTACGCCATGGTCAGGGAACTGAAATTATAGTTTCATTGCAGTTTGAACAACAATATACGAGATTAGAAGTTCAAGATAATGGAAAAGGAAATGTAGAATGGCAGGAAGGCTTCGGTATGAATGCGATGAAAGAACGAGCAATGAACTTGCAAGGTCAATTGTCTGTATATACAAAGCCAGAGGAAGGAATGCTTGTTACTTGTACCATACCGCGACAAACTGAAATAAAAGATGGACTTATTCGTTTGTTAATTGTAGACGATCAGCCATTTGTCCGGGAAAGTTTGAGGACACTACTCGATAGATATGAAGATTTAAATGTAGTCGGTTTAGCTGAAGATGGCAATGAAGCCATCGATTTGTGTGGGCGCCTTCAACCCCATGTTATACTTATGGATTTAGATATGCAGCACATGGATGGAGTCGAAGCAACCAAAAAAATCAAGCAACAATGGCCACATATCCGCGTATTAATTTTCACAACGTTTCAGGATACCGAACAGGCGTTGGAATCACTTCGCAACGGTGCGGATGGCTTTTTACTTAAATCTATTGAAACGTTGGAGCTAGCTAATACGATCCGACTTATTCACAAAGGTGGAACACTGATTGATCAGGGAATGTCTCACAAAATATTTGAGAAGTTCGATGAGCAAAAAGAGACACCACAATCAAAAGCAGCCGCTTATGAGCTAACAGCTAGGGAGATAGAAATATTACAGCTAGTAGCAAAGGGACTTCGATACACTACCATAGCATCAAGGTTATATTTATCGAATGGTACGGTCAGAAATTATGCTTCCACAGCTTATACAAAGCTAGGAGTCTGTAACAAAGAAGAAGCTGTTCAAAGGGCTCTAGAAATTGGAATTATTGAATAAAAAAGTGTTTTTTGTTTCTTTACAGCAAGATGAAATGTAGTTACAAAATACATAGAGGATAAACTTATAAATTTAATTGGATATCATTTTTTATAGGTAAATTTCTTGAAAAATTTAACCCTGTTTAAAAAATTTAAATAGCGTTGCTACATATTGAATGTAGCAACGCTATTATTTTCTATATTAGAAATTAGACATCTTTATTATTGCTATAGGGAAGGCTGTTTCAGGTCTTTTCACATGAAGATTCCTCTAAGCCAAATGCCCCCTCCCTAATACACTTGTTGCCTCTGAAAATAACTATTTAAAAATATGGTTGCTAATTTCATTTCAATCTTCCTTGCACCCAAGTGGCAATATTATTTATAACATACTCTGGGATATTAGCAGGCTATAATATTCATTCGATTGACTTAATTCTCCATCTCCTTCTGTAAAGAAGTGATTTCACTTTCGATACAGTCGATAATTAATGTTATCTCTCTCTTAATTATTCTTTCCAAAAAGGATTATCTATCATTCTTTATGAATAACATCATTACATTGATCTTTTTTTCGAGAGTACAATTCCTTTATATAATTGAACTGTAATCAAGTAATAAATCGGGTAAATTACTACAAAAATAACAAGTGGTAACCAAATACGAGAGTACGGATCGATTAAAATAGGACTAAACATGTTCATACCAAATAATATATGAGTAATCCCGACAATTGCTGGGAATAAAAATATGAAGTATAACTCTTTATAGATTGAGTTTGTTAATAATTCTCGGCGGACAACAATTTTACGAAACGTTTGATAACGTGCCACATCTTTTGATGCTCCCGACAGAACTTTAAACATTAAGCAACTTGCCATCGTTGCTAAAAATGCAACTCCAACGAAGAACCCCATAAACATTAGTCCGCTAGCAAAATCATGACTCACAATATTGTGACGAAAAACCGGGAAAATAATAATAACTATTTACAATTATTATTTATTTGTCACTTTTAAAGCATCTAACACTATCTTGGTTGCTTCTGCAATAAGCTTATCATCGTATTTAGCATCCTCTTTATCATGATTAGAAAGTATCGCAAGAACAATTGGTTTTTTATTTGGTGGCCAAATAATTGCGATATCATTTCTGGTTCCATAAGATCCCGAGCCAGTCTTATCAGCTACTTCCCATCCTCCTGGAACTCCGGCACGAATTAAGTTGTCTCCGGTAGTATTCCTTTTCATCCAATCTATTAATAAATCCCGTTTCTCAGTTGAAAGTACATCTCCTAGCGTAAAAGCCTGAAGACTAGTAGCTAATGCCTTTGGGGTACTAGTATCACGTACGTCTCCTGGAGGCACTTCGTTTAATTCTGGTTCAAAACGTTCAGGATTTGTAACGGTGTCTCCTACTTCTCTTAGTGATTTTTTGAATTCACTAGGTCCACCTAATTGTTTAAGAATAAGATTTTGTGCAGTATTATCACTATATCGAAGAGAAGCATCTGCAAGCTCTTTCAGGGTCATACCACTATCAACATACTTTTCTGTAATTGGATTGTAATTAACAAGATCTTCACGGGTATACAAAACTCTTTGATTTAGATCTTCTATTGATTTCTTTTGTAAAAGTACTCCCACAGCTAAAGCTTTGTGGGTAGATGCGTATGCAAACCGTTCATCTGATTGATAAGTAACGGTTTGATTCGTATCAGTGTCCAATGCATAAATACCGAGTTTAGCATCAAATTCTTTTTCAAGTTTAACAAAAGAATCATTACCAGTAATTTCTTGTTTGATTTGATTTGTTTGTTTCGTTTGTTTAGGTAATTCAGATTGAGTATTACCATCAGAACAGCCTATAAGCGTTGCACATGAAAGAACTACTACAGGTACCATCTTTTTGTAATGTAAAATGTTAAAAAACTTGTTTAAGACTATCATACATTTTCAACCTCTTTCAAGAATATATGTTTTTTTAGGTGTTATACATATCGATACAATTAAAGAGTGTATCGGATATCACTCTCTTGCATCTCACTTTTCATAAAATGAGTGAACTATCATGAACCCCTGTTTTATACGTATACTTAATAGACAACCTAAATAACAAGTTTGTTCCATTTTTATCAGTAGTCGTATCTAGAAATCTAAAAAAGTCCATTTAGAAAATCTAAATGGACTTTTTCACTCATATAATCCTATCTATAGTTAAACGAATAAGATTAAATAAATTTAATTTTTCTTATTTTATCTAATAAACTGTTTAGGCATTTCTTTAACGTGCTTATCGTCATCACGCCAATCATAGGTTTCTTTCTGTGAAACATCTAAAGTTTGATCTCCAATTCTAACAATATTCTTATTTACCCATTCAATATATGGATCTGTATCTGGATAGTTCCAATATATATTTTTCTCTGAATCTGTATCAAGGTTAACTAATTCACCCCTAACAGCATCCGCACTTAATGATCCTGCATTATGAAAATAAGTCTTGATGAGATATTTTCCATCTGGAGATTTCACTGTTCGAATGAATTCCCCTTTTGGAACACCTTGCAAACTAAAAAGTTTCCAATATCCAAATCCAATTATAATTACTAACATAGTAAGTATAGTTAGTAATACTTTTCTTTTTGTTTTTTTAATTTCACCTTTTGTATTTATAATACTCATTCAACTCCATTCCACAGAACGCACACCATATTATACCATTAAATAAATGGTATAATATATCAAAAATAAAAATCCTCCCGTAATAGTATTATAAAAAGGGCATGTGATGGTCTCCCTATTTATAAAGTGAAACTTTCATCACCCTCACCAATCTGGCTGCCCGTTTATGCGGGATAATCATGAAAATTCCCCTTTAAGAAAAAAATAAAAAATCAGACAGTATACTTGAATTGCTCTTCGCAAGAGAATATACTAATAAAGCAGGCTATGACGTTCCTTCCTTCTAACTTCTTTGGCGAAATAGGGATGTTACTTTCCTGCTAAACACATAGGCTATGACAATTCTTCCTTCTTTGTAGAAATTTCAAATTGTTTTAGAGTTGTCAATTCCCTATGAAAAATAATTAGACTATAAAACCTCTTTCTTCTTTGGGATTGAATAAACTTTAGTTTATCAACCATTGATGTAGAGGTTTTCTTTTCTTAATTAACAAATTACCACTTAACAACTAAATGTTATATCCCTAATTTTCCACTAAAAAATAGCTATGTACCCTCTGTACATTTTTCTACAATTAGTGTGTTTATACATATAAAAATAAAAATCTACCACTGAAAGGAGGACAGTCAGACTATTCCCCTCTTTTATAAGGCGTGAATAGCTGGCGTTCTCATGAAAAATTCTATTTACATAAGAAGAAGTTTAAAAGTAATTATAAAAAGAGAAGAAAATAAACTACCGAACATTTATTTAGCCACTGTTTTAAAAAACTTGGAAAGTTTAGGATTTACTTTTTCCGAGCCTTTAATAGAAGAGTTGCAAACACTTTCGGTTGATGCATTCACATCGTTTTACAAAGAGTTGGTAAAACATTTAAAAGAAATGGTTGGAGCACATATTCAGTTTACTCCTATGTATCCAAACTTTCCGCAACAAATGATGGATTTAAGTGACGCTGATTTATACATTAATGCCATTATTCATTATGTGACGTTGCGCCTACCTGTATCAAAAGTAGAAGAACGACTCCCTCTTTTAGATAGAGTTGATTTGAAAGTTATTGACTTAGGAAGTGAAGAAGATTTCAATCAAATGATTTCTCAATTGATTAGTGCAAACAGCTCTATTTCCTCAACTGATAAGACGGATGTAGAATGGGCTATTACACACACTGAAGATGTTTCCTGTTTTCTACCTAATGTAATTCCTCATAAGGAAAATATGTCTTTTATAATTGGGGTTTTATTAATAAACAGAAAAATATCAGCCGATGCTGCTGCAAAGTATTTTAAAACAGCAACTGATGTTCTTCGCCTTGCAGTTGCTTTATCTGAAGGGGATGTAAGTTTAGCATCCTCCGTCCGATTCAAGAAGTTTAACCGAGCAGAAAGACGCTTCCTTTTAGGATTGTTAGAGCAATGCGAAAACATTACCGAAGATATGCTTCGATACAAAAAACGTTGGATTCGTTTAGGTGAAATTCTTCATCCAGCAGAATATCATACTCGTTTCCCAAAAACTCACCGAGCATTTGAGATTCTTCGCAACAACATTAAAGTTGAAACATTTAATGGAAAAATAGAAGCAGCTTTGTTGAATCGTGATATCATGACAGCAAAAAATCTTTTAAAAACTCGCCCGGGGGAATTTGCCAGACGCTTGGATCATTTAATCCGTTTATGTAGTGATAAGTCAACAGATGTTTTCAATATTCTCGAAGATTTTCTAAGTATAATAGGAAACGTTTCTACTCCTGTATTACTTCAACTCACAGCTCATTTTAAGCATCGAAATGATAAAAATGAATTTCGCACCTTTTTTCCAAAGGGAAATGTAGCAAAAGCTATAGGTATTGAAAATACACTTCCATTTATCTCAGAGGATATTTGTTTAATGATTGTAAAAATGTGTGAAGATACTTTAAAAAATCGCTTCGCAGAACTTCCAAGTCTCGGAAAAGTATTTTTGGATGAACAGTTAAAAAATCACTTAGTTCCCTTCTCTCAACGTTCAGCCAGCAAAGCGCTTCGCACATTATCTCGAGGAAGTAAAGTAGATTTGCCAGAAGGAGATACGATTCGTTTTTTCCTATGGTGGAAAGAAGGCTATGTGAATGGACAACATACAGGACGTGTTGACATTGATTTATCTGCTGCAATGTACGACGAAGATTGGCAATACAAAGAACATGTATCCTTCACGAACTTACGTTCAAAAAATTTCAAAGCCTACCATAGCGGAGATATTACTTCTGCACCAAAGGGGGCATCTGAATTCATTGATTTCGATATTCCGTCTGTGCTGAAATATGGTGCACGCTATGTAGTCATGACTTTGCTTTCTTACACAGACCAACCGTATAAAGATTTACCAGAATGCTTTACTGGTTGGATGGTTCGTCAATATCCTGGTTCAGGTGAAATATTTGAACCTTCTACTGTTCAAGATAAAGTGGATATTACTGCCGACACCCAAATCTCTATTCCAGTTATTTTAGACTTAAAGGAACGAAAATTGATTTGGACAGATTTGTCTCTTACAAGAGATCTAACTTATGATAATACCATCGAGGCTAATCAAAAAGGTATGATACTAGTCGGAAAGGCTTTAACTAATTTAGTTAAACCGAATTTATATGACTTGTTCCGATTACATATTGAAGCTAGAGGTGAACTCGTTCAAGACATCAAAGAAGCAGAAAGCATTTTTTCTTTGGATAAAGGGATTACTCCTTTCGATATTGAAAAAATAATATCTGATTTTATAGCTGACTCAAAAGGCTAACTACATTACAAACATTAATAATGCGTGGAAAATATCGATGTATAATGTCTATGTGAAACAGGACCCGATAGATGCATATCAGGTCCTGTTTTTTTATTTAGTAGATACTAAATAGTCCGGTTAATCACTATTCATCTAAATACACTATACTAATAAAGTGAAATTTATTCGAAAGAAGTTCATTAGTTAATATGTATCTAATTAAGAAACAGTCATATACCAGCCCAAACATCTTTTCCATATCGCCCTTCATCTTGCACACGATCCAACCAATTTCTTGCTTCTTGTTCACTGACTTCATGAATTTCTTGATATGCTTGACAAAGGGTATCTTCTACATCCGGAGCCATTTTACTTCCATCACCACATATATAAAGATGAGCTCCATTATCTAATAACGAAATTAAATTGATTCTATCTTGTTTTATTAAATGCTGTACATATGTTTTTGGATGTCCCTCTAGACGAGAAAAAGCTGTGTGTAAAGAGATTAATCCATCTCTTTCATCATTTTCTAGTTCTGTACGATAAAGATAATCTTTTTCAGGATGACGACAACCAAAATATAGATGTGCTTGTCCTAAGTTAATACCTTTTTGCTTTTGAACACGACGCGCTTGCAAGAATCCACGGAATGGTGCAATTCCAGTACCTGGACCAACCATAATAATTGGTGTTTCTGGATCTTTAGGTAATTCAAAGTTTGATTGTGGCGTTCGAATGAAACAGATAATCTCATCTTTATTATGACGCTGAGCTAAGTAATTAGAAGCGACTCCTTCATATGTCCCTTCCCCACTCCATGCAGGCGCATTAACAACACCGACCGTAATGCTCAGACGATTCTGTGCAACGAGTGGAGAGCTTGAAATAGAATAGTAACGCGGTTTGAGCGCAGGAAGAAGTTCTAAAAAGCGTTCAAATCGGATTTCACAAGCCTCATACTTTTCAAGAAGGTCCAACATTGAAATCCGTTTCTTTAATATTTGTTCATGGTAAACTCCTTCTTCTAATAATGCTTCCAATTCTTTTTTATGAGGAGGACATGCTGTGAATGTTACCATTTCTCGTATTTGTGCACGAGTGGCTGCTTCTTGAACTTCGACACTATAACTAAGAAGGTCCAATAAACTAACAGGACTGTCTAAAGGTATGTGATTTATACTTCGTCCACTTGCACTCAGTATAACTTGATCCTTCCCATTTAATCCAAAACGTTTTAAAATTCGGTTGATATTTTTCTCGCTATTAACTGGCAGCACTCCAAGGTGGTCTCCTTCTTTATATGTAGCGCCTTCTGGCAAGGATACCTCGATATGTCGTGTACTTCTATCACTACTGGATGATTGGAGTTCACGATTTTCTAGTATAGATGCATAAACTGCTTCATATGTTCGTGCAAGAGGAGATCCTCCAAGACGACTGACAAATTGCAAACTCAAAGTACTGCGCTCTTTTTCCATATTTTTGTTGAGCTCCAATCCAAATGCCTTCATTGCATCAGACCACATACTTTGTTTCCATTGCTCGAGCTGTTCCTCGAAATCACCACTTGCATCTGCTTCTCCGCGTTTAGAAAATCTTGTTGCTCCTTTTTGAGCCATCTGCTCATCAATGTATCTTGGAATCCGTTGATAGGTACTAGCCCAATTATGATCTCCACAACCAAAAACTGCGTATTGAACCCCTTTTAGCTCATCCGGTTTTAGTTCCTCCAACCATTGCACAAACTGCCCTGCATTACTTGGCGGTTTTCCATTATAAGAAGAAGTCACAATAAGTACCGCTCCTTCTTTTGGCAAACTTCCAATTCGATCGTTAAGAGCTACCACTTCCGTTTGAACTCCTTCTAAACTAGCTGTATCCGCTAATTCTCTTGCAATACCTTCTGCTACACCTGTATCCGAGCCGTACAGAACAAGAAGTGAAAGATTATCGGCCCCAATAATAGAAGGTGTCTTCTGAACGTGCTGCTTAATTTCATCGTTTTTCAGCTTGTCCTCTGTAGGTGCAAGAACAGTAGGATGGCTAATAGTTTGTTTTCGGGGTAGAATCCTAATCTTAAAATCGCCGGGCTTTAGCGTTAATGTTTGTTTTACTTCCAGCTGATAGTTTTGATAATCGATTAATTCAAAATGTTGAAGAAGCATTCCCATTACAAGAGTGGCTTCATGAAGTGCAAATTGCATACCGATACATGCTCTCTGGCCATTTCCAAATGGCTTATAAGCATGATGAGGAACCTTATCCAGCTCTTCAAATCGTTCAGGTTGGAATTCTTCCACATTGTCTCCCCATGCATCTTTATCCCTATGTAGCTGTGGAATAAGAACAGAAATACGATCTTCTCCTTTCTTAATTGGGTATTTCCCGCCAATCACTGTATCTTCTTTTGCATAGAGACTGAATGCTGGAGCGGTAGGCCATAGACGCAGTGATTCATTTAAAATCATCCGGATATACTTCAGTTTCATAACTTGTTGGTATGTTGGAGTAGCATCTGTCAAAACACGGTCTACTTCTTCATAGGCTTTTTTCAATTTATCCGGATTCTTTAATAAAAAGTAAATTGCAAAAGATAACAATCCACTTGTTGTCTCATGCCCAGCTATTAAAAAAGTGATAATTTGGAAACGAATGTTTTCATCATCTAATTTTTCACCAGTTTCCGGATCTGGCACATTTAACATACGGGAAAGTAAATCATTTTCTTCCTGATCTCCACTACTTTTACGTTCAGCAATAATATTATCTACTAAAGAAAACATAGATTGGATATCATGCTGAAATTGACGTTTCGTTCTCCACATAAGTTTGTCTTCTATATCCAGCCGCTGCAATTGGTGCATCGCCTCATCTAGAGCACGGGTCATGCTAGTAATAAAAGGATGAGGTGTCTCACGATAAAAGCTATTAAATCGGTAATTAAAACCACATAGACCAATTGTATCTAACGTAAGCCGAGTCATATCCTCTGGAACATCTACGTTTTCATTCGGATTCAGCCGTGCCCATTTTTGAACGAGTTGTACAGCAATATCGACCATCATGGCATGGTAATCTTTCATTGCCCGTTGGCTAAATGTAGGCATCAAAATATTATGAGCTTTTTTCCAGTTAGGCTCGTGAGTCTCGCTTGTAAATAATCCGTCTCCAGCAAAGGCACGAACTTTTGCTAAAGCACCATCTATACTTTTATCGAACCGTGTTTCGTCACAGACTTCTGCTACCAGTTCATGTCCGGAAACGACAATTATGGCATCACTTAAAGTTTGAATTCGAAAAATGGGACCATACTCTTCCGCCAGCTTAATAAACGATAGAGTCGGTTTATCTTTATCGATTAATGGGAGATTACCCAGCGGTCCATATGTTTTCGGCTGAGGAATGGCAGATACTTTTTTTTCCATTTAAAACACCCTTTCAAAAAAGCATGAAATAACATATCCCATTTAATAAAGAGGAAATAGCAACTAATCGCCTGGGATAAAGATATGTAATTGATTACCTTATTTTATCTTTTCCCTAACTATTCATGATTATGATATTACGTATAAGCTTGGCAATTAGATTTATAACTTGTAGAAAAATACTAAATTAAAATGAAGCGAATAAATATAGTTGGAGCCTTTTAATGTTGAGGTTAAAAGATAATCTAAACTTGTAATGTTTATGAGAAATTGCAAATGGATCTCATCTCTTGTATTTGTTTATAAAAACGATTATTTTGATTCATTTTCTTCTACAACACCCCAAAACAAAGAAGTTGACGCTCTTAAGATTGTAGTATTCGAAAAATCAGTAGTTTAGTTAAAGCAATACGATAAGCAAATATACCGTGTTACTAGTGAAAGAGGACCTGATATGAACATCAGGTCCTCTTTCACTACATAATTATGTCACTGCTTCTTTCAGTTCTTTTCCCATTTTAAATACTGGCGCCTTAGCAGCAAAAAACTTGTAGGAATCATTATCTAAGGTTTTATTCTTCTCTACCGATTTAACTTCTCGACAGCTTCCGCACTTGTATCTACACGTTTAACGAAAAAAACTAGTAGTAGTGCAACAACATTCATGCCAAGCGCTACATAAAATGAATATTGAATTCCAGATAATAAAGCTTTCTGAGTTACTATTGCCTTCGTAGTTTCTGTGAAGGTTGTTGGATCTATATGAGACATTAAACTTTCAGCTTTCGTTTTTGTTACAGAATTCATAATCGTAACAAGAATAGCAGTACCAATCGAACCGGACACTTGTTGAGCTGTATTATTAACAGCTGTACCGTGCGGATTTAAGCGAGTTGGCAATTGATTAAGACCATTTGTCATAAGTGGCATCATAACCATCGCCATCCCAAACATCCGCAGTGTGTAGATAAGAATAATATGTGTGTGACTAGAGTCAATTTGCAGACTTGCCAACATATACGTTGAAACAGCTGTAATGGAAAGCCCCACTATGCCAAGAATCCGAGGACCATATTTATCAAATAGTTTACCTGTAATTGGTGACATAATCCCCATTATTACCGCACCTGGAAGCATCATCAGCCCAGAGCTCAGCGGCGAAATACCACGGACGTTTTGTACATAAGCTGGTGTTAAAATCATACCCGAAAACATGGCCACCGCGTTGACAATTGCAATTACAGACGCAAGTGCAAACATTGGGTACTTGTAAACACGTAAATCCAATAACGGCTCATCCATTTTTAATTGACGAATAATGAAAGCAATTAGGGCAATAGCGCCTATGATTAAGGTTGTTAAGACAACTTTATTCGTCCAGCCATCGGAGCTTGCAGAACTGAATCCATATAACAAACCGCCAAAACCGACAGAAGATAATAGTAATGAGAGATAATCAAGTTTTGCATTTTTGTTTTGTTTCATGACATTCTCAGATTTCCAAATCCCTAACAGTAAGCTAATGATTGCTAACGGTAAAATCATTTCAAAAAGCAAACGCCAGTCATAATACTCTACAATATAACCTGATAGTGTCGGCCCAATTGCTGGAGCTGTAATCATAACTAGTCCAAAAATCCCCATTGCTGTTCCCCTTTTTTCTCTTGGAAAGCTTACTAGCATAATATTCATTAACAAAGGTCCCATAACTGAAGAGCCTGCCGCTTGAACCATCCGACCAGTAAGTAATAAACCAAAGTTAGGTGCTACAGCCGCTAAGGCAGTACCAAGAATAAAAATCACCATAGATGTAATAAATAGGCTCCTATTCGAGAAACGCGTTATTAAAAATGCTGAGGCCGGAATTAATATACCACTTACAAGCATATACCCTGTAGAAAGCCACTGGATCGTTGAATAATCTTGAATGTTTAAATCTTTCATTATTGATGGCAAGGCTACATTTAAAAGGGAGTTATTTAGAAATGAAACAAATGCCCCAATAAAAAGGATTACAAGCATTACATATGGTGGTTTTCTTTTATGTAATGTTTCACTCATATATTTAATTGCCCCTTCATTATAAATTTCATTGATTCGTTTAAATCGTTTACATATTTGCACAAGAAAATATTACCCTTGCAGTATTTTGCCAAACTCTTCGAATGGATATTCTCTTTTTAGCAATTCCACTTGCTCAACATACCATTTTAAAATCTTTTTGTTGATTAAACCTTTATAAAAATGTTTGTTAACGGAATTTAAATTAGGCTGAAATACACAAAATAAGCAACTGAAAATCCCCTTCTAAAATAAAGTGAAGCTTTAAATCAATGGGAATTTTACAGGCAGCGAGAAAAACCAAAAAGACCACGCACCCATTCCTTTAAATACAGGCTTGTAGATCTAGTTATGTAACCATCCATAAAAAGGAATATTACATAGGCTAAGTCTAACATTACATTTTTAAAGTGAGGAGAATAAGCGTATGGACCAATATTGGTATTTGAATTCACAGGGAAATGGGCAACAATATAATAACCAAATTTCATTATATTCACAGTCCGAAATAACTACATCTGAGGTAATGAATGATTTGAAGATTCCTGAGAATTGGAGTTACCGAGTCTATCCAGTTAGTTGGGATTCATCAGCCAATTATACGGGGTTCAATCCCCACCCCCCTCTCTTCTCTTGGGGGCAGCCAATTAATTATGCAGGGATAATGCCCCAAGGTCATCCTGCTAATTGGACTCCATTACCAAGTCATGCAGGTTTTAATTTTCAAAAACCTCCCTTCCCCTGGGCACAACCATTCAATCATACAGGGATGTTCGCACAAGGTCATCTTGCAGCTTTACTATCGCCGCCAGCCAAGCCTTTTCATTTCAATACCAATAACTCAGGTGTTTTTGGAAACCCTCCAGGATGGGGTGGTCCGTGGGCCCCAATGGGATGGGGAAATAACGGAGGTAACGGTCAGCTAGGAATGCTTGGAAACTTACTTACAGCAGGAAAAGGCACCATGAGTGGAATAGGAATGATCAGTAGTCTAATCGGGATGGGGAAGTTCTTCTTTTAGTTAATTAGAACAGGAGAATGTGGCTGTAGCTTTAATCAACCACATTTAAGGACAGTAATCTCCCACCTAACTTCCTAGCATAGCATTCGCGGAAATTTTAGGTGGATATGTATTGTTACAAGTTGCCGTTTTACTTTGAGTGCTCCTTTACTTTCTTATCAAGTGCCTTACTATAAGCATCTTTGTTTTCCTGTGATAACTCATAAATTGCTTTTTTCCAATGCTCTCCGTCTACACCTGATAAAAATTCAGTACCTTTCATTGTAGCTTCTTGAATCTTCTGTTTATCTTCTTTACCAGCATCCTTAATTAACTTCGTTGCTTTTCTTGCCTCTGTTACCCCTTCTTGTATGGATTTGTGAATGTCTTTGTATGTATCAGGTACTTTTATGTGTTCCATATTGTCTAAAATTTTATCTATCTCGTTTGATGTTTTTAAAACAGCTTTTGCTTTTTCTTTGTCCTTTAAGGATTCTCCTAAGTTTAGTAATAGTTCATCCTTCTTAAATTGGAACTCTACCACTTGCTCACATATGTAGTACGGATACTGTTGTTCAGAAATTACTGTTTTCGTTATTGCTTTACTAGTTTGCTCAGTCTTATGAGTAGAATCTTTATCTCCTACCTCGCATCCGACTAACAGCATAAATGGAACTGCTAACGTTACTAGTTTCTTTGCTCTCATTATGTATTCTCCTTGTAGAAATTATTGTAAGTAATTAACATATCAAACTATAACATACATTACATTATGGTTCACTTCCATTACGTTTTAAAATGTAAAATAAGAATACACCCCATAAGCCACAAATAAGATTAATAGAATAGAACTGCCGAGTACCATATATATGATCCATTTTAAATTTGAGTTCATATCATCCTCCCACCTCTAGATAATTCCAGTATATAACAAAAAAGCATTGGATACCCAATGCTTTTTACACTTACGCAAATAAAGAAGTATTCGCATATAAAGCTGGTGAACCACCTGAATGTACGAATAAAATATTGTCTTCCTTATTAAATTTACCTTTTCTAATTAAGTCGATTAATCCCGCTACCGCCTTACCTGTATACACTGGATCAAGTAAAATACCTTCTGTTTTCGCAAGTAACTGAACTGCCTCTACCATTTCCGGCGTTGGTAACGCATAGCCTGGCCCTACATATTCATCAAAGCACGTAACAGCGTCGCGCGGGATAAAGTTTGGAATACCAACGTGTGCTGAAGTTTCATCTACAAGTTTTGCTACTTTCTCTTCTTGCTCAGCTTTTCCTCTACTTACGTTAATCCCGATTACAGGAATATGGCTTTGTGTTCCAGAAAAACCAGTAATTAACCCAGCATGCATACCGCCGCTACCACTTACACAAACAACTGAACTGAAATCAATTCCTTGCTCAAATGATTGCGCCATAATTTCTTGCGCACAAGCAACGTATCCCATAGCGCCCGTAGGGTTTGATCCACCAACTGGAATTACATATGGTGTATTCCCTTTTTCACTTACTTCTTTTGCTACTTTATGCATTTCTTCCATCAGGTCTGCTCCGTTCGGTACAACAATTACATTTTCAGCACCTAATAAGTGATATAAGAAATAGTTTCCGTTAAAGTCTCTCTTCTCTTCTGGCTCAAGCCCTTCCTCTAATACAAGGATACATTTCATTTTTTCTTTTACCGCAGCTGCCAGTGTCAGGCGGCAATGATTTGACTGAATACCACCAGCTGTAATTAACGTATCTGCACCATTTTCCTGTGCATCTGCAACTAAAAATTCTAATTTTCTCGTCTTATTGCCACCAGCTGTTAAACCAAGTAAATCATCTCGTTTAAAATAAATAGTCGGGCCACCAAGTGCTTCAGAAAAGTTGTTTAACTTTTCAATTGGTGTATATGATTCTGTATATTTTTTTCTCGGGAATTTAGCTAAATTCATTGTAACGCTCCTTTTGTACTTCTTTCACAATATATGTAACGTTACTATTATTACACGTAAAAATGGTGAAGTCACCTTTCTCGGTTAAAAATGTATTAAAATTCGGTACATGAAATTTATATCGGCGGTTTTTCAAATATATCAGCGATTCTCAATTTATATCAGCGATTCTCAATTTATATCGGCGATTTCTCAAATATATCGACTTACCGACAAAAAGTGACAAAATAAAAAGAGCCCACACATTCAAATGCAGACTCCCTCCAATCACTTATTTACCGAAAAACGAAGTAACTGTGTTAATCCCGGCTCTAAATTCATTTCACCTTTATGGCGTACGTATACGACTTTATCTCCATTAAATTTCGGAGGATTTGCTTTACTATACGTATGCCACTCATTCGTTCCTTCTATAGAATACTCCATATATTCAGTTGCACCGACAATTATATTTTTACTATCATCTGCCGTTACATTTGGTGCCATCTGCGCAATTTTTGAATCACTAATTAATAACTTCTTTATATCCTTATCACGTTTGTAATCGTAAGCTGTCACAATTACATCGTTACCATATGCTTTCACTTGTAACCCTTGTTTAAATGAATAGCCATCTGGAGCAGTTTTCTCTCCTCCATTTGGTCCTGCTGACATCCAGCCTGTTTCAATCCCGCCCGTATTTACAACAGTGAAACCTTTTTCATCTCCGCCTTTAATTTTCTTTTTACCAGCCCAGTCAGGTAAGTTTAAATCCCAATGCGTATGGCTCGTGAAGAAAACAACTTGCGGATAGTCTTTTAATATATCGTACAATTTATCCACGTTTAAATAATCTTGTAAATACGGCGATTGTCTTGATCCCGATACCGTATCAGGTAAAACGTGATGAGAGAAAATAAAGATTGGCTTATTTTTATCTTTTTGACTATACTCTTCTAAA
This sequence comes from Bacillus cereus group sp. MYBK195-1, assembly GCF_051916605.1. NCBI lineage: Bacteria > Bacillati > Bacillota > Bacilli > Caryophanales > Bacillaceae > Bacillus > Bacillus cereus group sp. MYBK195-1. Next base: position 1,575,222 of record NZ_JBQAGZ010000001.1, on the reverse strand, counting down.
TTTTGTTTTAACCAACCTAATTGCTCATCACTCATATATACTTCGTCCCACATTTTTGAATCGTGGTATTTCATATATTTTTCAGTTCCTAAAAATAAAAGTGGATAGCCATCTAATTCTTTTTTATGATATACCTTTTCTTGTCCACTAAATTGTAAGTAGCGACCAAATAGTGTTTCTTCCGTTACACCATTTGGCCATGTACTTTGAGAGAGTTTCCCATCCGCTGTCCATTTACCAGCATAAAACTCATGATTCCCCACAGTAGACCATACATTTTCCGGATGCTTATTTTTATTTAACACACGCTTTACATCATCATATTGTGACTGTTGTCCAGTCGGCGTTATATCCCCATTCATAATAAGCGCTCTAGAAAGTGGCGTTACTTTATTCATATCTTTTAATACGTGATCAAAATCTCCTAAATCACCTTGAATGTCACTAATAACATTAAAAGTTGTAGCTGATTTTCGAACTTGCTCTTTCCCTTCCGCATGTGCTGAAAATGTCGGTAATAATGCCGCCATAACTGCTAACGAAGCAACTGTCTTTTTCATACAAATTCTCCCCCTAATAATAGAATGTACAAACTGACATATTCTGCTTTCTCTTAGGTGCTTGTCCAATTCACATTATAGGGGGAGATTGTAAAGATTAATGGAATAAAAAATTAAGTGTTTTTTAAGAGATTTTGTCTTTTTTCACACTCCACAATTAGCAATTCGCGCCAATATAGCTTTCTAGTCTTTAACATTACATAAATGTAAATGAATATGATGAATCTCTTAGTTTAATATGTTGTCTTTTTAATCTCTGTTATATAACCGCCACAAAATATGCTATCTTTTCAAGTTCTCTTTCTTTAATAAACGTTACTCCTCTTTTAATTAGCCTTAAAATTGTAAAGTGGCTTAATAATATGTTTAATATCAATTGTTTCTTTTGTATTCTCAATAATTTCATCCATTGGCTTATATACCATTGGTGCTTCATCTAAAGTACTTTCTGCAACAGATGTAGTCCAAACCTCTGTCATTGTATTTTGAAAATCCTCTAAGTTAAGTACTTCTTTCGCCTTCTTGCGACTCATAATACGCCCTGCTCCATGAGGGCCAGAAAAGTTCCAATCTGGATTTCCTTTACCAAATGCAATGATTGAACCATCTCTCATATTGATTGGAATGATTACTCGTTCATCTTTCTGAGCTGAAATAGCACCTTTTCTTAGAATCATATTGTCCATATCGATGTAGTTATGGATTGTAGTGAATTGATCTGTTACTTTCCAATCCATTTTAGTGACGATTTCATCAATCATTGCTTTACGATTTAACTCCGCATATTTTTGTGCAATTTTCATATCATTCATGTAATCTTTAAATCCTTGTCCTTCTAAATAAGCTAATTCTTTACGAATCACCGGTTTCTTAATTTCACGTAAAGCTTCATGTATTTCTTGTTGTCTGCCTTCTTTCGTTAAACGCTCAATCATTTCTTCTTTAATAGATTTAACGTTTATAAGTTGCTCGTAAGCAAAGTTTTGATAATACTCTGCTACTTGTTTCCCTAAATTACGCGAACCACTATGAATAACAATGTATACATTTCCTTCATCATCCTCATTCAGTTCGACAAAATGATTGCCCCCGCCAAGTGTACCAATACTTTTTTGAGCACGTTGCAATGTAAACGGGGCTCTTACACTATCAAAATCAATCATTTTTGAAAATCTATGTTCCTTATCTCGAATACGAAAACCACTTGGGACAAATTTACGTATCGTTTCGTCTAAGTAATCGAAGTTGATTTCCTCTTTTTTCTTATTAATTATAACAACCTCCATGCCACAACCAATATCGTACTTACCTCCCAGTTTCCTGAAAGTGTGGACTATACCTTCTCTACAGTCATCGAGATATGCAGTCTCTACTGTAGGCTCACCGTATTAATTATTCCTCTTCAACTCAAAATGGATGAGGAATAATTCTGTACCTTAGTCTGCTAACATGGTACAAGTCTCTGAACCATTCGATTATGTCACCATAACCACTGGCTGCTGATTGCCCTCGCCTTTTATCGTTAGGGTTCCCAGTCAATTGAGTGAGTAGTTTAAAGTCTGAGCCGATTAGTTAACCCCGACTAAATTAGGAACAATCTTATCTTGAATTGTCATTGTTGTCCCAATCGTGCAACCTGCACCCGCATGTGTATCTGGCATAATACGAATCTTGCTATCCTTTACGAATTCTTGGTTACAAAGATCAATAATTTGACCTGCTGCCGTTTCTTCTACATTCGTAGTATATACTTTTGCTTCATTGTATTTTCCTCGTAATTTCAACATCTTCTATTTCCCCTTCCCTTTAGTTTCTACAAAACATTAATTTATACATATTTATAATTATATTTTCCACCACTACAGCTCATTTCCTTTTTTATAAAAAAAGACACAGAGATTCCTCCCCATGCCTACTAATTTCCTACCTTTTCACCGCATGCACATAATGCACTGTCTCAAAAGCTTCTAAATAATCGTTTCGTCCTTCAAAATATAATGTATTTATATCTTCTGGCGATAAATGTTCATAAATGAGTAAACCCGCCTTCTCTAACAATGCTTCCATTTCGGCATAAGAAAAACATGATTTCATCGGTTCTCCGCCTACCGCAGCCATTTTTACCATATTTTCAACTCGATTGGACAGTCCCTTTTCCGTAAACAAGTTTTCATCGGGATAATCGAAAACGATAGAACTTCCTGCCGGAACCACCTCAAATAAACATTCTATTAAACTAGAAAGTTCCTCTTTCGTTAAATAGTACGTTACACCTAATAGACTAAAGAACGTCTTTTTATTTTCAAATCCTTCATTTCGTAACTGCTCATAGAAAAATCCTTTCGTGAAATCCATCGAAACAAAATGAAGGTTATTTGGAACTTCAAGTTCTACTTCTTTTATTCTTTCCTTCTTAAACGCCTGCGTAGAAGGATGATCCACTTCAAATATTTCTATTTTATTCTCTAACTCTCGGTTTCTAAAACTGAACGTATCTAAGCCTGCACCGAGTATGACGTATTGTTTCGCTCCTAATGTAATTTCATGTAGTAATACTCTTTCACAATATGCGGCACGTGCTAAAGGTGTTGGTGATAACTGAACTTGTGTAATCCATTTTAATATTTCTTTTGGATTGTCTTGAAACTGCTCTGCAATGTCTGTATTGAAAAAGTGAATCCCTTGAACCATGTTCGTTTCAATATTGTTACGTTCTTTTGGCGATATGAATTCTTTAGCGATATAATCATCAAAGACCTTCGGATTATCAAATTCACTATGATATGCCCTGCTGAAAGCTGATACTAACGACGTTACACTTGCTTCACCTTGTTTCACGTACATACACTCTCCTTCATTTTTACAACAAAAATAGGGTTCCCCTGGCCAGGAGAACCCTATTATACACTTTATTTTTATATTGGTAAATTATAGCATAAATAAGTTTTTTTGTAAAGTTTTCAGCCTACTAACGCTCAACAATTTGTGTAATCTCTAGCAGGAAGATTTCGATCTACACCGAATATTCCAGTTCATAACAATACAAATGGAGGGCGTCATGAAAAGATTAGTCATCATTACAGTTGGAAAAACACACAGTGGAAAAACTACATTTGCAAGAGCATTAGAAAAAGAGTTACCCCACTCTTTCGTTATGGATCAAGATAATCAAGCTGAATTTATTAACACGCATTACGAAAAATTACAGCCGGCTAAAGGCCCTAATACATTTAAGCACGGTCTTTCAAAATTCATTGTTGATTATGCGAAAGAACATTCAAATTTACACCTTATTATTAGTAACTCCAATCGCAGTAAAAATGGAAGGTTATATTTACTAAACGAATTATTTCCACAGAATGAATATGTACGCATACTCGTTCATTTTGACATTCCAGATGATGTACTTTACGAAAGAGTGGCTCGAAGCACGCGAAGTACCAATATTTTTAGAGGTGGATATTCTAGTTTCAAAGAAGTATTTGATCGACAATAAACTGAATCACTTCACGATGATGTGGTAGATCCTATAGAAAATGAGGCTGATTATTTGTTTGTTATTCGCAATAATAAAGATATAAGCTTTACTATTGAAGAAATTGTTCATCTAGCTAAAGATTTATCCCCTACTCCAAAATAAGAGATTATAAAAATTACATAATCATAGATTATTATGCAAATACTTCCTCTAGACGGCGCAGATGGTATATAATGATGGAAGAATCTACTTCTATATGCTCATTTTTACACAAAACAGTTCATGCATATGAAAGAAAAGAGGTACAAAAATATGAAAACAAAACAAACAATTGCTGCGTCTACACTAGCTTTAGCAATGATTGCTGGCGCGAACCCTGCTCATGCGGAAGTAAATGATGCTACTCCTCAGCAAAGTACGGGAGATCGATTAGCTGAAATTAAGCAACATAAACAAGAGTTAGATGCGAAATTACAGCAACACAAAGAAAACGTGGATCAAACATTGAATGAACTTAACAAGGTTAAGGAAAATGTTGATACGAAGGTAAATGAACTACATGAACGTAAACAAGTTGCTGATGAAAAAATTAACGAGATTAAACAACATAAACAAGAACTAGATGCAAAACTTCAGCAAGACAAACAAATCGCAGAAGATAAAATCGCTGAAATTAAAGAGCATAAAAAACAAGTAGAAGATAAAGTTGCTGAAGTAAAAGAACATAAGCAAAATATCGATAACAAAGTGAATGAGATTAAAGAACATAAACAAACTGTCGATGAAAAAGTGAATGAAATGAAGCAACATAAAGAGAACATTGATCAAAAGGTTAATGAACTTAAGGAAGTTAAAAAACAAGTAGATGAAAAATTAGCTGAGTTAAAAAAAGCGAAACAAACTGCTGAGGACAAACTCGCTGAACTAAAAGAAAACAAGCCGAATACCGGTAACACGTTAGAGGAACTTAAGAAAATTAAAGGCAATTTAGACAGTCTTTCCGCTAACTTAGAATTAGCTAAACAAGATGTAAAAAACAAACTAGCTGTTTTACAAGAAGCTAGACAAGATTTAATTAATAAAATTAACGAAATTAAACAATCGAAACAAACTGTTTCAGATGATTTATCAAAGAAAAAACAAGACTTAGATATTAAAATCAACGACTTTAAGCATACTGAGAAAAAAATTGACGACAAATTAGCTGAGTTACATACAACGAAGCAAAATGTTGATAACAAGATTAATGAAGTATCACAGTCTAAACAAACGCAAGCAGATAATGGTACTAAAAACAATAACGCTAAAGAACTTCCTAACGCTGGTAGCGAGCAATCAAACAATATGGCTCTAGGAATGCTATCTGTATTAGGCGGTGTTTTATTACTTACTCGTAATAAAATTAAAACGTTATTCTCTAAATAAGTCCATAAAAAAAGGAAAACCGCACATACATGTACGGTTTTCCTTTTTTTATATTAACTGTCCATCTCGAAGCGTCAATATACGATCACATACATCAAGCATTCTTTCATCATGTGTAATCATAATTGCTGCTTTTTGGCTCTCTTTCACTTCGCGTTTCATCATTTCAACAACTTCACGTGCGCGTTTTGAGTCTAAGCTTGCCGTTGGCTCATCCGCTAATATTAAATCTGGGTTGTTCATGAACGCACGAGCGATTGCTACCCTTTGTTTTTCCCCGCCAGATAGTTGATTTGGATAATGATTCTTTCTTTCTCCTAATCCAAATGCCGCTAATAAATGATCTGCACGCTTTCCGGATTCTTGTTTACTTTCTTTTTTTAGCTTTGCAATGTAAAGTAACTGTTCTTTCACATTTAAATATGGAACAAGGTTTGCAAACTGGAAAATGAAGCCGATTTTTTTCAAACGAATGTCTGTCATTTCCTTTTCTGATAGCTTCGTAATATTTTGCTCGCGAATGTAAATATCCCCTTTTGACGGTGATAATAAAGCACCAGCGATTGATAATAATGTACTTTTCCCTGATCCAGAAGGACCAACGATTCCGATAAACTCTCCAGCTTTCACATCAAGCGACATCGGATGAAGGGCTGTTACTTCCGTATTTCCTTCTCCGTACACTTTACTTACTTTGTCTAATTTTAATAATGAAGTCATTACATCCCGCCTCCAATTGCTTCTAATGCATCAACTTTTAATACTTGATATAACGAAATAAGTGTTCCTAAAATACTAATAACGATAAAGATTGCCGCATATTGTGCAATCATCGGTGTTGTTAATAAGAATGGCATACCAGCTGGTAAAATTTGTTCTAACCCTTGTACAAGAACAATACTTATTACCATCGCAACGACTGATAAGAATAACGCCTGTACGACTAAGCTATTTGCTAAATAAGAGTTCTTCGTACCAATTGCTTTTAATACGCCTAATTGCTGTGTTTTTTGCAGTGTAATAACGTAGAAGAATACACCGATTAATAACGCAGCGATAACAAGTAAGAATGCAATGATCATCGTCAATGTTCCTTGCTCTTCTTTAAATCCTGGAATACTTTGCAGTACTTCTTTTTTGTCGATAACATGTGCATTTTTGATTTCTTTATCTGTATTCAGCGCAATTGCACTATAATCTTTTTGATTTGGTTGTGAAATAGATCCCCATACGTCTTCATTTACATACACAACTGGTGTATGGCTAAACATTTGATCTTTCGTAAATCCAACGATTGTAAATTCTTTCTTTGAAACAGGATCAATAATTGTATCTCCAATATCAATTCCTTTTTCTTTAATTGATTCGTCAGCAACCATTTCGTTATTTGCTGTACCTAATTTCTCACCTTTTACAATTTTGGGTTCTAAAAATGAATCACGTTCACTTGAGAAAATAGCGACATCCACTTTTTTCGAACTATCTTTCTTTTCATATGTTGAAACTTTCACACGAAACGGAACGGCTTCTTTCTCGCCTACTTGATTTACTACGTTATCTACATCGTCTTTCTTAATTTGTGAACGAAGTAATTTATTTTCTGCATCATCTGCTAAAACGAACTTATTTGCCTCCATATTTTGAATCGATGAAGCATTATCATATGATAGTCCATTTGCTAATCCTGAAATAACAAGAACTAAAAATGATAATAACACCATAATCAGTCCGATTAATCCGTATCTTAATTTTGATTGTTTCAATTCACGCAGAGCTAAAAACATTTCGCTCGCTCCTTCCTCTTTCTTTCTATGCACTTATCATAAAAAAGAAATATGAACGGAATATGAACAGAAGATTACAGAGGGGAAATTAAATTACATCTGATACTTTTTGAGCGCGGGAAAGGTGTGGCTTTATAGCAGAAATACAGTACATGAAATTTATATCAGCGATTTTTCAAATATATCAGCGCAAATAGAATTATATCGGCGCAGCTCAAATTATATCAGCGATTTTCCGATTATATCGACTTGCCGACATAAAACGACAAAAAAGAGGCAGTTCCGAAACAGCCTCTTTCTTTCCATCTATTTCGGAAGCTCCACCCGAACGGTCGTTCCTTCCCCCTTCGTACTATACACCGAAACGTTTCCATGATGCAGTTCAACAATCTTCTGCACAATCGACAACCCTAAACCGCTACCTTCTACGTTTCTCGTCCTTGCTGTATCTACTTTGTAAAAACGGTCAAAAATACGATCCATTTCTTCTTTTTCCATACCGATTCCGTTGTCTGATATAGAAATAATGACACTAGACTCTAACTCTTCGACGAAAAACTCAATCGTTCCACCATCGTTTGAAAACTTAATGCTATTCGTGAAAATGTTACTCCATACTTGGTGAAGTAAGTTTTCATCACCTTTTATAGTGATATCTGGCACATTAAATTCAACGGCGATATCTTTTTCCCGCCATTTCCACTCAAGCATAAAAATGACGTCTTTAATTTGCTTCTGCAGATTGAATTCTCTTATTTGTAGAACCTTTTCCTCTTTATCTAATGAAGCGAGCGTAAGTAACTGTTTACATAAACTAGACATTCGCTTACTTTCACCCTCAATAATTTGTAAGTAATGATTTCTTTCTTCCTCACTCATCTTTTCTGTTTGCAACGTCTTTGAAAAACCTTGTATGGAAGAAAGCGGCGACTGAAATTCATGTGAAACGTTCGAAACGAATTCTTGTCTCATTTCATCTAGTTCTTTTATACTTTTCGTCATCTTTTGGAAGCTTGTAGATAACGTTCCTATTTCATCTTTTCGTTTTACATCTAATTCAATTTCATATTCCCCACTCGCAATTTTTTGCGTAGCCTTCGTAAATTTACGGATTGGGCGAACGATATAACCTGCTGCAATCGCTATAAAAATAATACTTAATAGTACGATAAACCCTAGTAATACCGCTAGAAAAATTCTCATCTCGCCGAATTGTTGTTGAACGTCAGGGCGAATGAATAAAGCGTACTGTTTATCACCGTGTTGTACTGGGACACCGACGCTATTAATTAATTCATTATCGAAAAACCCTGTAATAAAGAGACGCGTTGGATATGTAGAAACACCATTAAACGTTTCTCCTTGCAATACTTTATGAACAGTAGCATCGCTAATAGACGTCTTACGAAACGCATTACCGATACGCTTTCCATTCTTTTGATCATCGACAATATAAATTTCATACCCTAACTTTGCGATAGAATGTAAGTACGCCTCTTGATTTTCTTCACTTTGCTTTTCATATAACGATTTAACTTCTTCAGCATACTTTAAAATCTTTTCACTGTTATACGGTTTTAATTTCACTTGATAATATACGTTCGTTAATAAAAAGCCGATAATACTACTAAGTAGCATAATGCCGACCGTCATAAATACAAATCTAGAATATAGTGATTTCATCTTAGTTCAACTCCAACTTATACCCGAGGCCGCGCACTGTCGTAATTTGAAAATCATCCGTTCGTTTTGAGAAACGATCTCGCAGCCTTTTCACATGAACATCAACTGTTCGTTCATCTCCTTCAAAATCCATTCCCCATACTAATTCAATTAGCTCTTCTCTTGAAAATGTTCTTCCAGGATAACTAGCAAGTTGTGATAATAACTCAAATTCCTTTAAAGGAAGCAAAATTGTTTGACCGTTACACTTTACTTCTACACCTTTTCGATCAATTGTCGTTCCGTGCAACGTAATAATATCTGCACTCAGCATTTGATAACGTCGTAATAAAGCTTTCATACGGAAAATCACTTCAGCTGGTTCAAATGGTTTTACGATATAATCGTCCGTACCAGAAATAAATCCTTTTTCTTTATCAACTAACTGATCTTTCGCCGTTAATAAAATAACCGGTATATCATGATACTTCCGGATTTCTTCACATAACGTATAGCCATCAACGAACGGCATCATAATGTCTACGATCGCAAGATGAATATTTTCCTTCTCTAAAACGTCTTGCGCTACCTTTCCATCTTCTGCTTCAAAAACTTTAAACCCCTCTTTTTGTAAATGGTAATGCAACAACTCTCTAATATGCTTATCATCATCAGCTAATAAAATATGTATCATCTTCATTAAACCCTCTCTTGTTCATCCTTCTACATCCTTACCTTAAGAAACAATTGAATTTTTTGCAAGAAAAAGAAAAAGAATCTATTTTGAAAAAAGACTATTCAAAATAGATTCTCACGTTTTAGTATTAAAATTATTTTAATCAAAAACAATTTCTAAGCCTTCGAAATATCAACAAATCCTTCTCCGAACACATCACGAACATCGTGTATAGCGATGAACGCCGCCGGATCCGTAGTTTGAACAATCCGTTTTAGCTTCACTACTTCTTGCTTATTAATAACAACATAAAGAATATCCTTCGGCGTTTTCGTGTAATAGCCATGACCTGAATACACGGTAACCCCTCTCCCCATTAAGGTTGTCACCTTCCCGGCAATTTCATCTGGATTATCAGAAATAATCGTAATAGCCTTCTTCGGATTTAACCCTTCAATTACAAATTCCATCACTTTCGTTGCTACATATAGCATAATAATTGTTATCATCAGTTTTTCTGCACCAATGATGAAATAAGATGAAAACGCAACGATTAAATCGAAGAACAGTAGACCGTAGCTAATACTCCAGCCTAAATACTTATGCGTCATTCTTGCTAAGATCGTAGTACCTGCTGTCGTTCCACCAACGCGAATGATAAGACCAATACCACACCCGATAAATATTCCTCCGAAAATGGCATTTACAAGCATTTCATCCGAAGCAATTGTCCAGCCTTCTGTTAAATGAAGAAATAGCGAGTTAGTCACTACAGCGATAATCGTATAAATTGTTGTGATTTTATTTAAAAATTTATAACCTACTATTAACAAAATCGCATTTAAAATTAAGTTAACTAAACCTGGTGACCATTCAAATAAATAGTACGTAATAATCGTGATACCTGTTACCCCACCCTCACCAAACTCGTTCGGGATAACAAACAAATTGACACCTAACGCAAAAAGAAATGCACCAATAATAATAAAAATAATGTCTGTCGTTCTTTTTTTCATACAGTACCTCACTTCTTATGTAAATATTTATTCTGTCATAAACTCTCACCATTATATCGTGGAATATTCAAATCGAACAGTGGTTTGTTTTTATTTTAATATAAGATAAAAAATCAACATTATTTATTATATACTGCAAATAAAGTTTTGATTTCAACCGTAATTTACTCTTAAAAAGAAATGCTGAACATTGACTTGCGCAAATTTCAAATAAAAAAGTACCCATCTAATTGTTATACGCAATGAGATGGGTACTGCATGATACATTTAGTTTTTACATGTATTGTTTGGAGAAAATTGCAAATAACGACCTATACTCGCCTTATTAAGACCAAATCCATACATCGTCATTATTTTCAGCGTTCGTCTTTGCTTCATGAACTTTTTCAATATGATCAACTGTGTTCCAGTTAATAGAAATACCACCCCAGCCTACATACTTCATATCAATTTTCACTTTCTCACCCGCATTAAATACTTGTCCCTTTGTTAAGAAAACATCAATAATAGCTTTCTTTCCATTTAGCGATGGATACTCAACTACAACATATTTAGTAGCACCGTCTCCCTCATCTTCCATCGTTCCTACTTTTGATACTTCTCCAATTACATAATTAGGTGAGCCATCTTCTTTCATGTGCATACCTAAATTGTTTGTTGTATTTTCAACTGCAGTTGCAACCATATATTCTGTAAAATTACGCATCATAGATCCAGTAGCTTTTACTTCATCTCCTACTTTCACATTTGAAAGTGAATCAATATACACACTAACCGGTTCCTCATATTGCTTAGATTTTACAACAATTACACCGTTATCTACTTCTACTACTCGTCCTTCTAACGTCGAGAAATTCGATTCAATAGAAGCTGCACTCGCTTTTGTTACTTCTAGTCCTGGTAAATTTGTTCCTGATAATGCTGCGATCCCTAAAGCACCTGCTAAAATTAATTTTTTCATACCCATTATGAAACATCTCCATTCATGATGATTTTATTTTTTTGATTGGTATCGACCAACCTGTAATCATTATAGTTACAGGTAGTGAAAATAACAACCGTTTTCCTCATGCAATGTTGCATACTGTAATTTTCAAATATAAATCGGTTATTCCTATATTCAACACTAAGACTGAATTCTTGAATCCCAGCAGGTAAACGGATTGATGATGAAGAAACTAATGTCATACATCATGTTTTTCAATGATACAGTTTGTATAATCGTAGTCCATTACATTATGTAGGAGCGGAGTTAACATGTTAAAAAAACCAAAGAGATTACAGCCAGGAGATACCGTGGCGACAGTAAGTCCTTCGTGGGGAGGAGCAGATAACGATATGACAGGACTCAAATAAATAAAAAACACTCCTATAAGATATGACTGTGAATTGGTACTTTTCAAATGATATGAAGATTACTTATCTAATGATAAAGGGGGATTTACGTGTATGGAAGTAACATTTACAGTAAGTAAATGGGATGAAAAACTAATTGATGATACTAGAAAAGATTTCCCTATTAATATTGCCCATGTTGAATATGATATTGATGGAGAATTAAAAGGAAAAGCTTTTGTTGAATACTTATTATATTATGTAGACTCAAATATAAATGATGGTCACTTGGCTACGGCTAAAATTTCTGGATTTTTACACTTTGAAGGAATTTATAAGGGGCAACAAGGGACATTCACAGCTATAGAGCAAGGAATATTTGATAAAGGAAATTTAGATTCCCCAGGAACAATTATTAAAGCTACCGGTAACTTAGAAAATCTGAGAGGGTCCTATAATTATCAGTTTACAGGTCAAACTAGTAAACTGATTTTAGAGTTTGAATTTTAGCAAAATACCTTACATTTTAGCAGAAAGGACATTTCTTGTAATACTCGGAATGTCCTTTTTGTTGACGAGCTTATTCAACTATTTTCTAATAGTTAAGAAAAGAACAGAATATACGTTATGGGGGAATTAAAACGCTAAGCCTGAGAGGCATGGAGAACCCACTTATTCATTACTTCTCCTATTAAAGAATAATCCCCGAAAAACTTCCCTTCATAACTTCTTTTCCAACTTGATTCACACATGTAAACATCGCAATTATCTTTGTACGTTTTTTTCATCAGGTTCTAATTGTTCAATTGTTACGTCACAACGAATCGTTACTATTAATTGGTGACTTTCGATCAAATGAAAATCGCCTCTTATAGAGAGCAGTTTTACTTATATTTATTCTTATGCAAATTCTGAAGCATATTCTTCGTATGTCTTTAATGTATTAAGCAATCGAGCTGATTCAATCATGATTTCGTTCGAAGAATCAGTTACACAAATGACAATAAATCGATTATCATCTCTATCTCCAAACAATCCTTCTGATTCAAGTTCCATTAACACATTTAACGTTTCTTTCAACAGTGTATTTACTCGTATATTAAAGTCATCTTCGACAATATTATGATATTTCTTAATAATTTTTTTCACTTCATCAAACATTCCAAAATCGTCCCATTCGCTCCACTCAACAGCTCCGTATCTATAATAATTGTATAAAGGGTCCGATTTATTAACTTTGATTAGTCTTTCTTCATTAGCCACTGGTCCAATGCTATTGACACAATCGTCTGTTAATATGGAGTACCCATATATTGTGTCAACACCGCACCTAGTTAAAAGTTCGTTATAATGACAACGAATTGCATTTTTCAATTCAACATAAAAACTTTTTTGAAGATGCATTTTCATCGTATTTCCTCCATTTTTTTGTAGCGACCTGCTGTTACATATTTCAATCTTAACATGAAAATCAACATTAAACGTTAACTGAGCCAAAATAAGAAAAACCGAAACTCAAATCATTTCGGTTTTTCAAAACTATAGAAGTCAATATTTACTTTAAAGAATGAACAAACAACCCACTACGCAGTTTCGGTTCAAACCACGTTGATTTCGGCGGCATGACTTCTCCGGCATCTGCGATTGCTAATAAATCTTCCATAGATGTCGGATATAATGCGAATGCTGCTTTGTATTCGCCGCTGTTCACAAGGCGTTCTAGTTCTTCTAGCCCCCGTATTCCGCCAACAAAATCAATGCGTGAATCAGAACGCGGATCATGTATTTCAAGTACTTGGCTTAATAAATGATCTTGCAGGATAGATACATCTAAACCTCTAACAAGATCATTCGCATCAAATGTTTCTTCTTTCACAGTAAGCTTATACCACTTCTCATTTACATACATTCCAAATGTTTTTGGTTCATTTGGTTTATACGGAGAAACAGGTGCCTCTTCTACATAGAAGTATTGCTTGATTTGTTTTAAAAACTGTTCTTCTGATAAACCGTTTAAATCTTTCACAACTCGGTTATAGTCCCAAATCGATAATTCATCATGAGGGAATAGAACGGATAAGAAGAAGTTAAATTCCTCTTCTCCTGTGTAATTTGGATATTGTTCTCTTCGCATAAGTCCTACTTTTGCAGCTGATGCAGAACGGTGATGCCCATCTGCAATATAAAGATTAGGAATATCTTCAAATGCGTTTACTAAAGTCGTAATTACATCTTCATCTGCAATCTTCCACGCAACATGCTTAACACCGTCTTCTGCTGTAAATGTATAAATTGGCGCATGCTCTTCTTTCCAGCTTCTAATTAAATGCTTTACTTCATCTTTTGTACGGTACGTTAAAAAGATCGGACCTGTATTTGCGTCACACACATCTACGTGGCGAATACGATCTAACTCTTTTTCATGACGTGTTCTTTCATGTTTTTTAATTGTATCATCTTCATACTCATCAATAGATGTACAAACGACAAGGCCTGACTGCGTTCTTCCTTGCATCGTCAGTTCATAAATATATAGCGCTGGCTCTTCATCTTGTATGAACACTTCTTCTCGTATAAATTGCTTTAAATTGTCGCCCGCTTTTTCATACACGCGATCATCATACGGTGACAGTGCAGGGTCTAAATCAATTTCTGCTTTATCAACATGCAAGAAAGAATATGGATTCCCTTTTACAACTTCCCTTGCCTCTTCACTATTTAATACGTCATACGGTAAAGCTGCAACTTGTGCTGCTTTTTCCTCTACTGGACGAATGGCCCGAAACGGTCGGATTTTTGCCACATTCCTCTCTCCTTTACACAATCATTCGAACGGCTACAACACCTGTAATTTTGCTTATATTTTCCACAATATTCTCTTTTATTATATCATCAATTCCGTTATCGATATCAATCATTGTGTATGCCCAAGAATGTTTACTACGATTAATCATATCGGCAATATTAATATGATGTTCCGCTAAGCATCCTGTAATTTGCCCTACCATATTCGGGACGTTTTGATGCATAATTGTAATTCGTTTCTTTCCGATATACGGCAATTCTACGTTTGGATAGTTTACTGAATTACGAATATTTCCTGTCTCTAAATATTCACGTAATTGACGCGCCGCCATTACTGCACAATTTTCTTCCGATTCAGACGTTGATGCGCCAAGGTGAGGCGTCGCTGTTACATTTTTCATCTTTATTACATTTTCATTCGGGAAATCCGTTACGTAATGTGTAATAATATCTTCTTCTAATGCTGTTTGAAGAACCTTTTCATCTACAAGTTCTCCTCTAGAGAAATTAAATAGACGCATCCCTCTTTTCATCTTCTCTACAGCGTGTTCCCCAATGATCCCCTTCGTTTGATTCGTAAGAGGAATATGCAGTGTAATATAATCACACGTTGCAAAAATTTCATCAAGGCTAAATGCTCTTTGCACATGTGTAGAAAGACGCCAAGCTGTTTCAACTGAAATATAAGGATCATATCCGATAACATCCATGCCTAACGCTAACGCATCGTTCGCAACTAAAGCACCGATTGCGCCAAGTCCGATAACACCTAGACGTTTCCCTGCAATTTCTGATCCAACAAATTGTTTTTTTCCTGATTCAACAAGCTGTGGTACTTCTTCACCCTCTAAGTTTTTCGTCCAACTTACACCATTAATAATGTTGCGTGAAGACATAATAAGACTGGCAATAATGAGTTCCTTTACAGCGTTTGCATTTGCCCCCGGCGTGTTAAATACTACAATTCCTTTTTCTGTACATCTCTCGACAGGAATATTATTTACACCAGCGCCAGCTCTTGCAATCGCCTTTAAGTCTTTTGAAAACTCTTCTTGATGTAAAGAATAGCTACGAAGCAAAATTCCATCTGGATGATTGATTCTATCTCCTACTTCATAACGTTCTTCAGTAAAAACTTGCAAGCCTTTTTCTGCAATTTGATTTAACGTTTGAACACGAAACATATCCCCATCTCCCTATCTATTCTCAAGCTCAAATTCCTTCATATAATCTACTAATCGTTTTACGCCGTGTGCTGGCATCGCATTGTAAATACTGGCACGCATACCGCCAACTGAGCGATGTCCTTTTAACGTAACAAGGCCGCGTTCCTTCGCTTTTTGTAAAAACTCATTGTTAAGTTCTTCTGACGGTGTTGTAAATGGAATGTTCATAAGTGATCGATACGCAGGATCAACTGGTGAAGTAAACAATTTAGATTCATCTAAAAAATGATAAATAAGTGAAGATTTCATTCTATTTTGTTCTTCAATCGCAGATACTCCGCCTTGCTCTTTCAACCACTCTAGTACAAGTTTTGTTACGTAAATACTAAAGGATGGCGGTGTATTATATAAGGAGTTATTTTTACTGTAAGTTTCATAATTTAACATTGTCGGACAAGAGCGATCTGCTCCCCCAATTAAATCTCTTTTTATAATAGCAATCGTTAAGCCCGCTGGTCCTAAATTTTTTTGTGCTCCCGCGTATATAAGACCAAACTTCGAAACATCATATTGTTCTGACAAAATATTTGAAGACATATCCGCAACGAGCGGCACTCTTTCTATATGTGGAATATCCACATATTTTGTCCCCTCAATTGTATTATTCGTTGTAATATGTACATAATCTAGTTTTTCATCGCTTAGTAAACCGTCCAGTTTAGGAATCGTAGTAAACTTCTCTTGCTCGGAAGAAGCAATCACTTGTACTTCCCCAACTTTTTCGGCTTCTTGCAGTGCCTTTTTAGACCATGAGCCAGTTAGTACGTATCCAGCTTTTTTATACGTATTCATTAAGTTCAGTGGTATCATAGAAAATTGTAATGACGCACCGCCTTGTAAAAATAAAACATCATACTCATCAGGGATGCTCATTAATTCACGAAGTAAGTTACTCGCTTCCTCTATAATACTTTGAAAATAAGAAGATCGATGACTCATTTCCATAATAGACATGCCTGTCCCGTTATAATTTACAAGCTCCTTTTGCACTTTCTCTAAAACTGGCAAAGGGAGTATTGATGGTCCTGCTGAAAAATTATAGACTCTCTCCATTACCCTCATAACCTCCCTATTTCTCATTTTTATTAATTTTTAAACTTTCTGAATTATAACCCAAAATATAATACGTGGTCAATTTGTTTTCTATTATTACGGCGCAAGACGCAATGGAATCGCTTGCATGTGCAAACTATTTTTATAAACATACAAAAAAGTGTTAAGTACATAATCGTACTTAACACTCTAGTAATAAAGTATAATTGCTAATTGTCCGTGAAGAACCGATCAAAAATTTGATAAATAGCAGAAAGACCAATGAGCCAATAAATAGTGTCCACAAGCGCCGGCATAGAACCAAACCATTTCTCAACTACATTGTAATCTAACGCTACAAACAACCAATTCAAACCGCCGAGAATCACCAAAATTACTGTAAGGTAAGACAAAAATTTCATTATGATTGCCCCCTAGGTGATAAGATGGTGAAAGGCCTTTCACTAGAAATATATGTAGTAAACTTCAAAACTTACCTATTTTATAAAAATTATTTTCGGTACCACCCGTTAATAACTGTCTCTGCTTCTTTACTATGTATTTGATACGCATGTGTACTATCATTAGAGCCAATAAACCAAATTGAAAAACCTTTAAAATATGGTTTCGGTTCTAATACATCGCGGTAAGCACGCCATCCATTTAATTGTACATCTTTCGAAAACACATTTGAAACATCTGGATTCCATGGATTTTGTAATCCAAGTTCACGTGCTGGAACGTTAAATCCACCGAAGTAAACTGGCTTTCCTGTTGCATTATGTAATTGTTCCAATTGCTGAACAACATTTTGCCCACGATTATATACTGTCGTCGCAAATAAACTTTGCTTCACTTCTTCATATGACGGATTTCTTTTTCCAGAAACTTCAAACCAACTATCGATACTAACAATATCTACCTTCTTTAAATACGGACGGTTTATTTTCTCTATAAACTTCTCTTCATAAGAAGGATCCCAGCTTGCTGTTAACCACCAGTTCATTTGATACAAAATATTTCCTTTATACTGATTACGAACAAAATCAATTGTATCGCTCCAGTATCCTTCTGCATACTCCATATTCACGAAATTAGAAGCAATCTTTAGTCCATACACATTGTATTTACTTGTAATGGAATTAAAAATATCTTGCAGAATAACCGTCTTCCAATTCCAGAAGAAATCATTAATGTTACTTGGGTTCCATTCTGTCTCTCCAACATTCCCCTGCTGAATATATGGGAACGGTTCCACTATAACTTGAATATTACGCTTTAATAATTCTTGAATTAAAATAATAGCTTGTTGCTTTTGCGCTTGATTAATTACCATGTTAGTAGAAGTCACATTTGGGATATCTACTTGAATCGGTACATTTACTGTATTTAAATTTAAGCGCTCCACATCCGCTAATACTTTCGCTACATTTCCAACTTCCCATACTGTTACGTTTCCTGATTTGATTTTTCCAGATTGAACAGTATTTACATCTGCCTGTACATTTCCTTGAAAACAAAAAGAAAACAACATAATAAACACTCCTAAAAAACTTATTAAACTCTTATTTTTCTTCACAACTTTCCCCCTATAATTTTTGCCTTTCTTGATTATTTTATACAACGTTTCACATTTATTCCAGAAAAAAATGAAGTGCCGTTCAACTATATTCATATAAATCTTCTAAAAATAGTAGGAAAAATAAAAAAGGAGCAGATTTCCGCTCCTTTTTATCCTTTTACGATTGAAATTATTGAATCCCTTCTGGTAACTTAATTGAATCAAACTTTTCATATGAATCAATCTTTATACTCACAACTGCATCCAATTTTTCCTTATCTGTACTAGCTTTTTTATCTGAGTTACTTTCACTCACTTTTATAGTTGTTCGCATCTCTTCAAATTTATAATCTTTTGTTATTATATATTCAATGTTAAACGCATCCATATTAAATCCTTCCGTTAATTTTTTCATATCTCCATTAATTTTTTGTAACGTATCTACCGCTTCTTTTCCCTTTAATTCAAGTGTAAGTTTATATGTGTCTCCATCTTTCTTTGCTTTCATTTTCTTAGCCAAAGCTTCCGGTAAATCTAACTCATTAAGTAAATTTTTACTGACCATTACATCATTTACATTAAATTGATTATTAGGTATCGTAACTAACTCTCCTGTATCAGGGTTTTTCACTTGAGCAGCGACCTTTCCATCTACTTCATACGTTACAATATCTGTACCACTTATTTTCATTTCAGCTCTAGAATTCTTCAGTTTCGGCTCCATTTGTATTTTCATTTTAATTTCTTCTGATTGGCCGCTCCCCTTCATTGACATAAGAGATGTCAATGTAAGATATTCCTCTTGTTTTAATCCGTCAGCTGCTTTTTTAAAAATATCTTTCGCTACTAACTCTTTTTCTTTTTTTACAGATACTGTTTTAGGTCCACTTGTTTTTTCACTGCTACAACCAGTTGTTAAACCTACTATTAGCGCCAAACTAGATATTACAACCATTTTCTTCATACTGATTCTCCCCATTTCCCACTTAAAAATATTTTCATCCCATGTATAGTAAATCAACTGAAATAAATATATATACAATAATTATTTAACCTCTAAACGAAACCAGTTATTCAATCCGTATACTAATGTAACTAAAGCTCCTATCATACCAAAAACAACAATATTTATACCAATTGACGAACCAAATAAAACAGCCATCATTGACACCATCAGTAATAGCATAGCAATACTATTTATCTTAATTTCTACTACATCGCCATCCTTTACTTTCTTTTCTTTACTTCCAAAAAAGAATTGTTTTACTTTAATATTCGCTTCATCTAATTCAAAAGGAAGCGTATATTCTTCGTTATTCTCAAGTTTCATTACTACTTCGTTATCTACCTTTACAGCAACTCTTGCTGCTCCTCCCATTACCCCTGTTGCTCTTATTACTTTAATACTCATGCTAAATCTCCTCTCCCCCTATGACTTCTCCATGTCATTCATTTTTGTAATTCTTCTCTTATGAAATCCTTGAATGTAAAACAAAAAATGTATTTGTATGACATCGAAATCTTTTACGCTATACACCCATTTCTCATTAAACAAAATATTCCAACAGAAATTATAACAAGTTCCTGCAAATTTTTTTGTCAAATTTTGTCGCGTTTACAAAAAAAGAGACTCTTACATATAGTAAAAGTCTTTTCTATCATTACCGTGGCTGTAACGTTAACATTTTCCCTTCTATTCCCGCTGTATTCAGTGTAGTCGTATGATACTCTCCATTTACCCAATCATCTATTTGATCATGATACCAATCCCTTCTAAAAGGATAAAAATCCTCTTCCCCCTAATTCGCTTTTATTATGAAAGAACCTTTTGAAACATTGAAAAACCCCCTTCATTTTCCTACCAATGAAGGGGGTTTTCTTATCGTTCGCTACGCCAACTTTCATTATGCCCAAGATTTGAATCTGTCGCTACTTGCACATCATATAACATTTCACTAAAGAAGCGTTTATCTACTTCTTTTGGTACAATGCGTCTTTCATCATCAATCTCATCGTATTCATATGAACCACGATTCACTGTACCTGCTTTATAAAATTGAATGTCAAATACACATACATCTTCTTCATCTTCATAACCAATCGGCGCTCCGCTAAATGACAATTGCACGCCTAATCCGGTACGAGTATCTTCTTTGTAAAATGTATAATATACACCGCCATCTTGAACAGACCCACGGATCCATCCAAGCTTCGTCATCTTACCGAATAACGAACGACCATTTAGTAAAATACCGCCAAATCTCTCAATAGCACTCCCATCATTCTCTTCTACTACAAACACTGGACGCTCAATTTGTAGGAACGGCTGAACAATTCCCGCACTTTCTAATTGCTCTTTCCATAATTCCTTCTCCGCCTCAGGCAATTCTAATGGATGAACGAAACCAATAACAGTGCCAGATGAAAGTTCATAACTCTTCCCGTCAATTGTACAGAACACGCCACCTTCTGCATAACGGAATGCCTTTAGCAACTTCCCTTTCTTATACTCACCCCAAATGAGTGAAATAGAAAATTGCTTCATAATTGGATTATCCATAAATACAGACTTCCATGCATTATGTGACCAATAACGCTTTAATGAAAGTGCCGTTTCCAATCGTTGTTTTTGCATGGAAAGAGTATTTCGGAGTTCCTTCTTTAAAGAGGCTAATTCTTTTTTAGCCTCTTCAGCCTTTTCTACATCATCTTTTGCATTCGGCTTTGGAAGTGACTTCATACGTTTTCCTTCTTCTGTCTCTAATTCAATTTTTAACTCTGTAGTTAAGATAGCAGTAAAACTTCGATTCCCGAAATCAATTATTTTTTCACCATGTATAGTAAAGCCAAGGTCCGGCACCAATTGATCTTCCAGCTCTTCCTCTGTTATACCACGTGTTTTCGCAGCAAGACTTAGCGCTTCTTTTGCTGCATTACGTACTTGCTTATGTTTATATTTAAATGCTATTGCATGAATAGACATAAGTGCAAGCTTAGATGAAGACAAACCTAAAGCACGAACGGCATCCGCTGCTATCTTTCCTCTCATTTGAAGCACCCATTCATCAATTTGCTTTATAAGTATGTCGACCATTTTGTCGTCACTATACATTCCGTATAACGAAAGAATTCCACGTTTCTTCACATCTGCGTCTTGAGAAATCCATATTTGATATATTGTTTGCACATATTCTTTTAAGTCCTCTTCATTTAAAGCTCTACCAATTACTTCTGCTGTTTCTTTCTTCTCAATAACAGCATCTGAAATATACTGTTGTAAATAGGCTAACGGAATTGCAGCATCAGCAATTTCATCAGAGTCACGTAAACGGATTTGTGGCTCATCCCCAATCAATTGCAGAAGTGAATTTCTTGTTTGTTCAGTTAAAATACGTGCACATAGTTCTTCTATCTTTTTTTCCTCCGTTTGAAATAAAAACGAGAATTTTCCTGCGAAAGATTCATTTTTACTTTCTTGCAAAGCTTCCTGTACAAGTTTCGTATATTTTTCAAGCTTATACTCTATAAGTATTTTCATCACATTTTCACGAACAATTTTCTTTTTATTATGAAGTTCAACTGCTACATCTGCTGCAGCTTCTACATCTTTTGAAAGCAGTTTAACTACAGACTCACGCATTTTTTTAGATGAATCTCCTAAGCTTTTAATTAAAATTGGACGCATTTTAATCATGTTATCCTTTGCTAACTCTTCTAAAATATATGCTTTGGCCACAGCAGAATACTCATCAAATCGTTCAATGATGTACGCTTGTTCTTTTACAATTACACAAACAAGCGCTTCCTTCGCCTTATTTCGCTCTTCACTGTAGCATGCAGCTTCTTCAACTGCATAAGCGATAAGCTTTTCCTTACTTAATCCATACGAAAGCAGATCTTCTAATACTTGTTTCGGTTCTACTCCCCTGATAGAACATTCGTAAAGAAGTTCGTATAAATTAACACTATCTTCATCTCCAAACTGTAGTGTAAGTACAGCTTCCCTCTTCGCTACATCATCTATATCCCAAAGAAGCGCAACCTCTAACACCGGCATACCCCAATACATACTTCTATATTTCGGATTTTTAAGTATTTGCTCCATATCCTCAAGTGACAATTTCCCTAGTAAATAATCACGATATGTATCCCGCACTGTAGACAATTTTATTTGCAAAGCAGCAACAAAAAATTCTTCTCGCATTTTCCCTATATTTAGCTCATATCCTTTTTCAGCTAACGTGCGTGCGATGATGAGATAATTCATTTTACTTACATATTGCAAAGTACATTGAATAAATTCAGGATCTTCCTCCAACATAAAGCATAGCAATTCATATTCATACGTCTTACAAAAATCCTCACTATTCAAATCATGTTGCCTTAGACGATGCGCAAAAAATCGTTCCTTAGAAATCCAAAACTGTGTACAAAAACTTTGAATTTCTTCATATGTTTCTCTATTTACACTACCAGTTTTTTTGTAGTTTTGAGACTGACCGAGAGTGTGACACATATAACGTGTTGCATAGTTTATAAAACCCCAAACATTTTTCTTCGCCAATATTTCAATATATCGCCTCGCAACATTCGAATATTTATGAACACAAAATAATAGCCGCCAAATATGTTCCGGTAAATTCCCACCTATAAATACTTCACTATCATCTTTACCTTTTAAATACCGTTTAACTGCTTCAACCTTTTCCTCTTCCCCTAGCAGTTTCAATATAAATTCTGTATGTTCTTCTAACCTCTCATTCAATAAAGAACTATATGTACGAAACTTTTCATAATCTACATCAAACATTACAAGAAGTAATGTTACTTGCTGATTAGTTGGTAAAGTATGTAATTGTCCCTCTATATAGTTCGGATTCTCTCTTGTTAACTCTCTAAGAAAAACATCTGCTTCATTCACATAACTTGAAATACTGGATAAATATTTGCATGCGATTGCTACAAGTTTGTCCAAAGGAAGTGCACTTTTTTCTAAATAAATCTTCATTTTAGAAAAACTGACATGCGCAAAACGGACTACAAGAACATTTAATAATTGCTCCTCGAGTATATGGTAAAATAATCGAAAAAAATCCGGATCTTGTTTATGCACTTTCCTAAAATCGTTTATAAATCGCTCCGCAAAATCGCTTCTTTTTTGATCACGAATTGTCGTTAGTTGAATATCTTTTAAAATCTCTTCTTCTTTTGTCTGTAAATATCGTTGTGATAATTGTTTCTGTTCTTCTGTCATATTAATATATTGAAACAACTCAGATGTACTAGTAGTCAAACTTTGTACCCCCCGCATCTTTTTATCTATTATAAAAATACCCTTATTTAATGGTAGTATAGCATAAATCTCACAAAAACGAACATACATTCTATGTTAAGTTAATGTAAATTAAAATACACTACTCAAAATACATTTCCTTCTCTCTAAACTTCCCATTACGCACTTCTCCCCACTAAAATCCTTTAATTTTTCACTACACCAATTCCTCAAAATCCCCTTCACATAAGCTAACGTTTTCTTATTATTTTCAAACGCAATTTTAAGTACCTCTAACACTTTCTCTCCAAAAAGTCTTTGTATCCAATTCTTCAATTCCTTCACAATATATGGGGATAAACTACTAATATTTTGTTCATAAAACTTATAAACTTCACTATTTGGAACGTCCTCTTCTATGGTTTCCACCTCTATCTCTTCCGCTTCTTCTTTCTCTTCAATAACTACTTGTGAACTACTATTATCCTCTTCTTTTGGCATACCAAAATGCTGCAATAATAATGGAATCTTGTATTCTTCTTCAAGGCATTTACGTAAAAATATATGTATGAACTCATTACTTTTTATAGTCTTTAACTCACGTAATACGCACTTCTCCACATTCGTATTTGAAATAGGGTTATATTGTAACCAATTTATTATGAATACCTCTTTCGTTTCCGTATCATATAAAATCTTTCCATACTCAACAAACCTGTTTAGCAACTTCTCAACAGTCTCCATACTATAACCTGTTTCAAGCTCTGCCACACGCTTCGGTAATATGTAAATACCACATTGCTTTGTTTTCGTACCAGTTAACAAATATATGTAAAAATAACGCTCCTCTGGCGTTAAATCTAATATGAATTCATCTTGCCAAAAGTTCACCTGCACATTACGGTATACCGCCATATGTTTCCCTCCACTCTTTGCTAGTAAATAGGAAAATTTTAATCCTTCATTATAAAGATAGGCATACGGGAATGGTTTTGGCATTCGAATTACAATTTTTTTACTACTACAACGCCGGTTTCATTTTTTCGTGCTTGTTTTGTTCTTGTAGTTGTTTTTGTTTTTGTTTTTTCTTAGTGATTTATTACTTGGTAGGGGCTTATGAGGGGCTTATGAGGGGCTTATGAGGGGCTTGGAAGGGCATTCTACATTACAATCTATCAAATACAATTTGTTCTTCCTACTAAATAGGAGCTATTCCAAATTATTATTTTGGATAGCTCCTTTCAAACTCTTCTTATTTTTTACTTCTACCAATGTCAGCTTCTACATACAATTTCTTCTGCTATTTGCGGGCAGTAACACTCTCATTTCAAAATTCGGTGAATAAACTGCTCGATTGCAATGCGAGTGACCCTCACTGATTAAAGTTTCATTTTATTTTTGCATTGAATCTAACATCTTCACAATAAAGGCAGCTGCCTGACCACGAGTTGCTGTGCCTCGAGGATCAAACTCATTATTTCCAATACCATTAACTACCTTTAGACTGTATAATCGTTGAACCGATTCTTTGTATGTTATTAAATGCTTATCTGTAAATGGTAATGCTACTAACTCACCTGTAATTCCTTTATATCGTAATGCTTTGTCAATCATAATAGATACTTCTTCACGAGTAATTGGTGAGTTAGGATCAAAAATCCCTTCACCACGACCATTAATAATTCCTGCACTTGCACAACGTTTAATACCGTCATGAAGTGATGGATGTGCCTCATTAATATCTACAAATGACTTATTTCCCTCTGGTAGTTTAAGAGCATTCGAGATTAATTTCGCAAACTCCGCTCTCGTTACATTTCGATATGGCGCAAATACACCATTACCTTCGCCTTGCATAATACCTAGACTGTTTAATTTACGAATATGCCCTTCAAACCAGCCACCTGTAATATCATCTTTTGGTTTTTGTACTTCTTCCTTTGGTACATTGTAGTTAATTTTAATCCAACTTGGGTCATAGAAAATCCATTCTCCATTACCTACTTTATACCAACCATTTTTAACCGCTAATACTTTGTAACGATCTCCGTTTGAAGCTTTACGTACAACACGATGTTCAATACCCGCATCACTACGTACATTGATGCCACTACCATTTACCACTAGTTCCATGCTAGGTTCAGCTGGATTATTTTCATTTGGATTAAATGAGTCATTTTTATCTTGTAAAGGCGTATCAATCTGCGCATTTATATTTGCATACCACTGAATTCCTTGTACGAAACCAGCCCAATTACCACGTGAAATTAAAATGTCAGGACATTTTTTCCCGCTCCATTGTTGATGCTTGTAAATATGATCTGCACCAATTCCTTCTTTGTTCATTAAATAACCTGCAAGTCGTTTTGCATTTTCTAACGCTTTATTGTAATCACCGTCTTGGTTAACCGCAATCTCGATACCGATAGACTCCCTGTTTCCTGAACCATCTCCATCTCCTGCATGCCAACCATTTTCGTTTGTTGGTAAGTGTTGATAAATTTGTTTATCATCTACAGTAAAATGCCATGAAGCTGTTCGGAAAGTGCCTTCAGTTGCTTGCTTGTATAAATATTTCGCATGATTTTCAGCATTAGCACCAGCGGCTGTATTTGCGGTCTCATGAATTGTAATGTAACGTGCTTTCATCGGATTTGCAGGACGAATATCAGGATTTCCTGCTGGAACAATCCATTCCACAAATGGAACTCCTGCAAGTGTTCCATATTTCTTCGTACTCTGTGCACTATATTGAATACCTCTTGGCTTTGCAACAGGTTTCATTTGACGATCAGACCCATCATTTCGACCATCTACAGATTCAAATGCCTTTTCAATGTTTGAAATAGCTTCCTTTTCTGCTACTTGTCCCTTCTTAGCATCTTGCATTTTGTTTAATTCTTCTGTTTCATCATGTTTATGCTTATATTCTTCTAAAAGCATTTTTTCATTTTCAGATACTTCTGCTTCGTTAATTTGTACATGATCAGGAACTTCCAACTTGAAATTAGAATAATTTAATCCGCTCGTTCCATGTTCTCCCTGGGCAATATTAAGTTGATCAGTTTGAGATTTGTTTATCTCTTCTGCTGATGCTGATAAAGGTACACTCCCTAAAATCACTAGACTTGTTGATAGTGCGATTACTTGTTGTTTGATTGTCTTATTCATTATTATAATAAATACATACACACTCCCACCGTGTATGTATCTCAACCTCCCTTTATTGTCACATTAATTTTTAAAAATATGAATCTACTATGTACTTCTATTATATTTTCTTTTTATTTACATATTTTAATTATTTCATTTTATACTCATTAAGAAAATATTTATATGTCATCCCTACAGATGAATTTCATCTAACATACTTTTTATAAAATTCGTCAACAAACATTATTTTACAACTAATTACAAATACCGTCAAAATAATCAATTTAAACTTAGACAAATAACTGGTATACAATTTCATAATAAGAGATCCTATACTATCGAAATACATCTATTACAAATTCCCTTTAACGTTTTCAACAATCTCATTTATCGTATTCCGATCAAACTTATCACTAATTTCATATGACTCACGATCTCCTACGAATTGCACGCCTACGATATCATTGCGATCCTTACCGTATTGCACTTCAATAATAGATCCTCGCTCTATTTGCTTCCAAATGAGACCTGCTTCATCTTTATTATCTAAAATAATGCAGTCTTCAATATTTTCGTCAATCCCAATTAACTTATTATCATCCATATATCCAATCTCGTATTGTTGCCGTTCTTTCGCTTTGCCACTTACTAATATACCTTTGCTACCATATGAGTAATCCATATAGTCCTTTTTCTCCGTTTGTACCGCTTTCGGCTTTTGTGCTTCAGTTTTTTCAGCAGCCCCACAACCTGTAATAAGACTGATTGGGATAACCACTATTAATACTAATCTAGTAAATTTCTTTATCATTTGTAACCAACCTCATATATTTAATGCAAAACTCCATTTATTACTCTATTAAAGAATAACATGATACTAAGTAAACAGAACGAAAGATAACATATTATTTACATACTCGCAATTTAATGAAGGACCAGGCCATTTAAACCTAGTCCTACATAACTTTAACTTTGCTTCACATACTTAATTGTATTAAATGACGTCTCATTAAATAATCGCAAGTTTTCCCCATCATAATCTTGAACTTTATATGCTATTTTCTTTTTTTGAATTGTATCTTCTACACCGTCTACTAAACGTTTATTGAGATGTAAATAGATTGTAAAAGCTTCCTTATCATATTCCCAAGTTCCTTCAATATAATTCTTTTTATTTGGATACTCACCTTTACCTTACGTTTCAAATGTCTTATCACCTTTTAAAATGAGTGACATATTGAAACCGTCTGTTCCTTGGAATCCCCAATTACCGATTAATTCCGTACCATCTTTCACATTCTTCATAACGTTATCTGTATTAATTCCAGCTTTCTTATCTAACTCTTTCAAATCTTTCATTGATACTGTACCGTCACCGATTTTAATATCTCCTTCAAGATCTTTGAATGCCTTAAGCCAGTAAATATCTCCTTCTTTCACTAGCTTTTCAGATTTCTCTATTAACTCTTTATCAGTCTTATCACCTTTTTCTCTTTTTTCTTTTCTGGTAAATACTTCATTTATTAAAGAAAAAGACTCTCTAAAATAACTAATTGCTTTTTCAAAATCTTTTTGTTGGTTTACATACTCTGCAGGGGGATCTATCGACTCAAATTTATCTAACACTTTATTTAATTCTTTCACACTATCTACTATATCTGATTTCTTTTTCTTACCGTCAAAAACCTCTCTTGTAATATTGTTATGCTCCGCAAACAACTTATCAAACTCTACTCCTAATTTATACACTTTATTAGGATAGTCTTCCTTTGAAACTTTTTCTTTCTTACTATTAGACTTCGATTCTTTTACTTTAGACTCTTCCGTTTTCTCCTGTTTAGAAGTGTTCGTTTTCTCAGAAACTCCACAACCAAATAACAACATGACCGGAACTGCTACCCCTAGTAGTTTCTTTGCATTCATGACTGATTTCTCCTTCTACTTGAATAGATTACTCTTGCTATACCCATCCTCTTTTTTTATCTTGTAATTAAAGTTACAATCGCAATAACTCCTAGAATCGGTCCCCAATATTCCATTTTTATAAAAAATAATGAGTGCTTTTTGTTAAACATAACTTTTTCACCAGTTTCGGTATCTATATAAACTTTCCCACCTGGCTTATTAATATATTTACCTAAATACCAAGACATAACCCCTGATATAATAAACATTACCGCCATTGGCCAACTATGGTCTTGAAAATATGTAGCATCCCCCGTTATAGATCCAAAGATAGCCTTACCCAAAAGAGTATTAATAATTACAATAATTGCGACTAAAAAACCCCAACCAGACCAAATAATCATCTATTTCTCCTCCTAAAGCGTACAACTTTGTACTTTATGTTAATTTGAACTGCAAACGAAAATGTTTAAAAAACCGAATATTCAGACGTTAATAATTATATTTAGCTTACATTCGATTCTAACTTTAATGTCCTAAATGCAAATGAACCAGATATAATTTGTAAAATTGTCGGAATAAGTAAAAAGAATAATGACATAAACAACATAACTATAGGAATCACAATCATACAAACCCCATAAACTTTATTATTAACCTTGTTTACTAAACACGATAAAATGAACAATCCTATTTGAACCGTTAAAATAATAGAGTAATAAGCTAAAAGTTCGTAATCAACACCTTCCATAATATTAAACGCTACAACTATTAATATTATGGAAATAATAATTCCCAAAATGCCACCAATTAAACCTAATACGAATTCAGGTGTTCTTTTCAATTCAATCCCCCTTTTATGAACCACTAACAACTTGTATATTTTTCCCACTCACCATCATACCAAATATTCACTGGAAAAACTATACAAATGTATTTTTTATTCTACTATACTTTGCTTCTAACTATAGATAGCTTGTAGCAGTCACAAAATCAAAAGCTTCAAAATTACTAACCGGTTTCGATACTTTTAGAAAGTAGACATACCTCTTGAATACAATTAGTATTAACATATGAAATATGAAAAGCTTAAAAAGGCTTTTACATGATGAAAGGAAGTTGCACAACTATGGATTTTAAAACAGTTATGCAAGAACTTGAAGCTCTAGGTAAGGAACGAACGAAAAAAATATACATATCTAACGGTGCGCATGAGCCAGTATTCGGAGTAGCTACAGGTGCTATGAAACCAATCGCTAAAAAAATAAAATTAAATCAAGAGTTAGCTGAAGAGCTTTATGCCACAGGTAACTACGATGCTATGTACTTTGCAGGCATTATTGCCGATCCAAAAGCTATGAGTGAGTCTGATTTTGATCGCTGGATAGACGGGGCATATTTTTATATGCTATCTGATTATGTAGTGGCAGTAACTTTATCGGAGTCAAATATCGCACAAGATGTTGCTGATAAATGGATTGCAAGTGGGGACGAGCTTAAAATGTCTGCCGGCTGGAGTTGCTACTGTTGGCTTTTAGGAAATCGCAAAGACAATGAGTTTTCCGAAAGTAAAATTTCCGATATGCTTGAAATGGTGAAAGATACAATTCATCATTCTCCAGAACGAACAAAATCCGCTATGAATAATTTCCTAAACACCGCGGCAATTTCATATGTACCACTACATGAAAAAGCAGTCGAGATTGCAAAAGAAGTTGGTATAGTTGAAGTCAAACGTGATAATAAAAAAAGCAGTTTGTTAAATGCTTCTGAAAGTATTCAGAAAGAACTTGATAGAGGAAGACTTGGTTTTAAGCGTAAGTATGTAAGGTGTTAAAAGTATGAAGGTGTCAATGTAGGAGAGATTGACACCTTTTTTGTGGACATTACTAGACTAACGGAGCTGCAAGTTAAAGGGAACCAATCATTCATCTCCCACTATACATCTCAAACTTCTTCTTTCAATTTATATACCCTATCTCTTTTCTCATCATCTTTGATAAAAATAAGTTTTCCTTCTGTAACAAAACCTTCTAATAGTAAACATACTTGTCCATATGCTTTAGGCTTATTCGTAGTGAATCTTTCATCGGGTATTTTACCAGATCGTATTAATCGTTCACATAGCTCAAGCGCACTTATTTCTTCAGAATCAATTAATTCTAAAATATCTTTTTGTAATGGTGATAAAGAGGCTGGTACCTTACATACCTCAGCTACCTCCACCTTTTCTTTTTCTTCTTCAAATAAATCTTCAAATGAAATTTGATTCATTACACCTGTTCCTTTCTAACAATTGATTTATATAACATGAATTGAATTCTATAGGTACGAAAACTTTAAATATTAGTCATTGTTATGTAGCGCTTACCTCGTTACATGAATTTCAAACTCATGTACATCATTTCATATAGTATATTTTGATTATACCAAATATACGTTCTGTCTTCTATTGTAGAATTTTTATAACAGAAATGAAAGTAATAGTGAACATTTTTCTTCTCTTTAGTTGTATAGAAAACTATGTAAAAAGTTTACATAATAAAATTATAGTGATCTGTTAAATTTGTACGCAAAAAAGCACTTGTTGCCTCAAGTAGACAATCAAGTGCTTTAACTTCATATGTTCTATAAGTAACATTAATCCGTCACTATTCTTTTTTCAATAGTCCAACTAAAGCTAGTTAATTTGGATATTTTACATATTTACTCGCTAATAATACATTCCTTAATTTAACAAAAAAATATTTTAAGATTTATTTTTCTCTTCATATTCTTTCATCTCTTCGAATTTTCTTCGCTCATTTTCATTACTAGGTTTCTTCCCTAAATATTTATATTCAAAATAATCCACTCGGTCATTCGATCCAAAAGTAGATTGATACCATTTAGTATACCCATAATAAATTTTTACTTTCCCCTCAGATGTCACAATCATATCAAAAGAATACCAAGGTTCCTGATTATTTTTTATAAATATTTCCTGTAACTCTACACTTAAATGAAATAATTCATCATATGTCTTATCATATTCTTTTTCACTCACATTAAATACATCTGGTATATCATGGGAATATATATATTCATCCGATCTATCTGGGGTATTGAAAAAGAATAATACCCCACCCTCTTGGTTATAAATCTCTGCATTAAAATAAAAGATATCCCATTCTACGGGAATTGTATCATTTATTTTTTGCGCTATATTTTGATAGATTTTATTTAATTCTAATTCGAACACTTTTACATCAACCTCCTGTTTTATTAAGTATTTCACGTATTACCTTACGTTGGCCTTCAATTTGGTATTTATTTTAAATGAGTTTGGTCTTAGTGATGAACCTAAGTATACTGGTTCAATTTTTACTGATACTTTTTTAGGAGGCTTCCCACCTAATGCATTAACCCATTCTTTCTCCATATTATACCATTCTCCACCCGAACGATTAATCTGTTTATTTTGAGCGACTAAATTATCAATGTCACCGGATCCATGGAATTGCGTCCCTATCAAATGCCCACCATCATCATCCGGCAATCTATCTTCTCTTCCTGCAGCCACTTGCATTCCTGTGTTTCGTTTTCCTTTTTGAAGTATTAATTCTCCTGCCTCAACATCTACTATTCTACCAAGCTCATCTGTTGTATATTTATAACCATTCTCAGTAATATAACGCACGTTTGGCGCAAGTTCTTTCCTTCCATTTTTCCCTTTAATAATGTGCTTCCCAAGATCTTTCTCTTTTATCTCAGTTATCTTAGGAGTCTCACCCGTACCCTTAACCCCTCCACTCTCCAAATTCGAGATCCTATTCTGAATACTCGCCTTTGAGGCATCATGGGCTTCTTGGAATTTCCCGCTATAGTTCGTTCCAGTTCTAACGACACTTCCATCTGGCAGTATTTCTACATCTTTAAAGATTGGGGATATGGAGTCCGCACCTTTTGCTAATGTATTTTCAATTATATAATACTAGGAATTTATGTTAGCCTTAATTCATAAAAAATTACTTTTTATAAATTTAACCCAAGTTTCTCGTTACCACATTTCTATATTATAACATTAACTCAATCGTATCTTTTAAAGCTTCATTTACATTAATAGCCTTTTAAATAAAAAAACTGAAAGAGGATTAATCCACCTTCCAGTTTCTTCTTTCATTATTCTATCGGCCCCATAAATTGAGTAATTAAATAAACATGCTCGATAAGTTTGACTTTTTGTAAGTTTTCTACTTTTTCTGGTCCACCTAGTGCAAGTAAAGGTGTGTAACCAAAACATTCATCTATTTCAAGCTTTCCGTATTTATTTAATGCCTGCTGATAATGCTTCCAATCCAATCCTTTCTCTAAAAAATAATCATCTTTCGTATTTTTAAAGAAAAACTTGAATTTTCCAGCTACTACATCTACCGTACCTTTTCGATACTTAAGTAATAATAAATAGTTATTTTCCCACACAAGAATATCTCCCATACCTGTTGTAAAAATTGGGATAGCTTCTTCATAACGGATATAACTTTCCTTTAATATATCTAAATATTTTTCTGGGTTTATTGCTCTTAAGTATCCATTTAACATACTCCCAAACCCATAACATTTCCATAAATCTATTATTTGATCTGGAACTTTCCCTGTATACTTTTCAATAACCTCTGTTGATGGTTTTTCGAAAGATATAAAATCATTTATATTTTCCATAGTATCCCCCTACTCCGATTTCAATCTAACATTAAGATATGTCAAATTTTTTTCTTCCTCTGATAAGGTGTCAGCAACTCGTCTAATTTCCTTATCCACATTACCAATCCTGCTTTTCCACTGCGAACCTATTGATGAATTAATTCTAGAATCACCCATGCCAGTTATTTTTAATGGATTTCCACCCGCAATTTGATCTGGGTCATGTAATGTAGCTTTATCCTTTATCCACTTTAAAGCTTGCTCTTCTGCTTCCCTAAATGAAAAACCTTCTTCCATAAATTCATCAATTTTATCTTGCACAGCTTGTTTTCGTGTTAATCTTTGAGCTGAATTTGCTTGTTTTGATCTCCCATATTTTAAAAATTAGTTCCGATTCTAAATAAACTCATAAACTGTCAATTTTCCCAGTCCATCTTCTTGGTTTTTTAATTGTCATATAAACTCATCTTCATTATGTTTCCGATTACGTTTAAATTTGATTCCAATTTCGTCAGTACGCGAGCTATTATTACCCACTCCGCTAGTTTTATTACTTCCTTCTAATTTACTATGCCCATGAGCAAGTTGATAAACGTCATCCTTAGTTACCGTACTTGCCTTTGAAAACTTTCCAGTTACTTCTCCAACAGTTGAAGGAAGCTTCACTCCTATTCCAGTATCCACCATCCTAACCGCTACTGGAATAGGAGTATTTTTCATAGCATCTAGTGCATTCTTTAAAGTCTTATTTTCCCTAGGCGATTGTACCACATTATTTCTACTCTAAAACACAAAAAAGCACTTGTTGCCTCAAATAGACAATCAAGTGCTTTAAGTTCATATGTTTTTAAGTAGCATAAATTTGTAAGATTTATAAGATCTGTAAGTTTTGTATTAACAGTACGACACCTTTTACATGCCATGACAACTACTACGTTAAAACTTACGAGTTTTTACGAGTTCGTTAGTTTAATGTACATTCCATGTGTTTATATTCATCGCCATGTAAAATGTCATCTCGCCTAAGCTCGTACTTCGTTTTCTATTCTATCATTGCACACAGTACTCCATGATGGTATTACCTTCATGGAGTCTCTATTTTCAAATATATCGTTTTTCTTTTTTCTAATTCAATACTTTAATTATCTTTAGTTCGCTTGCCTTATGTGTTAGTGATATATAACACCTTTCTTATAGATAGCTTTGGCACTATAGAGTGCTCCTAAAAACATTATCTTTCCTCTCTACACAAATGAATATAATGACCAAATTCAGGAAATACATCCCAGTTTCTTTCAAGGGTATCGCTAATCTCACGCTCCTCGACTAAGCCGGTCTTTAAATCCCTTTTTTCCATTGCTATATAGCCATTTTCTCGGAATCCCAAAATCAAGCTACTTACTTCTGTATCAGTTTCATCATCATATTCCCAATACGTAGCTGTTCTTAAAAATATCTTACTGTCACTCACAACTTCAAAATCATAATTTAAATACTTACGAATCAAGTCATCATAAAATCCCACCAAAACCCATTCATTTGTAACATTTACAATATACTTAAGGTTTTCATCTTCAGTTAATACCGCCGTATATGGTTCATGTTTTTGATGGTATGTGTATGCATCACGGTCATCTAAAATATTCCAAGGCTTCTTTTTAATGTCCGACCATTCGTCACAATAATAAATTTTCATAGTCAATTATACACCTTCCCTTTAATATCCCTAATAATAATCCTATTTTTTGTTGCTTCATCAAGAATCGTTTGCGGAATTGGTTTATTTTGAACTGGTACTTCTAATATTAACTCACCTTTAAGCCGCCCCCCTTTGAGAGCGTTAGGATTAAAAGGACCATTTGATATTTTAGAACCTGAAGGATATTTTTTTGTAATTTCATTTAAATAACTCTTAGCTGTCTTTTCTTGCACTTCACTAAGTTGAGTGAATTTTCTAGATACTATTTCCTTATTGTGCGCATATGAGTCAACTACGTATTTTTTACCCCCTACTTCTTTTGCTTCCAACTCTACCTCATTATAAGGGTAACGAGGACGATTTTCCTTATTAAAATTATTCCCTGCTTCCCATCGCTCTTTAAGCCAATCCGGTACACTTTTCTTTTTAGGTGTAGCTTCACCCGTACCCTTAGCCACACTACCTTCCTTACTAACTCCTGAACCTCCACTACCCTTAGCAAGTTGATAAGCGTCATCCTACCACATTATTTCTACGCTAAAACGCAAAAAAGCACTTGTTGCCTTTAATTGACAATCAAGTGCTTTCAGTTCATATGTTTTTTTAGTAGCATAAATTTTGTAGGTCTTCGCTTGATTTTATATTACATCTTTCTATAAAAAACTGCAGTCCAATTATATCTAACACTTGGGCTACACTTCATATCAGACATTTTTTCATATAAATGTTCTTAGTATATTATTTTTGTAACTTTAAACTAGCAATTAACTCATCTAAACTATCCGAAATCTCTTCAAATGAACCTCGTTCAAAATCCTCCAATTCAACCTTACCACTTACATTATCTAAAACAACTATCAAACCGTTCCCCTCTACACCTATTGGAGTCTTATCAACCTTATTATGATTGTTTTTATACCCTTCTAAATTACTTTCGAAGGAATCCAATTCAATATTTGGTAATACAGGTTCTAGCCTAATATAATGATTACCAATAAATCCATCTAAATCAGCAAACCAATAAGAATTAAAATAATCATCAATTGAAGTGTGCAGTTTAATTTCAAATCTTTCCTCAATCTTCGTTAAATCATTCTTATTATTTTTTTCAATAGGTTTCCATGAAATTTCTTCTTCATCATCCATTTCACCCTGATATATAAATGAATCAACTTCTTCGTTATATGGCGTTTTAAATAAAAAATCTAACCCTTTATCAAAATATTCTTTTCTTAAATTAAAATATTTGCTCATAGCATCCTTCATTACCAAAATAATCACCCTTACTTTTCTAAGAATTTTTCTAATAGTTCAGCATATTTTTGGTCATTTCCCCAAACTCCTGCGCTTTTCTCAGCATTATGAATCCCTCCTAAACCTGGATGTAGCTTTGAGGGTACAGCCACAGCTTGACCACCACCACCAATGTGATGATGTATTAAAGTGTCATTATATAATTCTTTTAAATCATATTGGGGAAAATGTTTTCTAAACGTTGGATTGTTTATAGGTGCGAATCCTAATTCTATTTTTTGTCTATTTGACCTATTAAACGCTTCTGGGTACTTCTCTAACATCTCTTTCCAATAAAAATCTTTATCGCGTAACCAACCCTCTGCATTGGTGTTTTTTTGCCCTTTACCAACATAGGGCATCTCAACAGTTAAGCGAGGATCCGCAGTATATTTAGCCTCTAGCTTACCTAAATCAGCACCACGATATGTTCTAATAGGATCATTAATATCACCTATCTTCTTAACCGTTTCACCCGTACCCTTAACCCCACCACTCTCCAAATTCGAGATCCTACTCTGAATACTCGCCTTTGAGGCATCATGGGCTTCTTGGAATTTCCCGCTATAGTTCGTTCCAGATCTAACGACACTTCCATCTGGCATGATTTCTACACCTTTAGCGAATGGGGTTACGGAGTCCACACCTTTTGCTACTGTATTTTCAATTATATAATATTCCCGACTTAATCTATCTAACAATCCTTAAAAATAATCTATATTGATTTTCACTAATTTAGCAATCTCTAATATCTCTAAGAAAAAAGCACTCGCTACCAATCATAGGTTTTCGAGTGCTTAAATGTATATACTTCCCATCATATTTAAATCATTTTTAAGATTTGTTCCTTCACATTTTCGTCAAACTTGGCTCCTTCTACCTTTGCTCCTGTCCAAACTACATTGTCAAGTTTAGCACCGGTAAAATTCGCGTCAGTAAAATCACCATTTAAAAGGGTCGCTCCTGTTAAATCTGCGTTTGTAAAATCTGCATTTCTAGCGTTTACTTCTGATAAATTAGCATCTTCTAAATATGCTTTTTCAAAGTTACCTTCTGTAAGATTCGCGTTGCTGAAATCCGTTCCCGAACAGTCGGCCTGTTTTGCATCTATTTTATATAAATTTGCTCGTCGAAAAGTAGCATGATTTAATATCGTTCCAACTAATTCTCCATATGAAAAATCAACTTCATCAAAACATGTTTCAAAACAACTACTTATATTTACCTTTGCATATTTCATATTGGCTTTAGAGAAATTAGCTTCACCAAATCTACAATCTGCAATATGTATTTCCTCTAAATTACAGCTCCTGAAATCAGCAAACTCAAAATCACAATCAAAAAAAGATGCTCTCATTAGTGAAGAAGCTCTTAAATGGACTTGTTTTGCCATGATACCCTCTGCCATCACCTCTGACAAATCTGAAAAAGTAAGATCTAAATTGCTCATATCTAGCCCATCTATAATTTCATCATTGTATTGAGATCTATTTAATATTTCCATGACTCTTATTCTATCATTATTTTTCTCATCCATGATTACAAATTCCTTTCATTTAACTTTCCAGATACTCCTTCCAAGCAACATTTGGAGAATAAGTTACAACCATTCGACTTTCATGAAAACTTGGCATGGCCATTACTTGAGCTGGTTCTAAGTATTTCATTACATGTAACCAACTATCAAGTAACATATCTATATCGGCTTCTAATGGATTTTGTAAAAGGTCTATACAAATCCCACCCCAATCCAGCTCTGATACGACAGCTGGGCTATTTAGTAATAATTCCTTATCAAACATGTCTAAAATATGACCACTCAAATATGTTTTAGCGCCTACCCCCAAAGGACCGTTAGGAAGAAACCTTACCGGTATAGGTAAGGCAGACATATTCATCCACATATGTAACCGTTCACGTTCTGTATTCCATGGATAAGACGCTTTCCAAAAGATTTGCGACACCCCAAAACGTGGTTTTACAATTTCTGCGATTTGATCGGATAACTCAAAAAAAGCAGACCATAAACTTTTAGGTATTGATTTATGAAACTCAAACTCAAGATATGACCTATGACTCCAGTTAACTTTAAAGCTTCCTCTATAGTGCACTGCTTTATCACGATACAAATGTACTTCTGATACTTTACGTTCCAAAATCACCTTTTCAAGAATTTCCTCACGATTATATTCTACCCGTACAGTTTCACTGTTACCCCAATGAGTAGGAGCAAATTTTTCATTCGAATCAAACACGCTCAAAAGACGACCTAGTATCTCTTCCTGATTAATCGATACTGTAGGATACATTGCAATTGTAAAATAATTAGGTTTCATTTAAATCCCCCTTAATACTAAAAAGTAAAGTTACATACTTATCTATATTTTTATCCATATACCTCCACCAGGGATATCTGGGTGCGCTTCCCACTTATGTGTCACTTTACCACTATTTGGATCAGTATAGAAAATGTCACTCTCTTTCGCTAAAGGCCCACTTGGTCTTGGATGAGGAGGAATCCCATTCAAATCGGGTTTATCGCTTGATATTGTCACAATATGACTTCCATTTTTATCTTCGAGCATCTCTCTTTCAGCTCGCATTTGGCTGTCATTATGAATAACGTGTTCTTTGTCACTTATTTTGTGTTTGTGATCATGAACTAAATCGATTTCATCCTTAGCATTACGACCTATACTATCTGGACGCGTAAGATGCCCTTCACTGGATGTATACGTAACAACCTTGCCAGAGTTATTGTCCTCTAATGTACGATTTAGGTGTTCTCCCAAAGCTTTTCTTCCTTTTATTTCTTCTTCTCTTCCACGCTCTTGACTTTTCTTTAAATTTTCACGCTTAACATCCCACTCTTTACGTTCTAAAGGCTCTTTTGTTTCTTCACAATGACGATTATACCTAATGTTATCTGCTTCCTTATAATCCCCCCGTGCTTTGGCTTCATCTATTTTTATTCGATAGTATTTTTCTCTTTCCGGGGTTAGTTTAATTTTGTTTGGGTTTGCGTTACTACCACCACTACCCTTAGCAAATTGATAAGCGTCATCCTTAGCTGCCGTACTTGCCTTTGAAAACTTTCCAGCTACTTCTCCAACAGTTGAAGATTCTATATAAGGAAGCTTCATTCCTATTCCAGTATCCACCGTCCTAACTGCTACTGGAATAGGAGTATTTTTCATAGCATCTAGTGCATTCTTTAAAGTCTTATTTTCCTTAAGCGATTGTACCACATTTTTACCCAAATTTGGATTAAAACCAGGCATTCCGTCTTTGAATTTTAATATTTTGGCTAAATCAGCTAATTCACTCGTGCCTTTGAATGCTTTTACTCCTTTTCCTACTGCTCCAACAACTGGGATTGCATCTAATCCGCCAAAAATGATGTTTGCTGTGCGTTCTTCTTGGCTCAATTTCCGGTGTGTTCCCCAGTCTTCTCCGTCGATCCCGCTTTTTATTTGTACACCTCCGTATACTACTGCGGCAGCGGCCCCGAGTGGTGGGCAAAGGATTGTTGTGATGATGATTCCTAGGCCTATTCCTATGTCTCGCACCATTTCTAGTTTTTTCTGTTCATCTTCTATCGATTTGTATTCAAATCCTCGTGTGGATGGGACTACTTTCTTGTATTCTTCATAATTTAATTTTGCATCTGGGTTTTGTTTTTTTAGTTCTTTGTATTCCTCTCTCAGTACGTTATCAAATGCAGGTGAATCTTTAAAAATATCTTCTACTGTTATTTTATCTTTTTTCGTCTGTATTGTTTGCGGTACACTTCCGTATCCCGCGTGCGCATCTGGTAATACTGTCGTTGTTGTAGAGCCAATTCGGTTATCTGTTTCGAAACTGAGAATAGATGTATCTCTCATTTTTTGAGCGAATTTATCCATTTCTACTAAAAAAGGTTTATCTATATGTTCAGAGACCAATCGCCCTGCTTCTCCGCAATATTTTTGTAATGTCGAATAGCTATCAAGTAATTCCCCGATTTTTTGCGATTGATCTTTTGGGTTAAAATGTATACTGCCATCTGAGTCTAAATCTCGTATTCTTCCATCAATTTTTTTTAATGATTCATTTGCGCGCTGTAATTTTATGAGTGCATCTTTTGTAATTCGATTCATACCATCCCCCATGTTTTGCCATGGTTCAGGTCTATATTTCACATCCATCTCGTTTTCATCCCCCCAGCCGTATGGTGATTTCTACAACTTACTTAATATTTCACGTAATTGTTCGTCCTTTTCAAGCATTTCTACACATACATTTCCTACAACTGTCGCTGACCTAGAATAGTGTTCAGCCAATTCTAGTGTTTTGTGTAATATATCAGGATATTTTTCAATTACTCTCATCGCTTCACCTTTTTGATAAAAATCACAGCTTAATAAACTCTCAATATTCGTTCCAATGACGTCTACATGGATTTTATATATATTTTCTAACTTCATTACTATATCAAGTAGTTCTTGAAAATTAACTAATACTTCTTCTCCACCACCAGAACCACTATCTCCCATTGATACTTGCATTATTGAATACCTCCTAACGAGAATTGTCTCGGGTCAATTAACTTTTTATATGGCATTTTTAACACGTCATACAATTTCTTATTAATCGCATAGAGGCTCACCCAGTCATATTGATTACGATCTACATCGATTTGAACGAAATCTTCTCCTTCAGTAAAATATAAGAAACATTCCCATTTTCCTCCTCTATTACTTCGAGGCCTCGTATACGTTTCTATCGCTATAACGTCTTTATTTGATAAATCTTTTTCCTCAAATGTTTTTTGTTCTGCCTCTGTCATTCTCTTTGAGAAAAATGTATCTTCTATTTCCCTCGGTTCTCTCAATAAGAAAGGAATGCGTGTTAATAATGAAAAATATACGTCCGGCTTTGGTATGTAGTCGATCTCGTATTTTTTATTTGGTTCTATTTCTGTTAATACAGCCACTCGGTCTTTATCCTCTTTTAAAAAGCCAATTAATACATTATTCATTCTCGTGTATTCATGACAATTTTCATATTCCTTTAATAGTTCAATTATTTGAAAAGCTGCAGGGGTAATTCCATTTTCACTTGTAAGTAGGCCTTTTTCTTTTAAACTCGTAGTTGCTTTCGTGACACATTCTGCATCAAGTAAAATAATTGCGTCACGGTTTGGCAATCCAAATATATCGGTAACCCCAGCTGCACCTGCGAGAACATATAATTCAGCAGGTGCAAAACTCATTTCTTTCCCCATTCTTTTATCCCTCGTTTCTCCATCACAGTTGTTTTATCGCCCTTACTTCCGATTTATCTCCGTACGTTTGAATGCTTTTATCTAACTCTTTCAAAGCTTTCGTATGTCCTTCAAATGCCTCTACCATTTCTGAATTATATTGAATGATCAAATCAAGATAACTTAAAAATGCATCTCTCGTTTTTCCATTCCATTTCGCACCTGTGACATATGCTTTTAAGTCTTTCGCTTGGTTTAAAGAATCCTTCATACCATTTTCAATGTTTTGTGCGTAAGAAATGGCACTTGCAGTGTTACTTCCTATAATTTCAACCTCTTTACCACTCATGTTGGTTCCCTCCATTCTTTGTATGCTTAATGGATAAGTTTTTCAAATTCCTTTTTCTTTTCTTCAAAAGCCTTGGTCGCTGCAGCGTATGCTGACGCTTTCTCCGATTCTGCTTTCGCTTTATATTCCAAATACTTTGCATAAGCTGTACTTTTTGCAGATCCAACATCGCTTAATGCACTTTTAAAATAGGATACTAATGTATGTAATTCTTCATCCTTTTCATGACGTTTTTGTTCAAATTCAACTGCCGGAATTTTATTAGCTTCTAAACCATTACTTTTACTCTCATAATCTCTCTTCGCTGATTCAGCATCTTGAATGAATTGCTTTAACTCTCTTTCTTTATCTTTTAAATAATCATGTAAATCATCATACCGATCTCGTTTCCTCGCACTTTCTGTAAAACCAGACGCATTTAAAAAAGCATTGTACAATTCATCTAACATCTTTCTCCCCCTTTAGCACAATAACTATGTAGTTAAATTCGTATATTTAAACATGAATATTCATTACATTAAGAATTAACAAATAATTATTTTTACATATTGCTATTTTATCAAAGGGATTTTAACATTTCCATATTTTATGAATGGCTTTCGCATTTTTCTTCAATAAAGTGAAACTTTAATCAATATGACTATGTATTTATTACTACCTTTTATCCAATTCATTCGTATTAAATCCTTGCTTGAGAGTAAGACCAGTTCTTTCTTATTTCATCAACAACTATTTCTGGATAATCCCAATGAAGCGTACGAGTAGGCTCCCTGACTCGTTTTACTATTCCTTAGGCTGTTTTGTTTCTATATTCATTCCAATATTTTGGCTCAGTCGCTCTTAAAAGAACAATAGAAAAAGGATCTGATATGAATATCAGATCCTTAACTTTAATTTCATAATACATACATCTTTTTACACGATAACTGGTTCATACGTGCTCAAATTATCATACTCAGTTTTTACAATACTAGGTGGAAGGTTAACACATCCTCAGATTCACCTTTTCTTGTAGCAGTGCATAATGTTTAATAAAATTAAAGCATATTTTTACTTACCAGACTTAATTTTTTCGTTATATTCTTCTAAAGTTAACCCTTTTTCTTTTAGATAAACAGCAACTTCTTTCCCTACATAACGATAGTGCCATGGCTCATACTTAATGCCAGTAATATTCTCTTTATCTTTTGGATAGCGGAGAGTAAATCCATATTCTGCAGCGTTCTTATCTAACCATTTGAATGCATCGGTAGTTTCAAATTTTGCATTTAAATCTTCTACAGTATTCTGCCATTCAACTGAAATAATGTCTAACGCTAATCCAGTATGATGTTCACTTGCACCAGGATACTGAAGATATTCCAATGCCTTAGCACTAGCCTCTTTATCCGACAAGCCCTGAGATTTATAGCTTTTAACTGAAGCATCATAATAAGTTTGTTGTAATTTTATAGCTCGATAACCTGATCTTAAATAAAGATTGATTCCCTCTTTTTTTGCAGCTGCTACCATATCCTGATAGGAAGTTGCAATTCTACTATCTATTTTCATATTTGGCTTCGCATTTTGGGTGATACTTGTTAATTCAATTCCTAGTTCCTTTGATAACATATGCTCTCTATTTACAAGGATAATTCTCCAATCATTAACATCAGAGATAGGTAAAACATCTTTTTTCTTCGCATGTATTTCATTTTTATTTTTATCGTTATTATTAGTAGTTGCCTGAGATGTTTGCTTTCCACTACAAGCAGCAAGACTCCATCCCATTGCTAATACCAATGCTAAAATTATAAATTTTTTAATTGTATCTCATTCCCTTTTTGTTTATTAGTCTTTAT
The DNA here is from genome assembly GCF_051916605.1 of Bacillus cereus group sp. MYBK195-1. NCBI lineage: Bacteria > Bacillati > Bacillota > Bacilli > Caryophanales > Bacillaceae > Bacillus > Bacillus cereus group sp. MYBK195-1. Next base: position 1,531,222 of record NZ_JBQAGZ010000001.1, on the reverse strand, counting down.
ACCAATTTCCCAACACGTCTCTAGGAATCTCCTTGAAATCCTTCAAAGAAACCGGGCCGACAAATTTTTTAATTCCATGTTTTTTAGAATTTTCATCCGAATAATCTTTTAAAAATTGAATTTTAAATTGTTTCTTACCATCAGCATAGTCGGTTACTGTCGGTACGATTGCCGCTTGTCGTATACCAAAAGTTTTATCTTCATACTTAACAAATTGTACATAAGATAATCCTCCAACCAATGTTTCTAATTTTTCTTGCGCAGAAATAAGATTTCCAAGAGAATAATAGATTAGCGTTTCATGTCCATCTTTATTTTGTTTCCACTCAATTGGTTGAATTACATGTGGATGATTTCCAATTACTACATCTACACCTAAATCTGTTAAATATTGAGCAACTTCTTTTTGTTGCTTTGAAGGTGTTGAGGTATATTCTACTCCCCAATGCACCATAACAATCACCATATCAGAGCTACTCTTTGCCTTTTCCACATCATTTTGTATCGCTTTTTTATCAATTAAATTTAAAGCCCAAGACTTATCAGCTGGAATTTTAATTCCATTCGTACCATATGTATAATTTAGTAACGCAAAACGAATACCATTTTTTGTAATCGTTTTTATTTCATTACGCTCGTTTTTACTCTCATTAATACCTACTGGGATAACATCCGGATATTTTTTCCAGTATTCTCTTGTATTCGCAACACCTTTAATACCCATATCCATAGCGTGATTTGTCGCTTGCGTCACTATATTGAATCCAGTGTCCACTAAAGATTGGCCTACTTCTTCAGGTGTATTGAAAGTCGGATATCCTTGTACTTTTAAATTATTTCCGGCAATCGGAGTCTCCTGGTTCACTATAGCAAGATCACTTGATTTAACAGCCTTTTTGATATTTTCATAAATATAATTATAATCATATGAACCGTCTTTTTGTTTGCCATCTTTAATTACTGCGTCATGATATAAATTATCACCCGTAGCTATTAAATTCACAACCGATTGTACTTTTTTATCTTCCGTAAAATTAGGAGACTGTTGGATAGGACTTTTATCTACCCAATTCGGTGCTTTTAATGATGTATCTATATTGGATTCAGCCGGTGGTAACGAAGCTTTAGATGTCTTAACATCAGTATTACCACAAGCGGTTAAAAGCACTAAAAAAATAAGACATACTAAAAAAAACTTTTTACTTCTCTGTAAAGTATCTAACATGTGATCCTCTTTTCTGTTTTATTCCTTATAACCTGTTCTAACAAATCATTCTTTAAAAAAACGTATTTTGGTTTTACCCTTAATTATGGAAGGACACTCTGTTACACCTGCTTCGGAATATACTAATAATTGTTTTCCGCTTTCTAGCAATCTATCGATTCCATCAGAAGTAATAGATTACTAGAAAAACATAATCCATCAGGATGTCGACTAGTTTGATATACCTATTCCAATTGCAATAACTCGTTTAATATTTAAACAAGATAGGAGAATCGTTCATATAGCCTCTTCTCTCGCTTTATGTTTAAGGTGCCTCCAAAAAAGGGATCGTTGCTGTACCCCTTTACATAGTGCGAAATTTTTGCAACTAATTTCTTTCATTCAAGCGACAAACATTATACCGATAACAATAAGTAAGACCCAAGAACTTATTTTATCAATATACGAAAAAAGTAGCAATCTTTTGTCCCATATAAAGAAGCCCATTAGGAGAAATGAACGAGAGATTCATTCTATTCAATTCCTTCATTGATTAATAAAAAAACAAGCCATCCAACTATTGGATGGCTCTATACTATAAAGAAAATTTGTTATTGGATTACTTCAATTTCCCTTCAAAAACAATCTTCCTACCGCACGGCTCAACTACTGTTTTGCCGTCTTTCTTTACTTCATGAAAGATTGGCTCTTCCATACGACGAGACGGAGCGTAGCCTTCTTGTTCCATACGTGCTAAGCAGTCTGTAATTGTTTCATTTTCAAGTACTTCAAATTTCTTTTTATTAGGTTGTTTTGTCATGCCCTAACCTACTTTCTATTTTTCTTGATGCAAATTGATTTTTCATGTAGACCATATATAACATTGCGAGAATTCCCATTATAATCATAACCGCAATAAAAAAGCTTGTATACTGTATTTTTTCTATAAATACGCCGCCTAATACAGGTCCCATAATACTTCCTAAACTAAAAGCGATTCCGGATAATATATTACCTGCCGGTAGTAAATGTCTCGGTAATAAATCAGTCATAAATCCAAGCCCTAAAGAGAAGCACGATCCAATAACCATACCCGCTAAAAGCATGCAGGCAAAGACGATCCAGTAATATTGATCAAATACGGCGGCAAGTAGAAAAATGCCCGTACTTATGCTAAACGTCCACGTTAATATACGGTCCCTTCCGTATTTATCACTCAATATACCGAGCGGAATTTGTGTAATAATACCCCCAACTGCAAATGCTGGTAATAAGAAGGATACATCTGAAACAGACCACCCTTTACGAAGTGCATATACTGGTAAGTTACTGTTTAGCATTGCTTCAAGTACGCCATATGCAAGTGGTCCTAGCAGTGCAATCCATCCTAATCCAACAACTTGTTTATAACGAGAAAATGATGATTCACTCTTCGCTTCTCTTTCATCTTGCGCTGGGAATGCATTTTTTGTTGGAAGTAGTAAAAGCCAACCTATTAAACAAAGTACAGTAGATATAATAAATGGCGTTGCAAGACCGTACTGCACAGTGCTTGCTAAATACGGGCCAACGGCAAAACCAATTCCAAAGAATACACCGTATATCGATACTTGTCTCCCTATTTTACTTGGGTCTGATGTTGTCGTGATCCACGTTTGTGTTCCGACATGAAGCATATGATCTCCGACTCCAACTAGAAATCTAAGGATAAACCATACCCAAAACGAAAATGTTTGTGTAAAAAAGAATAATGAAATAATAACGAGAAACCCACCTATAACAATAATCGGCTTCATTCCAAACCTTTGCATCGGTTTTTCAAGAAACGGCGAAATGACTAATATCCCAATGTACAATGCCGTCGCATGAATACCATTAATACTTGAACTAACCCCTTCTTGTTCAAAAATCATTGCAATGGCAGGTAAGAGCATTCCTTGTGATAAACCTGAGATTGCTACAATCCCAACCATAATCCAAAAAGTAAAACGCATTGACATCCCTTTCCCTCTCCTTCTCACGCTTCCACTTTTCATTATAAACTGTTTCTGCAAATGCGTGTACGGATATTCACAATAAAAAACAAGCTAAAAGAATGAACCTTTTAGCTTGTTATCTTATCCTTCCCAAACTTGCGCTTTCACATTGTTATGAAATTGCTTAAAGTATGGATGTTTATAAAAAGCAGTTTCATATAAGTATTGCTGTGCGTTAGCGATTGGTGGCTGCGGATATTGCATTTGTAAAGGAACTACAGCTGGCGAAACTTGCATATACAGCGGGTTTATCATCATTTTTGTATATGCGTAATGATTATATGGCGAATAAGCGATGAAAAATGGTTGATGCATTGATAATCTCCCCTTTTACCTACAATGTTATAGTATATGCAATACCTTTCATTTCGGGGATTATTTCTGTTCTAACCAATTCTCTACATGTTTTATAAATACATCTAAACAATCAATAAACGGCGAGTGTCCGCAATCTTCTAATACCTTCAACTCTGCATTTGGCAAATGTTTCGCTAATTCCTCACCGACTACTTGGGGTACGACATAATCTCTATCGCCTTGTATGACGAGTGTTGGCGCTTTAATACGATGAATTTGCTTACTTCCCTCTACAACCCCATTATGTTCATCTGAAATATTAAATGTAATGAGCGCATAATTCACATCTACGAAATTACGTTGCGTTAACATATCACCTAAATACTTTTCATAACGGTCCGGTTCAGGTTGGTTATGCGTATATATTAATAGATTCCATACTGTACGGTAATATAGTTTGTTCATATTTTTTATCGCGTCTAATACTGGAGCGATTTGTACTGGATCTTGTGCAATTTCTTCTTTCGTCTTTACTAAACTTGATACAATCGGCTGCCCATTCGTATCTTTTTTAAAGATTGGGTAACCTTTCATTCCTACTGATTCTACTAAAATTAACTTTTCTACAAAAGTTGGGTGATTCGCTGTAAATTGCATCGCAACGCCACCGCCCATTGACCAGCCCATTAATGAGAATTTCTCTAGCTTTAACTCGTCGATAAATAATTTTACATCTTCTGCAAAGTCTTGTAATGAATCTATCGATTGATTATACGTTGATTGTCCAAATCCTCTTAAATCAAGAGCGTAAATATGGTATTGATCTTGCAACTTTTCAATAACTAAATCCCAATGTTGTGACGATGTCATGTTCCCGTGAATGAGTACAAGAATATCTGTATTTCGCCTTCCAACTTCCTGATATGCAATCGTTTCTCCGTTCGATAGTGAAACAAACTCCATTGTTGCAGGCTTAATCATCACAAGTTCCCCCATTCTATTTAATAGAAAGAAAATTCTTTACTTAATTAAAGAATAGCACGTAGAATGTACGTTCGCAACATAAAACCTATAAGAATTTTTTACATAAATCAACATGTCTATTACTAGACAATTATTATAAAAAAGTATATAGTTAGCTAGGTAACTAATTTGAAAGGATCAAAATACATGGACGAAAAACAACATTTTTTTCACATCGTCAGCCAGACTTCTCGAAAGTTTACGAAGAAATTTAATGAACGTGTATCTCCAACAGGGTTATTTAGTGCGCAATGGGCTGTTATTTTCCGCATTAATCAAACTGGTTCTTGTACGCAAACAGAATTGTGCCAGTATTTAAATGTTGAATCACCAACGATGACTCGTACATTAACACGTATGGAAACGATGGGATGGATTATTCGTACAGAAGGTAAAGATCGCCGTGAGAAGCTCATTTCTTTATCCGAAACAGCGATAAAGATGATTCCAATATGGCAAGAAGAAGTTGATACTTTCGAAGAAAAAACGCTAGAAGGTATTAATGAAGATGATTTACATCAAGCATTTCAAGTTTTACAACAAATTATTAAAAATTTAGATTAAATTGGAGGGATGACGATGCAAAGTGAGAAACTTTGGACGAAGGATTTCCTCGGAACTTGTTTTAGTAGTCTATTTCTCTTCTTAACATTTTACATGCTTATGACTACTCTGCCTGTCTATGTAATAGACGGCCTAAAAGGAAAACCTGAGGAAATTGGTTTAGTTGCAACTGTGTTTCTTATTTCTTCTGTTTTATGTAGACCATTCACAGGAAAATGGCTCGATGATTTAGGAAGAAAGAAAATATTATTTATTTCACTTTCATTATTTTTAGCCGCTACTGTTATGTATTTCGGTGCGCAAAGTTTATTCTTATTACTTGCCCTTCGCTTCTTACACGGTATTGGGTTCGGGATGGCAACGACAGCTACTGGTACGATCGTAACTGATGTTGCGCCAGCTCATCGACGAGGCGAAGCACTTGCATATTTCGGCGTATTTATGAGTCTGCCGATGGTAATTGGTCCTTTTTTAGGTTTAACAATTATTTCTCATTTTTCGTTTACTGTGTTATTTATCGTTTGTTCCGTATTTTCATTACTTGCATTTTTATTAGGACTACTTGTAGATATTCCACACGAAGCACCTGTTAGCAAACAAAAACGTGAAAAAATGAAATGGAAAGACTTAATCGAACCATCTTCTATTCCAATTGCACTTACAGGATTTGTTTTAGCCTTTTCTTATAGTGGTATTTTATCCTTTATTCCTATTTATGCGAAAGAACTCGGTTTAAGTGAAATTGCAAGTTACTTCTTTATTTTATACGCACTTGTTGTTGTCATTTCTCGTCCATTTACAGGAAAGATTTTTGATCGCTTCGGTGAAAATGTACTCGTTTACCCTGCTATCATTATTTTCACAATCGGAATGTTCATATTAAGCCAAGCACAAACTTCATTTTGGTTCCTTGGCGCAGGTATGCTAATTGGTTTAGGTTACGGAACATTAATTCCGAGTTTCCAAACGATTGCGATTTCTGCCGCTCCAAACCATAGACGTGGTTCTGCGACAGCTACGTATTTCTCATTCTTTGATAGTGGTATTGGCTTTGGTTCTTTCATTTTAGGTATTGTCGCAGCGAAATCCAGTTATCATAATATGTATTTTATCGCAGCTATTATCGTTGCGTTCACTTTACTTTTATATTATGGATTACACGGACGAAAACAAAAATTCAAGAAACAACCTACAGACGGAAAAATTTCCGCTTAACGTTAATAAGGAAAGTAAACTTCCCCGTTTACTTTCCTTATTTTGTATTTCTTTCAAGACGAGCGTATACTTATAGTAGAAATAAAAAGGAGGGCCATATATGAAACTAAAAAAATCTCCCCTACTCTTACTTATACTAACATTCATATTTGTAATTACAGGGCTTGGGTTTACTTACTTCAAACAAAATAAAACGACCCCATCAAAACATAATGTGACAAAAGAAAACTGGTTAAATGACCCTTACTTACGTTGGTCATATACCCATATGAAAGAATTCACTTTAGTTAATAACGTAAAAAACAATCCTGACCAAATTGCTCACTTCCCTTCCGCATTGCAAAACTTAGACGATTTTGCTGTGGAGCGTAGATTCGGAAATACAACTCCTCTAAAAAAACTTTTAGACGATAACAAAACAGATGCTTTTGTCGTTGTACATAATGGACAACTTGTTTACGAACGATATTTCAATGGGTATAAACAGAATGAACCTCATGGTATGGCATCATTAGCAAAAGTCTTTACCGGGGCAATTATACAATCTCTCGCTGAAGAGAATCGTATTGACTTAGAAAAAACAGCTGACACTTACATAAAAGAATTAAAAAACACACCGTTCGGTAATGCCACACTTCAGCAATTAATGGACATGCAAGTTTCAGCAGAATACCCGACCCACGGATATGAGCAGCCTGGGCTAGAAAATCAAGATGCACAATTATATTTAGCTAGCAATATTTTACCCCGCGGCAAAAATTACGACGGTCCGATGAAAATTTATGATATGTTACGAGAAGCCGAAGAAACTGCACCGCCTGGTTCTTCCTTTTCTTACAATAACGGATCAACAGAAACGCTCGCTTGGATTATTAGAACTATTACTGGTAAATCACTAGCTGAAAATGTAAGTGAACGAATTTGGTCTCAAATTGGTATGGGAGAAAACGCGTATTACGTTACAGATGAAACAAAAGTAGAACAAGCTAGTGCTGGATTAAATGCAACTGCTAGAGATATGGCGAGATTTGGGCAATTACTATTAAACAATGGAGAATATAACGGAAAACAAATTCTCCCTTCTTCTATTACAGAAAGTGTAAAAAATGTCCAAGAAGGTGAACTTGCAATTGGCCCTGGAGCTTCCATTTCTTATCATAATCAATGGTGGATTCCGCACAATGAACAAGGTGCTTTTGAAGTGTTAGGTAGTTACGGACAAACACTTTACATCGATCCGAAAGCAAATATGGTAATCGTTCATTTCTCTTCTAACGCAACGCCAAGTAATGAAATACATTCGACTTACTCAAATATGTATGTTGATATTGCCCATCATTTAGAAAAGCTTCCACAGTAGTGGAAGCTTTTCTAAATGATGGGATATTTTATTTATACTCCTACATATTAGAAGATGCTGAAAGAATAACTGCTTATAACACGCCTATCAAAATTTATATAAGCAGTTTACATGTTTAATTAAGTGTTTAACTAATACATCCACACCTTTTGGAGAATTCGTTAAAACACTTCCCTTACAAAGATTGTCTGTTCATATTGGTCGAAAATTTCTTCTATAGATGAAAATAAAGTTTCTTCCGGGATGATGAACTTTATTTTTTGACCATTTTTTAACATAAAGGAAATTGTTCCATTATCATTAAAACCTGTATGAAACGTTCCTCGTTTATTTAATAGTACCTCTTCAATTGTATTTATTTCAATTGAAAAGTTATTCTTTAATTGCAAGAGTTCATGTATATTGCCAGTATGTATTTTTGTATCTATTTCAGTTTCTAAGTTTAATTGTTTTTTCTCAATTTTTTTGAACCAAAACAAAAACAATAGCTCTCAAATACCAGGTAATTGTTTTTTATAAGCATGTCGACTATGAAACTGTCCGCCAATCTTTATAAAATATATACAGTCACCTGTAACAAAAACTTTATAATACATATCTGCCGTAAACATTTTAGGCTTTAAAAGATAAAAACTTTTGATCATAATTCCCCCATCAATTTTAAGTGTATTTGTATAAACATTTTTAGCTAGGTTTGTGCTTAAACATATTTCTCATGTAATGCAACACTATTGTATTGAATCTCCTCTCCCTTTGCAACAGTTGCTTTGAAGCCAGCTAGTAACCTTTCTCTATACTATCCCTATAAGTGCTACCCCATTTCCAACCGTTTTCTTCTAGTATATTAAAAGCAGAATCTGATACAAGGCTCTATATCAACCTATCAATAAATTACCACCCTACAAATATCTGAATTTTCTTTATGTTGGAGGTTATCTCCTAAACAACCTCGAATAATTGTAATACATATACATAAGGAGGGTGATCTATTTTGTTTCGTTCCTTTACAAATGGTTGCGTCGCCTTAGTGCAACGCTTCTTGCCAGAACCGTTTATTTTATCATGTTTACTAACTGTTTTTGTTATCTTCTTTGGTATGTTTGCGACTCACCAAACCCCTGTAGAAATGATTAATCACTGGGGTAATGGAATTTGGGGACTCCTCGCCTTTTCTATGCAAATGGCACTTGTACTCGTGACTGGATCTGCTTTAGCAAATGCTCCTCTTATTAAAAAGGGATTAACGAAAGCTGCCAGACTACCAAAAACGAATGGACAAGGCATTATTGCCATTTCAATTGTAAGTTTACTTGGTGCATACATAAACTGGGGCTTTGGAATTGTTGTATCTGTTTTATACGCAAAAGAAGTGGCAAGGCAGCTGGACGGATTAGATTATAGACTAGCAATCGCCTCTTCTTACTCTGGATTTCTCATTTGGCATGCGGGTCTTTCTGCCTCTATCCCTCTTACGTTAGCAACAGGCGGTGAAACGTTAATTAAAACGACTGCTGGAAGTATTAAAGAGGCGATTCCAATAACAGAAACGTTATTCTCACCATACGCTCTCGTTCCAGTTATTATTTTTCTCATTACGATGCCTCTCATTAATAAGGCGATGCATCCAGATGAAAAACATACGATAACTGTAGATCCTAGCGTGTTCCATGAAGAAGCCGCTGCTCAAGAAGTAGAAAAAAATACATTCGCTGAAAAGATGGAAAATAGCATTATTATTACACTTTGCGTTGGATTGTTAGGTCTCATTTATATTTTCAATTACTTTTATACGAAAGGTTTTAACCTTACTCTCGATATCGTGATTTTTATGTTATTAATTGCAGGTCTTATTTTCCACCGTACTCCGATTCAGTATATTCGCGCTTTTTCAGAATCTACGAAAAGTGCTTCTGGCATTTTACTTCAATTTCCGTTTTACGCAGGAATTATGGGCATGATGATTGGAGCAAATAGTGAAGGACTTTCACTTGGAGGAGCTATTTCTAATTTCTTTATTAGCATTTCAAATGAAACGACTTTTCCGCTCTTTACATTTTTAAGTGCTGGCATTGTTAACATTTTCGTTCCATCTGGCGGCGGTCAATGGGCTGTGCAAGCACCAATTATGATTCCAGCTGGCGCTGAACTTGGTGTACCTGCTGCAAAAACAGCAATGGCAATTGCATGGGGCGATGCTTGGACGAATTTAATTCAACCTTTCTGGGCATTACCAGCATTAGCGATAGCTGGTTTAGGTGCTCGTGACATTATGGGATTTTGTGTTGTGAACTTACTATATGCGGGTTTTATCATTAGTCTATGCTTCTTATTTATTTAAACAAAAAGCTAGTTTTATACTAGCTTTTTTACATAATAAATCACTTATTTCCCACGCAATTTATAACCTTCTCCCACTCTATCTCCGTAAGATGTAATGACTCAAATGCAAAAAAATCTTCACACACTTTTTCAATTAGATGTGGATTTTCCCTCAAAAAATTCCACTGTAACGCTTTAGGAAGAAAATGCATTTCATATTCTTTACTTCCCCGTACTACCTCATCAACTTCTCTTTCACAAATTCCTCTTATCAAGTAGTCATTTCTTAACTCTATTTGAATTTGCTGAAATGTTTTACTACATTTTTTCAATTGAAGTAAACACGTAACATACTTCCGAAAAAGTTCGCCGTCATACTGAACACAGTTTATAATACGGTCGACTTCATTCATAATGTACGAGCCTTTTCTTCTATTTGTAATAACCATTTTTCACGCTTTGATACTTTACTCGTTTTCACAGATTGAAACACTGAACGTTTTATATCGCGAATGCCACAAAAACGTAAAACACCTCTCTTCATCATAATCCAATCTGCTGATCGATATAATAGTGCGACGTACCATAACGGTGAATCTAGCGTATTAATCACCCACGCCTTCTTACCTTTCAATAAGCCTTTCGGCAGAGCCCCTTCATATTTATAAGCAAATCCAGCTACGAAAATACGATCGATAAATCCTTTTAAAATTGCTGGCATCCCCCACCACCATATTGGATAGATGAATAGAAGTGTATCTGCTTCTTCTACTAACGTTCTGTACCGAGCTGTTTCTTCTTCATTTACTAAATCACGTCTTTTCTTCTCTTCATTAAATACGAGGACTGGATCAAATTGTTCTTTGTATAAATCAAGCAGCGTAACTGAATGATTTGTTTCCGGTAGTCCTTTTTGCACATGATTTAAAATCGCCGCGTTAAAACTTGAAGGATTAGGATGAGCGTATACAATTAGTACGTTCACTACATAACAACTCCCTCTATACGTTAAAGTTTCCCCTTCTTTAATAACTTCTCTAAAATTTGTACGTTTTTCGAACTTTGCAATAATCGATTCAATAATATAAGTAATTCTTCTTTTTCTAAATCTTTCAGTTTCTCTTTAACTGCACTCTCACCAGCACCTTGAATATCATAAACAACTGCCGCCATATGCTTACAAAGATTCTCATATGGACATTCGCAGCTACTTTCTGAAAAATCTTCGAGATTGATAACTACTTCATAATTTCCTGCATTTCCAGTAACGAAAGCAAACACTTTTTTATCATGTATTTCAACATCTTCTACATGTCCATCTTCATAATATTCATATCCCTTATCTACAATGTACTTTGGGATCCATTTCGTTATATCTTCTAATAAGTAAGCGTACATAATTGTACGCCTTCCTTTAATTCCCTTTTGACTTCAAAAATCCTGTATGTTATTCTAATAACTGTCAAATAGCAAGTCTATATGACAAAACGACTGACACCTATTCGGCGAAGGTGTCTCTTTTCATTTGCAGCCGATATGAATTGCCTCTTTCAGGCACATTCAATTTTTGACACTACACACTCAACACCATTCCCTGTATCAGGCTGCTTTAGCAGTCTTTTACTCTACATACTCCGTTATTTTAAGAAAAAAAGAGAGCTTAGCTCCCTTTTCTCGCCTTATACAATACCCCTTTTTCAGCATAGAGATATTCATCAGCTAATGTAATTTTCCCATCCAGTTTTAGTTCGTCTAATAATCTTGATAAATAAAATTGATGCAACATCTTTTTCGTGAATTTTCCTTCATGATGCGAAACGATATGTTCTTGAATATCTAACAATGATATCGGCTTATCTTGCTCTATCATATATTCATAAACTGTACTACGCAGTTTTACGTATTTTTCGAGTGTCACAGTAATGCGCAACCCCTTTCTTCTTAATATAAATTTTCGTAATCGGTTTTTTTGCAATAAAAAAACCTCTCCGATAAGAAGAAGTTACGTATATATCTTCGTCTTATCTCCCAGAACAAATATGTTCTGCTGGAATTAGCACCTGCATCGCGGTTGCTGGGTTTCATCGGGCCAGTCCCTCCACCTCTCTGGATAAGAAAATATTCACTTAATTCTTACTATACGTAATTCCACTTTAATTGTCAAATAAATATAACAAATTATATTTTCTTCCTTACTGTTCATACTACCCATATACGAACACGCAAGGAGGATTATGAAATGCATCAAAATGCTCGCGGATATGTACAAGATTCTTTTCAATCATTACAAGAAGCTAAAAATTGTTTAGAAGAAGCGCTCGAAACAGTTGAAAAAGATTTTAATCGCGCTCGTATTGAACAATCACTTTATGCTGTTGAACAAGCTATTCAACGTTGCGAGTACACCGTTCATATTTTAGAAAAAGATTAAAAACTTCCCATCAATTGATGGGAAGTTTTTTCAAATGGCATACTTCATAATTATTGCCGTTATGATTAAAAAATATACAGAATTAGCAATTTCTAAAATTCCTACTTTTATAATAGAAATTTTTTTGCCATACAACATAATCGCTCGAATGACACTTGGTATAAAAATAAGAGAACACCACGGATTAATCACAAATATGATTATCGTTAATACGATATGATATCCCCAAGATATAAGACGATACTTCGGGTTATTTTTTTCACGAATCATCGTTTTCACATAGAACGTACTACCTAAAAAGTATAAAAATGAAATAAGTGCAATGAATATAGCTGTATGATCGATTTGCTTCATTGAAAAGTAATAACTAATTAACCCACCGATACAAAACACAATGATTGCACAAATATCATTTAGCAATGCTCTTTCATTTTTTTGACGGGCGTAATACATATTCACTATAAATAATGGAATCATTACTATTACGAATAAAAGAATTCGCCACTCATATAATAAAGAAATCATCCCAAATAGGAACGCAATGCTGAAATAAACAATAGCAGCTTGTAAAAACTCTTTTTTTCGTCTTTGCTTTATGTACGTAAGAAATGGATACGTGGCTAAATAGATAAAGAACCACGCTAAAAACAATGGAATATGATAAATAGTAGGTTTCCCAAGTATGACACTTAATAAAAAAGGAATAACAAGCATGGCCCATGCACCATGTTGCTTCGGAATAACTAACTTCATTAACTATACACCTCCCTTTTGAAAAAAGTTCTCACCTACCATTATACAAATAATTTTATATAATAACGGATGTATATTAAATCGATTTTTTGACAAAAAAATGCTCCTTACAATATGTAAGAAGCATGAAAGAGGCAAACGAATATGTAAGTCGCGACCCTACCTTATATGAGTATGCTTTTCTATGTCACGTTATGCTCATCTAATATACCGTATTTCTTTTTAAATCTTGTAAGAATCGTAATCCATGAAGTACTAAATAGTAATAAGAAAATAACATTCGAAATCGCATGGCTCAAATCAAAGTAAAAACTTGCGATATAATACGAAATGACAGTTTCCCACGTTGCTTCTCGTATAAAACCGAGAAGGCCCCAGAAATTCATAATCCAGCCAAATAAAAAACCAACAATTACTCCGTAAAGAAGTCTTCCCCATAGCTTTTTCATAAAAAATGTATTACGAAGTAGACCTGCTATAAAACCAATCATGCCCCACGAAAACATTTGCCACGGTGTCCACGGACCTTGTCCTAAAAAAATATTAGATACGATTGCTGCTGTAGCACCAATCATAAAACCAGTTTCACTTCCAAAGACAATTGCAGAAACGATAATGACAAAAGAAGTTGGTTGTACACTTGGTAAAATAGAAAATGGCACCCGGCTTACTGCTGCAATTGCCGCTAATACAGCAACGAGAACAATTTCACGTGAAACAAACGCCTTTCTTTCAAAACGGATATAGAAAGGTAACATAATAACCGCTAATATAAACAAACTACTTAACATGTAATAACCGTCCATGACAAGTGTCGTAAAGAGTAATGTGCCGATTATTACTGCAAAGATACATATTATGAATGCAACATATCTTTTGGACACGCTTCGTACACATCCTCCCACGTTAATGCATATGGCAATTCTTTTCGAATGAATCGATTAATAGATGTTGTATAAAAGAAGTTGCCGCTAAAAAATTCTTTCGGTGCATCATTCATAATGACTGTTCCATCAAATAACATCATACATTGATCAACGTATTTCGCTGCAAATTCAATGTCATGCGTCGCCATTACAATTGTTGTTCCTTCTTTTTGTAGCTTCCTAAATAGCTCTCCTACTCTTTCTTTCTTCCATGGATCTAACCCCTTTGTCGGTTCATCCAGTAATAATAGCGTTGGCTTTGATAATAACGTTGTACATAGCGCAAGTAATTGTTGCTCTCCTCCGCTACAATCATGCGGATGGCGTTCTTTAAGCGCATGTAACCAAAACTTTTTCAACATCTCTTCTGCAATTTTTCTTCCTTGTTCTCCATATAATTCACGCGCACGTTCATAAACCTCGTCCCATACTGTATCAAATGTAAAATGGTAATACGGATGCTGCGATACATACCCAATACTTTTAAAACGTTCTTTCGAATCAATTTTATGTATTACTTTTCCGTTCCACTTTACTTTCCCTCTTCTCGCTTTTTGTAATCCTGCTAAAATCGTTAACAGTGTAGACTTACCTGTACCATTCTTCCCAACGAGTGCTACCCATTTTCCTTTTTCAATCGAAACTGATAAATCACGTAAAATAAGCGGACTATTTTTTTCATATTGGAACGAAATATGCTCTGCGCTTAAAATTACCTCTTGCTTTTCACTTTGTGCTATTGGCTCATTTACATATGATATCGCTGCAAAATCATTCATTTTCATTTGCGCCTCTCGCACTGTAAACGGAATATCTCTCACATTCCACTCTAAAAATAGCCTTGGAATTTGCGGAATAAATGGACGGAATGTTTCTACTCCCCACATATCCGTAATAACAATTTTAGGACTACCATCATACATAATACGGCCATTATCCATACAAACAACGCGTGTTGCAAGCGGGATAACTTCATCTAAACGATGTTCACTTAAAATAATCGTAATTCCAAGTTCTTCATTAATCCGTTTTAATAATCCTAAAAACTCTTTTGCAGCGATTGGATCTAACTGCGCTGTCGGTTCATCTAATAATAGCAATTTCGGCTGCATAACTAATACCGCAGCTAAATTAACAAGTTGCTTTTGCCCACCAGATAACGTGTGAACAGATTGATGCAATAAATCTTGAAATCCTAAAAAGCTAATAAGCTCTGCTATTCTTTTTTGAATAATATGTGATGGTAATCCGATATTTTCTAAAGAAAATGCTAATTCTTGAATCACTGTATCCATAACGATCTGATTTTCTGGGTTTTGAAATACCATCCCAATTTCTTGGGCAGATAACAAATCAGCTACTTCCTCTATTAAAACACCCTCATAAAATATCTCTCCAGAACGCGTACCAATTGGAAGTAACTCCTTTTTAAAATGTTTTAATAAAGTCGTCTTCCCAGATCCCGATCCTCCAGCAAGTGCAATAAACTCACCTTTTTGAACAGAAAGAGAAATATGCTGTAACGCTTTTTCATTTTCATCAGCATATACAAATGATAAATTGTTTATTTCTGCATGCGCCACCATATCCATTCTCTCCCTTCCATTATGATTGGTAAACTAATAAACATCGTAAATACGACAAACATCATCCCATCGTATTGCTGAAATAGAATCGATTCGACTTTCGGATAAATAATCAATTTCCCCCCGCCATAATTACTACATATAATAGCCGCTATAAATAAAATGATTAAATAACTGAGCGTATACCAATCGCGCCTTTCCATTCTATAGCGAATATACGTCGTACGCTTCGTTACACCAAATCCACGAGCTTGCATAGAATCTGCCGTTTGCAGTGCATCTTCTAATGAACAAATTAATAATACTTGCAGCAATTGCATACCATTTTTGACGCGTTCAATTATCGAACCTGAATCTACCTGCACACCTTTCGTCTTTTGAACGAGTGTGATTTTCTTTAATCGCCTTATAAACAAAGGAACAAATCTCACTGTAATCATCGTTAACAATGCAACTTTCGGTGAAATTCTTGAAAACAAATATAAAAATTTATGACTGGAAATAATATCATTGTATGACGCAAACGTAAACATAACTGCAACTAGTAATAACCCCATTACTATTCCAAACATAATCGCCTCAAGCTTAATACGGTCATCACCTAACCAAAATAACGTAGTTCGACCTCTATGCGTTAATAACGAATTAAATAAAATTACCATAAAAAAGAAAACAATTGTGCTCGGTAGCATCTTTCTTATCTTTTCGCTATTTCCTTGCATCACATTTAACATAATAATTAATACTATTGCTCCAATTAAAAAAAGAGGATGAAGACACATCATACATAGTATCATCACCCCGATATAATAGAAAAAATTCACAAAAGGATGTAAAGAAGAAAAACTTATTTTCATAGCCCTTTACCGAATGCCTTTCTTATTGTAATACGTATACCCACTCAATTGTATCTCCTGGTTTTACCGTAGCTACACCAGCACTATGGTTTGGAAAAGCACCGTTCACACGATATTTCCATCCACTAGTATCCGCAATATCTTTTTCATATAAATCATTAATACCTTTTACATAAATACTATCTCTAGATCCGCTTGCATCAACATCTAATCCTGTACGTTGCAATACTTTATACACTGTATCGCCTTCTTGTACATCCATCTTTTTCGCACCCATTATATATCCGTTATTTCCTTTTACCGAGATTGTTACTTGTTTTGCTTTCGGTACTGGTGGTACTGGTGGTGGCACTGGGTTTGGTGGTGGTACCGGTGTTGGTGGAGCTGGTACACTATTGTTCTCTTCTGGCTTTTTCTTTTGCTCCTGCTTCGGTGTTTCTTTCGGCTGATTCACAACCTTTGCTTCTTCTTTTACTTCTGGTGCTTTCGGTTGTTGTTTCTCTTCTTGTACTTGTTGCTGCTCTGGTTGCTTATTTACAGCAGGTTGCTCTTTCGGTTGTTCCTGTTGTTTCTCTTCTTTCTTTACCTCTGGTTGTGCCTGCGGCTTTTCCTCTTTCGGCTTCTCTTCTACTTTTTGTTCTTGTTTCTCTTTCTGTTCTTCTTGCTGCTTTTGCTCTGATTCAGCTTGCTTTTCTTCTGCTTTTTCTTCTGGCTTCGCTTCATCTTTTTGTTCTTCTTGTTTCGCTACCTCTTCTTGCTTCGGTTCTACCTTCTTTTCAGGCTTTACAGCTGCCTCTTCACATCCGGCAAGTAGCCCGAGCGAAAGCAGTAAAGAAATGAACCATTTCACCTTACTCATCCTATCTCTCACCTTTCATACGAAAATTAGGAGCAAATAATTGCTCCTAATTTTTTGTTAAGCTGCTTTACGTCTCCATAATACATATGCAGAAGCAATACATAATACCCCCATACCTACTTCTGTTGCTGCACTATGAGATGATGCTCCTGTTTTTGGTAGACTGTTACCGTTTCCGATTTTTTTATTCTTAACCGGTTCGTTATCTACAACTACTTTTAGATTTTCATCTTTTGTTTCTTGTTGTACTTGTTTTTGTTCTTTCGGTTCTTCAGTAACTTCTTTTTCTACTACATTATTTTCTGGTTCAACGACCTTTTCTGGCTCTTCAATCGGTTTTGGCTTAATTACATCACCAGCGTCTACATTAGACCAATCATAAATAGATTTTCCCATTTCCTTAAATTGAAGTAATGCTAAAAGAGCCTGTTCTGTAGCCATTCCGTTACCATTTTGATCACTTGGTAACCATTTAAATTCACCATTTGAAAGTTGATATGATAATAGGTTTTGCATTGCCTTATGAAGACGGTTTTGATCTACATCTTTAACAAGCGATAATCCAATAATTGCTTGCGCAGTACTATTTGAATTTTCTTGTCCATCAGCTGAAAAACCGCCATTTTGCAGCTGTTCGTTATATAAATACGCAACAGCTTTTTGTATAGCTGGTTTCACATCTGATCGCTCTTGATAAGGAGCTAATGCTGATAAAACCATACCTGTTACATCAACGCTACTAGCACTATCTTTACTACCTGAACTATTATAAGTCCATCCACCGTCTGTATGCTGATTATTTAACAGTGCTTCCACTAGAGCAACTCTGTTCCATTTTGATTCAACTGGAATCTCATACTTCTTCGTATCAAATGCAAGTAAAGCAAATGCATAACCTGTAACAGAATTCACTTTATCTGACTCATACAATTTTTGAACTAAATTATGTCCACCTACATTTTTAGGGTCTGCACTCATTGCATTCATCATAATAATTGTTCTAGCTAAATCTGTCGCTGAAAAACGGTTAATACGCTTTTCTACTTTTTCAGTTACTGACTTAACATAATTTAATTTTGCCTCAATTGGCACATTCTTTCCAGAACGAGAAAGCGCTACAGCTACCCAATCACTTTCAATTCCATCTTGTAACATCTTGTCTGATGTTTTAGAAATGGCTTCATTTAATTGTGCACTTGGAACTTGAATGTTCTCTTGCTGTGGTTGTTCTGTTTTTTTATCATCTTGACCTTCTGGTTTTGGATCAACTGTCGGTTTACCATTTTCACCTTCCGGTTTTGGATCAACTGTCGGTTTACCATTTTCACCTTCTGGTTTTGGATCGACTGTCGGTTTACCATTTTCATCTTCCGGTTTTGGATCGACTGTCGGTTTACCATTTTTACCTTCTGGTTCTGGTTCTTCTGTTTTGCCACCGTTAGGTTCTTCTGTTTTACACGTCCCGAACTTATCTAACGTTTCTTTCAATGTTTCCTGGCTTATATTGCTCCAGTCTGAAACAAAGCGAAAGACAACAACATCTCCAGATTTTAATTTATAACTATCTGCTCCGACTTCTGCAGACTTATCATTTACATCATACAGCCAAGCACTTGTAGCCCCGGCCATTAAACCGTCAATTCCTTTTACATATGTTCCAAACGACATCGTTTCAGATTCTACCTTGTCCCCCATGACCTTTTGCAGCAAACTTAAAGCTGTTTCCCCATCTTTAATTTGCTCTTCTTTCGGGCATAACATAATGCCTTTTTGTGATTCCCCAATAATTGCAAGTTTTGCTGTATTTTCTTCAGCAAACGTAATATGTACTGTATTCGCAAAAGAAACAAATACAAGTGTCACTGCCATTAACGACGTAAGCAGCCACTTTTTCAACATTGCCATCCCAAAATTTCCTCCCTTACTACCATTTACACAAAAAAAGGCCCTTCAAGGGCGTGCGATTGACACTCTCTTTTTGTAAGTGTCGAACAAAAATGTACAACACCTCCTACCCGCATTATTCGCGGCTATATTTGTATAGGAAAAATAATTTTGTTTATGAACGTATCATTGTGATAACATTCACTTTTCTTGGCACAACTTACTTCCATTTAAGTTATCGTAAAACGATAAACCTATACATTCTGTAAATTTTAAATTTCTGTATTATTTTACTATTGACAAAGAATTTTGTCCATGCTTTATCGGATTTATTTTCTAAGAATAATAACTTATTAACTCTTAACTATGTAAACTCTTTTCACTAATAATGACGCCATCTTCATCCGCATAAACATATTCATTTGGATTCCAATCCACTTGTCCAAAATGCAATGAAATATTTCGTTCTCCTTTTCCTTCTTTCACACTTCTATTTGGCATTGTCCCTAACGCTAAAATACCAATATTAATATTCTTTAGTTCACTAGAATCACGAACATACCCATTCACAATAATTCCTGCTAGCTTTCTTTCTTCCGCAATAGCTGCCAAATTATCACCAAGTAACGCACAATTCCTAGACGCCCCGCCATCAACAACTAATACTGTTCCTTCTGGTAATGTTTGCAATCCTTCCTTCACTAGTACATTATCATCTTTCACTTTTACAGTTGCAATTTTCCCGTGGAATTGTTCTTTCTTCCCAAAAGACCGAAAAGACTGGCGACATATTTGTAATTCCTTTTCAAATTCATCACATAGATCTGTAGTTTTCCACATCTTGTTCCCTCTTTTCCTTTTTCTTTCTACATAACATATTCTTGGCTTATTATCGTTTCCCTGTCTAATATTGCAATAATTTGTATGTACGGGAAAAGGATACAAAAACTATTGCCTTAAGAAGCTACCTTTATTATAATCTATTTCACGGATTAAATTCAGAATATTAAAATTAATGAGGTGAAGAAGGAGGAATTTTATGCAAATACAAACTGAGGCAAAAAAACAACCTAGTAAACAAAAGTTTAAAATGCCTGATGCGTACGTACTACTATTTTTTATTGCCTTACTTTGCGCCATTGCTACTTATTTCGTTCCCGCTGGAGAATTTAAAAGAGTTACAAATGGGACCGTTACAACGACAATACCGGGAAGCTATCATTCTGTTCCACAATCACCTGTAGGATTTGTTTCTTTTTTTACCGCTATTGAAAAAGGAATGACACTTGCTGCTCCTATTATCTTTCTAATTTTATTTACAGGTGGAGCCATTGCAATTCTTGAAAAGACAGGTGCTCTTGACGGTTTAATCTATCATGTTATTAACAAATTTCGTAATCAGCAATTACTTTTCATATGTATTGTCGCCGCACTTTTTTCTATTCTTGGAACGACTGGCATTATCGTTAATTCAGTTATCGGTTTTATCCCCATTGGTATCATCGTTGCACGCACATTAAAATGGGACGCTATCGTCGGTGTAGCAATTATTTATTTAGGCACTTATGCTGGTTTTAACGCTACTATTTTATCCCCCTCACCTTTAGGCATTTCACAAAAGATCGCAGAACTTCCGATGTTTTCGGGAATTGGTTTACGCACAGCTATCTATATATCTTTTTTACTTGCCACTATCCTTTATATTAATTGGTATGTAAAGCGCTTGAAAAAATCGAATAAAGGAAGCATTCTTGGCGACAACTGGTTTCCAAGTAACGCTCTTTCAAGCGAAAAAGAAGCAGAGAAAAAAGAAGTTCCTTGGACGATACGTCATAAATTAATTTTACTCGTTTCAGCTTTATCATTAATTGCATTTTTAATAGGCGCTTTTCGTCTACATTGGACGGACGCAGAAATGACCGCTACTTTTATTTTCATAGCAATTACAGCCGGAATAATAGGTGGCATGAAAGCAAACGATATCGCTTCTACTTTTCTAGCGGGCTGCCAAAATCTCATATATGGTGCTTTAATCGTCGGAATGGCTCGCTGTATGTCAGTCATTTTAGAACAAGGAAAATTACTTGATACAATCGTTAACCAGCTCGCACAGTCTCTTGAAGGACAAAGCCCTGTATTTGGCGTTATCGGTATGTACGTAAGTAGTGCTGCATTACATTTCCTTATTTCATCCGGGACAGGAGAATCGGTTATTTTTATTCCGATATTAGCTCCATTAGCTGATTTCATGCACATTACACGCCAAGTTACAGTACAGGCTGTTATGCTCGGCGAGGGTGTAGTAAACTGCCTTAATCCAACTTCCGGTGTTTTAATGGGCGTTCTCGCAGCAAGCGGGATTTCTTATGGAAAATGGATTCGTTTCATGGCTCCACTTGCACTCATTTGGTTTATCATAGGACTTGTTTTTCTTATTGTTGGGGTGAATATTGAGTGGGGACCTTACTAAATACTTAACTTGATAAATAAGTACTATCGTTCCATATAAATATCTATTCTATTTCCCTCACTAGTCCTATAAAAATCATTTATTCTAGTAAAAATATAAGAAGGGATTGATCATAATGATCAATCCCTTTTATCAAAATATAATACCTTTAAAGATCTTAGTTCCAGATTTTATTTACCCATTCAGGATGATCAATAAAAGGATTGCGGTTATGTTGATATTTTGTAAAAATCACTTCATTACGCTTTCGCTCTAAATCATCGACCGGGTCTTGTTCATTCCATTTTAATAAGACAGATAGTTTCCCCATGTATGGATCTTTATTGTTATTTACTTTTTCATTCAGTTCTAAATCTATTTCGCCGTTGTCTCCCTCGTAACGAACAGCCATATAAAACAGCATTCTAGCAATATCTCCTTTTACACTATCACGAGGTTCCCAAGAATCACTATCATATTTACACTCTGTCGCTTCAGAATGATTCACACCACCATTATCAAAATCTAGATTTCCACGTGAACTATTTACAGATACATCCGTCGCTCTTAAATGATGTAGATCTGTTCCAGGTCCTGCAGTCGTTCCAAAGTCACCGTGAGATTTTGCCCAAACATGCTCTCGGTTCCAGTTATTTACTCCTGATCCATTCGTAAGTTTCCCTTGCGAACGACCAGTATATAAGAGTATCACATTATTTTTATTATTTGGATCTTCATCAGTATCTCTTAGTGCTTCCCAAACCGCACTGTATGATAACTTTGTATGATTATCAATAATATTATGCAGTTCCTTCTTTAATTCTAACCCCGTTTTTCCTATTGCGTTATTATAATATGTATCGTCATAATTTTTCACAATAATCTCTTGTGCTGATGCAGAAGCTACTTCACCGTGTATAGTATCTGTGAATGATAGAGATGCAGAACCTAAAATAAAAAATGAAGACAGTGTAATCATAGCAATCTTTGTATTTCGAAACTTCATATACCCATTTCCCCTTTAAAATATAATTTGAAGCTATTCACTAAAAAATGCTTTCTAACTCCCGAAACCTTTTAGAAACCCATACCCCTTTTCTGTTTATTTAATACAAGACTCTATCCAGTCTGTATCACTTCTAAACTTTTTATTTATTCACATTCCAAACAATTTCACTTTTAACAAGAAATATCCTTCTCCTATAAAGATTATTAAAATATTCTTTACAATTTAAAAGTAGTTTAATATTAACTTATAAATTTAAATTTATTTATGCAATAATGCATATTTGATAAATACTTTAAAAAACAGTTTGAATAAAATGCATTCAAAGAAAACCGTGCCACAAAACAGATACAATCTAAGACAGAAATAATAAAAATCAAGATGATAGCTCGACTTTTCCCTTTTCCATAACTGTCTTTATTTTTGTGTAAAACCTTTCTTTCTCTGAATAATACGCACAAAAATAGATTGGATACCATGTAGGCACCAATCTATTTTAATTAAAGAAACTGTGTCAATTCTGCGTTCACAACACGTTGTGCAGTAATAATAACATTTTCAGCTGTTAGTCCATAAACACTATATAGTCCACCAGGTTGATTAGGAACAATTTGAACTTCATATTCAAATGCTTGTCCAAAAGTAGGATGAACTAAACTTAGAGTTGCAAAAGTAGAAGCATTAGAATTCACATTGAAGTTTACCTGTTCAATTAATACTAATGAACCGTCAAGTCTAAAAACTCTAGCTACTCCAGTAAGTGGGCCCGCAGTACGGTTAAGGATCTTCACCCTAACTTTATTTGCGTTAGCAGGTTGATTTCCTACGTTTTCAATTGGTCCTGTAGTAAGAGCCATATAACATCACCTCCATTATATTGTTATGATATTCATTCATACGTATTAACGTTATAATCTAATTACTCAATTTATTTAAAATAAAAAGAAGCTTCAAATTCTATTATATTTAGGTCATAGATATTAAACTTAATAAAAAGGCATCTAGCTAAGATTTTGAAGTGCTACAAAATCAAAAATTTTATATCACCACAGTTTTCTACGAGAATCCAGTGAACAGCTTATTTACATAATTTTCGTTATTGGAAGTAAACACCAATAAATAAGCGTATTACTATTCTTTAAATGAGTAACAGTTCTAAAATTGATTTTTAATAGAGAAAAAGGGTTACAGATTCGATTGTAACCCTTTTTCCAAATATTTTTTGTTTTATACGATTTCTATAATGATTACAGGACTGAAGTATGATTCAAAATAGCATTGATTATATGATTCCAATCGTCACAGTGAATCTCGTGACCCGATCCTTCTAAGGGTAATAACACAGCATGCGGAATTTCATTAACAAGAGCAAGACCATGCTCGTATGAAAGCACTGTATCTTCTGTACCATGGATAACCAAAGTAGGTATATTGATTTCTTTTAATCTCCCCTCATAAGAATCCTCACCTTTAAGAAGGGAATGATTAAACATACTGAGTAGATTATTTGCCCGTTTTATTTCGTTTTCTACCTGCTTATAAGCCCTCTTCTTATCGAATTTATGCTTTGAACCACAAAGTAATGCTGATCCTGCAACCAAGTAATTTGCAACAGATTCTTCATCCGACCAATTTAGTTTGGCCGCATTAGTATGGTAAGCGAGTATCTTTTCATCGATCGGAGGCAAATTTCGGTCGTTATCTTCAGAACCAAAAATACCTGATGCAATCAAAGTTATACTTATAACTCTCTCAGGGTTCCTTAAGGCTACAATTTGAGCAATCATTCCACCTAATGACATTCCAACAATATGTGCTTCGTCAATATGATATGCATCGAGTACCCCAATCGCATCATCAGCCATATCTACCACAGTATAGTGGGAACTCCCCGGTTCATAAGTAGTTGACCGTCCGACATCTCTATTATCATAACGAATAACATATCGGCCCGTATCAGCTAATTGTTGACAAAATTCTTCATCCCAATAAACCATTGAACACATGGCTCCCATAATTAGTAAGACTGCTGGATCTGCTGAATTACCAAAGCTCTCTGTACATATATCAATTTTATTAATTTTAATAATCTGTTCAGTCATGATTAACTCCTCATTTCATTCGTATTTAGTTAATAAAAAAAGACACAACCAAATAAACCCACACATTTTGAAAAAAATAGTCAGGCATAACGAATTGTGTTTAAAATTAACGTAAACGAATGAACTTGATAATCATGTTAAACACTCTCCTATATAATGAAAATAAGGATAAAACCCTTATTTTCATTATAACATAGCTCTATCAGTAGTAATATAGGTTCATTTCTTCTTATTTTATAGTTAAAAAAGTAATTTTTACTGTATGAATCTGCACTCTTAGTTGAAGAAAAGACGATGTATACAATATCCAAACCAAATTAATATAACGTCTTATTATCAGTAGTTAATACATCTAGAAGTCTAAAAAACATCCTCCAGTTAAGTACTCTGGAGGATATACATATTTCCATAATCATATTCTTACAAGAAGCCACACAAAATGAAACCTCTTTAGTACCCAAAAGGCTTACTCTTATCTATTAATAACTGTACATCGTCTTGCTCCTCTACAGATTAAACGCTCGGCTTCTCTTAATGAAATTGGAACAAGTACAGCTTCATCAACATCGTCTTCTACATCAAAAACCGCAAATGCTTCCCCACCTACGATTAAAACACAAATGAATTCTACTTCTAAATCATCATTAGACCTAGGAATACAATTGGAAATAGTACAACGTTGAATACCCCCTGCTAACAATGTTCTAGCTTCTTGCTCAGATATTCGAATAAAAACAAATTCCTCTATGGCTACATTTCCAACTTCCACTTCAATTTCTACTAAAAGAAAGAATCTGTTTCTAATTCTCACTATACAATTTGCTCCAATTGAAATAATATCTTCATTCATTCTTTTCACCTCCTTTAACACTATAAAATTCACAAAGAGGTGAAATGTTGTGGACAAGCAAACAAAAAAGTTGTTTTTTTGAAATGTGAGACATTAGTTAACAACTATCATCAAAAAAACAGAAAAAATACCCTACACAACAGGAAGTTTTCTCTGTTTTTAGTCTGTATACGATATTCAAAATTAGTTAACATAACGTCTCATTATCAGTAGCAATGAAAAAGGAGAACCCTGCTTTCACAAGTGAAACTTCTTTTTTAGTTCTATGAATCTATACATTCCTATCCTAACGCGGTTTTAGTGCTCTTGTTTGTTACTGGATTAGCCAAAAAACTGTATAAAATCTTGCATACTATTAGCGTGTTTTTTCAAAAATACTGGCATCCCCCAATTTGTGCTTTCTTATGGATATTTCTTGACCCCTTATTAAAACACTCTCCGGTTTTTTGTCTATCTTTAAGAAATAAACTCTGCTTGTTTATTTCAAGTTCTTACATCGAGGATTTACCTTCTCCCAAAGCCAAACAAACAATTCAGATTACATGCCTATATCAAACTAAACATTCAATCTTTATCCAGTTTGTAAATAAAAAAGGACAATCAGCCCCATAATGGACTAACTATCCTATAAATTATTATCTAAATTCAATAAAGTGAAACTTTAATCAGCCCTCACCAATCGGGCTTTTACGGGCAGTTGATCCCCACCTAATTTCTTTGCTTCCGCTGAATTTTGAGGTGAGGGTCTTACTGCCCGGCAAATAGCGGGATAAAACTAGAACTTCTTTTCCTATGTATCATTATTTCGTAATTTCACCAAACTGCGCTCTCGTCACTTTCGCCAAGTCATCTACTTTAAGCTCAATTTGTATACCGATTTTCCCTCCACTTACAATAATCGTATTAAGTGATTGAGCACTTTCATCAATACATGTAGAAAATAGCTTTTTCATTCCGACTGGCGAACACCCACCGCGAATATATCCTGACACTTTCGTAATATCTTTAACGGGAATCATTTCAATTTTCTTTTCACTTACTGCTTTTGCGGCAGCTTTTAAATTTAGTTCCTCATCTACCGGAATAATAAACACATGATAATTTTTACTATTCCCTTGAGCGATTAACGTTTTATATACTTCTCTCACTTCTCGTCCAATTTTCTCGGCTACTGATACGCCATCAATTTTCCCATCGTCTGGATCATATGACATCATCGAATATTCAATTTTTTCTTTATCTAATATTCGCATCGCATTTGTTTTATCTTTTTTCATAACGTTCTCCTTAAAACTTTATTTCATATCATTAAGTTTTCCTTTATTATACACCCTTTTCCATTTCTCCTACATAACTTCACGTATTTTTCAAAACTAAAAATATTGATAATTCAAAAATCATCTGATATAATTTGGAAAAACTTATGTTAAGGAGAGATTTGTAATGCGAAATTTTAATACTTCTTTCCAACTTCATCATCATACGTAACGCCGTGTATCCGAAGAAAAATTTTTCTTCGTGGGTACAGGGCTTTTCCTGTTGACCCACGAAGCGTTCATAAAGCTATGTGGGTATTTTTATACCTGCATAGCTTTTTTTAATTTGAAAAAGGAGTGATTATGATGGAAATGAGAAATGTAAAAGGAACGAAAGACTATTTACCAGAGGAGCAAGTGCTGCGAAATAAAATTAAAAGAGCTTGTGAAGATACGTTTGAACGATACGGATGCAAATCTTTAGAAACGCCGACGTTAAATATGTATGAGGTTATGTCTTACAAGTACGGCGGTGGTGATGAAATATTAAAAGAAATATATACACTTGAGGATCAAGGAAAACGTGAGCTCGCCTTACGATACGATTTAACTATTCCATTCGCAAAAGTCGTGGCAATGAACCAGAACATCCGCCTCCCTTTTAAACGTTATGAAATTGGGAAAGTATTTCGAGATGGGCCAATTAAACAAGGAAGATTTCGTGAATTTATACAATGCGACGTTGATATTGTCGGTGTAGAATCAGTCATGGCTGAAGCGGAACTCATGAGCATGGCGTTTGAGCTGTTCCGAACGTTAAACTTAGAGATAACGATCCAATATAATAACCGAAAATTGTTAAATGGTATTCTTCAGGCCATTAACATCCCTACTGAGTTAACAAGTGACGTAATTTTATCATTAGACAAAATTGAAAAGATTGGGATTGATGGTGTACGAAAAGATGTATTAGAGCGCGGAATTTCTGAAGAAATGGCTGATACGATATGTAATACTGTATTATCTTGTCTAAAGCTTACAATTGCTGACTTTAAAGAAACTTTCAATAACCAACTCGTTGCCGATGGCGTAAACGAATTACAACAATTACAGCAATATTTAATCGCTCTCGGAATAAATGAAAATACGATATTCAATCCGTTTTTAGCAAGAGGACTCACAATGTATACTGGCACCGTATATGAAATCTTTTTAAAAGATGGATCGATTACATCCAGCATCGGTAGCGGCGGTCGTTACGATAACATTATCGGAGCATTCCGTGGTGATAATATGAACTATCCAACAGTCGGTATTTCATTCGGTTTAGACGTTATTTATACAGCACTATCGCAGAAAGAAACAATCTCATCTACAGTGGATCTATTTATCATCCCGCTCGGGACAGAATTACAATGCTTACAAATTGCCCAGCAATTACGTTCCACCACTTCCTTAAAAGTCGAACTTGAACTAGCAGGACGCAAATTAAAACGCGCCCTTAATTATGCCAATAAAGAGAATATCCCTTATGTGCTTATTATTGGTGAAGAAGAACTTAGTACAGAAACCGTTATGCTAAGAAATATGAAGGAAGGTAGTGAGGTGAATGTCACCCTTTCTTCTTTAAGTAGTTATTTATAATACGAACCACCCTCGTTTGGGTGGTTTTTCTATTTTATAGATAATCAATAATTAGTTTACATAAAATAATTACAAGCTACTTAAAACTAAAAATATATAATATCCAATTACCTATTATTTTTGGTGATATATAGATATTAATTATTTTAAGAGGATTTATTTTGAAAGTCTACATACAAGAACTAAAGTGGACCACAGGGGCCTCTCACCTTTTATTACTTCCTTGTTATTATTTATTTCGGGGACTTGTTAACCTATATGAGATACCTTTACTACTATTGATTGCTTTACATATCACTACTTTTTTATTAGCTAAAAAGGGAGCCATGAATACGTACGCTAATTATATAGGTATTATCATTACTCTAGTTGCCTTCTTTCCTTATATAGAAATTCTTCTACATATTATAGCAGCCATTTTCCTTTTATTAGATGCTGCTTCTATGAATGCAAAAGAATTTTATGATTCATAGATGGATGAAATGAAACTTTAATCCATAGAGTTTTGAAATAGGTCAGCAAAAAGGATTTACTTTTTAAGTAAACCTTTTTTCATTTTTAATTACTTTCCTTACTCCAGAATAATAAAAGAATATTCTGTTTAATTTTTATAAATTTCTAAATATTTATAAAATATTCAAATTAACATACATTTTAGTTATGTAAAAAATCTAAGTTTTAAGGAGATGAATCCATGCTTAAAAAGTTGATAGCAGGTGCATTATTAACTGTTTCGTCGTTAACTGGAGGAGTGGGATTAGTATCAGCTAGTACCGAAAAGGATTATTCGATTTCCTCTTTCGAATATGTAACTGTAGATGAAAAGACTGTTGATTCGTTTAACAAATTGAGTGCTCCATCAAAGGAAGACATAAAAATAACATTAGTTCTACCGAAACAAAATCAAAATGGAGACTGGTTATCTTATGGATTTTCGAGCAAAGAAAGTTTAGAGTCTTTTATTGAAAAAGATAAACAAAGGTTGAATAATTCAATCACTCCCCTTGGTGTTGGTGGAAGCGGACCTGGTAGTACAGACTTCTATAAACACACAAATCAAGGTAGCGAGTATTTTTCTCTAAGTAGCGGTTATAAAAACTTGTCTGCTAGTTGGCAAAATCAAATTGTTTCTGTACGTACAGCATCCCCCACTGCTAGCTATTCAACAACGCTATGGGAACGTACTTCAACGGACGGATATGGAAAAGGTGTTGTTTTTAAACACGCTGATTGGTATGGTCAAATTGCAAACTTAAATAATTTTCCAACTTCAGCAGTTGAAGTTAAAAAGTAAAAAAATTTAAAAATAAAAGGTGTTTTCACGTATGAAAACACCTTTTATTTCTACAATTATTTCTTCTATAACAATTTCAACTCTTAACTATTATTTTTCGTGTTCCTACTCTCCAAAACTTTCTCCATATTATGAGTTGCCCATTCCATCATTAATAGAATCACTGGACGTAGTGATTCACCAAGCTCAGTTAACGAATATTCAACTTTAGGTGGCACTTCACGGTATACTTCACGATGTATAATGCCATCAGCTTCAAGTTCTCTCAGCTGAAGTGTTAACATTCTTTGTGTGATATTAGGTTTTAATCTTTTTAATTCATTAAACCTCTTTTTCCCATCTAATAAATGATACAAAATAACACCTTTCCATTTTCCACCAATCACCTCTACCATCGCTTCAACTGGACAAGAATATTTATTTAAAAATGGGTAATTTATATTATTTTCGTTTGGACAATCCATAATAAATCCCTTCCCTTAACATTAGTATCTTTTTTGATACTATACCACATAAATGTGCGTACTTGTATCTATGTTACTTTAAAAATATAATTTACTTACAAAATAAATTAACGAAAAGAGGAACTTTTATGACAAATACAAACGAAATTACAAAAGAGAAAATTATGGAGGCTTTTCATTTCAGACATGCATGTAAAGAGTTCGATCCTATGCACAAAATTTCAGAAGAGGATTTTAAATTCATTTTAGAAACAGGCAGATTATCTCCTTCTTCTTTTGGATATGAACCTTGGAAATTTATTGTCGTACAAAATAAAGAATTAAGAGAAAAACTACAACCGTATTCATGGGGCGCTGGTGGGCAACTTGCAACAGCAAGCCATTTCGTCATTGTTCTTTCAAGAAACATTAAAGATATGCATTATGATGCAGAGTATATTAAATATATGATGAACGATATTATTGGATTGCCTGAAGACACTCAAAAAATTAGATATGAATTCTTCAAAAAGTTCCAGGAAACAGATTTTAACTTATTACAATCCGATCGTACTGTATTTGATTGGGCATCTAAACAAACTTATATTGCTTTAGGTAATATGATGACGAGCGCAGCTCAAATCGGCATTGATTCTTGTCCGATAGAAGGATTCGATAAAGAGAAAGTAGACTCCTTACTTCGTCAAGAAGGCATTATACAAGGCGATAATCTTGAAGTATCAGTTATGGTTGCCTTTGGTTACCGTAAAGAAGATCCAAAACGTGATAAAACAAGACAGACTATGGATACAATTGTTGAATGGATTAAGTAATATAGCACACACAAATAATGCTCCTAATAGCTGGATACTTATACTAAAGAACTATTAGTCGTTTTTCTTATGTATGAATTTGGTTTTTCATGGAAAGATATGTTAGTATGTATACAGTTTGAGTGCTCTATTTTTAGAGTCGAACAGGAGGAGAATGAATATGTCTGATATTGAAGTTGGCGAAGTGTTTACTCTTAGTGATGAGAATAACGAAGAGCAAGAAGTAGAAGTACTTGGAGCGATGGATGTCGAAGGTGCAGAATATATTGCAGTTGCCTTTGTTGAAGATATCCAAACAGAAACTGAGGAAGACATTGATATTTTCTTTTTAAAAGTAGAAGAAGATAATGAGTTTTCATACATTGAAAATGATGAAGAGTTTGATAAAGTATCTGCTGCGTTTGAAAAGATTTTGGATGAGCAAGAGCAAGAATAGTATGAATGAAAAACACGAGGGCGGATGCATATCCGCCCTCGTGTTTTTATTCATCACTCATTCAGTGATTTATGCAGTAACTCCAGTACATCTTTCATCGCAAAAGGTCCATCTTTTTTAACATGCTCCGCAAATTCTGAAACGAGACGTAATGTTCTCACACTTTCGATTGGATGTTCTCCTGATGCACTTTCAGCTGAAAGCATAACTGCATTCGTCCCGTCCAGTACAGCTTGAAACACATCAGTCACCTCTGCCCTTGTTGGAATAGAATGATCTACCATAGATTGAAGCATTTGTGTTGCTGTAATGACATATGTATTCGTTCGATTACATTCCTGAATCATCATTTTCTGTAAAAGCGGAATGCATTGATACGGTAACTCTACTCCTAAATCGCCCCTTGCAATCATAATTCCATCTGCTTCTTTACATATATCTTGAAAATTCTCGATTGCTTCCATCGTTTCTATTTTTGCAATTACATTAGGTGACGTTTCTTTATACTGTTGTATAAATTCTCGTATTTCTTTTATATGACTAGGTTTTCTTACGAAAGAACACGCGATAAAATCAACATTCTCCTCTAAAAGAAACTGAATATCTTTTTTATCTTTCTCTGTAATAGCTGGTAAACGAACAGCCGCATCTGGTAAATTAACTCCTTTATGAGATGAGATATTGCCACCTGTTTTTACCTTCGTTTCTATTTTGTCCGTACTTATCTTTTCAACAATTAATTCAACTTCTCCATCATTAATTAAAATTCTACTGCCTACTTTCACATCATTCGGTATTCCTTCATAATCAACACTCGCTTCTGTATTACTCCCTGTAACTGGTTCTGTATGTAAAATAAAAGAATCTCCTGCCTGAAGTGTAATTTGCCCTCCCTTCACTTCACCTAATCTTATTTTAGGTCCTTGTACATCACCCAAAAATTTAATAGAGTCATCTAATGATTTCACTAAACGAATGATGTCTTTATGACTTTCATGCGTGCCATGCGATAAATTCAGTCGAACAATTTTCATACCATTCTTTATTAACTGCGCTAACGTTTCTTTATTATTACTTGCGGGTCCAATTGTACAAATTCGATCGATTGTCATTTTTGTTACCATCCTTTTCTTAATAAGGTTCCCATATGAACTTAAAAATAACAGAGATTCTGACATCAATAGATTTAAATTTACACGAATTTCATAAAGTTAAACCTGTATCCCTTGCTGGCTAAGCATTAGAAGATATATTCGCTTTTTTGCAAATGAAGACATGTTGAATCGAAAGTAAAAGAAAAGTTAAGTATGGGATAAACCATTGAGAGTTTCGAAATTTTCATATATTGTATGAATTGAGTTCGAACTCAAAAATTTAAAAAGGTGGGAAAATTAGTGAATATGAAAAAATCTTTATCGGTGACAACTTTAGGGTTAGCGGTTTTAGGTTTTGGTTTTACTAATAACGCAAGTGCTTCAGAGGTCGATGCTGTAGACAAGCAGCCCGTTTTAGTTGACTTTGATACAATTCAATCAACAAAAACATCTAGTGTTCCTAGTTTGACTGTTGCAGCTGCACCTAAGAATGACTCTAACATTAGCGTATATACTCCCTTTTTTGGTAACCCATATGCAGTTGCTAAATCGAAATCAACTACGACCGAAGACTATGTTTATGCAAAAGCAAGAACTTTCAATGGCGATGGCTCATTAGTAAATACGAAAAGTAATAGTGCAAAAAAATCATCCTTTGTAAGTGCTACAGCGGCCAACACAAGCATTTATTATGGAGATGATTACGCTATCGGTAACCATACCTATAAATTAAGTGGTTATAATGATGTGAATCACGAAACAAAAGCTTTCTGGTAAGAAAGAGAAAAAAGATATGCATCTTGCATATCTTTTTTCTCTAATATTTTACATATATTGAGGTGCTATTTATGAAACAAATATATATTATTAGCGGTGTTTTACTTATTTCATTACTTACAATTTATATTTTGTTCAATACTTCAATCATACAACCTCATCCACCTTCCATAGAAAATAAACGAGAGCAACAAACCAATACTATTTCTTACGGATTGAAGGATAATCAAGGCCAACATATTAACAATGGTAGTACAATTACTAGTGAGGATAATAAAATTAATGTAACATTATCATTCGTACATACTATTAATGAAAACCGAAAATATGGATTAATTGTTCTAGAAGATTACGAACAAAAACCTTTTAAAATAGAAGATACTACTAATGAAATATTACACTATTTTTTTGATATGAAACCAAACAGTTCAATTACTACGAAAATCTCTTTACACACTTCTCCTAATGCAAGTGAATTAACCTTTTTAATAATAAAAAAACCTGAATACAAATTAAAAGATAATAACTTAAATAAAGCAGCTATTTTAGAAGATATTCTAAGTATGCGATATTCAATGCATCCTCTTCAGAAAGAAAGCGAAAAAATAAAACTCTCCCTTATAGATCCAGATGCTATTTTAAAAGATGGTCTTTACGAACCATTATTTGTTACGAACCGTGAAGAGAATTTACAAACTGTCTTCTTTGAAAAGGAAGGCAAGCAATTAATTCTATCAAACGGTAATGAAACAAATGATGAAATGACTTACGCAATCGTGGCTTTTAAAGATTGGAAACAAGTTGAAATATTTAACAATAGAAAAGTTATTTATACTAAGCTTGCACCTGAAACGAGACAAATCTTTAATTTCACATTGCCTTTAGTGGATCAGGAAAGTAATTTTCAACTCGTCGCTTTTCCATTTCCTTTTAAAGTTAGCGAAGAAGATTATATCAGTCAACAAGCATTCAGTTCCTTTCGCATCGTAATTGAAAATGAAAATGAAAATAAATAAGTTATACTGTGCACATTACAACAACCTAAAAAAAGCCTACTCACACGAGTAGGCTTTTGAAACTATGAAAGTTTCGTCAATAACTGATTTAAATCTTTTTTCGTTTTCGTCGTTAATGATTTCATTTTATTAATATCGATTTTTTCTTTCTCCGCTCCTACAATTAACGGATACATACTTTGACCGATTGTTTTAGAATCCGTCGGATGTGATGCTTCTAGCTCTTTTTCAATCACATCCCACTTTTCATTAATTTGTTTGCCAAGCTTATTCACTGTTTCCAATTTTGGATTAGCAGCTAACTGCTTGTCCAAGCTATCAATTAATGCTACAACTTCTTTAACGTTCGTTTTCACAGCAACACTTTTCTTCGGATCTTTCGTTGTCTTTCCGTTATTGTTTGTGCTTGTACTTGTGCTTGGATCTGCTGTTTTCCCGCTAGTCGTTTGATCATTCGTTTTTCCTGTCGTTTCTTTTTCTTTTGTTTTTACATTTTCGTTTTGAGTTGACGTTTTGCCGTTACTTTCTGTTCCTGATGATTCTTTCGTATTTTTTGCATCCTTATCTGTTTTTTCATTTGAAGAAGTATTTGTTTCTTTTTCAGTATCTTTCGTTGTTTTTGACGCTTCATCTGCACTTGTCGTTTTTGCTTCTCCATCATTTTGCGCAGTTACTTGCTCTTTCTTTTCCGTTTCTTTATCTACTGAAGGACTACAAGCTGCCATAGTAAGCATTGTACCAATTGTAATCGATGCGATAGCGACCTTTTTCATTTTCATATAAATCCCCCTATGTTTTACATAATTTATCCTCCCCTTTACGATTCGATTCCCCCTTAAAAAATCCCTTTTCATACGAATTATCATCTTTCCGACAGTAATCTTCATAATAATACGTACAAAAACTGATAAACTCATTTTAATATTCGAGTTTCTTCTACTTCATTTTTCTGCTCGCAAGTAAAAGAAAAAGAGTATATTGTCACATTAAGAATTACTATCTTCATATGACAATATACTCTTCTATCAAATTTTTATCTTTCTTGACATTTTATTTATACAAAAAAATAAAATTTTCTTTCGTTTTTTGTTTCTCAACATTTGTTAACATAATATTTTTATGAATAACCACCATTCGAGTGAATGACTTGCCCAGTAACCCATTTCGCTTCTTCACTTACTAAAAAAGAAATTAAGCGCGCAGCATCCACCGGTTCTCCTACTTTACCTTGCGGGAATTTCCATACTAAATGATGCTTCAGCTCCTCTGTAATCCATCCTGTATTCGTCGGTCCTGGATCTACAGCATTCACTGTAATCCCCTTCTCCATTGCAACTGGTGCTACTGACTTTGTAAATGCTTCGATTGCCCCTTTCGTTGCTGCATATGCTAGTTCATCTGGCATTGGGCCTACTGACTGTCCTGAAGTAAGATTAATAATACTCCCGCCCGTTTTAAGTGAATAATGTTTTATAAACAATGAACTTAATAGCATAGTAGCCCGAACATTAACTGTATAATGTTTATCCAACTGCTCTACATCTAATTCCTCAATCCTCGTATGAGTAGAATATACTGCATTATTAACTAGAATAGATGGATCACCTAACCGTTCTGATACCATATAAAACAAACGATTTGGCGAATAAGACTGCGATAAATTTATTTCTGCCATTTCACATCGAACATCGTAACTTTCAATTTCCTTTTTCAGCAAAAAGGGTTCTTGATCACTCATTCCCCATGGCATCGCTTTATCATACTTTGGCCAGTACGTGAAAAAAATGTCTATCCCCTTTTGAGCAAGCACCTTGCATACAGCTGCACCAATTCCATTCAGACGAGTTGCCCCTGTTACAATTGCTATTTTCTTCACCTTTTTCTCCTCCATCTATACACAGATCCCCTGCATGAATGCAGAGGATCTATCTTCTTATTGAATATTTGACAGTATACGTTCAGCACCTAATTTTAACATTTTAATAAAGATATAATTTACAATTGTAAACATTACAAATAAAACGATAAACATAATCCAAAGTCCTACTTGAAGGAAGAAGTATAATACACTTACTCCCCCCACAATAATTAAAGCTATTAAAATATTAGCCAAAAAATTCCACAAAGTTGTATATCGACTTTTAAATAATTTCTGCTCTGTATCCCAATGAATATCTGCAGTTTGTGCGTCCCAGCGTGTTCCGATTAAATTAATTAATAACAACCCGTTCGCACTTAGTAAAAACCACAGTATCATAAAGACTGGAGAAATCCCAGCTACAACTGCCATCGTAATACCGAATACTGCTAAAATGATCACATTAATTAACCAAGCAGTGATTGCTTTCGCAAAAAAGATATCCGAAGCCTTTACTGGTAAATAACGATTCACAAACCAAGAGCTTCCATCTCGCGAAAATGACGTTGTTGCAATGACGTTACTACCCATTAAAAATAACGATGCACAAAGGCCAACACCAATTGCAAATCCCGTTGTCTCTGGATTGTTAATATACTCTGTAATAAACTTTAAATTCCCATCTTGCACAAATAAAATAAAGAACAACATAATTGGCATAACGAGAGTTTGTACAATGCAATTTAAGAAAAATTGTGGTGTACGGAATAACGTTTTAAATTCTTTTTTCACATACGCTTTTAAATGAGAACTTTGCACTGTTGATTTCTGTAAACCTTCCGCCGAAATAACTTGTTTCTTTGCTGTACTCGTTGAAAGTCCAATAACTCCTTTTAAATATGTACGCTCTGCAATGTAATAAAACAACACAAAGAAGACAAATGAAATAACTGCAAAGATTATTACATATAAAGGACCTTTCCAATTTGCATTTTCTACTAATGCCACTGCTCCAAAATATGTAGTTGGAAAATAATTTGTCATTTGTACTAAAAGAGAAGATTGATTATTTACAAGGTATTCCGCAGCCCCGTCTCCAGAAAACGCACTTTTATTTCTCCACTGCATAAATACGTTAATTCCTACAATAAATAATATACTTACGATTCCAATAAATATATTTCCTCGATCTTTATTTTTCGCTATATTTGTATACCTCATAATAATTGTCATCAGTAACGAAGCTAATACTAACGGCACGATTGGGAAGAGTAAGTAAATAAAAATCATATATATGTAATATGTAATAAATGCGCCACTTTTTAAACCGTACGTAATGAAGATTGGTAATAAAATGAATGAACTCATTACGTATTGTGTAATTAATACCGTTAAAAATTTTGCCGAAATAATTTGCGCTGGTTTTAATGGTAACGGCAATAACATTTCAATGTCATTACTATAGTAAAATACAGTTAAAATGTTCGTGATACTCATTAAAAATACCCATATACTAGCAATCGCAAGTCCCATTGCAATAATCATTCCCGGCCCTTGCCCTAATTGTTTCAGACCTTCATACATTCCGTGCGTCATCGAACCAAATATTAAAAAGCCAACAAATAAAATAGCTGCAAATGAAAATAAATACGCCCATCGCTTCTTCTTATCTGTTATAAAATCTGCATAATTTAACTTTAATAGTACCTTCGTTAACGTCCAAATTTTACTCATTTCCCGTCATCTCCAAGAACATTTTTTCAAGTGATTCATTGGATTTAAAATGATCTCTCATTTCATCTAAATTTCCTTTAAACTGCAAATTCCCCTTATTAATAATAGCAACCCGGTCACATATTTTTTCCGCTACTTCTAATACGTGTGTAGAGAAAAATACAATCTTTCCTTTATCCGCATGCTCTCTCATCATTTCTTTTAAAATATATGCAGATTTTGGATCAAGCCCAGTTAATGGTTCATCTAAAATCCATACATCTGGCTCATGTACGAGCACACCAATAATAACGATTTTTTGTCTCATACCGTGCGAATAACTTTGAATTTGATCAGATAATGCATTATAAAGATCAAACTTCTTCGCTAAAGACTCTATTCGTTCTTGTCGTACTTCTTTCGGCACTTCATACATATCAGCCATAAAGTTTAAATATTCAATTCCTTTTAAACGTAAAAACATATCTGGACTATCTGGTACATAACCAAACGTCTTCTTCGCTTCCATCGGCTCTTCCATAATATTTTTTCCGTTAATCGTAATAGTCCCTTTGTCTACCCCGTGAATACCAGTAATCATCTTAATTGTCGTTGATTTACCCGCACCATTCGGTCCTAAAAATCCAAAGATTTCGCCGCTAGGCACAGATAAACTTAAGTCTTTTACTGCATAGGTAGACCCATTATAACTTTTTGACACATTCGTAATTTCAATCATTCCATCCAATCCTTTCCTTAATTACCAAATAACTATATTGATATTATAGCATACTTCTATTTTAAGATTTTTACATTTTTCAGTTTATTTAACCTTTAAAATAAATATACACCCCTAATCCAACAACTAAAACGACAGCTAGTATAATATAAATCATTGTTAAGCGTTTAATATTCCCCTTTGTCGCTTTGCTATAATTTGCATCACCATTCCGCCCAATTAAAACCGTCGCAATGACAGTAATCACTACAAGTAATACAACGATCATGATCCAAGTTAGCATTTCTTCCTCCCCCTCCTTACAACCATTTTACAATATTATCCTCTTTATTTCGCAGCATATTTCCTCTTTTTACTATTATTATGAAGCAAACTGGAAAACTATTATTACCATTCCTATCCAATTGTGATATATTTATAACATAA
The DNA here is from genome assembly GCF_051916605.1 of Bacillus cereus group sp. MYBK195-1. Classification (NCBI taxonomy): domain Bacteria; kingdom Bacillati; phylum Bacillota; class Bacilli; order Caryophanales; family Bacillaceae; genus Bacillus; species Bacillus cereus group sp. MYBK195-1. The sequence continues at coordinate 1,491,972 of NZ_JBQAGZ010000001.1, read as the reverse complement.
CGTGACTTATTTCTAACAACACAAGGAGGACCTATCATGAAAACAACTTGGATAAAATATTTAGGATTTCTCGGTTTCTTCGGTTTCCTCGGATTTTTTTATGAAAAAGGATTGTTTACTATGTTCTGTTTCTTCTCCTTTTTCACATCGTATAGAACGGTTCAACACGATGAACTGTTTGAACAAATCGTTAATAAATCGTGCCGTAATGCTTTTATCTTTACGTTACTAACTACCGCTATCATTATGTTCATTGAAATGTTATTTCCAAACCCGGCGCTACAAGAAATTGATATCGCTCTTATTTTCGGCACACTCATTCTTACGTTCGGTTTTTCTATGTTCTTTTATGATAAACCTGTTGATGAAATGGAAGATGCACCATGGCGTTCGTAACGAGGATAAAAGAATACCGCGCCAAATTGAACATGACACAAGAAGATTTAGCAAAGAGCGTTGGTGTGCGACGTGAAACAATTAGTCATCTCGAAAAAGGTAAATACAATCCTTCCTTACAACTTGCTCACGATATAGCGAAGGCACTACATAGTAAGATTGATGAGATTTTTATTTTTGAGGATTGATTAAAGGCGTCCAGTCACAAGAATCACATAAAAAAATACCGTCATTCTTTCCAAGAAGAATGACGGTATTTCTCATTGATTATCCATATAAAATCGCATGAAATACGCCTAATAGTAAGTATTGATCCTGCATGTAATCTTCATCATATACATTCATCTCAATGTAATACATATCTTCCTCAAGACGAATATTCCAATCTGCAATTACATAGCCTTTTCGTAATAACTTTCCCATTCCAAATGAAGTTTTATGAACAACATATTCTTCTGCCCTATATGTAAAGGTAAATAAGAAATTTGCATCCAATAACTTTCCGTCACATACAAGTATTTCATGCTCTGCATCATGATTATCGATGTACGTTACTAAAATCTTTCTTTGGCGCTGTCTACTTACATCCTTTGCAATGATGCGAATATTGCCCTTACTATCCTTTATTTCATAAATAATATTACTACCAATTTTCGGAATAAAATCCAGCACTCTCATCAACATATTTTTATAATAGCCTCGTACTACGCCTACTTGCTCACTTCCATTATAAACCTCTATCGGCGTCGTATCTGCTTTGCTATCACACGGTCGTTTGTAAGAGAGCTGCATCATTCGCTCTCTTCTTAAGTACTGATCAAACGTCACAGGATATTCTATCATGCGCAGTTCTTTATTTAGCTCATACAAATAGCTTTGAACACTCTCTATTAATGTTGTAGTAGCTATACGCTCTTGAATTTCAAATTCTTGCCAACTGGAAGAAACATTCCATTGATTATGATCCTCTTCATAGAAGAAACCAAGAATTACCTCTTCACGGTCAGCCGTTTCATATTTCATAGGCACGTTCTGCCCATGTTGAACTTGTTCCATCCACTGACCTAAATAAATACCCAGCTCTGCAACCTTCATACATGATTTTTGAAAAAATACGCTGTCACTCGCGCAAATCGTTACATCTCCTTCGATAAAACCCTTTGAATAAGCATCATACCGTGGCTCATCCTTCTGCGGGATACTCTTATCTAACTCAAATAAAAACGTTAACATCCTTTATTCACCTCTAGTTGTTACACTAATCATACATGACATCGCATCACTCTGAGAAACTATTTATATACGCATATTTAATTCACGCATTATAACACGTGAATGATCTTGTATAGTAGCGCTATTTTTTGTTCTATATCTTAGTATACGAATTTACATGAGCGATTTTTCAACTATATCTATCGCAACTTACAATATATCAACGATTTTTTCAATATATCGATTTTTCGACAAATATCAGCACAATTAAAATGAAGCTACCTTTTCTTCCGCCACTTCTACAATTTCTAAAATTTGTAGAATACTCTCCACTTCATAAGTCGGGTTAACATCTGTCCCGTTTTCTTTCAAACTCGGATTATACCAACACGTATCAATGCCGTAATCTTCTCCGCCTTTCATATCAGAAGTTAACGAATCTCCAACCATTAGTACACTTGATTTATCAGTAATCCCAAACTTTTCAAACGCATAATCAAAAATCTCACGCGCTGGTTTTTGATGACCAACTTCTTCAGAAATAATAATGTGATCAAAGAAATTACATAAAGGCGAATTTCCGATTCTTGATTGTTGCACCTTCGTATATCCATTCGTAATAATACCTAACTTGCAATCTTGAAGATTTTCACATAATTGTACTGCGCCTTCTATAAGATGTACTTCCTTCCCTAAATTTTCAAGGTATACATCACTAAATTGCTGCGCATCTACGGCTATATTATGAAGTGCAAATAATTGTCTAAATCGCTCTACGGCTAATTCACTTAGCGTAATCATTTTATTTTCTAAATCTCTCCATAATCCATTACTAATCTCTTTATAACTTGCAAGATGATCATTATACCCTGTAGGCATGCCAAACTGTACAAACGCATTATGTAATGCGTGTCTTTCCGTTTCAGGGAAATCTAATAATGTATCGTCTACGTCGAATAATATAAATTTGTATTTCATGATGTTCTCCTCAATTCCTATTTTAAAAGCTTCGTTCTCATTGCTTATAAGTTTATATATATGTCGCGATGAAGCGCTTTAACCCGCTCTTTATAGAATACACCTTTATCTTTTATTTTCAAATGTGCTATAAATAAATTTGCTAGCATGACTGCTGTATCTAGTCTATAAAATAAACTAACAATATGAGGAGTAACATTAAAGATACTATCATTCTTATATCCATCTTTAAATTCATCCCAACTAACCTCATTTGTTTCAGCTATTCTCATAAGCTCCAGCAATGGATGACCAATTAAAGCATTATCCCAATCAACTATTGCTTTAACTTCTCCATTATACCCGATTAAATTGGCTGGTCGAATGTCCATATGTAATAAACATTTTACATGATCTGCTGTACTAAGAATATATTCAATTGTTTTTGTATCCGGAAGATTAATTTTGCAGTTCGTGATTGTATTAAACCCTTCTATCCGTTTCACAATTCGTTCTGCTATATACTTACTAATGGGCTCTCTAATATTTTGTTTGTAATACAAACCATCAATTGGCATACTATGAAGATTGCTCACTAACTCCCCTATTTTGCATGCGGAAATTGGCATATGATCAGCATACACACAATCCGAAATTAAAAAATCAAGTTCGGTTGAAAGATGCAATCCGTGTATCCTTGGTACTGGAATACCTTTTGAATGACAATACTTAGACAGCTCCGCTTCCTTTTGCAACGAAATCCGACTGTTAAATAAGTCTTCATTTATATTTTCCACTTCTCTTTCCCACGGTACTCGAAATGCCAAAGACCCCTTTTCTGAATCTCCTTGAAAAACAATATTTTGCACTCCCGTTCCAATCACCTTTAAATCTTGAATAGCTAGTTCCTTATACTCTTGACTTAGTATTGTTGCCAGCTTCTCTCTTAACCCCTCTGCTTTTACACGTGTATGAATCATTTTATCCCCCGATTCTTAAGTTCTTTTCATCCATTTTCTCCTCTGTGCACAACATCCTCATTAACAAAATTATAGCAACAATAGTAAAAGGAGGCTAATCCGCTCAGCCTCCTTCTCATTATTAATCTTCTAGCAATAACTCTTTCATTTCCTCTAACGACTCTTTCGTAAAGCCAAGAGCTTTTTCAGCGTATGCTTCAACTGATCCGTATTGCTTTTGAATTTCACCAATCGCAGCTTGCAAGTATTCAGCACGTGCTTCAAACATTGCACCTAATATCGCTCTGCTCTCATCGTTTTGTAATTTCGCACCTAAAAAGGCCATCATTTTTTCATTTAGCTTTTCACGGAATCCGTTACTTAGTAAGTAGTCTTCCATTACTGTTTTTTCTGGTACACCTAGTAAAAGTAGTAATAATGCTGAACCAAATCCAGTACGATCTTTTCCAGCTGTACAGTGGTTTACTAACGGTAAGTTTTCCGGGTTTTGCGCTAAGTTTAAGAAGCTCACGAATGCCTCGTTACCACTTACGAAATCTTGATTCATTTTCACAAGATACTCACCTGGTTTTCCTAACATAGAAAGGTCACCAACTTGGAAAAACTCATTTATATTTAAGTCTTTCGCTAAGTCTTGCATAACTGGTAAGCACACTTGACGAGCACCCGTAATTTCTGGATTCGGCTTATGCTTCACTTCAAAGTCTGTACGGTAATCGCAAATTAACTTTAAACCAGACTTTTGTAAATAGGCAATATCCCATTCAGTTAGCCCTGCTAATTCTTCAGAGCGGTATAATTTGCCCCATTTTACTTTACGGCCTTCAGTCGTTTCATATCCTCCCATATCACGGAAGTTAAACGCACCTTGTAATGGCAATCTACGCTCGGCTACTGTTACTGCTTGTCCATTACTTCCTACTAATCTAAAATATGGACGTTCATTTTCACTCGGTTTTTCAATTGTATATGATAATTCTCCATTTACCGTTGCAAGTAATTCTCCATTTTCTTCAATATGATCTGGTGAAGTACTCCAATAAATACGAACTTCTTCTATATTATTTTCCCATTTTATTTGTAACGTATTATCTTTATTTCTTTCTATAGTTGCTTGTAACCAATTTCTTTGCTGTCCCATTCTTTCACCAACGCTTTCTCATATAATCAAATCTCACCCTATTGTATTATACAAATATCTACTTTGTCGTTCTCATTTTTCTTTTTATCTTACAAACAGGCGAAAAGTTCTTTTACTTGTTCAAAATTTGTACAAGGGTTCTCACTAAATGTGTCCCAGATTATATCCTAAAACTTCCTCACATATCGCTCAGTACAACTCAGCAACTGACATCCATTCTTTTCAAAAACATCCTTCATCCATTCATTTTGTATATTTGTCTCACCAATATAATAAGATGCACCTATTTCCTTTAAGACAAACATCGCACCTGCAAATAATGCAGCTTCATATCCCTTATTACGCATATTTGGAGTAACTGCGAAGTACATAAGTTTCCCTTCTTCTAACGTACCTCTTTCAATATGCGGAATTACAATCCCTATCGGCTCTTCACCTACACTCGCTGTTAAACAATGTTCTTTCCATTGCTCACCAATTTCTTGTAGCATCATATGCACAAATTGATCATGAACGACTGTTTCTCCCGTCGCTTCATTCCACAGTGAATAAAAAGCCTCTTCTCCAACTTCTTCAATAAGCTTAAAATCAATTTCACTTTCTACATCTTCTACTTCATATATATCTTTAAATACAATCATTTTTTCCGTAACATATTCAAATGAATACGTTTCAAAACATTTTTTATACACATCATAATTTGGACTTTTTGAAGAGATTTCAAAATGTAGTTTTTCTAATCCATCTTTTTTAGCTTCAGCAACGCAATATTGCATCATTTCCTCTAATTGCTCTTCTGTAAAAATCTCTGCATTATTTTCTTTTATCATAATAGAAGAAGCATTTCTTCTTATTTTAAAATATTTTTCTAACTGTTCTATCGTCGTCATATTCTTCCCTCATCTATATCATACTCGAATTTCTAATCGTTCTCCTTGCATGAGCAGGATTGTCCTTGAATATATAGAATACTAGAAAAGATCGCATCTTTAAAGTGCGGAGGAGGTTCTCCAGTGGATATTACAGCATTGCAACAACAGTTAGAGCTTATACAACAAAATGACTATACGCAACTACAGCATATAGACGTAAATGAGTTAACTTTGAACATGCTCCAGTATATCGGAACGACTGATAGCTACGTTCGTTACCAACTTATATATAAATGTTTTGCGCATTTCATTCATCATGAATTCCTTATGGACGATCAGCTGAAATTACTTCTGCAAACTTGTTTAAGTGATGAGTATTTATATTGTGACATTTACTCCCCACATACAGATGGGGTTTTCACACGTTCTTACACTGTTTCGTTAATTGCGTTAATACTCCAATTCGCTAATTCGCACTACTTTTGTACAGAGGAAGATATCGAAGAAATAAAAAATAAACTCATTACATACACAAACTTAGAAACGGATTTTCGGGGCTATATCGAAAATAAAGGATGGGCTCATTGTCTTGCTCACGTATCTGATGCCTTTACTGAAATTGTTCATAATACGTATACAACTTTTGAATGGTACGAAGAATTAATTCATTGTTTATTAAATAAAATCTTTATTCCATCTGACCTTTTTCATAATAACGAAGATGAGCGCATTGTTACGCCATTACTAGCAATGCTGTATCATGATTTTCCTCAAAACGAGTTAATTTCTATTATTCATAAAAAAATAAAAAGGCTTCCTCAAATAAGAAAACGCCTTTCGCTTAATGAGTATTGTATTTTATGTGCCAACATTAAAACCTTTTTACGCACATTATTTTTCAGAACGAAAGACGACCATAACTTAGCCTTTACAGCACGTAAAACAGAAAGAATGTTAAAAGAAATTCCTAACTATTATTAAATACAAGGAGCAATGACATGGGTTATATTGAAGATATGAGAAATCTAGTAGGAAATCATCCACTTATTCTAATAGGATCACACGCCATTATATTAAATGAAAAAGATGAAGTATTGCTGCAGCTCCGTACAGATTTTAACCGCTGGGGCATTATTGGTGGTGCCCTAGAATATAACGAAACGTTAGAAGATGCTTTAAAACGAGAAGTGTTTGAAGAAACTGGACTTATTATTAAAAATCCAGAACTATTCCGTACATACTCAGGGCCAGACTTCTTTCAAATCTATCCAAACGGCGATCAAGTACACGGTGTACTCGTTGTTTATATTTGCCGAGAATTTCATGGTGAACTTGTATGCGATCAAAGTGAATCGAAAGAATTACGCTTCTTTCCGCTTGATGAGTTACCTAGTAATCTCCCTTCTGTTATTGAGAGGATTATTACAGATTATCTAAAAAAATAAGGGAACGCTTAACGTTCCCTCTCAAATCCAATCCGTTTTTTAATTTCTGCTAAATTTATCTTCGCAATAGCGCGTGCCTTCTCAGCACCGTTTTCCAACGCTTCATATAATAAATTCGTTTCATTCATATACATAGTGTATTTCTCACGAGGTCCAGCTAACTCACGATCTACAACGCGAAACAACTCTTTTTTCACATCGCCCCATCCGATTCCAGTCTCATATTTTTCACGTAATGACTGTACTTCGTCTTCTGTCGCAAATTCTTTATAAATTGTAAATAAGGTTTCTAGTTCTTTCGGTTCATTTGGAAGTGAAGAATCTGTTTTGATTTTAAATATTAATTTTCGTAGTTTTTCTTGCTTTGCAAATAATGGGATCACATTTCCGTAACTTTTACTCATCTTCCTTCCGTCAAGACCAGGTAAAATAGCTCCTTCTTCTTGTATAACATACTCTGGAAGTGTAAATGCCGTGCCAAATGTATGATTAAAATAAGTCGCAATATCACGCGCAATTTCAATATGCTGAATTTGGTCTTTTCCAACTGGTACATGAGTAGCTTGAAATAATAATATGTCAGCTGCCATTAAAATCGGGTACGTGTATAACCCCATATTCACTCCCGCATCGACCTCTAACCCTGCTTCTTTATTTTGCTCCACCTTCGCTTTATACGCATGAGCACGGTTCATAAGACCTTTCGGAGTTAGGCAAGCTAAAATCCAAGCTAATTCTAGAATCTCTGGCACTTCTGTTTGTCGATAAAAAATAACATCTTCTCCAATTCCAAGTGATAACCAAGTAGCTGCTACCTCTTTCGTATAACTGCTGAACTTTTCTGAATCATGCACAGCATTTAATGCATGATAATCAGCTATAAAGTACAATGCTTTTCCTTCATTATTCTTTGACATTTGTAATGCAGGTTTAATCGCACCAATATAATTTCCTAAATGCGGATAACCTGTCGGCTTAATTCCTGTTAACATTATTTTTTCACTCACACTAACTCCTCCTTTCTCAAAATAAAAAGAGCCCCTCATCCTAAAAAAAGGACGAGAGACTCCCGCGGTACCACCTTAATTAGCTATCATTAGCTCACTTCATACTTCAATAACGTGAAGTAACCGTCTTTACCTACTCATTTCAGTTAGAAGCTCTAGAGCCCATTCCATATTCATCCCTTACTGATTCTCACCACATATCAGCTCTCTGAAAAGTTTCGAATATGTACTCTTCTCTTTCATTGCTTTTTCGTTATTTTTTACAGTTTATCACATTTCGCTTCCAAACAAACCCGATTTTTCTATTTTATATAGCAGGAATTTCCACTTCTATTGTCTAATGTTATATAGGTTTGCAGAAATATTCGAAACAACTTTGGAGGTTTTTTCATGGTAAAATATATATCCATTTTAGGTTCCACAGGATCTATCGGCACATCTGCATTAGATGTCGTTTCAGCTCATCCTGAACATTTTAAAATTGTCGGTTTAACCGCAAATTATAATATCGATCTTCTTGAGCAACAAATCAAAACATTTCAACCTCGCATTGTAAGCGTTGCGACAAAAGACTTAGCAGACACGCTTCGTACGCGTATTTCAGCGAATACAAAAATCACATACGGAACTGATGGCTTAATTGCGGTAGCTACTCACCCTGATTCAAATCTTGTATTAAGTTCTGTTGTCGGAGTTTCCGGACTACTTCCAACGATTGAAGCATTAAAGGTGAAGAAAGATATTGCCATCGCTAATAAAGAAACGTTAGTTGCAGCTGGACATATCGTAACTGAACTAGCGCAACAAAACGGATGTCGCTTAATTCCAGTAGATAGCGAACATTCAGCTATTTTCCAATGTTTAAACGGAGAAAATAATAAAGAAATTGACAAATTAATTGTTACAGCTTCTGGCGGTGCATTCCGTGATAAAACACGTGAAGAAATGAAAACTTTACAAGCAAAAGATGCTTTAAAGCACCCAAACTGGTTAATGGGCGCAAAACTAACGATTGATTCTGCCACATTAATGAATAAAGGGTTTGAAGTAATGGAAGCGAGATGGCTATTTGATATTCCGTATGAAAAAATTGATGTAATGATTCATAAAGAAAGTATCATTCATTCTTTAGTAGAATTTATTGATGGATCAGTTATGGCACAGCTCGGTGCTCCTGATATGAGAATGCCGATTCAATATGCGTTTCACTATCCTACTCGGCTACCTTCTTCCTATGAAAAATTAAATTTATTAGAAATCGGTAGTTTACATTTTGAAAAACCAGATTTAGAGAAGTTCCCTTGCCTACAATACGCATATGAATGTGGCAAAATCGGTGGTACTACTCCCGCTGTATTAAATGCAGCAAACGAAATTGCGAATGCACTATTCTTAAAAAATGAAATTGTCTTTTTCGATATTGAAAAAACAATTTACAAAACAGTTGAAGCTCATCATAACGTAAAAGATCCTTCACTAGATGCTATATTAGAAGCGGATCAATGGGCGCGCCAATATGCAAATGAATTGTTAATAAAAAAGAGCTAAAACAGATAATACTGTTTTAGCTCTTTTTTCACGTATTCAACTTAACAAATCTATAACCGTGCGTCACTAACACTTTTAATATCGCATATCCTGGAATGGCTAAAATAATGCCCATAATCCCGAATAAGTTTCCGGCAGTTAAAATGATAAAAATGATAGTAATCGGATGAATGTCTAACTTTTTCCCCATAACTTGTGGAGAAATAAATTTACCTTCTGCTAATTGTACAACCATCATAACAATAATTACTTTTAACACCATTGCTGGCGAGTCGATAAATGCGATAATTAACGCTGGTGTAATGGCGATAATTGGTCCTACGTACGGAACGATATTTACAATCATCGCTAAAATAGCAAGCAGTACAGCATATTTAATACCGATAATAAGGTAACCGATTAATAACATAATACCGATAAACAAGCTCACGATAATTTGCCCTCTAATATACGAGCTAATCGCATAGTGCATATCATCTAGTATTCTCATTGCTGCTGGTTGTCTTTGCTCTGAAATAAACTTTAAGAAGTGATTCGGCAATTGTTCGCCATCTTTTAAAAGATAGAACAATATAAATGGAACCATTACAAATGTTAAAACAACCTCTGTAATAGTACTCAAAAATCCAGTTACATTCCCAGTTACTGATGATAATGACTTTGTAAAATCAACTGTGTATTCTTTTACCATATTCGCAACATTAATATTTAAATTCTCCTGAATTTTACCGAGTAAATTACTTTCCCCGAATCTACGTGCTGCTTGTTCAATCTCATGGCCAAAATACGGTAAGTTATCAATTAATGCATCAATTTGATCTTTAATAATAGGGATAACCGTTACAACTAAAAATACAAATAATCCTAGTACGATTAAATATATGGAAGCTATCGATACGATTCTTGAAACACCTTTCTTTTCTAAAAGCGAAACGAATGGATGTAAAATATAGAATAGTACGCCTGCTAATAGTACTGGGAAGAAAATTGTTTTTAAAAATACGATAAACGGTGTAAAAACAAATGATATTTTTGTTAGCAATAAAATATTAATGAACAATAACGCAAATCCAAGTAATACCGCCAAATAATTTTGTTCTCTAAAAAACTTTCTTAACTTATCTCTTTTTCTTATATTTATTTTCTCCAATGAAACCACCTCTTCGAATGATGAAAAGCCCTTATTCAGGGCTCTTCATCATAATCTATATATCTATTTCTTTGCAGCTTTCACTACAAATGATACAATAAAAATTAACACGATTGCACCTAATAATGCTGGCACGACATGAATCCCACCAAATGATGGCCCAAAGGATCCAAATAATCTACCACCTAACGAAGCACCTAATAAACCTGCGATAATATTTCCGAACATACCACCTGGGAAATTTTTACCCGTTATAGAACTAGCAATTGCACCTATAATAGCACCAACTATTAATGTGATAATCCATCCCATTTTTAGCCCTCCATTTCTATTATAGTTTGTATGATTTAATACAAACATATGTATTTATCATTGCTAATCATATTTCACTATAGAAATATATTTACTACTATTTTACATATGGAGATACATATATTATATGCAAAAAAGAAAAATATTGTCAAACTCACCCATAAAGCAATTATATTTATATACCATATTTAAAGGAGGCTTCATTATCTATGATTCTTAAGTTAAATTCCACTTCTTTTGAAGTAGCAACATCCATTTTACAGGTTCAAATTCCAGCTTATAAAGTTGAAGCAGACTACTTAAATAGTACTGCCATACCTCGTTTATATGATACTGTAAACGATATTCAAAGTTGTGTTGAAACATTCTATGGATATTTTTCTGAAAATAAACTTGTCGGTTTTATTTCTTTTGTACAAGAAGAAAAACTAATCGATATCCACAGGTTAGTTGTATCCCCCGATTTTTTTCAAAAAGGAATCGCAACGAAACTCCTAATTTATATATTTAACATGTTTCCCTCTTCAATGACATACATTGTACAAACAGGTAAAGCGAATACCCCTGCTATTACTTTATATAAAAAACACGGATTCATTACAGTATCAGATACAATACTTCCTGACGGTATGATTCTTACACAATTAAAAAAGACAGAATACACAAAATAATTTGACTTGTTTGCTCCTTTATGTTATTTTTTACTTTATAAAACCTTTTGCTGAGTCCAAATTTTGGAGCGGGGGAACCATTTTTGTAGCTATGCTACTTGGGGCGAATCTTTTTTAAGTAGGGAAACTCTCACTTCCCGAGTCCGACAGCTAACCTCGTAAGCGTAATGGGAGAGGAAGGTGCTTTTTGCCTATGTTACACATTTTGCCTCCTTAATTATAAATATGGGATCGATATCAAATAGTCACCTATATTTATAGAAAAGGAGAATGTATTATGTTACGTTTATCTGATCACGCAATAAAAATGATGGAGCAAAGACTCCGAATTGAAAAACAACGCACATATCAAGCAAATAAAGTTGTAGATAACTTACATCACAAATACTTCTTTCAGCATATTTTTCAACCGAAAAGATAAAGTAAATGTTTATTTAATATTAAAAAACACAAGGTGTGTCTTACAAAGGCATTCCTTGTGTTTTTTATATTCTTTATAAAATTCTCACTACATTTAAGCTTGCTGTAATGGCACCTGCTATAGTAGTCACATGCCCTACACCTAACGGGCCATTTTGTAATATTAATGTTGAATTGGCACTCGTCACATTCACAAGAAGTGTATTTGAAATGGCTGGTTCGATTACTACAGTTGATGTCGTTACGTTTTGTATAAAACTCCCTGTTAGTTGCGTTCCATTTAATAGCAACCTAACAGATACTGTCTCATTCCCACCAGTCGCGTCCCCTTGGAAATAGTAGCTTACTAAATATATTCCTGGTGTGGATACTGTGACAGTTGTAGCACTAGTTAAAGATACACCAGTTCCATATACAGTGGATCCAGAATTAATTGGGATGTTGGCATTTGCTGCAATTGTACTTGTTGAGGTAGAGAAGAAATAGCCGCCACCTGTTGAAATGGCAGACGATCCAGTTGCACCGGTTAAGCCGGTTGGGCCCGTAGCACCTGTTGGGCCTGTTACTCCCGTTCCCCCTGTTGCTCCTGTTATTCCTTGGATTCCTTGGATTCCTGTCGGTCCTGTTGCACCAGTCGCTCCTGTCGCTCCTGTTGCGCCGGTTGCTCCCGTCACACCTTGTGGGCCTTGAATTCCTTGGATTCCTTGTGGGCCTGTTATTCCAGTCACCCCGGTTGCTCCCGTTGGACCCGTTATCCCTTGCGAACCTTGAATTCCTTGGATTCCTTGTGGACCTGTTACTCCCGTAGAGCCGGTCGCTCCTGTTGGGCCTGTTACTCCTTGTGGACCTTGAATTCCTTGAGGACCTTGAGGGCCCGTTACTCCCGTCGGACCTGTTGCTCCAGTTGCACCGGTTGGACCCGTCGAGCCAGTTATACCTTGTATGCCTTGAGGTCCAGTCGGGCCTGTTGGACCAATCGGACCTTGAATTCCTTGCAGACCTTGAATTCCCTGTGGACCGGTTGGACCTTGTATCCCTTGTATTCCCTGAATCCCTTGCGGGCCTGTTGCACCAGTTGGACCGGTTGGACCCTCTGGGCCTTGCACTCCTTGTATTCCAGTCGCTCCCGTTGGACCTATATCTCCTTGTGGACCTTGAATTCCTTGGATTCCTTGAGGACCAGTTGGACCTGTTATACCACTTATCCCTTGCACTCCTTGTAAACCTTGAGGACCGGTTGGACCGAGTGGACCTTGGATTCCTTGCAGACCTTGTAAGCCTGTTGGTCCAGTTGCTCCCATTACTCCTTGCTCACCTTGTATTCCTTGTATTCCTTGCGGGCCTGCCTGCCCAATTGGACCTTGTGCCCCTTGCACTCCTTGTTGACCTGCCTGCCCTGTTGCTCCTATCGGTCCCTGTACTCCTTGTAGACCTTGTAAACCAGTTGGACCGGTTGATCCCATTACTCCTTGTGGACCTTGAATACCTTGATCACCCGTTGGACCAGTTACCCCCATCGGTCCCTGTACTCCTTGCAAACCTGTTAAACCGGTTGCACCTGTCGGTCCCTGTATTCCTTGCACTCCTTGAATTCCAGTCGCTCCTGTTGCTCCGGTCGCCCCGGTTGCTCCGGTTGCTCCAGTTAGACCTGTTGGACCTCCCGGTGATCCTGCTGGACCCGTTGGACCGGTTGGACCTCCTGGCGGACCTGTTGGGCCCGTTGCTCCGGTTGGACCCGTTGCAGATCCAGTTGGTCCAGTTACCCCTGTTGGACCGGTCGAGCCGGTTGGACCCGGATCCCCTTGCAAGCCAGTTGCACCTGTTGGCCCTATTACACCTTGCACTCCTTGAATTCCTTGAGAGCCTGTTGGACCAGTTACCCCCATCTCACCTTGTGGACCTTGTAAACCTTGAACACCAGTTGCACCTGTTGATCCCATTGGCCCTTGTTCTCCTTGTATTCCTTGTGAACCTGTTGGACCGGTCGGACCCATCGGACCTTGAATACCTTGTATACCTGTTACACCTTGTAAACCACTACTTCCTAAATTTCCTTGAACACCTTGTATACCCGTATTTCCAGTTGGACCGGTCGGACCGATTTCACCTTGCACTCCTTGTATACCTTGTATTCCGATTGGGCCGGTTAGACCAATTTCTCCTTGCACTCCTTGTATACCTTGTATTCCAGTTGGACCTGTTTCTCCCATTGGTCCAGGTATTCCTTGTATCCCTTGAATACCTGTTGGACCAGTCGGCCCCCTTTCGCCTTGAATACCTTGAACACCTTGAATTCCCTGTGGACCTTGTTCCCCCATCGGACCTTGACTACCTTGAGCACCTTGTGGTCCTGTTAAACCAGTTGGACCGGTTGGGCCAATCTCTCCCTGTACCCCTTGTACTCCTTGAATTCCTGTTGGACCTGTTGGACCTATTGGACCTTGTACGCCTTGTATTCCTTGCGGGCCAGTCGGTCCACCTACAGAACCTGTCGGACCTGTTGGACCAGTCGCCCCCGTAATACCTGACGCTGGAAAAGGAATAGGTGCTTGAAACTTACTACACTTATCTTGATCCCTCACAAGCATCTCCCCCCGTTATAACTAACGTGTCAAACTATTTTTAATACATTTAAACTAGCTGTTATCACTCCAGATAATGTCGTTACATGCCCAATAGCTAATGGACCATTTTGCAAAGATAAAGTAGCATTGGAAGAAGCAACATTAATGACCATCGTATTCGAAACCGCTGGTTCTAATACAAAAGTACCTCCTGTAACATAAAAAATAAAACTCCCTGCCACTTGCGTTCCATTTAAAGTAAGACTCACAGAAATCGTTTCATTCCCCCCATTTGGATCACCTTGAAAATAATAGCTGACTAAATATATTCCCGGCGTACTTAACGTTACAGTTGTTGCATTTGTTAAACTGACACCAGAACCAAAAGTGGTAGCTCCTGAATTAATTGGTATTAACGCATTCGCTGCAATTGCACTCGTTGAAGTAGAAAAGAAATAACCGCCACCGCTAGGTAAACCAGTCGCTCCTGTTGCACCTACAATTCCTAAAAAACCTATAGGCCCTTGACTACCCGTTGCTCCAGTAGGTCCCACAGCTCCAATCGGCCCTTGACTACCTTGGACTCCAGCTGGACCTACACTACCGTTAACCCCTGTTATTCCCCTCGCTCCAGTTGGGCCTTGTATTCCTTGAATACCTTGCACACCTTGTATTCCGGTTACTCCCGTTGCACCGGTAGGTCCTATCATTCCTGTACTTCCTTGTATTCCTTGAATACCTTGAACGCCTTGTATTCCTTGTGCACCGGTCGCTCCTGTCGCTCCTGTCGCTCCTGTTTCTCCTGTTACGCCCGTAATCCCAACATTTCCTTGTGGTCCTTCGGGTCCCTCAATACCTTGCGCCCCTTGCACTCCTTGTGAACCTGTTATCCCGTTTTCTCCTAAATTCCCTTGAGGCCCTCTAATTCCTTGAGCACCTGTAGGACCGATGATTCCTTGTATTCCTTGTATTCCTTGAGAGCCTTGCGCTCCTGTTGGACCTACTATACCTTGTATTCCTTGAGGCCCTTGTAAACCAATTGCACCTGTCGGACCTGTTATTCCTTGAACTCCTTGTATTCCTTGAGCACCTTGCGGACCAGTCAATCCATTTTCTCCTTGTATTCCTTGAGGTCCTTGTATACCTTGAACTCCAGCTGCTCCTGTTATTCCTTGAACTCCTTGTATTCCTTGTGCACCTTGTGGACCAGCATCTCCTGTTTCTCCTCGTATTCCTTGTGGACCTTGGGCTCCCGCCGCTCCTGTTGTGCCTGTAGGACCTATTATCCCTTGTAACCCTTGTATTCCTTGCGCTCCTGTTGGACCTGTTACTCCTTGTATTCCTTGCACACCTCTAGGACCTTCTGCACCGGTTGGACCGATTTCTCCCTGTGGACCTTGTATGCCTATTGGGCCTTCTACACCGGTTGCTCCTGTTATTCCTTGAGCTCCTTGTATTCCTTGTGCACCTTGTACGCCAGCTACACCAATTACCCCTTGAGAACCTTGTGCTCCCCTTGCACCTTGAGCACCAGTGGGACCCGTTATTCCTTGTAACCCTTGCGCTCCTTGGGGACCTTTAGGACCAGTTACACCTGTGATACCAGCTTCACCGGTTGGACCTGTTGGCCCTCCAGGTGGACCAGGCGGGCCTGATGGACCAGTCACTCCACTAGATGGACCAATCGGACCGGTTATTCCTGTTGGTCCTCCAGGTGGACCTTCTGCACCTTGTGTACCAGTAGACCCAGTTGCTCCTGTTATTCCTCGTATTCCTTTTGGTCCTTGAAAACCTGTGGATCCCCTTACCCCTTGTATCCCTTGTATTCCTTGTGGACCTTGAGGACCTATTACACCTGTTATCCCCCTTATTCCACTTATACCTTGAGGTCCTTGTATTCCAGTAGAACCAGGCGGGCCAGTTACACCTTGTATCCCTTGATCACCTTGGTGCCCTTGCTCTCCAGTAATTCCTCGTATTCCTTGTGGACCTTCTTCTCCTTGTATACCTGTAGTTCCGTCCTCCCCTTGTATTCCTTGCGCCCCTTGAGGACCTTGAGGGCCCGTTACACCTGATATTCCGGTTACACCTATTTCTCCCTGCATTCCTTGTGCACCCGTTTCCCCTCGCTCACCTATTTCTCCTTGTATTCCTTGGGCGCCCTGTATACCTTGACTACCAGCAGGGCCTGTAATTCCTTGTATTCCTTGCATACCTTGTAATCCAATATCGCCAACAGGACCTTGCTCTCCAATTAATCCTTGAGGACCTTGTAAGCCGACCGGACCTGTAATTCCTTGCTCTCCGGTATCACCAACGGGACCTTGTATCCCTTGAGCTCCTGTTGTCCCTCGTGGACCTTGTATTCCCCTGATACCTTGAGGGCCTTGTGGACCAGTTGCTCCTGTAGGCCCAGTAATTCCCGGGGGGCCAACCGGACCTTCATGCCCTCCAGTTGGACCAGTTGGACCACTATTACCCGTCGGACCCGTTGCTCCTATAAGCGGAAGAGGCAGTGCCACTCCAAATTTTTTGCACTTTCTATGATGACGCACAACAATCCCCCTCCCCAAAAATAATTACACTTTTTATATGAAATGCATTTTTATAAGAAAAGTACATCTCTGACCTTATTTTTTTAAAAATAAAGAAGCCTATCATTTCATCTATTTGAAATGATAGGCTTCTTTTATAAAAAACACTTTACTTTCTAACTTTAATAATAAAAGTAGTCGGCACCATTCTAGCTTTATATAAAGAATAATACTTCGTAGAATGCATCGCTAGTTCTTC
Organism: Bacillus cereus group sp. MYBK195-1; assembly: GCF_051916605.1. NCBI lineage: Bacteria > Bacillati > Bacillota > Bacilli > Caryophanales > Bacillaceae > Bacillus > Bacillus cereus group sp. MYBK195-1. Next base: position 1,474,504 of record NZ_JBQAGZ010000001.1, on the reverse strand, counting down.
ATCAAACGTGCTATACGGTTCAGGTTCTTCTATTCTCTCAATTGTAAAGCCTGCTCTATTTAACTCATTTATATATGTACTTATTTTTCTCTTATATAATTTCGCTTGTACATTTTCTCCTTTAAATGTTTCAAACGTAATGGACGTTTCCTCATGATAAGAAGACTTTATAGCAACTTCCTCTGTACCATACTGTAAATTTGAATATACTGGGTGCTCCCAACTAAAAATAAAACTTCCTCCTGGCTTTACATACGAATAAATCAGTTCCAACGTTTTTCTTAAATCCGAAGTCCAATTTAATGCATAAATAGAATATACAATATCAAAATACCCTTTCGGAATATTCAATTCCTCTTCCATTTCTCCCCATACTAACTTTGGATCCCAACTCTTTAACGTTTCATTCGCTATTTCAATTTGTGCACTTGAAAGATCAAGCCCCAATATCAAGAACTTTTTTATTTCTGATTGAATCTCATCTTCAGACGCTGTATATTGGGCATATTTAGGTAAACAATCAACTTGAAAGATAATAAGGTGCAACTGTATCCCAACACTTTTTATTTATAGCTAGCATTTGTGTACCTTTCATATCATTCCCCCCATCCATTTTTCTTTCTCTAATATTACTTACATACCATAACCAGATCGCCCTTTTCTCTTCGCCCGGTAGTTTTTCACTTTTGCAATCGTACCGCACGCTCTTCCTCCTTCTTCTCCAGCATACATACCGCACCATCTTTTACTTCCATTTCGCGAATGATCATAAAATACCCAGCGACAATCTGGACATGCTTTTAACCTTCCCCACACATTTTCTTGAATTGACATTAACACAATACTTAACACTTTTGTATACACATTCTCTTCATATACTGGTTCATATGTAATACCTTTCATATCATCCTTTATATGTACATGAAATGGGTATTTCTCTAACCACTTTTGCAATGATTCTCCGCCTTCAATTGCCACCCGAATATCTTCTCGAAAACTTTTTAGTTCCTCTATCGTATAAAATGGAAGCTCTTCATGAAAATATTTATTCATAAATTGCTTTATATCATCTTCGGTCTGCAACAAATCAACTGCTTCTCTCGTATCATTTGGTATTTTCCATTTATTTAAAAATTCTCGAATATATTCTAGTTCATTTGGTGCATTTTGATTCAATTCCATCCACCTTCTTCTTAAAATTTACTTTTTTCTGACTTTATGTATAATTATAATATAAAACTGTTAACCATCAAAATATTTTACTGGTTACAATATTAGGAGGAGTTCTATGAAAAGTTTCTCAATACCGATACGTTTCATGCTTATTTCTTCATTTTTTATGTCTTTTGGGTATTTTGCGGTATACGCATTTTTAGCTATTTATCTATTAAACTTTCTCCATTTTTCAGCTGTTCAAGTAGGAACAGTGTTGACGGTTATGACAATTACATCACGAGTTCTCCCTTTATTCTCAGGATTAATTGCTGATAAAATAGGCTATATCATTATGATGATAGCCGGATTATTTTTAAGAGGAGTCGGATTTATCGCTTTAGGGATATCCTCTGATTTCTATACAATTTCTATTTCTTCTGCACTTATTGGCTTCGGAACTGCATTTTACGAACCTGCCGCTCGCGCTATATTTGGCTCACAGCCAGCTCATATGAGAAAAAATTTATTTACATATTTAAACCTTAGCTTCAATTGCGGTGCAATAATCGGACCAATTGCAGGAGGGTTCTTACTCTTACTCGATCCAATCTATGCTTTCTCTCTAACAGGATCCCTTATGCTGTTATTCGCTTTCATCTTTTACTTACTTAAAAATCACTTCCAAGTCACTACTGAAAATACATCTATTACATTAGGAATACAGGCTATTTTACAAAACAAACCTTTCCTTTTGTTTTCATTTATCATGATCTTCTTCTATATTATGTTTACTCAGCTTACTGTCGCACTTCCACTTCATATGAAAAACATTAGTAATAGCAATCAGCTTGCTACACTCGTTATTACAATAAATGCAATAACAGGCGTCATATTTATGGTGTTATTTCGAAAACTATTTCATAAATACAACACACTTTCAATTATTAAATACGGTGTTTTATTAATGAGTATTTCCTTTTTACTCATTCCTCTATCTCAACACCCGTATTGGCTATTTATTTGTGTAATTTTATTTACAATTGGTGAAACACTCGTATTACCTAACGCTGATATCGCTATTGCAAATTACAGTAATGAATCCTATACAGCTACTTACTTCGGATTTTATCAACTATCACTCGCATTTGGTTTTATCATCGGTAATTATACCGGTACATCTTTTACATCCAACTTAAGCGGCATGTATACACCATGGCTTATTTTTGGCGGAATAGGACTTATTGGTTTTATTTCACTACATATTTTAAATATTAAACAAGGGGACTCTAAAGAGGATATATACCTAAATAATGATACGAAACACCTTTAACACATTACAATTGAGCTAGTACCTTTAGACAAAAAGTCTATAATAAAAAATTCGACCGTCATATGTGACAGTCGAATTTTTTATTCTTCATATTCAAGATGATTATGTGTTTTACAACCAAACAAATAACAAGCCCCTATATGATAAGTTTCAAATTCTAACCCTGGAACATATCCAGATTTAATACGTTCTATCATTTTTTTATAACAATGATTCTCTTCTGTATATTCTTCAATTAACTCTTTCTTATCTTTTTCCGTCCAGTTTTCTTCTACTTCTTCATTCTGGACATCTTCTATTTCTGCTGTTTTCGCTTCAATAGATTCCCGTATAACTTCATTCATACGGGAAAAATCATTAGCTTTATATAGAGCATACACAAACCTACTAATCCAGTTAGGACTTTTCCAAACTTCTTTGTATCCCTTTTCGAACCATTCAATTGCTTCTTTATAGCAATTCAACTCAACATATAAATCTGCTACATTAATTTCCCCTAAAAAATTATCAGATTCCCTGTTAAAAGTATCTAACTTCTCTTTTGCTTCTGTCGTTCGTTCTAAATCAATTAAACATTTTACATAGCTATACATGATATAGTCCGAATCCCCTGCAACTCGTAAAAAAATTCCGAAGCTTTTTCCAGCTCTCCAAGGTTATAATGAGCTACAGCTACATTATGATATGCTTCATCCGATGGTTGAATTGAAATAGATTTTTGTAATACTTCTTTCGCTTCTTCCCACTTTTTTTGTTTCATATAAATTTCCCCTAACATGTTATAGGGAAAGTATGAAGAAGGATTCAACTTAACAACTTCTTTTATTAATTCAAGAGCTTTCTCATCATTCTCTTCCTCATAAAAGTACATCCAAGCAAGATTATTGAGAGATTGTACCCCTCTAGATTCATGTACTGCTCGATGAAACAGTTCCATTGCTTCCTCACATTTATTTTGTTCAAACATTTCAATTGCCTTCTCGTTAATGTTCAAATAACTACCTCCGAAGTGAATAAATTCATCTACGCTTTATCATTATTTTAAGATGTAAAAATTGAAATTTCTATAAAAAATTTCTTTATCCTGTCTATATTTCGAATAAAACAGAAGCTTACATACACAAATTTACAACAATAAGTAAACTTTTCAATCTCCCTTAAATTGGATATACAGCCTTTTTAACTTTACATATTATGGTATAATTAATTATAGTACTAACTAAACATTTACGCTGGACACTAGCAGTCTAACAATACCAAAATCAATTGAAATCGGGGGATGTTATGAAAAAGAAATTAATTCTTCTATTCATCGGAATCATATTATCAGGATGTTCAACTATAGCAGAGAATTCTTTAGAAACCGGGAAAGGCAGTATGGAATTATTAACACCAACGATCACAACAAAAGATAATGAGTTAGAAATTAAGACCGAAGGCATTGATGAAAATAAAGTAACTTTTATTTATGTTGCTAATAAAAAAGTATTGGAACAAAAGCTAAAGAATGGTGAATCCTACAAACTTAACATTAAAGATATCGAACACGCTCATCGGACAGACTACAAACCAAAAGTTCAACTTTTCCAAACGAAAGATGATAATGATGATGGAGAAATGGTAACCTTCAAACAAGTTAGATATACAGTTAAAAACTAATTTTAAAGTTGTTTCATTATAAATGTAACGAACGAAAATATACTTTTAACAGTAGATAAATGTAGGGGGTGCTAACATGAAAAAACGATGGATTTCTTGGTGGTTTGGTAACATATTTTGGATTATCGTTTTTGGAATATGGGCCGCTATTATTTGGCTACGAGATGTTGATGGGGCCGGTGTTACTCAAACACCCGAAATTAAATCAATATCACTTATCGTTTTATTAATTGCGTTTATCATACCAGTATTTTTTCAAATTATATGGCTAATCATTAATTTGAGAATGAGTAAAAAAAATAATTATACGATTTAGTTTTTTTGAATTAATAGATGAATATTTTTCATAAAAAAAGAGAGAAATCTACATCAAAATAGATTCCTCTCTTTTACATTTGGACTTATACTGCGCTTTTAATGCAGCACTACTCCTCTTTTTTACGATGCATGTTCATCTTTCTTTTTCATTAACGCTCTTTTCTTCATCGCCTTCGTTAAATATCCACCCTTAAATGAGCGAATTTCATACGAAGACATAAACGCTTTCGGTGCAATTTCATTAATGATTTCCAAAAGTTCTTTCTCTCTAGAACGCTTTGCAACGATATCTAAGCGATAACGTATAGAATTAATACCTTCGCCTTCAAATACTGTAACGCCAAATCCAGAGTGACGTAATTCATCTACTAATTCATTACAACGGTCTAGTAAACTAACTTGATACGTAATATAACCAATTGCTAATTTATTCTCTATATAACCGCCTAATAACAGTCCCGCACTAAAGCCAATGACATAGGCAACGATGTTCATCCAATTTGATAAATCTTGAAACACAATACCTAAACTGACAATGTAAATAGCTCCTTCTAACAATCCAACACCAGCAGCGGATCTTGTTTGATTCTTTACAAGCAAAATCGTACGGATTGTTAATATTGGAACGTAAATAATTTGAAGCACAAAAATAAGTAGCGCTTGTAACATTGGTATCCACCTCTTTCAAAAAGTCTTTTGTCATAATAACATACATAACCTTTAGAAATCGATGGGTTTTTTAAAAAATTTTTATTATTTTTCATACTATTGAAAAACACAAAAAAGAAGCGTATTATATTTGTCGTTAATTTGATTACTTGTATATTATCGCTAAACTAAAAAAGGAACCCGATTAGGTCCCTTTCATCATAGCTCTATGTTTTTCGAAGCATGTTCCCTTTGCTTCTCTTCTTCTTTCACTAACTGCATATTTGCATACGCTAAATTTGCAATCATTAAAAAGTGACCACCTAAAATACCTGTACCGAATGCCCACATTTCCATCTCATGCTCAATTTCATACATGATGATAGCTCCTAAAATAGCAGCTGCAAATCGGTTTAAAACTCCTAATCCAGGAGCCTTTTCCTTCATTACGATACTTTTTCCGAGTTTCTCCACTCTGCGAGCTAATAACCAAAGACAATAGGCGCTTACTGCTAATCCAATACCGAACCCTGTCACTTGTTTTCCAAACGGAGTAATCGTCCACATAAGTAGTAAACCACTAAAGATCACATACAATTGTAATCGATATACACGTAAGGCTTCTTGAATCAAAATATCCGCTCCTAAGTTCTCATTTTTTGTACTTTTAGAAGAAAAGCAGCAACTTACACAGTTGCTGCTTTCTCTTCTTCTTGTTCTTGTTCCATCTTACGAATTTCAACACGTTTAATTTGGTAAGCGTCTTTTTCTAACACTTTAAACTCATAACCTTCCGCCTCAACGTGTTGTCCTTCTTCGATTTCATGATTTTGCATCATAATCCATCCACCGATTGTATCCACATCATCTTCTTCGATGTGTAATCCAAATAAATCTTTCACTTCTGAGATAAGCACTTTTCCATCAACAATGATATGTTGCTCGTTTACATGTTGGATTGGTGGTGCTTCATCTTCATCATATTCGTCACGAATTTCGCCGACGATTTCCTCCAAGATATCTTCAAGCGTTACAATTCCGGCTGTTCCTCCGTACTCATCATATAAAACAGCCATCGGAATTCGCTTCTTCTGCATTTGAAGTAATAAATCGTGAATTGGAGTCGTTTCCATCACTTCAATAATCGGACGCATATACGAGCGAATAGATGATAAATCTTTTTGATCCTCGGTCATATATCGAATAAAGAAATCTTTTACGTTGACCATACCGATAATATCATCTTTATCTTCTCCAAAAATCGGATAACGTGTGTATCGCTCATTTTGGATTACTTTCATGTGTTCTTCTACTGAATCTTCCAGGTAGAAACCAACGATTTCTGTTCGCGGTACCATAATCTCTTTTGCAATACGATTATCAAATTCAAAAATGTTATTTACATACTTGTATTCAGCTTGATTAATTTCGCCACTTTCATAGCTATCTGAAAGGATAAGACGTAATTCTTCTTCTGTATGAGCTACTTCATGTTCTGAAGCTGGCTTTAAACCGAATAAACCAGTTATCACACGAGCTGAACCGTTCAATACCCAAATAAATGGATACATTACTTTATAGAACATCATTAATGGACCTGCCAATAATAACGTTACCCTTTCAGCCTTTTGAATTGCCATCGTCTTCGGAGCTAATTCCCCTACTACAACGTGTAAATACGTCATAATCATAAAAGCAAGACCAAATGTTAATACTGATGAAATAGAAGGATTTAAGTTCCATTTCTCAAATAACGGGTGTAATAACTTTTCGATTGTCGGTTCACCTAACCAACCTAATCCCATAGCTGTAACTGTAATACCTAATTGACAAGCAGATAAATATTCATCTAAATTTGTTGTTACCTTTTTCGCTGCTAAAGCACCGCGTTTTCCTTCCGCAACAAGCTGATCGATACGACTTGAACGTATCTTTACAATCGCAAACTCTGCTGCTACGAAAAATCCAGTAAATGCGATTAAAATCGCAACCATGACTAAATTAAATATTTCCAATGAATCCCCTTAGTTAAAAAACTAAGGTGTCCACCTCCTGTATACTATAATGTTTTCTTATTTGTTCGTTAGAAAACATAGCCCGATACAAAAATTAAAGAGGTCGGATTTCACTTATTCTATAATAATAGAGCAAGTGTCTGTATTAAAGCTGTCGTTTGACCAGATAAAGATTTCGATATTTTTTCACGTTGTGAATCAGTCAATCCATCTAAAAGCGGCTTTAACTCAGTAAGCTCCACTTCTAATTGATGAATATGGTCTGTCACTTCATTCACTTGTTTCGAAACGTGTTCATTGATACCGAGCAGCTTCTTCTTCTCCTCGATTTTCTCTTTAATCTCACAAAGCGGCATATGCATTTCTTTGCACTTCTCAATAAATTGTAATGTCTCAAATGCTGTTTCGTCATAATAGCGATAATTAGATTGAGATCGCTCCGCTTTTAAGATACCTAGATTCGTATAATAATCAATCGTTCGTTTCGACACGTGAGCCATGAGAGCCAACTGTCCGATTCGATACACCTTCCCAACGATCTTCCCCCCTTGTTTATATTACTTACATCATACAACACATAAACTGTACAGTCAAACGTGACGGTTTATTATTCACAATTTATACAAAATTCCAATCTCCTCCTATGATGATTCAATACGAGTAATCTACACTTATACAATAAAATTACTAAACTACTACCTAATACTACATTGTCTGCCATTTTTAACCTTTCTTATTTAAAAGCATATCCTACTAATAATGATTGCTTGTATAGGAGGGAATTAATATGAAAAAGACAATCATTTCTCATTTTTATAATGAAGAATACCTACTTCCATGGTGGCTTATGCATCACACGAAAATATTCGATCACGGCATTTTAATTAATAGAGGGTCTACAGATCGTTCCGTAGAGATTTGTAAACTATTAGCACCCCATTGGGAAGTACGAAATTCAAGATTTCTTGAGTTTGATCCAACTAATACTGATATTGAAGTGATGGAAATTGAAAGAGAAGTTTCAGGTTGGAAAATCGTTTTAAATACTACTGAATTCTTTTGTTGTAATAATACTGAAGAATTTTTTTCATCTCTTCATACACTAGGCCAAAACATGTATGCGATTAGAATGATTTTAATGATAGATAATCATAATTATAATTATTCAAATCCTAGATATTCTATCCCCTTAGTAGAACAGCGATACCACGGTGTCTTCCCTTATAACCCAAATCTCGGATGTGCTTGGAGATTTATTCACAATCATCTAGACGGTGCATATTTACCTGGTAGACATCATTCGCGGCACGGATATATAATTTATGACTATCCTTCATTTATTTTAAAATTTTATTTTAGCCCTTGGAATGAACAATCAAAGGCAAGAAAATTACAAATTACACCTACCCTTTCAAAAAGGGGTGTTCAAATGGGACTTCAAACACATTACGGTCAATCTCCCGAAGTACTGGACATACGTTTTTTAGAGCTTAGTAACCTAACACAAGACCTCCGTCATAACCCTGAATATCAAGAATTATTTCCAAAATTCAAACCGTAATATTTTCTGCATCGTCATCACCTCAAACATTTTCATTCACTTAATCAAAAACAATTTCATTTGCATAAAACATGAATACTATATAAATAATAAATTTTTATTTTAGGAGGAAAAAATGAAAGCTGTTATTCTTGCTGGTGGGTACGGTACAAGAATTGGGGAAGAAACACATTTAAAACCGAAACCTATGATTGAAATTGGAACAAAACCTATTCTATGGCACATTATGAGTTTGTATAGTCATTACGGGATTACTGAGTTTATTATTTGCTTAGGCTATAAAGGATATGCAATTAAAGAGTTCTTTCTAAATTACAACTTACACATGTCTGATTTCACAATACAGTTAAACGATAATACAATTACTAGCCATTCTCATCGTGTAGAACCATGGAAAGTTACACTAATCGATACTGGTGTAAATACCGAAACGGGTGGCCGAGTGAAAAAGATTCAAAATTATGTCGGAGACGAACCTTTCTGCCTCACTTATGGTGATGGATTAAGTAATGTAAATATAAAAGAACTTATTACATTCCATAAAAAACATGGAAAAATGGCTACTGTTACTGCCGTACAACCTCCTGGTAGATTTGGTTCTCTCATATTAGATAAACAGTCTGTAACATCTTTTCAAGAAAAACCATTAGGTGATGGCGGATGGGTTAACGGTGGATTTTTCGTTTTAAATCCTGAAGTTTTCAATTACATTAGTGGGGATAAGTCTGTTTTTGAAACAGACACTTTAGTTCAGTTAGTAAACAAAAATGAATTGGCCGCATATCAACATTCTGGTTTTTGGCATCCGATGGATACATTGCGCGATAAAAATAAATTAGTCGAGCTATGGGAAAGTAATAACGTTCCGTGGAAGGTTTGGTAATATGGCTTCATCATCTTTTTGGAATAAGAAAAAAGTATTTATTACGGGACACACTGGATTTAAAGGCTCCTGGCTCACCCTTTTCTTAAGTTCTTTAGGTGCAGAAGTAGTAGGCTTTTCTTCTCATCCCCCATCCATTCCTAACATTTTTGAACAAGGTAACGTAGCAAAAGAGTGCACGACAATGAAAGGCGATATTACAGATTACCATTCTTTATTTCATGCCATGAAGCAGCATAAACCTGACATAATATTTCATTTAGCAGCTCAGCCAATCGTAACCGCTTCATACAAAAATCCTATCGATACATTCAAAACGAATGTTTTAGGTACTGTCCACGTGCTAGAAGCAGCAAAGTCCGTCGAAAGCGTACGTGCCATTATTAATGTGACAAGCGATAAATGTTATGAGAATGACGGTAGTGGCGACCGAGCGTTCGTGGAAAATGACCGACTAGGAGGTTTCGACCCTTATAGCGCTAGTAAAGCTTGCGCTGAAATAGTGGCAACATCCTATCAAAAATCATTCTTCCGTACTAATACCCAGAAACTCGCCTCAGTCAGAGCTGGTAACGTCATCGGCGGTGGTGATTGGGCAGAAGATCGATTATTCCCTGATATCATTCGGGCATATTTGCACAATCATACTTTGTGTATTCGAAACAAATATGCCGTCCGTCCGTGGCAACATGTTTTAGATCCTCTACATGGCTATATCCTTTTAGCTGAGAAACTTTGGAATGATGCTAAATATGCAGAAGCGTGGAATTTCGGCCCAATGAATGAACCTAACAGAACCGTTCATGATGTCATTGAATCTGTAATAAAATTATGGAATAACCCACTAACAATCATTTCCTCCTCTACAAATACTCCTTATGAATCACCTGTTTTAACACTCGATAGTACAAAAGCAGTAAACAAACTCGGCTGGACTCCTAAGTTATCAACAGATGATGCTATCGCTTGGACTGTTGATTGGTACAAAAAATATGCATCTGGTGAAAAGATAGAATCTTTCACACGACAACAAATCGATGCATTCAAAAATTTATAAGGGGGCTATAAAATGGAACAGAAAAAATGCCGTTTTTGCCACTCATTACTAACCAACACTTTTTTAGATTTGGGCGTTTCCCCTCTTGCTAATTCATTTGTAGCTCCTGAAAGCTCATATAAAATGGAACCTTTTTATCCGCTGCACACATTTGTTTGTAACTCTTGTTTACTCGTACAGCTAGATGAATTTGAATCTCCACAAAATATTTTTCATAACTATTTATACTTCAGCTCTTACTCCTCAAGTTGGCTACTACACGCTAAACAATATGTAGAAATGGCGATTAAGCGTTTCAACTTAACGAAACGTTCAAAAGTGATTGAAATCGCAAGTAACGATGGGTACTTATTACAATACTTTAAAAAAGAAAATATCGAGACATTGGGAATTGAACCCGCGAAAAACGTAGCAGAAATTGCTATCAAAAAAGGAATTCCTACTCATGTGAATTTTTTCAGTAATGACTTAGCAAAAAAATTGCCACAAGCTGATTTAATCGTCGCAAATAACGTATTAGCACACGTTCCAAACTTGCATGATTTTGTTGCCGGTTTAAAAACGTTATTAAAACAAGATGGCACGATAACAATTGAATTCCCACACTTATTAAACCTCATATCCTTTAAACAGTTCGATACTATCTACCATGAGCACTTTTCCTACTTCTCACTTATAAGCCTTCAAAAAGTTTTAAGTTATCATCATTTACAAATTGTTGATGTAGAAGAACTATCAACGCATGGTGGTTCCTTACGGATTTTTGTAAACCATCTAAGTGCCCAATCAACTATCCATTCCAATGTTACAAAATTAATTCAAAAAGAAGTCGACCACGGGTTAGATACTTTAGATTGCTATCTCCTTTTTTCTAAACGCATCGAACAATTGAAAATAAATATTTTAAAGTTTTTTATTGAAGCAAAAGCTTTAAACAAACAAATTATCGGTTACGGTGCTCCAGCTAAGGGAAACACCCTTTTGAATTATTGCGGGATAGGTAAAGAATTTCTAGCTTATACAGTAGATAAAAATCCTCACAAACAAAATCTCCTTTTACCAGGAACTCGTATTCCAATAAAATCTCCAGCAGAAATTAAACGTACAAAACCGGATTACATTTTCATACTTCCTTGGAATTTGAAAGACGAAATTATGAAAGAATGCTCTTTCATTCGTGAATGGGGCGGTAAATTTTTAGTGACGGTTCCAGAAGTTGAGGTGATCGAGCCATGAAGAAAGTTGTTGTAACAGGTGGTAGTGGCTGGATAGGTAAATATGTTGTACATTCACTTATACAAAAGGGATATGAAGTGCACGCCACGTATAATAAAAATAAACCCTCTCACCTCCCTTGCCATTGGCATAAAGTAAACTTGCTTCGCGATGACGAAGTAAAACAATTCATTTACGACGTTCAGCCTAGCCATCTCATTCACCTTGCTTGGGAAGCGGTGCCACCAGCATGCTATGTATCTATTAATAATTACTATTGGCTAAAGTCTAGTATTTCATTGATTCAACACTTCACAACATGCGGCGGAAAGCGTGTTGTCGTTGCAGGTACTGGCGCAGAATACGAATGGTTTAACGGCGTATTATTTGAAGATTCACCGCTCCTTTCCTATAAAACCCCATATTCTTTATGTAAAAATGCACTGCACTCCTGGCTAGAAACGTATGCACAACAAACAGGCCTCAGCATGTGTTGGGGCCGCATTTTTCATATGTATGGCCCTCACGAACAAGGTAATCGGCTCGTTTCTAACATTATCACTTCCTTATTAAAAAACGAGGAAGCACTATGTACACATGGAAAACAATCGAGAGATTTCCTCCATGTGAGTGACGTCGCTGACGCTCTCGTAACAATATTAGAACACGGCGTTACAGGCACCATCAATATCGCTTCTGGTCAATCTGTACAAATTAAAGAGTTAGCTTCTATCATTGCTAAAAAGATAAGAAAAGAACATTTAATTAAACTAGGTGCAATCCCTTTCTCTAAAGATGAACCTTTATTTGTCGGGGTTAATGTAGAACGTTTAAAAACTGAAGTAAACTGGAAACCAACATACGATCTAAATACAGGAATTGAAGAAACAATTTTATGGTGGAAATCATTTATACAAAAACATAACGATATGCATCATTAAAACGTAAATCCTTCGTTCCTCTCGCTAATTCCTTATACCATTCTTCTAATCTTTCCGGCGTAACAATATGATGCGTACCCATTCCCCCATGCTTACTAGCTTCAGAAAGAGTCGGACCAATTTGTAATTTTCTCTTTCTCATCGCATCGTTCCACGGACTAAACCCAAACCATAATATACAGGCAAGAGGTGGATAAATCATCGATTCATGCGCAGATAAATGTCTTCCAACCGTATAACTTCCATGCTCATGATTATGAATAAATCTACCTCTTCTCCATAGTCTCCACTCCTCTGGTAAATAACCATGAAACCGCTGTTTCATTAAAGGTATTCCAAAGTTAAGGTCCGGATAGTTGTAGTTAGGATCATCAACCATAATAAGCCCGTCCAGCCAATACATCCTCCCTCCCAATTCATCTAGTGATTTCCAAAACTGATTTTTATCTTGCATGCAAAGAAACTCAGTCGTATTTAAAACCATTTTCCATCCTTGTACTTCTTGTTCTATCCTCATCACTTCATGATCTGTCGTATATGCATCAAACTCTGGATTTACAGAATCTCGCACTTCCCAATGCGGTGCGAATTTTTTACAAATCTCAACCGAACGATCTGTTGAACCTTTATTAATTAAAATACCATGATCAAAAAGTTTCGTATGATGCATAAGCCACCATGGCAATAAATACTCTTCATTGTAAAAATGCGAAATAACGGTTGTAGTTATAATAATCTCCTCCTCTTTCTCTATTAATCTACTTTTTATCCTACAACCAATATACTCATAAGCAAAAATATGTTTCCTAATTATTGATCAAATATTATTATTAATATTTTTGTAAGTTTTCCTTTGGTACCCAGCCCTCCTCACCATCTCTTCCTTCGCACCAAACCCATCCATTCAATTCTTCTAATCCGATCAATCTTTTTCCAATACTCACATTTAATTCTTTCGCAGTATATTGTTTTATAATAATTCCTGTTCCATTCATATCTTTTCTTATAATTTGCTCCGGAACCCATCCTTTCCGGTCATATTTCTCTTCCTGACAAAACATCCAGTTTTCCGGATCAGCGTAACTCTCTATCATTTTCACTACATTCCCCTCTTCTAAGCGAATTGGATTAGGATAATTGCTAACATGTGATTTTATAACGATATATTTCATAACACCCTCCAATAATCAGAAAATTAAGTTATAATATCATTATAACTTAAAGAGGAGGAATGCACGCATGTACTACAACACTTCATTCGAAAACGATCAACCTGTAGGCCGTCTATAAACTAAGACGGGCAATCATATAACACATACACTACGCCTCGTCTTAGGGAACTCATAATACCCTAAAAATAGACGGAGGTACTTTACATGAAACACACAATTTTAGGAGCTATATGTTTATCACTAGCAGCAAGTATATGGGGTGGTATGTATGTTGTTAGCAAATACGTACTCGATTTTATCCCACCACTAACACTCGTTTGGCTACGCTTTATCATTGCTTTTGTTGTTTTGTATGGCATTTTGAAACTAGCTGAGAAAAAGCAAAAGAAAAAAGTAACCATTCGCAAAAAAGATTGGCTCCTATTCGCTTGGATTGGATTTATCGGCTATTTCATTTCGATCACATGCCAATTTATCGGAACAAAATTATCCGACGCTCATACAGGCTCGTTAGTTACATCAGCTACACCTGCATTTATGGTTATATTTGCAGCGCTCATTTTGAAAGAAAAACTAAGCGCCCGTAGACTTTTATCTACTATACTAGCGACAATCGGCGTTATTATCGTAATCGGGTGGGATATTGAAATTGGCTCCTATTTTATCGGAACAATCATTTTAGTTGGAGCCGCTATTACGTGGGCTTTACTATCTATTTATGTAAAGATCGCTTCAATCCAATTCTCATCCTTAGTTATTACAACGTATGCCATATTCTTTTCACTCTTTTTTATTACACCTTTTATGATATGGGAACTACAAACATCCTCTATCGGAACAGTAAATACGTACGTAATATTTGGCGTATTATACTTAGGTATTGTCTCAACAGCAGGTGCCTTTTTCCTTTGGAATAAAGGATTAGAATTAATAGATGCAAGCATCGGTTCCTTATTTTTCTTCTTACAACCTATTGTTGGATCATTACTTGGCTGGCTCTTATTAAATGAGACATTAAATAGTAACTTTTTTATTGGCGGTATTCTTATTATATGTAGCGTTTTAATTACTACTTTTGAAAAGAAATAAAAAGCAGGCAGAGATTTTTAGTCTCTGCCTGTTCGTATTATTGGATCTTGGTCGTGAAAACCAATACAAATCGGTATATTACTTTGCACTTCACTACGTACACTTATAAAACTACACAGCGTTTTAGCAATTAAATATAAAGTTACACCGACTGCTTTTTCACTTGTGTCAAAGCCATTTCCATTATACATATCTGCTAATTCTACAGACCCCGGCCCCTCAATATTATATGTCCATTCAGATGCCCAATCATCGTCCTCTTCTTCAAGTGGAATATATTCCTCACAAATATAAAACTGACTATCCCATTCGTTATCAAGGTCATACTCAAAATAAATCGCTTTTGATTCTTCATTAGTAGCCATTTCTACAGCTGCATCCAAACCTACTCGAATACTTTCCTTATATGACTCTAAATCAATTGCTTTAATTCGTTCTGCATATTCTGCAGACGCTAACATGCTACAAATTTCAAAATACTTCGCTTCTATTTGCTCTACTGCTAACGAAAAGACATCCTCTTGCATCTCTTCTAAATACTGAAATATATCCACACTAAACACTCCTCACTCTTTACGCACTCCAATGCGATGGACGGGATAACATTTTCGGTAATTTCGTATGCTTATCCCCTTTCGCTGCGTTAATTTGAACTTGCGTCAGAAAAATACTATTTGTAAAATCAGCCCCGCGAATATCTGCATCTCTTAAATCTGCTCCGATAAGATCTGCTCCTCTTAAATTTGCTCCATTTAAGTTAGCCGCAATTAAGTAAGCACCCCTTAAATTTGCACCTTGTAAATTTTTCTTTTTCAAATTTGCTCCCATAAGATCTGCTCCGCGGTGAATGATTCGTTTCTTACGTGCAGTATTCATTTCCTTCCATACTAATTCGCTCGTTTCTAAAAGAAGAATGTTCACCTCTGCCCTATGCATTGGAACATTTATTTTCATTAACTCATCTGGATTTAAATTCGAAAGTCGCTCTGTCTCCTCAATTGCGGTCTCCAGCTCTTTATGAATTGGCTGTGTTGCCTTTAAAAGAATCGCTTCATTCAAATAACAAAGCATTTCATGAAGTTGATGCATAACCGGAAAAGCATCGTACATTTTTCTTGCATGCTTTGCATCTTTCCGCCAATCAATCCCTTTAAACGTACCCTGAGAAATCTTCTGCCCAGCACCGAAACACTCAAATACTGTACAACCTTTATAACCTTTTCCTCTAAGATTTTTATGTATACTACATTTAAAATCTGATTGTAAGTTAGAACATGGTTTACCACCATCTTTATTCACTGCAAAATCTACCGATGCTGCGAACGGTAATGCAACGCAACATAGACCGAAGCATTTTTCGCAGTTTGCTTTTAAATGATCGTTATGATTAGTCAAAATCTATACCCCCTGTTGTCTTTTGACTATTTCATAATATTCCAACTGTAATAAATAATCAATTTTAAAATAAACCAGCATCTTTCGTTTCAATTCATAACTTTATCATTCGATTTCCTTTCAATTGAAAAGGACTATTTCTATTTAATGAATTATAATTAAATTATAAATTTTCTAACTAAAAAGGAGACTTATTATGGCACTAGAAATGAAAACAAACTGTCAAATTTGCGATCAATCGCTCGAACAAGATTCTGAAGCATACATTTGTGTATATGAATGTACATTTTGCGCACCATGTACAGAAGAAAGAGAAAACGTTTGCCCAAACTGCGGCGGCGAATTAGTACGTAGACCGAAAAAGAAATAATAAAAAGCAAAGCGATATCGCTTTGCTTTTGTTTAGGCATCTGAAATTATATATTTAAAAACTTCACACAAACAGGCTCTGGCACAACAACATCAGATT
Organism: Bacillus cereus group sp. MYBK195-1; assembly: GCF_051916605.1. Taxonomy (NCBI): domain Bacteria; kingdom Bacillati; phylum Bacillota; class Bacilli; order Caryophanales; family Bacillaceae; genus Bacillus; species Bacillus cereus group sp. MYBK195-1. The sequence continues at coordinate 1,457,597 of NZ_JBQAGZ010000001.1, read as the reverse complement.
GTAAAAGTGTTAACTTTCCTGTAGATTCATCTCTTGAAAATAGCACAAGATTATGTGACTTTTCATTTGTAGCAACAAGAAACTTTTCAGTAGGATCTAATACAAAGTCCCTCGGCCAATTTCCTTCTGTAGATGTATGTTCCACAAATGCAAGCTCACCTGAGTTTTGATCCACACTGAAAACAGCAATACTATTATGACCACGATTACCTGCATATACAAAGCGGCCGTCAGAAGAAATATGGATAGCACTGCCTTGACTATTTTCATCAAATTGTTCTGGAAGAGTAGAAATATACTGTAATTCTGTAAAGGATCCTTCTTCCGAGTTATATGTTAGCGCAATAACCTCTGAACTAAGCTCCGTCATTACATAAGCGTATTTTCCATTTGGATGAAAAGCAATGTGTCTTGGTCCACTTCCCGGATTCACAGACAGGCTATTCACTTCTATTAATGTACTATCTTTTATTTCATACGTAATTATTTTATCTATCCCTAAATCAACACCTATCACATATTTTTCATCAGGAGTGTACCCCGCGTAATGTGCGTGTGGTTTTTCTTGTCTTTCTTTATTCGGACCTGAACCTTCATGCGCCATAATAGATGAAGCAGGATTTACAGTTCCATCTTCTTCATTTACTTCAAAAGACTCAATCGTTCCTTTATGGTAATTTGCTGTAACTACTGTATGATTTCCACTATCAACACTAATATGACAAGGAGAAGCCCCTTCTACTACTTGTCTATTTTTCGCTTTTAGTTCTCCAGTATGACTGTCAATGGAATAAGCAGCTACACCGCCAGATTCGCCTTCCTTAACAACGGAATAGAGATATTCATTATTTCGGTTAATCGTTACATATGTAGGGTTATCCAACTTAGCGGCAAGTGTTACATTACCAATTTTTTTTGCTTCCGTGTCTAAAATAAACTTATATATTCCTTCACTATTTTCTTTCGTGTATGTTCCAACATATCCGATAAACTCTTTGTTATCCTTCATTTTCATAACCCTCTCTCCCTATATTTTTCATTCATCATACTTCTTAAAATATTTTATGTTGAAAGAGTATCCTAAAAAATCGGAGTACCTCTTTATACGTTACCATATTTTCTTGGTAAATAGCTTTTAAACCCACTTTTTTTGATACGCTGCTATACTTTCATATTCTTCTTCCAATTGACGAGACAGACGAATATAGATTGGCGTTAAACCTTTATATTTTTCCACACTTTCCATGTTTGGCTCATGATGAAAATCTGCACCTACCATTTCAGAAACTACGCATAATGTATCTATTTCACCTAAACTATATAAACCGAGGATTGCAGCTCCTAAGCAAGAGCTTTCGAAACTTTCAGGAACATATACGTCTTGATGGAAAATATCCGCCATCATCTGTCTCCAAAGTTCCGACCTTGCAAAACCGCCTGTCGCTTGAATTTTTTTCGGTTCGCCAATTAGTTCTTTTAAAGCGAGAAGAACTGTATATAAATTATAAATTACCCCCTCTAAAACAGCACGGATCAGATGTTCTTTCTTATGATGCAATCCGAGTCCAAAGAAAGATCCTCGTGCATTTGCATTCCATAAAGGAGCTCTTTCCCCTGCTAAATACGGGTGAAATAATAAACCATCAGATCCAGGATTCACTTTTGCTGCTATTTCAGTAAGCACCTCATATGGATCTTTTCCTAAGCGCTTTGCAAGTTCAATCTCTGAAGTGCCCAATTGGTCACGAGCCCATCTGAAAATCATACCACCGTTATTAACTGGACCACCGATTACCCAATGGTCTTCAGTTAACGCATAACAAAAAATTCTACCTTTTGGATCTGTTACAGGACGATTTGTTACAGCACGTATCGCACCGCTTGTACCAATTGTAACAGCCACAACGCCAGGATCTATTGCATTTACACCTAAATTAGATAGTACTCCATCACTCGCTCCTACTACAAAAGGCGTAGAAACAAGTACATTCATCTCTTTGGCAAGCTCTTCATCTAATCCTGTTAAACTGTGCGTTGTTGGAACAAGCTTTGAAAGCTTTTTATCTGTAATTCCCGCTACATGTAAAGCCTCTTCATCCCATTTTAAAGATTTTAAATTGAACATTCCTGTCGCTGATGCTATAGAATAATCAATTACATATTCTTTATATAACTTGTAAAAAACATATTCTTTAATAGAAATGAATTTATAACTTTTTGCGAATAACTCTGCCTGCTCATTCTGTAGCCAAACTAATTTCGAAAGTGGTGACATCGGATGAATTGGTGTCCCAGTACGAAGGTAAATTTCATGACCATTCATATCATTCTTTATTTTCTCCGCCCAGCTTGCACTTCTATTATCTGCCCAAGTGATACATCTCGTTAATAGCTCTCCTTTTTCATCTACAGCAATGAGACTATGCATTGCCGAACTAAAAGAGACACAAAGAATATCATTCGGCTGTACACTACTTATTCGTACAGTTTCTTTAATCGTATTTATTACTGCATGAAAGATTTCTTCTGGGTCTTGTTCTGCTGTTTCAGGTGTAGGAGAATATAAAGGATATTCAATTCCATGACTAGCAATAACAGATCCATCAGTAGAAAATAGAACTGATTTTGTACTAGTTGTCCCAATGTCTACACCAATCATATATTTTGAGCTCACCATCTCTTCCTCCTAACAAAAAATTGCTACAGTATCCCACCATAAAAATACATTCCTTTTATCTATTGAAAACGTTGTAAGCCATAATTATCTAAATAGAAACATCTTTATCTTAAACAAACATCTTTATCTTAAACAAACATATCGAGTAGTAAAACTCCTCCAAAAGCGATAAATGAAAGTAATGTTTCTAATACTGTCCATGTTTTAAATGTTTCTTTCACTGTTAAACCTAGGTATTCTTTTACCATCCAGAACCCAGCATCGTTTACGTGAGAAAACATTAACGCTCCTGCACCTGTTGCAATGACGAGTAATTCTAAATTCACACCTGTCGTATTTTCAACGATTGGCGAAACGATACCGGCTGCTGTTGTTAAAGCGACTGTCGCTGACCCTGTCGCAATTCGAATTAACCCAGCTACTATAAATGCTAATACAATTGGAGATAGAGCTAAATGCTCAGACATTTGAGCAATAGCATTCCCTACCCCACTATCGATGAGAATTTGCTTAAATCCCCCGCCGGCACCAATAATCGCAACAATTGAACCGATTGGTAATAAGCTATCTTCTGTTATCTTCTTAATAGCTTTTTTATCGATACCTTGACGAAATCCAAGAAAATAGAACGCCGCAAAACATGCAATCAATAGTGCAATTATAGGACTACCGATTAATGTGACAATCTTCATCAAAGTATTAGAAAGAGGCACATAAGGAGCTGCTGCAGCTAAAACCATTAACATAACAGGTAACAATATAACTAAAAATGAAACTCCTATTCCTGGTAATTTCGTTGATTTTGTATTTACACGAATCAATTCCGGCTCATTTTCAGGAATTACACGTTTGTGAATCCATTTCGCAAATATAGGACCTGCAATAATCGCTGCAAAAAATGTAATAATGAGTGAATACATTAGTACCTTCCCAAGATTCGCTTTATAAATACCAATTGCAACTATGGCCCCTGGATGCGGAGGAACAAGGCCGTGTACGACAGATAGCCCAGCAATTGCTGGTAATGCTATCAATAAAATATTTTGTTTCGTTGTTTTATGAATTGAAATTACTAACGGCAGTAATATTAAAATGCCTACTTCAAAAAACACCGGGATTCCAATAATAAAACCTGCAATTAACATAGCCCATGGTAAGTTTTTTATCCCAAAGGATTTTATAAAGAACTCTGCCACCTGCATTCCAGCACCTGACTCTGCCATCATTTTCCCTAAAATTGTACCTAATACTAAAATACCTACTAAATGCCCGAGAACACTGCCGACTCCCGTTTCATAAGCACTCACTATTTTATCCATTGGCATTCCAGACATAATTGCTAAAAACAAACTTGCAATCGTTAAACTAATAAATGCATGCCATCTCCACCACGATACCCCTAAAATAACAATTACGATTGATAATAATGTAATCATTAAAAGGTACATATTCATACGCAGTTCCACCCCTTTATGTAAACCCTTTCAAAATTGCTATACAATTAAGAGAACCTATATAGTTCTTTCATGAGCAAGAATTTATATATCGATATACAAATCATCTTCACAAAATAATAATTTATACAAAAAGAATCTCCCTTATCAGAGATACATGTTAACTCACCTCTCTGATAAGGGGATTTCTCTTCCATAATTATAATGTTATTGTGATAAACGCTTCGCGCGATCAATTTTCCCTTTTTTAAAAGTGAATGACACTTTCTTCTCTTGCTGTTTTCACGTAGTAAGACTACAAACTCAGTATCCACTTTAAACGATGAAGTTACTTAGGATTTGTCTTCTCATGAAAAACAATTTTCGGAAAGCACCTTCACTTTCATAACATTATAATTTAGGCGCTTTCGCCCAATCAGCAGCAAATTTCTCAATACCTTGGTCTGTTAATGGGTGCATAGCAAGTTGTTCAATTACTTTATAAGGGATTGTTGCAATGTGAGCACCTGCCATCGCTACACGAGTTACATGATCTGGATGTCTAACAGAAGCCGCAATAATTTGTGTATCTAGTTGATGAACATCGAATAATTCAGCAATTTTAGCAACTAATAGTACACCATCTTCAGAAATATCATCTAAGCGTCCTAAAAATGGAGAAACGTACGTTGCACCTGCTCGAGCAGCTAAAAGTGCTTGGTTCACCGTGAAAATAAGTGTAACATTCGTTTTCACACCTTTTTCAGTAAGGTAGCGACAAGCTTCTAATCCAGCTAACGTCATCGGAAGTTTAATTGTAACTTTTTCATCGCCACCGTTAATTTTAATCAGTTCTTCTGCTTGAGCAATCATTTCTTCAGCTGTAACAGCATCTGGCGTTACTTCTGCCGAAACAGACTCAACTTTAGGTACTGCCTGACAAATTTCTGCGATACGGTCTTCAAATTTAATGCCCTCTTTTGCTACTAAAGAAGGATTCGTTGTAACACCAGCTAAAACTCCAAGTTTATATGCTTTTTTTATATCCTCAAGATTTGCAGTATCAATAAAAAATTTCATGATCAATTCCCTCCAGTTTTTAAACGTTGATGAGTTACATGTTTAATATGCTTATCCCGTAAAAGCCCGATTGGTATGGAATAAAGCCCCTACTTATTAAAGTTTCACTTTATTTCTTTTCTACTGCATGTCCGCCAAATTCATTGCGCAGAGCTGCTACAACTTTTCCTGTAAATGTATCATTGTCTAATGAGCGGTAGCGCATTAATAGAGACATTGCGATAACAGGAGTTGCTGTTTGAAGGTCTAATGCTGTTTCTACTGTCCATTTTCCTTCACCAGAAGAATGCATAACACCCTTAATCTCATCCAGTTTTGCATCTTTAGAAAATGCATTTTCTGTTAATTCCATTAACCAAGAACGAATGACTGAACCGTTGTTCCATACTCTTGATACTTTTTCATAATCGTAGTCAAATTCACTTTTCTCTAGAATCTCAAATCCTTCACCAATAGCAGCCATCATACCGTATTCAATTCCGTTATGAACCATTTTTAAGAAGTGACCACTACCAGCTTTTCCAGCATATAAGAATCCATTTTCTACAGCAGTATCGCGGAAGATAGGTTCAACGATGTCCCAAGCTTCTTGATCTCCTCCGATCATGTAACAAGCACCATTACGAGCGCCTTCCATTCCGCCAGAAGTTCCTGCATCCATAAAGTGAATGCCATCTTTCTTTAATTGCTCATATCGGCGGATAGACTCTTTATAATGTGAATTACCAGCTTCAATTAAAATATCTCCTTTTGATAAAAGTGGTGTAACCTCATCAATAACAGAATCAACAACAGCGTGTGGTACCATTACCCAAAGAATTCTTGGTGATTGTAATGACTGAACAAGTTCACCTAAACTAGATGTACCTGTTGCCCCGTACTCTTTCATTTCTTCTACTGCGCTCGTATTTAAATCAAATGCTACTACTTCATGTTTATGATCCATTAAATTTTTCCCTAAATTTAATCCCATTTTACCTAACCCAATTAATCCTACTTGCATAATATAATTCCTCCTCAAATCATCTTTTATTAAAAATCCATATCACTACAATCTGGAATACCTTTCAGCACTGAAATGTTAATATGTACAGAAAGGTATTCACAGTCATAGCTTAAGAATTCAACACATTTTTTGTAATTTGAACAACATTTTCTGTCGTAAATCCAAATAGATTCATGACTTCAGCTCCAGTACCTGAAGCTCCAAATGTTTCAATTGATAGTACTTTTCCTTCTTGTCCTACATAACGTTCCCAACCGAGAGATACACCCATCTCAAGAGATACTCGTTTCGTTATAGAAGACGGAAGAACGGATTCTTTATATTCGTTCGATTGGTGATTGAATAGCTCCCAGCTCGGCATTGCAACGATGCGAACAGAAACTTGATCTTCTTCTAATTTTGCTTTCGCACTAGCAGCTAAGGATACTTCAGAACCTGTCGCAATTAAAATCACATCCGGATTTTCATTCGTTTGTGTTAATACGTAAGCTCCTTTAGAGAGATTCTCTATGTTCGCTTTCGTTTCATTAAACACCGGTAAATTTTGACGACTCAGTACTAAAACGACTGGACCATCCGTTTGCTGTAAAGCATACGCCCAAGCACTTGCTGTTTCATTTGCATCTGACGGGCGGATAACTGTTAAACCAGGAATTGCTCGAAGAGCTGCCAATTGTTCAATTGGTTCATGCGTTGGACCATCTTCTCCTACAGCAATCGAATCATGTGTAAATACGTAAGTAACAGGTAACTTTTGCAGTGCAGCCAGTCGAATGGACGGACGAAGATAATCATTAAATACAAAGAATGTACTTACGAAAGGTTTTACTCCTCCATGAAGCGCCAATCCATTCGCTGCAGCGCCCATTGCATGTTCACGTACACCGAAATATATATTTCGTCCAGCATATGATTCTACTGCATATACTGCTTCACCTTTTATATCTGTCATCGTAGAATGAGAAAGATCCGCACTTCCACCGAAAATAGAAGGAATCGATTTCACATAATGATTAATAGCTTCCCCACTTGCAACACGAGTGGAAATCGTTTTTTCAGTATCAAAAGATAGAATGTCTTTCGCTTCAATTAAAACCTCACCTGTAATCGCTTTTTCTAATTCATCTGCCAGTGTAGGATTCGCTTCTCTGTATAAGTTGAACTGCTCATTCCAGTCATTGTCTTTTTCAATACCTTTTTGTTTTAGTTCATTAAAATGAGCTTTTACTTCTTCAGGTACAAAGAAATCTTCCTCATAATTCCAACCATACACTTGTTTTGTCGCTGTCGCTTCTTCTACTCCAAGCGGATTACCATGTGCTTTGTTCGTTCCAGCAACTTTTGGACTTCCATAACCTATAATGGTTCTAATTTCTATAAGAGTAGGTTGATCCGTATTTTCTTTCGCTGATTGAATAGCTTTTGTAATCGCATCAACATCGGTTCCATCTTCAACTCTTACATATTGCCAATGTACAGATTCTGCCCTTTTCTGAATATCTTCAGAGAAAGCAATGCCTAATTCACCATCAAGTGAAATTTCATTTGAATCATACAGTACAATTAACTTGCCAAGTTTCATATGTCCTGCCATTGACATCGCTTCATAAGCGACACCCTCCATTAAGTCACCATCTCCGACTAAAGCATACGTATTGTGATCTATAATAGAGTGACCATCCTTATTGAACTTCGCTGCTAAATGAGCTTCTGCCATTGCCATTCCGACAGCATTAGCAATCCCTTGTCCTAACGGGCCTGTAGTCGCTTCAACTCCAGGAGTATGACCAAACTCAGGATGTCCTGGTGTTTTACTATTTAACTTTCTGAAGTTTTTCAAGTCATCAATTGAAACATCATATCCAGCTAAATGAAGTAAGCTATATAACAGACTTGATCCATGTCCCGCCGATAAAACGAAACGATCACGGTTAAACCATTCTGGGTGATTAGGATTGTAATTTAAATGATTCGCCCATAATGCATAAGCCATTGGTGCTGCTCCCATCGGAAGACCTGGATGACCTGAGTTTGCCGCATTAATAGCATCAATCGATAACGTACGAAGTGTATTCACTGCTAATTGATTTATGTTTTGTGTCATAGTAATCGTCCCCCTAAATGCTTTCATTAAAGAAAGTACTTATTTTTCCGTCTCTTGATCTAACCACCATTTAAATCCACTTTCTTGTAACAGTTCATTAGACGCTTCTGGACCATATGAACCAGACTCATATTCATGAAGCGGTAATAAGTTTTCCTCGAACGCTTCAAGAATTGGTTGTACCCATTCCCATGACAATTCAACTTCTCTCCAATGTGCAAAGAATGTAGCGTCTCCACTCACAGCATCATGAATGAGTCTTTCATACGCTTCAGGTACTCCCACATCCGCTTGCTCACAAGTAAAGTTAATACGCATCGGTTCAATTTCTCCATTTTTCAATGGATTTTTACTGTTTAACTGTAATGAAACGTTCTCACCTGGGCTAATTTCAATTATTAATAAGTTAGGTGCTGCATTTGGATTATTATCTTGATATTGCTGTTTTAACGTATTTTTAAACTCGATTACAATACGAGTAGACTTTTCTTTCATTCGTTTGCCTGTTCGTATATAGAAGGGAACGCCAGTCCAAAATGGATTATCGATCCACAGGCGAGCAGCAATAAATGTGTCTATGTTAGAAGAAGGATTTACTCCTGGTTCCTCTTTGTATGCTACAACTTGCCCGCCTTTTATCTCACCTGCAGCGTATTGTCCGCGAATGATATGGCTTTGAACGTCTTCTTTTTTCACTTTACGAAGCGTTTCCATTACCTTTCGCTTTTCCTCTCGAATTTCACATGCATTAACCTTTTCCGGCAGATTCATAGCAGTCATCATTAATATTTGTAACATATGATTTTGAACCATATCTCGAATGGCCCCTGCCTGGTCATAATATCCTGCCCTTTCTTCAACCCCAACTGTTTCACTCGCTGTGATTTGTACATTCGCTATATGTTCTTTATTCCAAATTGATTGGAGAACAGGATTTGCAAATTCTAATGCCTCAAGATTTTGAATCATCGGTTTACCTAAATAATGATCAATACGGTATATCTCGTCTTCTTCAAACGTGCGACTAAGCTTATCGTTAAGCTCACGAGCAGATGTAAGGTCGTGCCCGAATGGTTTCTCAATCATCAGACGTTTCCATCCATCCGTTTTATCAAGTCCGCTTTCCTTAATATTTAAAGCAATGGTCTCGAAAAATTCAGGAGCAACGGAAAGATAAAACATTCTATTTCCTTTTATATGTAATTCTTCTTCCCTTTCACGAACGACTTGTAATAACCTCTCATAGTCTTCTGGCTTACTCACATCTAATGGACAATAGCGAAAATTATCTAAAAAACCTTCCAGTTCTGGAGTACCTTCTTCTCTATGACGGGAAAACGTCTCTATTGATTCTTTTATTCTTTCTTGAAAATCTACATGAGATACTTGACGTCTCCCAAGCCCGATAACGGATATTTGCTTTGGAAGCTTTTGATCTCTATATAAGTTATATAGTGCGGGGTAAATTTTGCGTTTCGCTAAGTCCCCTGTCGCTCCAAATAAAACAAAGGTCATTGATTCCAATTTCAGTCCCCCTCTTGTTGTATAATCCTTGTCAATATTTTAAAAATGAATTGTACAGAAGCTCATGTTTTATAAAAACAAAGAGTTATCAAATTCCAATTCTTTTTATACCTTTCGCTTTTTAATTGTCCCCAATATTAATAGTGGCAATTCAAAGCATTTCTACCACAACTTACTTATTTATAGAATTTAACAAAACATTTTATATCTGATTACTTTTAGTAATTAAATAATCTTATGTCTAATATATTAATCACATAAATTATTATCGTCAATAAAAATGTCTTGAATTACATACGATTTATTTCGTAATAATTTTCTAAGTGTATTCCTAGTTACCATTCATTTTCAAAGATAATGATCGTTATAATAAATATCAGTTTCATCTAAATCTTCAATTAATTTTGCGTTAAACTCACGAGCAGACATTACATTATAATCAAAAGGCTTCTCTATAATAAGACGATTTAATCCTTTTATAGCTCACAATCCACTTTCCTTAATATTTAAAGCAATGACATCAAATACTTCTGGTATAACAGATAGGTAAAACATGCGGTTTTCAGGAATGTTTAATTCTGTTTCACGCCTCTTTACAAGACTAAACAAATCTTGATAGTCCTCTACATTCGCTGTATTTAATTGACAATAACGAAATGTGCTAATGAATCCTTCTACTCCTGATTCGTCATCAGTAGATCTTCTAGAAAATATAGCAATGGATTGTTCTACCTTTGTTTGAAATTCCACATCTGACATTACCTTTCTACCAATACCGATAATTGAAATATACTGCGGTATATTTTCATTACTAAATAGTTTGTATAAAGCAGGGTGAATTTTGCGTTTCGTTAAATCCCCTGTCGCTCCGAATAAAGTGAAACTTTAATCAGTGGAGGTTTTGTTCATCCCCACTGATTATTAGCCTTCACCAATCGGGCTTTTACGGGCAGTTGATCCTCCACCTAACTTCTGCTTCCGCTGAATTTTTAGGCGGGGGTCTTACTGCCCGGCAAATAGCGGGATAAACATAATGAATAAATCATGTTGCAAAAATAACATCTACCCTTTCTTCATAAAGCTTTACAATTGCTTTCGCAAGTACGTTACATTATTTCACGTACTTCCCCCTTCTCTATATAAAATTCTCACTAACAAAATTCAAAATATTATACTTATTTTTCGTACTTTGCTATGCTATAACCACAAACAGGAGGTATAAACTATGAAAGCACAAATTATCCATTCTTTTGGGGATTCATCTGTATTTCAATTAGAAGAAGTTTCAAAACCAAAACTTTTACCAGGTCATGTTCTAATCGATGTAAAAGCAACAAGTGTAAATCCAATCGATACAAAAATGCGGAGTGGAACCGTTTCAGCCGTCGCTCCTGAGTTTCCAGCTATATTACACGGCGATGTAGCTGGTATTGTTATTGAAGTAGGAGAAGGTGTTTCGAAATTCAAATCAGGGGATAAAGTATACGGATGTGCCGGAGGTTTTAAAGAAACTGGAGGTGCACTTGCAGAATTTATGCTTGCTGATGCACGATTAATTGCTCACAAACCTAACAATTTAACAATGGAAGAAGCTGCTGCTCTACCATTAGTTGCAATTACAGCTTGGGAATCTTTATTTGATCGTGCAAATATTAAACCTGGTCAAAATGTTCTCATTCATGGAGCTACTGGTGGCGTAGGACACGTAGCCATTCAACTAGCTAAATGGGCAGGCGCTAAAGTTTTCACAACAGCTTCTCAGCAAAACAAAATGGAAATAGCCCATCGTTTAGGAGCCGATATAGCTATTAATTATAAAGAAGAAGCTGTTCAAGAATATGTACAAAAACATACGAACGGAAACGGATTTGAAGTTATATTTGATACAGTAGGCGGCAAGAATCTTGATCATTCTTTTGAAGCTGCTGCGGTCAATGGAACTGTCGTAACTATTGCAGCTCGTTCAACCCATGACCTCTCTCCTTTACACGCAAAAGGACTCTCTCTGCACGTTACTTTTATGGCATTAAAAATATTACATACAGATAAGCGTAATGATTGCGGAGAAATCTTAACGAAAATAACGCAAATTGTAGAAGAAGGAAAACTTCGTCCATTGCTAGATTCTAAACCTTTTACGTTTGATGAAGTTGCACAAGCACATGAATATTTGGAGTCAAATAAAGCAATAGGTAAAATAGTTTTGAAAAACGTTTGGTAACTTTCACTAAATAATACAAATAACAAATGTTTGTTGTTGGAAAATAACAGCGAGATCGCTTCGCCTTATCTTTTTCTTAAAAGGCGTGCCACAACCTTAAAAGCTTTCCATCCTTTACAACAAGTAAAAAAATAACAGCTAAATTTTGAGGTGGGGGTCTTACTGCCCAGCAAATAGCGGGATAACATTCAAAAAAACCTTGCAGAAAAATTCTACAAGGTTTTTGTCCATAAATACAAATTAATCACTATATTAAAATGAAAGAGTTTGTAATTCATCACAATAATATTAAATATACGCTGCTTTAAAGGCTTGTTGGACAGCTTGTACTTCTAATGAGTCTTTACCATATAAGTTCGTTGCTACACGAATACAAGCTTCTTTTAATTCTTTAAAATCAGAAGTCATATTTAATTCATCCGTATTTGCATAATAGAAAATATCAAACATTTTATCTTCTCCAATGCCATGTATGTTTACTCCATTATGGCTTCCACCACTAGCAATCAAGTAAGCTACTTTATTAATAATGCTAGAGTTCGTGTGTACACCACCATGATCGTGGTCAGCATCAATAGGTAAGTTATTATAATGCCTATAATCCTCTGGATATCTAGAAGAGATAGATGATGGGTTTTTCATATCTCTAAAAATACGACCTGATTGTTCTCCCATTGTCCAATTGAACTTTCCGTTATTGGCATACTTTTCAACTGCTACTCCTAAAATATCAGATAACGCTTCATTAATTGCACCAGCTTCTCCTGCGTACTCAAGTCCAGACTCATTTCTTGTAACCGCGTGTGTAAATTCATGTCCTGCCACATCAAATGCTCTAACAATTGGATCTCCGTATACTAGCATAGCGCCATTACTAAATGCATTAAACCACTGCTTAGGATTTCCTTTATTCGTACCATTTGTGTTCCAACCATGAACGACAGAAATTACTTTTTGTCCGTTATTATCAAAGCTGTTACGGCCATATTTTTCTTGATAAAAATCATATACTTTCGTTGCTAAATAATGGGCACTAACTGCTTTAGGATCTGTAAAATTTGTAGAATTACTTGTTACTAAATCATCGAGATAACCCCATACATTTCTTCTATAATTATTATAATCTTTATAATTAGCAGTATATGTTTCAATTCCCTTACCACGAGAATAATCTGCAAGCATGTACGTTCCATCACTTCTTTGTGTAATTCCAAACGTACGATTAATACCTAAGTCATCTTTTCCTGTACCTGTTAATTTTGAAGGATCTGTTGATTTATTTGATGTCGCAGATTGGACAATACTACTCTCTACTTGTATACCCAATTTTTGAACGAGTTCTTTTAATAGATTACCACCAAAAGCATCAATTAATACTGTACCGGATACATATTCAGGTGTAGATGCACTAAAAGTAATTTGATATGCGTTTGTAGCTTTATTTGTATTTTCATCTACATATACCACTTGTTTAATTTCTGGTTCTTCAATAAATGTGAGATCATTTCCATAGATGTTGAAAAGCTGTTTCTTTGCATCCTCTTCTGATAGAGTAATAGGTTGTTTCAAATCTTCCTGTTGTTGTAAATCTTGAGCACTATCTCCCGAAACGCTCGTAAGTACACCATCATCATTAATATGTGCTGTTAGTTGATATCCGTATACATCACGTCCTTCATACGTTTGTTGAAGACGTACCAATGTAGTACCATCATAAGATTTACGACTTTGCGTAACATTATAATTAACTTTGGATTCCGTATTAACTTGCTTTGATGATAATGCTTGTTCTGTTTTTCCTTTTAGTGCATCCTTTGCTACATTTTCTGCCGAATTTTGAGAAGGTGCTGTTAAATTACCTGTTCGGAACGTATCTTCCTTTGTTTCCACTTTTAAATCTTCTGTTTCCGCATGTACTCCTCCATAAGGCATAATCGCCGATAACACCACTCCTGTAGTTAAACCTACCTTTACGAAATTATTCATATTTTTACTCCTTTATAATCGTATTATTAAATTAAATAAATGCATTTTAGAATTTTAAGCATAGATAAAAAATTTTAACTATGGCCAATCGTTTTTACATACCTCTACATACATAGGTTAATAGATTGGTTTGCTACTTTTTTAGATTCAATTCAATTCATTTCTCAAAAATTATTCATTATATAAGCTATCTTTATATTTATTCATATACGTTATTTTTTGTGGTTCTGATAACATATTTATTGCCATCCACACATTCTTTTTCATTTCTAATTTTTGCATTGGTATCTCTTTTAAAAACTGATTACCTATAATCGCTTCCATTTCTTCATCAATTCTTTGTATAAGATTTTCTTCTGGATTATTTTGCAAAGAAGTATTTTTCAATCCCCATTTTGTTATTATAAATTCATTCGTTTTATTCATAGGATTAATAATAGTAGCTTTACTAGTTAATCGTTTTTTTATTTCATCATGATAGATTTTAATTCTATATCCCTCTTTTAGTGGAATGATATCTTTTACAATTGTTACATTTGTTCCTTCCATTTCCTTCGTATAAATTTTTTCACCTTTTTCATTAAAGACCTCTATCGATGCATATTTTTCACCTGCATAATAGCTATGAGGCGTTTTAGTAGTAATCGTAAAAATAGCTCGATTTTGCTCTAAGTCTGTATTTAATACGGCAAACTGGTCATCTCCTAATCCTAGGAATTGAATCGTTTCATTTACCAACTTACTCACTTTCATTTCGTTAATATCAATCTTTAGACTATTATCTTTTTCTTTTACATAGGCATAATACGAACTGAAATGGTACATACTATTCGTTTTCCCACCTGAAATTTCAACCGTATACACTCCATTTGGTACGTCTTGTAAATTGATATCTGGTGTTTCAATTGTTTTCTCTTGAATAACTGTATTCCCTTCTTTTAATTTAATTTTTCCTCCTTTTAATGTATCTATTTCATTTGTATTTAAATGGATATGCAAATTCCCTTTTAGCCCAAGTGGAGCAATTTGCTGATTCGTAACTATTTCGAAGTTGGAGTTTATCGGAATATCAGGATCAACTATAGCTCTTGCTTTCGCTAATTGTGATTCAGGCACTATATAAGCTAAAGAAGTAACAGCCGGAAAACCTTTCGCCCTATTCATCTCTATTTGTTTGTGATTAAGCTTAAAGCCCCACCTTTCAAAAACAGGTGTAAAATCAACTTGTCCATTCTCACTATAATACTGATTCATTAAATCTGGTAAAGAATGGTCACCTTTTTTGAAAGCAGCATTGCTAGCTAGTTTTCGATAACCTTGATACATTTTTGCAAATGCTTCATCGCCAGCTTTTTGTTTCGCCATCGTTAAAAGAATAAGTTTTTGTCGTAAATCTAAATCATCATAATTTTTATTTTCTTTCATTAAAGCATTATATAAATTCCGTTCTACCTGTTCCTTTTTCCCGAAATTAAACAACCAACCAACTTGATCTGCTTTTTTGCCGTATTTACTATATTGATATTGAACACCAAATAGATTATTAGAAACTTCTCCTGTAAATATTCCTTGATTATCAAAACCAGCTTGGTATCCATGAGCGATTTCATGTAAAGTTCCCCAACTTAGTTTATCTAACCACATCTTTGTACTATCTGTACTATTCGCTGTCCAATTTGTGCCATAATAGGCACCGCCAGCACCAGATATATCTGCTTTTAAGAAATAACGATTTTGACTTTTTTTATTTTCAAACGTTGAGCCATCTAAACCAATAATTGAATCATACATCACAAAAATATCTTCATAATACGCAATTAACTCATCCAATGATTGAAAATCTTTTAAAGATCTTACTAACTCTTTATCTTTTTTAGGTACAAATAATTGAAAACTCTCCCCTTGAAGTAACGCATACTCTCCATCAAATTGATCCCATGTACTAAAAAATTGAGATACACTTCCTTGTTGTTTATAAATGGGAAGGGGTTTAGTAGCACTTTCATTCCCTACTTGGTACTCAAGTACAGCGTGCTCTTCACCATACGGAGTATCTATGAAAGGAACTAAAGACGTATCACCTTGGATAGTAACCCATTCATTTCCTACTTGTATGGATTTTTCATTTTTTGAGTCATTAGACAATAAACGTAATGTTAATTTGTCTTTAAAATTAGGATTTGTTTGTCTTACCTTTAATGCTGTATTTCTCTTCAAAATAAATCCTAAATCTTGTCGATCATGATATTTCCCCTTACTTATGCCCGCCTGAAATATCCAAGTAGGCTCTTCTAAACTAGTAATTTTTTTTGCATTTATTCGTTCATCAGCATGTAAGTGTATATTTCCTATGAGGAAAAACATTGTATACATTAGGCCTATAACAAGTAACCTTTTCATTTGCATATCTCCTTCTCTATTTTTTTATATACAAAATACAATAAAGCCCTCCTTCTTCACTTATAATTGTCGTCAATAAGTTACTTATCAGTGTAATTATTATAGTTACATTAACTCGTGATTATCAATCATTAAATGTATGTAATTTTGCATATATGAATATTTTGTGATAAATTCCAAAATATCGTATAATTATCAATATTTTTTCAGACATTATTCAATAAAAAAACACGAAGACTCTTAAGTCTTCATGTTTTTTATACATGTTATTACACTTGTGATTGAATTAATTACTAAAATCTTTTTAATCGTAAAAAATCAATTATTTTTAGGCTGATAGCCGTACCTAATCTTTTACAATTTACTCATTCTTTTTGTTCTGTAATATTAAATTTTGAAACCAATTCCGTTAATTCTTCCACCTTTTCTTTCATTTTGTTGGATTGGATTGATATTTGTTCAATTGATTCGGCCTGTGATTGAATTGAATTTACAGTTTGAAGAGTCTCCTTTTTCACATCCGTTGCAGTTTCAGAAACTAGCGAAAGAGAAGCATTTACTTCTTCTGTACCAGCAGACATCTCTTCTGTCGCTGCGGATACTTCTTGAATTTGACCTGTAATCTTATCAATATCTCTCATAATAGACAAGAAGGTTTGATTCGCTTTGTAAGCAGCTTCTTTTCCTTCTACTGCCTTTTGTTGTCCTTTTTGCATGACATTAACTGTATCTTGGGTATCTTTTTGAATGGATTTTATTAAATGATTAACTTCTTTTGCAGATTCTTTAGATTGCTCAGCCAAGTCTCGAACTTCTGCGGCAACCACTGCAAATCCTTTCCCATTCTCTCCAGCACGTGCCGCTTCAATAGCGGCATTTAAGGCAAGAAGATTCGTTTGTTCGGCAATATTAGTAATTGCAGCGAGAGCTGTATCAATCTGTTGTGTACGTGTAACAAGTTTATTTATTACTTTTGATGTTTCCTCGACAACATCATGCACACTATTCATTTGAAGAATAGAGTGATTTATCACTTCACTACCGATATTTATTCGTTCTGTAGTCGTTACTGCTACCTCAGCGACTACTGCTGAAGATTCAGCTACAGTTTGCACCCCGGTTGTAATTTCTTCCATTGAGGATGAGCTCTCCTGAATACTAGTTACCTGTCCTTCTATTTTTGTTTTTACTTCTAAAACAATCTGTACAACCTCATTTGAAATACTAGACGCTCGATTTGTATCTTGTAATACGCCCTCCGTAGTAAAAATAACCTCTTGTGTTGTCATCTTAACATTCGCAATTAATTGTTGAAGGTTATCTAACATACTATTAAAAGACTGAACAATATGCCCTAATTCATTATTTGCTTTATAAGGAGTACGTGTTGTTAAATCTCCAGCTGCTACTTTTTCCATATCATTTTGTAGTAATGCAAGTGGTTTTCGGATAGTTAATTTAATAACATATCCAATTAATATAATTATTAAAATTGCTAAAATCGAAATACTAACAAACATTATCATTGTATTTTGAGCACTATTATTATTTTCCTTCTGTAAAAGCTCTGCATTATTACTATTATATAAAATCAATTCACGAATTGATTTTATTGATTTTTGCATATTAGGTTCAATCTCTTTTAGATAATATGCATATGCTTCCTCATTATTAGACTTCCCTAATTCTTGTGCTTTCTTCATTTGAGTCCTTAATTCATTAAATGTTTCATGAAACGTGTTATATAATTCTTTTTCTTTAGTAGAAATAAGCTTAGCCTCAAACTGCTTTAAAAGATGATCATTTTCCTTACGAATCCCATCCATTTCTCTTATTAATTCGTTCATTCTTTTTTCATCTTTTGATAACATTATTTCCATAAAGTTCATATTAACGTGATAAAAATTAGATTCTACAATTCCAATCCACTCAATTGGTAGTAAATTATCCTCATACATATTAGAGGAAGTACTTTTCCCTCTTTCTAATCCCCAAAACCCTATTAGGGATAATACTATACATGCAATACTTGATATAGTTATTAATATGTTTAGTTTTGTACCAACCTTACTGTTTCTTAATAATTCCAATTCACTTTCTCCATTCTAATATATAGTTTAAGTAATGTATTTTATACCAAGAATCCCAAAATTACGATGTTTATTTTGTAATATGTAATTTTGCATATCGTCCACTACTGATTCAAAATAACCTAACATTGTAATTTTCGTTTTCCAAAAATTCATGATTATGAACACATCTCATTAATTCTTGAACTTCTTATCCAAAATATCCGCATATACTGTGGCACCAGGGAAAACCATCACTGATATGATATATAAATTACGCTTCCATACAAGACTAGCTTAAAAATATTTTTCTTATTGCTCATTTTTCTATTTCCCCTCTATTAGAAGTACTCCTAGCACATCACACTAATAAAAACGATAGTATTAAAAAATAAGGAAAGACATAATACGTATGTCTTTCCTCTAAAATTGTAATACTCAATATGCTCTTGGCTCTATTTGATTTTCCATTTAAATCCTCACATATCTTTCTTTATAATATCTCCTAACTCCATCCAATTTGTAATACGCGGGATATTGAGATATTGATTGTAAGAAGTAGTTTTTGCATATACATTTATCGGTTTTCCTATTAACGTTTCTAAAACAGCCGGCTTATCATCAAAGAAATAGTTTAATTTTATTTCTTGTATGAAGTGTATTTTTTCTTCATCCTTCATTCCATAGAAAAAGCGATCTTCATGTACCGGAAATCCTTTTTCTATTAACCATTTTTTTGTTTGCTCTCCATGCTCTTTAGGTCGCGCCGTTATATAGTAAATTTCATGTCCCTGTCTTTCTAATTCTTGCAATGTCTCTACAGCATATGGAAACGGTGAACAAGAAGTATAATAAATCTCATCCAGCAAACTATTCCACATATGACCGCCTTCCTCCGAAGTCATGTCAAATGCTTCATGAATTTCAATTGTTTTTAAAGAATGGAATACATCCACCCCTACTTTTTTGTTTAATTTCTTATTATATAAATGAAAAGCATGCTGCCTTAAATCAATTAATGTATCATCGATATCAAATCCAAACTTCACTCTTCATCGCTCCTTTCTGCAATCCATTTATCGGAACATATAAGTAGTTTTTATTCCCCTTATTTCTCATCTTTCCGATATGCTGGATAGCCAATAAATCTATAATCTTTTCCAATCTGGGTAAATGATATATCCTTAAATTCAATTGCATCTTTCATTTTAGTAATACCAGTCCCCTCTACAAAACTAGGCGCCAATCTACCTCCAATAATTTTAGGTGCGAAATATAAAATAATTTTATCCATTAGTTTATTTTCAATAAACGAAGCATTTACTTCTCCACCACCTTCAATAAGCAGGGAGGAAACTCCTTTTTGTCCTAAAACATCAAGCATTTCATGTAAGTTTATATGCTTTTCTCCGCTAGTAACAAATACTTTAACTCCTGCATTTTCTAATGCTTTCTTTTTTTCCTCTGCATGATTACTTGTTGTAAATATCCAGGTAGGAGCTTCTCTATCTGTAACAACGTTAGCTTCCATCGGTATGCGTAACGTCGAGTCCAATATTACTCGAATTGGATTTCGGCCATTTGGAATACGTGTTGTCAATGATGGATTATCCTTTTGAACAGTATTCGCTCCTACTAAAATAGCCGCATTTTCGTTTCGTATTTGGTGTACTTCTTGTCTTGCTTCTGTAGATGTAATCCACTTACTATCCGATAAAGACGTAGCGATTTTCCCATCTAATGTAACTCCTGATTTAATCGTTACAAATGGGCGCTTTGTCAAAATATATTTATTAAAGACTTCATTCATTTTTTTAGATTCTTCTTCACACATTCCTACAAGTACTTCAATACCTGCATCTTGTAGAATTTTAATTCCACGTCCAGAAACAAGCGGGTTTGGATCAAATGTAGCAACTACTACCTTCTTAATTCCTGCTTGTACAATTGCTTCAGCACAAGGCCCTGTTCTACCATGATGAGAACAAGGTTCAAGAGTTACATAAATTGTACCACCACGTGCCTGTTCTCCAGCCATACGTATCGCATGTATTTCGGCATGTGGTTCTCCGGCCTTCATATGTGCTCCGACCCCTACAATTCGATTATCATTTACAATTACAGATCCAACCAATGGATTTGGAGTCGTTTGTCCCTTCATAGCCTTGGCATTTTCTAGTGCTAGCTTCATATACAATTCATGCTCAAGCATGTAAGTGTCCCCCTTCAAAATGTCCAGAACGCTGAATCTTCGTTTGCAAATATTTCTCATTAAACTCTGAGACATCACCCCATAACGGTTCACGACTCGTAACATTTAATCCAGCTTTTTGTAACGCTTCTAATTTTTTCGGATTATTTGTAATAAGTTTTACAGGTTTTGAGCGTAGCGCTTTTAATACTTCAATTGTATCATCATAGTTTCGAACATCATCTTCAAAACCTAGGTTCAGATTAGCTTCTACTGTATCTAACCCATTTTCTTGTAAGAGGTACGTCATAGCTTTACTAAACAAGCCAATTCCTCTTCCTTCATGATTCGCTAAGTAAAATAAAGCACCTGAACCATGTTCTGTAATCATTTGTA
The DNA here is from genome assembly GCF_051916605.1 of Bacillus cereus group sp. MYBK195-1. NCBI lineage: Bacteria > Bacillati > Bacillota > Bacilli > Caryophanales > Bacillaceae > Bacillus > Bacillus cereus group sp. MYBK195-1. The sequence continues at coordinate 1,436,510 of NZ_JBQAGZ010000001.1, read as the reverse complement.
AAGACTGCTTTAATTGGAATCCACAGTCACAACGTTTACTACCAAAGATATCACCGGTGTGACAAATACTATGCATACGAATTAGGGCATCTTCAGAATTCTCAAAATCACCATATACAAGTACACTAGATTGCTGCATATCAGCTAAATTAATAGATGAGAGTTTTTCGATAATTCCTTCTACACTATTTGTAACCTCACTACATTGTAACCAAGAATACCATTGAAAAACTTTAGTCTCCCCATATAAATTAATTGGCAATTTGATAGGACCTACTAAATAAATATCCTTTCCATCTTGATGTATAAATTGAATTTTATCTTCTAACATATGAATTGTATCTGTTGTAACCATTAGGTACCTCCTAGTATAGAGAATCTCTAAAATTCTCTTCCATTGTTATATTTTTTATTGTTTAACTTACACAACGTAAGTGTTTTTACAGATGCTATTCTTTTTTCTCTCAGCTTATATGCAATATGTATCATTACAACTTTGGCCATTTAAAGAAAAGAGTTTTAGTTACATAAAACAACTTAGTTACTTTATGTAAGTTAGTATACATTCGTAATAAATTTACGTCAAGTAATTAATTATAAAAACATTTGTTACTAATAGTAAGATGTTATATAATTTATTTTAGGAGGTGAAGGAAAATGAATGATTCTACATTATGTCCTCGCTTTGAAAAAGGAATGAAATTTTTTAGTCAACGATGGACAGCACTAATTATTTACCAACTTTTTTCTGGATCTCAGCGCTTTTGTACACTTGAATCTTCTCTTCCTGTTAGCGGAAGATTACTTTCAGAAAGATTGAAAGAATTAGAACTAGAAGGAATTGTCGAACGTAAAGTCTTTCCTGAGACACCAGTTCGTATAGAATATTCTTTAACTCAAAAAGGATTTGCTTTAGAAGCTATTATTCGCGGAATAGAAGAATGGTCACAGGAATGGATAGAACTTGAGGAATAACATAAAAGCTTTTTCGTATATAGTTTTAAGTAATCAAATTACAGATACCTATTATTAAAACGCTAATTTTTCAAGCATTTATGAAAAGCTAGCGTTTTTTAATAAATAAAATGTAAGAAATAAAACAAGGTGATCAAAATGATCACCTTGTTCCCTTACAGATTAAAATAGTGTTTTAAAATCTTTTATTCATACATACTCGATTAATAAAAAAAACGAATAAGCTTTTTTATTAATAAACAGTTTTATTTTTACAATACAGTTAGCTTCCCCTGCTATTTGCGGACAGTAAGACCACCACTGATTAAATTTCCATTTTATTACATTCGAATATTACTTATGAAATTTCACACGCTCTTCAAGTGGTTGGAATTCTTTTTCACCTGGTGCAGCTGTTGGATTACCAAATGGCATTTGTGCAATTAGTTTCCAATTAGCAGGGACATTCCATTCTTGTTTTACCTCATCGTCAATTAATGGATTATAATGTTGTAATGATGCTCCTAATCCCTCTGCTTCTAAACCTGTCCACACGACTAATTGGTGCATACCTGATGCTTGGTGTGACCAAATTGGGAAGTTTTCAGCATATGCAGCAAATTTTTCTTGAAGCGATTTAACGATAGCCTCATCTTCAAAGAATAATACTGTTCCATAACCAGCTTTAAAAGAATCCATTTTTTGTTGCGTTCCTGAAAAATCTCCATCTCCAACTACTTTTCTTAATGTTTCAGTGGTAATATCCCATAATTTATCATGAGCTTCACCAAATAATACAACTAATCGTGCAGTTTGAGAATTGAAAGCGGATGGAGTATATTTCACAGCAAACTCCACGATTTCTTTAATTTTTTCATCCGATACTTGTACCTCTTTATTAATCCCATAGTAAGTACGTCTTTCTTTCAGTGCAGTATAGAAATCTTTTGTCATAATTCCGTTCCTCCTAAGTTTTAATATTCTTCAAAATGATACATCTCGAAGATAGTATGCGTTTAAATGAGTTCATTTTTGAATCATTGAACTTCCTAGCACCCATTGCCAGTCATTCTAAATCTAAACACACTGCTTCTTTCAGTTTTCCTAAAAAAGCCTTATAACATCATTCATAAAATCTAATCATCATTCGGTACTATTTTACCCATTCTCTATTCATGTATCCTGCTTGTTTCATATTTACACAAATATGAAATGTAGCTACTTTAATCACCAAATTTCACATTAATTTAGAGCATCTTCAATTACAGCAATTTCGCTCACTCGAACAAAACGATGCAATTTAAAGAACATTGCAAAATTAAGTACTACCTGTAAAAGAACCCTCTTAGCCGACTATAAGAAAAAATAATAAAAAGCCAAAAACGAACAATAATATGTTCATTCTTGGCTTTTACTTAACCATCACATTTATTTTTACTATTGCTTCAAATGATTTTTAACTGCCCTTATTACCAATTCGTGATCTTCTTCTGGTGGTAATCCTGAAACTGTTATCATTCCAATAACCCCTACGTTTTTTATTCTGATAGGAAAACATCCACCAAACGCAGCGTATTCTGAAGTATCTAAAAGATATTTTTCATTATAGGAGACCCCAGTTATTTCACTTTGTATCTGCATATAATACGAGCTACGATCATGCAGGGAAACGACTCGTTTTTTACGCTCAATCCATTTCGTATTTTCCTCATTTGTCCCTGTCATCTTGAAATGAAATAATTGCACACCATTTTTCGTTATATCAACAGCAATCAATTTCCCCTCTTGCTTTGCTGTTTCAACGATAAATAAACCTAGTTGCAAGGCATCTTCATTTGTAAAAGAGGAAAATTGAAGTGTTTCCTCCTCTTTTAAAATTTGTTTACTTATTTCATTCAAATTTGAAGTACTCATATCTTTAACCTCCATAATTGTTTTATGCCACACCGACATTTTTCCGAAATTATTAGGCCATATAGTACAACCTTTCAATCAATCTGATTCTAAATAAACTACTGTAACATCTTTGGTAACTAGTAGTACCGTAAAGCCTGTTTTCTTCTTACTGGTGCTATTATGAATGACATTCAAAGTTATAAAAAGTACTATTCTACTTATCCCTATCTTACAGAGACTATTATGAAATATATTTAACATCTTAAAAATGTATGTACTAAAGAATAATATTTTTAATCACTAACTTTTTTGATCAATCGTTATAATCCAATTTCATCAAAATTTTTATCAATTATTACACTATCCAACAATAGGAGGAAACAAAGATGGATGAAAATATATCCAAAAGCTGAAAAGCAGTTGAGTCCCTTGAGAGAATAGTTATAATTCACTACATATAGAAATAGACATACAAAACGCCATCCTTTCCTATAATTCTAAAGAAAGAATAGCGTATTCTTTTCAAAAATGAGTTCTTTTATTGAAAAACTTTGATTCTATATTATACATAAAAGGGCAACCAATGCTAAAACAGCTGGAAGTCCTTGTTTCACAATAATTGATTTATTAGATGTGAAACCTCCGAAAATAGCTGCTATCACCACACAAATCACGAAAAATAATTGGACCATATAACCAATTGGATTGAGCCCAAGTACAAGTCCCCAAATGAGACCAGCCGCTAAAAATCCATTATATAAACCTTGGTTTGCAAACATAATGGCTACGTTTCGATCTCCTTCTAAATGCTTCGGTAATTTGAAAGCACGTTTCGCTACTTTTGAATCAATAAAAAACATTTCAAGGATCATGATAAACAAATGTTCTAATGCTACGATCCCGACTAAAATAGCTGCGATTATTTCCACACTATTCTGCCCCCTACACTCTCTATTCTTTAATATTCTCTACATTTTTTTGCATCTGTAATAGAACATGAATAAGTATTTTGCGCTCTTCTCCACTGATATTTACGAACATTTCCTTCATAAAATGTTCCTTTTCTTTCTTGTTAAAACATTAATTGATATATCAATTATTGATACATCAATTAATATACATCTCTCTTTTTATTTTTGCAAGTTTTTTTGCTCAATTGGTTTTATTTTGTTCCAGCAACTTTAAACCAATTCAAAACATCAGTTCGCATTTCTAGAAATCATAATTACTTTAAGTTCATTCTGACAATCATATTTAACTACATATATAAAAGAATTGAGTTATACCTCCATCAATTTATAAAAATTAATTTTTTCTAAAAACAGATACTTTACGTTTTTTATAGTAATAAAAATCATTTTTTGTTTCAGAGGCAATCCATTTTGTTAGCTTGATGGGCATAGGATAGCACCCAGATGACGAACCAATTATCTTTCAAGAAGACGACTTGAAATCTGGATTTGGTACAGGAGTTGCCTACTTCTCCGATTCAGCTGGTACTAATTTAGAGCTAATTGCTCCAAAAAGGCCATTCAGACGTGAATAGTTAAAATAAATTAATACCGAAACAAGCCACCTTCTGCCTGGAAGGTGGCTGTTTGTCGGCAAGTTGATAAAATGACTAAAAAAGGACAAACTCTCCAATGTGAGAAGTTTGTCCAAAAAGTTATTCGTATTAACTATTTTTACACTAATACGAATAATAGTGAATTAGAATAATGACTTAATACTTGCTAAGACAGTAAGTACACCTACAATAATAACAAATACGTTACTCATTTTCCCTTTGTATTTAGCTAGTACTGGAACTTTTTGAATCGCATACATCGGTAATAGACATAAGATAGCAGCAACTAATGGACCGCTTAGAGAATCAATAAGTCCAAGAATACTTGGATTTGTATAAGCAACAAACCAGCATGATAATACAACAAAAGTAAGGATTACTGTCTTAATTGTTTTTTCTTCAATATCTTTTCCACGTGATTTACCGAACTTAATAATCATGTCACGCATTACTTCAAATGCTCCTATATAATGGCCAAGGAAAGACTTTGTAATAGCCACAAAAGCAATAATTGGAGCTGCAATAGTGATTACAGGCGAATTAAGCTCATTAGCAAGATATGAAAGAATTGATAAGTTTTGTTCTTTTGCCATTTTTATATCATCTGGAGTCAAGCTCAATGCGCTACTCCAAACGAAGAACATAACAACAGCGAATGTCATAATATAACAAACCTTTTGTATTTGCGCACATTTAGCATCAGTGGCTTCGATTCCATACGTAGCTCTCTGTTTCACAACAAATGATGAAATCATAGGTGAATGATTAAATGAGAATACGATGATTGGTAGAATCATCAATATCGTCCCAAAATAGCCTGTTCCTGTTGAAGCAGTTGAAACAGCTGAAAAACTAAGCATTGACGTATTCCACTGTGGAATTAAAGATATTGCAATAAAAAGTAGAGAAACTATGAAAGGATACACTAACATACTCATTACCTTTACAGTAATATCTTGACCAAAATTTAGTATAGCGATAAGACCAAGAACTAATACAAGTGATAAAATAGCCCTTGGAGGTTCTGGCATGTGCAATTGATGCACGATAAAACTACTTGCAGTATTTGTAAGCGCAACCGAATACATTAGTACGATTGTATAAATTGAACCGAAATATACGATGTTAAAAATGATACTCGCTTTATTTCCGAAATACTCTCTAATTGTACCTGTGATCCCCTCATCAGCAGAATTAGAAGCGTATATCATTTTAGCAAGCGCCCTATGTGAGTAGTACATAACTGGATATGCAAGTAATGTAATTAGTAGTAAAGATAATAAACCACCTGAACCTGCATTAATCGGTAAAAAGAGCACCCCTGCTCCAATTGCAGTTCCAAATAGACTCAGTGCCCATGTAGTATCCTGCTTATGCCACTTTTTCGGATCTGCATATTGCTCATTTTTTCGTGCGGTATTTTCAGCTTGAACTTCTATTTTCTTTGCAGTATTCCCGTTCATATAATAACTCCCCCTTGTATCTATTCCTGCATCTCTCTTTGCATCTAACAAATATTCCCTTTCTGGAAAATGAATTCCTTACAAGTTGCCCCACATTGTATGTCCTTCATCATAATGAATCCAAATTGAAACATTCACTAATTAGCGTCCTAATATAATTGTTAGCGTTCACAAAAAAGTTTACTCGTAATATCCGCTCTTTATATAAAGACCCCTTAAGAGAACAATATAGAATAGACTTCATAAATACGTTGCAACATTTCTAATAACAGTGTATTACTTTAATGGTTTCTCTTTTTTACTTTTAACAGTAATTTTAGCTAAACCGGCCTCTCTTCATTTGCGAGGCATTTCTTTCTCAATTCTATACATTACCTTCATAACTTCGGTAGCACTGATGATATTGCTTACACAAGCCACTGAAGCACATTACATACATTTCGCCTCTAATCACACACCTTTCTTACTAATAATCGCATTTTTTATATTTTCTCCAGAGATAATAAAATTTCTCTCGACGCCCTCATTATAACGTGTATATTTATAAAATTAATATTTTTATATTTTCAGAAATATTAAAGAGGAATAATTTTATATGGATAATATTTTACAGTTAGCATGTAGCCATTGTTTTTATCGCTTAAAGCTGAATTAGTTATTAAAAAAATACAATAATACATTGTTTTTCTAGGTGACTTATTATAAAGATACTTATATCCCCTTTTATCAAAAAATCTTATTTTAAACATAAAAGATATTCTAATAAATAATTAATGTAGGTAAAAAGAAAAAAACCCAAAAATACAAAAACCAAATTTTAGGATATATATTATTAATATTGAATTCATATACAATTTAAAAAGCTACACTGAGCAAAAAGCAAAAAAGCTGCCCCATATGGACAGCTCATTTACATAATTATCGTTATCAGGAATACACAAACAAATCACTTCAATATCATCTTAATTGTAGTTTGTTCGGCTCTTCTTCAGGGATATCTCTATGTTTGTAATGAATCGTTTTTACATCATTTCCTTTTATGCGAAAAGTAATTGTGTCCTCTCCATAAGGCGGATTGTGTGCACCCTCAAAAGTTTAAATTTTAAAATCCCTCATTAACTAGCTCTTTTATCGAGTTTAATTTTGAAGAAAGCTCGATAAACCATTCTTCATCCCCTGTTAATAATGCAAGATCTATAAGATAAAGGATTTGTTCCTTATTTATTACCTTTGATTCAGGGAGTTTGTTAACGTGTTTACTAAAGAGTAAAATCGCTTCGTTTATTGTGTACTGGCCGTCACGTTTCACAATACTAACTGTAACTATATCCTCTACATCATCAAGTGATACAATATAACCAACTATTAATTCACCTTCATTTGATATTCCACGAACCCAATCTCCTACTTTTAAAACATGATTATTATTTGACATCATACCGTTTCACCTTCCTATAAATATTTTTTGTGACGATAAAAAAGATATAAAAACAATTATACTGTAATATTTTTCATTACATTTAAGTGTTAAGAACTCACGGCTATATAATAATTAAGCCGCTTAACGCTCTTGATTGATAAGGTCAACAACTTCTTTCATTGTATAATTCTTTAAGTATTCACCTAGATGCTCTTCAGCACCTAAGAAAATAGCGAAAAGAACTTTTCGCATGTTCGAACCTACAACACACTGATTGTTTGATTCTGGACACTTCGGCTGCAAAGCACCTTCAGAGGTTATCTGATAAATATGCCAAAGATTAATTTCATCTAAATCGCGAGCGAAAATAAAACCGCCACCAGTCCCCTCTTTCGATTGTATAAACTTATGTTTTTTTAACAAACTTAGTACTTTGCGAATGCGTACTGGATGTACACCTGCACTTTCTGAAATAGCATTACTTGTTGACATCCGATCTGGCTGTAAAGCTAAATAAGTTAAACTGTGTATGGCCAAGGTAAAGTCGCTGTTCATGATTTTCCTCCTACGATCAAAAATATTGTTTCTCATATATTAACTGTAGCCATAAATATTACAGATAGGTTAGAACGTTAAAACATATAGAATACTTCTTGCCATAAAAAATTAATTCTCTTATATTCTATCCGGTCCCACCTATATCTGATAACTTCATTTAGCTTTTTAAGTTGAAAATAAAATTAAACACTCCACTGTTTCTTCACTTGTTCTTCTGCCAACTGTTTAATTTTTGTCCAAATCGTATCTTTACTCACAATAACATTTGTTTGATAATTTCTATCATTATAATTAACTGTAACACATACTTCAATCATCTTCTGCTTCCTCCTTTCAAAAAACTTTTTCTAAAAATACTACTTATTAATTGGCCAATTTTTGCAATTCAATGTTCAAAAACGTTCGAACGCTACGTGGTAAAAATTTACGAATTTCTTCCTCATTAAAACCAATCTGCAATCTTTTCTCGTCCAGCATAATTGGGCGACGTAACATTAGTGGATGCTCAATTATTAATGTATAAAATTCATTGAGCGAGAGCTCCTCAATATTTATATTTAAGTCCTGAAAAGTTTTCGATCTAGTTGAAATAATTTCAGTAGCCCCCTCTTCAGTTAAACGAAGAATCGATTTAAGCTCATCAACTGTCATAGAATTTGATACGATGTTTTTTTCAATATAATCAATTTGATGCTCTTCAAGCCATGCTTTCGCTTTTCGGCATGAGGCACAGCTTGCTGTTGTATATAGAATTACCATATTTCACTCACTCCTTTAATGTTATGAAACGTACATTTTAAACATCGGTTATTGAAATGTATTAAAAAAAATTACAGTTTAGAATCAAATACAAGCAATATTATTTATTCGAGAATATTTAATTTATCTACATTTTACAGACGATAACAACTCACTTCTAAAAACTATACTGTAATTTTAAACTTTACAGTTCTATAAATCAAATGTTAAGTCTTGGATTCATTCTATTAACGTATAATAGGAGCAGTTGAGACAATACTTGCCTCAACCGATTTTTATATCTCTTTATAATTTTTTGCAGTAATGACTGTTTCAAACTCAAAGGTTTCGGGTAGATGATCTGCATAAGAATATTCAAAAGTTCGTCCATCCGTTAAATAAGCTACTTGTTCAACTCGCATTAGGAAATCCTGATTTGTTAAGTTCATAAACTGCTTTTCCCTATCATCTGGGCGAATTCCTTTAACCCTGACAACAGATGTCCCTACTTCAAGACCAAGTTTATTTTGAATATGTGAGTATATCGACTCCTCTAAAACAGAAGCCTCAACACCTGGGATAACCGAAATTGGCATCCATGTATGCTCCATAATCGTCGGAATGCTGTGAATGATGCGGAGGCGAATGATTTTATAGACGAAATCACCGATTGAAACTCCCAATTTCTCAGCAACTACTTCATCAGCCCCAACAATCGCAAACTCGATAATTTTACTTTCTACCTCACTGCCGTATACAGCTTTCGTACCCGTTAAAGTTTGAATCATTCGTGCCTTTTCCTGTTGACGCCAATCTTGCACCACTGTTCCACTTCCGCGCCGGCGGATGATGTAGCCATCTCTAACTAATAGATCCAGCGCTTTCTTAATAGTAAGGGCTGAAACACCAAATTCTTCAGCAAGGACGGGGCTACTCGGAATTTTTTCGTTGATTTTATATTCACCGTCTAAAATTTGCTGTTTAATCTTTTGATAAATGCCGAGGTATTTTACTTGTGTTGATCCGCTTGCCATTTTCATACCTCCTTTATACTGCAAACTCTCTTCTATTCATTCAAATGTAAAGCCTCAAGTTTGTAAACTGAAGGTGATGGGGCAGCAAATCCATTTTCTAAGATTTCTATATTCGTTACCGCTTCTTCGTCTTTCACAAGTTTTGGTGCACCATTTATAATTGTTTCATACGCGGCATCATAGAAACGACCGTAATCACCAAGCGGCGTTTTAATTTGTTTTTCAATCCAGTCACCATTTGCATTACGATATTTAGCAACTCCATAGTACATCGGTGAATCTTCACCAAACCCTGCACTCTCAGGCATAATCCCCGCTTTCAAATCATTTTCCTGCTGATCTTCACCATATTTAATAAATGATCCATTTGTTCCATGAACGATAAAGCGTGGATAATCTTTTGCTACGACATGGTTCGTTTTCAGCTTAATCTTCAACTGATTTCCGTAATGTAAACCAACATCGAAATAATTATCAACCGCACCTTCCATTTCATTATTACGAATATCGTATGTCACCGTATCTGGACGGCCGAATAGTGAAATCATACGGTCCATCGTATGAATACCTAAACTGTAAAATGAACCTTCTTCTTTTGGAGCTTCATGAGTGATTGAACCAGGACGGAAATAATCAATATGTGATTCAATCTCAATAATATCACCAAGGAATCCTTGTTCAATTACTTGCTTCACAGCTAAAAAATCACCATCAAAACGGCGGTTTTGATAAGGCATAACTACTACATCTTTTTCTCGTCCTAAAGCTAATAATTCTTTCGCATGTTCCACTGTATCGCAAAATGGTTTTTCAACGATAACTGATTTTCCAGCTAGTATAACTTTTTTTGCTAATTCATAATGCGTATGTGCTGGCGTACAGATCGTCACCACTTGAATTTCCTTGTCATTCAACAATTCGTCCAAATCAGTAGTGAAGTAAACACCTTTTTCCTTATATGGAGCCGCTAATTTCTCATTTATTTGACGTACAAAAATCGTTTTTATTTTTATATTATTACGTGTGTTTACATAAGGTAAGTGATAGCGGTTAGCTGACTTTCCAAATCCAATAAAGCCCATTGTTAATGTCATATTTTTCAACTTCCTTGCTCATAAATTTTCGTTTCTATATTTATTATATAATTTAATTATTAAAAGTATATAGTTTTAAATTTATAATTATATATTAAATAAAAAATCCACGATAAAATTCATTCTCACTATAAGTTATGGACCTATAAAGTGAAACTTTAATCAGTGGGGCGATTTATTCTCTACTGATTATTTACCCGTAAATACCGGGATGAAAAGGAGCGTAATGAACATGGCATATACTACTATATCTATGGAAATTTTCGGATCACCTGAACAAGTATGGCAATTAATAGGAGGTTTCAACTCCCTTCCAGACTGGTTACCTTATATACCTAGTAGTAAATTAACTGAAGGCGGTCGTGTACGTCATCTAGCTAATCCAGATGGTGATACAATTATAGAACGCTTAGAAGTATTCAATGATAAGGAACGCTACTACACGTATTCAATCATGAATGCACCGTTCCCGGTCACTAATTATTTATCTACAATCCGGGTGAAAAAAGGTACTGAAAGTAACACATCATTAGTAGAGTGGTCTGGTACGTTCACTCCTGTTGAGGTTAGTGATGAAGAGGCAATAAATCTGTTTCATGGTATATACAGCGATGGACTGAAAGCATTGCAGCAAGCATTTCTAGATTAATTCATGTAATTGATTGAGACGAAAAAGTTAATTAACAGTCAAACATTCGACTTTGTGGTTAAGTTCATTATGAAAGATAAACAAATACAAATTTCATGCCTGCTTGTTAATGACAAGAAATAAAAAATACTACCTCCAAATGGAAGGTAGTATTTTTTTATTAATCAGGAAAAACAATTAATCCCTCTTCTTTTTCCTCCTGTTTTAAATCTTCTTCTGGGAAGGTTACAGTTGAATTTTTATCACCTGTTCTTTTTGTTTCTTCACCTGGAAATACGAAAGTTGAATTTTCTTTTCCTTCATTTTTTTCTACGTTATCTGGAAATACCATAGGATCATTGGTAGTCAAATCACTATGAAATCCAAGGTTAGACAAAATCGCTTTTAAATCTGGTAAAACCCCTATTTTATCAGATGATGGATTATTAGACTTTGTGCCTGTATTAGGATTACTTAAAATTGCCCTCAATTCTTTTGGTGTATATGCCTTACCTAAATGTTCTTTAGCAATCCCTTGAATTGATACAGCAGCCCCAGCAATTATAGGCGAAGCGCTAGAAGTACCACGGAAGTTAGAAGTATAACGATTCATTATATTCTGATCTGTAACTTTTTGCCCTTTACTATTTTGATTTTGATATGTATCTAATGTATCAACATACTCTCCCCAACCATATACATCAATTCTACTACCATAGTTAGAGAAACCTAAACGTTTATGAGGAACTCTTGCAGTAGATGCTCCAACTATAATAGCTCCTGAATCTTTAAAGTCTGGACTATTTCGATTTAAAATCTGTTTACCATTACGGTCTTTAAATTCATCTAAATCAATCCCACCATTACCAGCTGCTTCTACAATAATAATGCCTTTATCTGTACCTTTGCGAATTGCGTTAAATATACTCGGGTATACTTCTACTGGTAAAGGGTCATCTCCATATCCATCATATTTAAAGGATTCTTCTATTAATAAAACATCTCCAGCCTGTAAAGAATCTACGGCACTTAAAATAGCATCTCTTACATCGATTCTCCCATTATCTCGGATCACTGAAATTACTTTTGCCTTTGCTTTTGGTGCAATCCCAATGTTCCCAATCCTATTGTCAGCTGCAGAAACAACACCTAGAACTGAAGTACCGTGAGAAAGATCATTACTCATTTTTCCAGACATAAATTCAATATTTTGACCGACTAAATCTTCATGATTTAATAACCAGCCTTCTTCCAAATCTACAAAGGTTGCTCCTTGACCATCTCCTCCTTTAATTCCCCAAGCATAAGGAGCATTAATTCCTAAAGGTGCCTCTTCAAGATATCCCTGTCTCGAAAATCTAGGTTCATCATAAGGATTGATTGATAATACAGGCAATCTCGAGCTAGTTGTTGTGTTTATACTCTTATTAGAACGAAATTGTATTTTACTAGAATCGTTATTGGCAGCATGTACTGTATTTGTTACAAATGTCGTACCTACCCCAGCAAAAGTTGTAATTGCAAGTGATGATACCAACATACCTTTAAAATTTTTCATCTTTCCACCTCTAGTTTTCTATTAGAATTAACATATTTAATAATGTGTATGAACCAAAAATCTTTTTATCTTATTATAAAAATTAATAGATTTTTATAACTTTTTGATTTACATAAAAACTCCTTTCATTCTTGTAATTCAATGTGTATATTTCAAAATAACAAACTAACTGTAACTATTATAGTTACACCTTTATTGATTTTCAACTACGAAATATAAATTTTTAAAAATAAATTTATATTACTTTAAAACAGAGCTAACCTTTTACGCATATAAAAAAACAAAATATCTGTGCAAATTACAGCGGTGAATAAGTTTATAGACTGCAAAAAAACAAGAAAAAGCAAAACACTAAGTGCTTTGCTCCTTATAAAATTCCTTTTAACTTTTCACCAATTAACCTCGCTACATACTCATAGCCTTCTGGTCCAAAGTGTAATCCATCTTTTTCACCATTTTCTACAAATCTTTTATAATCCCGTTCTTGAATCATTTCAGCGAATACGTTTAGAAAATAACTTCCTGTTTCCCTCGCCACTTTCTCCACCACGTCTGCATACTGACCAAGCACTCTATTTGTTCTATTACGCTGTCTTTCTTCATCAACTGGTGCAGGACTAATCAGTAGTACTTTATCTGATGAAATATGGTTCACAATCTTCTCTAAGTTTTCTTTATATGCTTGTAATGACACTTGAGAAAAAGAAACTGCATCATTCGTACCAAGAAAAACTGTTACGAAATCTGGTTTATATGATATTACATCTTCTTCAATCCTATGTAACGCATCGAATGTATTATCCCCTGGAACACCTGCATTCACTACTTTCCACTTCGGAAACATCTCTTGCAAACGTGGTGTTAATCTCGGCATTCCATCAAAAAATGTTTCATCAGCTGTAATACTATCTCCAAAGCACACTAACGTTTTCATTAAGCTACTCTCCTTTTACGTATGAAACAACTTTCCTTCTATTGCTTTTATATATCTTTCAGCAGAACGTTCAACTGCCTCATTTGCATTTTCTTTTACTACTCGATGAAAAGCATTGTATAAACGATTAAACTGTAACGGCTTCACTCGGTTCACCATTTCTTCCACTTTTCTCGCTGGTAATGGAATTAAGTTTGGATAGCTATACATAAAACTTACCCACCGCTCATCCGCTACAACTTGAATAATATCACCTGTTAACAAAATCCCTTTTCCATCATTACCTTCTTCCCAGTGCAATACAGAACCACCACTAAAATGTCCTCCAAGACGATGTACAGTAATCCCATCCGCTAATTGTAAAGACTCACCAGACCAATAAATAATACGACTACTTGGGCGCATCACCCATTCTTTATCATCTTCATGTATATAAATTGGTACATCAAATGTCTCTGCCCATTCTACTTGCGTTGAATAATAATGAGGATGAGACAATGCAATTGCATCTAATCCACCAAGCTCTTTTATTTTCGCAATTGTCGTTTCATCTAAATACGTAATGCAGTCCCATAGTAAACGATATGACTCTGTTTTCACTATAAATGCCGTTTGACCGATCGCAAATCCTGGTTTTGTCGTAATACTATAAAGTCCATTTTCCTCTTTGATTATTTCATTTTTATATGTATCATCTGTTTGCAAATTTTCTAAAGTCGTCCAAGACTGCCCTTTCGGATTCACATATTGCCTCTCTTCATCACAAATATGACAACTCACCGGTTCCTCTACACTCGCTGCATACTGCACACCGCACGTTGTACAAACGAAATTTTTCATCATAATTCCCCCTATCCCTATATTTTTATTAAGCTGATTTTTGTTGATAATAATCTACTTTTTTATTTTCAATTAATAAACTTATAAAAGTAAGTAAATAGGCAACTGTAACCGATAATGGAATTACAGTAAATCCTTTTTCGCTTCTGCAACATTCATCTCACTATCTCCCCCAAAATATTTGTACTAAAAAGTCACCTCAACCTCACCCATCCAATAACGCCAAGCTGCTAAATAATCTTCTAAATCTTTCGGGTGGTGCCGTAAACATGTATCTATACGCAAATATAATCCTATGACTATTTCTTCATATAAATCACGGTCTTTTTTATAAAATACACATTGTTTCATCGCATAACCAATCGTTTCTTTTGTTAAATCTTCCGGAGTTGAACAGAACGCATAAATTAAATCATATATAGGATCTCCTAACACTGGTAAAGGATCAATTACACCGTGCAGTTTATTCTCTTGAAATATAAAATTATGAAATCCAAGATCACCATGCAATAAAAATGGCTCATTTATTCCAGTCCCCCTACTTGGACTATTTGCTAACTTAAAAACCGTTCTATACTCTTCCTCACTTATATAACGTCTTACATTTTCATGAGCTTCCATCACATTTGTCGTTAAAAATTCATTCCAAGATTGAACTGGGCTTTCTTTCCATCCCCAGCCATCAACCTCTGTAGCTACTTCATACTTATTGATAACTTCCTTTACAAGTTTACTAAGAACACTCCGTTTATGGCCTAGTTTGCAAGAAGTTGTGCCCTCAAGGAATGAGTAAACAATATAGCGATTTAAAGGTTCCTTATATAAAAGCTTTGGAAATAATTCGTCCTTTTTATAAAACTGAAGAAAATAAGCTTCTTCACGTATGACATCCGATTCATTCAACTTTATAACGTATTGTTCATCTAACAAATATATAGTACTTGTCGTTCCCCCGTTTAATGCTTTTACGCTATTTGGATAATGTGAAATAACTTTTTCCTTAACTAGTTGTGCAGTGATTATTGAAATGTCCATTCTCTCACCCTTCAACTCCGAATATTTCCTTAATTCAAAAGACAACTTTACTATTATTTGACAAACAAAAGTAAAATCCTTTCAATCGCCCTGATATAACAAACAACAACTTTATTTTATTACAATGACTTTCTTCAATATTCCATTTATGATAACGTGATTTTATCACTCTAAATGCTCTTCATATACTCTAATAATTTCTATTGCAGGGTCTCTGTCTTGTAATTTATGAGCCAAACTTTCTATACCAAACACTTCTGTAAACGTATGACTACCTACAATTAAATTAATTCCTTTAAATTTCGCATGTTGCACTGTATATAATGTTTTTTCACCTGTTATGTACGTGTCACATCCTTTTTCTAATGCACGTTCAATCAAATTTGTATTATTTCCTGCACCGGTTAAGATTGCAATCCGTTTTACTGGTTTATCGTGATTTCTCCAGCTCTTCACTTTCTCTTCCATTTTTTCTTCAAGTTTTCCAACTAAGTTTGAAAAAGGAATCGCTTCTTTATATTCTCCTATTCCCGGTAGTTCTTCTTCCTCATAGGTTGAATATTCCAGTATTGTATCTATCCCAATTTCGTTAAATAACGATGTACACGTGCCAAACTTTACAAAATCTAACGGTAAATGAATCCAAAAATGATTCATTTCATATTGCTTCAATTTCTCAATACAAGCCTCTTCCATACCAAATAAAAAACTCCACGGCGCATGATGTGTAACTATCATATCAACTCCATTTCGATACGCTTCTTCAATAGTTTCTAACGTTAAATTTGTTGTGTAACCGATTTTGTGAAATTCATCTTTACTTATATAAGTAAAACCATATTCATCATCGCCATATTTATGAAGATGCTCTCCAAATAGTGATGTTATATGTTCATTAAACTGCTTTATATTCATTTTTATTTCTCCTTTCATTTACTTTTATATTTCATAAATAAGGAAATACTAAATTACAACGTTACATACATATAGGAGGACAATATGAAACCTGAATTTTTAAAAGCTGTACATGATGCAATCGGAAATGTCGAACACATTCATATAGAAGAAAGCGGTGCTGACAGCTTACTTATCCATCATGATGATGCACAGCAGTTACAACAAGTCGCTAAAACGCTAGAAAATAACAATTTTCGCTCTGCTTTAAGAACAACTGGAAATGCTTCGTATATTGAAGTATTGAACAGATAATGAAAGTCCGGATGTATGCCGGGCTTTCTTTTTTATATTGAAACTTCAAATTCTTTCACATACACCGCTGTTCCAGCAATATCAATTTGTAAATTCGCATCCCCTTCAACTTTCGTTACATACACCGTTACACGACCATCTTTATGTATTTCCTGTCCTTGTTCAACAATTAACTCCATTTCATGGTCAAAATCTTTTTCCAAATACATCGCATAATACGCCCCCATTACACCTGAAGCTGTTCCTGTCACTGGATCTTCTATCGTTCCAGCATAAGCCGATGAGAAATGACGTCCATGCATTTGTGCTAGTTCATCATAAGTATCTAGACAAATTGGGTGAATAGAAGCGTTAGGTATTTCTTTTAATACTGATGGAAACATCTCATTGTTAGGCTTCATTCTCTCACACGCATCTAGATTTTTAATCGGTACAATTACTGTCCAATTACCAGTACTTCCATATACAATCGGTAAACTTACATCTAAATCATTTACTTCTAAACCGATACTATGAGCTAATTCTTCTTTTGAACCCGTAAATTCTTTAAACTGAGGTGCTGCCTGCCTCATTTTAATAAAGGTTTCTCCATTTTCTTTTACACCTATTTGTATCGGTAAAATCCCAGCCTTCGTTTCAATCATAAGGTTACTTTTCTCTTCTAATAAACCTTTTTCGCGCAAGGCATATATCGTTCCTACTGTCCCATGACCACATAAATCCATTTCAAAACCAGGGGTAAAATAGCGCATTCTTATATCTCCTACTTCTGAGGAAAGAACAAAAGTTGTTTCGTTATATCCAACTTTTTCAGCAATAATTTGCATTTCCTCTTCCGTTAATCCATCTGCTTCTAATACAATACCTGCTGGATTTCCCTTATTTGGTTTATTCGTAAATGCGTCGTAATGAAATACATTTATAGTCTTCATTTTCTTTTCCCCTTATTTGTCCATTTCTTTATTTTTATAATCAATAAGAAAATCCATCTAACCAACTTTCATAATCAGCTTTTTGAAATGGACGTATAATGAGTCTATCCGTCTCTACTTCTAGCTTCATTTAATTTCATCCCTCAAATTATTAATTGAATATTCTTTATTATCTTACACAAAATACAAAATCTAGTAAATTATTATGTTTTTGATACATAAAAACCCAGTCATGCTTTATACATAACTGGGTTCTCCATTATTTCATAATTTTCTATTTCACAAGAACAGCATCTCGTAATTCCCTCTTCAACACTTTTCCTAAAGCGTTTTTCGGTAACTCATCTATGAATACCACTTCTGGAATTTTGTAACTTGCTAACTTCTCCTTACAATACTGAATAATACTTTCTTCTGTTAATGTTGTTTCGCCATCCTTCACAATGTAAGCTCTTGGAACCTCTCCCCAAAAGTCATCTGGAACTCCAACTACTGCAACTTCTAAAACACCATGTATTTCATGAATAACATCTTCTACTTGATCTGGATATACGTTGTCACCACCGCGTATAATAACGTCTTTATATCTTCCCATAATATGCAGGAATCCATCATCATCTATCATGCCAGCATCGCCCATGTTAAACCAGTTATCTTTTACTACCTTCTTTGTCGCCTTTTCATTATTCCAATATCCTTTAAACATGTATGGACTTTTCACATGAATCTCTCCAACTTCATTTGTTGTTAGTTCATGTCCTGTTTCTGGGTGAACAATTTTCACCTCTACATTTTTCAAGGTCTTTCCTACAGAAGACATCTTTTCTTTTCCCATCATTGGATGCCATGAGGTTACAACCCAACCTTCTGTACTACCATAGCCTTGCACCATATATATGCCTTTTTCCATATATTTTTGAATGAGTGTTTCTGGCACTTTTGTACCACCGCTTTGTGCTACTTTAAAGGTTGAAATGTTACGTTCTTTTTTATTTAGTTCATCAAGCATGTAACTATAAACGGCTGGGAAAGCAAGCATCGTAGTAATTTTCTCTTCTTCAATCTTATCCCAAATAAGAGCAGGATTCGAATCAGCTAAGAAGATCATCGTAACGCCATGATAAATACAATTTAAAATAGAAAGCACGCCACTCATATGAAACAATGGATGCACAGATAAAAAGCGTTCACCTGCTGGAATTTCTCTTTGTCCCGCAATTTCAGCAAAATAATGATGTAAGTTTTTATGTCCAATTACACATGCTTTTGCCTGTCCAGTCGTTCCTGATGTAAACAAGTAAATGGCATCGTCTTCTTCATGAACTTCTACGTTCGGTTCTGTCGTTGGCTGTTTTTGCAACTCTAATTCAAATGAACCAAAGTCTTCTTTTGTCGTTTGAATTACATAAGGAATTTCTTTAACAGCATCAACCTTTAATAACACTTCATTAAATTCTTCATCAATAACTAACACTTTTAATTTCGCTTCTTTTACAATCGTTTCTAATTCATAAACAGTCAGCTGATGATTTAGCGGAATAAATACCGCTCCAATTTTTAAACTTGCCATCATAACGCTTGGAAATGGGTGATTATTTTTGCATAGTATTCCTATACGATCTCCTCTTTGCACACCATTATATAACAAATAATGTGCAAACTGATTTACTCGTTCATTATATTGCTGAAACGAATATCTTTTCTTCCCCCCTACAAGCGCTTCCAAATTTGGTGATTGCATTGCTCTCTTTTGTAATAATTGTCGCATCGTTCTCAAGTAAAACTCCCCTTTATATATGTTAGGTTTTTTATTTTACCAGATTAACTATTAATTTACTAAAGATTACACTTAGTGAATATAAGAAGAATATAAAATATCCATTTACTTTACAAGTAAATGGATATTTCCCATTATATATTAGAATACTTCTTGTTCATCACATATTGCACATACTCAGGTGCACTTTTATCAATCTCTTCATCACTTAGTTTATATTCTGCACCATATAAATAAAAGGAAGGTATAAATTCCATACCTGTGTATAAGCATGTAGCTTGGAATGGTTTCGTCAACTCATCCATTGTAATTCTACTATTTTCATAGTCTTTTTCTAATCCACCTATAGAAATAGCTACACCAAATTCTTTCCCCTTCACTTTATCTCCTTTAGATCCGTATGCAAATCCATATGTTAATACATCATCGAACCATTTTTTTAATAATGGTGGTGAGCTGTACCAGTAAAGCGGAAATTGAAATATATATCTGTCATGTTCTACTAATAACTTTTGCTCTTCTTCAATATTAAACTCCCAATTCGGTGCCACTTTATACAATTCATGCACCGTAATTTCATCCGAATATTTCTCAAGTTCTTCAATCCATCTTTTATTAATTTTTGATTTTTCAATATCAGGATGTGCTACAATTACAAGTGTTTTCATCTTTTTTCATCCCCTTTATAAATTATTCAACCCTTTACGTATTAGTATGAATGAGTCACATATAATTGAAAAGTACGTACTTTAAAGTGCTATAGGAACCTTAAAGTACCTGTGGAGGTGTTATATGAATCAAAATGATAATTGCCCAATTGCAACAACACTCGATGTAATCGGTGGAAAATGGAAAGTTCATATTTTATGTATTTTGTCGGATGGAAAAATGCGAACAAATGAAATTAAACGAGAAATCCCAAACATTACACAAAAGGTTCTTACACAACAACTTCGGCAACTTGAAGCTGATGGGATTATCTATCGTACCGTATATCAAGAAGTTCCACCAAAGGTTGAGTACACACTAAGTGAATACGGAAAATCTTTAATGCAAATAATGGATAATCTGTTTGAATGGGGAAAAGATCATCAGATTAAAAGATTACATGACTAAAAAAGCACTATATACTTTGTTTCATCCTCTACGTTCATATTTTTTATTTCTATAAAGTTTATTTTCATCATTTTTTAGCTAACTTGTTTTCTTAGATTGATGGACGTGACCCCACATCCATCAATCTAAAAAGATACAATTAGAAAAATGAGATTTCTATAAAGTTTCGCATATAAACACTACTTCAGCCTCATTAAACGCTCGCTCTACTTTTTCTAATCTCAATTGTACGTAAGCTGTAAAGAAGCACCCCTAAACCGAGAATTTTTTCATTATTAGACGCATTAGAACCTAAGGTAATAGTAGGTACATTTAAACCCATAAACCTTTCACTCCATTCTATAGGCATATAAAAAGATACTCCTTAAAAATAAAAAACGCTATTCTCTCTGTAAAATCATAGAAAAGAATAGCGCTTTTTATTTTGAAATAGAAATCATCATTTAAACTAAACATGCTAATATTGATTTTGTGCGATTGTCAGTTACCTCATAATAAATTTCTAATCCTTTCCGAGTACCTGTAACCATTTTAGCAGCTTTTAATTTAGATAAATGTTGACTAATTGTACTTTGAGGCATTTGTAAATCCCCATACATTGTTGTTACATTAGTAGGACCTTTTGCAAGCATTATTTTTACTAAAGATAGACGAACTGGATGCGCCAATACCTTTAACACCTCAGCGATTTCTTGAAACATTTCTTTTTTTTCTTTCATCTTATTTCTCCCCTTTTATATACATATTTATGTTATCCATATATATAATTCGAAGGTATATGCGTTTTTGTGTCCGTCATTGAAAAAAAATATAAAAAAACTTTAATCCGAAACTAAAGGATTAGCTTAACATAATGTCTCACCATTAATGATGAATAGGAATCTCATTATAGAAGCAGCAGTTTTTATACTACACCTCTACATTCAACTAACTAAAACCAATGAAAAAAAGAGCAGATAGTCTGCCCTTTTATGATGCCTCCTTATGTTCCGTGGAATGTTTAACACTCCCCATTCTCTTTAGTTTATTCCACCCTACCGCTACTCCTCGAAGCGATGAGAATATAGATTTAATGACAACATAAGTCATAAATTGACGATAAATAAAACGTTGTAAAATTAACCATGCCAATGGTTTTGGGTTCTCTTCCTCTAATTTAAATGCGAACAGAGAAGCGAGAAGATCCATTAAAAAGAATACAAGATAAAATCCTAAAACTTTTAGCGGATTACTACTAAATATTCCTATAATCATTAATATATCTGCAAAAGGAGCAATGAATTGCAGCACATATTGGAATAACCACATATTAGGCAGTGCAATAAATCCTAATGTTTTATGCTTTGGATTACATAACGCTTTTCGATGTTTCCAAAGACATTGAAGTGTACCATATGACCAACGATACCGCTGTTTAATGAGACTTTTCACATCTTCAGGTGATTCCGTAAAAGCATGAGCTTTTTCTTCATATACAATTCTATGCCCTTGACGTAAAAATGTAATAGTAAGATCCGTATCTTCTGCTAACGTATCTTCGCTTAAATATCCAGATTCAACTACATTCTTTTTGCGCCACGCCCCAATAGCTCCTGGAACTACTGTAATACAATTTAACTCATCAAAAGCTCTACGTTCTAAATTAAACCCTGTAATGTACTCAACATGTTGCCAAGTAGTTAACAAATTCCGTCTATTCCCCACTTTGACATTACCTGAAACTGCAGCTACATTCTGATCTTCAAAGTGTCTAACCATTAGAAAAATGGCATCTTGCGCAATAATAGTATCCGCATCTAAAGTGACAATTATTTCTCCTCGCGATTGTTGAAACCCTAGGTTCATTGCCGATGATTTCCCGCCGTTTTCTTTCTGAATGAAACGAACTTTAGGGTGTTTATAAAATGTTTCTTTCATTACTTTTGACGTACCATCTGTCGATCCGTCATCCACAACAATAACTTCAAATTCTCTATAATTACTATCCAAAATTGAGTGAATTGTCTTGGCTATCACCTTTTCTTCATTATATGCTGCTATGACAACACTAACAAAAGGTTGATAGGACGAATTAATATAGCGAGATAACGTTTTTCTTTTCTGCTTCCATGCAAAATAAATTAAGAATAAAAATCGAAAAATCCCTAATCCAATAGCAATATAAAAAATAGTTGTTAATATATGCTTAAAGTATCCTGCCCCTGAAAAGACAGCTTTATTGTAAAGTAAATATTGCTTCCCCTCAGAAGAAACAGGAGGCATAATTTCATCTCGTTCTTTATTCATTAAATCTGAAATTGTTACAAAACTATATCCATTTTTTTTAAGTTCTTTAATAATAATGGGAAGCGCTTCTACCGTATGGGCACGATTCCCTCCCGCATCATGGAGAAGAACAATATTTCCCTCTCCCTTATAAATGGGAGTAAGAGCACGCTTTACTAATTCATTCGTTGATGGTGTTGCCCAGTCTTCAGGATCAACTTTTTCCGCCACCATTGTATAGTTCATATTTTGTGCACGCAAAATAGGCAATATTTCATTTGATGAATCTGGGTTAGCATCGGCTTCATATGGCGGTCTAAATAAAACCGTAGAATGTCCAGTTATTTCCTGAATTAAACGTTGCGTCGTATTAAGTTCTAATTTTGTTCGTAGTAAAGACGTATCAGCGACGTTAGGATGCTTGAAAGTATGATTGCCAATTTCATGCCCTTCATCGTATATTCTTTTTACAATACTAGTATTTAGTTGCGCGTTTTCACCAAGTACAAAAAAAGCAGCTTTTATTTGATTCTCTTTTAATATATCTAAAATTTCTGGCGTATATTTCGGGTCTGGTCCATCATCAAATGTTAATACTACTTGTTTCTCATTTGGTTTTCCATATCGTTGCACTTCATATGCAGATGGTAAGGATTGATATACTTCATCTGTAATATAACCATCTTTGCCTACTTTAAAATCTCTCAATCCATTTTTTCTTTCATTCTCAATCTGTAAAATTTCACCTTGTCCAGAATAATTCACTTCATCTAAACTACTGATTTTATGTAATACATTAGGATTTTTTTGTACCTCAATAGGATTTTTTAAAACTTTCCATATTGTAGGATCTTCTGCTCCTAATCTCCATAGCGCAAACCCCTTTGCATTATTGTCCATTGCGATTTTCACTTGATTATAAAGAGTAACACCGTCTAAGAACCAAGCAGTATGTTCTTTCTCTCCTGTTTTATATCTAAAATACGGATTTCCACTCATCTTATCCCATTGAATTTTTATATTTGAATCATGAGCCATTGCCATAACTTCTGAGAAAGTCATAGACTTTGCAGCTTCTTTACTATTTACTTCCCAATCGTATCCATAGTTACCGAAAGCAACTATAAGTTTATCAGACGGAATATTCAGTTCTTTTAATGTATGTTGGAACCATTTATTTGAAGCAATTGGTCCTGGTTCCCCGGCTCCATAGTGCTCATCGTACATCATTACAATCATACGATCTATTATTTTTCCTAATGCACTATAATCAAAAGCCTTATCATTAGCTGGAACATCTTGTGTGACGAGCAAATCATGTTTATGAAAGGCCATAGTAAGTTCTTTCATAAAATTTGTTAAGTTTTCTTTATCACTTTCAGGTACGGACTCAAAGTCAATATTAATACCTGAAAACTGACTCTTTTTAACTTCGCTTACTAAATTATTAATAAATTTCGTCTTCACATCATTCGGCGAATTCAGTAACTTATGGATAAGCTCACTATCAGGGCCAGAAGCTTTTTCTGTATAGTTAGTAAGTAACGGCATAATCTTCACATGATTTTTTTTTGCTAGTTTTACAATCTCAGGTTTTATCTCACTTCTAATCGTTAAATCTTCTTTTAAATGATACCATTCTGGTACTAACGTGGTTAATGAATCGATATTTTCTTTTAAAGAAGCGGTACTATTTTCATCCCAGTTTACATAAAAACCATACACTTCTTTAGGATGTTTACTATCCTTCGGCGGATTCACCAAATTTTTATTATCCTTCGTTTCGGTATTTGGGTTAAATGCTTCCTCCTTTAACTCCTGATCACTAAGTTTTTGATTAATTGGTACAAGTTTCGTATCTTGTTGTACAGCGGTATTCATATTTGGAATTTCTGGTGTTGAAAAAATACTTTGAAAGAAAAAATAAAATACAACACTTACACTAACTATTGAGATACATAGAAACCAAATAAAGGCTATGTTTCTCCTTCCTTTCGGATCATAAAAAACAGGTTTTTCTTTATCTTTCTCTTGTTGAATGTTTTTCTCCATTATATTTTTCACATACTCCTTCTTAATAAAACTATAGAATAATAAAGTGCAACTTTAATCAGTGGGGGTTTTGTTCATCCCCCACTAATCATCAGCCCTCACCAATCGGGCTGCCCAGCAAATAGCGGAATAAATCCTTTTAGCTTTGAAATGAATCTCTCACTTCCATATTCTATTGATTCTTCTTTTCATTCCCTTGCTGGTGGCCTCTATTTTCTTGTTGAGACCCCCTACCATTGTTCCCTTGCTCGTTTCCGTCATTTTCTTTCTGGGATCCTCTTCCATTGTTCCCTTGCTGATTCCCATTATTTCCTTGTTGAGGATTTCTTCCATTGTTCCCTTGCCCATTTCCATTATTCCCTTGTTGAGACCCTCTTCCATTGTTCCCTTGCTCGTTTCCGTTATTTCCCTGTTGAGATCCTCTTCCGTTGTTCACTTGCTCATTTCCATTATTCCCTTGTTGAGATCCTCTTCCGTTGTTCACTTGCCCATTTCCATTATTCCCTTGTTGAGATCCTCTTCCGTTGTTCACTTGCCCATTTCCATTATTCCCTTGTTGAGATCCTCTTCCGTTGTTCACTTGCTGATTCCCATTATTTCCTTGTTGAGCTTCTCTACTGTTATTCTCTTGTTGATTCCCTCTATTTTCTTGCTGAGATCCTCTTCCATTGTTTTCTTTTATTTGCTTGGATGGCTGTTCCTCTGTTTTCTTTTGTTCTTTCTGCTCTTGCTTTTCATATTTTTTTTCTTTTACAGGAGACAAATCCAGTGATGTATCATGAGATGACTCCGGCTGTGATTGCACCTCTTCTTCGTTTTCCACCGGATTAGACGGGGTGGCAGGAGGCGTAAGTGATTTGTTCTTCTCATTCTCTTGCTTTATATAGACACCTGTGCCAATTCCAGCTTTTCTAGCATTCTCTCTTACTTGCATTGTGCTACTTTGATATTCAACTGTAATATGTTTTAGCTCATATTCTTTCTTTAATTCTTTCATTTCCTTTTCCAAAAGTGGTTCTAGTGCCTTGTCCTTTGCAACTGCTGTTAGCATAACTTGCTTATCATTCGTTAAATACTTATCCTCTTGACTTTGCTTTATAATAGTACGTATTACTTCTTGCAATTGTTTATTTTCCCATTGCTTCAATTCTTTTAAAATACGCCTTCCATCATCATTACAAGCCTGCAAATCTATAACACGAAAATCCTTTGTTACGCTCACCTCTAAACTTGGATTTATATCAACTGAGACGTAAGCAAATACTTTTTCTTCTGGTTGGTTGTAGAAAAACAGCACTGCAAATAGAAAACAAGCAACAAGTATTGATGCAGGCTTTAAAAAGGAAGGGATCGAAAAATACGATACTTTTTGTTCTTGCTCATCAAATGAGATTTCCTCCCCGATTATGCAAGAATCCCCTTTTCTTTTACACGTAATAAACTCTCCATTTGGTGTTAAAACAACTACGCTATGCTTTTTTATATCCATCACAATTCCTTTATTCATCATGCTTTCCCCCCTTTATATAATCAAGAATGTATGTATAGTTGTTTGCAAAGATAATACACATTGCAATGATATATTTTCTATGACGCTCCAATGTTTTGCGACTTACCCTAACACGCGGTTCAATATGTTTAAGTGGTAACTTTTTCTTTCGGAACAGCTCTTCCATCATTTCCTCTTCTTTTATAATAATTTTCACAATTTCTATTAAGTGCTCACGCGTATCACGATGCTTAGGAGATTCTTTAGCAAGCTCTGAGAATGTGATTTTAAACTCAGCTAGCACACTTTGAAAATGAAGAATTTCCTCCTTACGGTTACTATTTTCCATCTCTTTCATATACTCCGTAAGCGACACTTGCATTTCTAACATTTCCTCTTGCTCATCTTCTTTTAAAAAGACAAAGTTATGTTTAGACTCCTTACGTATATAGTCAATTACATCTCTTTTTATAAGAAGATCAGCAAACGCTAAAAAAGATTTTCCTTTTGTATAGGAATACTTTTCAATTGCTTCGTTAAACGCAAACAATCCAATGCTATATTCATCATCCTGTTCTGTAATATATCGGCGGCAGACAGATGAGATTGATTTTCTAATAAAAGGCTGATACTGTACGATAAACGCTTCTTTATCTTCTTCATTATTTTGTATGTTACATACGATATCTTCTATTTTCGGTTTTCTTAAGATCTTCATTACTAAACTCAACACTTGTAATCTCCCAGCCTCCTTCAAATAGCAAAATGGTCACTACACAAGTGACCATTTAACCAGATTTTCTTGGTACTTTTCTTCGGTCTTGTTTTCTTGCTGTTAGTTATATTTTTAGAGTCTAACGTTTTCTTAATGATTTTTCCTTTTCTCTCGGCACTAAAGTTAAGTTTGTATTTTTATCTACTTTCTTATTCTCTACCGTTCGTTTTGCTTATTCTTTTTCTATTTTATCTGCAATCCTTGAATAACTCTCCTCTATATAATTGGTAATTTCATCCTTTTACTTCGGATGCCCACTTAATCTAGTAATTTTATTAATACTTCTATATTCTTTCATAGTCATTTTTCTTCTATTTATTTTTTCCACTATACATATTCGGAGGAGTACAAAGTTTTATGGGGGTCAAAAAATATTTTTATAAAAAATACATATTTATTTCAAAAATAAAAACCATCAATTTGAAAAAGGGTAATCAAATTGATGGTTTTCTTATAGTATCTATTAAATTAAGTTGGATTCTCATCATATCTAAAAAAAGTACTAGCTATCCTCTGCCGCTTTTCTCCACTTTTATCTTTCTTGGTTATCATAATATGTCTTATCTGCGTATTTTCTATCATTTCCTTTTAGATAAGCTAAAATTACTTTTGGATTTTTAAATAAAGTCCAGTATCCATATGTATCAAATCTTCTGCATGAAGTTAT
Organism: Bacillus cereus group sp. MYBK195-1; assembly: GCF_051916605.1. Classification (NCBI taxonomy): domain Bacteria; kingdom Bacillati; phylum Bacillota; class Bacilli; order Caryophanales; family Bacillaceae; genus Bacillus; species Bacillus cereus group sp. MYBK195-1. The sequence continues at coordinate 1,408,509 of NZ_JBQAGZ010000001.1, read as the reverse complement.
CATTCCATTTTTAATAGTACCGAATTTCTTATTATTTTTCTTTCCCCACTCTTTTAAACGTTTTGCGAAATCTGCATCTTCTGCCATAAGCATGTTTTCATTAAATCCATTGATTGCCATAAAGTCTTTTCTATAGCACCAAAAAATCCCTACAGATATAGCTCCGTACTTAAAAAGTAAAGGGATTATGATTAACATTGCGGAGAGAAATATTCCTAAAGATATTCTTTCAAACTTCCCATTCACCCCACCACCAATGTATTTACCTGAAGCTAAATATTTATCTACATTAGACAACATAGACTCTGTCATTATCGTATCAGCGTCTATAGTAACGATTATTTCTCCACTGGCTATTTTAGCCCCTGCATTTCGAATTTTAGATAAGTTTTTATCGTTATTTTTCAATATAATACAATTATAAGATTTTGCTATTTCCTCTGTTTTATCTGTGCAACGATTTAAAACAACTATAACTTCCGTTTGCTCTTTATATGCCTCTGATGCCTTTGCAATTGAATCTAAACATTTTCTAATGTACTTTTCTTCATTGTGTGCAGGAATTATAATAGAAAACTTCACATCTTTTTTCAAATTGACTCCTGAAGATTCCTTTGTCTCAGTCATAATATTCCCCCCTTATTTTATAAGGTAAATATCTGTTATACATAACGTATATTAAAATTCAATAAATTATATGATAGGAACTGCAGGTAAACTATTACTTGAGTATTAAAAAACAAAAACGTTATTCTTTCTAAATAAGCAAAATTACTAGAAAGAATAACGTTTTTTATTAGTTACATTAATATTTTATTCGTTGCTTTATTTCTTCAAAACGAGCATGTATAATTTTTCTGATATCTGGATGATTCTTATATAAAGTAACAGTATACATGATGGAAGATGCAAGAATAGTAGACCATATTAACCAATCTCCAGCATGAGAAAGAACTTTAATTATTTCACTCGTAAATTCTTCCTGTCCGTCATGAAATGTATAGCTGAGTAGTTACCTTATTTTTAAAAAAACATTCTGATTATTTCTTTTTCACTTCTTCTACAAATTCCCATGTCTCTCCGTTATCTTTTGATTGATAAAGTGCACTACTATCGCCATTGTAGTCTCCATCTGCCCCTTGTCCAACTAACATATTAAAAACCCCATCTTTCTCATATGGCATACTAGGTGAATCAAAAGGACTTATTGTGGACTGTGTATGATCTAATTTCACTTCATGCGGCGGATATTCTACCTTTTTGAAAGATACTCCCCCATCATCTGTACGATATAACTCTCCTTCATTACCAGAAGGCCTAATTGCTCCTAAAAACCCAAGTTTATCATTTATAAAAGTGATTCCTGATACACTACCAATCCCCCCATTAAATGGGTCTGGATTGATAACCTCCCATGTTTTCCCTTCATCACTAGTCTTGCTTAATGAATAAAAAGCGCTCCCTAATGCTTTATCTGTCATATTTAGTTTATAACCAATTTCTTTCGATAGGAAAAACTGTTCTTTTTCATTCTTTAAATCTTGTTGTTTCTTCTCTTTAAGCATATCTTCTTTTGGAGGCGTCTTTGATTTACTCCAACTTGCGTCACTTATTAAATTATATCTAGCAGGGACTAGCTCTTTCTCTTTTCCAGGGACAAATATAGATACAGTATATCCAATGATATCAGAAGATGCTTCTTTAAGACTCTGCCCCTTACCATCCTCAGTAATATTAATAATTCCCTCTGTATTGGATCCCCAATTTCTTTTCCCATAATAAATCAACCCATACTTACTTTCATTCCATTTTCTAACCGTTTGCTTAACTGGAATCGCCTTAACCGTTTTAATTAAAGGTTCTACTAATTTATCATCATTATAATCAGGCTTTGCGTATCCGTCTCGTATTATAGTAATATCTTCTGATTTCTTCTTATTATAAGAGATTAAATAAGTTTCTTCTTTCCCATCAACATTTTTCCCATAAACAAATGTATCAAACGCTGTGATTGTTCCATCTGAATGAAATGTAAGATCAAAATCAGTTGCCATATACAATTTCTTTGGCAAAGGATATTTTTTATTTATATCTTCAAAAATACCTTCTACTCCAGACTTATATATATTATTATGTTTAAGTTTAACTGACCTTTCATGTTTTAACTTTTCTATAAACCATGCCAATTTACCATTGTAATTTATTGCACTTTTATAAATCTGCATCCCATAAAATGATGTAATTGCAACAATAATGATAATAGAAATGGATCTCCATGATATTGAATTTGTTAATTTTTTAGATTCATATTCTCTATTTTTTATCACCCGCATTGTAGTAAATGTAGTTATGGATATAAAAAGTACTATACATAATAACAAAATGTAAATATTATAATTCATTCTTCCGTACTTACAGTATAAGGCCAACTCATAGCAAAAGATCCCGTATACAATTATTAGTATTGGATTTGTTACTAATGACAGAAGTATCCTTTTTGTATTTTCTCTAAATATAGAAACCACTCCTAATTATATGAATTACTGATATTAAGTATACTTTATTGTAAAGTAACAAAAAAGCTATTTAATCTTGCCGCAAAAAATACAATAGACATATGAATATTATATTCATGTTAAGAAGGCCAACAATCCAAGATTGTTAGCCTCTACTTCCCATATTCGTATCTTTTATCACTTTACTTCCTTACAACTGGAATCCACATTTCACCAAACACTAAGCCGTTTCTTTTCCCCATCTCAACCGTCGTATTTGGTCCACCAACATAAGCAAATTCATTTGCATCTGGTAAAGCTTGACCGAAGGCGATGCCAGTCAACTTTTTACTTAACTCTTCAGCTGTTTTGTCTTCCCCTTTTACTACTAAGTATTCTCCCCTCGGAAACTGAATCACTCTAGATTCTTCTTCTATTTGTGCTTCTGTCATGACACCCGCATAATACATCATTTTGTTATTCACCGCTTCGCTCACAGAAAAAATGTATTCATTTGTCGCTAAAGCTTTTAAAGTGTCCAGCCTTCCATCCTCTTTAACAGCCGACCAAAAGTCTTCCTTTTCTTTATTTATTCCAGCAAAGTCTGTGTACTCACTCTTAATTTCAGTTCCAATACCTAACACAATAAAGCTATCTTTTTCTTCTATAGTATAATTTTTCATATACAAAACCTGCCTCTTTTTTTATTAATCAAACGATTTATCTTTTCATCTGATACGTTTATAATATCTTTAAACCATGTCAAAAAATGATACTGTTTAGGAGACCAAAATGAAAAAAGTTGAACGGATTAATACAATTATGCGATATATTAACAACCGCTCCCACTTTACAATTTCTGAAATCATACGAGAATTTAACATATCACGATCGACAGCTATTAGAGACATTAGAGAAATTGAAGCTATGGGAATGCCACTTGTCGCTGAAGTTGGGAGAACGGGTGGGTATTTTGTTATGCATAATTCTATACTGCCCGTTGTTCGCTTTACTGATAATGAAGTGAAAGCTCTTTTTATTGCCTTTATGGCTACGAGGAATCAACAACTTCCCTACCTAAAGAGTCGTCAATCTTTAGCCGAAAAACTACTAGGACTCATCTCAGAAACCCAGCAGGATGACCTTGTTCTTTTAAATCAACTCTTGCTGTTCCAAGGAACTAATCCTCATAATCCCGATCTACTTGAGCTTTCTGATCTCCCCCATCCTATGTTAGAAAAACTCATTCAAATCCTTCTTTTGGATAACCATTTATTGATTACCATTAAAGAAGATGAAAAAATTAAGTCTTATCCAATTTATCTATTACACCTTTATCAAGAAAAAAGCCATTGGATTATTGAAGGATTTGACTTAAAAGAAGAAAAGAAGTTAATGTTTCCTGTCGATGATCTCAACAATATTGAACCATACACGACGAATAAAAGGCTCAATAAGAAAAAGATTTTAGAAAAACTAAGTAAGAAGGCTGAAGCAATTAACCTTGTACTTGAACTTGGTCCCACAGCAATTGCCCAGTTCAAAAAATACCATCCTTTAAAAATTTCAATATCTTATACTAATCCTTACCAATCCACAGCCATTTTAAAAACTTTTATCAATGTTAACAATCCCGATGAAGTGACGGAAATAATAAATTGGCTGCTTTTTCTAGGGAAGGATATTACAATTAGGGAAATGCCTGAAGAAATATTAAAAGATTTACAAGAGCGATTATGTTTATATTCCCCATAAGCAGTGATTAGTTAAACCTCAAAATATTGAGTTTAAGCAATCACTACTGAACGAGGCTTCTATGAATAATACAACAAAAAAGGTATGAACTAACTTTTAGTTCATACCTTTTATATTAGAGTTTTCTATAAACACATTAAATTGCTTGTTTAAGATTTGAATGTGGATTTGGTCCATACTTATTCTCACCTTCATCACTTTCAATGATACAAAACACAAGTAGAACCGCTCCTCCAAATGGCACCAAATTTAATAGCTGCCACCATCCTGTTTTTCCACTATCATGTAATCGACGAGCTTCCACTGCCAGAGTAGGAACGATAAAAATTGTTATATATAGCAAGGTAATATTGGCTCTTAAGTAAAAGGCAGACGAAGAATAAGAGGCCAAATATATGAATGACCAAAACGTAACCTTATTAAATAAAGTAAAAATCCAGTACTCTTTTCTCGTAGCTCTCCCACTAAATTTCGCATAGTTTTTGAGAGTATATAAATACCATTTCATTTGAACCTCTCCCTTTTTCATCCCCTAAACGATTAATTTATACATTATATACCTTATAAGTATAAATATAACACATCACAACGATAACCTCTATATTTACACGGAATATTCTGTTTATTAACAAGTCATTTTAGTTAAGTGTTAACATACCATATTTCCAGGCATGTGTATTCGATTTATTATTCTCCTATTTACTTTAAAACTACTACAATTAAGCGAAGTATGAATGAATTATTAAAGCACGGAAAATCTTCCCGTGCTTTTTCAAAAAAATATATTATTCCGGATGATTTCATTCACTTACCCTAGCTGACGTTTAAATGCTTTACTAGCGAAAAAGTAAGAAATAATCATTATACCTACGCACCAAGTGAGCGCAATCCAAATATCGTTTCCAACAGTTCCTTCATATAAAAGAGCACGAATTGCATTCACGATTGAAGTTACAGGCTGATTCTCTGCAAAAGCACGAACAATTTTCGGCATCGTTTCGGTAGGAACGAAGGCCGAACTAATAAATGGAAGAAAAACTAGTGGGTACGAGTAAGCAGTCGCCCCTTCCATAGACTTTGCCGTCAGCCCTGGAATGATAGCCAACCATGTTAGCGCCAGCGTAAACATCCCAAGTATCCCAGCTACCGCGAGCCAATCTAGAATATTCGCACTGGAACGGAAACCCATTAAGAGTGCAACAAGAATAACCACCACGATAGTAAGTACATTAGCAATAAGAGCGGTTAAAACGTGAGCCCACAATATCGACGAGCGCTTAATAGGCATCGTAATGAAACGTGCCATCAGCCCACTCTTTACATCCGTAAAGAGTCGCACAGAAGTGTAAGCTACACCGGATGCGATAGCCATTAGCAAAATTCCCGGCAATAAATAATTAACGTAGTTTTCCGTTCCAGTTTTTATTGCGCCTCCAAACACGTAGACAAATAATAGCATCATCATAATCGGTGTAATCGCTACTGTAATAATTGTATCCGGGCTGCGCATAATGTTACGCATTAAACGACCTAGTAATACACCTGTTTTACTTTTCATTTACATCTCCTCCTTTTTGCCAATGATCGCAAGGAATATTTCTTCCAATGTCGGTTGCTTCTCGATATACTCCACTTTTGCCGGTGGGAACATCTCTTTTAGTTCAGCAAGAGTACCTGTCGTAATAATTTTTCCGCCATGCAAAATAGCGATACGGTCTGCCAGTTGTTCTGCTTCCTCCAAGTACTGAGTCGTAAGCAAAATAGTTGTACCACTATCAGCAAGTTCCTTGACTGTATCCCACACTTCAATTCGCGCTTCAGGATCGAGTCCAGTCGTTGGTTCGTCAAGAAAAATAACTGCTGGCGCCCCAATCAAACTCATCGCGATATCAAGCCGGCGCTTCATCCCGCCTGAATACTGATCTGCCCTTTGGTTTGCCGCATCAGTCAGGCTAAATCTTGCAAGTAGATTGTCAGCAACTTGAGCGGGATTGGAAACACCACGTAGCCTAGCTATCATTATCAAGTTTTCCCTCCCAGTCAGCATACCGTCTAAAGCTGCGAACTGCCCTGTCAAACTGATACTTTGACGTACATGATTTGGTTGACGCTGTACATCAAATCCGCAAATACTTACTTCACCGCCATCTTGCTTCATTAGCGTCGAAAGGATGTTGACCGTTGTCGTCTTTCCCGCTCCATTTGAGCCTAGCAGCGCGAAAATTTCTCCACGCTGCACCTCAAAATCTATCCCTTTTAAAACTTCCTTGTCTTTAAAGGATTTTTTCAAGCCTTTTACAGAAATCGCTGCATGACTCATACATTTTTCCTCCCTATAAAAATATTTTGCGAAGATAATTTATTTACCTCTATCTATTTAGTACCACTGATATTCTGTATCACTTAGTACTGAGCTAAAAATATAACTGAATAGCTATGATGGCAATTCATATGTGTAACCAGCTAATCAGTCGGTATTACTTATTCCATTTATTTTTTTCTCAATTTCTTCATAATACTTTCATTCAAATCTTCACGATACTTGGAGACGTAAGTTTTAGCATTTGCCACTAGTTCGTCAGCAAAGGAAGCCACGTCATCCCCAGTAATGTCAAGCACTTGTCTTCCTTCTGCTGCACCAGCTTCAAACAAATCGATTAATTCATACTGTATGTGTAACATATCCATCCCGTTACCCGCTGAGAAATTCCACATGTAGTTTTGAATTTTCTTAAATACAAATTGGTAGTCCTCTGGCAGAGCCTCAACTCGTGCCATCATCATTTTGTACTCTTTTTTATCACCAATTAACTTTTTAAACATTTCTAACATCTTATTTTCCTCCTTTTTTATAAAACCGAACAAGAAATTCCCAAAGTATCGGCCGGAACGTTTTATCTTATGAACCTATTTTGACTTCAAGACGTTAATTTTTGACGATACAAAATCCCATTTTTCCCAAAACAATTCAAGCTCCTGGCGGCCTTCTTCATTTAATGAATAAAACTTACGAGGCGGTCCCATATCTGATGGTTTCTTTTCAATATTCACAAGCTTTTTCTTCTCTAATCGTACAAGGATGGTATACACCGTACCTTCCACAACTTCGGTAAACCCAAGATCATTCAGGTGGCGGGTAATCTCATAGCCATACGTTTCACGGCGACTAATGATTTCCAGTACACACCCTTCCAGTGAACCTTTCAGCATTTCAGTTAAATTTTCCATGTCCTGATCCTCCTTTACCCCCTATTCTGTCTGACTTATATTCAGTATTACAGAGTACTAAGGCGAATTTTTTACTGAGTAGTTTTTTGAATTCATACTATTCAGTATCACTTATTACATCTACATTGTATGACTAAGTAGCGATAGATGTCAACTGATTTTCAAATTTTTTCTAAAATCCGCTATTACCTATTGTCTACTGAAAATATTTTGAGAAACAACACTACTCAGTATTGCTTATCACAAGTACATTGTATGACTAAGTAGCAATGAATGTCAACTCGATTTTTATATTTTTCTAAAATCAACTATTACCTATTCGATACAGCCTATTTTCTTTTTTTATTTTGCCCCATACCTATCCCACTAAGAAAAGAAAATACCCCAAAACAAAAATTCTACATTTTTATTTTGGGGCGCTATACTATACCAAAGTTAATGAATATGGCTAGCTCTTCTTATTAATAAAACAGATCATTTTTTGTTACGATAACATCATAGCCATATCTTCTGCTGCATTTGTAATTAGTTTTAAACCAAATGTTTCTTGTAATACATCAAGCACGCCAGGTGAAATAAATTCAGGAACCTTTGGACCGATGCGAATATCTTGAATCCCAAGACTAAATAGCCCGAGTAAAATGGCAACCGCTTTTTGTTCAAACCATGATAGCACAATACTTACTGGCAATTCATTCACTTCACATTGGAAAGCATCAGCTAATGCAGCCGCTATTTTCACTGTAGAAATGGAATTATTACACTGTCCTAAATCAATGTACCGCGGAATTTCCGTACCAGGTACAACACCGTAATCCACATCATTAAAGCGGAATTTCCCGCAAGAAGTTGTTAAAATAACCGTTTCTGGCGGAAGTGACGTTGCTAATTCACGATAATATACTCCGCCTTTTCCCGGTGCATCACAACCGGCGATAACAAAGAAACGCTTTATTTTCCCCTCTTTTACTGCATCAATAATTTCTGGGGCTAATGATAATACTGTATTATGATGAAACCCTGTTACTAACTGTTCATCCGACTCCATATGTACTTCTGGAAGTTCTAGTGCTTTTTGAATCAATGGTGTAAAATCATCATTTTCAATTTTTTGTACACCTTCTAAACCTGCAATATCATATGAAAAGAATCGATCAGAGTACGATCCTTTAATTGGCATAACACAGTTCGTTGTAGCTAATATGGCACCAGTAAATTTTTCAAAAAGGCGTCTTTGATCATACCATGCCTTACCGATGTTTCCTTTTAAATGTTTATATTTTTTCAGCTGCGGATATCCGTGTGCTGGTAGCATTTCAGAATGTGTATAAATATTAATGTCTTTTCCTTCTGTTTGCTTTAATAGTTCTTCTAGTGCAAATAAATTATGACCCGTAACTACAATTGCTTTACCTTCTACACGATTTTGTGTAATTTGTACAGGCTCTGGCACACCAAAATGATTCGTATGTGCCTCATCTAATAATTCCATCACCCGTAAAGCTGATTTCCCCACTTTCATAGCCATATCAATATGCTCTTGTTCGTTAAAGTTAGAATTTGTTAATGTCATATATAAAGCTTCTTGTGTTGTAGCATCTACAAATGCATCCGTATACCCTAGCTGAGCAGCATGTGTGCGATAAGCTGCAATTCCTTTTAGCCCAAACACAATCGTATCTTGTAAACTCGCAATCGTTTCATTCTTGCCACACACACCCATTACTTTACATCCGCCTGTTGGCGTTTGTTCACATTGATAACAAAACATATCATCCCACCCTCTCCCAATCATTCATTACACCTTAAGCATAATACCCATTGAAAAAAAGTGATGTGATTTCCATCACAATAATATATAAAGATTTGTGACAGCTCATATTGTTGACATAATATTTTTATTGACACTAAAAAACGTACATTAGTGTACACACATCTTTCAATACTTTTAAATAGCTAAATAATTAATTTGGAGAAATATATACAACGAAAAATTTTTCGAATCCCTTATACAAATAGTTGCAATTCATCGCATATGAAAATAGCATATTTTTCATTTTAAGAAACTACCATTTTTTATTAAAGTCTTTATTGTAAACCTTTTTATTTACAATACATTTACACTATCTTAACATTACTTACATTATTTATATGATATATTTATATAGAAGCTACTTAAGAAATTTCATATACATTTTATCTTTATGATCTCTTACTCTAATCAATAAAAAGATCATGTTATATTTTTATAACAGGGGTGAATTACGATGACTGAAACTTTAAAAACACTTATAGTGCTTGATGCTACTTACGTTGTTATAGCAATTATGACAGTATTAGTATTTGTATACTTGGAATTAAAATCTCAGTAATATATGCTGGCGTAATCAACAGATTCAGCATTTAAATATAGTTAGAAGAAAGAGAGGAGAAAATTATTTCTCCTCTCTTTTGTATTTCTACAATTTCTTATTTTAATAAATCCAATGTATGTAAAAGTAATCCTTTGTCCCCTACTTCCCCATGACCAGGCACTACTGCATTTATATTTCTATATCGCTTCAGCACATTCTCAATCGATGTAGACCATTCATTTACATAAGCATCCGCAACGTTTCCTAAATCTTTCGCGGACGTAGATTTCACTAAACAGCCTCCAACTAAAATATTGTATTGCGGTAACCATACGACAATATTATCTTCTGTATGCCCTTTCCCTGGATAAAATGTTTCTACTTTCATATTTCCAAACTTCAAATTTGTAACGGTTTGTAAATCTCCAAGCGGTTCTTCATATCCATTTTTCTTTGCTAGTTCTGCAGTTAATGCTGTACTATGCGCTTTAATGCCTCTTTCTTTCAACGTTTTTATTCCGCCAATTCGATCAGCGTGCGCATGTGTAATAATGACATCCGCTACGCGCTTCTGAAATTTCTTTTCTACCATTTCTATTAGTTCCTTCGTTAATTTGTCATCCCAAGAAGAATCCACAAGTACTAACCCTTTAGAAGTATTAAGAACTAGACCGTTCGAAGGAACTGCTTCTCCATTAAAAGAACCTAACTCCGTATGAACCCATACATTCTTGTTTAACTGAGATATTGAAATGGTTCCCGTCTCATTTTTTATTACTGTTTTCTCTACCTTTTGTGATGCTTGTACAGAAGAAATTGTGCTAACAAATTGAATTGTTCCTAGTAAACCTACACATAATCCTACTTTTAACAACGTATTCTTTTTCATGTCATCAACCCTTTCTTTCAAGCCAAATAGTTATTACCTATATTAGACAATTCATCTCAAATGTTTGTTCCATCTTCATTTGCATACTTTTATGTAATTAACAAAAAAAGCGTACAAAATTTTGTACACTTTAAAACTTAATCTTTCATTCCATAATTCTCAAACTCTTCCTCATTCCCATAAAATACATTTAAATCAATATACTTTTCTTTTCCATTATAACCATTTAATCTTCCGCGGTTCGTGTATTGCCAAAACTTCCATTTTCTCCCATCAGATAAACTCGGTTTTGTAAGAACACTACGAATCCATATATCACATTTTGGATACGCATCCTTTATATATACATCATACGCCTCTTGCGTTGCATACAATATTACTTTCTTACCGTAATGTTTTTCTAGCATTTCAATCATAACCGACAACTCTTTCACAACATCTTCACGCTTAGGGGGATTATCTTTTTTGTTAGCATAAAACTCAACATCAATTACGGGTGGCAATGCTTGTTTATACTTTGGAACAGTTCGTATATATTGCTCTGCTTGTGTTTCACCCTTACTATCAAAACTAAAAAAATGATACGCTCCGACGCGCATACCTGTCTTATTCGCATTCGTCCAATTTTCCGAAAAGTACTTATCTACAAAAGAGCTTCCTTCAGTAGCCTTTATAAACGCAAACTTCATATTTTGCTTTTCCAACTCTCTCCAATCTATATCTCCTTGGTATGACGCAACATCTACACCTTTTATTTCATACTTATCCGCACTTATTTGATTCGGAATAAATATGCCTTGAAAGACTAAATAAGCGAAAACACTCATTACACTAATTAAGGTAAAGACTCCTCCTATAATAAGCTTCTTTTTCATTCGTATCCCCCATCTTTACACATTAATATTCCACTTACCATTCACGTTTTTTATTAATCCTCATTTTTTCTTCAAATGCCTTCTCTAAATCAATTTCTAACTTATTTGCTAAGTCACATACATTCCAAATGACATCAAACATTTCTAAACCAATCTCTCTTTTCGCATCCTGTATTGCATCACGCTTTAATATCACTTCCGCTAATTCACCTAATTCCGCCATCGCATACATCGTACGCTCTTCAATTGTTGTATCTTGAAATCCTTTTTCTTTACTGAAATTTGATACATATCTCTGGAATTCCACAATATTCATACTTAATCTCCCTTCATGATAAATACTCTGTTTCCTATTATACTTATATTTTGTTAAATTATAACATTCATACTATAATTTATTTATAACCCTTTAAAGGAGGTGTTTTCAATGACTCTCTTCGCTTCCCCATCATTATTCATAGTGGCAATCCTTTCATTTGCACTAGCTTATTTCATTGGAGTAAAACAATACACTTGGCTCTTATCAGGATTCAATGAACGCCACGTGCCTGATAAAGTGAAGTTATCAAAAATAGTTGGTCTTTATAATTTAGTTGCTGGGGTCATTGCCACAATCGGTAGTGTCTTCACTACTCCTAATGTCACGATCGTTATTCCTATCATTATAATTGGACACTTTATTATCGCCGCTTATGTAAATACACGCATGGTGCAGTGAAAAAGATCACCCAAATGGATGATCTTTTTTATAATTTATCAACATATTGCTTCGCTTCTAGTAAGGAAAAACCAAAAGCTTCTCTTACTCTCTTAACTGCTGTAACTGTTTTTCCTTCTTCTACAAGCTGGCGTAGTTCTTTATTAATTTCAGGTTCTCTTTCTACAATTCCCATTTCTTTCGTAATTAATTGTAATCTATCTTCAATTCTCTTTAAACGCGCATCATTTTTCTTTTCAATTGTAGCTAATTTTTCAGCGATATAAATGAAACCAAAGGCTAATATTAGTATAACCATCCAGAATTCCATAAATGTTCCCCCTTACTAACTTTCATTTATTTTATTTCACTAACTTATCAGCTTTAGTTATTGAAATCATTCATTCCTTACAAGGAAAGGGCAAACTAAAACTTTCTCAAAAATTAGTACAAGATATGATTTCTCCTCAAGGTTGCTCAAAATGGACTGGATTAGGTGTGTTTCTAGATGATTCGAATAAAGACTTACAAATGTATTCACTTGGATGGGGCGTTGGATTTCAATGTATGATGATATGCTATCCATACCGAGGTAATGGTGCTGTTATAATGACGAACGCTGACTTAGGCGTTCATCAAATGGAAGGGATTATTGGTGACGTGTTAAAAACGTTATCCTTTTAACGAAAAGAAAGAAGCTGTTCCTTCCAGCTTCTTTCTTTATATTACATTTTTGGCAACAATTTTTATATGTTCTGGTGCGATAATCTCCGTTATACTTTCTTGAAAATCTTCCTGCAACATTTCTTCAATATGTTCTAGCTGCACTTCAACATGTGTGCATTCTAAATTATGTATATTTAAAAGTGCATAATGATCTTTTTTCTTAATTACTAAATATTGATTTTCCTCTGTTACAAGTACAGAACCTAATCGGACTCCTAATAAGCGTTGATCATCAAACTTCATAATTACTTCTCCTTCCCTCATATAAACGAAACTACAATGAAAATAATTACATTTATGGAAAAACACGCTTATTTAGACTATATCATAATTTACTAAAATAGAAATATCTTTTTCTGTTTCAATAAAAATCCCTATTTTTTCATATATTTCGATACAAAAAACTTTCTCAACATTAAATTTGAATTTTCAGTTTTTAATTCCATGAAAATCTATTATAATAAAGTTAATAAATGTTTGACCTCTCCTAATTCATGTACATATGGATGATCAGTAGTTATCGCTACTGATCTATTTTTTTGATTTCAGAAAGTACATACGCTGCATCCTTTCCTACACCACAAATAAGTGCGGAACCCCTTTGAGATTGCCATGGTAAACCGATATAATACAATCCTTTTACTGGACTGATTCCCTTTATATGATTAGGAAATCCTTTCTCATTCACTGCCTGTTCAATTTCAATCCAATTATAATTTTGAACAAAACCAGTTGACCATATAACGCTTTCTGCACTATAAATATCACCATTCTGAAACATAATGTTATTTCCTGATGCACTTACTACTTTTTCTTGCAGTTTGATTGCTCCATTACGAATAAGTTTCTTACCTTCAAAACCGAAAATAGGGTCCTTTCTCTTCTGAAACCATCTTCCCCTCTTTGTATTTATTTCAGCGTACAATAAACCCATTTTTTCTAGCAGATTAAAAATACTTTTTCCAAAAAGTTGTAACGGTAAAAACGTTAAAGGATGACTAATAGACACCGTAACTTCATGTGTTTTTGCAAGTTCTACTGCTATTTGCATTCCTGAATTCCCGCCACCTACTACAAGTACCTTCCCCTGTGGAATTTGCGGTGATGATTTATATTGTGATGAATGTATTTGAAAAATATGTGATGATAGATTTGCTGAAACTGAGGGAATAAATGGTTGCTGAAAACCACCTGATGCGATAATAACTTTTTTCGTTTGTAAAACTTCTGTAGGAGTATGTAATTCAAATATTTCTTTTTCTTTCTTTATTTTTAGAACTTCCGTTTGTAATTGTACCGGTAATTGAAAATGTCTTGCATATTCTTCTAAATAAGTTGCAATTTCATCTTTATATGGAAATTCATTTTTTTCACCTATTAACGCCATACCCGGCAAGCTACTGTAAGACCTTGGGGTAAAAAGCTGCAAAGAATCATATCGATTTCTCCATGAATCACCAACTTGTTTTCCTGCCTCAAGTAATAAAAAATTATACCCTTCTTGCTTCAAGTAATATCCCATTGTTAATCCAGCTTGACCCGCTCCAATAATAATTAGGTCTATCATTCTAATCCCTCCTTCTTTTACATATGAATATTTGTTCATATATTCATATGTTTCCATAATCATAACATTTTATTTTTATATAATTCAATATCTACTCAAAATAAAAAAGAGCAGTTTACCATAAAGTAAACTCCCCTTCATTCTATCTTCCCAGTCTTTAGTGCCTGTGCCCAGTCATGTCTTTCCTGTTGAACAGCTAACTCAGCAGCTTCCTCCCAATTATAAGGAACTGGAATTTGTTCAATTACCCATTCTCCCAAAACCTTTTCTATCACTACATATTTTGCATGCGGAGTTCCTGATTCCATCTTATGCACAATGGGTAATTCATCTTTGTACGCTGGAAGCCCTATACTCCCTGGATTTATTATGATTTTTCCGTTCGCTAAATAAACAACTCTAGGAATATGTGTATGACCACATACTATTATTTTTTGTTCTATATTTTTGAGTTGATCCATTATATTTTTTTCACTCTTTAATACTGCACCATTTTCGTCCATTTCTTCTAGTAAATACACCTCATCTGAAGTTAGTGTACCATGACAAAATAAAATATCGTCAACAATGAATTGGAAAGGATGTTGTTTTAACCAATCTATATGATTTTCTGTTAATTGATTTCGGACAAAAGTTAGTGTAGCAGACTGCTCTTGTATAGGTTCCCAAAGCATGCGATCACAGTTTCCCTTAATATGTATCATCTCATTATTCATTAATATTTCAATTGTACCTAAAGGATCTAACGGCCCATAGACGCTATCACCTAAATTAATTATCATTTCGACCTTGCGACGTTCAATATCTTCTAATACGGATTTCAAAGCGTGACTATTTCCATGAACATCTGAAATAATTGCTATTTTCATCTAAATCCCCATTTTAATATATTATTTATAAACATCTGCCGCCAATTCCCTCAAAACATCCAAGTTTACTACTTCAAAGCAACCATTGTTCTTTTTTATAATCTCTTTATCACAAAAAATATTTAATGTACGTAATAGGTGTCGATAACTCGTTCCTAACAATTCAGCTGTTTCCGTTAAATTCCCACTAAACACAATTCTATTTCCATGCTGCACCGCTCGTTCCCCTGCTGCTAACATGTAACTCGCAAGTCTATTTTCAAGTGGATATAGTAAATTAATTGTACTATTTTTTGAAAGTCGATTTAACTTATGTGCTAACGATCCGCAAATACATCGTAAAAATTTTGCATCATGAAATAATTGATTTCTCACTTTCCCTAAAGGCAAACCAACACAATATGAATCTGCCATCACTTGTACGTTTGAAGCTGTCTTTTGAGAATGAATTAACTCCACATCTCCTAACAGCTGCAAGCTATCATAAAAGCATAACAATACAGATTTCCCGTTACTTAATGTATTAAACGCTTTCGCTTTTCCTTCAACGAAGAAAAATAAATAATCTATCTCTTCATTCTCTCTACAAATAAACTCATTCTTTTTAAAAAATATTAGTTCCATATATGGTTTCATATCATTACTAAAAAAGGAGTCAATATTATTTTCTTTCATATAATTTGTTAATTTAATAGAATTACATATTTTCTTCATAGTTCCCCCGCCTTTACAACTACTCCCCATTGTAATCAAAATTTTCCCCTTCCACTATGACATATGTCATAGTAATTCACAATTTCAGCATGATACAGTCATTACAAATATGAAAATTAAAGGGGATATTACATTGTACAACTTTCTTTCTGTCTTTATTGGTGTGCTCATTGCCGTTATGCTTCCATTGAATGGGATTTTATCTGAATTAATTGGCAAGTATACAGCAAGCGTTGTCATTCACCTTGTCGGTTTAATTACAGTTATTTTCGTTTTAATCTTAAACAAACATAAAATTCATTTCAATAAAGGTATTCCGCTTTTTTTATATAGCGCTGGAGCGATTGGAGTATTCACTGTTCTTTTTAATAATATAAGTTTCTCCGTCCTTGGTGCCTCTATTACGATCGCATTAAGTTTACTCGGCCAATCCATTGCTTCCATCATTATCGATCATTTCGGCTTATTAGGAATGAAAGTTGCAAAGTTTGAAAAGAAAAAACTAGTTGGATTAGCATTCATCTCTTCTGGGATTATTATCATGACAATTTATTAATGGGGGCAAAAATATGTTATATATTACTATCGCTATTTTAGCTGGTGTTTCTATCGTCGTTGCTAGAATTATTAACGCGAATTTAGCAAAGGAAATTGGAAACTGGGAAGGCACATTTTTCAATTATATTACTGGATTATTTTTCTCTATGTTATTTTTAATTTTCAGTTCAGATTCATTGTATATCCCTATTCATACGTTGCAATCTATTCCTATCGCCGTGTACTTAGGCGGATTAGTAGGCGTTATCGTTATTTCATTATCCAACTATATTACTCCTAAAATATCAGCCTTTTATTTAACATTACTCATCTTTATCGGACAATTATTTGCGGGGACTATTATTGATTTCTTCCTGACAAATGAACTCTCAATTGGTAAAGTTATCGGTGGCATTTTCGTATTAATTGGGCTCACTTACAATTTACTCATAGATCGCCCGATAAAAACTGTGAAGCATAACCAAGTTCAACTATAATACTTTACGCTTACCTATCATATATTAATAGAAAAGCTCTTCACACGAAATAATAGAGAGGAGAAAACCCTATTAAAAAAATTATTTTATTGCTAGGTAGCGTATTAATTATTTGTGGAATTGTATGGTTTGTAAACTCGGGAAAATCTATTCAAGATCTCTATACTGCAAACAAACCGAAAAAGAAAGCTACTATTATTTCAAGCTCGCGAGATCCAAATGAGCCCCCTGTTTTTTTAGAAAAGCAGGAAATAAAAGATATACATGTAGAATCAATTAAAACAAAAAAGGATATCTTTCTCACAAAAACAGATGAATTAAAAACATTTATTAACAGTATGAATACCGCAAAAAAAGGCAAATTAACATTGGATGAAGAAGGATCAGATTTAATAGATTGTGATATGTGGATTACTTTCGAGGATGGAACTTATAAAAAATATTTCATATGGATAGTTGATCATCACAGCAGCGAAGTGATGATTGCTCAGCAAGATACTCCTGATGATGTAAACCTTACGTACTATCAGTTAAACGAAGATAGTTCAAAAAAAGTTTATAATTTATTTAAAAAAATTATTTAAATGAAAAAGTCATGAGCACGCGAACTCATGACTTTTTGCACTATATATACTCCGGGAACACTCTACAACCCTTTTCCTGCTCTATATCATGACCAAAGAAAACAATTGGTTTCTCTTTCGCCACAACTTCTTTTAAACGTTTAATTGAAGATAAAGCTAATTCTGGATTAAATCCTGCGAACGGCACTTCATCTTCAAAATTCTCTTTCGTGTACGATGCATCAATCGTTAATAAAACTGAACCGGATTGCTCCGTCTCAATGAATAGCGACTGATGGCCTGGAGAATGACCTGGCGTATACAATACTTGAACACCTGGTACCACTTCATAATCCCCTTCAATAATTTTGTAGTTCAAATGCGGTAATATACATTCTTTCATATATTCTTCTCTATGAAGTGCTGCCTTATATTCGGTTCGCTGCACAATAATCGGTGTATTTGTAAAAGCACCGTTTCCTCCTGCATGATCAAAATGTAAGTGAGAGCTAATAATATATAAAAGGTCGTCTGGCTCATACCCTACACGCTTTAATATATTCACGATTCTATCTTCTTCAGTCATTTTCGGTAAAATCTGTCCTTCAACAAATGTACCGTTAAAAAGCCCTTCATTATTAACTGCACTTTCTGGCATACCTGTGTCTACTAAAATAGGACCTTCTTCCGTCTCCAAAAGATAACACCACACCGGCAAGTTTAATAGTTTCCCCGGTGTTAACGCACTGTTAACAGACGAATGATCCAACATGCAACGACCTGCTGGGATGAAATAAAGTTTCTTTACTGTCATTATGTATCCACCTTTACATTTAGTTTTGGATAAAGTAATACAGTAAAAAATTCTTCTTTTTAGAAATAAACTCCTTCTAGACTATCAGTACAGCTTACATAAAAAAGAGGGTATTTTTTTACATAGCAGTATTTCACCATCTATAATGTAGAAGTAAATGATTCTTACTTTAATGGAGGGATTACAAATGAAAGCAATTGGTTTACATGAATACTTACCTATTGAAGAAGAAAACAGTTTAATTAATCTGGAAATTGAAAAACCTGTTGCCACAGGAAGAGATATACTCGTGAAAATTAACGCTATTTCCGTTAACCCAGTTGATACAAAAGTTCGCTCTCCGAAAGATAAAAAAGAAGATGCACCAAAAATTCTTGGCTGGGATGCTAGTGGTGTTGTTGTACAAACTGGCGAAAGTTGTACATTATTTAAAGAAGGAGACGAAGTATTTTACGCTGGAAGCATTACGAGACAAGGTACATATAGTGAATATCATTTAGTTGATGAAAGAATTGTCGGTAAGAAACCAAAAACGTTACATGATGCTGAATCTGCCGCAATTCCTTTAACAGCGATTACAGCATGGGAAGGTTTATTTGAACGTTTAGGCATTGATCATACTAAAAAAGATACGAATTCATTTAAAAACATTTTAATTATCGGCGGAGCTGGTGGTGTCGGTTCAATCGCAATTCAACTTGCGAAATGGGCTGGACTAAATGTAATCGCAACTGCTTCCCGCGGCGAAACGATAGACTGGGTTAAAAAGCTTGGAGCTGACCATACAATTGACCATCGTACCCCTTTAAAAGAGCAATTACAAAGCCTTGGATTCAGCGATGTAGATTATATTTTCTGCTTAAACAATACAGATCAACATTGGCAAGCAATATGTGACCTTATTAAACCACAAGGCAAAATTTGCTCTATCGTAGAAAATGAACACCCTCTTGAAATGGGTATTTTAAAAAGTAAAAGCGCTACACTCGTTTGGGAGTTTATGTTCACAAAAGCGATGTATGAAACTGGCGATATGATTACGCAACACGAACTATTAAATAAAGTAAGCGAACTACTAGATGAAGGCATTTTAAAAACTACTTTAAATGAAACATTAACACCGATTAACGCTGAAAACTTAAAAAAAGCACATGCACTACTTGAAAGCGGGCACACCATTGGGAAAATCGTATTAGAGAAATTTTAATCATGATAGCGACAGATAGTATGTGAAATTATACCAACGATTTTTCAAATATATCTATCACAAATCAAATTATATCAACAATTCGACAAGGTGTACCGATTTATCGACAAATAACAACAATAAGAAAAGGCTGTTCCAAATGAACAGCCTTTTCTTTATTTACTTGAAATCTCTTTATTATTTTGAACGTCTAACGGAGCTCGCTTTCCTATTCCAAAAGCATAGAAACTAATTGTAACGATAGCTAAGAAAATAATACCTACAACTAATGAAATACGAGTATCATCGTTAAACCACATTCCGATTAATACCATAATTAAAAAGGCAATCGTTAAATAGTTTGTAACAGGAGCAAATGGCATTTTGAACGGATGATCTTTCATCTCTGCTCCCTTTTCTTTTCTAAAATTAATTTGACTAATTAAAATGACAAACCATGGTACCATTCCAGGAAGTACACTCGCACTATATACATATACGAATAAGTTTTTCGGTGCGATGTAACTTAAAACAACACCAACCGCCAGACCGATAATTACGCCAACTGTACCAAATAAAGGCACACCATTTCCAGAAAGTTTCGTGAAATATTTCGGTGCTTGTCCATTTACACCTAACGTATAAAGCATACGACCAGCACTATAAATACCACTATTACAACCAGACATTGCTGCTGTAATAACAACGAAGTTAATTAATCCAGCTGCTGCCGTAATACCAACTTTCGCAAAAGTTGCTACGAACGGACTACCAATTGTACTTAATTGATCCCACGGATACACAGTTACAATAACGAAAATAGCACCGATGTAGAAAATTAAAATACGCCAAATTGTACTTTGAATCGCTCTTGTAAGTGTCTTCTTTGGATCCTTCGCTTCACCAGCAGTAATACCAATTAATTCCACACCTTGGTATGCACCAACTACAAGTGATAAAGCAAAGAAGAATCCTGAGAAACCACCTGTAAAGAAACCGCCATTTGACCAAAGATTAGATATGCCAATCGCTTCTCCGCCGTTACCAATTCCGAAGAAAATAAGGCCAAATCCCGCAATAATCATTAATAGAATCGTAACGATTTTAATCATCGCGAACCAAAATTCA
Source organism: Bacillus cereus group sp. MYBK195-1 (assembly GCF_051916605.1). NCBI lineage: Bacteria > Bacillati > Bacillota > Bacilli > Caryophanales > Bacillaceae > Bacillus > Bacillus cereus group sp. MYBK195-1. The sequence continues at coordinate 1,387,615 of NZ_JBQAGZ010000001.1, read as the reverse complement.
AATTCACCAAATGACTTCACAGAAATTAAGTTAGCTGCACCAAGAATAACCATTGCAATTATACCTGGTATCCAAGCTGGTAAATCCGGGAACCAATATTGCATATACGCTCCAACCGCGATAATTTCTGACATCCCAACGATAACCCACTGGAACCAGTTACTCCACGCTGTCATATAACCAGCTAGTGGATGAATATACTTATGACCGAATGTCGCAAATGAGCCTGTACTTGGCTCCATATACAACATTTCTCCCATGGCACGCATGATGAAGAAGATGAAAATACCTGCAATTGCATAAGCAAGCATTACTGACGGACCTGTCCATTTAATTGTGCTGGCTGATCCCATAAACAAACCAACACCAATCGTTCCGCCTAAAGCAATCATTTGAATATGACGTGCTTCTAAACCTCTTTTCAATTCTTTGTTTGCCACTTCACTTCCCCCTCTTAGATGATTCATAGCCGCATTTTAACACAAGATGCTTTCCCCTAATTCCTTTCGACCCTGAAAATGATGAAGCAAACGTCATTTTACACTAGCTTTAAAGCTATCCTAAAATCGTTTTGTGCTCCTAATAAAATTCTCAGAACCTTTCATCTTCCAATATTCTATAAATCTTAAAATTACTTACCTTATATTAATTCATTAATCTGAAAAATTCAATTATTTTTTCAATAAATTATTATACATAAGTCTGATTAATTTTTAACTAAATTAACAATAAAATACATCTATTCAATATGATTCCGACATGTATATTATTACAATATAAATAAACGAGGAGATGCTATCTTCCTCGGTTTCATATCTCAAATACTTCAACCTTTATAGTTGATAACGTAATTTCCCACACATTCGATTCATATACCAATAAGGAATTTAATATATTAATAAACTACTAACTTCTTTACTCCAGCCAAATTTTGAGGCAGAAACCTTTCTGCCTCAAAACAACGGGATAAAATATAAAAGAGTCTCATTAAAAAATGAGACTCTTTTACAATTTCATATTTAAATCGATTTCGAAGTTTGCTTACCAAAGATAAACACCCTAGTAAACACTGCCATTATAACTACAATAACCAGAAAATAAAGTGGCATCACCATTAACGAGCCTGTATGCAGCTGACTCATTCCCAAAATTGTCATCGTTACAATTACATAGTAACCTAAACTAAACAATGCACCAGCTGTACCAATGACATCTTGAAAATCTACTAACGCTAAACTTAAACAATTAGGTAACGCTACTCCAATTCCTAATAGCAATATAAACATCGCTATTAAAAATACAATCATATATATTATATTTGGATTTGATCCAACTGAAGTAATAATAGATAAAGCGACTGCTCCCCCTGTCATTACAAGACAACCGATATATATAATTTTCTCTGGTTTATAAGTAGCAAGTAAACGTTTTGAAATTTTCGCTCCAACAATAGAAGCAGACGCTACAACAATTCCTAGAAAGCCATACATACTAGGCGATAACTGAAAGTATTCAATAAAGATAAACGGCGCTTCTGCATAATAGCTAAATAAAACACCATTTGCTCCTCCAATTAACAGCCCATATGTTACCACTTTTGGATTTGTAATTAACCTCTTCAAGACTGAAAATACATTTATTTTATTCGTTACTGAGCCCGTTTTTGTTTCAGGAAGAGAAACAAACGTATACAGAAAAATACCGATACTCATAACTACTAAACTTAAAAATACTATTTTAAATCCAAACATTTGATCAAGAAAGCCACCAATTAACGGTCCTATCGCTGGTGTAAAAGCAATGACTGCTGAAATTTGAGCAAACATAACATGCCTCTTATGCCCTTCTACACTTTCACGAAGAATCGTTTGCGTCACAACTGATCCTGCACTTGCTCCAAACGCTTGAATAAAACGACTTACCAATAAAACTTCAATGGAATTTGCAATAAAGCACAAGAAACTCCCAGCGCCATATACGACAATTCCAAATAACATTGCTGGGCGACGGCCAATTATATCTGATAGCCATCCAATAAAAAATACACCTAAAGCAAATCCAGCAAAATACACACTAAGCGTTAACTGCACCTCATTATTACTTACATGTAACGCCTTTGAAATATCCGGTAAAGACGGTGTGTAAATCGTTTCACTAATTTGCGGAAATGCGACAAGAACAATCATTAACAAAAGTGATGGTACTGAGACTTTTTTCATTTTTCATACCCTCCTATAACTTTGAAAATCTCAGAAATAAAAAGACTTTCCTTAGCTACGGAACAGGAGGGGCCATTATAGAAATCCGGTCATAAAACAACAAAGAAAACACCTCAATTACGTATGTTAATACTTATAGGAGGGTAATATTAACATCGATTTTTAAATATACTTTTTCAATTATATTACATATTGCGTTTCTTTTACTAGTGCTCGGCCTTGGAGGATTGTTAAAAAGATAACTTGATGCATTCGCCTTTTTATGGAATAATTAGAAATAGTTTGAATTCATAAACTTAATTATTAAACGATAGACTAGCAAATTTTAATGTCACAAGCTTACAAACAGGAGGACTTTCGTAATGATTGAAATTTTAAGGACAGTATTAAATTTCCTAATTTCTCTATTCTCAGGAGAATTACCAATTGTATATTATGTATGGATTATTAGCCTATTCCTAATTCAAATAACCCAATCTACTCTAAACTATAAACTCTTTAACAAGAAAGACAATTTGAGCACTTATATATCGGAAGGATTACTTGCTTTTATTATTTTATTGTTTGGAGGAATATTAGTATCTAAGTTACTTGCTTACATAATAGACGATCCTACTATTAGTATGACAAATGTAACACATTATTTTGTTTCTCTTATCATATTAACTATATTTGTCGTAATAACCTGTGTTAAAGACTTTATAGAGACATCTATAAAGAATAAAAATATATCTCTTTTGAGCTTTTTAGTAATTTCCTTAATAACAAGTATACTTTCATTCAAGTTTTTATCACCTTTAATTGAAGGTTCTTTTTCTCTTTCTAAATCTTTTATAACTACTTTAATCATTCTAGTAACCGTATCAATCCCTCTATTAATTTCCTTAGAGGATAAGTATGCAGACGAAAAGGAAACGGAAAATTTATAGTTTCTCATTTACATAAAGAAAGAGGGAGTTCCCCTCTTTCTTTTATATCGTCCTATTTCACAAGACTAAATCATTCCTTTTAATATTAATCCTAAAACTGACATTATTATCGCGCTAATAATAATTCGCAAAATCCAAGTTGTGTTTGTACTTATTTTTTCTAATTGCTTATTGATTGTTGCTATGTCTTTCTCATTAATAGTGGTACGCGTTTCTAAATTTCGAATGTCTCTCATAATTTCTTTTTGCTCCGCCTTGAGACTGTCAATTTTAGCGTAAACATCTTCCATATATTCACACCCTCTGTTCATCTTAATAGAAAAATCTATATATATTATGAGACAACCCTCTTACCTGTGAATACATTGCGTATATCCGCGTACCAAATTATTTGTACAATCTAATTGAATTACTCACATGTTTCTATTCTTCTATTTATAAATTAGCGTTAAGATACATTAAAATTTTAAAAGGAACCCCTTGTTTATTTAACAACAAACAAGGTGCAATCCAACATTCGGAAGCACCTACGATAATTTCTATTGTTTTCATATTTACAACTCCATATAATCAGTATGATTTTCTGAAGAAGCCAATTTTTGAACTGCTTAAAGTATACTAATATGAATACGAAATAGCTGTATTGATAAACTCTCTAGAACAATAAATATACTGGCTGAAACGGATCTATATCCGATATTTTTTCCAGTAACATGAATGGTTATTTCTGATAAATGTGTTTGTACATCATTGTTTTCAAAAATTTCATCCTCAACCTTTACAATATCTGCTTCACAATCTACTTCTTTAAAAGTTTTCAATAATTTTGTTTCCAATAAACTACAATCAAAGCTCTCATCTTTTATTACGGCAAATTTAACCTTCATATCGATTTCCCCATTTTTAACAAACTAAAATCACTAAATCAATATAAATATATATTATTCTATTAAATAATTCAAAATATACGCTTCTTATATGCATTATTAAAAATCAGTTCTAAAGAATTAAATAGTAGGCGTTCCACTAATCTTTCATATAATTCGTCTCTTAATTATTTTGCTCATTGCGCTTTTTTATTTTCCTCACTATTTCAACTAAACTTTCTGTAATAATACATATTTCAAATACATTATTTCCTTTCACTCATACTTTTATCATTGAGTTTTTATTCACAAATTCGTAACACATACATATGAGTTATCATGCTAAAATTAGTTTATTCACAAGAAGAAGTTCTTCTTAATAAATCAATAATTTTTAATACCCTGTTTAAAGCCTTGCCCCCCTGCAAGGTTTTTTCCTATTTAAATAGAGTAGTAGTTTTCGTTATGCTTCTCTCCCCTTGTTCCTTACCCTACAAATAATACTTCATATTTATTTTAATTTTTCAGCATCCGTACTCGCTCTGTTCGAGAGCTCTTTACCAAATATTCAATCTAATGATAAGATTGACCAAATTAATATTTTCGTCCATAACTGTATCAAAAAGTACACTAAAGAAAAAATAGCACTCTCACAATTAAGTAAACGCGAGCTTTTTCTTCTATCTACTTACTATTTAAGGTTAATAGTGACATAACCAGATTTTAAAATTCGACTTAAATTCATTGATGAATGGAGAGGTTTATATGAAATTGAAAGACAAAGTAGCAATCATAACTGGTGGAGCAAGTGGAATTGGCGAATCTACTGTTCGTCTTTTTATCGAAGAAGGTGCAAAAGTAGTTATTGCTGACTTTTCTGAACGCGGAAAAGAACTATCAGATGAATTGAATGCACATGGATATAATACGTTATTTATTAAAACTGATGTAACAAAAGAGGCAGATATTAAACAGCTAATTCATGAGACAGTAAGTACATACGGTAAATTAGATATTATGTATGCCAATGCCGGCGTTGCTGATGATGCACCAGCAAACGAATTATCCTATGAAAAGTGGAAAAGAACTATTGATATTAATTTGTCTGGAGTATTCCTTTCTAATAAATATTCGATTGAACAATTCCTTAAACAAGGTACAGGTGGTGTCATCGTTAACGCTGGTTCGATTCATAGTTTTGTTTCATTACCTACCCCAACAGCATACTCCTCTGCAAAAGGTGGTGTGAAACTATTAACTCAAAATTTATGTACCGCCTACGCTAAATATGGAATACGTATTAATGCGGTGTGCCCCGGTTATATTGACACCCCTTTACTTGGTAGTGTTAATCCTGAACAGAAAGAATATTTAGCTTCACTTCATCCACAAGGCAGACTTGGAACACCAGAAGAAGTCGCTAAAGCTGTCTTATTTTTAGCAAGTGATGAAGCTAGTTTTGTTAACGGTACAACACTTCTTGTTGATGGAGGCTATACTGCACGTTAATTTAAAAATTTTGAAGCCCCTTAAGAAATATATAGTCTTCAATAAAAAAAGCGCCATCACAAGTGACGGCGCTTTTCTATGTAAGAGTAACTAGAAGGTATCCTTCTAGCCTACTCCCATTTATAAGTCCAAAACTGTTCAAGTTGCAGCCATTTTAATGTTGCTGCATCTTTGTTTTTTATTTTTGCATGCGTGTCTTCAAGCATTGCTTCTGTTTGTGAACGGTGCGCACCTAATGCAGTTAATTTATGATCAAATACTTCACTAATGTTATTTACAACATCCGGTTCTCCTAATACTGCCTCACGATTTTTCGTAATCGCAACAGCATGGATAACTGGGCGCTCTTCTTTTGGCATACGTGATACAGCGCGAACGACAGCGCGGCCAAATGCATTATGATCTGGATGTACACCGTGTTCTGGATAAAATGTAATAATTCGAGATGGATTTACTTCTTGAATGATTGCTTCAATTTTGTCAGCAACGAAATCAACATCTTCAAATTCTAACGTTTTATCATGGAAGCCAAGCATTCTTAAATCTTTAATACCCATCGCTTTACAAGCATCTTTCAATTCTTTCTTACGGATATGTGGAATCGTTTCACGGTTAGCGAATACGTTCTTACCCATGTTACGTCCCATTTGTCCTAGAGTACCACATGCATATGTTACAGGTACTCCTTGATCTGTTAATAAGCGAATTGTTCCTCCCGCAGCATATGCTTCATCATCTGGATGCGGAAATACAACAAGTACATGTCTCTCCATAAGTTTCCCTCCTTCTTACTTAAATGGTGTTAAGCTTAACTCAAGTGCAACTGCTAAGCGACCTAAATTATCATGTCCAGCTAGTAATAAACGCTCTTGATCGTCTACTTCCCAGTGCGTAATACCTTCAGCATATACCCAACCGTGATCCATTTTCAGACCAACTCGGTATGGATTTGTTCCAGTTATCTTCCCGCGTTCAAAACGGATAATCGCATTTCGAATGAAAGCACCAACTGTCATCATCTTTTCATTTATGTGTGATGCATACGCTCCGTTTGTCGTTTCTAAATGAATATATACATCTTTATTTACAAAACGTTCAATTTCATTTTGAATAAGAGAACTATCTTTTACTATTTCCATCGGAATTCACCTCTTTAAACCATTTTACGCAAAAATAATGTAAATTGCTATCTCTATATTAGAGGACAACGCTCACTTTTCCTAATAATTTGCACTGTGTTTTTTATATTTTTTATATGATATGTAAAAAATACATTTTTTCCTTCACTTTGTTAAATAGTTTTCTTTCTTTTTTGAATTTGCTACAATATATTTTATCCCGTATTATTGCAGCGAGATACATTTCGACAATTGAATACATAATTTAAAGAAGGTGACATGATTGGAACAGTCAGCACATGAAGTAGCAAATTGGCAATATTATTTTGCAATTGCCGTATTTTTAATCACGTACGGATTTATTATTTCTGAGAAATTGAATCGTGCTGTAATCGCACTATTCGGTGCTGCTATTATGATTATTTTTGGAGTTGTAGATTTACATACTGCTTTCACATCACATATTCAATGGGAAACGATTACCCTTTTAATTGGGATGATGATTCTCGTACATATTACGAGTCAATCAGGCGTCTTTGAATTTGTGGCCATTAAAGCGGCAAAAGCAGCTGGCGGAAAACCGATTCGCATTTTATTATTACTATCCCTATTAACTGCTGTCGGATCAGCATTTTTGGACAATGTAACGACTGTTTTATTAATCGTTCCTGTTACGCTATCCATTACACGTATTTTAAAAGTAAATCCTGTGCCTTATTTGATTTCAGAAGTGCTGTTTTCAAATATAGGCGGAACAGCAACATTAATCGGTGATCCACCTAATATTATGATTGGATCAGCAAACAAGCATTTAGACTTTAACGCCTTTTTACTTAACTTAGCTCCAATCGTAATTATTATTTCTATCGTGACACTTGGCATTATTTACTTCATGTATCGTAATAAACTAAAAACAACACCTGAACAAATCGAAAAACTAATGGCATTAAACGAAAAAGATTACATTAAAGATCAAAGCCTCCTTTTAAAATCTATTTCGATTTTAGGACTAACTATTTTAGGCTTCGTACTTCATTCGATTATTCATGTAGACGCTGCTGTTATCGCGATGACAGGCGCTACACTTCTTATGTTAATCGGCGTGAAAGAACATGATATTGAAGATGTATTTGCCCACGTTGAATGGGTAACCATTTTCTTCTTCGCCGGATTATTTGTTCTCGTTGGCGGGTTAATTGATATCGGACTTATCTCTTCACTTGCAAGAGAAGTAATCGACGTAACAAACGGTGACATCGGATTCGCAGCTATACTTATTTTATGGGTATCTGGCATCGCATCTGCGACAATCGACAACATCCCATTTGTCGCAACGATGATTCCTCTTATTCAAGACTTAGCTACAGGACTCGGACTATCTGTCGATTCTCCGCAAATCGAAGTACTATGGTGGGCGTTATCTCTTGGAGCTTGCTTAGGAGGAAATGGAACACTAATCGGTGCATCTGCAAACGTAGTCGTTGCTGGTATTGCAAAACGTGAAGGACATGGCTTCTCTTATATGGACTTCTTAAAAATTGGTTTACCATTAACTATTGTTGCACTCTTGTTATCACATGCTTATATATATTTACGTTATTTAATGTAAAAGTTGTATTGCATGAAATTATATCGTCAAATACAAAAGGTTTGCAGCATCCGTGCTGCAAACCTTTTTTCATCACCAAAATATACCGATAATTGCTAAACCACCTAAAATCATACCCCCAATTTGTCCGACAATTGTTGGTGATAATTGAACACCTTTTCTCACTTCAACAACTGGTCTTTCGTGCCTTAGTTGCTGCACTTCACTTTGAAGTTGGTGCACACTTCCGTGTAACTCTTTAATAAGTTCTTTTAATTCGGCGACCTCTTCATTTACTGGTTTTGCCTTTTCTAAATTCATTTTGCATGACTCCTTATAAATTCAATCAACACACTGTAAATTTTCGCCAATTACCATTATATCTCCTGCATACTACATATATAATTTCGAATGTACTTTCTAACCTTGCAGCTCTATCCATTCATCCCGCAATATCCCCATAATCAGACGGTCAAAACACTTCCCATCTCTTTGAACCGCTTCTCTCATACAGCCTTCCATTTGAAAACCCATCTTTTTATAAAATGCAATGGCAGGTTTATTATACGAAATAACATCGAGACCGATGCGGTGTAAATTCAATTCATAGAAAGCATACTTTAGAATAAGATGTATTGCTTCTTTCCCATATCCTTTTCCTCTATCATTCGCATCTCCTATACCAATGGCTAATAAACCTGTTCTGTTATTCCACTCTATACCATGAATCGCCACAAAACCAATTAAGCGATCTTCTTGAACTGTCCTTACCATGAAAGAAACACTATTTGATCTCCGTCCTTTTAATAACTCATCACTTGCTATTTCTTGTATTGATTGCGGGAATGCTACGTCTGTATCAACATTTCTTACATACTCACTATTTTCCTGCCACATAGTCATTACTTCAGCATCTGCTTCTCTCATAACTGATAATTTAATCGTTTTATTTTGAAAAAGATTCATTGTCATTTCAAACTCCCCCTTTTTTAATAACGGGGATACTTATTTTAGCCTATTTATCCCCTTATTCCATAAACTGTTTTTTAAACGGGATACATACAATAAGCGCTGACATTGGCACATCTCCTCTGCATTAAATTACATTCATTGTATAATTTTTTGTTTATTCTAACAATAAAAAAAGACCCTCAAAATTTAGAGGATCTTCCTAACATCGAATCGATATTATTTCGTAAACATTTTCTCCGCTTCATCCATTGCCATTTTGTTTCCTAAAGCAGAATAGTCCAGCCATGGTTGATCATTGATAATGTATACGTGCTTGCCTTTAACTGCTTTTAAGTCTTTCCAAATTGGCGTTTCTTGAAGTTGTTTAAATGCTGCTTTTGCTTTATCATCTCTATTTACAACAACGAAAATCGCATCTGCATCAAAGTCAGGTAATACTTCTTGTGAAATGACTTCGAAAGGGCGGTTTCCATCAATTTTCTCTACACCATTTGCAGGCTGTAACCCTAAGTCTTGGAATAAAATTGGTCCCATCGGTCTTTTCGTACTAAATACACGCAATTCTTTTGCAGTAACGCGAATTGCCATTACTTTTTCGTTATTACCTAGCTCTTTATCTATTAAACCTTTTACTCGTTTTGATTGCTCTTCGTAATCTTGAATATATTTATCTGCTTCTTTCTCACGGTTTACAAGTTTACCAACTTGTTTTAAATGATCTCTCCACGTACCTTCATCTAAATTGAAAGAATGTGTTTTTGCAATTTTTTCGTATTTCGCTACATCTTTACCAGCATATTTTTCATCAACATAAATGTCAGTTGGCTTTAATTGAAGTAACGCTTCCATATTCGGATCTGTTACAACACCAAGCTTCTTCGTATCTTTCAACTTCTCTTTAGCGTGCGGTAAGAAATCTTTTAAATCTCCACCAATAACAGAACCTACTGGTGTAATTCCTAATGCAAGTAAATCATTCGTTAAATGAATAGACATTGAAGCAATTTTTGGGTCATTACTTTTTTCCGTTTTTTTCGTTGCCTCTTCATTAGCTTTCGTTTGACCACATGCTGCTAATACTAAAATACACATCATGCTAAATAAAATAGTAAGTTTCTTTTTCATATGTTCTCCTCTTTGAAGTATTTATTTTGTTTTTGTAAGTAAATAAAGAAAATACGGTGCTCCTAAAGCTGCCACTACTACACCAGCTGGAATAGAGTTTGGCTCAAATATAGAACGACCTATCGTATCTGCTAGCACTAAAATAATCATTCCGATAATGCCAGCTAAAGGAAGAAAGTGTTGATATGTAGTACCTACTAACTTCCTTGCGATATGCGGAGCAACTAAACCGATAAAACCAATTCCTCCTGCCATCGATACACTTGCGCAAGATAATCCAACCGCTGTAGCTAAAAGTAATAACCGTTCTTTTTGAACAGAAACACCAAGTCCTGCTGCTACACTATCACCTAGTGACAATGCATTTAACGTTTTAGATTTTAGCCACGCATAAGGGGTTAGTATGAAAATCCAAGGTAATAATGCAAAGACATGAATCCAATCCCTTCCCCACACGTTACCAACTAGCCATCTAGAAGCGAATGTATACGTCTCATCATTTAACTTGAGAGAGAAAAATAACGAAATTGCACTAAAGCCAGCTGAAACTGCAATACCAACGAGAATAAGTCTAATGGGAAGTAAACCATTTGACCGATCACTCGCAAGTATAATAATTAAAAATGCAGCTAGTATTCCCCCACCAAATGTAAATAACGGTATTAAAATCGATGCATTCTCATTAAAAGAATGAAAGAAAGTAACAAATATAATTAGCCCGAAAGATGCACCTGAATGCAATCCTAAAATACCAGGGTCTGCAAGTGCGTTACGTGATAATCCTTGTAAAATCGCACCGGAAATCCCAAGGCCAATACCAGCTAACATTGTGATTATAATTCTTGGCATACGATAATCGTATAGCACGGTTGCACTTTCAAAATCACCATAACCGAAAAGCGTTTGAATTACTTTGAGCGGTGCAATACTAAGTGTCCCTGTATTTAAGCTAAGTAAAATAACAGCGATACCAATACAACCGAATATTGTAGTTACAGTAATGGCTCTTTTTTTATCTGTGTTAATAAGACCCCTCACTTATAGCTCCCTCCCAACTTTACGTGCTATATAGAGGAAGAACGGAACTCCAACAAGAGCTACCATAATTCCTATCGCAAGTTCTTTAGGAGGGTTTACTGCTCTTGCTCCTAGGTCAGCTAAAACTAATAACATAGCACCTAATAATGCTGACATAGGAATAATGAGTCGATAATTAACACCAACTAATTTTCTAGCAATATGCGGAATAACGAGTCCTACAAATCCGATAGAACCAACAGCTGAAACAGATACACCTGCAAGAATGACTACTATAATCATCCCTAGTATTCTCGTTCGGTTCGTTTTCACTCCTAAATTTGTAGCAACATCATCTCCCATTGATATGAGTGAAATAGATCTCCCTAGCATTGTCGCAAAAATAATCGTTATAAGAATAATAGGGACTAAAAATTTCAAGTGTTCCCACTTAACCCCTGCAACACCACCAGCATACCAAAACGCTAAATCTTGGCTTAAATCATAATAAATCGCAACACCTGAACTTAATGAATGTAAAAGCGCTGCCATAACCGCTCCAGCAATCGTTAACCTCATTGGTGTTAACCCGCCTGATGTTGCTGATCCAATAACAAAAATAAGTACTGTACTTAAAACAGCTCCAATAAAGGAAACAATCATTAAATAGGAATACGGCATATGTGGGAAAAAAGCAAAACTAAGTGCTACTACAAACATCGCACCTGCATTTATTCCGAGTACACCTGCATCAGCTAAAGGATTTCGTGTTACACCTTGCATAACAGCACCAGCAACCGCAAAAGCTGCCCCTACAACTGCTGCACCAATTACTCTCGGGAGCCTTAATTCATAAATAATTTGGTGCTGTGTTAGTTTCGGATTGTAATCCAAAACCGCTGCCCACACCGTTTGTAAATGAATATCTTTTGCACCAAATGAAATGGCTAAAAATATAGATCCAATTAAACATAAAATTGTTAAGCTCATGAAACATATGAACTTAATATGTATCCAGCGGTTATTACCAGCATGTACAGTAGACTTATGTAACATGTTTCATTTCATCCTTTATATTCAGTTGTTTTTTATAATTATTTTTTATTTGTAATTATTATTGATAATAATTATCATTTTCATTTAGATATTATATCGCCACTTTTTTTAAATAGCAAACTATTTTTTAACTTCGCTAAATATTAAAATGTTTATTTCAATTCCCTTCCAAAACTTACAAATACACGCAAAATAGACTACTAGCTTATTTTTAAAAGTGTAGTATACTTAATCATTATTTCGAGTTTTCAAATAAAAATACCGAAGGTGACCCAATGTTATATATAAAACAACTACTACACTTCACTTACGAGCAAGCATTATCTTGCTTATTCCCAGTCGTTATTTTCTTAACACTAGCCCTTTCAAAAATCGTTTCTATCCCAGGGTTATATCACTATGATTTCATACTCATTGCATGTCTTCTTATGCAGTGGATTATGTACAAGACTGGACTTGAGACGAAAGACGAAAGACGAATTAAAAGTAATTACTGTCTTTCACCTCATCGGCCTTTTACTAGAAATATATAAAGTTCATTTTGGTTCATGGAGTTATCCTGAAGAGGCGTATTCAAAGATTTTTGGAGTTCCACTTTACAGCGGCTTTATGTACGCAAGTGTCGCAAGTTACATATGCCAAGCGTGGAGAAGGTTGCATTTAAAAATGCATCATTGGCCGAAAGCTATTTTTGCCGTGCCGTTAGGAGCTATGATTTACTTCAATTTTTTCACACACCACTTTACATACGATTTTAGATGGATATTAACTTTACTACTATTCCTTGTTTTCTCTCGCACATTTGTACAATTTTCATTACAAGGCGTTACATATACAATGCCACTCGTTCTCTCCTTTTTCCTTATCGGATTCTTCATTTGGATTGCAGAGAACATCGCAACATTTTTCAGTGCATGGCAATATCCAAATCAACGGGAAGCATGGAACCTCGTTCACTTAAGCAAAATTAGCCCATGGTTTTTACTCGTTGTTATTAGCATTATGATTGTTACGCAACTCAAACATTTGAAGCAATCAAAAAGATAATGCTAATTATGTAAAAACAGTTAGCCCATCAATCATTAGAGAGTGATGGGCTTTTTTTAGTAATATTTTTTAAAACGTCCTTATCAAAGAATTTATAATTTACAAGAGTATAAGCAGTTGCACATTATGAACTACTACTAGCAGAAGATGTTGCTGCAGATGAAGCGGCAATCGTTGCCATCATGGCTGCCTGTTGTGCTTGTATGAGGACTTCTATCATTGTTTGTAAACCTGTGTTAGTAGCTTTACTTTCCTCACCTTTCTGACTTACGAACAGTTGAATAGCAATAAGAATATTTGTATCTGTATGCCAACGGAACAATTTATCCCCCTGCAATTTTTCAATAAATGCTCTAATAGAATGAATCTCTTTTTCTCCGTCCTCGAGTAACGCTAGTAGCCCGATAGCTGGGTAATGCATCTGTTTTACTTTTACCTTTTCTTGCTTTAACAAATTCCATATATTTGTACATTTTGCAACTAATAGTTCTTCCCTGACATCCTTCTTTAGTGAAAGAATATGACTCAAAAATTGAAGATCATTCCCTTTACGCAAACCAGCTGTCGCTAGTTTCTGATAAAGACGTTCCACTCGGTCCATAAGTGTTTCTACATGCTCTGATTGTCCTGCTAATAAAACTGCGAGCGGATAATCATTTGTACTTGTCAGAAAGAGGTGATCCTTTTTCATGCGTTTATATACTTGCATCGAACGCTGAATGTGCGCGCCATGCTGTTCATTTTCTTCTGTTAAAAGCACAGCTGCTGCGAGATAAGTAAATATACTCCGGCTAAAGCCACCAGTGACCAATTGTTCATATAAATCTAAAAACGTCCGAAAAGCTTCCTTGTAATCTGTAAAGTGAATATCTAATGTTGCGGCCACTACAAAACGATGATAAAACTTTAAGTATGAAAACATCCCTACCTCATTCTTAATATAACTACTAATTTCTAAAAAACGTTCGAGATTAAACAATTTATCACTACCTGCATACATAGCAACAATCATCATTCCTGTTCGAGAATCACTCGTTTTCCATTTTAGTTCTCCCTTTAACTGTACATATGTATGTTTATATTGCTCTAACTTTTGCTCTAATGTAATCATAGTATTCACCCCTATTTCTAGTTCTTCTCTATCATTATACTTATATTCCATATTTAGGAATACTACAATTAATAATCACAACCTAAAAAATTATAAAATTCTCTAATCCTTCAAGAAGTTATACAAAAAAGGTAGATAATAATTTATCTACCTTTTTTGTATATATTATTTAACATTACAACTGTATTGCTTGTTATATGCAATTAAGACTAAAGAGCTTTAATAATACGTTCCATCGCCTTCATTTGCCCAATATGATCTGCTTCATGATAAAGCATCATACCGTAAAGCTCACCAACAGTTTCCAATCCTAAAAACGGCTCTGGTAGTTTATCTTCAAATGCTTCTGCTGGCATTTCGTTAATACGCTTTGCTTGTTCTTTTAATTGAGTCGTTAACACTTCTAATGATGGTCCTTCTGTTTTCCATTTAGATGGTCTTGATCCATATCCAAACATACCTGGATATTCAGTTGGTAATTGTTTGAATTCTTTTCCAAACATGAAAACTTCTGCTGCTGTTAACACGTGACCAATATGCCAACGAATTGTATTGTTAAAACCCTCTGGCTGCATATCTGCAATTTTATCATCTAGCGTCTCCATAAATTTAAGTAATGCCCCGCGCGTTATTTCAAATTGTTTTAAGCCAACTAGTCTATTCACTTTATCGTTCTCCTTCTTGATGTACAATTTATTATGAACTAAGAATGTTCAATTCATTAAAGTTTTACCTTGTTTAATCTATCAGAAATAAATAAGAAATACATCTAATATGCTTATTAAAGATAATAAAAAGGTTCCCTCCTCGTAAATATAGAATTACTTACTATGTAAATAAAAGAGGAGTGTACTTACATGTTACATATTTTAAAACAACAATATAATCTTATTAGCTCTACAAGAGAAACTCTATTTTCATTTTTGGAAGAAATCCCACTAGAAAAATTACATAGCACTGTTCCGAATTTCGGGAGCGGTAGCATTATAAAGACACATATTCATGTAGCCGATTGCTATCGATACTGGCTTGGATCATTTGCATTCAAGCAAAAACGAGCAAATTTTTCATTCGCTAATGATGATGAAATTGAGCATGCAGATGTTGAGAAAGTCCGTGATAGATTTAAGTTAGTAGATGAGACTGTACAACGTTTTTTAGATGAATACAATGACCGTTGGCTCGAAAATATAGCAAATGAAGTAAAGTGGCAAAAAGAGCTTTGGAGTACAACTCCGCTATGGCTTTTAACTCATACGGAGACTCATGAGTTTCACCATAAAGGACAAATTGTATCAATGGCTAGGCACCTTGGATATACTCCTCCTGATACAGACCTTAGTTAATTCAATGGTCCATGATTACTAAAAAAATTAGACTGAATGCAAATCGAGCATGTTTTGAAATCCAATCAAAACATGCTCTTAAAATATTCTATCTTACATTCTCCATTTCCTCATCAATACCAAATAGTCTCCGCATAATTATATGCATCACTATTCGGAATTGCATGTTTCCCCTGCGCTTGTGCTTTTCTTGGATCTAAATCATATACCATTGGTGTATAGCATGATGTTTGCCCTTTATTTACAACACCATTTCCTCCAGCACTTCCGCAAGTGTATGCCTTTCCATCTGTTTTTCTAACAATCCTTGCATCAGCTTCATTATTATAAACTGCCAGGCGAGTTACAGTAACTTTTGCCCATGCTGTCTTACACGTCGTGCTAAATTTTAATTCCACATAAGAGTTTGAATCAATCCACTTCTTTTCTTTCGTTACTGCGGATTGATTACAGCTATTATAATAAGGACTTTTTCCATCATATGAATGGTCTTCCGCGTATGCTTTATCATTATTGGTCGTACTAAACACACTAGTTACGATGAGCAATGCCAGACAAAGACATGCGCTTACCTTTTTAAAAAGCTTCATAGAATTCCACTCCTTTATTAATAACGTGCTGTTTTCCCGTAACCATTATTAATCGTCACCGCTTCGGCATCAGCTGTATAACCAAAATCAGCAGTTAAATCAAACACCATTCCTGTATACGTACTCGTTTGTCCTGTTTTAATTGCTCCATTGCCACTATTAGAGTCTACTGATTTTTGGAATACACCATTTTTATATTTATTAATAACAGCGTAAGCATATACCCCTCCAGAAACAGAAGGAGCTGGTTGATCTAAAACAAGCTTAGACCATGCTGCATGACATTTATTACTGTAACGTAAATACACTGTCCCTACTTTTTTACTACCCTCATAAACTGCTGTAGACTTTGCATTAAATCCATCTGCATCACACGTTGTACTTCCCCCGTATACTTTCGTTGTTGCTGGATTTTTCCCGTCATAATAACTACTTAAATCAGTAGCTGCAAATGTACTTCCTTGAAAACTAAATAATACACCTATACTTGCCGCACTTAACACGCATACTTTCATTAACTTTTTAAACATTTTAAATTCCCCCTCAAAATGATTATGTATACTAAACACAACCTATACTGCTGTGTCAGCCCTCCTTCCATGCTTCCTAGAGGCATCTTACAGAAACGAATTAACGTTGTAAATTCCCTTATGATTATTGGAATATACGAAGAACTTTACTTATCCTTGTAAGAAAAAAAGTTGAGAAATACACATTTTATAGCATCCTTTATTTAAAACATAAAAGAACCGATACTTGTTACATGCAAGCATCGGTTCTTTATACAAAATTGCCATTTTTTCTTTTATATAAAATAAATATTTCTCCACTTAATCCGTTGTAAAAAACTCCCTCGTTACATCAATAAATTGCTGCAGTGGCGCTGTCATCCATTTATCTTTATGCCAAGCAATTTGTGTATAAATCGGTGAGATTGCACTTTCTACATGTAACTCTTCTATCGTCCCTTCTCGTATATCTTTTTCTACTACTATCGCTGGTAAAACAGCTATTCCTAAATCTGCAATAACACATTGTTTAATTGCCTCTACACTAACGAACTCAATTTTATTTGCTGGATACACATCTTCTGTACGAAGTAGCTCTTCAAATAAAGTCCGGTACGAGCACCCTAGCTCTGTTAGCAACAACGTCTCACTTTCTAAATCTTTTGTAGAAATGGAAGCTTTCTCGAGTAAATGATGCCCTGAAGCAGCTACTATTTTTAATTCTTCTTTCATAAGCGGCTCCACATGTAAAGTATCTTCTGTTTTACATTCGTCCAAAATAAATGCAAGATCGACTTTTCCCTCCATCAATTGTTCCTTCGCATCTTTATTGGAATGCGCTGGTTTAAATATAAGCTTTATTTGAGGAAATTGTGCTTTAAACCTCTTTAATATAGAAGGAAGTCTATATGTACATTGACTCTCTTGCGCACCGATTATTAACGTACCTGCTATTTCTTCATCATCTTTCACAGCCATTTTTGCTTCGTTGCTGAGCGCAATCATCTTGTCGGCATATAGTTGAAACTTCCTACCTGCTTCAGTTAAGAAAAGGCGTTTTCCTAATCTTTCAAATAACGGCGTACCTAACTCAGCTTCTAACGTTTTAATTTGCGCTGTCACACTCGATTGAGCAAAGTTTAATTTCTTCGCAGTTTGTGTAAAATTCAAAGTATCCGCCGCTACTTTAAATGTAATTAATTGTTTTATCTCCATTTATCGTCCCTCTTTTCAATCGATATTCCCGATTGATTTCATCGAAATAATCCTCTTTGTCTATTGATATTTGTATTGTATGATAAAGAGCATCTACAAACAATAAAAATGGAGGTATTCCATATGAAAGCACTTTGTTTCGAACAGTTCGGAAATCCGGATGTACTACAATATAAAGAACTAAATGATCCAATCATAAATCCAAATGAAATTATTGTCCGCACGAAAGCAATCGGTTTAAATTTCGCCGACATTTATAGACGCCGCGGTGATTATCATCTCGCTGGTACCCCGCCTTTTATATTAGGTTATGAAGGGGCTGGCATTGTTGAAAAAGTAGGAGCTGACGTTACGAATATTAATCCTGGAGATCGTATTGCATTTGCTGATGTCCCATTTGCAAATGCAGAGCTAGTTGCTGTTCCGTCTGAGAAAGCAATTAAGCTTTTAGATTCTATCTCTTTTGAAACAGCCGCTTCTGTCTTATTGCAAGGTCTAACCGCACATTATTTAACGAAAGATAGCTATGAGATAAAACAAGGTGATATAGCTTTAGTACACGCTGCAGCTGGTGGTGTTGGGCAACTTCTTATTCAAATAATTAAACTACTAGGCGGAAAAGTAATCGGCCTAACGTCATCAAAAGAAAAAGCAAAGATAGCTACATTAGCTGGTGCTGATCACGTTTTTTTATATACGGAAGCATGGCATACAAAAGTAGTTGAAATAACAAATGGTGATGGAGTAAATGTTGTATATGAATCAGTAGGTTCTACATTAGAGGAGAGTTTTAATGCTACTAAAACTGGCGGTACTGTCGTATTTTACGGAATGGCCGGCGGTAATCCTGCGCCAGTTGATCCACGTATGCTTATGGATACTTCGAAAACTTTAACTGGCGGAGACCTTTGGAACGTGCTTACATCTTATGAAGAGAGAATAGAACGCTCCTCTCAATTATTCGAATGGATTGCGACCGAAAAATTAAAGATCGCAAGTTCTACTACATTCTCTTTACAAGATGGTGCCCGTGCTCATGAATTATTAGAGAGCCGAAAAAGCACAGGGAAGATTTTATTGATCCCATAATCGTTCCAATAAAAAAGGAAGCTAGATTTCTCTACCTTCCTTTTCTTATTTTTATATTTCCACACTTTCTTTCCCTTTTGCAACGTAACTCATATCTCCAACAGACTCGACTGTGTATGTTCCATCTTGATATACAATCTTCGTCACGCTAGCATTTTCCACTCCAAGTTTTGTTTTGCTACTGTCTAACATTTCTATTAAGGTAGTAATCAAAAGCCCATGAACGACAACTAAAACGTTACCGCCACCATTTGCAGCAGATTCTTCACTAATTTTATCTATCTCTGTTTTTATACGAGTAGAAAACAATTCCCAATCTTCCGCCTGTTTTGTCGGATCTGCTACTCTAATAAGATTAATCACTTCTTGAATAGAAAGCTTCAAGAGTTCTTCTGGTGATGCAACGCCTGCAGCTTTTCCAACCACATCCCACATATTCTCAAGTTTTTCACCTTCAAAAATACCGAAATTTAATTCTCGCAAATCTTTTCTTTGCTCAAGTTTTACTTTTGATTGCTCACTATATTTTAATACTAAATTAGCAGTTTCAATTGCGCGGCCGCTATCACTACTATATGCGTTCATAAAATGAATATCTTTTAATCCTGTTCCTAAATTTGTGGCAACTTCAACACCTTTTTCTACTAAAGGAGAATCTGCCCAACCTTGCGCGCGATGATTCGTATTTAATATTGTTTTACCGTGTCTTGTAACATATAACGTCACTACATTCTCATTGCTATCTGTTTCTCGCTTATTCATTTCATTCTCTCCCTTTACGTTTCTATATCAATTTTACCACCTCAATTATTCATTGAGCAAAATATACGTCAGTAGATCCGCTTAATAAAAAAAGCTATCTTTCTGTATATCCATACAAAAAGATAGCATCTTTTATGATTACATTTCTTAACCGGTACTCCTACTCAGCAAAAGCACTCGAATATTGTACAATTCCTTCTACACCTCGAAGAGCATTTTCTGTTAATTCCTTTATCATAAATACCTCTTCAGGCACTTCAAACGGTGCTTTTACATTCCACTCACTTACTTTCTTAAAACCAAATTTCGGGTAGTACTCTGGATGTCCTAATACTACAACTGATCCGTATCCAAGTTCTTTCGCTTTTTCTAAAGCAGCCGTGATCAGTTTTCCACCAATTCCTTTCTTCTGATGACCCCTAGCAACTGAAACTGGTGCAAGTGCTAACGATTCTACAGAAGTTCCACCTTGTTCTATTGTAATTTTCGATAACATAATGTGACCAACTATATCTTCATCTACCGCAACAATTGATAACTCCGGAACAAATGCTTCACATTCTCTAATACGTTTTACAAGTTCATGTTCTGTTTTATCACTAAATTCTTCAAGTGAAAATACTTCTTTTACGACTTCTTCTGTTTTTCTATAATCATTTTTTTGTTCTTGTCTAATCGTTACCATTTTAACTTATCCTCTATTCTTTCTTATTTCTTTTTGAATTTTACGCAGTGCTTTTTTCGATCCGCGCTCAATATCATGTTGCATTTTTCTCTCTTTATAATCGACAAATAGTGTATTTAAATCGTATCCCTCTGGGTATAATTCCTTCGCTGCTACCTCTAAATTCATACGTTTTACATTTACTTCAACGAATTCACCGTTATAATATACAACAACGTTATAAAAATTATCTTTTTCCTTATAGATGATACCAAAATCATCATAATCTAATAAATTCACACGATCGCCGATTTTGTACTCATAATGAAATTCTCTTTTTTCTTGTACAAATTTCGGTTTTCTAATTTTACTTTCATTCACTTTTTCTAAGGCGTACTCTTTATTTCCCATGTACTCTTTCGCTCTTTTCAGCACATGTTCTTTTACGCTCATTTTATTCGCAATCCAAAGTGCATTACTTTCTCCTGATTTTCCGATAACTAATTTATAAAGCGGCTCTAGCGTTTCACTATTAAACTGCATCGCTGCATTCATAAAGTCATCGTGCATTTCTGAGAATCGTTTAATTTCTCCGTAATGCGTACTCGCAACGGTAATACATCCCGCAAGGTACAACTCTTCTAAAATAGAAATTGCAAGTGCTGCTCCTTCATTCGGTTCAGTCCCGCTTCCTATTTCATCAAATAATAACAACGTATTATTATTTGACATCCTCATAATCTCAGAAAGATTTTTCATATGAGATGAAAATGTACTTAGTGCATTTTCGATACTTTGATTATCACCAATATCTACAAATACATTTTCAAAAATAGCGATTTCTGTACCTTTATCTCCTGCAATATGAAGACCTGACATTGTAGCTAATGTTAACAATCCAATCGTTTTTAACACAATTGTCTTTCCGCCCGCATTCGGCCCTGTAATAATTAAACTACGATACTCTTGACCAATTTCAAAATTTAAGGGTACAACTTGCCCTGTTAAAAGCGGATGCTTACAATTCACTAAATGAATGTAGCCATGATCATTTAACTTCGGCTCTATTCCATCAATTGATTTACTAAACTTCGCTTTTGCAAATACCATATCATACTGACTAATTAGCTCCATGTTAATCTTTATACTATAAATGTTTTCTAACACCATTCCTGATAAAGTCGCTAAAATTTGATATTCTTCAACCGCTTCTTCTGCTTTCAAACCCGCTAGTTCCGCATTCAATTTCGTAACCGTATGCGGTTCTATAAATACAGTAGAACCTTTTGCCGAGGCTTCAATAATACTTCCAGCAACTTGGTTTTTATAGGAAGATTTAATTGGAATCGTATAACGGTCATCCTTTTTACTAATAAAGAATTCCTGAATGAATTTCTTATTTGCACTACTATTTAAAAACTTCGTTAAACGTTCTTTTATTTTCCCATCTACAGAATCGATATTATTTCGAATTCGTTTTAACTCTTTACTTGCAGCTGCATCAATACTATTTCCTTTAATTGAAAAGTTAATTTCCTCTTCAATACTTTTATATTCAGTCATTGAATTTGCATAAGAAGCTAATACTGGTGCAAAAAATTCTTTATCTAACATAAACTTTTTAATCTTTCTACATCCGCGTAAAAAGTCTGAAACACTGACTAATTCTTCTGGATCTAAAATCATCCCTTTTTCTAATTTTTGAATTGTACTAGCAATATTAGAAATGCCGAAGAAAGGAACATGCCCTTCTGCATCTAATATAGCTCGTGCTTCTGTCGTTTCATTCAACCGATTTCTCACTACTTTTATACTCGTACTCGGCTCTAATTTGTTTAATAATTCCTTACCTAATCCACTTACACAATAAGATTTCACTATATCCTTTAATTCGTTATATTGT
Organism: Bacillus cereus group sp. MYBK195-1; assembly: GCF_051916605.1. NCBI lineage: Bacteria > Bacillati > Bacillota > Bacilli > Caryophanales > Bacillaceae > Bacillus > Bacillus cereus group sp. MYBK195-1. The sequence continues at coordinate 1,364,980 of NZ_JBQAGZ010000001.1, read as the reverse complement.
AGCTTTTCAAAAGTCATCGTATTCATTTTGTTTCTCCTCACTATGATTGATTTTTATCATAAATGAAGATACCTACTCATTAGATTCCAATGAGTCATATATAAAATCCCATAATTATACAATAAAAACATATACAAAAAAGCTGCGGGGATACCGCAGCTTTTACATTTACAAGGCATTTGTAATAACATATGAGGAAATAAGCCATAAAAAAATAGATGGCAGTCCCTTATTACACGCTTTATAAAGTATTGTAGGTATCTTCATAGGTTTTGAAATAAATGCATGACAAAATTAGGGGTATGATGTACATAAAAATCCCCTGGTCTTATCCGATTTATTTCATTAAATTTTTCCTATTTAGTACCTACCGCACTCACAAAAAGCACCTCTCATTAATTTATATTATAGTCATTGAAATCTAATTTATTGAAATCATCATACTATATGTTACGTGAGAAGTAAAGGTGTCATACTTTTATAACTATACAGAATGTAAAAAGGAAGAGGAAAACTTATATTTCAGTCTACCTCTTCTTTTTCATCACCAAATTACTGCTGAACATATATGGAAACTGATCCTCCACTTACTTGGAACTGCCCCCATCCGTCCTTATTAATTGTTACAGTATTTGTTTGATTACCCGTAATATCGTACCATACTTCCCCTGCGTTATTCTTTCCAACATCCATCCACTTTGCCCCTCCTGGTCCATCAGAGATTAATGTTGCTAAACCAGAATTAGCATGTACACTATCACCTTCTCTTGTCCAGCCAATCACATCTGGATGATCAAAATAATCACGCTGCGTACCATATGCAAAGTTTTTTCGTGCCGTCAAAATCGGATCAATTTTGTCCTTTAACGCTGGAATTTCATAGTTACTATTTCCTTTTGTACCATAGTAATCACCATAGAAAACAGAAGGATACCCCTCTGCACGCGTTAAAATAAATGCATATGCCAGCGGCTTGAACCAAGGGCTCACTACAGATTCCAATGACTGACCAGGCTGTGAATCATGATTTTCAACTAGAGTAACCGCAAGTGTAGGATGATTCGCAACTACCGTTCCTTTTAAAATATTTCTCATATCATAATTTCCATTTCCTGTTGAAGCATAATGAAAATTATAATGAAGTGGTGCATCGAACACAGATTGATTATAATTAACCTTCGCTAAATAATTATTTAAAGTCTGGATATCATTTTGCCAATATTCAGCTACTGTAAACATTTCTTTCCCTGTTTGCTGTCTAACGTGATTTACCCAATCGCGCAAATATTCATGATCAATATGTTTAACAGCATCTAAACGAAAACCATCTAAATTTAATTCATTCGCATACCACGTTCCCCATTTTTTCATTTCATTCGCAACATCTGGATGACCAAAATCAAGATCCGCATACATCAAATAATCATAATTCCCATTCTCGCTAGACACTTCCCAGTCCCATGCTTTACCTATGCCCCTAAATTTATAAATTCGGTTTAATTTCCTTCTTTCATCCCAATCCGTTCCGTCAAAATGATACCATTTCCATTTGAAATTAGAATAAGAATCTCCACGCCCTGGAAAGTTAAATCCCGTCCACGCACTAATTTCATAATCACCTGATACTTCAATATTCCGATTGCTCGGGTCTACCTCAACTGCTGTAACAGTTTCTGTATAATCAGCCCCACCTTTATGATTCATAACTACATCACCGTATACATCGATGTTTTTCTTATGTAAAGCGTCAATTGCAAATTTCAATTGTGCTTTCGTCCCATATTTCGTCCGCACTGTGCCCTTTTGATTGAATTCCCCCAGATCATATAAATCATATGCTCCATATCCTACGTCATTTTGCGTAGTTCCTTTATATGCAGGTGGTATCCAAACAGATGTAATTCCTTTTTCCGCTAAATTTTCAGCATCAGTACGCAAACGATTCCAATGATTCCCATCATTCGGAGCATACCACTCAAAATACTGCATTAACGTTCCATTGTTAACTGTGTCTGCATATGCTTTACTCCCCTCATATATACTAGGTAAAAACATAAAAACTGACAATCCGACTATTGTTATTCTTTTAAACATCTGTACACCATCCCCTTCCAAGAAAGCGTTTGCATAGTTTATCAGAATTATTATAATATTCGTCCCACCGTTAGTAAAGTAGCAATCTCTCACTCTCCCATATTATTTTTAGTCTAATTTCAAATATTCAACGTAGTTTTAATTTCACATCCTATTCAAGATTGTTTACAATTTACCTATAAAAGCATAACGGAGGGGTTTCGATGACAGACTTTCAAAAACAATTTTTCGCACGATTACATATAGAAGAAAAAGACACAGTTTCATTTGAAAATTTATCTAACATTATGTACGCAATGGCACAAACTGTTCCTTTTGAAAACTTAAATATTCTCGAAAAGAATTTTAAAGAAATATCAAAAGAAAATTTGAAAGAGAAAATTTTAGTAAATAACCGTGGCGGTCTTTGTTATGAACTCAATCCTACTATGTATTACTTCCTGAAAGATTCTGGATTCGATGTTCATCTCGTTTCAGGAACAGTTTATAACGCTGCAAACTCCATATGGGCTGTTGATTCTGGCCATATCGCAATCGTTTTAACACATCATAATGAACTTTATTTAATTGAAGTAGGATTCGGATCATACTTACCTCTTGCCCCTGTCCCTTTCTCAGGTGAAGTCATTCACTCTGTTACAGGAGATTATCGTATTCGTAAAGAAATGACCGAAAAGGGAAACTACATTTTAGAGATGCGGAAAAACAATGAGTTCTTGGATCAATCTTCTGCTGATGATTGGACGTTAGGCTATGCATTTTATATAGAAGAAGTGGATGAAGAAAAAGCAAATACAGCACAAAAAATTATCGTTGAACATGAAGGATCACCCTTTAATAAAGTACCTCTTATTGTAAAACTAACTGAAGATGGGCATGCCTCTTTAACGAAAGATAGCCTTACAGTAGCGAAAAATGGTAAAAAAACGAAAGAAACCGTTACAAACATGCAATATACAAACCTTTTACATTCAAAATTCGGAATTACACTCTAAGTAAGTAAGCCTTGTTATTTTAGCAGGGCTTTTCAATTTTCAGCAGGGATTTTTTGCAATTTGTTGTATTTCATAGTTATATAGAAATATAACTACATGTTTAGAAAGGAAATGATTATGACAGAACTTAAAGATCGATTACAAGTAGCTGATATAGAAAAATGGGATTTAACAGACATTTACCATACAATTGAAGATTGGGAAAGTGATTTTCATAAAATTGAAGTATTAACGAAGGAATTACACGAGTTTAATGGAAATATTCACGACGGCAATAGTTTATTAGCTTATTTAACGAAGAGTGAAGAAATTTCTAGCATAATATCTTTAATGTTCGCTTATGCACGATTACAATCTGACCTTGATACACGCGATACTGACGCGCAATCTCTTGTCGATAAAGTATCACAATTACACGTGAAAGTAAGTGCAGCGAAATCTTTCTTTTCCCCCTTCTTACTTAGCATAGACGAAAACACATTACATTCTTACATAGAAGAAACAGAAGGCTTACAATATTATAAAGAAGACTTATTTGAATTATACCGTTATAAAAAACACGTATTAAATAAGGACCAAGAAGAAATTTTATCACAAATGGGTGAAGCTCTTTCTTCTCCACAGCACACATTTGGTATGTTAAATAATGCAGATATATTATTTGGTGAAGTGACGACTGACGATGGAGAAAAAGTGAACTTAACACGCGGAATGTATGCAAAGTTAATAGAAGATACGAATCGTGAAAAGCGTAAAGAAGCTTATAAAGCATATTACAAACCATATGTTCAGTTAAAGAATTCCATCGCATCTACTTTATCCGCTGCTATTAAAAATAATGTTACTGTTTCGAAATTAAGAAACTATCCATCAGCGCTAGAGAAATCATTATTTGGCGATATGGTTCCAAAAGAAGTATATGAAAACCTAATTGATACAACGAAAAAAAACATTCAAACATTACATACATACAATGAAATTCGAAAAGAAAAATTAAACGTAGATGAACTAAGACAATACGACTTAGGCGTCGATTTAGTAGAAGGTGCAAAACAAGACATCCCATATAGTGAAGCATTTGACATTATGATTGCATCACTAGCTCCTTTAGGAGAAGAATATATTGAGACATTAAAAAGTTTTAAAGATAAAAGATATATAGACGTAAGAGAAACACCAGGGAAACGTTCTGGTGCTTATAACTTTGGTGTATACGGCGTTCATCCTTTCATTCTTTTAAATCATCACGATGATTTAAACAGCCTGTTCACTCTTACTCATGAATGCGGTCACGGTATGCATACGCACTATTCACATGGATACCAACCAAGAATTTCTGCACATTATTCTATCTTTGTCGCAGAAGTCGCTTCTACAGTAAATGAAGTCTTATTAATTCACTATTTATTAAAAGAAGCAAAAGATACGAACGTGCGTAACCATTTAGTTAACCATTTTATTGAGAAATTTAAAGGTACTTTCTTTACACAAATTATGTTTGCAGAATTTGAAAAAATCACACATGAAATAGCTGAACAAGGTAAACCATTAAATGCACAAGTCTTCAGTGAAATTTATGAAAAGCTATTTAAAGAATATAACGGTGATTCACTTGTATTTGATGAAGAAGTAAAATACGGATGGGCTAGAATCCCTCATTTCTATCGCCCGTTTTACGTATACAAATATGCAACTGGATTCGCATCTGCCATTCAAATCGCTGATAAACTATTAAGCGGTGATCCGAATGCTCAGAAAAATTATATTGAATTCCTTAAAGGCGGAAGTTCAGACTACCCATTAAACTTATTGAAAAAAGCTGGCGTCGATTTAACAACGCCAGAACCGATTGAAAGTGCATTGAAACAATTCACTCAACTTGTTGAGGAGTTTTCAACATTATAAAAAGCATGCAGAGTATATGCTCTGCATGCTTTTTATTTGAATTACTCTATTCTATATGCTGCTGCGTCACACAATGAATCATACCACCGTATGCATACAATTCGTTAACATATATACCAACAATTCTTCTCCCTGGAAATTGACCTTCAATGATTTGAAGCCCTAATTTATCATGTTCATCACCGTATATAGGTACCAATACAACTTCATTACCAATGTAAAAATTTAAGTACGATCCTTTACAATCTGCTTCTTTTACCACTTTTCTTGTTACTGGTACTGGAATGAGCTGAAATGGCTTTCCATCTATATTTTTCGCTTGCCGTAATTCTTGATAATGCTTTTCATACGCCTCCAAAAGGTATGGCTCTCCTTCATCGAAAGGATCATACTCATACAGTATCGTATTTTCATTTACAAACCGTGCCGCGCCATCAATATGATAATCCGTATCTTCATCATAATTATCTTCTCCGCGTATACCAGTTATCCATATAAAATTTGTTACTCCTAAATATTTCGTTAACTCCATTTCAATTTCTTTCTGACTTAGTGTGGGATTTCGATTTTCATTTATAATAGACGTTTTCGCCGCCATTAAGGTCCCGTTTCCGTTTATCTCAATTCCCCCACCCTCTAGACAGACACTAGATTCAACTTTTGGAATACGATACATTTCACTTATTTTATTCGGAATATTAGCGTCTTTTTCGTACGGATATTTATTTCCCCAACCATTAAATATCCAGTGCGTTAGGCAGCGATTCCCTTCCTTATCCGTTACAAAGATTGGTCCGTTATCTCGTATCCAAATATCATCAGTTTCTTGAATTAAGAAATCAATTTTATCCATATTTACATTAGCTTCAATTAACTTCGATTGGACATGTATTTTCTCTTCTTCATCACATACAACAATATGGACATTTTCTCCATAGTGAAGCTCCTTTGCCATCGATATCCAAATATCATCTAACTTAGCTCTGTAGCCTTCACCTCTATGTGCTTTATCATGTGGCCATTGGAGCCATGTACCTTCATGTTTCTCCCATTCCGCAGGCATATAAAACAAACTATTCTCTATATTTCTCATACGTGTTCACCCCTTATATGAATGTACGTACAGTCTATACTTTGACATCGTGTTAAGGTCAACAGGAATATCTTCATTTACTTGTAGCAACTTTATAAGGTGATTCTTTACTTCTCCTTTTTATTATGATAAATTGCTTTCATACATAGAATAAGGATTGACATAATGTTAATGTCAATCCTTATTCTCATTCTATTTTCGTAACTAAAAAACAAATTTGTGTCACATACTCTTCTGCTAAACAATCACATTCAGGTCCCTTTATATAAACTTCATATGGCGAATTAATTATTACATACCCCTTTCTTTCAATCCATTCTTCTAACGCTATATAAGCGTAACCTATATAGTCGTAACTTCCATAATGCATAGTAGTAACGATATGATGTGGACTTAGTTGTTTCATTTCATACTCTTGTGCTACGTCTTCATCATTCCCCTGCATAACCGGAATTCTTAACTCAATATCACTGTTACTTGGAATATATTCTTCATCATAAAAGACTGCAGATGGAGAACCAGCTATTTGAAAGTTATTTTTTTGTACCTCTTCATATAAGTCATAAAAATAATCATCCATATCATCTATATCTATTTTTACTCTTTGAGTAATTAACGTTACTTCGTTCCTCATTCCCATTAATATATCGTAACTTCTATGGCGAGCAATATTTAGACTACTATTCACCATTACCATTTCATTCATTTCTGAAATAACCTGTAAGTTTTGCTTCACTTCCTGAGACAACTCGATAATTTGTGATTGTATATGCTGAACAAACGAATCTTGATCCGATGACTGCAAAACAATTTTAATTTTTGGAAGAGGAAATTTATACTCCCTTAGCTTTTTTATTTTCAATGCTACTTCCAGCTGCTCTTGTTCATAATACCTATACCCATTAACCGGATTCACATATGCCGGTTTTAATATCTCCTCTTTGTCATAATGTCTTAACATCCGCGTACTCATTTTACAAATCCGAGAAAACTCAGCGATGGTATACATATCAATACTCCTTGAATATATTTTCTTTTCATTACTTATTTATTAAAACCAATCAAAAATCTTCTTCATTGAAAAATTTTCATTCTGATTTTTCAATCTTCTCATTTTCGAAGGTAACAAATGACTTGGACAATACCACGTTAAACAATTCATCGCGCCTCCCATTGTTGATATTTCTCCTACATGAATTTGAATAACTTGTTTCTCCGTATACTGTTGAATATATCGTAAAACTTCCTCATCTTTAGCTAGCCCAAACTTAGGAACATAAAGAGCATCACATGATTCTAACATATTTATATACAACCCTTTTGCCGATGCTATCTCTTGATCATATTGTCCTTTCTCTGTATATGATGAAGGAACAACTATAAATTCAGCTTCTGGCATTTGTTCTTTAATAATCTCTTGAACACTATATCTAAATTCATGATCTCCTAAAAAATCACTAATAAACATTGTATGTTCATCAATAAATTTAACCATTCCGTCTGCGTGTGCTAGTACATCCCCTTCCTCAGCAGGAATAATAATAACTCGGCTCACATCTAAATCCCATTCTAACTGCTCAATAATTTCCTCTTCTATCCAATCATCGTTATCATCAAATATGCGTTCTGTTAATATTACAGTATCTTTTTTATTCCAAATAAGATTACCACCATCTAATATTAATGGGGATTTTACATATTCAAAGTCATTCTTTTTCAACCATTTATTAAATTGTTGATCTAAATATCGCCCTTGATCATTTGGCAAATAATTTGGTCGATATTTAAATTTAACTAGATGATTTGTGACAACCGGTGCAACATCTCTTAGCCAAATATCATCATACTCAAAACAGCTCGTATGAAAGTCTTGTTCTTCAACAGATAAAGATATAAGTTGATCCGCAATTGATTTCTTTTCATTTAAACATTCATTAAAGTAAATCAAGTCTTCATAAAATGGTTGATAATATTCATTTAATTCGTCTGGTATTGCAGTAAAAATAATGCCATTATGTTTTTGTTCCATATTATTTACCTCGCTTTTTAATAGTAGTTACATAACTGATTTTACAAAGCCAACTATTCCTAAATTTATGTCTTTTTTCGTTACAACTCATGCAACATGTACATTTTATGAATGGATTATAGCATGGAGAAATATTATATATTTATATAAAAAATATAAGGCTGACGTTAAGCCTTATATTGACTCTTGACAAGTTTTTTAAATACCATATTTTAAAACAACAATAAATGATTAAATGATAACTCGATTCATTACCATCCAATTTCAGTTCTTGTATAAACTGAATGACTTCTTTCATAAGAAACACACTTAGAATAACCCCTAAGCAAATTAAAGCTAGATTTAAAATGTACTGTAAAACGATTGGGAAATACGAAAACACTATTTTAAAATTCTTTAACACAAACATTTTTCTCCTTTACCATATAAAACGAAAAGCGAATATACACTATAATCAATTTATCATTATATTAAATTTTATTATTATAAATAATAAGGAACGACAAAATAGGTAATAAGATTCCACCTATTTTGTCTATATAGCAGAACAACGAAATTACAATCAATTACTTCAATGCAATGGGTTGTTGTTGTGTCACACAATGAATCATACCGCCGTTTTTATACAACTCTCTCACATCAATACCGACTACTTTATGACCTGGGTATAACTTCTGAATCGTATCGTTTGCGATTTTATCATTCGGATCATTATAATTAGGCACTAATACAACTGTATTTCCGATATAATAATTGATATATGCCCCCTTATAATCGAGAGTTTTTCCATTTTCTAAAGCAACCTTTTCTTTACTAAGCGGTAAGTATTCATACTTATATTTCTGTCCTGAAGCATTTTTTGCATCTAACAATGTATCCATATCTTTATTAGATAAACCCCATTCGGCTAGGTCATCTTCTTTCATCGTTACAATGGTAGATTTATTATGGAATTTAGCAAATCCATCAATATGAAAGTCCGTAATATCTAAATTAGGTACTCCGTCTAACCAAATAAAGTTTGATACCCCAAGGTCACTTATATATTTTTCAATTTCCTTTTCTGATAAATCAGGATTTCTATTTTTATTCGTTACTGCACTTCGAGTTAATAAAGCAGTCCCATTGCTGTCTAATTCAATTGCGCCGCCTTCAAGGACAAATTCCCCCCAATCAACTCTTTCAATTCCTGATTGTTTACTGACATTCTTACGTATTTGAGCATCATTTTTATAAGGTGTTTTCTTCCCCCAACCATTAAATGCTGGATCTAATATTTTGAGATTTTTATTGCTGTCATAAACAAAAATTGGTCCACTGTCCCTTGCCCATACATCATCAGTAGGCGCGATAAAGAAATCAATCTTCTCCATATTTAGCCCTTCATCTGTTAAAAGGTTATTGATTCTTTCTTTTTCTTCCTGGTCATATGCAACAATGTGGACTTTCTCACCCTCAGTTAAAGCACTTGCCATCTTAACCCAAATAGGTTCAACTTCCTTCTTATACTCTTCACCATATGTGTATTCATGTGGCCATTGCAGCCATGTACCTTCATGTTTATCTTTTTCATCTGGCATCGTATATTTCCCAGCATTTTTCTGTGCCTCTACTTTTTCCCCTTCTTTCCCTTTAACATTTTCATTGTTACCCTCAAAAGAGCACCCACTAATAATCGTTGTAGATAATCTAGCTATTAAACAAAACTTTATTGCTTTTTTCATTTTTTCAACCTCCTGTTCTTGTCTTCAATAATGTAAAGCTTCACATAGTGTGAAGCTCAAGCTTTTTTATCAATGTAAAAATTACCAATTTTTCTTTGCATTACTTAGCATTTAACTATCTATTTAGATTTATTCATATACAAATCACCTTTCTTACCTATTTATCCCGCTATTTATGGGCAGTAAGACCCCCACCTCAAAATTCAGCGGAAGCAAAGAAGTTAGGTGGGGGCCCTGTTGCCCGTAAAAGCCAGATTGATGAGGGCTTCTACTCAGTGGGGGATGAACAAAGCCCCTCCACTGAGTAAATTTTCACTTTATTCAGTAAGTAAAACTTTACAAAATAAAAAAATCGGTATTGATAATTACATATCAATACCGATTTTTTATAATTATTTTCCTTCTATTAAATCATTCGCCATTTTCCTAAATTCTTGATTAAATGCATCATTCATACCATTTTGGACGTTAGAAAATAATATGACAAACGTTCGTTTATCCCAGTTAAAATTATTAAAAGTGTTCCAGCCAGCTAATACACCGTGGTTATGATAATAATCTGGATAAATATAGAAACTAAATCCATATTTTCTTGCAGGTGATGCAGAAAACATATCTGATACACTTTGTTTAGAAAGTAGTTTACCATCCATAATAGCTTCATCTAACTTTTTCATATCTTCAACAGTCGTATACATTTCACCACAACCATACAGCCAGTTCATTTTTAAGCGAGGTGTGGCTATTAACTTATTATCTTTTTTCGTATACCCTTCTGCTAAGAAAATATCTTCTGGGAGTGTTGCGCCCATTCCAGATTCATTCATTCCAACAGGAGTCAAAATATTTTCTTTCACATATTCAGCAAGTGGTTTATTTGATATTTTTTCTACAATATATGCAAGCACCATATAATTATAATCTGTATATTTCCATCCTGTCCCTGCTGGAAATTGTAACGTTTGTGCCCCAATCCACGTTACTAATTTTAACCGTGATGCTGCGTCAACACTACCTTGTCCCTGTTCTGGTAATCCAGACGTATGTGTTAACAAGTTTCGTAACGTAATGTTTTTATCTGCTGGAAACGATGGGATATATTTATTTACATTGTCTTCAATGTTCAACTTCCCTTTTTCTTTTAGTTGCATAATAGATATTGCAACAACTGTTTTCGTAATAGAGCCAATGCGATATTTCGTTCTTGGCGTTGTTAATACTTGATCTTTCACATTCGCATAACCGTAGCCTTTTCGTAAAATGACATGACCTTTACTTGCTACAAGAACACTCCCATTAAATCCTTTATCTTTTAAGTACTGATCTAGTTTTCCAGCTGCAATTTCATAACGCTTTTTCTCATTCGCATCAATTTCCTGCTTAACATCTTTTTGCTTACTATTTACATTAGAAAATGCCTTTGCATCATATTTTTTTCCTTTATTTGCATGTATTAGTGTAACAACACTTCCACAAAAAACAGCAAAAATAAAGAAAATGATTAACCATTTCTTTAACATACTAGGAACCCTCTTTTATCTAGTTTCACTTAACGTATATCCATTCTATTTTATATCTTTTAATTATCAAGTATATTATAATATTATTTAATATTCACTCTGTTAAAACTAGATTCCTTTTTCTCATTTTCAATTTTGACTACTCTCTATTGTATTTCTTTCTTGCAAAATTTCCAACATACAATCGGATGCATTACACTATAATTTCAAATTCTTTTGTAACATTTGTTACATACTAAAAAGAATGGAGATGTACTATGAAAAACACCGATAAACGCAATCGTTTAGATGATAAGATGTTTCATTATCGGATAACAAAAAATAACATGTTATTAATTGAATATTACGGAAAATAGATTGTGATATTAAAAGGAAATGATGCTGAAAAATTTTTAAATAAAATAAATCATGCAAATAACGATAAAGAAAAACAGGTAATTATGGCTAAAATTACAGGTAATTTCAAAAGAGGCAATGAACGAAATTGAAAACGAATCTCATTTACATTTTGATTATACAACAAATAAAAAAAGAAATGTCGCTCATTCAACATTTCTTTAGACTTTCTTCATAAAAAATTTACATTGCTACCATTCCTTCATTTTCTATACTTCCTATATAAGCTGACCGCTGAAATAGTTAGTAATACAACTATGCATAACCACGCATACGTATATCCCTTCTTATCTACAATATAACCAAATAAAGCAGGCGCAACAATAATGGCAATTTGATTTAATGTAAGTGCAAAACTCACTGTCATCCCTACTGATTCTTCACTTGCTGATTCCGCAACTTCAGCTATATAAAGACTAAACCATCCAATTGAAAAGAAACCTAACAATGCACTTACACCATACAATACATTCGTTATTGTATGTATGCTCATTACTAATATTAGAATGAAGAAAATAGAAATACAAACAGTTATAAATAAGGGGATACGCCGATTTCCCTTATAAAACAAATCACTAGTAGCTGCTAATATAACCCTACCAACCATTCCAGAAAAGAACATAACGGAAAATACTTTTCCAGCTAAAATTGGCGTGATTGATTGTTTCAATACTAAAAATTTTATAAAGTGTGCAACTAACACCATTTGCAATGAAATCATACAAATGCCAGTTATATAAATTGCATACAACTCTTTTTTACACATCACTTCTTTTAACTGCATCCAAAAAGAAAGTTTACTACGTTCTTGTTTAACTTTCTCTTGAATATATGGTTCCTTATAAAATATAAAAAATAAAAACCCTCCAATTATACAAATACATGCAATGCTATTTACCGCGTAAGCCATATTATATTTTATTGTAAGAAACGGGATCAACACTCCCGCTAATGTACCACCAATCGGTATACCGGCTTGTCTAATTCCCATCGCTAACCCGCGATTTTCTTTTGAGAACCACTTCATTATCACCTTACTTCCTCCTGGCTGCGAAACACTATAAAACGTTCCTACTAATAAAAGTACAAAAAGTAACCCATTAAATCCATTGACCATATTAGTCAGTAAAAACGAACCTCCTAATAAAAATGAACTTATCGAAATTAACAACTTTTCATTGTATTGATCAAGTAGCCGCCCGACAAAAAGCATACAAAATAGCGGCCCTATATTTACAACACTTACTAACAATCCGATCTCCGTATTCGTAAGTGCATATTCTTCTTTCCAAAATAAAGCAAACGCTCCAACACCATACGTTATAAGTGTTGCTGTTGTTTGAGCAACCGTCGCAAAAATTAACATAACCCACTTATAAGTACTATTCACCCTTTCTTCCATTAACACAATGATCCCTCCATCCCCTTCCATTGTATGAAAGTTCTGATATTATATAAAATAAAGATTTATCATGTAATCCATCAAAAAAAATGATACCTTTTCTGGAGGGATGATACTTGGATATAAAAGATTTAACTGTATTTTTCGAAGTTGCGAAAGAAAAAAACATATCTCACGCAGCTCAAAATTTAAACTATGTACAGTCTGGCGTAACAATGCGTATGAAACAACTAGAAAACGAATTAGGTGTGCCTTTATTTTACCGAAACGGAAAAGGTGTAACTTTAACTTCTAACGGTGAGATTTTATTAACATACGCCAAACAAATTATCCACTTAATGGATCAATCTGTTAAAGCAGTTCAAAGTAATGGGATTGAACCAAGAGGCACTTTAAAAATTGGATGTACAGAATCTACAACCGCTGTAAGACTTCCATCTATATTAACGGCCTATTATGAAAAATATCCAAAAATCGAATTGATTTTAGAATCAAATACGACAGAACAATTGATTAGGCTTGTACTAGAACGAAAACTGGATGGAGCGTTTATAGCTGGCTCTACTCAGCATGCCGAACTTCATACAAATATATTTCGTGAAGAAGAATTAGTTCTCATTAGCAAAAAGCCTTTATCTTCCTTTAAAGACATAGGAGACATGAATTTACTTGCATTTAGTCACGGGTGCTATTATAGAAATTTATTAGAAGATTGGCTTCAAGAAGAAGGAATTTCACCTAAGCGAGTATTTGAGTTTGGAACAATTGAAGCGATACTCGCATGTGTAAAATCAGGTATGGGCATAGCAATTATGATGAAGTCTATTTTAAATGGTCATCAACATGACGTATCATTCAACCCTTTACCAAATAGCTTCAAAAAAGTTCCTACTACTTTTATTACTAGAAAAGATATATATCACTCTGCTGCATTACAAAAATTTATGGAGATGACTCACAATGCGTGAAAAGAAAATACGTGGTATGAAACGAAAAACAAACACTATGATAAAGCGAATTGAGGAACATACAAAAACGTTCCCTTCTACTTTCTATAACGATGAATATTGGAATATGCTATTGCCAGTTTCGCAAGCTTTTATTGACTCTCGTAAAACACCTAGAAAAGTAAAACGGTTATGTATTCAAACCTTATTAAATCAAGCAAATCATTTAATAAATATGAAACCAAGCGATACACATACATATCGAGTTGTTGTTTTAATTTCTATAAATAATTTGTGGGATTCGCAAATCATTATATTTAAAAATGAGGACTACTTTCATAATTTCTTTAATAGAAATAGTGAATTTCAAAAATGGATTCTTCTTTCAAATGAAATTGATTTTTGGGAGACATGGGAAATGTCAGTTTGTCATTCCTTCAAAACGCTTCACTTTCAAGAAATTATTTATGATGTAGATGAATGCTATGAAAAAGAGATTACATTTATCGGGGAGTTAAATTAAAAAGGGTATACCTAAAACACTGGTATACCCTTTTCCACTTATTTTCCCTTCAATACACTATGTAATCGATCCGGATAATTTGTAAACATTCCTGTAGCACCCCATTTGATTAACAGTCTCATATCTGGTTTCTCATTAATTGTATAAGGGTGAATTAACAGTCCATTTTTTCTAGCCATTTTCATATATGACTCATCAATAATTAGTTCTCCGTTATCATTACGTAAGTTTGGTCCAATACCAGCTGCATACTTTTTAATTTCTTGAAAATCATCATTCGTTACACTTTTCGGTTCATGTGTAATGCCAGACCATTCAACAATTTCATTGTTTTCATTTGGATAATACCAAAGCAATTGAACTAACGGAATATTTTCATTCATACTATGAATCTTTTTCAAACTATCTTTACTAAATGATTGAATCATAACACGGCTAGAAGACATGTTTTGGCCTACTAAATTATATTTTTGTAACAGCGCCAACAATTTCTCTTCCATTCCTGGATACACATCTGGTGATTTTGTTTCAATATAATACTTCATACTTCTTCCATACTTTTGGAAGATTTCTTCAAGAGTTGGAACCTTTTGCCCAACATACTCTTGCTTAGCCTTTTCTGGATACGCTTTATTAAACCATGATCCTGCATCTAAACTCTTTATTTCACTTAACGTTTTATCGCGTACTTCGCCTGTTCCATTTGTAGTGCGATCAACTGCTGTATCATGCATTGCAATTAATTGGCCATCCTTTGTTAATTGAATATCTAACTCTAAATAATCCGCTTTCATTTTTTTAACTAAATCATAAGAAGCAAAAGTATGCTCAGGTGCATGTCCACTTGCTCCGCGATGTGCAATATTTAAAAGCTTATTCATATTCCATTCATGCTTCCCTTCTGCTTTCGCATGAACAGCTCCCCCAACAAAGATACTTCCCGTCATAAAGAAAATAACTAAAACGCTAATAATCTTTCTCATCCTTCTAATCCTTCCTACGTTGCAAATTTCAACAAGCTAATGAGATTTACACGAAATAGAAGACACACTTTCATTATTTTTATAAACCTATATTAAAATTCCAACCTTACAAATGTTTTCTATATTATTAATATAGAAAACTAGTATTATCCTATTTAATTTCTATAGCCCTCCTTTTCACATGTAACTCCCTATTTTGTACGGTTCATTCAATAAAAAAAGCCATAAATTATTTAGAATACACTCCTGTGTCCCTAAATAAATTTATGGCTTTTCTCAAATATCTCCGGCCTCTATTAACTTGTCGAATTTAATCATATCAAACCTATTGAAATTTGTGAATATTTTTTTCAGTACAGTGAAGCACATAAAACAATATTTCTGTAGTTACTCAAAAATCACATAAAAAATTTCTCATTACCTCTTCCAATACTATATCTGGATTTACTACCGTTTTTTCCGAACGCCATCCTATAAAGCCATCTGGTCTAATTAATACAGCACCTCCATTCTCTATACCATATAATTTACTAAAAATATCTTCTGGAACAATAAAGTCTCCACTTAAGCCAACACGATACCCTTTTATATTTATTCCTAATTTAGCTGAAACAGTATGTGCTGCCTCAGCCCAAGAACTATTTTCTACTCCTGTAAGTAATACAAAACTGTTACCGAATAAATCTAATGTAGAAACTTTCTTCCCCTCATACGTTCCCCATAAATGTGGCGCTCGCGTTCCAGGTCTTCCGTTCAACTCTATGCTATCCATTCTATGCGGAGTGACTGAATCATCTATAATCGCTTCTGAACAATACTGATATCCAACTGTAACAGCTAAACCATCCATATTATTCAAACTGCCTTCCTCTCTATTCGCAGCACGAAACAGTAAACTACTTGCATAAGCTGTCGTTAATTTTGCAACAGAGTGTCTCTCCTCATGATATGTTTCTAACAATTTTGGTTTTGCCTTCCCTTTTATAACAGCCGCTAATTTCCAAGCTAGATTGTGCGCATCTTGTATTCCTGTATTTGAACCAAATCCTCCTGTTGGCGGCATAATATGTGCAGAATCGCCAACTAAAAAGGTTCGATTTCCTTGAAATTTCACCGCTGTACTTTCGGCTGCTTCCCACGGTAAAACACTTAATATTTTTGATTCAACATTTGTACTTCCAATTGCTATTTGAATAATTTGTTTACAACGTTCTATAGTGAAGTCCTCTAGCCCCTCTCCTTTTAATGGATCGTAGGCTACATGATAAATCCATTTTTTTACGTTATCAACCGGGATAAGTGCACCAAGAACCTCCGGATGAAGTACCATCGAAAAACCGAATGCATCTCCTTGTATAAACTCACTTAAATCAGCTTCAAAATAAATATTCATATAATAGCCACCAATGGTTCCACGACCCTCAGTTTTAATCCCTAACTGCTCACGTATTTTACTTTTCGCTCCATCCGCTGCAATTACATAGTCACAATGTATGACACTTTCTTTTTCTGTTTCACGATTTCGAATCGTTGCTTTTACCCCGTTTTCATTTTGTTCAAATGAAACTAATTCATGATAAAAAGATAGTTGCTCGCCTAATGTTTTCACTTCTTGTAACATCATCTCTTCTAAAATAATTTGATAACACGCAGTTTGTTTTGATGGACTAATCTTTTCTATTTTTTGAAGTAACTCTTCATCGTTTCCGTATTGCGTCGCTCTCATTTGTTCCAATTCTTCTTTATTCGCCTCAGCTATTGTATGAACCGCTATTCTTCCTCTGCAGTTCTCTAATGCTTTACCTGCCAATTTAATTCTTTTTTCCAAGCCTAATTCTCGAAATAACTCCATTGTACGTAAAGTAAGACCGCCTGCTTTCGGATGAATGGCAGTAGACGGATGCCTTTCAATAAGTAAGTACTCAATATTATGTTTTGCAAGAAATAACGCAGACGCTAACCCAGATAATCCCCCTCCAACAATTAAAACTGGTACATAATTCGATTTCATATATTTACCCTCCACATCATTGTTCTGAGCTCAGTGACATAAATATAATCAAAAAAAACATTAAAATATAGACTTATATTTCATTTTGAATTATCATATAGATAGATTACGCCCCAAAATTCCTTTTACCTTTTCATACATCTATAATCCACCTGAATTGTGTCTGTATGAAAGTGTAAAACAAAAGAATGTACTTTACGTTGAACCATGTTCTATCGTAAAAATCAAAAATAATACAAACATTATAAGCGGTCGTAACCTTATGGATTATACAAGGTTACGACCGCTTATTTTATTGTTACATCATTTTTTGTTTTTAAAACTTCATCTATTGTGTTATGTAATCCTTCCAATCCCTTTTCTATCTCCCTATAATTTTCAACAATAAAAAATTCATTCGTCTCGATTTTCTTTCTCAATATTGCACCTCATGCAACAATCATGTAGCATTACCGTATCGAAGTAATGGTTCATCATCTTAAACCTTTCGACTAATTACCTGGAGGCAAAGTGATTGAAATGAATAAACAAAAACAATTAAATATTATAAAAAAAGATTTTATTGATTCTCAAAAAGTATTATTGGCAATTGGTGATGAAACACGTCAGGCTATTTTATTAGTGCTAATGGAAACGGAATGTCAAACAGGATTACGTGTAGGAGAAATCACGAAGCAAACACACCTTTCCCGTCCAGCCGTATCACATCACCTTAAGATTTTACGAGAAGCTGGCATTATTTTAATGAGAAAAGAAGGTACAAAGAATTTTTATTATATTGATATACGTACAAAATTAGGTTTATTAAAAAATCTTGTATTAGATATTGAGAAGCTATTGCAAAACTTTTATTAAAACTTGGAGGTATAAGAAATGAAAGCAATGATAATTGATAGCTATGGAAAAGTCCCAATGTGTATGGCAGAGGTACCTACTCCTGAAATTAATGAGTATGAAGTGCTCGCAGAAATTCATGCAGCTAGTATTAACCCAATTGATTTTAAAATACGCGACGGAAAAGTTAAAATGTTACTGAAATATGAAATGCCTCTAATCCTTGGGAATGACTTTTCCGGTGTCATCACGAAGGTTGGATCAAAAGTGACTCATTTTAAAGTCGGTGATGAAATATATGCTCGTCCAAGAAAAAATAAGATTGGTACTTTCGCGGAGTATATAGCCATTCATGAAGATGATATTGCTTTAAAACCAAAAAATTTAAGTTTTGAGGAAGCGGCTTCGATTCCACTCGTTGGCTTAACTTCCTATTAAGCTTTACATGACATCATGCAATTACAAAAAGGACAAAAGATTTTAATTCACGCTGGATCCGGTGGTGTTGGTACTTTCGCAATTCAGTTAGCAAAAATAATGGGTGCTACTGTTACAACGACTGCTAGTGAAGCTGGTAAAAATTTAGTAACGTCTCTTGGCGCAGATGAAATTATTAATTACAAAACAGAAAAATTTGAAGATATACTAAAAAATTATGATGCGGTATTTGATACAATCGGCGGTGCAACACTTGAAAAATCATTCAATATTATAAAAAGCGGAGGAAACATTGTTTCAGTTTCAGGTATGCCGAATGCTCGCTTCGGTAAAGAATTTGGTTCAGGCTTCTTTAAAACTCTCTTATTTTCATTAGCCAGCAAAAAACTTACTGCACTTGAAAAAAAGCATAATGCTCAATATTCATTTTTATTTATGAAGCCAAGCGGGGATCAATTACGTACTATTGCAAACTATATTGAAGCCGGAAAAATCAAACCGGTAATCGATCGAGTTTTCCCTTTTGAAGATGCTCAAAAAGCAATGGAATATTCAGAGTCTGGAAGAGCAAAAGGAAAAATAATTGTAAAAATTAAATAATAATAAAAACCTCCATTTTCTTAAAATGGAGGTTTTAAATTTGCTGTTAAATAGACATAGTGCAATGAAGTCCTTACAATAGATTGCAAGGGGAAATATTATATTATACTTTTAGTTAACTTTACAAAGAATACATACGTACAAATACATAACTTAAAATACAAAAAGGAGGAGATACAATGACTAAAAATAATGAAACAGGTTGGAATTTAGATAATAGTTATACGACTTTACCACAATCATTTTATACAGAAATCCCCCCTACTCCCGTAAGTTCACCGGAGTTAGTTAAACTAAACCATTCATTAGCGATATCTCTTGGCTTGACCCCTGAAGAACTGAAAAAGGAAGCTGAAATTGCTATTTTCGCTGGTAATGCACTCCCAGAAGGAGCTCATCCATTAGCTCAAGCATATGCTGGCCATCAATTCGGACATTTTAATATGTTAGGCGACGGTCGTGCTCTTTTAATTGGCGAACAAATTACTCCTTCAGGTGAGCGTTTCGATATTCAACTGAAAGGTTCTGGCCCTACTCCCTATTCACGCCGAGGAGATGGCCGTGCTGCACTCGGTCCGATGCTACGTGAATATATCATTAGTGAGGCAATGTATGCACTTGATATTCCGACTACTCGTAGTTTAGCAGTTGTCACAACTGGTGAAGCAACATATCGTGAAACAAAGTTACCTGGAGCAATTTTAACTAGAGTAGCTAGTAGCCATATACGCGTCGGTACATTTCAATATGCTGCAGCTCGTGGTTCAATAGAGGACCTGAAATCACTAGCTGACTATACGATAAAAAGGCATTACCCAGAAATTGAATCCCATGAAAACCGATATACTGCATTACTACAAGCAGTCATTAAAAGACAAGCTAGTCTTATCGCAAAATGGCAACTTGTTGGATTTATTCACGGTGTAATGAACACTGACAATATAACGATTAGTGGCGAAACAATTGATTACGGTCCTTGTGCATTTATGGACAATTACGATCAAGGAACCGTATTTAGCTCTATTGACACACAAGGCCGTTATGCATATGGAAATCAACCATATATGGCCGCATGGGACCTCGCTCGATTAGCAGAATCTTTAATACCAATTCTGCACGAAGATGAAGAAGAAGCATTAAAAATCGCCCAAGACGAAATTTCGAAATTTAGCGTACAGTATGAAAACCAATGGTTCCTTGGAATGAAAAAGAAATTAGGACTATTTAGTAACGAAGAACAAGATCAATCACTTATTGAGCAACTTTTAAAAATGATGGAGAAATATAAAGCGGATTACACAAATACATTCCGTTCATTAACTCTTGATGCTATCGAAAATACAGCTCTATTTGAAAGTCCTGAATATAAAGATTGGTACAAACTGTGGCAATCTCGATTAAAAAGACAAGAACAATCGAAAGAAAACGCCTACGAAATGATGAAAAATAATAACCCATCAATCATCCCGAGGAACCATCGTGTAGAAGAAGCACTAGAAGCAGCTGTTACAAATGGAGACTATAGCGTAATGGAGAAACTTCTTGAAGCTTTATCAAACCCTTATGCGTATTCTACAGATCAAGAAGAATACTGCATTCCGCCTGCACCGACGAATCGCCCTTATCGTACTTTTTGTGGGACTTGATTGTTTAATATGTAAAAAGGTGCGTTCATATAAATTGTGTGAACGCACCCTTTTTATATCCCCCACTCAACTAAAACTTTAAAATGCACATCCCCCGATGCCATTTCTTTAATCCAAAACAAATTCTACACTATTCCAATAGACTTACTCGTAAGCTTGTTAAACAAATATTGAGAAATATAAAACATCATTTCTAAATATTTTTATTTTTGATACTATATTTTATAAGAATATTCAAAAAGTGAGGGGATTTCATGAACGTTCAACTACAAGGTAATGAACAAATTACAAAATTATTTAATGACTGGTATAGAGCTATGTTACAGCATCAAACTACCCATGCAACAAAAATAAAAAAAGATATTGAAAATATCATCTCTAATTCAGAAGAAGATACAAACCTACAATTGTATTATTCACTTTTTAATTTCAGATACAAAATTTTAACAGATGGTTTAAATATTAATAAAGATGATTTTAATAAAATTGATTCTTTCCCACTTCCAGAGAATGGGCTATTTTCTTATTATTATCATTTTTTTAAGGCTATTCACAATACAATTATTGGAAAATACAATACAGCAAAACACCTTTTCGAGAACGCTAAAAAGCTGCTAATACACGTATCTGACGAACTAGAGAATGCTGAATTTAACTACCGCTTAGCTTCCTATTATTATCAAACATATCAACCATTAGTAGCAATCCAATCTGCAAATGAAGCTAAAGCGATTTTTTCAAAACATATAAACTGTGAAATTAATGTTGCTTTGTGTGATAACATCTTTGGTTTATCTTGTATTGATTTAAAACAGTTTGAACAAGCTGAAATTAGACTTGATTCAGCATTAAATATTCTACAGAAGTATTCAGAGGAGACTTTATCATTAAGAGTACGACATAATTTAGCTTGGCTATATGCAAGTCAAAACCTTTCAGAGTTAGCAATGCGTCATATTTCAGAGGTTACAACTAAGCAACCAAATCACTTTAAAGCACTTTTTGTTGAAGCACGTGAATACTACAAGCTTGGAGAATATACCCAGGCTAAAGAACTTATAAAAAAAGGATTAAACATTTCAAATAAACTAGAAAACAAAGAGTTTCAATATCGTTTCATGATTTTAAGAGAACTAAATAATAAAACTTCTATAAATGATTTAGAAATGATAATTTTGGAAGGAATTTCTTACTTTAAAACAGAAAACCTTTGGGAATGTATACAAGAGTACACTGATGTTCTAGCAAATATGTTTTATGAAAAAGAAGACCATATAAAAGCTAGTCAATACTTTTACATGGCCAATCAAGCAAGAAAAAAACATGAAGAAAAGGGAGCTTTGATATAATGAAAAAGATTAAATTGAGCATCATTGGCTTAGCTGTTATTAGCATCACAACTCTTGGATTAAGCTTCACCTCAGAAACACCGAAAACACAGTTAGGATATGTAGCATTAAACATTGGGGACACCCCTGCACCACAAAGACCTGACCTTGTTCAATCCGTTGACGTAAGTAAAGACTACAACTCAACAACAACTGAAAAAGCACTTTAAAAAACGGAAGACCTTCAATTAAGAAGGTCTTTTTAAATACGCTTATTTAGAATATTTCCCTTTCATGTAGGCTTTATTTTCTCATCAACTCCGCAATCCTCTTACTCTCCTCACTACCAACTTTCTCAAGTTTCTCCACAACTAAATTCTGTCTCTCTACAGAATGATTTTGACTTAACTTCGCTTTTCCTTCTATTTTATTTATCTTTATTTTGAATCCAACTATTCCCTTACTTAATCCTCCCATATAATTCGGATCTACATCATTAAGTGAGTAGGTGCTCTCTGGATCTTCATATTTATTTACTAAATCTTGAAGAGAATCTACTAATGTCTTCTCATCTTCAACAATTTCTAATTCACCATATACATGCACTGCAACGTAATTCCATGTTGGTACTGCATTGTTTGTTTCATACCATGACGGAGAGATGTAACTATGTGGTCCTTGAAATATAGCTAGTACTTGCTGAGTCCCAATATCTTTCCACTGTTCATTCGGCCGTGCGAAGTGACCATGTAAAGTAAGGGTCTCCCTATTTAATAACAACGGCAAGTGCGTTGCATATGGTTCTCCGTTATGTTGAGAAAATAATGTCGCAAAGCTATTTTGTTCCATTATTTCGTACTTCATCTCTTCATCTTGTATTGCGAAATATTTTGGTATGTACATAAGCTCCCTCTTTTCCGCTCTTTTCTATTTTATTTCCTATTATATTTAGTAACCGCATCAATCAACAGGGCCAGTTTGTATTTGTTTTATAATGGCAGCTTTCTATTTCAAAACAATAGGCAGCATGTATTCCATGCTGCTTTAGTTTATTTTTTCTAATATATTTGTAATAAATACGGTCTTACCCTCAATATAACTAGATCGATTTTTCGACTCTCTTGCTAACTCTTCCTTCAAGTTTCCATACTCATTAGCTACTTCAGTATGTTCACGAAGGTAATCTCGAAACACTATATGCCTTCTCAACTCTTCACTATTTTTATCACACACATATAAATGATGTTCCATCCAAACTGTATTTCCCTCGTTCCATGGAACGAACGTATCCTTTCTTCCAAACGCCTCTCTTCCTTTAAAGCTCCATTCTAACTGATGATAGTACCCTATCTTCTCAAGTTTTTTTACTACCTCATGAAAAATTTCGTACTCTTCTATTACAACATCAATATCTAGTATTGGTTTTGATGCAAGCCCTTTAACAGATGTACTCCCAACATGTTCAATAGATACAATACTGTCTTCCATCACATCGTTAATGAGAGTTTGTAGCTTATTAAATTCACTTTCCCATTTGACATTATATTCTTCGATAGCAATTCTCTGCTTCAACGTACCCCTCTTCTCAAAACAAATTATAACCTCTGAATATGAGTATCCTTAAAATCCGTCTCATATTTCAATCCATATCCAAACATTCGATCCATTCCAATATGTGCTGTCCATATTAAGCCAATCATTATAACGGTATCTATCTTAAAATAGACACCTATTAGAACAATTAATATGGATATGATATATGTGTGACATACATTATATATTTTCGCACCAACGTGATTATTAATCCCATATGCTAACATTGATAGATCCGGCGCTAAAAGGAATACAAAAAATATAATCCAACTAAACTCATATATCGAATACATATAAATCGTGGCTAAAAATACAACCATTCCTTCAAAATGTACAATACGTTTTTGCATTATTTATCATTCCTATTTTTCTATATTTATTGATACATTTTCATCGCTGAAAGTATCCTTTGTATTTTTTGACCAGATGGTTGCTAATATTGGCCCTGCAATGTTATGCCATACTGCCGCTAATACACTTGGGAGTGCAGCAACCGGTCCAAAATGTGCTGTCGCCAGCGCAACACCTAAACCTGAATTTTGCATTCCTACTTCTATTGAAATAGCCCTTCTTGTCCCTTCGTCTAGTCCAAGTACGAACGCAGTTATATATCCGAGCAAAAAACCGAAAGCATTATGGAGCATCACCGCAATAAAGATAAGAAGTCCTGAAGAAGTAATGCTACTTACATTTGCTGAAACAACTGCAGAAACAATTATGATAATTGCTACAACTGATATTAAAGGAATAACAGTCATTCCTTTATTAACGATATGAGGGAAAAACTTTTTCACTACTAGTCCTAAAATAATAGGCACAATAATGACTTGTACGATAGAAAGAAACATGGACATAGCATTTACTGGCATCCATTGCCCTGCAAGTAATAGTAGAATGAGCGGTGTAGCAATTGGTGCTAGTAACGTTGATACTGAAGTCATTGCAATAGACAACGCTAAGTTCCCTTTTGCTAAATAAACCATAACATTTGATGCAGTGCCACCCGGTACTGAACCGAGCAACACTAACCCAGCTGCTAATTCCGCTGGCAGATTCATAACGTAGGCTAGTACGTATGCGACAAGTGGCATAATAATAAACTGAGCACATACACCGATAATAACTGGTAATGGTTTTGTAGCTATGATTTTGAAATCAACAGCCTTCAATGTTAATCCCATCCCAAACATGACAACCCCAAGTAAAATCGTTATGTAACTAGTTAACCCGAGAAATGGCGCGGGAATGAAATATGCAATAGCTGCAATACAAATAACCCAAAATGCAAAATACTTTCCAGCTATATTACTTATCGCTTCTAGTACTTTCATCCACTCAGCCCCTATCTTTTAATTGAAACACCTTTTTCGGATTCAAAATATTTTGCGGATCAAGAACTTTCTTTATTTTCTCCATTACAAATAATGCCGCCCCATGTTCTTCTTCTTGATACTTTCGTTTTCCGATTCCAACGCCATGTTCTCCTGTACACGTTCCTCCTCGTTTAAGAGCATACTGAACGATACTTTCATTTATTTCGTCTGCCTTCTTCACTTCCTCCTTATCATTTGTGTCAATCATTAAGAGTACATGGAAATTCCCATCCCCAACATGACCGAGAATACCGCCAATAAGCCCTACTTTATGTAATACCTCTTTCGCATGTTGAATCGCTCCAGCTAATTCCGAAATTGGTACACATACGTCTGTACTCATTAGCTTTTTACCAGGATAACTATGCACGTAAGAGTACGCTAAGTTATGTCTTGCATCCCACAGCTTATTTCTCGCTGCTGTTTCCGTCTCAAACGCAATTTCTATACATTTATGATCAAGAACGATTTCTTTCGTAAATTCAATATCTTGCTTTAACCCTGCTTCATTGCCGTGAAACTCTAAAAACAGTGTCGGTTCTTCTCTGTAACTTGTTTCATTGTAATAATTTACTTGTTTCATAGATAATTCATCAACGAGTTCAATTCTCGCGATTGGAATACCTGCTTGTAATATGTTAATTACAGCTTCTACTGCATCATTTATAGTTGGAAACGATGCCCTCGCAGCCATAACATGTTCTGGTATACCGTATACTTTTAAAGTTAACTCCGTGAAACATCCAAGTGTTCCTTCTGAGCCTATGAAAATACCATTTAAATGATAACCTGATGATGACTTCGCCGCTAAATTCCCGGTATGTATTACTCCTCCATCAGCAAGAACGACTTCTAAATCTCGAACTTGATCACGCATTACCCCATACTTTACCGCTGTCGTTCCGCTCGCATTTGTAGCAGCCATTCCTCCTAACGTTGCATCAGCTCCTGGGTCTACACTAAAAAATAATCCATACTTTTTCAATTCTTTATTAAGCTGAGAGCGCGTCACCCCTGGCTGTACTCTCACAAGAAAATCCTTTTCTCTTATTTCAAGTATTTTGTTCATAAGAGAAAAGTCCATTGTAATTCCTTTTTCGTAAGGAATTACATGTCCCTCTAAACTGGACCCTACTCCAAATGGAACGACAGCTGTTCCGTGCTGAATCGCTATTTTCATTATCGCGCTAACTTCTTCGGTCGTTTTTGGAAAAACAACTACATCAGGCAAACTACTACTATGGTAAGATTCATCTTTACTATGTAACTCTCGTACTGTCATATTTATTACTACTCGATCTTCAGGAAGTATGCCTTTTAATTCATTTACTACATGTTCAATTGTTATTTCCATAATCAACTCTCCTTTTTAATTTTAAAACAAGTATACCATCTTTATACGAAATAATTAGAAAAATAAGATTATTAAACCTGAACATACAAAAAAGAACCTGCAGCACACGCTACAAGTTCTTTTTCACTACATTTTAAACGATTTCTTTATTAACAACATAAACCAAATTAAAGTAACTGCCATCAACGAATGAGAAAATCCTACAATATAAGTTAACCCTTTAAAGTCAGCTCCATTTAACTGAAGAAGCCCTCTCGCTGCTAGCGAACCTAACATTAATGTTAATGCAATATTATGTAAAACAAACCACTTATTAAACCCTTGCACTTCATGAAACGCGAATACTTTTGCTAATCCTAAAGCAATTAAAAAGAAGAAAAAGCCAAGTACAAGTGTATGCGTATGCAAAAGATTTAACAAAGTAGATCCTAAAATCCCTTTATACTTACCATACTCCCTAGCGAAAATCCCTGATAATAAACCGATAATCAAATACGTAAACGATGCATTATATAATTTCTTCATTATGTACCTCCTTGAGTAGAATGTATAGTGTGTCATATTTAGTAATAATGATAGTTATATAGTAAAAACTCCTAGTCACCTAGGAGTCATTGTATAAGCATCTCACTCTTTACAATCAATCCTAATTATAAGATATCTCTCTATACAAAACAAACGAACTTTATGTGAACAAACACCCCCATTAAAATATGTTGCACTTTTGTTTTACACAATCCATACTAATTGTTATAACTTTTTAAAGGTGGTGTAATTATTGATAGTTCTTGAAACTGAACGTCTTAATCTTTGCTGGTTTGATATAAAAGACGCTCCTTTTATTCTTGAGTTAGTAAACGATCCTGCATGGATTCAGTTTATCGGTGACAAAGGAGTTAGTAACTTAGAAGATGCAAAAAATTATATTGTAAACGGTCCCATCGATATGTATAACAAACTTGGATTCGGCCTTTACTTAGTAGAACGAAAAAAAGATCTCACTCCACTTGGTATGTGTGGCCTTATTAAAAGAGATTCATTAGAAGACGTTGATATCGGGTTTGCCTTTTTAGAGACATTCCGTTCAAAAGGATATGGCTACGAGTCAGCTTCTGCGATAATCGAATACGGTGTACAAAAGCTCGGCATGAAACGAATTGTAGCAATTACTTCTGTAGATAACATCGCCTCAGGAAAGCTTTTAGAAAAAGTAGGATTACGATTTGAGAAAATCATTTCAGATTCAGGAGAAGATTTAAAATTATTTGGGTATAACGCATAGTAAAGAAGGTCGCCGTGAATGGTGACCTTCTTTACTATTTTACTGATCTCGTCATAATACTTTTAGTTCCATTTATAGTTTTGCAGTAATTCTTGTGATTACTACTATGCCTTTCATATCACATTTTTTGGAAATTCATAGAAATAAAACTTTCACATTTAAATAAATTATATTAATATATCAAATAAAGGAAGTGAGAATAAATGGAACAACCGCTATTTTTATTAGTTCTTCAATTCATTGCATTCATATTAATCATTTGTATCGTATATGGAATGTTGTACAATACCGTATTAAATTTAAATATGCCTAAATGGACTGCACATATAGTAGCTACGGTCTTTTCCCTTGGTATTACCTATCAAGCTTTTATAAATTTTATTTGAAAAACTTTTGTAGCAATTACTTCTATTGTTGATGCAGTAAAGCTTTTAGAAAAAGCAGGATTGCAATTTGAGAGGGTTATTTCAAGATCAGAAAACGTAACCATTTTTTATAAAGTCTTTCCAGCGCAAAATAGTGAAGAAGTTAGTTCCGCTGAAAGTGTGTTTGCATAAAAAGAAATGAATTTAATTGATGCTACAAAAATTTCATTTTAATTCTGGTTCTATTGTTTGGAATCGTTCTAGGGTACCATTTGTGTGGACTTTAAAAATTTTCATTTGCGCACCAAAATGTTGCGTTAAGTAAAATGTATCACCAGTTATTAAATTTCCAATCTTCCAATCAGGTTGATATGTACTTTCCATGGAACTTTCTAAATCCCCATTCATTATTAAATTGATATATAATGAAGATGAACTACTCAACATTTTCGTTAAAGATAGTCTATCAACCTCTAACTACCTAATGAACTCAAGTAAACACATCTTCAGTCATTTTAAGAGGTACAAAAGGCACCCTTTCGGGTGATTTTTGTATAAAAATTCTTTTTTTTATATTCGATACCAACCACGAACCTTTTTAAAATAATAGTATCATTATGTCTCCTTTTTAGAGATTATTTTTAATTACCTTTAATTTTTTGCACCAGAACCGGAAAATCCCTGACTACTCGAAATATCAACTATCAGGTGCTAATATTCAATAACGCGTACTGAAAATGATTAAACATTTTTATAAACCCGTGGAACATTTAAGAAATCAATTTTTCTCTTATCGAAATTTAATTAGCTTACAGTAATACAGTGGTCATATATTTTTAAGAATAACGGAAGAATATATAGAAATTGCTACAGAAATGTGAAGTTTAATTAATTTAGGAGGAACAAACTTGTTTAATCAGCTTGTAAAAGTTATACCGAATTTATTTACGATTGGAAATTTATTGTGCGGTGTTTTCTCAATCACCTTGAATATGAGTGAATATTTAGGAACAGCCTCCATTCTCATTTTCTTTTCAGCTGTTTTAGATTTTCTTGATGGAAGAATTGCGAGAAAATTAAAAGTGAACAGTGAGTTTGGCGTAGAATTGGATTCCTTGGCTGATATTGTTAGTTTCGGCGTCGCTCCTGCGCTTTTATTTCATACGATAGCAACACCTTCTATTTTAACTTCTTTGGCATTTATCCTATTCCCAACAATGGGTGCTTTAAGATTAGCTAAATTTAGTATTAAACCAACTATTGGATATTTTAAGGGATTACCTATTCCAGCTGCAGGATTATCATTGGCTGGTATGGCATTGTTTTCATATAGTAATGCATGGATTACTTTAATCCTCGCCCTCTTAATGGTAAGTCCCATTAGGTTTAAAAAATTTTAATGAAGGTCACGCCCAACGCCATTAAGGAGCATTTCAAATGGATTTAACGCGTCAATACGTATAAAAAAGCGGGACAATAATATTAAATTAGGTGCCCTTCGTAAAAATTAAAACCTTGTATTTATGGCTATTGGGTTAATCCATCGATATGTTATTCTGAAACGTCAGTCCACTTTTAACAGGAGCTCCCTTTATCAAGAGAGCTCCTGTTCTTATTTCTTCTTCTTTTCTGTCGGTTGGCTTTGTTTAGCAAAATTAGATGAATCATCAAAATTCGGTTGCTTTTTACCAGCATTATTACTTCTACCTTTTCCCATATGTAATGCACCTCCCCTCCCCCTTACTATTCCCAATAAAAAAATTCTCTTGCATCCAAGAGAATTTTAAATTGGGTTCTTATTGATAATACCTAAGTACTTCCAACACTGCCATTCCATAAAAGATGGATCCAATGTTAAATTATTTAATGCTAAAACAAATATTACATTTTCATATTTAACTGGATAATCAATTAATAATCCTAATGTATTTCCTGAATCTGCGACAATTATGATTCCCTTTTCTAACACGTCATCTATAACTTCTTTTAATTATTCTTACCTAGCATATAATATTTTCCTACACATTGAGATTGCATGTTGTATAAGGAAGCCCTTCTTCTTTCCATGCAAGAAATCCTCCCTTTAAATTCACTACTTCCTTTATACCAGCTCTTTGTAAAATACTAGCTGCTATAGCGGAACGTAATCCGGTTCGACATTGCAAAACTATTGGAAAATCTTTCGGTATATAATCTAGTTGTTCAAATAGATTACCTAAAGTGATATGTATTGCATCATGAAGGTGTCCTTCCTCCCACTCTTTTTTACTACGCACATCGATAACCTTAACGCTTCCAACTTTTATATGCGGATATAATTCAATCGATGTTTTTTCTTTGTAACTTTCAAATCTATCAAGTCTTTGTATTACTTTTAAGGGTGCAAAAGCAATAATATTATCTAACCCAATAGATTCAAATTCTCTAATAACCGCCTCTACTTTAACCTTTTCCTCATCTAGAATTATTAAAGTTTCTTTTTTATAATCTAATAACCATCCACACCAAGTTGTGAAAGAATTGTTATAAGGTATGTTAATTGACTTCTCGATATGACCTGCAGCAAAACTCTCTACATCCCTTATATCAACTATTTGATGAACGCTCTTCAAAATTTCTTGAAGTTCTTCTACTGTATTAATAGCAGTACTTTTTCTCTTCTTACGAATTGGCGGACCATACTTATTTAAATTCTTCATTAATGAAAAATACTTTGGAGGCTCTGGCTGTCCTGTCAATAAAGTCGATATAAAATCACTTTCTTCATTACACTGAAATGCCCAATTGAACATCTTTTCATAACCTAATGTAGAAGTTGGAATTGCTCCTAATGCTTTTCCACATGCGCTTCCCGCACCATGTGATGGCCATATTTGCAAATAATCAGGAAGTATTTTTATTTTTTGTATAGAATCAAATAATTGTTTCGCTCCTATTTTTGCAGTATCTTTCATACCGACAGCAGTTTCTAATAAATCCGGCCTTCCTATATCTCCTACAAATATAAAATCACCTGTGAATATCCCTATCGGCTTATCATTCGTATAATTATTTTGACTTGTATCCGTTACTAAAAAAGAAATACTTTCAGGCGTATGCCCTGGGGTGTGAATTACATCAAATTTTATATGACCTACTTTAAACTCTGTGCCCTCTCTAACCAATTTGTATCGACCTTCGTTAAGATATTGATATTTCCAATCACAATCTCCTTCATCAGATACATATAAATTTGCATGGTAAAGATTAGAAAGTTCTCTAGACCCGGAAAGAAAATCAGCATGAATATGAGTCTCAGCCGCAGCAATTACTTCCATCCCCTCTTTCTTAGCAAATTCTATATATTGTTCTATATAGCGACTAGGATCAATAACGATTGCTACGCCTTCTTTCTGACAACCGACTAAATAGGAAGCATGTGCTAATTTTTCATCATAAAAATATTTTAAAAGCATAGCTATTCCCTCCAATTAGTTATTTCAAATTAATTTTCAATTTTTGTAACCACTTTTTATCTTCTCCTATAGAATCCCTTTCAACATTAAATTCCAATACATATATGGCAACATATATCTTTTAAGTAAAAACATACTATACCGTTCTTTCGCTTGATTAAATGGAAACGTTTCTTGAGGCTCATGTTCATAGTTAAATTCAGCAAGTATAAGACTTTTATATCCTGTAACAATCGGACATGATGTATATCCATCATATTTAGCCTGTAAATCTCTTCCGCTAAGTACGTCCATAATATTTTGTTTTAAGACGGGGATTTGTTTTCGAATTGCTGCTCCAGTTTTAGAGGTAGGTAAATTGGTACAATCTCCAAGTCCAAAAATATTTTTATATTGCACATGCTGCAAAGTATAAGGGCTTATATCTACCCATCCCTGATGATTACTTATCTCACTCTCTTTAATAAAATTAGGTGGCCCCATTGGTGGAACAACATGTATCATACTATATGGTACGGTTTCTCTTTTTAGTGTTTGCGTATCTTCAAAAATTGCCTCTCTCTTTTCGGCGATAATTTCCACTAAATTTTTATTATAATTCGTTATAATTTGCTTTCTTTCTAGTACTTGTTCTAAAGTATTTGCATATCGTGGAACCTGAAATATGTTATTGTTTGCAGAATAAAACATTACTTCACTTCTGTTTCTTACACCACTATTACAAAAATACTCCTCTGCTAAGTACATAATTTTTTGTGGAGCACCACCGCATTTAATAGGAGTATTAGGGTGGGTAAAAAGCGCATTTCCTCCTTTAAATTTTTCGATTTCTCTCCAAGTAGAATCAACATATGTATAAGAATAATTACTACATACCCCATTAGTGCCAATAGACTCTTTTAAGCCTTTAATACTGTCCCAATTTATTTGTATACCAGCTGCTACAATAAGAATTTCATACTCAAGTAGCAGTCCGTCATCTAAAAGTATCTTATTTTCAGATGGAAATAACTTAACAACACTTTTAGGGATCCACGTTGCCCCTTTTGGAATAAGCGATTCCTGATTACGCATCGTACTTTCCTTTGAAACAATTCCTCCCCCCACTAAACTCCATAGTGGCTGAAAGTAATGTTTTTTTGATGGATCAATAATTGCTATACTTTCTTTCAATAGGGGTACATTTCGTAATAAATGTGCAGTAGAAGATAGTCCTGCTGTCCCAGCACCAATTACAATAATTTTATAACTATCTCTGGTCTTCATTATCCTCTTCCTATCTAAAATTGATTTTTAAATTAACTAATTAGTAGCCATTTTTTCATCGTAGTAACATTATTATAAGTTAAAAACATCATAGTTTTATCTGATTTAAATGAAAATTTTGTTAATTTTATCATTAACATTACTATATGCGTGAATCCCCTATGTTACTTCCATATTTTAGTTTTAATATTAAAACTAAATATTGTTATATAAAATAATACATTAAAATACTTTTCATGAATCCGGATAAGTAATGTTTAAAAAACAACAATTTTACTACAGTAATCAAGAACAGTTTTCTAAATTAAGTTACTGCAGAAAATATAACTCTGGCGCAATATCCCTACCAGCTTTCATTCCAATAGTAACTCCATGATATAACATCAAAGATGAAATCCCTCAACTTAGGTATTTGACTTTTTAAATTTATACAAATGTCTTAGCTCTATGTACTGTGATATATAGGTCCACATCAATATGTTATTGCATCATATACTGAACAGATAATTTAAATTACTTTTATAAAGGATGATGAGGATGAACCTAGAAGATATACAAAAATCCTATGGCGTAATTGTAAGTTTAGGAGGATTGTGTCAAGTCACCAACCAAATCAAAAGACACAATTTAAGAACATTTTATGGACCTTTAGATTGGTTTTATTATCCATCACTTTCAGATGTAAACAGATTACTTCAAAATCGATTTAAAAAATTTATGAAGTTGGAAAATATGATTATAGAAGGTTCAGAAAGTTACGGTCTTATTGAATCAGAATTTGATAATCAAATTAAATGGGCAGAACGAATTACCTACTGTATAAAGGACACTTATTATAATTGTTTTTCAATGCATGATTTTCCTATTAATTCAGAAAAGGATTTGAAATCAACCTATCCTTCTTTTAAAGCTAAATTAGACACTAGAATTAATCAATTCCTTGAAAAAATAAATAGTAGTGAATCCATTTTATTCATTAGAATTTGGGGAAATCGAGATGAAGCGGTTGAATTACAAAACGTATTATCTAAAATTACAAATAAGGATTTTAATATCCTTATTGTTAATTTCAAGGAGGGTATATCTAATATTGTTGAACAAAATTGGGGAATATCGCGGGTTTGTTCAATTGAACTCCCACGTTATCAGGATAGATGGGAAGGTGATGATTCCGATTGGGATGTTATTTTAAACAAAATAACATTAACTTAATAATTTTCTTCTTACTTTTAACATGATTTGGCCCGTAAAATCAAATAGGTGTAGAGAAATAAAATTCCTGTCTAATTGATACACACTTAATTAACAAAACGTTCATATAATAATTCGTAAGTCCTTCTTTATTGAATAAATAGTTCTTTACAAAATTAGTTCTATCACTAGAGCACCTTTATGCGGTGCTCTTTTTTGAATTTATAAAATGTAAAAATAGTTGTTCCATTTTCCTTCAAATGGCTAATTCCCTTTGTTATTCTTCTGTTGATTTCTGTATAATCATTTATGCGATCAGCATATTCTGCTTATGTAGTGCATTCACGATTACTTACTTCCATACTTTATCTTATATTTTGTCTTCTTGGATATTTCATTATAAGCTTCTTCAATTCCCTTGATTTCCTTCCCCTTCTTTTATCTTAAGAACAAGCAATTTCTTTCATTAATATTAAATAAACTAAAGCATAGATTTTAAAAGAACCTAATTTACATATAATTAATGATAAACTACAATGTGTATTCTCCACGTTTAATCAGCATCTGAATTATAAATCTAACATATTTTTTTTAGTTGATTGTCATTATGGTACAACCGTGTATACATTTACCAAACAAATTACATAGTTTAAATTAGTAAAATATATAGAGAGGAAGGAAATAAATCTATGAAAGTCATAATTTTGTGTGGCGGAAAAGGGCTTCGGATGCAAGGAATTTTAGAGGACATTCCCAAACCATTAGTTCGAGTTCAAGGAAAGCCTCTCCTCTTGCATATAATGAATTGGTATAGAAAATATGGACATTCTGATTTCATTTTGCCCTTAGGATATAAAGGTGAGAAAATTAAGGAATATTTTATGGACTTTAGCTGGAAAGAGAATGACTTTAGTTTGAATTTTAAAACCAGTCAATATACGCTACTTCAGAAATTAGAAAATTGGAATATACACTTTATAGATACAGGAATTGATACAATGACCGGGGCAAGACTAAAAAAACTTGAATCCTTTGTACAGGGTGAAACCTTTTTATTAACTTATGGTGACGGATTAGCCAATATAGATATTGATCAACTAATAGCATTCCATAAAGAAAAAGGAAAAATTGCTACATTAACTGGAATTAAAAAAAATAGTCAATACGGCCTATTGGCGGTCGAAGATGGAATTGCTATTGATTTTAAAGAAAAACCATTACTTGATGAAGTAATTAATGGCGGTTTTTTTGTATTTAACAAAGAAATATTCGATTATTTAAGTAATAATGATGATTGTGTTCTAGAAGAAGATCCTCTTCGAAATTTAATAAAAGACAATGAGCTCGCAGTCTATGAACACAATGACTTTTGGGCTAGTGTCGATACACCTAAAGATTTAAAAACTGTAAATGAAAGTTGGAATCCAAATAAATTTTAGTGGAGAGGACTGAATAAGCATTGAACTCTAATGATAAAAAAATAAGTTTACCTCGATTGTATATCCCCTCTAATGAGAAAATAGTTAACCCACTTTCAACAGGATTTAAAGCTTCAAATCTCTCCAAAAAAAATACTCAAAAAAGAATTGATCCCCAATTCTATAATCAACAACATGATTTAAATAATCATTTCTGCGTCATTGTAGGTAGTGAGTATGTCTTGAAAATTATTGCTTTACAGCAATCATTAATGCAGTACTCAGAAAAATTCACATTGTGGATTTGTTGTATAGATCCTTTTGTATATTCACTATTAAAAGAAATGAGTTTAATTAATGTAAACCTTTTACAAGTTGAAGAATTGGAAGATCGTGAATTAAAAGCAATTAAGAGAAAAAGAAAAGTAAATGAATATTGTTGGACTTTAAAATCTGTCTTGATAGAATATTTATTGGTCAATTATGATTTACCATCTATTCTATATTGTGATGGTGATTTATGCTTTTTCTCTGACCCTAATATTATTTTTGAGGAATGGGGTGACCATTCTATTTTCCTAACCCCCCAAAGAGATCGTGATTGGGTAGAAAAAATGTATGGAAAATATCAGGCTGGTCTAATTGGATTTAAGAATGATCTCTATGGACTAAAAAGTGTAAGATGGTGGAAAAATAAATGTATAGATTGGTGCAGTGCCGAGGCTGAGGAGGGGAAATTTGGAGACCAAAAGTATTTAGATTATATCCCTATATATTTTCCAAAAGTAAAAATTTCAAATAACTTAGGTATAAATGCTGCGCCTTGGAACTGTATATATAATAACGATTATAAAATTGACAAGACTAAAAACGATATATTTATTGAAAACGACAAACTAGTTGTTTACCATTTTGCATGTATTACTATCTTTACTGAAAATGATTTTGATCTTTGGTCTTTGGGAGAAATTTCAATACCCAATAATATATTAAACCATATTTACACTCCATATTTAGAGAGAATTCAATTTGTTTTAAAGCAATTAAAGGATAAATTCAATAAAGATACTAAACAATTTTTAAGTAAAAAAGATATAAATAAAGCTCAAACTTTATATAAAGATTCACAATTAAGAAGAAAAATGAATCAATCCAATCATTTTATGAACTTTTCCATGATTATAAGTAAAGAACGATTAATTCAAGGATTGACCTCTTATTATTCCTTAGAAAATTTCAACGCTAAATTTACTGTATGGATCTGTTGTATGGATGATTTAACTTATCAAATATTAGAGAAATTAAAATTAAAGCACGCCATACTAATTCCGGTAAAAGAAATTGAAAATCATGAACTCCTCAGTATAAAAAATGATAGAAATTTACAAGAGTATTGTTGGACATTAAAAGCGCCCCTATGTCTACATGTCCTTAGTCTTTATCCGGAAGTTGATCACATTATATATTGTGATGCTGATATGTATTTCTTTACAGCACCTAATATCATTCTTGATGAATGGTGGAAGTACTCTGTATTTCTTTGCCCTCAAAGAAGCTCTACTGAAATTGAAAGCATACACGGTATATACCAAGCTGGTTTAGTAGGCTTCAAAAATGATCAAAATAGTAAAGAAATTTTAACATGGTGGAAAGATAAATGCCTAGAATATTGCAATAATCAATATGATGTTGAAATGAATAGATGGGGTGACCAAAAATATTTAAATCACATTCCTAACATCTTTTCTAATATAAAAATCATGACTCATAAAGGTATTGATGCAGCACCTTGGAATGTCATTTTAAATAGCAGTTCTATATCCAAAACAGATAATAAAGTTTTTATTGATCAAGATGAATTAATAGCTTTTCATTTTGGAAGTATGCAAATTATTAATCCAA
The DNA here is from genome assembly GCF_051916605.1 of Bacillus cereus group sp. MYBK195-1. NCBI lineage: Bacteria > Bacillati > Bacillota > Bacilli > Caryophanales > Bacillaceae > Bacillus > Bacillus cereus group sp. MYBK195-1. The sequence goes on along the minus strand of NZ_JBQAGZ010000001.1, from coordinate 1,327,313 downwards.
ATGAGTTCGATTTATGGAAACAAGAAACTTTAGAATTACCTCCAGCAGTTTTAGATTATATATACATTCCTTATATTGAACAATTGAACAAGACATGTCATACCCTTCATAATACTTTTCAAAAATCTCCCTCCTCTTTATTTGCTGACCAAATTGATACAACAACAATAAAAAATTATTTTAAATACCCCTCCCCTCATCACAATTAAGACTGATACTTTCCTTATTTAAAAATAAATCTATTTATTTCAGCAACTAAAAATACATCTTAATAAAGGATAGATTATCACTATGATTGCTTCATTTAAAAATAAAACTTTCCTTATTACTGGTGGATACGGTTTTATTGGTTCTCACTTGGCACGAAGACTTTTAAATTTACAAGCAAAAATTGTTCTTTTCATAAGAACACCATCAAATTCTTGGAGACTAAAGGATATTCTAAAATATATTGAAACCTATGAAATAGATATACGAGATAAAAAACAAGTACAAGATGCAATAAAGAAAATTAATCCCGATTATATCTTTCACCTGGCAGCCTATGGTGTAAATTCTGCCCATACAGATTACATCCATGCTATAGAAACAAATGTTATAGGGACTTGTAACATTATTCAAGCAGCAAAATTGGTGAATTGTAAAAAAATCATCAATTTTGGGAGTAGTTCTGAATACGGTAACAAGATGGAACCTATTCATGAAAATATGTTACTAACTCCTGTGGACATCTATGGAAGTACCAAAGCTGCTGCTACTATACTCGCCCATCAAATTGCTAGCGAAAACAATATTAATCTTATAACATTAAGACCTTTTGGCATATTCGGAGAAGGCGAAGAGCCGCATAAAATTTTTAGCTATATAATCTTGCGAGTATTACAAAACAAAGATGTAAATTTAACTTTATGTAATCAATTAAGAGATTATTGTTATATAGAAAATGTAATAGATGCCTGTATCCTAGCAGTAGAAAATACTACTGTACAAAATGAAATCTTTAATATTGGGAGCGGCACTATTCACCCCTTGAAACATTATGTAGAATTATTATTCAAACATTTGAAAACCAATTCCAGACCAAATTACGGTGCAATTTCCTCTAGAACAAATGAAAGATGGGTTCCTGAAGCAGATGTGCAAAAAATAAAAAACTCTCTTTCCTGGGAACCTAGAATTAATATTGAAGAAGGAATTATAAAAACTATTAATTGGTATAAAAATAATAAACATTTATACCTAACCCCCTAAAAATAGGGTACTAAAGGAGGTGGACTAATTGTTAAACCGAAACTTTAATAATGCTTTTTACGGAAAAAGAATTTTAATTACTGGACATACTGGTTTTAAAGGTTCTTGGTTATCCCTATGGTTGAATGAATTAGGTGCTGCTGTAATCGGATATTCATTAGATCCTAAAAATAAAAATGATAACTTTAACATTACTAACCTTCAAAATAATATAATTGATATTCGTGGAGACATTAGAGATTTTAATAAATTAAATAAGGTTTTTACAGATTATAAACCTGAAATTGTATTCCATTTAGCTGCCCAACCTCTAGTTAAGTATTCATATGAATATCCTAGAGAAACATACGAGGTAAACGTTGTAGGAACTATGAATGTACTAGAGGCAATTCGATTACATGAATCAGCTAAAATAGGAATTATGGTGACAAGTGACAAGTGCTATGAGAATAAAGAATGGCCTTGGGGTTATCGTGAAATTGACCCTATGGGCGGCCATGACATATATAGCTCAAGCAAAGGATGCTGCGAACTTTTAATTTCTTCCTATCGTAATTCTTACTTTTCAGAAGAAAAATTTTCTCAACACAAGAAAATAATTGCAAGTGTTCGAGCTGGTAATGTAATTGGTGGTGGTGATTGGTCAATAGATAGAATTATTCCCGATTGTATACGAGCATTAGAATCAAACAAAAAGATTATTATTAGAAATCCTACTGCTATTAGACCCTGGCAACATGTACTAGAACCTTTAAGCGGGTATTTACTCCTTACAGAAAAAATTATAAATAATGGTATCCTTTTTTCAGGAGCATGGAACTTCGGGCCATCCCTAAGCAATATTGTTTCAGTAGAAAAATTAGTGACCAGTTTACTAGATATTTGGAGCTGCGGGGATTGGACAGCAGAAAATATAGGTCCAATAAATTTTCATGAAGCAAATTTACTAAACCTTGACATTAGCAAAGCAAAATTCAATCTTAATTGGCAGCCAAAATGGTCCCTACAACAGACTTTAGAAAATACAATAGAATGGTATAAACATTATAATTCTTACACCAGTTCTGAGATGAGAAATCTATGTATTAGCCAAATCAAACAATATTGCATGCTTTGAACTACTCCCACTTACCCATACTTGCTGTGAGTTCCTTATGGAGGGAGTCTTCTTGGTTAAAATAATAAAAGATACATTAATTTTTATAGTCTAAATTATAAACCTACTATACCTAAAATTATGTGATTGTCCATTAACAAAAATTTTATTTCTTCGGTTATTTCAAATCAACTATTGACATTATATTGAAGAATATAGGAATCACGTATTTTTCTAGTGATTCCCTTGTTCTGAGAAAATAATGTCTTGCTTTAACGACAATACAGTATATGTGATTATTAATTTATTTGTTCTAGTTATGAAAAAATCTATTCCTGTCAAAAGAGCTTTCTTCAAAGAAAAACTTCCTTTTTTTCTACTTATCCTACTCGAAAAGTAAATAATGTTATTTTTCAGATGATTACATCTACTATTTATAGAATTACACTGAGCTTTAACAAGTTTATGCTTATATATTGATTCTCTTATTTATTATCACCAATGTTGATGAATTTATGCATAGCTTATTCTATACACAAATAGCTTTTTGAATTATCTTTTCAGAATAAATAAAGGAGACTTTCTCTTTTATGCACTTTCCCCTTACCATTCTTAAATTTCCCTTTAATCAACAATAAGAACAAATCTTCAATATAGTACATCTTCTTTGAACTACCCCCACTTTCACTTCGTTTAGAAGTGAGGGATTCCTAAGTAAAGAGTTCTATCGAACTCTAATTGATTAGGCTAACCCCGCAGTCCTTGCGGTTAGAAGCCTTATCGCTTCACTCTTTAGATTGATACTTGCGTTAATATCCCTATCATGGTGTGTACGACAAGAAGGACAGTCCCATTCACGTAGGTTTAGATTTTTAACGTCTTTATTTTGATATCCACAACAAGAACATAATTGGCTGGAAGCAAATGTTTTCGATACGACAATGACTTGTTTGCCATACCATTTTGCTTTGTATTCTAACATTGATCGAAATTGCAACCAAGATACCTCACTAATTGCTTTTGCTAACTTATGATTCTTTAACATATTCGATACTTGCAAATCCTCTATACCGATAACATCGTGGTTTTTGATGATTTCAGTTGAAATTTTGTCCAAGTAATCTTTTCTAGTATTTGATATGTATTCATGAATTCTAGCTACCTTTACTCGTTGTTTATTCCAGCGAGAAGATCCTTTCATTCTTCTAGAAAGAACACGCTGTGCTTTCGCCAACTTATCTTCTAATGATCGGAAAAATTTCGGATTTTCATAGTGTGTTCCATCTGACAAAATAGCGAAATCTTTTAGTCCTACATCTATTCCAATGTAAGAATGTGTTTTCGGAAGTTCTTGTACTTCTGTTTCAACTAATAGTGACACAAAATATCTACCAGAAGGGTTCTGTCTAACTGTAGCATTTACAATACGCCCCTCTACTTCGCGACTTTTGGCAAATCGAACAAGGCCTAGTTTCGGCAACTTTATTTTGTTCCCTACAACGGCAATGTTTTCATTTGTTTGTTTTGTGGTATAAGATTGTACGTTGTTCTTCTTAGATTTAAAGCACGGTGCGCTGTTTTGTTTTTTGAAAAAGCGCGTATAAGCATCCGCAAGGTTGCGAACAGACGACTGAATCGCAATACTATCCACTTCTTTTAGCCAAACAAGCTCTTTCTTCATGGCAGGTAGTTTGGCAGAGCATATACCATAGGTCAAGCCTTTTCCTGTCTCTTTGTATGCGTGATCCCATAAGGATAGAAAATGATTGAATACAAAGCGAGAACACCCAATCGTTTTGTTGATTAGAATTGCTTGTGCTTGTGCTTGATTTGGATAGATACGAAACTTATAGGCTTTATTAATCATTATTTGATTCACCTCCATTTCGGTATATGACTATTATACACCAAACATACATTCGATAGATAGTAGAGTAATACTTTCTATATGTCGAACAATTAAGATGGCTTCCTGCCATCTCTTGTTCGAGGCCAATTCATCTCCCGCCTACTCACTGGACTGTGACCCTTCACGCTCCTTGAGGAAGGAGTCTTCTTGGCTAAAATGATAAAATAAAACAAAACCATACATAAGATAATTTTACTATTACAAATAATGACATAGTCTGTTTCACCTTTTACATTATCTAAAAAAGAACTTGTAGGAATTCTTACAAGTTCTTTTTTATTTCCTTTATTCTCTTCTTATTTACATACGCAAGATTTATACATTTGGTGGTGATACATACTATATTTATCCGATAAAATAATCTAAAAATTAACACATAATTGATCGTTTTAAGAAAAAGAGATTTCATAAATCTTCAATCACAGTTTCTTAGTTCACCTAATAGAACGTATAAAGACTCATATCATCTTTTGATTATTTTTGGATGTTTTATTCTACGTATATTCGACACAAATTGATTGTTTTTTATGAATTTTCTTGAAAAATATTGTAATATCACTCCATTTTTTCTTCTATTTTGTTATGATGTTTATAATTAAATTGGATTAGGATTTTTTTAGAAAATGGGGGCGTATATTATGAGTGTCTCAGTAAAAGGAAATGAGCAATTAACCTCTCTATTGAACGACTGGTATCGATCTATGCTATCTCAGCAAGTTATAAAAGCTACTAATCTAAAAAAGAAAATTGATGAAAAAATTAATAAGTTAAGCATTGAACCGAATCAAGAGCATCAGGATCAAAATTTGTTACTATACTATTCACTACTCGAATTTCGTTACAAGGTCTTAACAGATAGCCTTGGTATTCAACAAAATAGTTTTGATACTATTAGCGATTATGATATGCCTACAGATCAATTTCTACAATTCTATTATCATTTTTTCAAATCCATTCATTCCACTTTTATATCAAATTATACTGAGGCAGAGGAACATTATAAACTAGCAGAAAAAATATTGGTAGCTATACCAGATGAAATTGAACACGCCGAATTTTACTATAGAATTGCTACTTTCTATCACCATACCTATAACAATCTCGCTTCTATCGAATACGCAAATAAATCGAGAGCAATCTTTTCAAAGTATGAAGGTTATGAAGTAAAAACAGCCTTTTGTAATAGTTTGCTAGGTGGTTGCTGCATCTATTTAAAACAGTACGAACAAGCAGAAGAATATCTACATTGTGCAATTGATTTACTACAAAAAAATAGGGAAGAAGATTCCTTGTTATACGTAAAAAATACTATGGGGTGGCTGTATTCTGATCAAAGTATGTCTACTTTAGCTATTCGTCACCTTTCAGAAGTAACAGAGAAAATCCCTACACACTTCAAGGCCATCTTCCTACAAGCTAAGGAACATTATAAGTTAGGAGAACAATCAACGGCCAGCCAACTCATTGATAAGGGTCTACAGATTTGCAGAGAAATTCATAACGAAGAATACACACACCACTTCTCTATTTTAAAAAAATTAAACGAAAATATTCCATTGGAAGAATTAGAAAAAATCATTCAAGAAGGAATCTTATACTTTGAGGAAGAAGAATTATGGGAATATGTTGTCGAATACGCCGAATTATTTGCCACAAAATGTAGACAATTAGAGAACCACCAAAAAGTAAGTGACTATTTCCATATTTGTTATCAAGCAAGACAAAAATCAATCGCAAAAGGAGTGTTAAAATAATGAAAAAAATTAGCTTATTATTATCAGGCATTGCTTTTATTGGGGTATTAACGGTGGGAATTTTTCAGTTTTCTAAAACAGATCAGCTTGCTACTCATGGGCATTATCCTGCTCCTTCATATAGTGTTGGCGATTATAGTGGTGCACCACCACAAATTTAATGTAAATGTATTTAAAAACCCTCCAAATGGAGGGTTTTTAAATGGCTTATCTGCCTGTTCAATACGCATAGAGAGTACATATTATACTTATTTACTATGTTATAAGATTTTTCATTTCCACTCTGTAACAAGATTCTAGCATTCTCTCCTAGAATCTCAACTTAAATCTTAAATCCACCAATTAACTCTTGAAGTTCTTCCGCCATCTGTGCTAATTGTATTGCTGAAGAATTTATCTCTTCCATAGAAGCATGTTGTTCCTCAGATGAACCAGCTATCGTTTGCATACTTGAAGAATTTTCTTTTACAGCCATAGCTATTTGATCAATCGATGTATCAACTTTCATTGCATCAGTTGTCATTTTATTTGATAGTTCTACCATACCATGCACTTTTGATACAATATCATTTGCAGATTTTGAAATCTCATAAAAACTTTGTTTTGTATCATTCGCAACCTTAATTCCCGACTGTACTTCTACGCCTACTTCATTCATAGCTTTTACAGTCTCATGTACGTCTGCTTGTATTTCCTTAATTAAACTTCCAATTTCCATTGAAGATTCGGATGATTGCTCCGCCAACTTTCTAACTTCATCAGCAACAATTGCAAACCCTCTCCCCTGTTCCCCAGCTCTAGCTGCTTCAATCGCTGCATTTAATGCTAATAAATTTGTTTGTTCCGCAATATTTTGAATCGCTTCTAATATACTGCCAATTTGCTGTGATTTCTTATCTAATAATTTTATGACATTATCGGATTGAGAAACAGAGTGATGGATAGACTGCATTTGTGTTACAGTTTGTTCTACTAATTGTTCACCTTCATTGGCTTTTTGTTTAGTGTATATGGATGAAGCCGATACTTCAGAAGCATTCTCAGCTACATATTGAATATTTCGTGTTACCTCACCAATTAATTCAGCTCCAGACTCAACTTCATTATTTTGAACCTCTGCACTGTTCGAGATTTCTTCCATCTCTTTTGTAATTTGTTCTGTCGCAACACTTGCTTGCTCTACACTAGCAGTTAGTTCCTCAGAAGACGCAGCTACATGTCCTGCAGATGTGTTAATTTGAGAAATAATATTACGTAACGACTCTGCCATTGTATTGAAACTACCACCTAATTGACCAAGTTCATCCTTTGAACGAATATCTATTTTCTCGGTTAAATTTCCTTGACTAATTCTTTGAGCTGAAATGACTAATTGTCTTAGTGGAGTAATTATAGATTTGAGTATGAATAGAATTACAATTCCACCTAACAATAATGAAGCACCTATTATAGTGAGCGTTTTATAAAAAATAGGATTGGTAGCTTCTTCAATTTCTTTCGTAGGCATTACGCCAGCTATTTTCCAACCTGTTTTTTTATTTGTCTTAAAGCTTATGTTTCGATCTTCACCATTGAGGCTATAAGTAATTACTCCATCTTCTGTCTTGTACAATTCATCCACTAAAGTTTTATCTAATTTCTCTCCAGGTTTTAGTGATGGATGAACAACTATAGTTTTATCTTGACTAACTATAGATACAAATCCTTGCTTCCCAATTTTTATCATTTTGGATGTTTTTACGATATCTTTAATATTCAAATCTACGCCAATGACACCACTTTTATCTGCATTCTGCTTTGCAATTGCAATTACCATATTTCCTGTAGACTTTGATTTATAGGGAGATGAAACAATAATCTCTCCATTTGCTTTTACTGCATCCTTATACCAACTACTTTCTAACGGATTAAACCCTTCTGGTATTTTTCCAACAGGTGCATGAATAAATTGATTGTTACTGGATGCCGTATAAATCGTTTCTATCTCTGGATGTAACTGTATATATTGATCAAATTTATTCTGTACATTTTGCGATTGTTCAGGATTATAATCCCCTTGTGTGAGTACCTTTGCAAAATGAGTGATATCTGTATGCTTATTTTCTAATTCATCATCAACAATCTTATCTAAAATACTTATATTATCTTTTGCAGATTGTAGAATTGTTTCATTAAGATCTGTTTTTGCTTTATTATAAGATGATACTCCTACGATAAGGCTTGGTATAATTAATATTGCTATAAATGCCATAGACAACTTCGTTTTAAGCTTTATTTGCCCCAATCTTTCTTTTATATTAAACACTAGCTACTTCTCCTTTTCATTTTTACTACTTATATAGTTTATTTAAATTTTTCTCCTTTACTTTTCCACATTCATTTATGGTACCATTCGAAATGAAACCACAATTACATCCTATTATCCATACTTTATAATTTAAAGATTTAATTTTCACAGACAGAGTTTTATCTGTTCTCCTTTCGAATATGTTATTTTTCTAGATTCAGCAATTATTAGACTACGAATTATTCCAAATAAACTTGATGCAACAAATACTTCATTTAAAAAATAATTATTGGATTTGTTTGGATAAAAATCTAGTTTAGCGCTAATCCAATCGGATGAAATTCTTACCATAATACATTCACTAAACATAAATAAGTAAATTTATTTCTTTTAATACTTATATTTAACTGCCTTTTAACCATTCTAACTGTATTATTTCATCGTTTTATCTATTTATTACAACCACTTTTGTTTTATTAAATCACTAAACTATAAATTCTAAATAGGAGAATAAAATAAATTAGAGAATTACATTGTAACATATATATATAAGTTGTTAATATTAAAATTTAAAACTTTACTATTTTTCATATGCAATATTACACGCGAAAAGCCATAATTTTTTTGTTATACTATGCATGTGGATTTTTCATCCAAAATCCACCCAAACGCATATTTATGTATATGCCACCCTAATTGATGAAAGTGAGAAGAGTGTTTATCATTTTTCTCACTTTTTTATTTAGGCTCTGTTAATATTGATTATTGATAAAAAGTATTAAATAAGGGAAGACACCTTAGAGTTGGTGCTTCCCTTATTTGTTGATTATTCAAATCTAAAATAGGTATTTTCTAAACCTATTCTTTGCTTTAATGTTCTGCCCAAAGCATAATTATTTGGTAATTCTTTTTCAATGACACAAATAATATAACCTGCTTTTCCTGTTGTTAAATTAGTTAGTTGTAAGTAGTTAGTGTTGTCGTAGATATAAGAAATAATATATTCATAGAAATTATTTTCTTTATCTTCTCTATTCATACCAACATTGTACAACCTAACTCTTGCTCCTACCCAAATTTCCTCATCATCATCAACATTACTTAAAGGCATCCATTTCGAGTTATCCAATATTTCACCCTTTTCTTAATTCATTCGTTTATACACGAATGTTGCTAGACACAAACTATCATAAGCATCCGTCATTTCATTGATTAGACGACCACCGACAGAGAAACAAGACTCAACATAGCTTTTTACCCATTGAAACACTTGCTCTTTTAGTTATTTTTACATTTTGAATCTACGAAAATGAATTCCCTTATAAAAACTCTAACAGAGAATCTTCCTTCCAAATTTCACCTAGGGAATTATTTGTTTTCCAAAAAACCTACCAACATCTTTATCAACTCATTTTAGAATATTTAAACAATAATTCCATATACATTACCTGCATAAATTATTCATTTTCTTTTATATAAGACCTACCTTTTTACTTTTAATAGATTATTAGACATTGGATTATTATACATAAATCCCAAAAACATGCGGTATTTTGTAGAATTTTGTCTATCAATATGTATGTACACCCTTTTGTAGTGGATATAGACTGTGAGGTGTAAGGAGATACCTTACAAAATAATAAAAAGGAGATTATAGAATGAGTAGATTAACAAAATTCTCAAAGTTAGTATTTGCAACTTTAATCGCGGGAAGTAGTCTAAGCACCTTTGTTTCGTCACACAGTGTACAAGCTGACACCTTAGATCCTAATTACCAAGACAATGTAAAATTCATACCACCTTCTAGTGCTAGGCCAAAATTGGAACAAAAAAACACTATTGTTCCAGAAGCAAAAGTTGTTAAAGACCATTATGTAAAGTACTCTAAAGCACATTTCCAAACTAAAGAAAGTATACCAAAAGAGATTTATTATTCTTCAGAAGGCTTTAAGGGCTATATACAGGCAAGTACCGTTTGGGATATGGGAGATCATTTCGCAACACTATATTCCGGAACCGTTATTCGATGTTAAACTTTTAATCCATTCTCCCCTAATGCTTAAAATGGTTAATAACTCACTGCCAATACTGTAATATCTATTGTTCATAAAATAAACCACAAAATCTTTCGATTTCATGGTTTATCAAATATAAAGATAATGCTAAACGAATACTCTAACATTACCTTCCCCAAAGTTAATTATAGAGTATTTTCAAAAAAAAGACACTCTTGTAGTGTCTTTTTTATAGTATTTTAAAAAGAATTCCACCTACTAACACCTTTTTGTTGCGCCTATTCGTTTATTTCAATATGATACTTTTCCATCTCGTATATGCAATAGACAATGATAGCTAAACTCCAACTGACACTATAATAATTATGTGTGTAGAAGTCATAGCCCGCTTTAATACCTTTCTCTATTACAACTAATGTAAATCCTAAAGCCACCCATCTGTTAATTTTCATCTTTATAAACGTTAAAGAGATAATTATTAAAAATAAAATATTTGTAAGATGATTTATCATTAGCTCATATTTTTGAATGTATACTGCCATTATACAAGCAACGATATTAGTCGCAATGCCAAAGGCAATCACCGCTCCCCAAACCCTGTCCGAAAGTCCCACTCCTGAGTCAGTCCCTTCCTAAACAAATATCCCTTTCTTTAATTCGTTCCTACACCCTATTCAAGATATGCTAAATTATCCTTGTCTGATGAATATCTATTTATCTTTTCATATAGAGCAAACAAAATCTTTACTCATAATTTTTTCTTTATTAGACAAACTATGTCTAAGCCGTTTGAACTAGCGGCTTCACTCTTCTGGTAATGGGATAGCACAATTTATTGAATTGACTAACTCATTCAACCCACTGGCACCGGCAGGCAACAAAATAGTTGTCTGCCATTTTCATGTATACTTTTTCTAATTTCATTTCAAACCAAGTGTGTGCTGTACTGATTTCAAAAGGACAGAATTTCATTTTTTAAAATGTAAAAAGATGAGGTCCTGTCTACTTTTGGTATAGGACTTTTTCTTTTCACACATACTATTTTTGAACCTGTTTACCAATACGTGTCCTAATGGTGTCTTGAATTCCTCCTAAAAAGGGCTGCAGATACGACTGCATGCCCTTTTATTTACGTTGTTTCTCTATATTGAATAAAATAATTAAAAACTAAAAATGTAATATTACATATTTTTTCTGTTCAGATTATGTTAGGATTTACTTCGTAGTCGAATTATGGTTTCGTATCTAATTCAGCAATATGTGAACTGTTTACCTAAAGAAAAGACACCCAAAAGGTGTCTTTTCTTCTTTTAATCTAAAAAATATTTTTTCTTTTCAGTAAGATCCAATTATCCCTCTAACCTAGACCTCATAATTAAAGGCAATTTAATCATGGTACTCAAGAGTTTTCATCCATTTCAATATACCTATAGCTTAATTTAAAATCACATTTCCAGCACTATATTTGCTTTCCTACAGATTTTCTGTCTTGTTCTTAATTCTGTCAAAATCCTCATGTAGCTATACAAAGAATATATGCTACTATGATATTAAGAAACTATGCGTTCCCTTAACCCTGTATCCGGCCCTGTATTTATTACAGGGTCTTTGTTTATTTTATTTACTTTTATTGGCTTATAAGGGTTAATACACAACCAATTTCAATTAAAACCGTTTAAATGTTAGTTAAAATTTGAAATAATATATCTATTAACTTTTTTAACAAATGTAATCTAATATTAAATTTCTAAATCTATACTGTACTATACACCAGTTAACACTATATAAATAGTATTAACTATCTTAATTGAATATTAGTAATAGTAAGTATAAACATTATCAATTTACTACATCTTACATTTATGTAAAAATAAATACATGTTAAGCTTTTTCAAAATCTTTCCCCTAATAAAGATTTGAAGTAGCATTTCATGATTCTCCTTACTGTTAATATGCCTTGAAAAAGAATCCTATAGGGTTCTTTTTCTTTTCATTATAACCTCAGTAAGTCCTTATTTAACATGCAAAAGGACTGCTAATTACTTGCAGCCCTTTTACAAGTTAATATACACTTGTATTAAATACTTAATACTTTCTTGTATTAGGCATTTATACAAACTAAACATGCCATTATTATTTAGATATATAACACTTCAAAGTTTAGAAGTATACAATAACAAATCTTTCCCAACTTCCAGCTACATAACTAGTAGCTGTTAATTCTCTACCACCATTTGCTGATATATATCTACCATTACTTAGTGCTTGTAATACATATATCCTATTGTCTCCACCATTATATAAGATAAACTTTTCCAGAAATATCTGGTTTATCCTCAAATAGAAAATCTTTATCTTTTGCCCATTTATCAGGTGCTAAACGTACATTTTCAATATTAGCTTCTTTTGCACTTTTATAGTTTTCAGGTAATGACGTACTATTCATGAAATTAGTACCCTTTCTTTTCGAATCCGAAAAACTAATTTTTGAATCGCCCTTGTGGTATGTATCAGCTCTTACATTCATTTCCTGTACTCCAAAACTCATCATGCCTAATAACGCAACAATTGGCAAAATTTTTTTCACAACTTTTCCTTCTTTCTCTTTATATTTTGCACACATAACATACCTTTGTTTTGTTACAGGAATATGGCAATTTTCCAAAAATACCTTTTAAATTTATACATTGGTAGTTCATTCATAAAAAAGAAAGAGATAATTAGAACGTTGCTTCATTTTAAAAGAAACAAAAAAGGAATCCTTTACGGATTCCTTTTTGCAATGCACTCTTTTTCAAATGGTACATTTTGCACCTACTTTTAGTATAACTTATAATTCCTATAAAATAAATAAGATTAATTGAAATTCAATTCAAATTATGATAAAAAACATAATTAAGAAGCGCAGATAACTAAATATTATCCCTTTTATTAAATAAATAAGATTAAATAATTCCCCCTCCAAACTAGGACCCCTTTACACTTTTTACAAATATTGTTATAATTAGATAAATCAAAGCATTACCCCATTAACAAAGGGACTCCATAATTGGAATCCCTTTGTTAATTAGCTATTAAAAATGATAGCATGTGATTATTGTATAATTTCTTCCTTTTTTAGATCTGCATATTCTTCTACGAAATCCCATAAACCTTGCTTTTCGAAGTAAGAAATACTTTTTCACTTCTTCCAAGAGTTTAATTGCTTCATCTTCATTAAGAGAACGTAAAATATTGAAATGATATACATACTCTTCATTTCCTAATTCCATACAAACTGCTAATCCTTTTTCAATAAGTTCTTTTACAATATTTGTTTTTCTTAGCTTATAATGTTCACTCGCTTGTAAGAACAATGCTTTAAAATGGGCAATATTCTTCTCTGTCACTTCTGATAAATGACGAATTGCTAATTTAGATAAGTTTTGAGTTGCATATAATAGTCCTAAATTATGCCTTACTATTAAAATCAATTTGTCTTCATTATGTTTTTGCAAAAGGTCAATGGAACGATTGAAATGTTCTTCCGCTTTTTCAAATTGCTTTAAGAATATACGAGCTGTCCCTAATGCGGTTTCACAAGAAGCAACTTTCACCTCATATCCCATTAGCCCTAAATACAAGGAATATAGATACTTATTTTACTTTCAAAGGCTGAAACCTTGCTGCATAACTACTGAAAATAAACATAAGAAAGACGTTCAAATCCATATGGATAGAACGTCTTTTCACTTTATTTCATACATATACTGATTTTTCACTTATTCATTTTGTATTGTACTTAAAAAACCAATGAATTCATCATCATTTACAGGTTTACTGTAGTAATAGCCTTGAATTAGATAGCATGCATTACGCTGTAATACCGTTAATTGTTCCTTCGTTTCTACCCCTTCTGCTATCACTTTCATGTTTAAAGTATGAGCAAGTGAAATAATGGTTTGTATAATTTCATCTCCATCAGTAGAAGTTCCAATCCTATTAACAAATTCTCTTGGAATTTTCAAAGTATCAATTGGATAAAGAGGCAGATACGCTAATGAAGAATAACCTGTACCAAAATCGTCAATTGATAAATGTACACCATATGATTTTAATGCTTTTAACTTCGATAAGGTTTCCTTTTCATCTACCATTGCTATTCGCTCTGTTAATTCCAAATCAATCGAATTAGCAGGTACTCCTATCTCTTCTATGGTAGATATAATGGTTTGAACAAAATCTTTCTGTTCAAACTCTATAGCTGATAAATTTATCCCCATCTTTAGATTTGAAAAGCCCGTAGAATGCCATTCTTTCAGTTGTTGACACGCTTTCTGTAACGTCCACTTCCCAATTGAAATAATCTGCGCCGTTTCTTCTGCGATAGGTATAAACTCAAAAGGAGAAATCAGCCCAAGCTCTGGATGTTGCCAACGTATTAAAGCCTCTGCACCAATAACCTTACCTGCCTTACTATCAATTTGTGGTTGATACAATAAAAACAACTCATTATTTTCAATTGCATTTGGTAAATCCTGTTCTAATTGTAATCGACGAGTTACTTTTTGAGATAATGTCTCGTCATACATACAAACAGCATTGTTACCTTTTTCCTTTGCGCTATACATAGCGATATCAGCGTGTTGTAAAAGTGTAGTAGTATTTATTCCTCCAAATGGATACACTGCTATTCCTATACTAAGAGATAAGTAAAAACTATGCTGATTTACTACAAATGGTTCTTCAGTTATACGAAATAGAGTTTTACACAAATCCAATAGCTGTTGCTCTGTTTGGTTATGGACAATGATCGCAAACTCATCACCACCTATTCTTGCTAGAGGAATAGTCGGTGACAGACATGTCCTAAAACGTTTGGCAACTTCTTTTAAAACCTTGTCACCAATCGAATGACCCAATGTATCATTAATAGTCTTAAAGCGATTTAAATCAATATACAGGAGCCCAAACTTATCCTGTGTTTTTTGTGCACGCTTAATAGATCTATCTAATTCTTGTTGGAAGAATATACGATTTCCAATCTCCGTCACCGTATCATGGAATGCAAGGTAATTTATCTCTTCCTGTTGTTGTTTCATCCTTGTTATGTCTTTTACCATTACATAGCTCCCAAAGGTTTGTCCTTCTATCATAATAGGAACTATAGTGACATACCAAAAGAGTATATCCTTCTCATTGTTATTTTTCACACGTAACTGTAGTGAAGATGAACTACATCGTTTCCCTTTCTTTATAGCTGCTTCCAATTCAGATTTATCTTCATCTAAAAAAATAGAGAAGCACTCTTTCCCTATCAATGCAGCACTTTCTTTTCCTAGTAACATACTTCCAGCCTGGTTTATATTTAATACGATACCGTTTGAATCAATCGTTAAAATAGGATCCGGATGATACTCATATAATGACTTAAATCTCTCTTGATTTTTTACTAAATCATTAGATTTATTTATTAAATCCCTTGTTCTTTGAGATACTGTTTGTTCTAATTGATTATTAAACACTTTTAATGTTTTAGTTAACTCTTTGTTTTGCATTCGTACGATTGTATGACGAATCAGTACAAATACAAAAGCAATACAATTTCCCGTAATTAATGTAGCTGAAGAAGTTTGCTCTTTCAAAGTAAAGCCAATTAAGACTGCAACTGCAAGATAAGGGAATATACCAAGAAGTTTCTCTCCAAATGTCGGATTAATAATAAAATAATTTCTTTTAGAAGAAGTATTCTTTGGGATTGTAGCAGCAATAGCGACAAATAATAGGAAAACTCTATACAAACACCTTAAAAATATAACTGAACGCTCTGACAAATCACCTTGTAAGTAAAAATACAAATAGTCCGTAATAGCCAATCCAGTTAATACTAGGATAAAAATAAACAATTTACTTTTTGCATTGAAAATAGCAGGTCGAAAGATCAGTGTAACTCCAAGTAATAGAAGCAATAAATCTATAATCGGAAAAATAAATGAGAGAAAAACATCTCCAATTGATAAGAATAAAATATTTGCAGATGGTTTATTAAATAGGTACCACTCTAATGTAAAAATAGCAGTAACAACAATGCATAAATCACAAAGTAAATACGTTTTCTCCCATTTGTTACATTCCATCATAATTTTATAAAAGAACGCAAAAAGAAAGAAGAATAAGAAAAACAGTAGAAATACATCAGAAATATTAAAATTTTGTATTGGTAATTCTACATTAAGTACTTGAAAAGCGGATATGAAATTCCCTATCAAAAAACACCCTATTGCAATAGTAATGCAAACCCAGAATACTCCTAACTTAATTTTTTGGGATAATATAGAATACAGTAATGAGATAAATACAGTAGTTTCAACGACTAAAGATGATAGTCGGATATTAAAATCTGATACGAAATAATGATTCGGAAAAACAAATAAAAATATAAAGCAAAAGCTTATATAAGTTATTAAAGCCAATATCAATACATAAAATTGCACATATGCATGCTTACGCAATGGACTCACCTTCTTGAGTTTTTCTATACTTTTATTAAAAAATGGCTTGATGGTAGCACAAGTCCTACTAATTAAAATGTGTGCTACCTATTATCCATATTATGACCTTTTTAAAAGATTTCTTTCTACACACAACAATCTTATTAACTTTTTGTAGATGTTTACAATTACCAATACTGAGGATTCTAAAAAGGATAAGCTGAAAAATGTAATTTTTTAAGTATTTGCGCGTCGTAAATTTGGCGGGTACAACTTATCTACTCTTTACATATGAGATAGAATCTACTCCTCTATTGGATTATAGTTGCTATCTGTCACACTTAAAAAGGAATGAAAATATACTATCATTAAAATAGAAATTCAAATTAGTTTACGAAACCAACTGTAACTATTATAGTTACACAAAAAGTTGATGTCAATTTCACATCCTCCCTTTTTAACGGACAAAAGACATGACCTATTGAACAAAAATGTGATGTTTATAAAAAGGGCGGTAAAGTTTTATCTCCTTACTCAAAGAATTATAAATGATTTAGTATTAGATGAAATTGAAGCTAATATTGCATCTCCCTAAAAAGAATGTTACTCTAAAAATAGAATTATGAAAGGAATGATGGATGAATAATGATTAACTAATTTATATTTTAAGTTGAATTTTATAACTTCAAACTACAAAATATAGGGTTAGTCTATCCATTTTTAAAATTCAGTTCATACTTTATTTGTCATGATTCAAATGATTAATAAGTACTTATTAAGTATAGACGAAAGACTAATCCTTCCGATTACAAATTGGGGGATTTTTTTATTCCTGTTTGTCTTAGTTGAAACTTACTAATTGTTAAATGTACTTCACAAATAAAGGAGCGAGAAAAATGAGTACTTCAGATACTATTGTTACACATGTAATGCTCTATATAAGTCGTTAATATCCATCAAACTTATATAGAGGAATTAAAAAATGGATGGATGTTCCGACTTTATATGAAACGTTTCGATATATAAAGGAGGAATTATTATGTCAATGATAAAGGTCCAAGACTTAACTTTTTCATACCCAGGTAGCTTTGATAATATTTTTGAAAGTGTAAACTTCCAAATAGATACGGATTGGAAGCTGGGATTTATCGGTAGAAACGGACGAGGTAAAACGACATTCTTTAATTTATTGTTAGGGAATTATGAGTATAGCGGGAAAATCCTTGCTTCAGTAGAATTCAATTACTTCCCCTACTCTGTTTCAGATAAGAACAAATTCACTCATGAAATCCTTGAAGAAATTTGTCCCCAAGCCGCAGATTGGGAACTTCTACGTGAGATATCCTATTTAAATGTTGATGCTGAGGTCATGTACAGACCATTTAAAACATTATCAAATGGGGAACAAACAAAAGTGTTGCTTGCTGCACTGTTTTTAAATGCGGGTCAATTTCTATTAATTGATGAACCAACAAATCACTTAGATACAGATGCACGAAAGATAGTCTCCGATTATCTAAGGAAGAAAAAAGGATTTATTTTAATTTCACATGACAGAATCTTTTTAGATGGGTGCGTTGACCATATCCTATCTATTAATAGAGCAAATATTGAAGTTCAAAGTGGTAACTATTCTTCTTGGAAGTTAAATTTTGATAGACAGCAAGAACACGAGAAGGCTACAAATGAGCGTCTACAAAAAGACATAGGGCGATTAAAACAGTCTTCCAAACGTTCAGCAAGTTGGTCTCATGACGTGGAAGCTTCAAAAAATGGAACGAGGAATTCAGGCTCTAAGTTGGATAAGGGGTTTGTAGGACATAAAGCAGCGAAGATGATGAAAAGAGCAAAAAACCTTGAATCAAGGCAACAAAAAGCTATTGAGGAAAAATCAAAATTACTAAAAAATGTGGAAAAAACTGAGTCATTAAAATTGGAACAATTGCAATTTAAATCAAATGAATTGGTTACTTTAGTTGACGTGTCCGTTAAGTACAATGATCAAATTGTGAATGAGCCGATTAGCTTCATAGTTGAACAAGGTGACCGAATTGTACTTGATGGAACGAATGGGAGCGGAAAAAGTAGTATCCTAAAACTAATTCTAGGACATCCGATACAGCATACAGGCTTAGTTACTTTAGGTACAGGACTCATCATTTCCTATGTCCAACAAGATACTTCTCATTTGAAGGGATCACTATCAGGCTTTATTGAAGAGCACAAGATTGATGAAACCTTATTTAAGTCCATCCTAAGTAAGATGGACTTTGACCGAATTCAATTTAAGAAAGATATATCTCATTATTCTGGTGGACAAAAGAAAAAACTGCTTATCGCTAAAAGTTTATGTGAAAAAGCTCATATATATATATGGGACGAACCACTAAATTTTATAGATATCTATTCCCGCATGCAGATTGAAGAACTTATTCAACAATTTAATCCCACAATGGTTATTGTTGAGCATGATAAAATATTTCAACAAACAGTTGCAACGAAAACTATATCTATGTAGCTCAAAACGAATACTTGAAAATATAATCATTAACTTGAGTCCTTGAATTATAAAAACTTTAATGAATTGATAAAAAAAGCCTAATTTCTCTACAATACATTGAGAAATTAGGCTTTAAATAGTAATAATAGAATTCATAAACACTGAATAATTTACACATTAAGTTTATCTGTTAATGCAGTAACAATCCTGTCCACTAAGTCTTCGGGTAATCCATATTCCTTATTAACTACAGCCTGTATACTAGCAAAAGAACTTTCATTGTATTTTGATTGCCTTTTTCCTCTACTATCTTTCTCTTTATTTATGAAGTTTTCACGAGATTCATAGTTCATCTTATCTGATTCTTTACCAATAGATTGATTGGTGTAAATTATAAAGATACCTAACATCATAATTACACAAATGAAAATCCCTACTAATTTAAGTCTCATTATTCATTTCCTTCCTGCAACTCTTACTGTTTCTCGTTCATAATATCTCAACCATATCAAATTCATATTAATTTGAAGTAAAATTTTGTTCTTAACATATTTCTTAATAGAAAGACTGTATATCCTTCTATTTGTTTGACATCATTAAGATGCTCACAAATAGAAATAAATTCTATTCCTATATATAGATAAATAATCTAAAAATTTATATAATAAGATTAGAAGTGTAGCATATTATTATTATTGAAAGGTCTTGGTATAATGCTAGGCATTAATGTAAAAAAAACAAATGAAGAGTTAATTATTTCATGGCAATTGGCGGAGATTACAATTCCATTACGTGATGTGATTGAGGTTACCGAAGATGCTACCTATGCTGGTGTTGAAGAAGTAGATGTAATACGTATTGGAACAGCTTATGGGACAACAGACCGTATTTTAATTAAAACAGTAAAACAAAATTATGTATTGTTTACTACAAATAAAGTTGCTATTTTAAATGCCATTCACGCTTAAATATAGGAGTCTTCTTGGCTAAAATGATAAAAATAAGCACATCTTGTTATAAAAACAGATGTGCTTATTTTTTAGTTTTTATGCGTTTTTACGTTTTAAGAAAATAACTCCACCAGCAATTAACAGTAATGCTCCTGCAGCCATAGAAATCCAACTTGTAAGATTAGTACCTGTTTGCGGTAACCATCCAATTTTAGATTGAATTTCTTTCTTAAGTTGTGGTTGTTCTTTTACTTGCTCGTTAGGTTGCTCTGGTGTTGGCGTATTTTCATCTGAATTTGGCTGTTCTGGTTTAGGTTGTTCCGATTTTCCCTCTTTAAATTTCACTGTTTGTCCCTTATCTTCAATTTCAGCGTGAATAGCTACTAATATATTATCTTGATACAGTTCTTCAAATACTACTACTTCTTTACCTTGTAATGCAGAAGCATTAAATGTGAAATCTAGTGTGATAGAACCATTTTTCTCTTTAGCAGTAAACTTAGATTCTACTGTTACTTCTTTACCATCAACTAATAATGGTTTGTTGGTTGCTTTATCCATTAGTTTGCCTTTTACTACGTATTCTTTACCCACGATTAAGTCTTTGTATTCCACTTTATCTTGGATTGTTACAGATTTAGAAGCATCTAACTCTTTAGAACCATCAGCTTTATTTGTTGCTGTCGTTTTAATAGAAGGTTCTACAAATCGAACTGTTTGACCTACATCGTTAATGTCAGCATGAGTTGCAATTACTTGACCTTCATGTAATAAATCTTCAAACACGACTACTTCTCTTCCTTGCTGTTCAGCACCAACAAAAGTAAAGTCTAATGTTACAAACCCATTCTTTTCTTTTGCAGTAAACTTCGTTTCAGCTGTTACTTCTTTACCATCAATTAATAATGGTTTGTTAATAGCTTTGTTCATTAGTTTACCTTTTACAGTGTACTCTTTACCTACAACTAAGTTAGTATACTCCACTTTGTCTTGAATAGTGATAGAATCCTTTGAATGAATCTCTTTTCCACCATCAGCTTTATTTGTTGCTGTCGTTTTTACTGATGGCTTAACGAACTTAACTGTTTGACCTTTATCATTGATATCAGCATGTGTCGTAACAACTTTTCCGTCTTTCAGTAACTCTTCAAATACTACTACTTCTTTTTCTTCTAAACCAGTTGCATCAAATGTGAAGTCTAATGTAATAGAACCATTTGCTTCTTTTGGTGTAAACTTCGTTTCAGCTGTTACTTCTTTACCATTTACAACGAATGATTTATTAGTCTTTTTATCCATTAATTTACCTTTTAAAGTGTACTCTTTACCTACTTGTAGGTCTTTGAATTCCACTTTATCTTGGATTGTTACAGACTTAGAAGTGTGCATTTCTTTTGTACCATCTTTTTTATCAGATGCTGTTGTTTTAATTGAAGGAATCTTCTCATCTTTGACAACGTGTTTAATGATTTGACCATTCTCTTTAATTTCAAAAGAAAACGTCTCTTCATTTAAGATATAACCGTTTGGTGCAACAGTTTCTTTATATGTGTATTTTCCAAATGGTAGCTTTTCAAATTTAGCGATACCTTTATCATCTGTTTTACCTTTTACTACTTCTTTTCCTGCTTCGTTATAAATTGTAAATTCTGCATTTGGAAGCTTGTTATTTCCATCAGCCACATCTACCTTTGTAATTTCTAGATCACCTTTGATAAGATGATTAACTGCCAATAACTCAATAATCTTTCCATGTTCCTTTATTTCGAACGTAATCGGTTCTTTAACAAGAACGTAACCATTTGGAGAAGCCTTTTCTACAAATGAATATTTACCATACGCTAAATCTTTGACGTTAATCTCACCATTTTTATCTGTCTTATATTCCCCAACTACTTTTCCACTTGCATCTTTTAGCTCGAATGCTGCACCTTCTAATTTTTTACTAATATCTTCATTATCTACTTTTAGTAATTTTACACTACCTTTCACTTCGGTATTTTCCACTGTAAAAGTAAGTGTTTTATTGTGCTCTTTAATTTCAAAAGGATACTTTGTTTTATTTCCAATATATCCATTAGGTGTTTTTGTCTCTAAGAAATAATATTTACCATACGTAAGATCTTCAACGTTTGCAATTCCATTTTCTTTTGTTACTACTTTTTTCACTTCTTTTCCATCTTCAGTGAAGACTGTGAATTCAACATTTGGTAAAATCTTTCCTGAATCACTAAGCTTTTTAATTTCGATGTTACCTTTTACTTTGTTATTTACTATTTGGACAGCTCCTGTTTCCCCTGTCTTAACTTCAATAGTTTGTGGTTTATCATCTGAAACATAGCCTGTTGGTGCTTTAATTTCTTTTAATGTGTAAGTACCAATTGGTAAGTTGTTTAATTCTGCCATACCATCAGCACCAGTCGTGATTTTTCCGACTGATTCATTATTTGCATTAAAGACCTCAAATACTGCACCAGCTAAAACTTCTCCATTTTCTCCAACTTTTTTAATTTTTAAAGAACCAGCTGCTTCCCAATTTACTGCAAGATCACTACTAAGCTTTTCTTCATTTCTTTCTAATAGTACTGTAGCATTCTGAACAGTATCCGTACCACGGTAAGCAATTGCTTGAACTTTAGTTAAATTAGCAGCAACACTTAAATTAAATTCACCCGTTTTTGTATTTTTAGGAATTTGGATACGAAATTTTTCTCCAACTGAAAGCTGATCTTTCACTTCTCCATTTTCACTAACAATTCTAACTCCATTAGGTGCATTTTTCGCTACTACTTTATAAGAACCACTCTTAGCATTTGTTTGTACTGTATATAGATTCGTTTCGAAGAATTCACCTTTTAATTCTGCTTTTTGTTTTTCAGCTGGGATAACATTCATATAAATATCTTGCGTATCCCCACTATTATTAGCAGCATTAATAATTGTCTTAGCTGCTTTTTCAACATTTTTATTCTCATGTTTTAATTCATTTACATTGAGTTGACCTAATGCATTCCAAACCGCAAGTTGCGTTGCATAATGCGCTTCATTTTTATTAGCTACTCCCAGCTGTTCAGCACTTTTTTGCGGGAAACCATTTAATAAGACTCTATATACTACATTATCTGTTTTCCCCATTTCAGGAAGATCTTCACCATTTGGTGATTTTAATCCAAGGGTTAAGCAATAAGCAATTTGACCACTTGAATTTTTAATCATTTCAGTGCGAATGTACTTACCTAGACTATTACTATAACTCCAGTCCATTGAATATTTCTCATGCGTCATAACCTCTGCACTAGCCCTAGGTAAAAATACATTAAGGAATAATGCCAGTACTGATAATAATGTAAAAACTCTTATAATGACTCTCTTACCCAATTTTGTAACCTCCCTAGAATAAATTAATCCGAGTATATATCGCAATATCTAAAACATTCACGATCGACCCAATTATCATTATAAAACAATAAATTACAAATATTAAATAATTTTAATAAAATAGTCAAAAAATTTACACATTTTATTATTTATCAAGTTTTTTAACGAATTTACTATATACAAATTCTAAAACACGCCTACAATTTAAAAGACAAATATGTATGTTAAATATATAAATAGCAATTCCTTTACTCCAGTTATTAAGCTTTCCCCTATTAAAAATAGCCTTTTCATTTTCTTGTTAACCTGAGTAATTTATACACCTCTTTTAATCTATTACACTCCTCCATTTAAATATAAAGGTGACTTCTCGTTCAAATAATAAAGTGAAACTTTAATTCGCCCGATTCCCACCTAACTTCTTTGCTTTCATTGAATTTTTGGGCGGGAGTCTTACTGCCCAAAAATAACGGGATATATTATGCAATATTGCATTTGATAATCATTTTCATTGTAACTATAATGATTACAGGATTACTATTAATCTAATATTCTACATGGAGGTTTTATTATGTTTAAAAAAATTATTGTATCTTCTATGGCGCTTACTATGTTCGGTGGAGCTGCAACTATGCTAGAGGCACCTACTGCTCAAGCAGCTTCTTATAACTCAACGTCATCCTCTTACTTTGATGTCACTCCTGAAGAGGCCGTGGCTTTCTATCAATCTCAAGACTATAAAAAATTAAAAGTATTTTTGGATGACTTTGAAGCTAGAAACCCTTATACTCCAGGTGGAGGCTACGCTCAAGGGAGTGTACGTATGCAAAAATTCAACGATGCTCTTAGAGATGCCAAATTAACAAATGTCTACCAAGAATTTATTAGAATCTCATACTACAATCATTATCCAGAACCAAAATAATAACAACGGATTAAATGTTTATTATTTCTATAACTTAGCCTAATTTTAAATGTATAACCTAAAAATAATTACTAAAAACCACTCATATAAGGGTGGTTTTTCTATTTCCCCATATAATTTAGCGGAATGTTACATCATCTTTATTTTAATATGTTTTATAGTAGACATTCTCTAGTTGACACAATCTAGTAGGTTAGCAATGGGGATATCAAAATATATTTATAATTATTTTCTGTTTAATAGCAAAAAACGAACACCCTCTCACAATTAGATAAGGTGCTCGTTTTCATTTTTATCGGTAATTCTCAATTCATTTTAGCTTCTTTCCAATAAGCAAAGATTAAATTAACTTAAAAACAAAGCGTTTTAAATTTAATTCATAGATCTTACTGAAACTTGGAATTGTCCCTTAGAACCATCATCATTTGAAACGTAAATTTTATATGTTCCATTCGGTAATGGAGATAAAGCATTCCGTACATTTGTAACATTAATTTGTTGTTCTCCAGGTTTTATATAACCACCAACAATTAGCTCTGTATTTGGACCTTTTACACTATATCCCATTGTATTTTGACCATTATTTTTCATAGAGAAGCTTAAGTCAGTACTCCCATCATATACGAAAGAAGTTACAGCCTCGCCACTATAATTCATTGTTTGGGTTAATAATAAGTCTGCAGAAACATGTTCAACTACATGAATTGGATCATTCGTTTTGTGTACTTCTTCAGCATAAGTATTATTCCCTAACACACCAAGTGTTAATGCTGAAACTACTCCACAACTAAGCACTAGTTTATTTAACTTCATTTTAAGTTCCCCCTTGATGTTTGTATTCTATTACCATCATACATCCTTTTTTAAGTGCGTTTTTATGTAATAATTCATATCTATAAACCTATATATTTAAACTTTTCGCCTTAATAGTTATTGAGAAAGCCACATAGATAAAGCTACAATATTACACTTCATAAAAAACATGTAAATTTTAAAGTCTTTTTCTAACAAAGTTTTATACGAGTAAGTACCAAAATACTCAAATAAATAGCATTTCTATTTCAGATAAAATGTACTAATAAAATTTTTCTAAAATTTCACTTTGTAATTTGATATATTCCATGTTAATATAACGAAGGCTACAAAACAGGAGTCACCACGCATATCATTTTCACAGAATATTCATACTTAAAAAGACTTATTTTATCAGTAACTCAATCCAAATTTCACCTATACAAAAGTTAGTTTATAATTTCATATGTACATAAATTTAAATAGATTTTTTATCTATTATTTTTTCTATTTTCCTTATCAATTTTAATACGAGTAATATGACAGCACTTTTCAAGTACCCTTCCTTTTTTAGATAAAAAGTCTACTAATACTAAACATCTATGTCCAACTCATACATAATTCTACTTACAAACTATCGGAGATGCAAAACTATGGGAATTTCTACTCTTTTATTAAATACCTTTATTATAATAATTTGTATCCTTAGCTATCACGTATTTTGGCTAGAGTTTAAAGAAAAAATAACATGTAATAATATGTTATTTTCTATCCTTTCCTCCATTGCTATTATTTTTTGTATGACTTTTCCTTTTCATTTACATGTGGGATTTATTTATGATTTACGTTTTATTCCTATTATATTAGTTTTTCTATATGGAAATACAAAAAACATTGTTTTTATAGGAATTTTATATCTTTCTTACCGGTTTTACTTAGGCGGAAATGGCGTTCTTCCATCATTTATTATCTTTACTATCATTTCTGTTATAACAATGCTCTCTCGTTACTTATTACCTATGTATTTTAAAGAAAAAAAGATATTATTAAGCTTACTTCTTATTTTAGTATGTACAGCTTCCCTTTCTATTTGCGGTATTGTAACTCAAATAAATACAGGAGGTAAAATAGACTCTACTCTCATAGAATTTTTATTAAATTATATAGTCATTAATATTTTCACAGTATTATTATCAGTTTATTTTATAGAGGAAATGATTGAGAAATATAAAATGAAAGAAAAACTGCAACGGGCTGAAAAATTTTATATAGCTAGCGAACTAGCAGCGTCAATTGCACACGAAATCCACAATCCACTAACCACGGTACATGGATTCACTCAATTATTAAATGAAAAACATGCCTCTAAGCTATCTCAGGATCAATACTTAGAAATCATGTTAATTGAAATGCAGCAAATACAATCTACTATTAATAACTATTTATCTTTAACCAAACCACAGAACACCCTAAAAGAAAAAATAGATATTAATCACATTTTAAATCAGGTGAAAGATACTATTTCACCACTCGCTCTATCATACAAAGTTGAAATCAAACAAAATAGTACAGATTCCTTTTATATAAATGGGGACCCCGAAAAATTCAAACTCTGTCTAAACAACATCATCCAAAACGGAATTGAGGCTATGAAAAATGGTGGATTATTACAAATAAATATACAAAAAGTAAAAGGAAATATCATAATTGATATTATTGATTCAGGAATTGGGATGTCATCTCAACAAATAAAACGAATTGCTTTGCCATTCTATTCAACAACAGAAAAAGGAACTGGGCTTGGTACTATGATTGCTTATAGTATTATTAGAGAATTAAACGGAGATATAGAAATAGAGAGTGAATTAGGTAAAGGGACACGCTTTTCTATTAGTATCCCTTGCTAATGTGATAACAATTTTCTGTTTAGTTAATTACATAAATGAATTTTAAGAATCCCGCTAGCTAGCTTATTTATTAATTATCTTAAATTCATATGCGTTAATTAAATATAATAAGGATCAGAGCCTATCTATTGTTACAGATACACTCTGATCCTTTAGTTTAATTCAATTAAAAACACTTAATATTTATAACTTTTCTTACATCGTGATGAAATACTAGTTCATCAATTTTATCTTATTTACTGATTAGATTGGTTTAATATAAATATAACATCTCGCGACACTTAATTTGTTATTATCATTAGAGACATTGCCTGCAGTTGTTTTTTCATTAAAGTACAGACCTTTTTCCATTCATTGAACAAGACAACTCCCCTTTTACTACTTCACTTCCACCGTATAATTCCCTGTCCCCCCGCCATACTGATACACATGTAAATAATACTTCCCTGGATACGTATAGTAACTACCTACTAGTTTACTCCCTTGTTGCTGAGCATACGTAACATAATTATTTAAATCTGCTTCAGAATAAAGTACCCAGTTCATTCCGATATTATTTTCATTCGTTACGTTAATTTGAAGGTTTTTAGCAGTCTCCACATTAATTTCAAAGAAATCACTTGTATCGCCATTTCCTAAACTAGCACGTAAAACTTGATTTAACTGCAATTTGTTTGCTGTTTGGAATGAGTTATTCGGTTCTTTTTCTACACTGTTATCTTCTTTCTTTTGAACAGTTACAGTCGCTGTAGCAGTATTAGTTGCTCCTTTATCGTCTGTTACCGTTAATTTCGTCGTATACGTTCCTTCTTTTGTATATACGTGAGTTGGATTTTGCTCATTACTTACTGCTCCATCACCAAACTCCCATTTATACGAAGTAATTTTCCCGTCTTCATCTTTTGATCCGTCGCTTGTAAATGAAATTGCTTCATTTACATTTCCGCTATACGGACCGTTTATAACTGCAACTGGTGCTTTATTCTCTGCACCTTCTTCTGTATTAATACCGTGGAACACAACATCATATTCAAATTGTCCTGATGTATTCACGCGATAATTTACGAAGTATGCTGTTACTGTTTTATAGCCTGTCCATTCCTTTGCACTTAAACGTTTTAACGTATCATTAACGTTTTGTGTAATTGTTTTCCAATCTTCATATTCTCCTTTTGCTGCAGTTCCTGTATATGTTCCTTGTAGTGTGAATGTATTAAAGAACTGTGATTTATTTTTCTTCACTGATACATTTTTCAATTTTGCTTCCGCTGTTATTTCTGCTGCAATATCTGAAACTGGCTTCGATGCATGATTCGCTAAATAATCGTCTGATACTAATGGCACATTATATTTCTCACGATTATCAACTAGCATTTGCATATAGTCTTGATATTCTTTATTTAAATTCGCATCTTTACTTAATGTAGAGCGATATGCATCATATGCTGTTACATCATTTTTCCTAATAAGATCATGTATTTTATCGAACATATCATATCTCTTATTGTACATATATGATTGTAAAGCAAAGGAATAATTATAGAAATCCCACGTTCCATACTTTGCATTTAACGTTCGCTCTGCCGTATAACGCTCTGCTGGATTTGAAGATAATCCTCCTATAATACTCTTTCTCGGTACAACATTATCCGTTCTCGTTGCCCCTGCAAAAAATTCAGCATTTCCTTCTTCAAACCAAGATAATCTTTCATTTTCATATATTTTCCCTTGTCCCCATAACCCTGGTACTTCATATCTACCTTGTAAATAATGCGTGAACTCGTGTCTGAATAATTCTTCTAAACTATAAATACTTTCTTCTGGCGTACGCTCATAAGTAAAGAACGTACCTGTTCCTTCTATATAAAGACCACCGTTATTCGTTTCATAACCGTACAATTGACGATTAAATTGATATTCTGCTGGGCTATTATAAATAACCATCGTTAATACATCATCAGGATTTCCTTTTTCTAAAGGTTGATCACTTTCAACCGTACGATGGAATTGTGCCTTTACTTCTTTTGCCGCCCAATATAAACGTTTTACTTTTTCTTCTGTCACTTTATCTCCAGCTTTTAAAACAATTGCCCCATCATCAAACGTATACGTTTTTGGCAAATATTTTTTCTTTCCATCTTCTCTTATTTGATCTAAATTCACCACTTTACCATTTGCATCTTTTCCGCCATAATTTGTTGCAATTTGCTCAGCAGCTACGAAATATTGCTCCCCTAAATACGGATACATTTTCATCGCATCTGTTACAACTTGTAACCCTTTCGTTCCTGTACTATGGAACGTACCGAGTCTACCTGTATAATAAATGCCATTATTAATAAGCCAACCGTTTTTTGCTGTAATCGTTCCCATTAATGCAAAACGACTTAATTCATTAATATAACTATCTATTTTCTGATACCATACTGTATCTTTCGGTGCTTTCCTCGTATCGTACAAATACGATTGAATGTCGTAATCAACACCTTGCATAATATCGTAAATAGCATTTCCAACTGAAAGATTATCTACTAATGTAGAAAAATTATCATTATATTGTTTAAAAATCTTTGCAGCCGATGTTATCGTTTCCACATCGCTCGAAGCGTTTCCTATTAACTTTCCGTATGATGATACCACTCTATTTTGCTCTAATGTACCCAGCTTGAAATTTGAATTGTTAGCCATCGCTTTTAATGCAGGTAAGCATTTATCATGATAACTCCGTTCATTTAATTTACTAAGTTCCGAATTATAAAATCCTAAATAAAATCCTGAACGTAATACCTCTACTAATGTCTCAATCCCTTTTGAATCATCCTTCGTATAGGCTTGTCCTTGCTGCTTCAATTTATCAATAATCGCCTGCACCCTACTATCATTTTGATAGAATGCTAGACTGTCTGTATTAAACTGAAATAGCCCCGTAATTTGCTCCCAATCAATTGTTACAAGTAAATCTACTAACTGCTGATTGCTTAATTGATTTAATTCAGCAATTGTATAAGTTTTCGCTACAGCTAATTGCTTACTTTCTTTTTTCACCTCAGGTGGTCTTTGTGATAAATCGGCAAATTGTAACCTTTTCTCAAAAGACTTGCTTTCGAGCACTTTCGATGAATGAGCTAATTCTTGTACTGGTAGTTGTACACCGACTGGCTCCATTTTGAGCACATTTCGATAAGAAACTTGCTCTCCCTTAGTATCTTCTGCCAAACTTACCCCTTGAAAACTCCCTAACATTAAACTAGCAAAACTTACCCCTACTAACATTTTCTTTGAATAGCCTTTCATGCTCTCCCCTACCTTACATTTTTAGTGTCCCGCTCCATTATTTTACTATTTTTACTTTTTGTCCTGTATTGAGAAAAAAACAAGGTAACGTTCACACATGTATCCATTCCCTGTAAAATTAACGCTTGACTTTCCGTGCATTTTATATCAAAAAAAGATAGATAATAGCAAAATTTCTGCTACATCTATCCTCGTTTTCAACACTATGATTTTAACTTTATAAACGTAACTTCCGGTAATGTTTGCATATGCTGAATAAACTCATTCTTTTCTTCTGACGATATATTTTTCAGTTGCATCCCTACCTTATAAACAGTTTCTGTACTTTGCTGTGAAGCTTCCACCTCATATGAGAGTATTGGGATGCCTTTCACTTGTAGTGTTTCTAATATTTGTTGTACCGCTTCATGTTTATTTACAAACATTTGCACTGTTATATTTTGTGGAAATAAAAATTGCACCTTAAAAATACGACTTACAATTTCTAAACCAATTAAAACGAGAATCGTCGCTCCAATGCCTACTACATACATTCCCGCTCCAATTGCTAATCCTATACCGGCAGTAGCCCATAAACCAGCCGCGGTCGTTAATCCTTTCACCGCCTGCTTTTGAATAATAATTGTGCCTGCACCTAAAAAACCAACTCCACTAACGACTTGTGCTGCAATACGACTTGGGTCTAGAGACATATGCTCCTCAAACACAATATCTGAAAAGGCATATTTCGAAACAACCATTATTAACGCACTTCCTACCGCTACGAGGAAATGAGTCTTTAATCCAGCTTCTTTCGATCGAATTTCTCTTTCAATACCAATCATTGCTCCTAACAAGCCAGCAACACCGATTCGTATAATAAAATCAAAATCTACACTCACGGGCACTTCCCCCTTTCATTCATTATAGATAGATAAAACAAAAATTATCACAAATATCCATTTATCAACATGAAGGAATACTACTAAAATACACTTAATACTCCGACTGTTTTATGTTAATATTTAAAATATTAACATAAAATAAATAACTTCTAATTTTAAACCTCCACTAATTTTCTAAAAAAACAAAGATGGATTACATGAAATTAGGTTGAGAAACTTCAGAAAACGCTTTCATTTTGTATCATAATTTTTTATAAATACTACATAAACAAAGGAGCTTACTAACAATGAACGTCTCATTACTTACGCCTACTACTGATTTACAAGAAGAATACTTAGATTTCTATAACGAATGGAAAGATAGCGGTGAAACAATGATCCCGTGGGTTATCTCAAAAAATCCTGCCAACTTCCCAGCTATGGTTCAAGAACTTCTCGATGCGCATAAAGGAATAAATATCCCTAAAAATTGGGTACCAGACTCTACATATTGGCTTGTTACAGATGAAAATAAAATTGTCGGAGCTGTTAATATACGTCATAGTTTAACCAAACATTTATTTAACGCTGGCGGTCATATCGGTTATGGCATTCGCCCTTCTGAAAGAAGCAAAGGTTATGCTACGAAATTACTAGCATTATCATTAGAAAAAACGAAGGAATTAGACATCACGAAAGTACTTGTCGTTTGCGACGCAGTGAATACCGCTTCTGAAAAAACGATTTTACATAACGGCGGACTTCGTGATGATGATTTCACTGAGGAAGATGGGAATGTAGTAAGAAGATATTGGATTGAGCTATGAATGATCACAAATAAGCGAGAAAGTGATTATACACTTTCTCGCTTATTTTACACTGCTTCTATTTCAAACTGCACTGTAATACCACTTGGATCTACCACCACAAACCCATTTGTAGTTTCATTTATTTCATGTTGTTTTTCTATTAATCTTTCTTTCACTTCATCTAACGCTTCTTTATACGGTAGTACAATCGTATACACTTTTAGCCCAGTTGCATGTACTGGTGGGTGTGGGTTGTTTACTCCGTTCCACGTATTTGCACCAATATGGTGATGATATCCCCCTGCTGAAATAAATAAGCAATCCTCTTCACGCTGTTGTACTTCAAAACCTACTGTTTCCACATAAAATTCATGTGATTTCTCTACATCAGCTATTCGTAAATGTACGTGCCCAACGACAGTATTAGCAGGCAAACCATCAAACTCATAATCAACGAGTGTTGCCAATTCTTTTAAATCAAGTGGTGTACTTCCTCCTGGCCCTTCTCCCCATTGATCGTGCGGACGGTCTGCATAAATTTCAATACCATTCCCCTCTAAATCTTGCAAATAAAAAGCTTCGCTATATGTATGATCACTTGCACTATTAAACCTTGAAATTGGTAAAATTTCATTTGAATATGTATAACGCCCTTCTTGCTCATCCGGGCTGTCAATTACATTTTTATTACGAAGAACCCCAAATAGCGCAGAAGCAAAAGCTTCACGAGTCGGAACTAAAAAGGCTACATGATATATACCAGTCGTACGCGGTTCTTGCAGTACCCCGTCCTCTAACTTTTCAAGAACAAGTAACGCGTTCTTTCCACCTTTTCCAGATAAATATGCTTTATTCCCCTCTTGCTTAATTACCTCTAATCCTACAACATTTTCATAAAAAGCAATTTGACGCTCTAAATCTTTCACTTTAAATTCAATATGACCAATACGTGTTTTCGGATGAATTTGTACCATGAATAACTCCATCTCCTTATCCCTATATTTTTCCATTACATATAACCGTTACTATGAAGGATACAACTAAAATCATCCTATGTAAATAAGAAAAGTCAGAATTTACATACATTTTTATTTTCATAATAAAAAAGCCACCTTTTCTAAATTTCAGAAAAGGTGGCTTTATAACTCTTATCTCATTTTATGTACTTCAGCAACTAGTTTTCCACCCTGAATGCCCATATAAAGCTTCACAGGTGCATCATTCGTATTTTCAAATACTAAATCTAAATATGGATATGCAATTGTAGCATCTCTTCCTTGTGGAACATAACCTACCGTTTTAGAATGTGTAGTTCTCTCCACCATTTTCAGGCCAGCTTGATCTGCTGCATTGTATAAAGTTGAAGATGTTTGACAAACACCACCACCATATCCATCTACTAATTTACCATCAACTATTTCTTTCCCTAATTGATATCCTTTATCTGGTGTTGTATCACCGATTAATGAATTAAAAGAGAAACGGTCTCCTTTTGCTAACACAACTCCATTTATGCTCGCTGCTGACAAACGAATATTCTCAATACGGCCACCTGTTGAACCACCTAAGTTCGTTTCATATCTACCAATTACCGTACCATTTCCTTGCGCATCACTTAATGTTGCGACTGGTTTTTTCTCCACGATCGGCAACTGATACGTAGCATCCCACATACCAACGTTTAACAATTTATCTACTAATTCTTTTTCCATTAATTCATAAGAAGGTTTTCCTTCTTGCCAACTTCCATCAGGTGCTATACGTGAAGGAACCATTTTTTTGTCGACGCTTTTTCCAACCTCACCAACAACCTTTGTTACAGACTTTTTAAATTTCGCTTCATCTTCAAAATAGCCTAAACCAGATAAATCTAATTTTTTCACTTCAGTACCAGTTCGACCATCAACTAAACTAATAGTATCCTGTACTTCTGCTTTAGCCTCTACAGTGTGCCCACCAATATCACTTACCAATGCAACATCACTTACTTTTGCACCACAGCCACTCATTATAGCTACACATAACACCCCAACTAATATACCCTTTACTTTACGGAACAATATACTCTCTCCCTTTCCCCAACATCACTATTATGTATTTATTTCATTTTTATGTATGTTTTGTTACAATCATTTTACAATATGTTTATAAAATGTTACAAGTTATTTTTCACTCTATATAAATTACTCTTTTCTTTTATAAATGTCTATACATATTTACATAAAAGTTTGAGTTTGATAGAATTGTAACTTTTATGTAAACTCCCCCTTTTATCCAGTATATACCATTAAACAAAAGAAATACAAATCAAAAACCCTCAAGCTATTTTTTATAAAGTGAAATTGTAATCAGTGGGGGTTTTACGGGCATCCCGACCTTCTTTGTTTCTGCTGAATTTTGACATGGGGGTCTTATTGCCCAGCAAATAGCGGGATAAAGAGAAATCCCGTCAACATAAATAGGTATTTGCCGTGCCACCGCTCCGCTTTTGCACATACATTATGGTGTATTCAACCTATTTTAAAGAAATGGAGGATGTTATTATGTATCCCTACAATCCATATGATCCATATAATCAATATGCGTACCAACAACCACAGTATGACTTACAAACACAATATCAATCTTATATAGATCAAGCAGAGCACACGAATCCATACGACCAAAATAGACAATTCCAACTTCCAATCTCTTTTCCTGGCACTGGAAATCGTCAATTAGAAAGACGCGTAAATGAGCTTGAACAAAGAGTACGTCAACTAGAAAATACAGTTGAGCGCCATACACGTAGACTCAACCGCTTAAACCAACGTTTACGCACAGTAGAAAACAGACTAAATATTCCTTTCGCAGCATTAGAAGACGGATTTTAATTGAAAAAATAAAAATTATATAAGGAAGGGGCTCCCCCTTCCTTATATAAATTGACGAAAGTTTTTTCCATCTCTATACTGATAAGAGTTAATGAAATGAAACAAGGTGATAAATATGGATTTTGAAATAAATTATCTTTCCTTTTATGTTGTACAAGTAGAAGGAAAAGGTGAAGCAGTTGATAAACGCTACAAACATTTTCAAACTTTAGACGCTGAAGAATATGAAGATAGCTCCTTAAAAGAATTTTTGAATGGTGAGTTATTAAAAATATCGAAGCGAAAAGTAGAACGTCATGCAAAAACAGAACAAGCCCCAACAAAAATTGGTCGCTTTATTGTAGAAGAAGGGCACGAACTTGATTCAAACCCTCATTACAACCTTTTTAATCGTATTCGCTTTGCAGAAACAAAAGAAAACTTTAAAGATATGAGCGAACCTCTCGTTTATACATATCTTGACACAAGCGCTGTACGTGGTGGTGTATTTTTAATTGCTCAGGCAAAACTACGCAAATACTTTGATGATCCATTCGTATTCGTAATGAAATGCGACTTTGAACCAAAGGTTGCTTCTATTTCTGATGAATCAACACTGATTCGTAACGTTGAAATGGCCATCACAACAAAGAATATGAAATCTATCCAATATCCGTACATGCCTGAAGAAGGGATGGTTGAAGTAGGCGAACTAAAAATTCATCAAGCATCACACGCCCGTTATTTTGAAGACTTCTTAAAATTCGTCGAGTATGAACGCTCTATGCCTGAAATTATGAAAACACAAGTAATGGACATGGTATATGACCAAATTGAAGATGTATTTGAAGAAGGTACGGAAGAACGCGAACAATTCGACCAAGCAATGGAAGTATGGGCTGCCAGTCCGAAACGCGAAATTATGGAACAATTTTCAACCGAAGAAGTAATGGAAGCTACCGCTCAAATCGTTGAGCATGCTCCTGAAGTGGAATTAAAACTAAAAGCCGATCATATCTCTGTGAAGGCGTTGCTTGCGGATTTCGGGGATCAAATACATATTGCGAAGGTAAATGATCGATATGTACTTATGATTGAAGCAGACACACTTACATTTGAAAAAGGCTTCTCTCCTATTGAGTTTCTGAAGCCGGATGAGCTGCAAGATGTGATTGAGCGGATTGAGAATAAGCAGCAGTATTCGTTTGATCCGAGCGGTATTGAATAAAGTGAAACTTTAATCAGTGGGGTTTTGTTCATCCCCCACTAATTATTAACCCTCACCAATCGGGCTTTTACGGGATAAATACTTCCATATAACTGTTGTTACTGGGCGCTTTTAATAAGCGCTCTTTTATTTATATTAAAAACCGACTCTACTAAGAATCGATTTTTCTGCTTTATAATAAAACATGTTTATTTTCAAATTTTTTTGATGCAAGATGACATTTGTTGCAGAATCAAATACATCCCTTCCTTGTTATACAAGCTTATTTCCATTAGAAATATCTACTTCAATATTTCTAGTTGACCAAGTCCTTCTATAAGTTGTTAAGATGCAAAATTCACTTTACTACTTCAAATTTATTGTACTCGTAAAAAGATAATTGAAAACGATATTCCGGATGTTCTCTCACCCAATCGTAGGCTTCTTCTAAAATTTCCATTTTGTTTTGCAAGTCATTAAGTTCACTACATTCGTCCCTTTTCTGTTTGCACAGAGGGCAGAATCCATTCACTATTTCCGCACTCGTCGCCCTAATAGTTTTACTTTCTAAATCAACTACTAGACGAAGAATAACAGAATGCTCTTCTTTTGTAGTCACCTTCATTTCAGCAATCCGATCCTCATTCCAAAAGACACCGTTTAATTCCATCTTTACTGTGACATCTTTAATATCCAAGTCTACCACTATCACACCTCCCTTGTACAAAACTCAATCTTACTCTTCTATTTTAAACTTTAATACACCACAACTTAAAGAGATATTAAGTTTTTTCCAATCCTTCTTTACTATGAAAGAAAGTGTAGTTAATGCTAATTGTGTGGTAAATATTATCCAAAAAACTAAAACAGTTAAAATGTTAAAGATTGTTTCCATTAAACTACACTCTTTTCTTTATATATATTTTTATTTTATTAATACGGTTTAAAACTCTTATTACGTCTTAACACTCCCAAAGCAATTATAATGCACCATCACAACAACAAGTTGATGCCTATTTAATATCAATACGCTGTTATTACATGTATGTAGTTAGAGATGGAGGAGAAATTCATTTAACCTCTGTATTCTCCTCCATCTCAGCCAAATACCTAATCTGCCGTTCCGCTTTTCTCACTGCTGTACGAAAATGTTTTTTCAGGAGTTCTACTGTATTTTCACTTATATAATATCTTTCCGTTATACTTTCCCACGTGTCACTACTTTCAAATGTACTCCATTCAAATGGGCGTTCTGTATTTTTCTTTAGTTCTTTAAACACCCATTTTCGCATCTTTTTTTTCGCTTTTTCTGTTAGTTTTCCGTTTTTTACAAGTTCAAGTTCACCATGTCTTTTGTATCGCTTATTAATATCTCTCTCGCTATACACTTTAAGAAGTATATTTGCTGTATTTTCAGCATCTGCTAAAGCACGGTGCTGTTTTCCTTCCCACGTTAAAGCGAGCTGTTCTACCGCAAATTGTAAACTTGGCGTATGTTCAAACAATTCCTCATATGCTTGGAAAACAAATTTTTGCAAATCAATTCTATTTTCTTTTTCTATACTTGGGCATTCAACACCATATAATGTACAATCATGAGATAGAAAGCGATAATCTTCTTTTCCCCATGAAACAAATATAGAACCTTCGCCGATGAACTGAATAAATTTCTCTATAATTCGAGGGAATTTTTCTACACCCATTAAATCTTTTTTCGTAATACCGGTTAATTTTGTTGTATGACGAGTTAATCGTGCACTTGGTTTTACTAACTCCGAAAATTCTTCAATTATCTTCATCGTACCTATTTCTATTTTTACAGCTCCGATATCAACTATTTCTGACGGATCTTCTGATTTATACGGTCTGAAATTCCTCTCAATATCAAACACAATAAAATGTGTAGCGTTTTTCAATTTATTTACCTCTTTCTAAATTCCTTTTCACACAAACACTTTATTTTCAGTATTTATTTATTCATGTACTTTATACAAAAATACTCCGAATAAATAAATGAAAATTCAGTCTCGTTATGATATGTAAGTAGGAGGACATCTATAAAAATGCAAAAAAAAGAAGGGCGAGCCCTTCTTTTTTCAAAAATTACTTCTTGTTTACGTTAGTAGCTTGAGGTCCACGGTTACCTTGTTCTACTTCGAAAGTAACTTCTTGACCTTCTTCTAAAGTTTTGAAGCCTTCGCCTTGGATAGCTGAGAAATGAACGAATACGTCTTCTCCGCCTTCAACTTCGATGAAACCGAAACCTTTTTCTGAGTTAAACCATTTTACTTTACCGTTTTGCATGAAAAAAATCCTCCTACAATGTACCTATATGTACATATTCATTTTCAACCACCTTACAATAATAAGCCAGATATTAAAAAACTGCAACCCCTGAGGAGATTTAACATTGCTATCCTCCTCGGAAGTTACAGCTCATTTAAATCTCTATATTATTAAAAGTAAAATGGTTTAAATATACTATATCATATCAATATAATAAAAGTAAAGTTTTTTTCTTAAATTATTTTTTGTTCCCACTGCATTGCTTTTAATTCACCTGATCCGGCTACTACATAACCATCTTTTTGATTAACAATGCGCCATCCGTGCCCTTTAACTGAATCACATACTGTAACAATACCTTCTTCAAGAAGCACACGGCACACACTACTAATACCCGCCTTATTTTGCGTTGAAGTTGTATATAAAACATGTTGATCTACACTTAAGTCTAAATAACTACTTGCTTTCTGCTCACTTTGACATGTGTGCCAATATATTTTTTCACTTGCAATACTTTCATCTATTTTACAATAAGAAATATTCCCGCTAACTCCCTTGCACGATCCACTTGCCGCTACTAAATAAGAATTGTGTAAAGTCAACGCGGAGATCATTTGATTCATCGCAATTTTAATGCTCTTTAATTTACGTGTCTTCAAATCAAAGAGCCAAACACCACCATATTTAGCATGTATTTTCGTACCAATAAATAAGTAATGTTTATATAAAAATAACGATCGAATAGACGGTGCCGCACTGCCATACTCAAGAAACGGATGAATAGTTTCCCATGTCGAACCGAAATTATTAGAAAGATACAGCATTTTTTCTCCATGAGCAACAACAGTTCCTTGTACATTGCTACATACATTCCAACTCGTTGCTTTTGTTGGAAAACGCTGAATTGTCCAGTTCTCTCCACCATTCATACTACGAATAAAAATCCCTTCGTCACCTACACCATAAACTACATTATCTTCGCTATGTAAATCCCTAATTCGTTTTTGAAAACCATTTAAAATTCGTTTCCATTCTCCGTCTTGTTCAACAAATAAGCCATTATATGTAGTAGCTAACAACAGTTTTCCATCTCTTAACTTTGTAATAGCAGTTGCACTTAACATTGTCTCCACGTTGACACTCCCATTCTTAGAACTTCTCAGCAAATGCAATTGCAAAATTACTGCATTTTTCAACATCCTCTTCATCTTCTGGAGCTAATTCAATTTTCAGCCCTTCTTGTACAAGCTCTGCACCGCGTTCCACAAGACGTTCTTCAAATATCGTTACCGCTTCACAAAACAGTTCATACGCCGTATCACCCGATCCGAATACCGCTACCTTTTTCCCAGCTAAATCTATATTTTCTAAGTCATCATGAAAATCTTCCGCTTCAAATGGTAATTCACCATCGCCCCACGTATAAGATCCTAAAATGATTCCATCATAAGCTAATAATTCTTCAGCATCCATGCCTTCCATTTCTTGCAATACTACTTCATGATCAAAAGCATCTAAACTAACTTTAATTAAATCAGCAATACTCTCTGTATTTCCTGACATACTTGCATAAGCTATTAAAATTTTTGCCACTTTGGCATCCCCCTCTAACAATAAATGATTCTCATTCTCATTATATTAATAATGATAATCAATTTCAATTGATTTTTTCTACTTTTATTTACATTTCACATTACTTATTTCAAATAAAGTGAAACTTTAATCAGCGGGGTATTCATCCCCCACCTAACTTCTTTGTTTCCGCTGAATTTTGAGGCGGGGGTCTTACTGCCCGGCAAATAGCGGGATAAAGTGAAAGTTTAATGAGTCCTCACCAATCAAGCTTTTTCAGACAGCCCACAAAGAGCGGAATAAATAAAAAAGCACAGATGACTATACAATCATCTGTGCTTTTTTATTACTTTTTAAAAATACCAAACGGCTTTCCAACTGGTAAAACAACTTTTCCGAAGTGTGTGTTTAACACTGCTGCTGCTGAACCGTAGAAAGATAATAATGAAATAAGAAGTTCAGAATATGCTGCTAAATTATGCATTGCGTGCGGCATAACACCTAAAGTACTTAATGAAAGACCAATAAATAAGAAATCAATAAGGACGAAGATCATAAATAATACTTTATGTGTTTCCATTGCACCAATCGTCATAAAGATTGTGAAAATCAAATATCCGATAAAGGCTACACCAAGCTGTTTTGAATCTGCAGCTTGTGCTAATTTTTCGCCAAATACTCCAAGTTGAATTAACCAAGTCATTCCAACACCTAACCAAAATAGGCCGTACGCACCAAATGCTGTCGTACCGAATGTATTGTTATGCTTTGCATCGTGAATGCAAGCAAAGATTTGTGCGAATCCTCCTAAAAAGATTGCCCATGGTAATACAAGTGAAACGCCATCTGTTAAGCCTAACTTTTGAGATGATGCTACAAGTGTTACCATCGCTAATCCAAATAGACCAATTCCAGATGGATCCGCTGTTGTCATTTTCACATGATGTGTAGTAGTTTGATTGCTCATATAAACCTCCTGATTATAAACATACTCGAATACAATACTTAAATCAGAAGCCTATGTCAATGGTTTTTTTTGTATGTTGTCAGACGTTATATTTTATAATGACTAAATATATTTTCGACCACTTCATAAGGTTTTATATTCACTTTTTCCAACTCGTTTATCGGTAGCCATAACGGAATATAACTTCCTCTATCTTCCCACTGAAATTCCTCAGCTGTTCCGCTTCCGAACACTCC
Source organism: Bacillus cereus group sp. MYBK195-1 (assembly GCF_051916605.1). Classification (NCBI taxonomy): domain Bacteria; kingdom Bacillati; phylum Bacillota; class Bacilli; order Caryophanales; family Bacillaceae; genus Bacillus; species Bacillus cereus group sp. MYBK195-1. The sequence goes on along the minus strand of NZ_JBQAGZ010000001.1, from coordinate 1,285,993 downwards.
GCCTGTAATATAGGCAGCATAATAATATTCATTTCCTTTATATTTTACCTTTGCAATAAGGTGCTCCACTTTTATATGTACCCCTAATTCTTCGTATACCTCTCTTTTCATTGCTTCTTCAGGCGTTTCACCTTCCTCAATCCCTCCGCCTGGAAAAACATAATATGTTTCCTCTTCTCGAATACGTTTTATAAGAGCGATTTTTCCTTCCTGTACAATGATAGCCGCCCCGCGATTTCTTATCATTTTATTACCTCAATACAAATCGCAACTGTTCCCCACTCTTTTTCTTGTTCTTTCGTATATATTTTGTATGTACTTTCTAACATTTCCTCTAAATTATCATTTTCACAATCCAATAATTTTTTATCGATTTGTTCATACATAGCTTTAAAGCTCTCGTATCGCTTTATTTCCGTTACTTTTACCGTCATCATTTCTTTTGTCGTAAGATTCGTAAATACGATTTCATCACCTTTGTTTATTAGTTGACGTTTTTTATCGTATAGGCGTACTTCATATACTTTTTTTCCTGATTGAATTGACTGAAACGGTTTATTATATAAACCCATTTCGTATCGCATACATCCCACTCCCTTTTGTTCATTTCACCTATTAATACAGTTCACATTACTACATCTTGCATATAATATTCCATACGTATCACTTAATTGAGAAAGGAGGCTGAAGAAGCATGTTATATTTAAATCAAAAACCTGAATATAATAAATATGATATTGGTGATTATACTTATAGTAAAGTAGGGCCAACCATTTTTTCTTGGAACGATGAAACAAAATTAAAAATAGGTAAGTTTTGTTCATTAGCAGAAGAAGTCGTTTTCATACTTGGCGGTGAACATCGCGCAGACTGGATAACAACTTATCCATTTAATGCACTTTTTGATGAAGGAGCACATATTACTGGTCACCCTTCTTCAAAAGGTGATATCGTAGTCGGCAATGATGTATGGATTGGTTATCAATCCTGCATTTTATCTGGTGTTACAATTGGTAACGGTGCCATTATTGGTGCAAAAAGTATTGTTACAAAAGACGTCCCTCCATATGCAATTGTGGCTGGTAATCCTGCAAAATTTGTTCGATATCGTTTCCCACAAGAAACGATTGACAAACTAGAGAATCTCGCATGGTGGGACTGGGACATTTCTGTTATAAAAGGAGCCATTCCATTACTACTCTCCGACAAAATCGACGAATTTTTCACCTCACCCGAAAAAGAATCTACATGATCAATACAGAAAGAGCATCCTTTTTTCCGGATGCTCTTTCTGTATTTATTTTTTATTTATTTGCAAATGATTACACGGAGAACATTGAAAAGGAATTTTCCCTAAGCAATTAAGATTCGTTTCACAAATTTGTTCTATCGTTGGAACAAATGGAATGACAACTATGTTACTTTCTACCATTTGTGTAACAGGTGGCAATACTGTGCCTACTTGATGTTCGAAACGAATACTCGCTTGATTTATATAATTTCCTGAACCATTTGGCGCGCTCTGCACTACTACTTGGAACGAAACTGTCCGTGCTTCACCTGGATTTAAATTTCCTATAATAAAACCTGATACTGGGTTTACATTTGGCACTAGCGTATTATCAATCGTTACAGTTCCAAGGACAAATTGAACACTACTATCTAACATATCTTGAAAACGAATATTTTGTATTGCTGTATCCCCCGTATTTGTAATAACTGTCGTAAACGTAATAACATCGCCAATTGTTGCTGCCTGTAAATTTGCCGTTTTTACGACTGTCGTTGAGACATTTTGAGGAATAAACGGGATAACAACTGTATTGCTATCACCTTCAACTACTACTGGCGGCTCATTCGGATTTACAGTTGCGAGCCCATTTGCTATAGCAGTATTTGTAACTAAATTATTTATTTGTCCTCCTGTTATTACAACTTGGAAATTAATAATTGCTGCGTCATTTGGCTGAAAATCACCTAACGGAATACCAGTATTCGGGTTAGCGAATGGAAAAGGTACATCATTTACCGTTACCGTGCCATTTATAAATAGCGTATTCGGATCAATGATATCTGTTAACACAATGTTGGTCACAGGGACTGTACTATCATTTATAACAGCGATTCCGTAAGTGACAACATCCCCTATCATTGCTACTTCAAAGTTTGCTCCTTTTGCAACAAATAAGATTGCAGTATTTACCGTCACTATAACTGTATTGCTCGTATCCATCACTGTAACTGGCGGCTCCCCTGGTACTAAAATATATTCTGCTAACGCCCCAGCAACGTTCACTACTGTACCACCATCTGGAAAGCTCGTAATCGTAGCTTCATATGTTACAATCGCCGTCTCACCGACTGGAATGTCTACAATCGTAAATCCAACCTGCGGATTTACTCCCGGACGAGCTACTCCATTTACAGTTACACTATTTGGTACAAAAACAGCTTCCGGAGATAGGACATCAATAAATTGAATATTCATCGCATCAGCAGTACCAGTATTTAATATTCGAACCGTATACTTTACTGTTTCTCCTACTCCAACAATTGAATGATCTACTTCTTTTTGCATATCTAAACTGCCTCTATTTACTGGTGTGACTGTCGTATTACTTGAATTCGTAATTGTAAACGGAGGTTCTCCTGGAATTAATTCAAAATCACCCGTTACTCTTGCTGTATTCATAATGCTACTAGAAGGCGGAACTGCGATTACATTTACTTCAAATGTAATTAATACGCTATCCCCTACTGCAAGATTAGGCAATACAAAGCCTACAAATGGATCTAAACCTACTTGCGGAATCCCATTTATTTGTACACTTCCAGGAACGAATTCTAAACTAGGTGATGGAACATCGATAAACTGAACATTCGTTGCTGTTACCGTTCCCGTATTTGTAACTTGCACACTATACGTTAACGTATCTCCTAATCGTGTCGCTTCTTTATTTACAGATTTTATAACGCTGAATCGTCCTCTATTCACTCTAGTTATCGTCGTATTACTCAGCTCTGTTACTACAACCGGTGGCTCTCCTGGCACTAAAGTAAAGCTTCCTGTTATATTTGCAACGTTCGTAATTGTTCCTGATGACGGGATGTTTGTAACTGTCGCTTGAAACGTCACTATAACTGTTTCACCTACCGGTATATCTCCAACTCCAAATCCAGTAATCGGATTTAAGTTTGGTTGCGGGGCTCCATTTATCGTTACACTATTTGATACAAATGACGCACCTGTTGAAATCGTATCAATAAACTGAACATTGTTAGCTGTTACTGTTCCTGTATTCGTTATTTGGACCGTATACGTTAATATATCTCCAACGAGAGTAGCAACCCTATTTACTTGTTTAATAACATTAAATTGCCCTCTATTTACAGTTGTAAGTGTTGTATTGCTCGATTGGTTTACTATAACTGGTGGTTCTCCTGGTACTAATACAAAACTTCCCGTTACATTTGCCGTATTGGCAATTGTTCCGTTTGTCGGCACACTAACAACAGTTACTTGGAATGTGACTTCTACACTTTCACCTGGATTTATATCTGGAAGCGGGAATCCATTATTCGGATTGAATCCAGGTTGTAACACACCGTCTATCATTACACTGTTCGGCACGAATGCTATAGAGGAAGGTAATACATCACTATATTGAACATTTGTCGCTATCACTGTTCCTGTATTTTGAACTACTGTTGTATATGTGATTGTATCGCCTACTGCAACAACCGGCTGACTTACTGATTTTAAAACATTCAAACCAGATTCATTGATTTCTGTTAATGTCGTATTACTTGTCGTTGTTTCCGTAATAGGCGGTTCTGTTTCACTTACAGCAAATGTAGCTGTAACGTCTACAAAATTAACAATCGTTCCACCTTCTGGTATGCTTGTAACCACTTCCTGATATGTGACAAGTACAAAATCATCGACAGGTATATCTGGAACTGTAAAACCAATGAAAGGATCTAATCCTGGTGCTGGTACCCCGTTTATGCTCACACTTCCTGGTACAAATGCTACACCCGCGGAAGTAGTATCGATAAATTGAACATTCGTCGCTGGCACTGTTCCGAAATTAAAAATCAATACATCATACGTTAATATTTCTCCTACCGTCGCTACTTCTTTATCTACTAGTTTCAATGGAAAAATAAACGCTATATTAATTGTCGTAACGACTAAATTTGTTAATATCGTTTCCGTAATCGGTGGTTCCTGCGGATTTGGTTGTGAAGTAAATGTAACATCTGCATCATTTAATATGACTTCATTATCTGGAATTTCTGTAATCGTCACTTGGAATGTGACCTCAATACTTCCACCAGCGATTAATAATGGAGTAACTGTAAATCCTATTTCTGGATTTAATCCTGGTTGCTGCACTCCACCTATCGTTACACTATTGTCAACAAACGTCGTCCCTTCTGGAATGACATCTTGGAAGAGTACATCTGTAACAGGGATAATTCCTACATTCGTTATTAGCACTGTATACGTTAATACATCCCCGACAGCCCCAGTTGCAACATCAACTGTTTTTGTTGCTGTTACTTCACCAGGAGGAGGTAACGGTATTGTAACTACCGTTGTATTACTTGAATTCGTTGTTGTTACAGGTGGTTGTAAAGGATTCAATAAGAAAGTGGCTGTAGCAGATGCTGTATTTAATACTGCTCCACGTGTAGACGGTGCAACTACCGTAACTTGGAACGTTACTGTCAATGATGTTCCAGCTGCAATATTAGGAAGCGGGAAACCAATATTTGGATCAAATCCAGGTTGAGGCGTTCCATTTATCGTTACACTATTTGCTACAAATGTTGTTTCTAAAGCAATTGGATCAAGGAAAGAGACATTCGTTGCTGTTACTGTACCGTTATTTCGAATGACAACAGAATACGTGTAAGTTTCTCCAAGTGCTGCTTGTTGTACAGATGAAGATTTTTGTATATTTAACTGTGCTGTGTTTACTTGCGTCACTACAAAATTACTATTTGTAACAGTCGTTATTGGAGGGTTTGCTGGATTTATAAGAAAACTTGCAGTAACGTTCGATTGGTTTCTTATATTTCCACCGCTCGGAATACTCGTCACTGTAACTTGAAACGTAATCGTAGATGTTTGCCCGACCGGAATATTTGGTACTGGGAAACCTACCATAGGATCCGCACCTTGCTGAACGACTCCATTTATCGTCACACTATTTGCTACAAAGGCAGTACCAGACGGAATTGGATCTTGAAAAACAATATTCGTTGCAGGAACAGTTCCTGTATTTTGAATAAGAATCGTATACGTTAACGTATCTCCTACACCGGCTTGTGGTGTATTTACACTCTTCATTACATTAAGTGATCCTACATTCACTCGCGTCACGACAATATTACTAATCGTTACAATTGTAATTGGTGGCTGGAGAGGACTTACTTGGAAATCAGCAGTGACATTCGCATTATTCGGAAGAACTCTATTTGGTGGTATACTCGTGATTGTCACTTGAAAAGTGACCGTCACCATACCTCCTACTGGAATATTAGCAAGTGGAAATCCAGTTGTCGGGTTTAAACCTGGTTGAGGTGTCCCGTTTATTGTTACACTATTCGCTACAAAAGTGGTTCCAACTGGAATCGGATCAAGGAATGATACATTTGTCGCTGCCACCGTTCCACTATTTTGTATACGGACTGTATACGTTAACGTATCTCCTACACCGGCTTCAGTAGCACTTACACTTTTCATTACATTTAACCCTGAAGAATTCACGACCGTCATAACAGTATTACTTGGTACTGTTACAGTAATCGGTGGCTCTGTTGGATTTACAAGGAAATCTCCAGTTACATTCGCATTATTTACGACATTATTTCCTTGGGGAATTTCATCAATTAATACTTCAAACGTAACAATAACACTGGCGCCAGTAGGCAAATCATTTAATGGGAATCCAAGTCCTGGATCTGCCCCCTCTTGTAAAACACCATTAACCAATACACTATTTTCAATAAATAATGTCCCTTGTGGAATTGAATCTTGAAAAAATACATTTGTAGCTGGTACACTACCTGCATTTATAACTTCGATTGTATATACTAAAACATCTCCTACCGTCGCAACATCTGTATTCACTGATTTCACAACTTCAAAGTTTCCTGATTGTACTGTCGTATTCACAACATTACTCGGAACATTAATTGTCACTGGTGGTTCACTCGGATTCACTTGAAAGCTTGCTGTTACATTCGCTTGATTTAAAATATCTTCATTTTCTGGATCCTGTACAATTAACACGTCAAATGTGACTACAACTGTTTGAGCCGCAGGAATATTCGGAAGAGAAAATCCTGTATTCGGATTTAGTCCACTTTGCTGTACTCCATTAATTGTTACAGAATTTGCAACAAATGAAACAGCAGAAGAAATAGGGTCTTGGAAAAATACATTTGTTAACGGAACGTTCCCTGTATTTTGGACGGCAATTGTGTATGTTAAAGTATCCCCTACTGCTGCTTGCATTGTATTCACTTCTTTTATTACATTCAAACCACCTGTATTAACTTGTGTCACAACTGTATTCGTTAGTCTATTAATTGTTATCGGTGGCTGATTTGGAATAACGACAAAATTAGCAGACACATTTCCGCGATTCGGAATCGTACCTCCTGACGGCGTAGATGTTACTCGTACTTGAAATGTAACAGTCCTACTTCCGCCAGGAGATATATTAGCTACCGTAAACCCACTCGCTGGATTTGCCCCAGGTTGTGAAACCCCGTCCACAGTCACACTATTTGCGATAAAAGTCGTTCCAATTGGGATTGGGTCTTGAAAAATAACGTTCGTTGCAAGTACATTTCCTGTATTTTGAATTGTTACCGTGTACGTAAGAACGTCGTTAACCGTTGCAAAAGCTTTATCCACTGTTTTTCTCATTGTTATATCAGCTATATTAATTGTCGTAACTACAGTATTACTTGTCGCTTGCCCTGAAACTGGTTGTTGACCAGGCACTGGAGTAAAGGTAAATGTTGCACTTGCACGGTTTGGAATTGGATTGACAAGAGGGTTCGATGTTACTCGAACTTGAAAGCGCACTACAGTCGTTTGCGAAGCATTAATACTTCCTAGATTAATACTACTTGCTGGATTCGCTCCTGGACGCGCTACTCCATTTACTGTAACGCTATTTGCGACAAATGTTGTTCCAGCAGGGATACTATCAACAAAAATAACATTGTTCGCAGTGACGTTTCCATTATTTGTGACATTAACTGTGTACGTTAATACATCATTAAGCGTTGCCGTCTGTAAATCTACAGATTTCTGCATACTTATGGTTGCTTGATTCACTGTCGTTTGTACTGTGTTTGAAGAAGACGTACTTGTAATAGGAGGACTACCAACGAAAGGACGGAATTGATATGACACCATTGCACGATTTAAAATAGGATTGGGATTCGGGAATGATGTTATTCGAACTTGAAATGTAACAATTCTTTGCGTGTTATTTGGGATTGTACCTAAATTAATTCCATTAGCTGGGTTTGCATTCGGCTGTGTTACTCCCTCTACCGTAACACTACCTGCAACAAACGTCGTTCCGTTCGGAATACTATCACGTAATACAACGTTTTCTGCACTTCCTGTTCCTGTATTTGGGACCGTAATCGTATAAGTGAGAGTATCCCCTACCCCTGCGACTGTTCTATTAACTGATTTAACAGGATTAATAATTGGACCTGTTGCATCAATTTGAACACCAAAACCAGCTGCAGCGTATCCATCTCCATTTGTAACGAAGCGAACAGTTGCTGACGTTTGATTATTTACTAATGATGCAGAGGCATTTACATTCGTAATATCCCACCCTTGTCTTCGGATCGCTAAAGCTATCCCTAACGGCTGATTCAAATTTCCAAATGTCCCGGTTGTATCTAACTCTCCAATGTCATTACAAATTTGAGACTGGAAGAAATTATTCGCAGGGTTTCTCGGTCCGAATAATGCAACTGTAGCATTTGCATTCGGTCCAAAGCGAAGTTGATCTCCAACAATGTTAGAATCGCCTTCTTGAGCAGTTACGAGTACTCTTCCTGTAACAGCTCCTGTTGCCGGCGTAGCAAATCCTGAAATAGTAGCATCAACTGGTGGTGATGAAGCATCAATAATTTCTTGGCCTGCATATACTGACAAATTTCGAAGTGGTAAACTTGCATTTTGATACACAACCTCAAGCGTCCATCCAGCTGAACGACTGATTGTCGGGTCGGCTGAAGTTCTGGCAGCAGGCACAGCACCCGTTGTATATGTGCCTGCCCCACCTGCACTAACAAGATTCGTTACATTGGCAGAGCGAGCATAATAAAACTGATTTCCTACTGAACCTTGCTGCGCGGTAGCAGGATCTGGCGTAACAGAAAACGTCCCTGCTGGCGTTGTAAATGTAATGTTATCATTTAAAAATGGTAAAACATCTTCCGTATCAGTCCGGAAAGTACCAGCCCAAACTAATTCTGCATATAACACACTGCTTCCCGCTGGAAGATTTAAAATTGCACTTGAAGAATTCAATTGCCATTCATCTGTTGTCCCTGCTGGGAATCCTGGTACTTGCAATGCTGTATTTACTGTCGTAAACACAGCAAGTGTACCAAAAATATTACCTGGTGCAGGTGATGTAGGGCTAAGTCCCAGCGTATTCCCAGTAAACGTGACGGCACCAGGTACCGTTGTCGTAAAACGATTTATAAAAGGCACACAATCATCTCATTTCATTTATAGTAAAAAGTGCTCTATACTATAAAATGTAGACAACCTATGTGATGTACGTTGTCCAACAAAATTCCGCACATATGAGAGGAGTTTATAAAACTATGCGCTACGTTATCATAACAGGAACTTCACAAGGTTTAGGTGAGGCAATCGCTACGCAATTATTAGAAGAAAATACAACTGTCATCTCTATTTCTAGAAGAGAAAATAAAGAGCTTACTAAACTTGCAGAGCAATATAATAGCAATTGTGTTTTCCACTCCTTAGATCTTCAAGATGTACATAATTTAGAAACGAACTTTAACAAAATCATTTCATCTATTCAAGAAGACAGTGTATCTTCTATTCATTTAATTAATAATGCGGGTACAGTTGCTCCTATGAAGCCAATTGAAAAAGCAGAAAGCGAACAATTCATTACGAACGTTCACATTAATTTACTTGCTCCTATGATTCTTACATCTACGTTTATGAAACATACGAAAGACTGGAAAGTAGATAAACGCGTTATTAACATTTCATCTGGTGCAGGAAAAAATCCTTATTTCGGATGGGGCGCTTATTGTACAACGAAAGCTGGTGTAAATATGTTTACACAGTGCGTAGCAACTGAAGAAGTGGAAAAAGAATATCCAGTAAAAATCGTCGCTTTTGCACCTGGCGTTGTTGATACAAATATGCAATCACAAATTCGTGAAACAAATAAAGAAGATTTCATAAATTTGGACCGCTTCATTGCATTAAAAGAAGAAGGAAAACTATTATCACCTGAATATGTTGCGAAAGCTATTCGTAACTTACTAGAAACTGAGGACTTTCCTCAAGGCGAGGTTATTAGAATTGATGAATAACAAAAAGGCGTGCTATTTTAACACGCCTTTTTGTTCTACTTCTCTAAAAATATAAGCATAGACTCCGTAATTTGCTCATAACCAATTTCTTGATAAATTTTATTCGATGTCGGATTCGCTAAATCAGTATATAACGTAGTCGTCTTGTACCCTTCATCTAACATACGTTGACTAAGTGCCGCTACACACTTAGATGCGTATCCCTTTTTCCTTGCTTCTTTCAGCGTATATACGAAATTAACTGTTATATTATTTTTAGTTGGTCTCGTTTTTGCAGCTACAGAAACGAGTTTCCCATCCACTTCCAAACCAAACAGTCGATTTGTAGTTATTAATGTATGCGCAGTTTGTTTTGCTTCTTCTTTCGTAGTAGGAAGCTTTACGTCTTCACAAAATTGATATATCCACTGTTCTATTAATGGTAATTCATCATTATTTACCGCCCGGAAAAGTCCATCCGCATTACACTTCTTCTTTACTCTGTTGAGCTCATACACACCTTGTTCCATTGTAATATTCGTTTTCTTATTTTCTAATACCGCAATCTCTTCCGCTAATTTCTGTACAATTTTCTTATTACCGATCAATCCAGGAATATCCGGGTATACTTTCGTTAACTCTTTTGCAAGTTCCTCAATAGCTACTCCCGAAATTTCAGAAGTTGCAACAATGATTTGTTTCTTCTCTTCTGTTTGTAGAAATACAACCGCAATTTCTTCTCCTTGTTTCGCTATCCCCATAAATATCGGTTCTTGGACCATTTGTAATACACCTAATATGAGATTGTTTTCCTGCTCATTCTTTTCTAGAAATGGTGTAACATCTTCTTTAAAATGAAAAATCTCTTCATATACATGTAATTGAATCATCGACAATCTCTTCTCTCTATTTATATTTTAATTAAGTATTGGCGATTAATTCATTAAATCCTTCTTTTACAATTCTATAATATTAGAAACTAATATATTTAAATCATTTTCAGTTTGTAAAATCCTCTGTTTTTCCTTTTCAAATACATCTTCTTCTTTTCGAAATGACTCTTTTCGATTTTGAATCATACGATTCATTTCTTTTTTACTCGGTCCACCGTATACATTTCTTTTTTGAATAAAAGCTTCTGGCGATATGATTTCTTTCCACTCTTTTTCTAATAAATTTATTTTAAAATGTTCTTGCAAGTATATATTTACATCTTTGAAATGTAATTCATGTAGCTCCTTTTTCTGCCCCAATGACATATTTGCAATAACACTTGCTGCATGATGAGCATGCCGAAATGGAATTTCATAATTTTTTGTTAAAACATCGGCGAAATCCGTTATCGTTATTGCATGTTTATAGGAACGACTTTTTAACGTTTCTTCTTCTACTTTCATCGTTCGGATCACTGCATTCATCATACAAAAAACACGAATTGCCTTTTCAATCCCTTTATATAAATATGGCTGCAAGTCATCTTCCGTATCGACAATATCACCAAATGGTGTATTATGAATCATTTGAAATACTGTAAATGCTTCTCCTAAAGCACTACTCGTAATCGCACGAGCGTGTTCAATTGAAACCGGATTTCGTTTTTGCGGCATAATACTACTGATTTGTACATATGGCTTTGCAACAGTAATACCGTCATATTCTTTCGTTGCTAACAACAAAAAGTCATGAATCCATCTACTCGTATTCGTCATCATTACCATAAGTAGCGAACTAACTTCTAATAAATAATCCGCTCCGGCAACAGCATCATATGAGTTCTCAATTACATTTGTAAATCCAAGTAGATGAGCAACTCGTTCTCGTTTAATCGGGAAACTTGTTGTAGAGAGTGCAGCCGCCCCCATTGGAGACTGATTTAAAAGCTGGTACGTTTTTTTCATTCTTTCTAAATCTCTTTGCATCGTATCATAGATTGCTAACGTATAATGACCAAATGTTGTTGGCTGTGCCGGTTGTGTATGTGTATAAGCTGGCATGATTGTTTCCTTATAATCAGCAGCAAGTTGTAGTACACTTTCTTGCAATAACAAATGATGTTCCATTAATCGTAATACATATCGCCTTAAACTCATGCGATACATCGTTACACCCATATCATTTCTACTTCTACCAATATGCATATTACTTACAAAATCGCATTTCGCTTCTTGAGAAATTAAATGTTCGACTAAAAAAAAGAGATCTTCATGCTGCTCTGTATAGAGCAATTGCTCTTCTGGAATTCCCTCTACCTTTTTTAATGCGTGTAATATAACTTTAGCTTCTTCCTTTTTCATTAAATTTTCTTCCGTTAGCATCGCAATATGTGCTTTATGCACTTGAAACATATCTTTCAATAAATAATTTCGTTGAAAATCAAATACATGCTGTAATACACAATCCACATATGTTTTTCCAGGGAAATCAGCGCCTTCACTCTTTATAAACTCTTCTTTACTCTGTTTCATCACCTTTTCCCCTCTCACCTAAGTATTACTACCCATCATACCCAGAGATAGAAAAAAAGTGCTTGTACATAAAAATAAACTCGGTGCTCTCTGCACCGAGTTTATTTAATAAAAGTCGCATCATACTTATCACTTTGCAACACTTGGAAATGTAAGTTTGCTAAATGTTTCCGTATTTCTGCACTATCGTCTTCATTTAAATTATTCGCCAAAAACACAATCTCCGTACAGTTTCCACGTTTATCCATAGCGTAAACTGCTTTTGTAACCGTCCATGGTGTGTAACCATTCTTTTGCCCAGCATGTCTGAATGTTTTACGGTATTTCTTGGCACTCATGTCTGTTTCAACGATATTTGCCCACACTTTTTCTTCAGCCTCTGTCAAGCCACCTTTATGGTTTGCCTTTTGAAGTAATACCATATAATCATTTGCAGAAGCTGCTGGTAATCTATCTGACCAAATTTTGTCGTAACGTTCCTCTAAATAAAGCGGAATTTCCTTCTGTAATAATGGTCCCTTCTTCTTTAAGCGTTCATGAATAACCATCGCATATTCACGATATTGCTCTTGAGACATTTCTTTTAACTTTTTCTCTATTTTATATTTTGGAACATGTAATTCTTTATGCAAATATCCCGGGATATACAAAGATGAAACGATTGGAAATAGTGGTTGATGTGCAGGAAGTGATAAACTTTGTAAATTTCGATTGATGTTATCTAATCCTAACAATTCCATTAAGTATTCAGCATTTGCATTCGAACTAAACTTAACCATTCCTTTTGCCACTTCTTCTAAAGAAACCGCTCCTTCAGTTATCTTGCCCGTCTTCTCCAAATACCTTTGCCATCTATCTTGTGCACCACCATCTGTATTCGGTACATAATAGCGATTCACATCATTAATCGATACGAAACTAGACGAATCAATTTTCCCTTCAGTAACTTGTTTCGTATATTCAAGCGCCACAATTAATTTCATCGTACTAGCAACTGGCAATACAACATTTGGGTTTACAGAATAGACAACTTTATCATTTCTCTTTACTAGAAGCGCACTATTTTTTTCATCTTTGTGTTCTTCAATAAAAGATGCAATATACTGTGCATCATCATTATTTGAACTCCACACTTTTTTCACTAAAAAGTTACCCGATATTAGCAAAACGAAAATACCCACAACCACTGCGCATACTATAGTTTTTTTCAAGTAAAATTCCTCTCCTATTGTGTAACTCTTCTCTCTATCTTTAAAAAACAAAATAATGGAGATGGTTATTTAAATAACCATCTCCATTATTTTAACTTGTATACTCCTATTATGTCTACGTCATGATTTTCACAAAATCCTCAAGGAATTTTTTATAATGTAATGACCAACCAATTCGCATCCAATTTTTTAATGCTTTTGCATCAGGTTGAGGACGGAAATCTGCAATACTTTCTCCTTTTGCTATTCCCACTGTATCTACATCGACACGGCGATACACATAATCCAATATTGAAGGATTTGCGGCAACCATCATGGTAACGACGTCATGTACTGGACTTCCTTTTATTTTCGGATTTAATTTTCTATAAGCTTTATAATAATACGTAAAAATCGGTTCAATTAATTTATTAAAACTTGTTTTAGAATGTTTCGTAATATACTTTACCATTTCTGGCGTAATAATAGCTTCAGATGTAACATTGAGCGGCACCAGTGTCACATTCTTGGCATTTTGCATAACTAATTGCGACGCAATCGGATCACCATGAAAATTCGCCTCTGCGACTGGTGTAACATTGCCTGGCATTAAGAAAGCACCCCCCATTATATAATATTCTTTCACATACTTCATCATTGGCTTTTCTAAAATAAATGCTGTCGCTAATGTTGTTGATCTACCAGCATCGACTATTATTAATTCTCCTTTATATTTTTCAAGAATGTCAAAAAACTCACAAAAAGGCTTTATATTTGGAGAAAGATTTTTCGGTGGTCGAATTGGTCCTAAACCTTCCGCCCCATGAATTTCTGGATAATACGTTGTAATATCTCCAGATAAAGGGATTTTCGCACCATTAATAACAGGTATATCTTCCCTACCTGCTAACTGTAATAAATATGCCGCATTACTTGTCGCCTTTTCTTGCGTTACATTTCCATATCCTGTAACTACACCAACAATATCAATATCAGGATGCAACAATCCATACATAATTGCTAAAGAGTCATCAATTCCTGGGTCTCCTAAAAATAATACTTTTTTCATCGACCTCAACTCCATCCCCTCAGTTGTTATTAATTTATGAATAACCGTGGATATACAGAATAAAAAATGAACAAATTCACACAAAAAAACGCAGTCTTATAAGGACTACGTTCTTCAGCTAACCTATACTGTTTTTTTTACAGCACTCATACTTCCAATGATGTAAGCGATAAACGCAAAACAAATCGGGAAGACAACTGTATGTATACCGAACGGATTTGGATAGAAAAGATGAATACACATATATGAGCCTACCCCAACTAAAATAGACGCAAGCGCTCCTGTAGCATTTCCTTTCCTCCAATATAACCCTAATACGATTGGCCAAATGAATGCAGCTTCTAATCCACCGAAAGAAAATAAATTTAGCCATATTAAAAAATCTGGTGGTTTAATTGCCGCTGCATAAACGAGTAGTCCTACAATACCAGTAATCCACAAACTTCCTTTTTTTATCGTACTGTCTGCTGCATCTTTATTTATGTAATTTACGTATATATCTTTAATAATTGACGAGCTTACAAGTAATAATAAAGAATTTACTGTAGACATAATCGCTGCCATCGGTGCAGCTAAGAAAACTCCAGCTAACCAAGGTGGCAACACTTCCATCGCAAGTAGCGGCATTACTTTATCTGGTACCGTTATACCTGGAAGTACTACTCTTGCAAATACACCCGTTAAATGCATACCAATCATAATTGTACCCACAACAATCGTCCCAATTATTAACGCTTGATGCATCGCTTTTGAATTTTTATAAGACATGGCACGCACGCTAATTTGCGGTAAACCGACAACGCCAATTCCAATTAAAATCCAAAATGATGTAACATATGATTTCGTTAAACTGCCATCTGCTCCGAATGGTGTAATTAACTTTGGATTAATTTGAACAAGTTCCTGCATAATCTTTTCAATTCCACCACCAGCAATGACAGTAGCAATTAAAATGATTGTTGTTCCAACTAACATAATGATTCCTAATAATGTATCTGATAGAGCAACTGCACGAAATCCACCAATTAATACGTACACAAGTACAGAAAAAGTAAATAAAAATAGTGCTGTTGTATACGATAGCCCCGTTAGTGACTCGATTAATCGTCCACCACCGACCCACTGGGCTACTGTCGCTGAAAATAAAAAGATAATAATACATAACGCAGAAAGTATAACAACTGCTTTATTATTGTATCTCCCTTTTAAATAATCGATAAGAGTAATTGCTTCCATCTTCCTAGCGATAATTGCAAACTTTTTACCGATAACCGTTAAAACGATATACCCTGTTACAACTTGAATCGCAGATAACAGTACCCATCCAAGACCCATATTGTAAGCAATACCAGGGCCACCAATAAAGCTACTTGCACTACCGTACGTAGCAATCATTGTCATCGCTAATAATAAACCGCCTAGCTCACGCCCACCAAGAAAATATTCTTGCAAAAATTTATTATGAGCAGTTGCTTGCACGCGTCTTGAAGCATATACACCAATTAAAAATACAACGATAAACGAAATTATCATTGGAATGATTACATACCAATTCATCTATTATTCCTCACTTTTTTCTTCCTCATCGAGTGAAATATCTTGAAATACAAAACGAACAACTAAACTAAGTAAAATAACCATAACGATAAATCCAACGATACAGCTATAAAAAAACCATGCGGGAAAACCTAATACATATGTATATTCATTCGGATTTTTACTACCAAGCCCATAAGCAAATCCGTACCAAATTATAAAATTAATAATAGCAAGTCCAAGACCAATTAACGCTTCTCTATGGGCTATTCGAAAGCGTGGATCATCATGATAATCTTTCATTTTTACCCCTCCTCTCACGATGTATTATTGTACCATTGTTCTTCTAGTTTTTCCTACTAGAAAGCAAAAACAAGCAGGATTTTTTTATAATCATATAGAAGATTCTCTTACATTACATATTTTTTACAATTGTAACACAAATGAAATTTGAATTTTCAGTATTTCTTAATTATGATTTTAATTAGAGGCTTTCCATCTAGTTTCCACATCCTTGATTTCGGAATAAGCGCCGTCTCGTACTGCGTTTACATTATATTTTCAAGGGGGTTATACAATGAGTCAACTAGCTGTAAATCTTCATGAAAAGGTAGAGAAGTTTCTTCAAGGTACAAAAAAGTTATATGTGAATGGATCTTTCATTGAAAGCGCTTCCGGTAAAACATTTAAAACACCTAACCCAGCAACTGGTGAAACACTTGCCGTCGTTTCTGAAGCTGGTCGCGAAGATATTCATAAAGCTGTAGTCGCAGCTCGTATGGCTTTTGACGAAGGTCCTTGGTCTCGTATGAGCACTGCTGAGCGAAGCCGTCTCATGTACAAGTTAGCTGATTTAATGGAAGAACATAAAGAAGAGCTTGCACAGCTCGAAACATTAGATAACGGAAAGCCAATCCGTGAAACAATGGCAGCAGACATCCCACTTGCAATTGAGCATATGCGCTATTACGCTGGCTGGGCTACGAAAATCGTTGGTCAAACAATTCCTGTTTCCGGTGATTACTTTAACTATACACGCCATGAAGCTGTTGGTGTCGTTGGTCAAATTATTCCTTGGAACTTCCCGCTTCTTATGGCAATGTGGAAAATGGGAGCAGCGCTTGCTACAGGATGTACAATCGTTTTAAAACCTGCAGAACAAACTCCACTATCTGCTCTATACTTAGCTGAATTAATTGAAGAAGCTGGATTCCCGAAAGGTGTTATTAATATCGTACCTGGATTCGGTGAATCAGCTGGACAAGCTCTCGTTAATCATCCACTCGTTGATAAAATTGCATTTACCGGTTCTACTCCTGTCGGTAAACAAATTATGCGACAAGCATCCGAATCATTAAAACGCGTTACACTTGAGTTAGGCGGTAAATCACCAAATATCATCTTGCCGGATGCTGATTTATCTCGCGCGATTCCTGGTGCACTTTCTGGTGTTATGTTTAACCAAGGACAAGTATGCTCTGCTGGATCACGCTTATTTGTTCCGAAGAAAATGTATGATAATGTCATGGCTGATCTCGTCCTCTATTCTAAAAAACTAAATCAAGGTGTCGGTCTTAACCCAGAAACGACAATTGGTCCTCTCGTTTCTGAAGAACAACAAAAACGTGTAATGGGCTACATTGAAAAAGGGATTGAAGAAGGCGCTGAAGTACTTTGCGGAGGAAGTAATCCATTCGATCAAGGCTACTTCGTTTCTCCTACAGTATTCGCTGACGTAAATGATGAAATGACGATCGCAAAAGAAGAAATTTTCGGTCCAGTTATTTCTGCAATACCATTTAACGATATTGATGAAGTAATTGAACGTGCAAATAAATCACAATTCGGCTTAGCGGCTGGTGTGTGGACAGAAAATGTTAAAACAGCACACTATGTTGCAAGTAAAGTACGTGCAGGTACAGTGTGGGTAAACTGTTATAACGTGTTTGATGCAGCATCTCCATTTGGAGGATTTAAACAATCTGGTCTTGGCCGTGAAATGGGATCTTATGCATTAAATAACTATACAGAAGTAAAGAGCGTTTGGCTTAACTTAAATTAATGAGAAAGAACCTGACCTATCCGGTCAGGTTCTTTTCATTATGTATTCCTTTAAACTTGCAGTCCTCCGCTCACATTTAATACTTCACCTGTAATATAAGATGCGTATTCTGATGCTAAAAAGGCTGCTGCGTTCGCAATATCTTCTGGCGTTCCAATTCTACCAACTGGAATAGCGCCAACCATCTTTTCTTTCACTTTATCTGGTATCGTTTTGGTCATATCTGTATCCATAAACCCCGGACAAATCGCATTACAAGTAATACCGAAACTTCCAACTTCTTTCGCTGCTGTTTTTGTTAATCCTACAACTCCAGCTTTCGTTGCAGCATAATTTGCCTGTCCAATATTCCCCTCTCTACTTATAGAAGAAATATTAATAATTCTTCCATATCCTTGTTGTCTCATATAAAGAAGTGCTGGTTGCATACAATAAAAAACACCAGTTAAATTCACTTGTAATACTTGTTCCCAAGCAGATTTCTCCATTTTATGTAACATTGCGTCTCTTGTAATTCCAGCATTATTCACCAAAATATGTAATGTACCAAATTTTTGAACTGCATATTCAATTAACGACTTTGCTTCATTTTGATTACTCACATCACATCGATATGAGCACACTTCATATCCTTCATCTGATAACTCACGTGTCGTTTTTTGTAGCTTCTCTTCATTTACATCGCTAATTAATACTTTCGCCCCTAGCTTTGCATAAACCTTTGCAATCTCTTTTCCAATTCCCTGTGCAGCTCCTGTTACAACAGCTGTTTTCCCATTTAAAAACTCCATTCCTATCCCCCATTTCTATTACTTATACTGTATATTTCGGCTTTTTACTTTCCAACTCCTCTTTGTATAAAAAAGTCTATTTGTGTCAAACTAACTTTGCAACGTCGCATAAAGTGAAACTTTAATTAGTGGGAAGTTTGTTCATCCCCCACTGATTATCAGCCCTCACCAATCGGGCATTTACGGACAGTTAATCTCCCACCTAGCTTCTTTGTTCCATCTGAGTTTTAAGGTGGGGGTTTTACTACCCGTTATGCGGGATAAAGTGCAAGGAGATTGTGTCGAATGAATAAAAAGAATTTCAAACAAAGCAAAGCAACTGATGGCATTGATGTTGAGTTCTCTCGCGAACTCGCTGACCACAATGACTTAGAAGCAAACGCACGTGCAAATGCCGCTGATGCACGTCAAAAGCGCCAACCAACCGAAAAATAAGGTACATCACAACCTTATTCTTTTCAAAAGGGACCTACTACCCAACAAAATAAACCGAGAGACATCTCTCGGTTTATTTTCTATATTTTTTTGCATAATGAGCCAAAGTAAGCAACGGATATATATGAGCATAACTATGATAACGAATATAAAACCCACCTGGTAAACCTGTTCCAGTAGGATATTTTTCATTTATATAAGGGTTGGAGAGCAAATATGAAATACCTTTTCGAATAACTGACGTTTCTTTATCATAGTAAGAAATGAGGGCATCTAAAGCCCATGCTGTTTGGGATGGTGTACTAAATGGTAAAGTAACGAACCTTTTCTCCACACTACTGTGGCAAGATTCTCCCCAGCCACCATCTTCATGCTGTATATGTTCAAGCCATAAAGCTGCTCGTTTCAATGATGGATCGCTAGATGGTATTCCTAGTGACCGTAAACCAGTCAACACTGCCCACGTACCATATATATAACAAATTCCCCATTTCCCATACCACGATCCATTTTCCTCTTGTGCATTCATTAACCAATTTATCGCACTTTGTTTTTGTTTCTCAGGCAATTCGTTTTGTGCATACGTCCCGAAAAACTCTAGCACTCTCCCTGTAATATCTGGTGTAGAAGGATCTGTAATCATATCTCTTGCATTTTCGATTGGTAAATTTGCTAATATACGGCTCGTTACCCCTTTTTCAAAAGCTCCCCAACCACCATCATTGTTTTGCAATCCTTTAACCCAATTAACCGCTCGCTTCCAAGCATTATCTACATTTTCGTTCCCTCTACTTCGCGCCAATGCTCTTAACACAGCAGTTGTATCATCAATATCGGGAATCGTCGTATTCACATCCGAAAAGCCCCAACCACCTGGGAAGAGATCCGGTGCATGTACACTCCAATCTACTTTCTTTGTTTGCTGTTTTCTTAATAAATACGCTGATGCATTTTGAATCACTTTACTTGCTTTCGGAACTTGAGCTTCTTGCAAAGCATAACTGAGTAAAGCTGTATCCCATATAGTTGACGGAGAGTTTTGCAAATGGCTCCCTCTCTCCATCTTCCATATATAAGATGTAATTCCCATTATAGCCTTCTTAATAATTGGTGATTGAATAGAATGTCCTAATGCAAGTAAAGCATAAATCATATAAAACGAGGCAGTTGCGTAGCTATATAATGTTCCATTTTCATCAATACGCTCTTTCATAAAACGTTCTACTTCCTCATATCCTTTATGATGCAAAGAAAGTGGATACGTTATAATTTTCTTCACGTCACTTACTAACGTTTGAAAAACTGGAGACCGATCCTCTCGAAACCATTCTCCGCCCCCGCCTGCAATGTGATTTAAATTTGGCAATAACTTTTTCCCTACTCGAAATCTTTTATTTAAACACAACATCATCGGAATTAAATGAATACGTGCTGAGCTACTCAATTCAAATATACTGAGAGGGGAATCATTCTGCAGAAACATAATTGGTGTTGGCAAATGAAAAAGAGAAGGATATTCATATTCTCCATGAATCGCTAATAAAAACTTCGTCATAAAATGAGCACGTGCTACCCCACCTCGCTCATTTATAAACATTTCCGCTCGCTTCATATTCGCATCTTCTTTTGTATATTTTTCCGATGCAAGTAAGGCGGCATAAGATTGAATTGTAGCTGATAAATTACCTCCCACCTCATCTTCATACAATTTCCATGTTCCTTCATTTGTTTGAAGTGATGCTAATCTTTTCACAAACGGTTCTATCTCTTTATCTCTACCTAATAATTTTAATAAAAAAATCATATGGCAATCTGTTAATGGAGCTCCTTCAAAACAAAACCGCCACGTACCATCTTGCCGTTGCATTGTTTGAAGTGCAGTTGTTCTTCTCGCTATTTCTTTATGCACTTTTTCATATAATAACAAGTTACTCACCCACCCTTTCGAAATCCGTATAACGATATTCAAAAAGGTAGCTGAATATGTATAAAAACAAAGAAAAGCAGAACATATAAAATGTTCTGCTCATAAACAATACCCTACTCCGACAATAATTCCTAATAAAGCACCGACTACTACTTCATACGGTGTATGCCCAACAAGTTCATTTAACTTCTTATATTCTGTTTCTCTACCGTGAAAAAAGTCATTCAATATTTTTGCTTGTTTACTTACTGCAAGCCTTACTCCTGAAGCATCATACATAACAATAATGGCAAAAATAGTAGCAACCGCAAACATCGAGCTTTCCACACCTTCCACTACTCCAACTCCTGTAGCAAGCGCTGTAACTGTTGAAGCATGAGAACTTGGCATCCCACCTGAAGCAAAAAACTTTGCAAAATCAAATTCACCTGTTTTAACTAATTTAAAGACTACTTTCGTTAATTGTGCTAAAAACCATGAAATTACAGCTGCCATAAGCGGATCATTATGTAAAATTGTTTCCATGTTCTCAGCTCCTTACTAGCTATAATGGAAATCCTATATAGTATCAGTATAAAGAAAAATGCGTAGAAAATACTACGCATTATGATACTTTTGCTGATTTATTTTTTATAAATTTCGGTTGTTTCTGCACTAAAAACTTAGTCTTCGCTACCGAGAATACAAATAATGCAACCCATATACAGAAAAATGCAATCATATGAGTAGATGTGAAATGTTCACCAAATACGAATACACCTAAAATTAAGCTAATTGTTGGTGCAATATATTGTAAAAAACCTACCATATAAAGCGGAATAAGTTGGGCTCCTTTTGCAAAATAAAAAAGTGGTAGAGCTGTAACAATACCCGCTCCTATTAATAGTAATGTCGATAACATTGAGATAGAGCCAAATGAGCCGAAACCATGTACTCCTGTCATTACTAGATAAATAATCGCAAACGGCGTCACTAACATCGTTTCCATCGTAAGTCCAATTGTCGCATCATAGTTTAACAATTTTTTCGTTAATCCATATAATCCAAATGAAAAGGCAAGTGAAAGAGAAACCCACGGAATAGATCCGAAACGTACTGTTAAAATGATAACCCCCACTCCAGCTAAACCAACTGCAACATATTGCCAAAAGTTTAACTTTTCCTTTAAAACGACTGTACCAAGTAAAATACTAATAAGCGGATTAATATAATAGCCAAGACTCGCTTCAATAACATGATTATGATTAACGGCCCATATGTAAACAAACCAGTTTCCACTAATCAAGACTGAAGCTATTGTTAATGACATTAATAATTTAGGTCGTTTAAAAAGATTCACAAATTCCCCAATAAACTGGCGAAACCTCTTCGTAACACCTAATACGAGTAACATAAAAACAAACGCCCAAACGATGCGGTGTGCTAATATTTCATCTGCTGGAACTTCCTCAACCCATTTCCAATAGATTGGTAGTATTCCCCACATCGTGTAAGCACCAGCCGCATATAGTATCCCCTTTTTTTGCTCTGCTGATTGACTCCCCATCTTCCTTTTTCTCCTCTTCTCATTTTTTCTCCATTATACGGTCTCACATGCTCACTTTACCAATAATCAATCTGCATTTCTTTCGACATTTCTCATACAACGAATAATAAACATACCGTTATTACAACAAGTAACGGTATGCCGAAAACAAATTTCTTTTTATGAGTTTTATGATGAAACATATACATGCCGATCCAAGCTCCAACTGCTCCTCCAGCTGCCGCCGATAAAAACAACGTACTTTCTGGCGTTCTCCACTGTTTCTTCTTTGCTTTTCGTTTATCAAGCCCCATAAGGCTAAAAGCTATAACGTTAATAATAAGAAAATAAATCCATTTCATCGCTTTCTCTCCTTATGAAAAATTCGATTAATAGTAACACGAAAAAACGACGGAAACAACTGAAGAACTCTTTTTATCCAACTAGTTTCATTCCTTTTTCTTAATTAGTTACCTTCATATTTACATAACCAACTAAAATCGCAGTTAAAGCATTTAATATAGAAAAATGTTATGAGCAGAATCTTATATTTCATTACATTCATCCACTACCATAGCATCGAAAAAACTTCCCTCAATCTCCTTCTCATCAAAATGAAGAACCATAATTAACCCTACATATAAAGAAACGAAATTTAAAAACCATTCCCCATTCTCATCTTTCTTAGCTAAGCATTTAAATATCTCTTGAAATTGCATACGCTCATCTGTCGCAACAACCGGTCGCACGCCAAAATATTTCAATACAAGATGTAGGTTGAGCTGCACGGATAATGATAAAATATACTTTAATAACTCGGTATAATGAGCAACATTTTTTTGACTATATAACTTCACAAGCTCTTGATGTAAAGTAGAAATTGATAATTCTTCTTTAGTCACTTTTGTTGCTTCTATCATTTCAATCATCTTTTTCATATCCATTCCATTTACCCCTCCTGTTACAAAACAAAAGCCAAAGTATACTTATTTTATAATCAACAATAATTGATTATTTCTCGTCTCTCTTTCTTCTTCACTTACTAAGTCATACTTTTTTAAAAGATGAAATACATCATTTAATATTTCTTGTGAGTGATTACCTTGTAAAAAATTTTTTAACCCTTTAAAAATCTCTTCTGATAAAAAATTTTTTTGACTTTCAAGCTTATTCATCACATCTTCAATAGAATGATCAATGTTACATGTCATACTAAACTTCCCCCTCTATCCTCTATAAATAATATCCTCAGCTAACGATGTAAACACTTCTCCAACAAGAGAATCTTCATCATATACAGATGAACCATTATTTTCTTCACGTTTCGCAAAAGGTATTTGGGCAATTACTTCTGTTTGCAATTGTTCTGCAAGCATTTCGCCGCCGCCTTTTCCGAAGAGATAATTTTTCGATCCATCTTGTTCTTCATAATAAGCCATATTTTCCACAATACCTAAAATCTCATGCTTCGTATGTTTTGCCATTACACCGACTCTTGAAGCAACGAATGAAGCTACATTGTGCGGAGTTGTAACAATTATTTCTTTCGCTTGCGGAATCATCGCTGCAACATCGATCGCAACATCTCCTGTACCTGGTGGTAAATCAAGTAATAAATAATCTAATTCTCCCCAGTGCGTATTCGCAAGAAAATTTTGAATCCATTTATTTAGCATCGGTCCGCGCCACATAACTGGATTATTTCCTTCTGTAAAGAATCCCATCGACATGATTTTAACACCGTAACTAATGACTGGAATTGCCGTTTGATCAATCATCGTTGGTTTCTTATTCGTTTCCATCATAGCTGGAATACTAAAACCATATATATCTGCATCTAATATCCCCACTTTTTTGCCCATACGCGCTAGTGCAGTTGCAAGATTAATTGTCACCGTTGATTTTCCAACTCCGCCTTTTCCGCTCGTTACAGTAATAAAACGTACTCCTGAATCCGGGCGAAGCATGCTCGGCATACCAGTTTCTGTTCTAGTATTTTTCTTTAATTTCTCTGTTAAAGCTGTACGTTCTTCTTGTGTCATAGAACCAAATGTTACCTCCACTTTAGAGGCACCAATTGCGTGAAGTGATTCTTCAATATCTTGTTGAATTTTTGCTTTTAACGGACAACCTTGGATTGTTAGTACTACTTCAAGTTTAACCTCTGTTCCGTTCATTTGTATATTTCTAACCATATTTAATTCTACAACACTTTTGTGTAACTCTGGATCCTCTACATGTTTTAATGCATTCATTATTTGTTCTTGAGTAAGCATAGAACTCATCCCTTCTCTTATTCTAATTTATATACAACATTTTCTTGGCGCTTCATCTTGTGAAAAAGCTTATCATCCACCGCTAACAGGCGGGATTAATGCGACTATATCTCCAGCTTTTATCATCTCTTCATTCATTACAAACTCTTCGTTAACAGCGACCATCACTTTATCCAACGATTGTAAACAATAGCTGGCTTTGAGCCATTCTTTTAATTGTTGCACTGTCATTTCTTGCTTTTCTGAAATCACTAATCGATCCGATCCAACTTCCTCACGCAAATTTGCAAACAATAAAATTATAATCATTTTCTCATTCTTCCTTCTTTGGTTTTCCTTCTGGATATGGTGTATTTTCAAGTTGATCTCCAATCCACATCGTTCCATCTTCCCAAAATTCTTTTTTCCAAATTGGAACAATTCGTTTTATACGTTCAATCGCGTACTCATTCGCTTCATAAGCTACTTTACGATGCGGTGATGAAACTGCAATGACTACCGCAATATCCATTATTTCTAGCCGCCCTACACGGTGCGTAATTGCTACTTTTGTATCCGGCCATCTTTCACTAATTTCTTCTCCAATTCTCATAAGTTGTTTTACTGCCATGGGTTTATATGCTTCATACTCTAAATGTAGCGTTCGTTTTCCTTTTGTTAATTCTCTCACCGTACCAATAAATGTTGTAATCGCACCTGCTTCCCTTCTTGCGACTTTATTCATTACTTCTTCAACTAAAATCGGATTATCTACAATCTCAAATAGCACTTGTTCCATTAAAACCACCTCTCACTTTATGAAATGTCCAAGGCCATTCACTACCTTCGTTATCTTCTAATAAAAGAACATCGACAAACATATCTTTTTTATATCCTCTTGTCCCGCCCGGCAATACGATAAACGCGTTGGATTTTGCCAATGAAGAAACTGAGCTAGATTTATCAAACCCTGATGGATAAGCGATTAATTTCCCCTCATCATATTGCAATTTTGCTCGTACAAATCTTGTAAATGGATTCGGTTTTAGAAAGTCTTCTCCTAATAACGCTTTTTCTCTTTTTAAATGTACTTTTTCACTAAACATATACGTCCGAATACACGGTCTTACGAATAATTCAAACCCTACGTAACAAGCTGATGGATTTCCTGATAAACCAAATAATAACTTGCCATTTAATTGTGCTACAGTCGTAACACTTCCTGGTCGCATTGCAACTTTATTAAAAAGAACAGATGCACCTATTTTTTTGTAAATATCCGGTAAATAATCATAATCTCCTACTGATACACCACCCGTTGTAATTAACATATCTACTTGACCAAGCGCTTCTTTCACAGCTGTAAAACACGTATTAAAATCATCACTAAACTTCCCAAAATATTTTACTCTTCCGCCCGCTCTTCGAATTTGAGACAATATCATGTACGTATTACTGTTTCGGATTTTCCCTGGCTGTAATGAATCATTGACATCCAGTAATTCACTCCCAGTCGCTAACAGTCCAATTACAGGCTTTCTCGCAACTGGTACTTCACTATAACCGAATGTAGCAAGAAGAGCTGAAATACCTGGATTAATGTACGATCCCTCCTTTGCAAGAACTGTTCCTTTACGAGCATCTTCACCTTGAAAAGAAATATTGTCGCCCGTTTTGAATGATCGCTTCACTTCCATATAATTGTTGCCATTCTTCTCATATTGACGAGTCAGCTCTAACATAACAACCGCATCACACCCATTCGGAATTTGTGCTCCCGTCATAATTCGAACTGCTTGAAACGGACCTACTTTCTCATGGAATAGCGATCCTGCACCAATTTCACCCATTACTTCAAATACAATTGGCGTTTCATAACTTGCTAAATTAGTATCTTCTGCTCGAATAGCAAATCCGTCATACGGCGAACGATTAAATGACGGTACATCATGGTCAGCTACTAAATCCTCTGCTAATATACGTCCATAAGCTAATTCAATTGGTAATAGCTCCTTTAAGCCTTTATCAGCAAATCCCATCACTTTACGAACAGCTTCTTCAACCGTAATTGGCACTCTTCTTTCCATTGTTGACACCCTCTCTATTAACCGAATACG
The DNA here is from genome assembly GCF_051916605.1 of Bacillus cereus group sp. MYBK195-1. Lineage (NCBI taxonomy): Bacteria > Bacillati > Bacillota > Bacilli > Caryophanales > Bacillaceae > Bacillus > Bacillus cereus group sp. MYBK195-1. The sequence goes on along the minus strand of NZ_JBQAGZ010000001.1, from coordinate 1,259,006 downwards.
CGATAATATAGTTGTTTCGCTTTCGAAATATCATTTGTACCATGAATAAAAACACGACCATCCCGAAAAAAAACGATGCGGTAATCATCGAATTGGCAAGATAGTAAATACGGATTCCGATCTACTTTCTCCAATTTTTTTAATACTTTTTCTATATCATCAAAATTGTATTTCCTATTGTCTACTGTTCTAATTTGAACTGTATTTCTTCCGCATAAAACAGCTGCTTTCGTTTGATTTTCGTATGATAAATAAGGATAAGTTCGATTCAAACCGCATGAGAGACAAGTGTCTGTTTTTATTTTCCCTAATTTTATAAAATGATTTTGATTACTCCATATATCAAACATGAAAAATGTTTTTCTAATTGCTGAGAAATCTTCCACTAAAATTTTGAGTGCTTCTGCCACTTGATATGCTGCGACGATTTGAACAGTCGGGCTAATAATTCCAGCGGTATCACATGTCACACCTGTAACAGGAATATTTTTCAGCATACAATGTAAACACGGTGTCTCTTGCGGAATAATTGTATAACTCATACCATACGATCCAACGCAAGAACCATATACCCACGGAATATTATGTTTTTGTGATAAATCATTTATTACAAATCGAATATCAAAATTATCTGTTGCATCAATGATTACATCTACATTTTTTAATAGACCTTCCATATTTTCTGAAGTTGCATCCATTACGACAGCATGTATTTGTACTTCCGAATTAATTTGTTCTAACCGATTTTTTGCAGCAATTGCTTTCGGCATTTTCTCTCTCGCATTTTGTTCAGAGTACAATTGTTGCCTTTGTAAATTACTCCATTCAACGTAGTCACGATCAATAATCGTCAACTTGCCAACACCTGCACGTACGAAACTTTCGGCACTTGCACTTCCTAATGCGCCTGCCCCTACAATTAACACATGTTTATTTCGAATTTTTTCTTGTCCTTTACTCCCAATTGGTTTGAACAACTGTTGTCGTGAATACCGATCAGCCATTACATACCCTTCCTCTCAAGAACTCTATTTCATATTAGAATGTTGTTTCTGATAACAAGCAAAGTAAGCAAAACCAACAAACCCAGCTCCTCCAATTACATTTCCGATAAAAACAGGAACAAAATTTTTAGCCAGATCCATCCACGTTAGATGACCAGCAAAAATAACAGCGGAAATGACAAACATATTTGCTACTACTTGCTGAAATCCAATCACTACAAATGCCATAATTGGAATCCAAATTCCGATGATTTTTCCGACAAAATCACTCGTCCCGTAAGCAAGCCAAAGAGCAAGACAGACGAGCCAATTACAACCAATTGCTAAAATTAAAGTTCTCCCAAATGATTCATGTAACTTCCCTTCCGCTATCGCTACCGTTTTATTTAAATACTCTCCCTCTGTTAATCCGCCAAGATGTCCAAAGCAATACGCAACGAAAATTGCCCCAATAAAATTCATGAGAGTAATCCAAACCCAGTTATTCAGTACACTTATCAATGTAATTTTCTTTGCATAAAGCGCCATAGACAGTGACATCATATTTCCCGTAATTAATTCTCCTCCTGCTAATACTACGAGCATGAGTCCAACAGGAAATACTGCTCCTCCTAAAACATTCACTAGACTTCCCCAGCGCTCAGGTAAATTCCCTAAAACTCGAATGTTAAGTAAAAAACCTATCGCAATAAACGCTCCTCCTAAAAAACCGAGAATAAGCATCGCTGGCAATGTCTGTCTTACTTTTTGAACACCGGCCTCAATGACAAGCTCAGCAATTTGTTCCGGCTTATGAAATGCCATTACCCATTCCTCCATTTTCTCCAAGTAAAAAAGCAGCTTCAAAAAACCTCCTCAAAATAAAGGTTTTTGAATGCTGCTTAATTTCTCTGCACATCTTTTACAGAGATATCAATCATCACTTTTACTATAAAATAGAAAATCCACAACTCTTGTAAATTTTCCATTTTTCACTATGACGCTAGCTTTATATATTAACCACCGATATGTGACATTTCAATTTTAGGCATTGTTTTCTTATTTGTATGATTTAAGCGTTCATCTGAATAACGATCTTCCCTATTATTCCATATATCGCGTACTAAATCTTTAATGTCCTCATCTGTATGTTCAGAACGAAGCAATTCTCTTAAATCATTTCCTTTAGAAGCAAATAAGCAAGTATATAATTTTCCTTCTGCAGAAATACGAGCTCTCGTACATGATGAGCAAAAAGAATCTGTTACTGATGAAATAATACCTATTTCCTCATCGCTTCCTATATAACGATACCTAGTAGCCACTTCACCAGAATAATTTGCTTCTATCCGTTCTAACGGCATAACTTGATGAATCGTATCTACTATTTCTTGTTTAGAGACGACCTCTTTTAAATCCCAACCATTATAATTTCCAACGTCCATATACTCAATAAAACGAAGAATATGCTTATTTTCCTTAAAGTATTGCGCCATTTGCAAAATGTCCTGTTCGTTTTTTCCCTTTTGAACGACCATGTTTATTTTAATTTTCATTCCAACTTCAGCTGCTGCCTGTATTCCTTCCAGAACCCTTTGCACTTTGCTTCTATTACCATTTAAATAGAAAAACCGCTCTTCTTCTAAGGAATCTAAACTAACTGTCACACGTGATAGTCCCGCCTTATATAAATCAGGAGCAAACTTTTTAAGTAACGATCCATTGGTTGTTAAACCGATATCTTCTACACCATCAATTTTATTAAGGCGCTCAATAAGCTTTGGAAGCCCTCTTCGAAGTAACGGTTCTCCGCCTGTAATCCGTAATTTTCTCACACCTAAAGAAACGAAAATACGTGTTATCCTTTCAATTTCATCAAAAGATAAAATTTTATCATTAGACAAAAACGAGTAATCAGGACCAAATATTTCTTCTGGCATACAATATCGACAGCGAAAATTACAGCGATCAGTAACTGAAATACGTAAATCCTTTAACGGACGTTGCAACTTGTCTAATGTAACTGATTTCATCTTCATTGCCTCACTTTTATTTTATATTTAAAACACGTTCTGGATGGGTATATACATTTAAGGAGTGATTACGAATAAATCCTATTGTCGTAATACCTAAATCTTCTGCTAGTTGCAAAGCTAACTCAGTTGGAGCTGATTTTGATAGTATAATTTCACAACCGATTTTTGCAACTTTCAATAATATTTCCGAAGAAATACGACCACTAAAAACAATGATTTTATCTTTTATAGAAATATCGTTTCTTAAACAATAACCGTAAATTTTGTCTAGTGCATTATGCCTACCAATATCCATTCGGCTTAAAATAATACCATTCACATCACATAACGCTGCATTATGAACCCCGCCAGTATGATGAAACGTATCCGCAGATTGCTGCATTTCTTTCATTAACCGAAAACAATCCTCTGCCGCAACCTGTACATGGACACCCTTCATTTTTTTTGCACTTAGTGCATCATTTGCAAAAACAAACCCTTGCCTACTCATACCACAACAAGACGTAATATAGCGTTTATTTTGCATTTGTTCATAATACGGATTTACTTTTGTCGTTATTACATGCACAAATCCTTCTTTCTCCTGCACCCATACACTATCAATATCTTCATACTTCCGAATGATTCCTTCAGACGCTAAGAAGCCTATTACCATATCTTCTATATATTCTGGAGTACTAACCATTGTAACAAACTCCTGTCCGTTCATTTTAATGGTGACAGGAAACTCTGTTACAATGCTGTCCTCTATATGCTTAAATGCTCCTTGTTCATAACGAAAGATTTCTCTTTCTACCTGTATCGGTTTCACGATCAGTATCCTTCTCTCACGTTATATTTTTATCAAAAACAAATACAGAAACTGCAATATCTTCTTCTACTTTCATATCCGAAAACAAATTCACTAATTTCGCTCCAACAAGTTCCTCCAAATGTTCACGGGAATTCGCAGCATACACTTCTTGAATCATTTTCGTTCTAGCCATATGAACCATTTCCGCACCGTCCATCGTACTTGAAATAAATTTTTCAGTAGGTGTTAAGTTTCCATAAAGAGTCGCTATAGCCATATTTTCCGCAAAAACAGTATGAATTCGTTCTGGTCCTTTTCCAAAAAGTTCCTTTCGAAGTTTTCGTATCATATCATTAAATTCATGTACTTTTTTTGACATACAATTATACCTCCCAAAAGCCTCATTTTACTTTATTATATATTTTACCAAAATGAGCCTTCCGCCCAAACTATTTCGTACAAATATTTGGGCGGAAAGGTTCACTTCATGAAGTTTATTCGTCTTTTAACCCTTTCCCCATACCTTTTAAGAAATGAAGCCCAAACCCGATAGCACGGTTAATATCTGGGTCTTTCAATACTTTCATAAGATCGAATACCCCTACTTTTTTATTACTTTCTAGATGTTCATTACCTTCTTCTAGTCCGACTAATAAACTACCTATAAGCTTTTTCGTAAGTTCTGGGTCAAGTTCAGTTAACGCACCTGCAGCGCCCATCATATTATTAATTAAATTTGTAACAGGCTCACGAGTTACTTGACCTAGAACAATTTTCGCAATTGGTTCTTTCGCTTTTAGCATTGAATTTGCAGCTTCTAGCATTCCAATGTCATTTAATTCCCCTACTATATTAAACATCTGATTTAGAGCTTCTTCATTATTAGTTAGAAGCTCTTTTAAATCATCTAACTTTTGCTGTTTTATTTCTTCCTCAGTTAATTCTTGTTTTTGAATCATTTTTATAGGTGCAGCCATAGTTTTCTCCTCCTACTTATCCGTTAAATGCACATACCCTGGACGTGCCCACTTACGATATACCTCAATTCCAGCTTGAGGGTGACGTTTTTTATTACGTGGGTTCGCTTTTGGCATCGGATTTTCGCCATCAACTTCTAATACTTCCATACGTACTTTCGTTTGTTTATACGCAGGTGTATTCGTACGTACATCCACAGCAGGACCTGTTAAGAAATTAATTGCCGTTTCGTTATCTGTAGAGTTCATCGGTAAATATAACTCATTCGCTTTTACACGATCTGTAACGAGTGCACGTAATTTTAATGCTCCAAAAGGAGAGACAAGACGAACTAACGAACCTGTTTTTACGCCACGTTCTTTTGCAAGGTCTGGAGAGATTTCAACGAAAACACCAGGTACTTTCGTTTGAATACCTGTTGATTTATTTGTCATATTCCCTTCATGGAAATGCTCAAGCATACGACCGTTGTTTATGTGAAGGTCAAACTCAGCTGGAAATTCAGCTGGACGTACCCAGTCAGCAATCGCAAAACGAGCTTTTTTATCTGGGAAGTTAAATCCGTCTTGGAACAGAAGTGGTGTATTCGTTCCATCAAAACTTCCCCAATGGAAACTGTTCCATCCTTCAAGCACTTCATAGTTCGCTTGCGAGAACAATGGTGATAAACTTGCCATCTCAGCAAAGATTTCACTTGGGTGGCTATAATTCCAGTTTGCACCTAGTTTATTCGCAACTTCCTGGACGATCCACCAGTCTGGTTTCGCATCTCCTAGCGTAGGAAGAACTTGATATAATCTTTGGACACGGCGCTCTGTATTTGTGAAAGTACCTTCTTTCTCAAGAGATGGCGCTGCTGGTAATACAACATCTGCATATTGAGCAGTTTTAGAAAGGAAAACATCTTGCACAACGAAGAAATCAAGGCTCGATAACACTTCATGTACATGATTTGCATTAGAATCTACAAGAGCCATATCTTCTCCGACAAGATACATTGCTTTCATTTTTCCTTCGTCAATTGCGTGAAGCATTTCAATATTATTAAGACCTGGTTCACTATCAATTTTCACTCCGTAAGCAGTTTCAAATTTCGCCCGTTCCATTTCGTTAGTAACGTGCTGATATCCTGGAAGCCATCCTGGTAAAGTCCCCATATCACAAGCACCTTGTACGTTATTGTGACCTCGAAGTGGGTATGCACCTGCTCCTGGACGACGATAGTTCCCTGTTGCAAGAAGTAAGTTTGAAATTGCAGCGGAAGTATCAGAACCACCTGTATTTTGCGTTACCCCCATACCCCAAAGGATACATGTACCATCTGCATCACGAATCATTTCAGCCATTTGAATAAGTGTTTCTTTTGAAATACCTGTTACTTCTTCTGCATATTCAAGTGTATATTCTTCTAGGCTTTCTTTGAAATCTTCAAAGAAGTTTACATTCTCATTAATAAATTCCTGATCATGCCAACCTTGATCGATCATATATTTCGTAACAGCCATTAACCAAACTTGATCTGTTCCTTGTTTTGGACTAATAAAGACATCTGATCGCTCTGCCATTTCGGTTTTACGAAGATCAGCTACAATTAACTTTTGTCCGTGTAATTTATGTGCACGTTTAATACGTGTAGCTAGAACAGGATGCCCTTCTGTCGGATTACATCCTACAATAATAACAAGACCAGATTGCGCAATATCTTTAATCGTTCCGGCATCACCGCCCATACCAATTGTACGGAACAAACCATCCGTTGCTGGTGATTGGCAATAACGTGAGCAGTTATCAATATTATTCGTTCCAAATACTTGTCGAGCTAATTTTTGAATTACATAATTGTCTTCATTTGTAATTTTAGAGGAAGAAATAAATCCGATAGAACCTTTACCGTACTCTTCTTTAATAGCACCTAATTTATTTGCAACTACATTCAGTGCTTCTTCCCATGTAGATTCAACAAACGTTCCATTTTTACGAATTAAAGGTTTTGTTATTCGTTCTTTAGAATTTACGAAATCCCAACCAAATTTCCCTTTTACACAAGTGGAAATTGCGTTAACTGGTGCATCTGAAGATGGCTGTACTTTAAGGATTTTACGCCCCTTCGTCCACACTTCAAACGAACAACCTACACCACAAAATGTACATACTGTTTTCGTTTTCTTCGTACGAGTATCACGCATGGCCGCTTCCACTTCTGATACCGCAAAAATACCGCTATATCCAGGCTCAACTTCTTTAATTAAATCTACCATCGGTTCAAGAATATCTGGTTTCAATCCCGTCATAAATCCAGCTTCACCGAGCATCGTTTTCTCCATTAAAGCGTTACAAGGACAAATCGTTACACATTGACCACAGCTAACGCATGAAGAATCATTAATATTTACTCCTTCATCCCAAATAACTCGTGGGCGTTCCGCTTCCCAGTCTATCGATAACGTTTCATTTACTTGTAAGTTTTGACACACCTCAACGCATTGACCGCATGCAATACATTGATTAGGATCATAGCGATAAAACGGATGCGTCATATCAACTTCACTTACATCTACTTTCGGTTCATACGGATATTTTTGATGTTCAATTTCCATTAATTCTGCTGTATTATGCAGTTTACAGTTCCCATTGTTGTTGTCACATACTGTACAGTATAATAAATGATTTTCTAGTAACCGATCCATCGCCTCTGTTTGTGCTTCTTTTGCGCGAACAGAAGCACGTTCAATGCTCATACCTTCCGTTGCTATCGTCGAACAAGAACGCATTAACTTTCCGTCAACTTCTACAATACAAGTGTCACATGTTTGAATAGGATCTACCTCTGGCACATAACAAATTTGCGGATGTTCAATCCCGTTCTCATTAATAACACCCAATATCGTTGAACCGGGCTCCGCTGTATACTTTTTTCCGTCAATTGTAATATGAACCATGTTGTTATTCATGGTCTTTCCCCCTTTTTGAGAATAAAAAAACTCCACCACGAAAATATACGCACCACATTTCGGCACGTTATTATCATGGTGGAGTAGTTTATTAGCACATCTTGCTAAAATACCAATCCATTTATTCATAAATAAAACGATAGAGTCATAACAGGTCATATCACGATTCCATCTTTAACACTATAATTATAGCGTTAAAGTTAAAAATATACAATATAAAATTTAAACTACGCATATGTCAGCTTGTAACTATCCATAATAACCCATATAAAACATAACAAGGAGTAAGCGAACAAATGGGGTCTTTTAATAAATGGATTCGTGGTGAAAAATCTTTTTCTACCCAAGAGCAAGCTGATTACGCATTAAATAAATCTATCTCTTCTTCCCTTTCCCTTAATTTAAAGCACTTGTCCAAACTGTTTAGCGATATTCCAGAATTAATAACACGCACTTTTCCATTAAAAAACGGACAGGAAGCTGCACTTATATATATGGAAGGACTTGTAGACAAAACTGTTATTAACGTAAACATTCTTCGTCCTCTCTTATTTAAAGAGTGGAATGAAGACGATTTTTGGGAAGCTTCTGTTTCTATCGGAAATATAAAAAAAGTTCAACAGTGGACAGACATTGAACAATCTCTTTTACACGGCAAAAGTATTTTATTTATAAACGGGCAACTATCCGCTTTAGAGCTTGATACGCAAGCGGCACCAAAAAGGAGTATTGAAGAACCTACAACAGAGAGCTCCATAAAAAGCTCACACGAAGGATTTAATGAAGTAGCGAGCGACAGCCTTGCACTTATTCGTCGATATATTCCAAATCGCGAATTGAAAGTGAAGGAATTCACTGTTGGTGAACGAGCTACTTCAAAGGTTTTTTTGCTTTATCTAGCAGATGTTGCGAACGAAAATGTCGTAAAAGAAATGGCATCCCGTATCGAGTCAGTAAAAGTTGATGCGATTCTTACTACTGGTGAATTAGAGGGGTTTGTTGAAGATAATTCCTTTACTCTCTTTCCGCAATTATCAATAACTGAACGTCCTGACACAACAGCACATCATATTCTAGATGGGCGAATTGCCGTTATTGTAGATCGCTCACCAGGCGTATTAATAGGACCTATGACCTTTTCATCCTTTTTCCAGACGATAGATGATTACAGCTTCAGACCTATGATTCCATCTTTTATACGACTCCTTCGTTTCACTGGGCTATTTATTGCAATATTTGCTCCTGCTCTTTATATTGCTATGATTTCCTTCCATTATGAAGTGATTCCGCTCAAATTGTTGTTAACGATTGGAGAATCTCGAGCCAAAATTCCTTTCCCCCCCATATTAGAAGCTTTATTAATGGAATTAGTTCTCGAAATGCTCCGAGAAGCAGCGATTCGGCTCCCTGGACCTGTTGGACAAACAATCGGCGTCGTAGGAGGAATTGTAATTGGACAAGCTGCGGTTCAAGCTGGGATTGTTAGTAACGTTATGGTTATCGTCGTATCAATTACTGCGGTTGCCTCTTTCATTATTCCCAACTTAGAAATGTCAGCAGGAATTCGGCTTCTTCGATTCCCAATGATGATAGCCGCCTCTTTATTTGGCGTCATTGGAATTATGGTTGGAATGGCAATTATTATCATCCATATTCTTTCTATGGAATCACTTGGTGTGCCATATGGTAGTCCTTTTTCTCCGTCATATGCTTCGGATTTAAAAGATACCCTTGTACGTTTCCCATGGAAAATTATGAAGAAACGGCCACTATCTCTACAATTAAAACAAGATAACCGGCAAAGAGATGTTGAGGAAAAGGAGGAGAATAAGTGACAAAACGTGCAAAGAGGGAGATCACTTTATTTCAATACATTTTAACTATTAGTGGTGTTCAAGTCGGGTTCGGCGTACTTACACTTCCGCGTGAAGTTGCACAAGGAGCGAATACAGATGGCTGGATGTCTATTATTATCGGATGTGTCATTACCACTTTAGTCAGTCTATGTATTGTAAAAATCATGGAAAAACATCCAGGATATACTTTACTTGATGTGCTGATACGTTATCTTGGAAAATGGCTAGGAAGAGTAGTAATGATTTTTTGGATTTTATATGCTGTACTCGCAGCTGTTTCCTTAATTTTTTCCCTCTTATACGTTATTCATATTTGGATTTTACCTAGATCTCCTATGTCTTTAATTATGATTTTGTTATCCATTCCAATGCTTATGCTTGCATGTAAAGGGGCACTTATTATTAGTCGCTTTGCTGTTTTTACTGTCATCTTTACACTTTGGATGCCATTATTATTATTTATTCCTCTTAAAGATGGGCATTTTATATATCTTCTTCCTCTCATCAAGGAAGGATGGCTACCAATTCTAAACACCGTGAAATCAACTATCATTGCGTTTCTCGGATTCGAGTTTGCATTTGTCCTTTATCCTTATTTAACTAACAAAGCATCTGCAAAAAAAGGAATTATTATTGCGAATTTGATTACGTTATTTATTTATCTTCAAATCACGTTCGTTTCTTTTATTTATTTTAGTCCAGATGGTATAACAAAGTTTTTATGGCCGACTCTTTCTCTTGTTACACCGTTTCACTTCTCATTTCTTGAGCGATTTGAAATTATCTTTTTATCATTTTATCTCTTTATTATTTTTGATTCCTGTATTCCTTATATTTTCACTGCTTCAGATGGAATTAATCAATTACTTAACAAAAAAGGGAGTTCATTACCTATTTATTTTTTATTATTCGGGTGTATTTTCATCTTATTCTTTTATATCCCTTCTTCTTATCAGATAAGTGCGTTGCGGGAATTTTGGGGAACTGCTAGTTATTTTATCGTTTTTCTATTCCCGGTTGTATTTCTCTTATACATGACACTTTATCAGCATTGGAAAAGGAGAAAAGTTTAAATGAGACGCTTTATTCGTTTTATTATATTTTGTTTTCTCATAATTTTTTTAGCAGGTTGTGAAGATCGGCTTGATTTAGAAAAACAATCCATCTCATTAATTTACGGTTTTGACTCAAAAGCAAAAGGAAAATTAATTGTGTATCACGTAAATCCTATTTTTAATGAAGATGTAGAGAAAAAGTACGAAATTCATGAAGCGAAAGTACATACACCCCGAGAAGCAAAAGATACGTTTAACAGTTCAAGCAGCGGTTTAGTGTCCACAGAAAAGTTACAGCTCATATTGTTTAGCACGAATTTTTTAAAACAAGAAGGAGCTATGCCTTATCTGGATGTTTGGTATCGCGATCCTAAAAATACAGGAAATATGCGCATGGTTGCAGTAGATGGCCCCGTTTCTTCTGTTATATATAATAATTTCAAAGATAAGCCTGCTCTTCCTGAATATTTAACAGATTTAATTAATACGAACAAACTATACAATCGGACCGTGTTTACGACATTCCATGAATTTCATAGACAAACTTTTAATAAAGGGGTAACTCCTGCTATTTCAGAAATAAAAAAAGGGAAGAAAGATGTTATTGTTACTGGTTCGGCACTATTAACCTCTCGTGGAGCTTATAAGATGTCTTTAACTCGCTATGAAAGCGCCCTTCTTCTTATGGTGCAAAAGAAAGCTAATATACCCGTTTCACTTACAATGAAAATCCCCTCTAATTTAGTTGAAAGTAATAGCCATCTAAAAGATACAAAGGGCAACGATTTTATAACAATAAACGTTCTTAGTATGAATCATGATATCGGTACAGACTATAGCGATAACCGATTCAAATTTAATATTAAAATGGATTTAAAAATTGCCGTATCTGAACTTACATTCAACATGGATATAGATAGTGATAGAAAAAAATTAACTTCTCTTATTACAAAACAACTAAACAAAGATTTAAACGAATTAATCCACAAAATTCAGAAACAGCAACTCGATCCATTCGGATTTGGTGATTATGCGAGAGCATTTCGCTATAAAGAATGGAAACAAGTTGAAGATGATTGGCCAAGTGCCTTTTCAAAAGCTAATGTGAAAGTGGCACCAACTATTAAAATTTTAGAAAATGGGATTATTAAATAGAAAAAACACGCTACTTGCTCTCATACGTCTAAAGAGCAAGTAGCGTATTATCATTTTTATTTTGAAGCTTCCTATACAGTTATACTTCTGTTTCTGGTTCTTCGTTTTCCGCTTGTTCCAATCCTTGCTGCTCTGCAAGTTCAGCTGAAATCATTCCATAATAAATTTCTGGATACAATCCAAATATTTGATATACACTTCCTAAAAACGGCATCAGAATCCCTCTTTTCTAAAGTTGTATTGCCACTTTTAAGGATTCCCTTTTCATTCATTATACATTCGTTTTTGGCGTTTCTTCTTCATCTTGAACACTTAATAAATTTTGCCATTTTTTATACGGAGCGCTATTTGGATCTACATATCCTTTTGCATGCGAGCGATCCCACAATTGTTTAATAAACATTTCTTTCTCTTTCTTTGCCACCATATCGGCACCTGTACCGTAATAGTTCTGGAAATACAACTCGATTTCATCGAGGAATAGTCTTAATAATTCATCTGATGTTTCTTCTAATGTCGGATCATACTTCGCTTCACGGTCATACATTAAAATCATATCTAAAAGATTGTGGACATGTTCTTTTCTAAGCCATCTTACATCTTGGGCTCCTAATACGAACGGATGTGTATATAAATGTCCACCTTGTATCATCGCCTTTTCTTGCTCTTCTTCAAATCGTGACAAGATGTTTTCATAAATAAACGGATTATGAAGCAATGCTCTGTGTAATTTATAACTTTCGCTTGAAATATTTTTCCCCATCGACTGAATTAAAAAGCTACGTCCTACACCGTTATATTGATACACAAATTGTCCATCAACAGCAACTAAACTAATCCAGCGATACATATATGCGTATAGTAATGCACGATTACATTTATCATAATCTAATTTTGTTTGAGTCGCGTTTAAATCTGGCATAAAGGCTGGTAAGTGCCAATACTTATCTAAATGCGGCGTTAAACTAGATTTTTTACTATTTAATTTATTTACACGGCGATAATACGATTGGAAATAGTCACCTTTATCATTCATAAATCCGTTTGAAATATGTCCTGATGATAATTTAGGAAAATCTTGCAGCGATAAGCCGTAATGCGCTCGATAACAGATTACTTCAAATGGCGAAAAGGCTTCATGTACTGTATCTTTTTCTTTAAACATTTCTTGAATTAATTCCTCTTGCAGCTCTTTCTTTAAAGAAGGATGTATACCCCAATATTGTAATTCCCTATGATGAGCAACTTTCGGAACGAATGGACTCGCTAAATGGAACAGGTCTTCAATTTTTTCACGAACGTATTCATCGCGATCACGTTTCTTATAATCTGCTTCTTTTCGCAACGCTTCAATGATATTCAGTTCTAATTTATCACGATAGCGTACTTGCAGTTCGTCATAACAATAGCTCAGTATATGTTCTCGATAGAAATCCTCTACCTTTTTCGACTGAATCTCTTCTGTTTTCGCATCACGACAATATTCCCCGTACAAACTCATATAAATTTCCGCTGATATATCTTTCGGTAGTACACCTAAATTTAAATGTTGCTGCATATCTTGCCATATCTTTTCTTGCAGCTGTTCCTCAGCTAATACATATACATTCGTCGGGTTTGTTTTCCCTTCAAATTCCTTACTGCGCTTTTGGATCTCAAACAGTAAATTTTCACGTGTTTCATGTAAATTATCAAAAAATCTTTCCCAATATTGAATCATTTTATTAACTGCTTGATATAGCGATTGATATACAAGTTCTAATAGCATTTCTTTTCGATATTCATTTAATTTGTGTACATATTGCGTTACGATGTCTTCAAATTCTCTTTTGAATAAACGTTGCTGATTATTAATCATTTTTCCGAACCAGCCTTGTTGTTGAGCAATTTCTACTCGGCGTACAGCCGTTACCGTTCCATCGATATTACCCACATTAAATTTTTTATCGTAGTTTTGAATTACATTACGCTTTTGTTCATTATTTTCATGTAGTCGATTCATTTTTTCCACTAACTGCTTTCGAATTTCATATAACATAAAACGTGCTGCTACTGGGTGAACTGGATCTGTTTTCTTTAAAAACCATGTATTTAATTGATAGGACTGCCCTTCAGAACCACTTGGTGAAAAGCGGTCTGATTCAATCATGTCATATAAAAGTGTCGTTACATGTTCATGTACACGGCTCGGAATTGCATACGCATATAAACGAACCGCATGATCCACTCTTGCCACTTCACCTTTCATTTGTTCCATCATTTTCAGTTTCGCAGCTGAAATTTTACACTCATGTTGCAGACGATTTAATTCCTCATCTTTTTGCACCGTTCGTTGTACATAACTTTCTACAGCTTCTAAAAACAGTTTTGATTTCGCAACTCCGATCTTACCACCCTCTGCTCCTTCACGTGTTTCATTGTACATTTGTCTATAGAAAATATGAGCTTGCTCTGGACGGGTAGCAAGATGCTCCAAGTCCTCTAAATAACTTTTACCTCTCTCCGGCTTTTCACGTTGCATCCCACGTTTTACATCTTGATCGTATCTTTGCTTCTTCTCTTGAAACAGTTGATCTAAATGAAGCCACGATTCATCTAAACCTTGCACCGCCCATTTTAAAGCACAATATTTTAACACATGTTCATATGGATAAATGAGTTTTGCCGTTCCTGCCCCGCAATATCGCCCTTTTCCGCTTGATTCTGCTAATTGCTGAATTTGATTGTCTTCCTGTGCAAAATGACTTGTGGACATCGGGCTAAATAACTGTAAATAAATTGTATTTGCCATCTGTTCCATATAATCTGATAAATTGTGTAAATGGTGTCCATGTAGGTTTTCATAATCGTATAAGAAACAATAATTGTATGGTAAATGATGTTGTTTAATTGTATGATTCGTTCTTCCGTCTTCATCTACTTGATCAGGGCGATACTCTAATTCAATTGTTACACCGCCGCGTTTTGATAATTCTCCAGTAGAACCGAGCGTAATAGCATGTAATTCTTTTAACGATGCATAGCCGTTCGCTTGCACCGTTTCAAACTCTTTCGCACTAACTGTTCTCGTCTTTACTAAAACATCCGGCATTAAAAACGCACCGCGTATTAAAATGTTATGATGCTGCAATTTTTTCCGAAGCATTTCACGTAAATATAATGCAATTTGCAGAAACATCCCCGAACCTGTTCCGCCTGCTAGTGATGTTACTATAATGACACGCACACCATATTCTGTTTGATCACTTGTAACCGGAAAAATTTTCTCAATTTCTTGCCAAAAGGACGTTAATTTATCTTCTTTCATCGCAGCACGTAACGCTAAACGTGAAATGACGCGTAACTGTCCTGCTCCTTCTGTTAATGGTTTATCAAGTATAGTCGGATCCATCGGAAACCACTCTGGGATTGTTGGATCTCCTGCAATATACTCCCTGGGCGTTTTACTAGAACTCGTTTGTGTCTTAAACTTTCGAATATGATCAAATTTACTCAATGTATTCACATCTGTATCAAATACGTGCATTGCTACCTTTTTCCGGCGCTCTTCAGGTAATTTTTCATATATTTGATGCGTCACAGTACTACCGATTCCACCTAAACCAATTAATATTGTTGGAACTTGTAATGTCATGTGAACCACCTTCCTATTCTTGCTTGTTTGAAAAAAGGGAAAGAGAATCCATACTCCATCCCCTTCTTATCCCTACCTACTATTCACATTCGTACTTGTAAATCTCTTTACCATATCCTCTATCAATTAGTAAAAGTTCATTTGGATATAGTGTCTTATGTTCCATTCCTACTTCATCCTCTGTTATAAACATTCCATCAATAATCATTCCAACTACTTGTGATTCTTTCGCTACAAAGACAGATTTCGAACCTTTCTTCGCTATAAACGTAACGGATTGCACTGTTTTTCTTTCTGCTCTAAATGGGATACCAAAATAATGGTTCCACCATTTATTTCGAAGTAATTCTGGTTCAGATTGATATAGCCAATCTTTCGCTACCTCTTGATCCCATTCATAATACAGTAGTGCTTTCCGGTGAAATCTTGGCCGAACAATCCATCCTAAAACAATGATTCCTACTACCAGTAGTAATAAAGTGATAGGAATGACAAACTTAAAAATAAGCGCATATTTTTCATAAAACGGAGCATCTTGAATATGGAATGTTATGTTTTTCTTTACTTCTTGTAATTTTGAATCCTGCATTACGATGGTAGCTTCTACGGTGCCGGTATCTGTAAAATTAAATGTGTCGGAGTAATAGGGACGAGGATAAACATAGATTTGATTTCCATGTTGCTTTATTTCATAATTGATTGATTGTTTAGATGTGACACCAGTAGATTTTAATAGTTTTTTTACAGCTTCTTCTGTCATTGACTTGCCATCTAACTGTGGTTGTAAAACAAATGGTTTACTATTCTCTAAATTTGTCACTTTTTCTTCATAATCTTTTGTAACAGTTTGAAGTGATAATTTCGGTTTCTCAGCTGTTTCAATTTTAAATTCTTTCGTCTGTCTATAAAACCCCTTTATATTCATATGAACTTTCCCGCGTACTAATCCTTTACCAAGCTTCGTTTCGTAATAAAACACATGCCTCTTATCATCCCACTTCATTGCATATTGTTTTCCGTCTATTTCTACTTCTGCCTGAAAGTAAGAAGACTGAACTGGCAACTCCGTAGGCTTTGCTTCAATAACAGCAGTAACACCTTCGTACATTTTCTCTACATTTTTTTGACTACTATCATCTTTGTCATAAGTAGAAACCGTATAATTAAGCGCTGGTTCAACTAGTACTTGTAGTCCTTCTTTCTCAATGTCCTGGTCCACTTCTATCGTATAAGTTCCTGGTTTAATAACTTCCTCATTTTCCGTACTTATATGAACTATATTTCCGAACAATTTTGCTTCTCCTGGTGCATGTATGGAAAAAGAAGATTGCAATTGTAATGGTTTAGAAATTTGTGTGACCTGATAATCGGGCAGAGAAGGCGATTGTCGTACAAGCGTCATACGCTTTAATGGAAACGGTGTTGTAATCTCTACTCTTTTCCCCACTACTTTCGTTTTTACAATCGATTCAACAGAGGAGAATGGATCACGATTTGCAACTAATGCTGCCACTTGATTTACACTTTTTACAATGCCATCTTCTCCGCTTGACGGCATCGTAACACCATTTATCTCTTTCTTCCATATTTCCTTGAACGTATTTAGTTGTTCTTTTTCTTGTTGTCCTAAATCTTCTTCCATCGTAATTAAGACTGGATGTAACGATATCTTTTTTGCATCCATTTCTTTCTTAAACTGGGCTAATTTCTGCAAAATTTGTTCTTTTCCGCCAACCTTATCTTTCTCTAAATCATTAAATGCCCCGTCAGTTAATACAATAAGCCAAAATTCACGTTTTCCATCTATATCTGCTTCCTTTTTTATAGATTGCATCGCCGTTTCTACCGCGCTAAATGGAGTATTTAAATACGTTTTCCACGCTCCAATTCCCTCAATTTCTGTTTGCCTTTTATCCTTCGTTAACGAAATGTTTAATGGATCATTCGGCTTACTCATTGGAACGTAAGAAAATTTATCTTTTTCATCCAATAGCGCAACTAAACTTTGCAAAGCATAATTGGCATATTTCCAGCGATCGTTATTTCTCATGCTGCCCGAATCGTCATATACAAGTGAAACGACCCTTTCCTTTGCCTCCTCTCCTTTTGCAAAAGCTGATAAAGGTAAACATATAAATAGAAACAACATGAACGTGGCACAAATTCGGATTTTCATGATGAGGCTTCGCCACCTTTGTAGACAAATTCCTATGTTTAAATTTATGAGAGGAAACAAGATATATGACTTGTATTTTAGGACAACGAACCCAGCATAATTTTATTATGTAAACAGTTATAAGAACTGAATATTATTCCTTCTAGCGTTTTCTATCCGATACTATAAGTAAAAAAGCCTGTTTAAGCTCCACACTTAAAACAGACTTTTCCTACTTTTTATTTTAAAAACACATAACAAAAAGTTTGATTTTTGACTTAACACATCACTTCTATTGTAAATCCACCAGGTGCTTCAACGTAAAACGTATACGCATGGACATGCTTAGGAGGCTCGACCAAAAATCCATCTTCCTTCAATCTTTGATTTATCTTATCTACTTGTTCTTCACTTTCTTGTGGAAATCCTACGTGAAATGTTCTTGGATACTGAACTTCTTTTCCTTTCATTAAAGTTAGTATAAATCCATCATTATCACGCATAACTGCAAAGCCATTTCCCCTTGTTCCACTACAAATTAGACCAAAATACTTCTCTAAAAACTCTCTAGCTGCTGTTACATCTGTAACTGTTAAATTAAGATGTTTAATTCCCAATCCTTCACCTTCTTTCTCAATTTTCTAACATTTTATCATACAAATAAAAAACACGCCTTCCACAGCGTGTTTCATTGCTTTACATACACTTCAACAATCGGATTCTCTTTATTATCCGCATGCAAGCGTATATTCTCTTCACTTGTATTATAAATACTAGCTAATAACATTATCGTTAACACATTAGGTGTCTTCGCATCACTTCCGTATTTTCTCTCAAGCGCTTCCTTATATTCAAAATCTAAATCCCCCTGCACATATGTATACACTTCAAAACCATCTTCTAAATTGCAAACTACTGTATCAATAATATCTGCCCCTACTTGCTTCTTCATTTCCTCTCGTAACGCTTCAATAAAATCTTCCCACGGTACTTCGTATGTCTGAAACTGATCTGTAGATTTCATGCCTTTTCCTCCTTATATATCCTCTTCTTATATTTCCCCTTTCCTATAACAATTATGATAGATAGGGCATTCGTACAAGCCGCACTTGTCCCCCTTACATATCGTATTACTGTAATGCGGAAGGAGAAAAGAATATGCATAGACAAAAATGTTATGATACATGCCAACGTTATTTCGGAAAAGTTGTTCGGATTGAAGACCGTGATGGCCGTATACATTTAGGTAAAATAATCGATGTGACACAAAACTCTGTATGGATCGAACCGGTGCAACAGCGCTCATCTTTTGATTCAGGGTTCGGATACTACGACGCTTATGCAAACGGTGGTTGTGACCTTTGTGGAGGCCTTAGCAGGTGTGATAGTTGTGGATTCGGATGCGGTGGTGGATTCAGCAGCTGCGGATGTGGCGGTCGTGGTTGTAGTAGTTGTGGTTGCGGCGGCTGGGGAGGCGGCGGTTGTGGCTGGGGTGTTGAACTCGGATTTGGTTTCATCTTCGGAATTACATTAGCTGCATTATTTTTCATTTAACATAGTAAAGAGTTGGCTACCTTTAGCCAACTCTTTTTCTTTATTTTTCACATATAAAAATACGATGCCCTAAAATGTGTTGGTACATAAGCCGTACATTTTCATGCTGTATCCACGCCTCATATAACTCATTCGGAATATGTGAGGATACATTCCATTCTGGCTCTTCTACATAGCCAGAGATTGTTTCTGCAATCGTGCCACCACCAGCAATTGTAATTCTTTTAAAATTTGCTTTCTGAAATAATTGTACCCACTCCTTCTCAGTTAATAGTTCTTTCATGCCATATAATTGGACGATTTTTTCTTCCTCACCCTTATCAATGTGCCTATCAATAATCATTTCAATGACAACAAGCTTACCGTCCTGCTGTAATACACGATAACACTCCGAGATAACCCTTTCTTTGTCTGTAAAAGCGATGATTGATTCTCCAAGTACGAACTCAAATGAGTTATTCAAACACGGTAAATGCTCTACACTTCCTTCAATTAATTGTATATCTAACCCTTCAAACAACCATCTATCTTTTGCCTTTTGAATCATAATTTCATTCTTTTCAACAGTTGTTACTTTATAACCAAATTCCCTTGTCATATATGCCGCTGTTTTTCCCGTACCGCAACCTATTTCAAGGACATTCGCTCCATATTTAAAAGGCAGTTGTGCTAACAATTGTTTTGTTAACGTAAAACCACCAGGATGAGCACTTCCTATTCCGTAATAAGCTAGGAAATCGATGTATGTGTTTCGCTTCATGGGATTCTCCCTTTTTTATTTTATATATTCGAGCACGGAAGAAAAGTGCATAGAAAAAAGGGCGTATTGTACGCCCCTCATCTTACTTATCCTCTGTAATATATGCCCATTTATAGCTGTAGTCTCCACCAACTGGATGGTGAACAATACCTTTTACTTTCTGTCTTTGAACGATAGCATCACCACGTTGATATAATGGTGCAATTGCTGCATCTTCCAATAACATTTTCTCCGCTTTCAGTAAGCTATCCCAACGCTCTTTCGTTTTCGTTAATAGCTCACCTTTACCTTTTTGTACAATTTCATCATATTTAGGATTTGAATATCCTGTTTGGTTATGAGGGCCATTTGTAACGAACATATCAATGAATGTCATTGGATCTAAGTAGTCAGGGCCCCAACCAGCGTAAGATAAATCATAATCTAGATCTGATTCTAATTTTAACTTTTGTTTAAATGGCTGGTTTTTCAAATTCACTGTTAAACCTGGTAAGTTTTTCTCAAGTTCTCCTTTTAAGAATTCTCCTACTTTTTTCGCACCATCACCATCATAGTTTAATAGTTCTACTGTAATTGCATCTTTTCCAAGTTCTTTTTTCGCTTTTTCCCAATGCTCTTTTGCTTTTTTCACATCTGTTTTTAAAATATCTCCATTTTCTTTACGGAAGTCTTTTCCATCTGGGCTCTTAGCAAATTCTTTTGGTACTAAGTAATCTGCCGGTGTAGATCCGTCATTTAAAATAACGTTCGTTAAGCCTTTTTTATCATACGCTTTTGCAATCGCTAAACGTAGATCTTTGCTCTTTAACACTGTATCTTGCCCACCACGTTTTTGGTTTAAGCGTAAGAAGTACGTTGACGGTGTTTTTTGTGTAAAGAAGTCGGGGTTTGATTTATATTTGTCAACAAATTCAGATGTAAGTCCTGAACGATCGATTTGTCCACTTTCATATAAGTTAACACGTGTACCACTATCTTTTACTACGTTAAAGTTGATTTCATCTAACTTCACTGTTTTATTATCCCAATATTGTGCATTTTTCTTTAACTTCCAACCTTCTTCATGTTTCCAGTCTGTCAATGTAAACGGTCCGTTGTATAACGTCGTATCTGATTCTAAACCGTACTTTTCACCTTTTTCTTTTACAAATTTCTCGTTTAATGGATAAAATGTTCCAAATGAAGTTAATTCTACAAAGTAAGGAACTGGATTTTCTAATTCTACTTCTAACGTATAGTCATCTACAGCTTTTACTCCTAACGTATCTAGTTCAGCTTTTCCTTCATTAATCGCTTGTGCATTTTTCAAATCAAACATAATGTATGCATATTCTGCTGCTGTATTTTTATCTACCGCACGTTTCCAAGCAAACACGAAATCTTTCGCTGTTACAGGCTCTCCATTTGACCATTTTGCATTTTTATTTAATGTAAATGTATACTTTTTACCATCATCACTCTTTTTATATGATTCAGCAACTCCTGGTGTTGCTTTATTATCTTTATCAAGTCGATATAAACCTTCCATTACGTTGTTTAAAGCTAGAAACGATACTTGGTCTGTCGCTTTAGCAGAGTCCATAGATGGAATCTCTTGAGACTCTGTTAAATTAAGCACTTGCTTCGCCGCTAGCTTTCCGCCTTCTTTTTCACCACTTTTCGGTGTTGTGCTTGCCTTCTCTTTATCTCCTGATCCAGAGCAAGCTGTTAATGCCATACTCATTACTAAAACTGGTGCTACGACCGCTGTCAATTTTTTCATCTTTTTTCTCTTCATTTTTTGTACCCTCCCCAATTATATGTACGATATTAACATTTAGAATTTCTCTACTAACTTTCGTTATCAGAAAATTCTTATTAATTAATATTCTACTATTTTTTAAAAATTTGTAAAGTATTTTTGTAAATTTTCTAAATGTTTATTTTTTTATTATAGTAACTTGTTGTTTTAACTACTATATGAATTATCCCCGTCTACTTATATGTAAACATCCCTCCCCTTATTCCAATCTATTACTACGTTCTATATTTTTCTTATTAGCATGAGGTCTCTTACTATCATCTGTCTTACTACTTACTGACCTCTCTAAATTCCTCCGATAGAACCTTCCTAATTACCTACCCGATTCTCAATAGGCTAACGAGATTTATTCCCTTATACATACTAAAAAGCATTTCAAAAGCAGCTCAGCCACTTTTGAAATGCTTTCACTTTATTTTTTTCCGCCATCCTCAGTTACATACGCCCACTTAAAGCTATATTCTGGACTGATGTTATGTTTCACAATTCCTTTTACATTCGGTTTCATTACATACGATCTTCCTGTTTGATATAAAGGAACTAACCCTGCATCTTCTTCAAGGAATAATTTTTCAGCTTTCCCTAACGTTTCCCAGCGTTTTTTCGCATCACTCATTAATTCATTACCTGCTTTTCCTACCATTTCATCGTATTTTGGATTTGAATAACTCATTTGGTTGTACGGGCTCTTCGATTCAAACATATCAATAAATGTCATTGGATCCGCATAGTCTGGACTCCAACCTGCATAAGAAATTTCATAATCTTGCGCAGTTTCTAATTTTAATTTTTGTTTGAACGGCTGAATTTTCGTATTAATCGTTACACCTTTTAAATTTTTCTCAATTTGATCTTTTACATAGTCAGCAATCTTTTTCGCAGTTCCATCATCATAGCTTAGCAATTCAATTGTAACTTGATCTTTTCCAAGTTCTTTTTTCGCTTCTTCCCACGCTGCTGCTCCTTTTTTCGGATTATATTTCAGACCATTTTTAAATGTATCTTGATAATCTTTACCATCTGGCCCTGTCGCAAGTCCTTTTGGAACCAATTGATCTGTTGCTTTTGAACCATTATTTAAAATTACATTTGCCAATCCTTTTTTATCAACTGATAATGCAATTGCTTCACGAAGTTTTTTGCTCTTTAAAGGCGTATCTTGTCCGTTACGTTTTTGATTTAAACGTAAGAAGAATGTACTTGATTCCGCATACTCACCATATTCTTCTTTGTTCGATTTATATTTATCTACAAACTCTCCTGATAGTAATGTAAAATCAATTGATCCTGTATCATATAAGTTTACTTTCGTTGCAACCTCTTTTACTACACTATAGTTAATTTCTTCTAATTTCACAGTCTTTTTATCCCAGTACTTATCATTTTTCTTCAGCTGCCAACCTTGTTCATGTTTCCATGAAGACATAACGAATGGACCATTATACACAGTTGTATCTGCTTCTAAACCGTACTTATCACCTTTTTCTTTTACGAATTTTTCATTTAATGGATAGTATGATGGGAATGCTAATAAATTTAAGAAATACGGTACCGGTTTTTCTAATTCTACTTCTAGCGTGTAATCATCTACCGCCTTCGCCCCTAATTCAGTTACAGGTTTTTCTCCTTTATTAATTGCTTCTGCATTTTTAATATAGTAAGCAATAAATGCATATTCTGCCGCAGTATTCTTATCGAGTAAGCGCTTCCATGCAAAAACGAAATCTTTCGCTGTTACAGGATCACCATTTGACCATTTTGCATCTTTTCGCAGTTTAAACGTATACTTTTTACCATCTTCACTTTTCGTACTAGACTCTGCCGCAGCAGGAATTGGCTTATTATCTTTATCAAGGCGATATAGGCCTTCCATCGTGTTCCCTAAAATTTGCGAACCTAATGTATCAGTAGATTTAGAAGTATCCATCGTCGGAATTTCTTGGTTTTCCGTACGATTTAATACTTGTTTCGCTGCATATTTAATATCAGATTTTTTTTCTTCCCCACTATTTGATGTAGTAGTCGTTTTCTTTTCCCCACCTGACCCAGAACATGCTGTCAATGCAACACTCATCGCTAAAACTGGTACTACAACTGCCGTTAACTTTTTCATCTTTTTTCTCTTCATTTTTGTACCCTCCCTAATTATATGTACATTACCAACCCTTGAGAGACCCCTTACTAAAGATTATTTTTTCAGAAAATTACAACTAATGTTATTCTACTCTTTTTTTCGTATTTGTAAATAGTTTAATTTTAAATATTCTGATTTTTTTAATTTAGTAGGATTTATCCCCCATCTACTATATGTATATACTATACACCTTATTCGCCTCTATTTAACCACACTAAAAATTAGTATTTTAAGCTCACAAAAAAAGCATTTAAAAGTAGCTAAGCCACTTTTAAATGCTTTTTCAACTCTATTATTTTTCAGTTACATATGCCCACTTAAAGCTAAATTCTGGACTGATATTATGTTTTACTACACCTTTTACATTTGGTTGTAAAACATAAGAATCTCCACGTTGATATAAAGGTACAATCGCTACATCTTCTTCAAGTAATGTTTTTTCAGCTTTTCCTAACTCTTCCCAACGTTTCTTTGCATCGCTCATTAATTCCGTTCCAGCTTTTTTCACCATGCCGTCATATTTAGGATCAGAGAAGCTCATTTGGTTATGAGAATGTCCAGTCTCAAACATATCTAAGAACGTCATTGGATCTGCATAATCCGGATTCCATCCGCCATACGAAATATCATATTGTTGTTCAGTTTCTAATTTTAGTTTTTGCTTAAATGGCTGAAGTTTAATGTTAACTGTTACACCTTTTAAGTTCTTCTCAATTTGGTCCTTAATATATTCTCCAACTTTTTTCGCATTACCAGTATCATAGTTTAAGAATTCAATTGTAACTTGGTCTTTACCTAGCTCTTTTTTCGCTTCTTCCCAAGCTGCAGCAGCTTTTTTAGCATTTGGTTTTAAACCATTTTTAAACGTTTCTTGGAAGTCTTTACCGTCTGGTCCAGTTGCTAAACCTTTTGGTACTAAGAAGTCAGCTTCTTTTGATCCATCATTTAAAATTACGTTTGCTAAATTCTTTTTATCAACTGATAGTGCAATTGCTTCACGTAACTTTTTACTCTTTAATGGTGTATCTTGTCCATCACGTTTTTGGTTCATACGAATGAAATACGTACTCACTTGTGAATATGTTCCGAATTCATCTTTCTTATTTCTGTATTTATCTACGAACTCTCCAGTTAATAAAGCAAAGTCAACTTGACCGCTATCATATAAATTGATAAGAGTTGCTGGTTCTTTAACAACACTGAAGTTAACTTCTTCAAGTTTTACAGTCTTTTTATCCCAATATTGATCATTTTTCTTTAATTGCCATCCTTGTTCATGCTTCCAATCTTTAAGAACGAACGGTCCATTATAAACTGTTGTATCAGACTCTATACCGAACTTCTCGCCCTTTTCTTTAACGAACTTTTCGTTTAATGGATAATATGATGGGAATGCTACTAAGTTTAAGAAGTACGGTACTGCTTGCTCTAACTCAACTTCAAGCGTAAGATCATCTACTGCTTTTACTCCTAATTCAGTTACAGGTTTTTCTCCTTTATTTACTACTTCTGCATTTTTAATCGGGAATGCGATAAATGCATACTCAGCAGCTGTTTTTGGATCTAATAGACGTTGCCAAGCATATACGAAATCTTTCGCCGTTACTGGATCTCCATTTGACCATTTTGCATCTTTACGTAGTTTAAATGTATATTTTTTACCATCTTCACTTTTCGTGCTAGATTCTGCTGCAGCTGGAATAGGCTTATTATCTTTATCAAGACGATATAATCCTTCCATCGTATTCCCTAGCATTTGTGAAGATACTGTATCTGTTGATTTAGAAGAATCCATCGTTGGAATCTCTTGGTTTACTGTTCGATTCAACACTTGTTTTGCCGCTAATTTTCCCTCTGACTTGCTATCTCCACTTGAGTTTGTGCTTGTCTTTTTATCTCCGCCTGATGTAGAACATGCTGTTAGTGCCATGCTCATTGCTAAAACCGGTACTACAACTGCTGTTAGTTTTTTCATTTGTTTCTTTTTCATTTTGTACCCTCCCTAATTCTTAACGATAGCTATTAAAGAATTTTCTGATAATTCTGTTTTTCTCTATATATTTATCAGACGATTCTTACTAATTCTTATTCTACTAATTTTTTAATTTTTGTAAAGTATTATTATTGAAAATTTTTAAAAAATTATTTTTTTACAGTAATATTCATAAAAATTCCATATGTTGTTCAAACCTTATTTTGCATTCATACACATTCGTTGTTTTAATCACTTCGATCTCATTTACCGCTTGAATACTTGTTAATTATTGCTAATAAATAATGCATATATCTAAAAACATCTTTTCTACAAAAATAAAAAAGTCAGCAAAGCTGACTTTTTACCTGGCCATTTTTTCTCGTTTCATTTCCTCTACTACTCTCGTATACTTCTCATCATCAAATTCATTTTCACTTTTTGCAACAACTACAGTTGCAATACCGTTACCAATTAAATTAACGATAGCACGTGCTTCTGACATGAAACGATCTACACCAAGTAATAACGCTAAACCTTCTAATGGGATAACATTCATTGCAGATAGAGTAGATGCTAGTACAATGAATCCCCCGCCGGTTACTGCTGCTGCTCCTTTAGATGTAACTAATAAAATAGCTATTATTGTTAATTGTTGACCTAGTGAAAGATCGACGTGGAAAACTTGTGCTAAAAATATAGTAGCCATCGATAAATAAATTGTTGTTCCATCTAAGTTAAAAGAATAGCCTGTTGGAATGACTAAACCTACTACCGGTTTCGAACACCCGAAGTCTTCCATCTTTGTCATCATTCGCGGCAGTACTGATTCTGACGATGATGTCCCGAGAACAATAAGTAATTCTTCTTTAATATGCGCTAAATATTTCCACA
This sequence comes from Bacillus cereus group sp. MYBK195-1, assembly GCF_051916605.1. NCBI lineage: Bacteria > Bacillati > Bacillota > Bacilli > Caryophanales > Bacillaceae > Bacillus > Bacillus cereus group sp. MYBK195-1. Next base: position 1,232,295 of record NZ_JBQAGZ010000001.1, on the reverse strand, counting down.
AACTAAATTTATACAGTTTACAAATAAAATTTAAAACAATAAAAACAAATAATGCCATTGTCGCATATACACAAATCATTAATTTGCCAAGTGGTATGAGCGTGCTTAAACCATACTTCCCAATTGTAAATGCCATCCCACCGAATGCTCCAACCGGTGCTAATTTCATTACAATTGATAAAATGTTAAAAAATACTTTCGATAATCTTTCAAAAAAATCAATAACCGGTTGTCCATTTTTCCCTAACATCGTTAATCCTGCGCCGAATAAAATGGAGAAGAATAACACTTGTAAAATATCACCTTTTGCAAATGCTTCAAACATGTTAGACGGCACAATATGTAAAAAGAAATCCATCCATTTCATTTCTTGCCCGCTTTGTACATATTGTGAAACATCTCCGCCTTTTAGTTTTGAGGGATCTAATCCATCTCCGGGACGCACAACATTTGCTACGATGATACCAATAATTAAAGCAGCTGTTGTAACAATTTCAAAATATAGTAGTGCCTTCCCACCAACACGGCCTACCTTTTTCATACTTCCCATACTTGCAATACCGAGTACAATTGTTAAAAAGATAATCGGTGCAATAACCATTTTAATCATATTGATGAATGTTTCACCAATTGGCTTCATTTGTTGTCCAACACTCGGCCAAATTGCCCCTACTGCAATACCACAAATAATGGCCACAATAACTTGGAATGTTAAATTCTTTGCAATTCTCATTTTTGCTACTCCCCTGTATTTTCATTTCTCCCAAACTATTTTAAGCAATAACATTTATTCTATATGGTAGCCCCCTTGCTACTTAACTTGAACCCTACCATTATGTTACACTATTAACTAAAATTTTAAAATAGTATATAACATTAAAAACTAAATGTCATACCATTAGACAAAAATAAAAAAGCAGACATTTCGTCTGCTTTAATTCTCCTCAATTTGCTTTTCACTTAATCCTAGATGTGTTCTAAGAGTATTACTCAAACTCTGTAGATCTTTTTTATTAGGATTATAATAATATACACGTTGCCCGTTTGGGCCATTAGGTAAGTATAAATCATCACCAGCTAATTGTATTTTTTCAACTGAACCGTTTAAACCGTATTTATAAAAAGATAAAATATCATCCATTACTAAATTTGTTTTAAAATCACCATCAACCGCCTCAACTATTTTTTCTAACTTCGCAATCGATCCTACACTTTTTAATTTACTTAAAATCGCTTCAATAACAAGTTGTTGGCGTTGTCCTCTCATTGCATCACTATCAATATGGCGCGTTCTTGCTAGTGCAAGTGCTTCTTCCCCATTTAATTTTTGTAATCCTTTTTTCAAATGAATCGCTTCAGGTTCATCTTTACTATTTTGCTCCGTAAATTCAACTGGGACATCCACTTCAATACCATCTAACCCATCAACAATTTTAGTAAAGGAACCAAAATTAAATTTCACAAAATAATCAACAGGCACCTGTAACAATTTTTCTACCGCTTCCACAGAAGCTTGCGGTCCTCCATCTTTACCATTTTTAACGAAACCACTTCCATATGCATGGGTTATTTTATCTTTTTTCTTTTCAACTGGAACATATGTATATGTATCACGCGGTATACTCGTTAATTTCACTGTTTTATCATCTTTATTAAAAGTCGCTAACAATAATGCGTCTGTATGAAATGCACCATTATATTCCTTTTGTCGTTCTTGATTTTCATCAATTCCCATAATTAAAAGTGAAACATGATTTGCAATTGGCTTTACAGATTTCTCACGTAAATTGGATTTTTCGCCTCGTGCTAAATTCAAATTAGATTTTTGTACGAGACTAGAAGTTTTCATATATACATAGGCTCCATAGCCAATTCCACCAAATAGTAATACCGCCAGTAGTAAACTTATTATCTTTTTCTTTTTATATTTTTGCTTATTTTTCTCTTCTCTTAAAGATGAATGATTCCCCATTTACTCTCCTCCTGTTTCTATTCACCCAATATGTTTTTCATTTTTTCATATTTAGCGCTATCCTTTTGAAACATACTTTCTTTCAATCCCTTATCTATTTGTATCCATTCAGTCGTAACTGAATATTGAATCAAGCCTTCTTGAAAACTAAGAAATTTCAACATAATCCCTGTATTTTTCTCCACAACCATTTCGAATTTCCCTCTTAAATCTTCAGAGGTGCTAACAGGCATCTCTATGTTGATAACTCCTTCAATTTTGTAACAATCTAATCCAAGATATTTCGTTTCTTTATAATTCCAATCTTTATATCGAATTAACAAATCTGCGAATTCTGATTGAATACTATATTTAGCTAGCCCTACATATTCATCATCATATCTCTTTTTCTCATCTGATTTTCTCACTAACCTTTCCGTAGGATTTAATTTTAATAGTTCATTGTTTCTTTCTTTTGGGTTCCATTTTGTCTCTTTATAGGTATACTTCTCATCATCAAACTCTTTTTTCTTGCCCTCGTTATATATAATTGTTCGTTTTTTCGCTAGTTTATCTTCTTTCGAAGAGATACCTCTTTGTTTCTCCGTATCAATCGCATACTTATATGTTGTAGCAATTCTTGATGAGCTAGAATATTCCTCAAATTGTCCTGAAATATTTTTAAAATAATCAATAGAATCTAGCATTTTTTGATGAATCTTTTCTTTATCTGGATAATGTACATTCGATTTTATTTCTTCTTCATTTTCATAATCAGAAAACGCTTTTTTCTTTACATATTCAAATACTCCACCATTTTGCGCAAAACTTTGTATAGAAAACTCAGACATAGATACCACTGAAAGTATACAAACCGCTGCACTAATTATCATCATATGAATTTTGTAACTCTTCTTTTTTACCTTAAGATTATGTAGCGTACCATTAATCTTTTCATTTAACTCTGGAGGTACTATAACATTTTCATCTTTTATTCTCTTTTTTAATTTCTCATCAAATAATTTTTCATTATCCATCCTTTACACCCCCTATTCCATCTTTAATCGTTTTTGTAGTTGTTCCCTCGCGCGTGACAATCTTGATTTCACTGTTCCTTTCGGTATTTCTAACAGCTTTGCTATACTCTCTTGATTCATGTCTTCATAGTAATAAAGCACCGTAACAGCTCTTAATTCTTCATGTAACGATTGAATCGCATTACACAAATCTATATCTTCATACTGATCACACGCACTCATATTGTAATCATTCTCTTCTGTCACAATTACATTTTTATACGCTCTAATAATATTGTTACACTCATTTATTAGTATTCGAATTAACCAAGTTTGAAAAAATTCTTCTTTTTTTAATTTTTTTATATTTTCATAGGCTTTTAAAATTGTTGTCTGTATCGCATCCTCTATATTTGTCTCATCACGTAACATCGCCTTTGCTATTCGATACATCTTCACTTTTTCTGTATGTATAAGCGCTATAAAGGCTTCATGATCACCTTTTTTCGCTAAAGAAACATCCGTTTCTTCTTTTATAATCATTTTATATAAAGGGATTACTTTCACAATCGCTCCTCCTGTTTCATCCTCACTTCATCACTTCCAATTTAACTTTACATATATTAGACGTATGAACCTAGAAAAAGGTTCACTTTTTTGAATATTTTTTTAATTGAAAAGATAAATATCCTTTATAAGGATGCAATAAACATACTAGTTTAAATTTACAAATAAAAAAAGCCCACTTTCTCAGTGGACTTTCTACTCTATAACGGTAAATCCCTCTTCCTAAATACTACAATCGCTACGATAAAAATACAAAGCGCTACAGCAGTTAAACTTATACTTACCGGCCATATATTATATGATCCTTCAGCAATTTCTTTCGGACGAAACAGCGTGAATAATGATAGGTTTTTCATCCATTCTAACTTATCACTTAACTTCCCTACCATATCCAATACGAAAAATAAGATAGTTAAACTCGCTGAATAACTTAGTGCTTTTCTTTCGTCATTACATATACAAGAAAAGAAAAATGAATAGGCACTAACGACTAAAAATATGAGTCCTCCGACTACATTTATCTTCAAAAATAATTCTTTATTTAAGTTATTATCCTCTAAAAACCATTCAGCACCTACTATACCCGCTACATACGTAACCGCTACAATAATCAGTAGTCCTAATATAAGAATAGCCGCTTGCGTAATTGCGATTCGTACTCTAGATACAGGCGTTGCTAGCAAGTATGCCATTGCTCCTTTATCTACATGACGAGCAATTAAATGTGTCGCAACTGTTACGCAAAAAATTGTTAAAATGATAATAAACAATAGACTATAGTATTCGCCCGCTAGAAAATCCATTACGTTTTGAATCGGACTTTCCATACCAACGATTTTTTTCACACTATCAGGCATGGCACCTATTAATTCATTTAGCCCTTTTGCTGATACCATTGACGGGAATATCCAAATTAATAACCACAGATATAAAGCTGCACCAGACGCATAACTCAAAATACTTTTTTGTGTTTCTTTCAAACTAGCTAAAAATAATTGCTTATTCATGCGTTATTCCTTCTTTCTTATCGTAATAATGCATAAATAAATGTTCTAAATCCATCGCTCTCGTTTGAAGTGCCGTTACATTGTAGTTTGAAAGTGTTTGTAAAACAGTTTGATAGTTTCCTTGTACAATGATAGATGCCTCTCTGCCTTTTACCGCTTCAAATTGCAAATTACACTTTGTAAGAGACTCAATCTCTTCTTGTGATGATACTGTTACATCTATCACCTGTCTTCTCATACTTTGTAAATCGTGAATATTTTCAACCGTTACGAGTCGACCATCTTTAATAATAGCTACTCTGTCACAAGTTCTCTCAATTTCAGTGAAAATATGCGAAGACATAAGAATTGTTTTTCCTCTTTGCTTTTCCTCTAATATTAAATCTATAAACACTTGCTGCATAAGTGGATCAAGTCCAGATGTTGGCTCATCTAAAATTAACACCTCTGGATCGTGCATAAATGCAGCGACTATCCCTACTTTTTGCTTCATTCCTTTAGACATTTTGCGAATCTGTGTTTTCACATCAAATTGCAGACGCTCTATTAGTTCATCTCGTCTTTTTGTATCCTTTAATCCACGCATTCCTTGCATTAATTTTAAAAACTCTAATCCGTTCATTCCTTCAATAAAAGAAATTTCACCCGGTAGATAACCAACTTCCCTTTGAATTTTCGCTGCTTCATTCCAACAATCTAATCCAAAAATTGTCGCTTTACCAGCTGTCGGTTTTATAAATCCCATTAAATTACGAATCGTCGTTGATTTTCCAGCACCATTTGGGCCTAAATAACCAAATACTTCTCCCTTTTTTACATCAAATGTAATATGAAACAAACCTTTTCCATTCGAAAACTGTTTTGTGACATCTTGAACTGAAATCATAATTCCACCTCATTTTTTGAAATATTTAATATGTGATATTTCAAAATTATTGTACTCCTCATCTTCCATATTCGCAACAACTTTTTGAAATATTTATTAGTTCATATTTCAAAATTATTGTTTTCCATTATTTTTTCTTGTATATTTTAAGTGAGGTGATTGCATTGAACGGCTTTGAAAGAGTAAAAGAAAAGAAAAAACGTGCCATTAAAGAAGCAGCATTCGTATTATTTTCAGAACGTGGATTTAATGAAGTGAAAATAGAACATATCGCAAAAGAAGCCAACGTTTCTCAAGTTACAATTTATAATCATTTCGGAAGTAAAGATGCGTTATTTAGGGAGCTTATACAAGAATTTATCATATCTGAATTTCAATATTATAAAGATCTTGCAGAAGAAAAATTACCTTTTCATGATATGATGCAAAAAATGATTGTAAGAAAAATGAATACTGGCGGGTTATTTCAACCTGATATGTTACTGCAAATGATGCAAAGGGACGAAGAACTCCGAAAGTTTATTTATAGTTATCAAAATGAAAAAATCTTGCCCTGGTATTTAGAAATATTAGAACGAGCTCAGCGTAAAAACGAAATTAATCCACACCTTACTAAAGAAATGATGTTACTTTACATTCAAATGTTTACTAAATTAGGTGATGATTTTGGGGCACAACTTCTTGAAGGAAATCGCGAAAAACATATACAAGATATAGTCACTATGTTCTTCTATGGTCTTTCTGTTCCACAAAAATAAAAAAGACACGAATTTCGTGTCTTTTTATTTTATAGAAATGACTCTACCTTTTTCACTGCTTTCAATCGCTAATTGAATCAGTTTAATAACATCTAAACCTTCTTTTGCTGTTACAGGTAGTTTCTCACCATTTAATATACTATCTCGCACACCTTTATAATAATTGTCATAACAACCGACTTCTGTTGGAATACGCTCTAAGTTTTCTTCTGTTTCTAAAGTAGCAAAATTCTCTTCATCGTCTACTCCATAACCGTTATCACCTGGCTTCATTCCATTTTTTAATTGCTCTTCCTGCGAATCCATACCGTACTTCACGATAGAACCTTTCTCTCCATGCACTATAAAATGCGGTCCAGCTTTTTTCACATAACTGCTACTACGTAAAATGACACGTTTAACTCCGTAATGAAGTACTATGTGGAAATAATCATCCACCTCTGCACCTGGTCGTTGTTTTATTACATCTGCACTTATCGCATCTGGTTTCCCGAATATTGATAACGCTTGGTCAATTAAATGCGATCCTAAATCGTATAATATACCGGAGCCTGGTAGATTTTTTTCTCTCCATCGATCACGTACATGTGGACGGAAACGATCAAAATTCGATTCATATGCGTATACATTCCCTACTCTGTTTTCTCCTAACAATTTCTTAATTGTTAAGAAATCATTATCAAAACGACGATTATGATATACGCTTAACATTACATTATGCTGCTCTGCTAATGAAATAAGCTTTTCCCCTTCTTCAATTGAGACAACAAATGGTTTTTCTACAACAACATGCTTACCGTTTAAAATTGCTTCTTTTACATATGGAAAATGAGTTGTATTAGGTGATGTAATAACAACTAAGTCAACATCAGCTCGCTTCACCAATTCATCAATTGTACTAACAACATTAGCATTTGGTAATGTTTCTTTTACTACCTCTTCTTTTGAGGATAATACAGCACGAATATCATATTCTTCTATCGTTTGCAATAGTGGGATATGAAATGTCGTACTAGAAAAACCAAATCCTACAATCCCTACACCTATTTTTTTCATGTTGCCCCTCCATTTGTCCCGCTTTAACAGGCAGTAAGATTCCTAACCAAAAATTCAGCGAAAGCTAAGGAATTAGGTGAGAAATCAACTGCTTGTTAAAGCCCGATTGGTTCAACTAATAATCAGTGTGGATAAAGAAAATCCCCATTGATTAAAGTTTCACTTTATGAGAACGATTTCATTCAGTTATTATAACAAGATTATTATTATTTACATAATAAATTGCCTAGAAAAAAGCATCTTGCTATTATTCATAGCAAGATGCCCTCTTTATTCTGGTCTTTTCTTCGTCCACGTTTCTACTACTTCACCAGTATCATTAACATCTAGCACTAGGCTACCATTACTATACCGGTCTTTATTTCGATACGCTTTCGGATCAATCTCTTCTACAACGTTTTTCTCTGTCTTCATGTAAACTAATTCATCGTCCCGAACAATTTCAATACCGACAATGCGGTACGGATTACGTTTTAATTCTTTGAAAATAACAAGACCTCGTTTCGCCCTCGTTGATTTTTCAATTTCTGATGCTTTTAGACGTTTTACAGCACCGCGCTGTGTTACGAGAATAAGTTGATCTTTGTCACCATTTAACGGTTTACCAGAAGCGACATAGTCATCTTCTTTTAAATTAATTGCTTTCACGCCAGCAGCTCTTACACCGACTGGACTTACTTCATCTTCATGGAAAATAAGTGCATATGCACCGTGTGTAGCAAGAACGATATCACTAGTTCCATCTGTCGCAAATATATCGACAACTTCATCATCTTTTTTCAAGTTTACAGCAACGAATGCCCTTGAATAACGCTGAACTTTATATTGATTTAATTCTGTTTTCTTTATCATACCATTTCTTGTTACAAATACGATAAATCGTTTTTCTTCCTCAAAGTTCTGTACAACCGTTGCCCAAATGATTGTTTCATCCCGGTCGAGTGAAACGATATTAGCAACGTGCTGACCTAAATCTTTCCAACGAATATCTGGCATTTCGTATACTGGCAGATATATATAGTTTCCTTTATTCGTAAATAAGAGGACTGTCTCTGTCGTATTCGTATCGAATCGTTCAAGTAAGATGTCACCCTCTTTCATACCGAAGTCTTTGCCGTTTGAGGCATTGTGTGAGCGCCATCCAGTACGTTTCACATATCCCTCTTTCGTTACAGTAACGATGACATCTTCTTGTGGGATCATAACTTCTACATCGATTTTAATTTCCTCGATTTGATCTTCAATAATCGCGCGTCGATCATCACTATATGTTTTCTTAACTCTCTTTAAATCTGTTTTAATTACTTGAAGTAATCTTTTTTCACTTTGTAAAATTGCCTGTAGCTCAATAATTTTCTTATTAAGCTCATCTGCTTCTTCTTGTAACGCCGTAATGTCTGTATTCGTTAAGCGATATAATTGCAAGGAAACAATTGCTTCTGCCTGTGCTTCTGTAAAGCCAAATTTTGCACTTAAATTATCTTTCGCGTTACGTTTATCTTTTGAAGCTCGAATTGTTTCAATTACTTGGTCTAAAATCGATAATGCTTTCTTTAAACCTTCTACAATATGTTGACGATTTTCTGCTTTTCTTAATTCATATTGCGAACGTCTCGTAATAACCTCTTTTTGATGTCCAATATAAGCATCTAAAATTTTCGGTAATGTCATAAGTGTTGGACGACGATTATTAATCGCTACCATATTAAAGTTATATGGAATTTGTAAATCTGTATTTTTATATAAATAATTTAAAATACCTTCGGCGTTTGCTTCTTTCTTTAATTCAACAACAATTCGTAAACCAGTACGATCTGTCTCATCACGCACTTCAGCAATACCATCTAACTTTTTATCTAGACGTAATTCATCCATTTTCTTTACAAGATTTGCCTTATTCACTTCGTAAGGAATTTCAGTGATTACAATTTGTTGTTTCCCACCGCGCACTGTTTCAACTTCTGCTTTTCCGCGAATAATAATTTTACCTTTACCTGTTTCATACGCCTTTTTAATACCATCAATCCCCTGAATAATACCGCCTGTTGGGAAATCTGGTCCTTTCATAACTGTTAATAAATCATCAACAGTACTATTTGGCTTATCAATACGCATCATTGTAGCATCAATAACTTCTCCAAGATGATGCGGAGGAATTTCTGTTGCATAACCAGCGGAAATCCCTGTAGATCCGTTCACTAATAAATTCGGGAACGCTGCTGGTAATACAACCGGTTCTTCACTCGTATCATCAAAGTTTGACACGAATTCAACTGTTTCTTTATCAAGATCACGTAATAATTCAGATGCGATTGGTGATAAACGAGCTTCCGTATAACGCATCGCTGCCGCTGGGTCCCCATCAACACTACCGTTATTACCATGCATTTCAACTAAAACATTACGTACTTTCCAAGTTTGGCTTAAGCGTACCATTGCTTCATATACAGAGGAATCTCCATGTGGATGATAATTACCGATAACATTACCTACTGTTTTAGCTGATTTACGAAACGCTTTATCATGTACATTACCTTCTACATACATAGAATATAAAATACGTCTTTGTACTGGCTTTAAACCATCACGTGCATCTGGAAGTGCACGATCTTGAATAATATATTTACTATAACGTGCAAAGCGATCACCTAACACGTCTTCAAGCGGGAGGTCATGAAACTTCTCTGCTTGCATGTTATTCCACCTCCGTCTCCATAATCATTTCATTTTCTAAAATATTTCCTTCTTCTTGCATACCAAACTGTACATTACGTTCAATCCATTTACGGCGCGGTTCTACTTTATCGCCCATTAACGTTGTAACGCGACGCTCTGCTCTTGCTGCATCATCAATTTTCACGCGAATTAATGTACGCGTTTCAGGATTCATTGTTGTTTCCCATAATTGATCCGCATTCATTTCACCAAGTCCTTTATAACGTTGTAACATATAGCCTTTTCCAACTTTTTTCGTTACACCGTCTAATTCCTCATCTGACCAAGCGTATTCAATTACCTCACTCTTACCTTTTCCTTTACTTACTTTGTATAAAGGAGGAAGTGCGATAAATACTTTACCAGCTTCGATAAGTGGCTTCATATATCTGTAGAAGAACGTTAATAACAATACTTGAATATGAGCCCCATCCGTATCGGCATCGGTCATAATTACAACTTTATCGTAGTTAATATCTTCAACATCAAATTCATTTCCTACACCGCCGCCAATCGCATAAATGATTGTATTAATCTCTTCATTTTTAAAGATATCAGCAAGCTTTGCTTTTTCTGTATTAATTACTTTACCACGTAACGGTAATACGGCCTGGAAACGTCGGTCTCGTCCTTGTTTCGCAGAACCACCGGCAGAGTCACCCTCTACTAGGTACAGTTCATTTTTTTGCGGGTTACGTGATTGTGCAGGTGTTAATTTCCCGCTTAACGTACCTTCTGATTTTTTCTTTTTCTTACCACTACGCGCTTCTTCTCTTGCTTTACGGGCTGCTTCACGGGCTTGTGCTGCTTTAATTGCTTTTCTCACAAGAAGTGTAGCTACATCAGGATTTTCTTCTAAAAAGTATGCTAAATGCTCAGATACAATGGCATCAATTGAAGAACGCGCTTCACTTGTACCTAGTTTCCCTTTCGTTTGCCCTTCAAACTGAAGCACTTCTTCTGGTACACGTACCGAAACGATAGCCGCTACACCTTCACGAATATCTGTGCCTTCTAAGTTTTTATCTTTTTCTTTTAATAGTGCTACTTTACGAGCATACTCGTTAAACACACGCGTCATCGCTGTTTTAAATCCAGCTTCGTGTGTTCCACCATCTTTTGTACGTACGTTATTTACAAACGATAAAATGTTTTCTGAGTAGCCATCGTTAAATTGAAATGCTAGTTCTGCTTCAATTCCATTTTGTTCACCAGTGAAATATACAACTGGATGAATGGAATCTTTTTCTTCGTTTAAATATGAAACGAAAGCTTCAATTCCCGTTTCATAATGAAATACATCCTCTAAATCATTTCGTTCATCTTTTATTGAGATTTTCATTCCTTTTAATAAGAATGCAGATTCACGTAATCTCTCACATAATGTTTCATAATTATAATTTGTTGTACTGAAAATCGTTGTATCTGGTTTGAAATGCATCGTAGTACCAGACTCTTTCGTCTTCCCGATTTTCTCAAGCGTCGTTACAGGAACACCGCCATTTTCAAAGCGTTGTTCGTAAATATTTCCGTCACGCTTAATCGTTACGACTAACCATTCTGATAAGGCATTTACAACCGATGCCCCAACACCGTGCAAACCACCACTCGTTTTGTAACCACCTTGACCAAACTTACCACCGGCATGAAGTACAGTTAAAATAACTTCAGGTGTAGGTTTCCCAAGTTTATGCATTCCCGTAGGCATTCCTCGCCCTTTATCTATAACGCTAATACTATTATCTTTATGTATTACGACTGAAATTTCGTCGCCAAATCCCGCTAACGCTTCGTCAACGGAGTTATCTACTATTTCATATACTAAATGATGCAATCCACGGCTGTCCGTGCTCCCGATATACATACCCGGGCGTTTTCGAACGGCTTCAAGTCCTTCTAACACTTGAATCGCATCTTCATTATATTGGAACTGATGCTTCGCCAAACTCCTTGCCCCTTTCCTAATCCAAAATCAGAACATATGTTTCTATTATAGAATAACGCCTCGACTATAGTTTTGGCAAGTTATCTTATCTCTTTTATATACCATTTTCAATAGAAAAATCCTTGTTTTCTCACAAGGATTCCTCTAGGCTACTATTTCAGAAAAATAATCGTTTGTCAACGAGAAATGGATATGTATTCCAAGATTACACATTCCAAACCTTTATTATGATCCAAATGATCAAGATCCAAAATGGGATTACAAATAACAATCCCCAAAAACAGCCTTTAAAAAATCTCATGATGAACACCTCGTTCATCGGCCCTACTTATCTATAATGAGGGCTGAATCAATCTTTCTACCTTTAAATCTATACTATTTTGTCATCGCATGTTCTACTTTAATACAACGATCCATTATTACAGTATAGTCTTTTTCTTTTAAAAGTTTATATGTATCCTCATCTTGTACTCCTAATTGTGCCCAAAAAACATCTGCATCAATCTCTACGAATTCTTTTGCAACATCCATTAAAAACTCTGAGCGACGAAATACATTTACTATGTCAACGTGTTCCTTAATATCCTTTAGTGAAGAAACTGCCTTTTCTCCAAGCACCTCATCTATTGTTGGATTAACTGGAATAATGCGGTATCCAGCATCTTGCATTGCTTTTGAAACCATATACGATGTACGTTCTGGCTTATCTGATAATCCAACAACCGCAATTGTTTTGCTTTTCTTTAACACTTCACCAATTTCCGTACGAGTTGGGTTTTCAATTGTCATAATTAATCCCTCCTATTCCTTTAGTATAGCCGATAAAGAAAGTCTCTTTCAATATGAAAGAGACTTTCTTTTATTTCGATTATTGATTCTTTGTAGCTGAATTATCTGCTAAAGTAGCCGATTTCGTCATTTTTTGACCGTTACGGTAGAATGTAACTTCTACTTTCTCGCCTACTTTTTTCTTTTCATACAAATATTTACGGAATTGAAGCGCATTCTCTACTTTTTGATTATCTAATGCTACTACAATATCATATTGCTCTAAACCAGCTTTTTCAGCCGGTGATATTGGGTAAATTTTACCTAATACAACACCATTCGTTACTTCTTTCGGTACTTTCAATTGATTGACTGCATAAGCTTGCACATCTTCTAATGAAACGACACCTACTCCAAGCGCTGGACGTTTCACTACTCCGTCTTTTTCAAGTGATTCAATAACTGGCTTTGCGATATTAATTGGAATAGCAAATCCAATTCCTTCAACTTCTTGTTGTGCAATTTTACTTGAGTTAATCCCAATTATTTCACCATTTTGGTTAAATAATGCACCACCACTGTTACCAGGGTTAATCGCTGCATCTGTTTGAATAACTTGTGCTTGCCAATCTGGTCGTTTATCGCCATCAATATCAACTGGAATTTCACGTTCTTTACTACTGATTATACCTTCCGTTACACTTCCATCAAAACCTAGTGGGTTACCGATTGCAATTGCTTTTTCACCCGCGCGGATTTTACTTGAGTCACCTAAAGTTGCAACTTTATTCACATTAGCCCCGTCAATTTCAACAACAGCTAAGTCTAACCAAGGATCTTTCCCTACTAACTTTGCATCTACCTTTTTACCATCACTTAGTTTTACAGCAAGTTTATTTGCACCATCTACTACGTGGTTGTTTGTTACGATATATGCTTTATTCCCTGCTTTTTTATAAATAACACCTGATCCTGAACCAGCTTGTTGTTCTTGACCTGTCGGTTGCATTGCAAATGGATCAACACTTTGTTGCATATTAATAACACCTACAACAACATCTTTCGCCCCTTCAATCATACCAGGTAAATCAGTTTCATTTTTCGCTTTATTTACAACAGGAACTACAGTACCTTCTACTTTTGAATCCGAACTAAATGATGATACTGGCGCTCCATTATTTTGAGCCCATGGCATATATGGTGCTGCAAAACTAATCGAAACCGCTCCGACTACAGCCCCCACTAAACCTGTGAAGAAATAGCCTTTTTTACTACCTGATTTTCTCACTTCTCTCGTTTCACTATGCTCTTCATTTAAATTTGGTCCGTCGTAATATCCCATGTTTTATTTCCCCTCTCTGGTGAATTCGTATTTTCAGTATAGTCACGTTTTGTGTCCTTCTTGTGAACTCATCGTGAAATCTAATTAAAAAAATACTCCTATCTAACATTGTAGACAAAAAAAGTATTTTTTGTACATTCTACCTTCAAAAGAGAGTATAAAATCGCCATTTCCCTAGGCTAAATTACACAAATCGTTCTAGATTATTCTTCAAATTTATAACCAACTCGAATAACAGTACCGATATGCTTCGCTTTATCTCCTAGCTTATTTCGAAGTTTTTTAATATGGGTATCAACCGTTCTGTCATCACCGTAATAGTCATATCCCCATAACTGATCTAATAAATGTTGACGTGATAACACGATTCCTTTGTTCTCCATTAAATACACAAGAAGTTCAAATTCTTTATGTGTCAATATAATTTCTTCTCCATCTACTAAAACAGTTCTAGATAGACGATTTACTTCTATTCCAGCTAAAGACATAGCATTTTCTTCCGCTACTCCTACCGCACCTTCCGCACGTTTCAATAACGTCTTTGCGCGAGCTACTAATACTTTCGGGCTAAATGGTTTCGTTACATACTCGTCTGCACCTAATTCGAAACCTAGCAATGTATCATCCTCATCCGAACGTGCTGTCAACATAATAATTGGTACTGCTGATTCTTTTCTAATTCTTCTACAAACAGACCATCCATCTATTTCCGGTAACATAATATCTAACATAATTAAATCAATTTCATGCTCTGCAAATAACTCTAACGCTTTTTTTCCATCTTCTGCTTCGATTACTTCAAAGCCTTCATTACGAAAATAATCACTAACAATTTCACGTAATCTTCTTTCATCTTCAACAAGCAATACTGTTTTATTCATATAATCTATCCCGCCTTTTTACTCTTTCAATCGAATAATACGTTGATTGGAGCTTCCGCGAAATGGAAGTGTTAAATCTTTTTTCTCAATTTCAAACCTTCCATCGACTAAAACATCCCCATAATGTAACAACTCTATCATATCATTATTTTGAGAACTCTGTATCTCTTCTAACGTATAACCTGTATACATCCATAGGTTTTTTTTCAAATCTTTTACGATTTTTGCTACCTTTTTCACTTCAGCAGCTTGAAAAAATGGATCTCCACCTGAAAATGTTACATCAGTTAATGGATTACTTGCAATCTCTTTCACAATTTCTTCTACTGTCATTTCCGTTCCATTGCAAATATTCCACGATTTCGGATTATGGCAACCAACGCAACGATGCGGACAGCCCGCAAAAAACACGACTGTCCGCAATCCTTCTCCATCTACTACACTATCATGAATAATATTCAGCACTTTCATTTATGTTTCACCCGATCTATCTCTTCACTACGTTTCGCACTATTCCACTTCGACATATCTCCTACAAGATAGCCTGTTATACGGCGAATTCTTTCTATATTAGCCTCATCTTTATTCCCGCAACTTGGACATTCATTCCCAATAACCCCGTGATAACTACAGCACTTACAACGGTCAACAGGATGATTAATTGAACCGTATCCAACGCCATGTTCTGCCATGGCTTGTACAATTTGTTTTAATGCCTTTTTGTTATGCATTGCTGCTCCATCTAGTTCAATATAAGTAATGTGTCCTCCATTACAGAGAGCATGGAACGGGCCTTCTAAACGGATTTTATTTATCGCTTGAATGTTATAATAAACTGGAATATGGAATGAATTCGTATAGTAATTATGGTTCGTTATACCGTTAATTTCACCAAATTCTTCTCTATCTTTTTTCACAAACTTCCCTGATAATCCTTCTGCTGGAGTTGCAATTACTGAGAAATTCAGTTGATGTTCTTCTGTCGCTTTATCCATTCTATCTCTCATAAAGGAAATAATTTCATACCCAAGTTTCCATGATTCTCCATCTTCCCCATGATGCTTTCCTGTTAAAGCTACTAAACATTCCGCAAGACCGATAAAACCAATACTTAACGTCCCTTGTTTTAAAATCGAGGCTACGGAGTCTTCAGGCTGCAACGTTTCTCCACCACGCCATACACCTTGTGAATATAAAAACTGAAAATCTCTTGCTCGCTTCGTACATTGATACGCATATCTTTCTAATAGCTGCTTAATTCCTAAATCTAAATAATAGTTTAGCGCTTCAAAAAACGCTTCTTTTGAACCACTAATTAACGCTAATTTCACTAAATTAATAGACGTAAATGATAAATTCCCTCTACCAATCGCTGTTTCTTCTCCATGTATATTAGACATAACACGGGTACGACATCCCATGTAACATACTTCACTTTCTGGTCTTCCATCATAATGTACTGCATTAAACGGAGCATCTAAAAATGAAAAGTTAGGGAACAATCGTTCAGCCGTTGTCTCTAATGCTAATTCAAATAAATCGTAGTTCGGATCACTTTCTTCAAAATTCACACCTTTTTTCATCTTGAAAATTTGAATCGGAAAAATCGGTGTCTCTCCTTTACCAAGTCCAGCTTGTGTCGCTTTTAAAAGTTGTTTAATTAACATTCTTCCTTCTTTTGATGTATCTGTTCCGTAATTAATAGAAATAAACGGTACTTGTCCTCCGCCCCTACTATGCATACTATTTGAATTATGAACGAAAGCCTCACACGCTTGATACGTATCATTTTCCGTTTCTTTCCATGCGAATTCTTCTATTTGTTCTTTCGTAAGCGGATATGATTGTAATCGTTTTTTATGTCTCTCAATTGTTTTTCGTACATAAGGTGCTAAATCAATATCAAAGAGTGCAAACGATTGACCACCATGCTGCATATTTTGATTCGCTTGAAAAATAATAGACGAAAGAGCCAATGCACTTTTAATGTCTTGCGGTTGTCTCATATGTCCATGTCCAGTATGAAAACCGTTAGCAAGCATTTGCGCTAACGGAATTTGTGAACAAGTCGTCGTTCCTGTCGCATAAAAATCTAAATCATGTGGATATAATATATTTTCATTTATCGCTTTTTTCACTTGATCTGACAATAAATTCTCAACAGCATAATATTTTGCACTCTCAGATGCGAACGTTCCCATTACGCCCATTGGAGAGCGGCCGTCTACATTTGCATTTTCTTGCATTAAATCTTGTTCATTGCCGTGGACTATTGTCTCGAACACTTTCATTAATTCTTCTTCTCCACGTGTATTATTTTGTAACATTTATAACCCTCCACCAATATGTTGTTATCTTTTGATTAAAATGTTACTACATATAGTCTTACTGTTTCTGTGAGAAATGTAACATTACTGTGAAATTTTTTTCACGAAATAATGAATTTTTCATTTACAAAAAAGAAATGTGCTCTTTACAAATGTATGGTACAATATACGGGAAAAACTCTTTTTACCCTTTATCAACACATTTGAATAAAGGAGACTGAACTTATGGTTACTACATATCTTTTATTTATCGTTGCCTACTTACTTGGCTCGATTCCATTTGCACTAGTTGTTGGAAAAATCGGCTACGGAATCGATATTCGTGAGCACGGGAGCGGTAATCTAGGCGGAACAAACACATTCCGCACATTAGGGAAAAAAGCAGGTTTTACCGTTACAATTGCTGACATTTTAAAAGGGACATTAGCAACAAGTCTACCAATGATTTTCGGATTAGATATTCATCCACTATGGTTCGGGTTAGCGGCTGTTCTTGGACATGTCTATCCAATCTTCGCGAAATTCCGCGGTGGTAAAGCAGTTGCAACTTCTGCTGGGGTGCTATTATGCTATTCACCAGTTGTTTTTGCAATATTGGCTGTTGTATTTTTCACCCTTTTATTTACAACAAGATACGTATCACTTTCTTCTATGGTAACAGCAGTTGTTGCTGTTATTGCATCCATTGTTAGCGGGGATAAAATCTTCATTATTGCGATGTGTTTATTAGCAGGTATGGTTATTTATAAACACCGTGCAAATATCGGACGAATTATAAATAAAACTGAACCAAAAGCAAACTTTTCAAAAAAGCAAAAATAAGATCGTAACCCACATAACGCAAAAAGAAAACGTGAAGCATATTAATAGCGTCTTTTTGCGTTATTTTTTATACTAAAGAAAAAGCAACATAATTTGGAGGAACTATACATGAATCTTTCCGTAACAAAAGAAGCAGCACAATGGTATAAAAATGAATTAAACTTACAATCAAATGAAACACTACGCTTTTTCGTACAATACGGTGGTTGCAGTACTGTGCAAAAAGGACTTTCTTTAGGGATTCGTAAAGATGATCCTGCACATCCTGCTGTTCAAATTCAAGAAGAAGGTATTAACTTCTTTATTGAAGGCGATGATGAATGGTTCTTCGATGGACATAATTTATCTGTTACACTTAACGAAGGTGACGACTTCCCACAATTTAATTATGAAAAATAAAAAAACGTGGCTTCTGCCACGCTTTTTTATTTTTTCTTAATTTCCTCATATTTCGCATACCACTCAGGATATAACTTTTTAAATGATACAGGGCGGAACCCTTCTTTTTTCGCACAAATATTCGTCGTACTTGCAGTAATACAAAGTTCACCATCACCATTATATATTTCATATCCATATACAACGCGAAGTGGGCTCACAGTATCTACCCATGTTTTTACGATTGCTTTTTCTCCGTAACGCATCGCTTTACGGTATGAAATTTGTAAATCTAACACAGGAGAAATAATTCCTTCTTTCTCCATTTCAACATATGAAAAACCTAAATCTTGTATAAGTTTCGTGCGACCTAACTCAAGCCACACTAAGTAGTTTGAATGGTAAACAACACCCATTTGATCTGTTTCCGCATAACGGATTTCAACTTCATGTTCTGCTACAAACATATGTATATTCGCCTTCTTTCACTTCTGCTACCTTGCATACATTTAATCATAATACAGTGACATCAAAAATAAAATAAAAATAGTGAATCTTTTCCCGAAAGGAGCAAGCATATGATTCAAATTGTAACGGTTCGTAGCGGTGATAGCGTATATAGCTTGGCATCAAAATATGGATCAACACCTGACGAAATAGTAAAAGACAATGGACTAAATCCCGCTGAAACGCTCGTTGTTGGTCAGGCACTTATCGTTAATACGAAAGGAAATAATTATTATGTACAGCCTGGTGACAGCCTCTATCGGATTTCTCAAACATATAATGTTCCCCTCGCTAGTTTAGCTAAAGTTAATAATTTATCTTTAAAATCTATTCTCCATGTCGGACAACAATTATATGTACCAAAAGGCACAAAACGAGCTGTAGAATCCATCGCTTATTTACAACCTTCCACTATACCGATTAAAGAGAGTTTAGTTAATGCTACACGTGCCATCAATCCATTTTTAACATATTTAGCTTATTTTAGTTTTGAGGCAAAAAGAGATGGCACATTAAAAGAACCTACTGAAACAGCTAAAATTGCTAATATTGCAACGCAAGGGCAAACAATCCCTATGCTCGTTATTACAAATATTGAAAATGGTAATTTCAGTGCCGATCTAACATCGGTTATTTTACGCGACGCAACGATTCAAAACAAATTTATTACTAACATTTTGCAAACAGCTGAAAAATATGGCATGCGAGACATTCATTTCGATTTCGAGAGTATAGCACCCGAAGACCGCGAGGCGTATAATCGCTTTTTACGAAATGTAAAAACACGCTTACCTAGCGGGTACACATTAAGCACAACTCTCGTACCGAAGACAAGTTCAAATCAAAAGGGAAAGTTTTTCGAAGCCCATGATTATAAAGCGCAAGGGCAAATTGTTGATTTCGTCGTCATTATGACATATGACTGGGGTTGGCAGGGCGGGCCACCAATGGCAATCTCTCCTATCGGTCCTGTAAAAGAAGTACTTCAATACGCAAAATCTCAAATGCCTCCCCAAAAAATTATGATGGGGCAAAACTTATACGGATTCGATTGGAAACTTCCGTTCAAACAAGGGAATCCACCAGCAAAAGCAGTTAGCTCTGTCGCAGCTGTTGCACTTGCTCGTAAATATAATGTTCCTATCCGCTATGATTTCACAGCTCAAGCTCCACATTTTAATTACTTTGACGAAAATGGCGTACAACATGAAGTTTGGTTTGAAGATGCGAGGTCTATTCAAAGTAAATTCAATTTAATGAAAGAGCAGGCCATTGGCGGTATTAGTTATTGGAAGATTGGCTTGCCATTTCCACAAAATTGGCGTTTACTTGTTGAAAACTTTACGATTACGAAAAAGGGCTGACAAAAGTCAGCCCTTTTTGTACATTTTGTTAAGATTCATCTTTGATTTCACTTTTTAATGAGTCAATACTTTCTAAACGTCTTTGATTTTTTGCTTCAATAGCAGCACGATCTTTTTCATTAGAAAGTTCCGCTGTTTCTTTTGCTTCATTAAAGTTATCAACTGTATTTTGCACCATTTCTTGTAACTTTTCAGCGTTGTCACTTCGATTATCTGGATTTGGCATGTACTTCCCTCCTAATATTGTATATACACACCATCTTAAATTACCTATCTTTCCTCAAATTTATACATAAAAAAGGAGAATGTAATATTCTCCTTTTCTTTAACCATTATCAACAATCGGTTGTTTACCTGTTTGATCTTGCATTTGCTTTCCTTTATTTCCACCAGCTTTTTTTGATTGTGTTCCAATATGATTCGGTGCAAAGTCTTTTGAATTTTTTTTCGGATTACCCATTACTATCGCCTCCTTAACACTAGTATCGTACTAGTGTTAAGAATTATTCAGCTTGCTTAAAAAGTTTCATTTCATAACGTTTTTCAATGCGCTCTTCAATGCGATCAATTGCCTCACGATCGCTTAATAATTGTTGTTTATTTTCATTTACAAGTTCTTCAAACGATTTACGGCGACTTCTTCTCATGTTGTTCACCCTCTCTCCTTCGCTTTCTTATTACATAGTATGAGCAAACAAAAAACTCTTTAATCAGATTTGCAAGAAAATTTTATGTTTTAGTACTCCTAAAAAAACTCCGTGTACAATATATTGCACACGGAGTTTTTTATACCATAATATTTAAATACTCTTTCAACTTTTCATCTGCATTCATTTCATTTTCTTTATAATCATGAAGCGCCTGTAATACAAAATCATACTGCTCTAAAATATAACTTTCTAATTTCATAACATCCTCTAAGCTATTAAGCATAATTCTCGTATTACCAACTTCACTTTTTAACGCCGGTTCACATTTTAAACTTGTACATATTTCTTTCACATCTTCTTCTAATATCTCTGTTAATACATATTTCTTTCGCCCTTTTACCTTTAATCTCATAACTGGATAAAAAGCTTTTATATCTAAATAACTTCCTACGTTCATACAACGTAGCCATTCTACATTACGTTTATTACATGCAAGTATTTCTTTGACCGCTTCATATACCGCAGTTTCATCAAGCATAGCCTTATTTACTTTTCGTTTCCCTTCTTCTTCAATAGCTGCACACTTTTGATAAACAGCAGCACACGTAATGCAATCGTCAAATGCATTATGAGAGCTTAAACGAATTCCCAGCATTCGTTTTAACGTTTCAAGTTTATGATTAGGCGCATGCTTCATGTATTTCTTTGCTAAAAATACAGTATCAATTACTTTATTTTTAGGTTCAGGCAACCCAAGCATATTTACATTACTTTTCAAAAAGCGCATATCAAAAGAAGCATTATGGGCCACAATAACATTTGTATGTAAAAATGCTAAAAATAAAGGTAACACTTCTTCAATCGTCGGTGCATCTGAAACGCGATAATTGGTAATACCTGTTAAACTCGTTATTCGGTCCGGAATTGGCCGCTCTGGATTCACGTATGAAACAAATTGATCTACTAATTCATGATTACGATATTTCACTGCTGCAACTTGAATAA
Source organism: Bacillus cereus group sp. MYBK195-1 (assembly GCF_051916605.1). Lineage (NCBI taxonomy): Bacteria > Bacillati > Bacillota > Bacilli > Caryophanales > Bacillaceae > Bacillus > Bacillus cereus group sp. MYBK195-1. The sequence continues at coordinate 1,210,350 of NZ_JBQAGZ010000001.1, read as the reverse complement.
TTTTATCATTATAAGGGTTAAATCCTGTTGTTTCAAAATCAATTACAACATAATCTAACGGTAAGGATACATTCCCCACTCCATACACTCCTTTATCTCTAAACGTTTATATTTCTTACATCATATCATGAAGTTATTACTACTTGAAAAAGAAAAGGCAGAAATGGGAACTCTCCACCTCTACCTTTTCACCATTATTTTAATTTAGCAACTCTTTTCTCCATCTCTTTTTGCGTCATCGGCCCAATAAACTTATCTTGAATGACACCTTTTGTATCTATAAAATACGAAGTTGGAATCGTAATTACTTTATACGCTGTTGTCACATCAATGTTCTTGTCCAATAAAATAGGAAAAGTAATTCCTTTTTCTTTAGCAAAATTGCTTACCTTTTCTACTCCCCCACCTTTTTCTGAAGGCGTATAATTTATTGCTAAAATTTCTACGTTCTCTTTATGTTCTTTATAGAAAGCTTCCATATCCGGCATTTCTTGCTGACATGGTCCACACCACGTTGCCCAAAAGTTTACAATCACTTTCTTTCCTTTTAAATCTGATAACTTTACATTCGTTCCATCTAAATTCGTTAATGTAAAGTCTGGTGCACTCTTCCCTATTTCAATACCATTACTTGCAATCATCTCTTTCATAGCAGCTTCACTTTTTTCTTGCTTCACTTTTACCGCCTGCTCTTTATGACCAAACTGTTCATAAGCTGCATATCCCGCTAAACAAAGTAACACTACAATAATCGTAAGCTTCCGCCACATTTTATATCACCCTAACGTATTATCTTCTTTTAACACATTCATCAAAATACTATATACCTTATTTTAGCTTATACGGACAAGCTTGGAAATATTCACAATCGAAATAATTAGAATATTCTTATTAAAAGTGCAATTTTATCATATAATTAGAAAAGCAGATGAAGTATTGCTTATCTAATTATGGACCCATTCACCTTTTTCCTCTCATAGTTATAAACCTACAACAAAAGGGGATTGTTTATGAATTCATTCGAAAAAACAACATTATATATTCTTAGTTTTCTTTTATACCCAGTCGGTATTATTACATGGATCATTTCACTCTTTAGTAAAGATCTTGAAAAAAAGAAAATAGGACGTATTTGTCTCTACGTCTCTCTAGTCTCATTCGTCCTTTTCTTAATTCTTGGAATTGCCACTTTCCTTATGACTGCTACTTTTAACGTTGATCTAAATCACTCCGAATCTATCGAGTATCAACTAAATGACACTGAATAAAGATTAGAGCATTGCTCTTATCTTTATTCACATCTCTTAAAAAATGAATGACTATGTATTAATTTTTCTGGACCCTCACATGCAACAATATTTCCTTCTTTCATTATGACAATACGATCTGCTAGTACCACCCTCTCTACATCATGTGTTGCCACAATTCTCGTTACATCTCTTCCTATCCCTTCAATCATATTCCAAACCAGTTCTTGATTGCCCGGATCTAACCCAGCCGTCGGTTCATCTAAAATAATAAGAGTTGGATTTGATACAATCGCGCGCAATAATGCAAGACGTTTTCTTTCGCCTCCCGAAAACTCTTCACCGCTTTTATGTAGCACAGTTTGACTCCCTTCAGGTAACCCTCTAATAATCGGCGTTACATTTATAAGTTCACTATTTTTTTCTAACTGATTTTCTAAACCCTCTTCCCCGAAATACATATTCTCTGTTACCGTCGTTCGGAAAAAACGTGGTTCTTGCCACACTGTAGTCATACGAGCTTCATTACCATAATAAGCAATGCTACCGTTAGATGGTTTATACAAGCCCGTTATTAACTTTAAAAGCGTTGTTTTTCCTGCACCGCTTTCTCCCACAATCATAACGAGTTCACCAGGACGAATTTGCAAATTAATATTATGAATTCTGCATTTCTCTTCGTCATTCTCCTGAAATGAAACATTTGTTATCCTGATCCCCATCGCTCTTTCTACATTGCTATCTACTGCTCGTTTATTTAAAAAGCAAAAAGCTCTATTTGCCGAAGCGACTGCAACTTGTGTCATTATTAATAAATCGCCCACATAACGGACAGGGAAAAAGAGCATCTCAATTGTCGCTAACACTGCAATGAGTGAACCAACTTCTATTTCTCCCCTCATTATTTTTTGTGCACCTATAATGAGAACAACAATATATGCTCCTGTTTCAATCACCGTTCCAACTACTCCAATGCAATGTTGCATCATCGTCTTCTTTACTTCTGATTTATACGATTGTGCCGTTACTCTTTTAAATAAGCGAATTGCCCATTTTTCTTTTTGTAAACTCCGCAAATCTTGTATCCCCTTTACAAACTGTGACACCATCTCTACAACACTTGAGTGATTTTTTTGAGAAACGCTTGCAATATCTCTTACCTTTTCTCCCATCAGTATTGGAACAATTGTACTTAAAAATAAAAACGGAGTTACCCACAATATAAACTGTATATCTATATGTTGTAGTGCTATGAAAGCTCCAATAAATTGGGCAATAGCGTGTATATATTCTATTAATATAGAGCCGTATAATCTGACCCAGTTCGGAATATCAGACACGACCAAAGTTTCTAACTCTCCTTGTTTGATTTTCTCACTCTCTTCAAACGGTAATAGGAAAAATTGGCGCAATACATCTATACGCTTCTCTCGTAATATTCGCTGACTCGCTTTTGAGCTTACATAATCAAATGAAAGATTGTTCACCCACATCAACAAACGGCTAGCTGTAAACAAAGTAATGTAAAGATACGCTCCTTTCAGCTCTCGTTGAATCAGGTTATCTACAATTAGTCCCATGAATAGTGGACGGGAGAGATTTAAAATAGCTGCAAAAAGCCCACTGCATACAGCTGCTATTACTAATATTTTTTCTTTCTGTAACGGTAACAAAATTCTTTTATATTCTTTCATGACGTTTCCTCCATTGTTTATAGTAAAAAGAAAGGGATGAAACCAAATGGTTTCATCCCTTTCCATAAAATAAGGAAGCTAACAATTGTTAGCTTCCTTATCATTCATTTCAATTATTTAGTTCGACACTTTAGACTCTTCAATTTTCTCACGAAGAACCATTTGCAGAATACCACCGTGACGGTAGTAGTCAATTTCAACTTCACTATCGAAACGAGCTACTACTTCAAATTGTTTTTCGTTGCCATCTAGATCAGTTGCAACTACTTTTACAAGATCGCGTGGTCTAACTGTTTTGTCAATTTGAATTTCAAATGACTCGTTACCAACAAGACCTAACGTTTCAGCGCTTTCGCCATCTTTAAATTGAAGTGGTAACACACCCATTAACACTAAGTTACTACGGTGAATACGCTCGAAGCTTTCTGCGATTACTGCTTTAATACCTAATAAATTTGTACCTTTTGCAGCCCAGTCACGAGAACTTCCCATACCGTAATCTTTACCAGCAACAACTAGAAGGCCTGTGCCATCTTCTTTATATTTCATAGCAGCATCATAGATAGACGTTACTTCACCTGTTGGCCAATATGTTGTATATCCGCCTTCTGTTCCTGGTGCGATTTGGTTTTTAATACGGATGTTCGCGAATGTACCACGCATCATAACTTCATGGTTACCACGACGAGAACCGTAAGAGTTGAAGTCAACTGGTTGTACGCCGTTTTCTAATAAGTAGCGTCCAGCTGGTGTATGCTTACCGATTGAACCTGCTGGTGAAATGTGGTCTGTCGTTACAGAGTCACCAAATTTACCAACTACGCGTAGGCCTGATAATGTTTCAACTTCACCTGGCTCTTTAGATAATCCTTCAAAGAATGGTGGGTTTTGAATGTATGTTGAATCATTATCCCAAGTATATAACGCTTCATTTGAAGTTTGGATTTCATTCCAACGCTCATTGCTGTTAAATACTTGTGCATATTCTTTCTTGAACAGTTCAGATGTAACAACACTTTGAACTACATCTTCAATTTCTTTAGCTGATGGCCAAATATCGTTGAAGTAAACAGCATTGCCATTTGCATCTTTACCGATTTCATCATTTTTCAGGTCAATATCAACAGTACCTGCAAGTGCATATGCCACAACTAGTGGTGGTGATGCTAAGTAGTTTGCTTTTACAAGTGGGTGAATACGCCCTTCAAAGTTACGGTTACCAGATAAAACAGATGTTACTAGTAAGTCGTTTGCTGCGATTGCTTCTTCTAATTCTGGCGCTAATGGGCCAGAGTTACCGATACAAGTCGTACAGCCGTAACCAACTGTTTGGAAACCTAATTGATCTAAATATGTTGTTAAACCTGATTTATCTAAGTACTCAGTAACAACTTTAGATCCTGGTGCTAATGATGTTTTTACGTACTCAGGTACTTTAAGTCCTTTTTCAATTGCTTTCTTCGCAACTAGACCTGCTCCAATTAATACGTATGGGTTTGATGTATTTGTACAGCTTGTAATTGCAGCGATTGCAATTGCACCTGTTTTCATCGTTACTTCTTTATCTTCTAATGTAACCTTCACTTCTTTATCGAACTCTTGCTCATTAAATCCAAGTCCTTGTGTTCCAACTGGCGCTACAACAGCTTTGTGGAACGCATCTTTCATATCTGAAAGTGGAATTAAATCTTGTGGGCGTTTCGGTCCAGAAAGGTTAGATTCAATTGTATTTAAATCAATTTCAACAAGATCAGTGTAAATTGGATCTTTGCTGTCTGCTGTATAGAATAAACCGTTCGCTTTACAGTATTCTTCAACAACGCGAATTTGCTCTTCATCTCTACCTGTTAAACGTAAGTATTCTAATGAAATATCGTCGATTGGGAAGAATCCACAAGTTGCGCCGTATTCTGGTGCCATGTTTGAAATTGTTGCACGGTCAGCTAAAGGCATACTCTTTAGTCCGTTACCGAAGAACTCAACGAATTTACCAACTACACCTTTTTGACGTAATACTTGCGTTACTTTTAATGCAACGTCAGTTGCTGTAGTACCACTTGGAAGTGTACCGGTTAATTTCACACCGATTACTTCAGGTACTGGGAAGTATGAAGGCTGTCCAAGCATCCCTGCTTCTGCTTCAATACCACCAACGCCCCATCCAAGAACACCGATACCATTAATCATTGTTGTATGTGAGTCTGTTCCAACTAATGAATCTGGGTATGCAACTAAGTCACCTTCAGCATTTTTCACAGCATGAACAACTGGTGCTAAATATTCAAGGTTTACTTGGTGTACAATACCTGTAGCTGGTGGAACTGCACGATAGTTATCAAATGATTTTTGTGCCCAGCTTAAAAATTTATAACGTTCTTCATTACGTTTAAACTCTAAGTCCATGTTGAATGCAAGCGCGTCTGCCGTACCCGCTCTATCAACCTGTACAGAGTGATCAATTACAAGATCTACAGTAATTTCTGGATTGATTTTATCAGGATCTCCACCCATGTCTGCCATTGCTTTACGAAGCGAAGCCAAATCAACAACAGCTGGTACACCAGTGAAATCTTGTAAAATTACACGAGATGGTTTAAATGGAACATCGATATCTTGCACATCTTTCGTTCCCCATTTCGCTAAATTTGTAACATGCTCTTCTGTGATTACACGTCCGTCTACTTGACGAAGTACTGATTCAAGTAAAACTTTCACGGAATATGGTAATTGAGATACGTTGCCAACCCCTGCGTTTTCAAGCGCTTTCAAATCATAATAATGATACGTTTTTCCATCTACTTCAAAAGTTGCGCGTGATTGAAATGGATTATGTTTGACCATTATGTTTCCCCCCTGTTAAACATGACTAAGTTGTCTGAATATAAAATGTAGACAAACTTTTCAATACCTTACGATAATATCTTATTACAACTTTCTAAATAAGTAAATAATAAGAAACTTATAGATTATCATAAGTTTTCTTTATGTTTCTAAATTTGAATAGTGTTTATGTTCCTTATGAATACTATTACCATAAAGTAAAGTGCTCTATTAGCGCTTTCTTTACAGTTCATACATACTATGAATTGCTCATCATGCAACTTATAAAAAAAAGTTATAGAGGTGAAATAAAATGGGTAAAAGAAAAGCAAATCATACTATTTCAGGAATGAATGCGGCATCTGCACAAGGACAAGGCGCTGGTTATAACGAAGAGTTTGCAAATGAAAACTTAACTGCTGCAGAACGACAAAATAATAAGAAACGCAAAAAGAACCAGTAACGAAAAATCCCAAAAGGACCATTCACCTTTTGGGATTTTTTCTAATGTTTATAACGTAACAATTCCGAAACCGTTACAAATCGATAGCCCTGCTTTTTCAGTTCAGGTAAAATTTTTGCTAGCGCTGCTACTGTTTGACTACGATCATTTCCTCCATCATGTAACAATACGATATCGCCACTTTTAGCATTTTTCACTACATGATTTACGATAGATTCAACCCCTGGATTTGCCCAATCACGCGGGTCTTGATGCCACGACCATAGAACGGTTTGATAACCAGCTTCTTTCGCTGTTTTAAATACAGCATCGTTAATATATCCGCCAGGAGGACGGAATAGCAAAGGTTCTTTCACCCATTTTTCGAAAAATTTCTTTCCATCTAAAATATCATTTTCTAATTTTTCATCTGATGAATTACTCGCATACAAATGATTCATCGTATGATTTCCAATTTCATGTCCCTCTTTTAACACCTGTTTCACTAAATATGGATTGCGCTGCACTCGAAATCCAATCATAAAAAATGTTGCTTCTGCTTTATATTGACGTAATAAATGTAAAACTTGCGGTGTATAAGTTGGATCTGGGCCATCATCAAATGTAATGGCAATAATCTTTTCATTATTAGGTACTTCCCACGTTACATAGCCAGTTGGTTCTAGCTCTTTTCTGAGCAACATTTTCGCTTCCACTTTTTCAACTTGAAATATATGTACTGCGCATAATAAAGAAAAAACGAATAGAAAAATTTTCTGTTTTCGCATAATGTTCATTAAAGTAAGAGGTTGTCAAATACACAACAACCTCATTTACTTTTCTAATTGATCTACATGTTGCATAATATTTTGGAGATTATTTTCGTATTGCTCAAGTTGTGGGCGTTGTGTTTCCGAAGCTACTTCTAACGCATTTTGAATCTGTTCATACGCCTCCTGAACCTCTTGGCGTAACTCTTTTAAATCATGACCGTAGTTTGGATCATTTTTCACAATGTTGTTATATGCATGTTCTGCTTGTGTAACTCCTTGCTGCGCTGCTTGAAAAGCTTGCTGTTTATCTTTATGATATGGCATTATATAATCCCCTTTCCATAATAGTTAGTCCCAATTATCTTTACCTTTTTTTCTAAAAACATTCTCGTATAAATTTGCAAACTTCTCTCATTCTAAAGAGAAAGAGGAGGTGTCACATACAATGAGCAAAAACAATCGTGAAGCAAAAGAAAAAAAGGGACAACCTGAACCATTAAGCGGATCTCATAAAGTAAAAAACCGTAACCATTCACGCCAAAAACATCATGCACATCATGATATGTAAAACAAAAGGTTCACAATAGCTGCCTTTACCACATACAATGTTTATATTTTTCCATTTATTCTTCACCCCTACTTCATTCATGCATAACATAGTATGAATTGAGATTTTACGGAGGGTGTCTTACATGGGCAAGAAAAAGAAGGATTGTCTTTTTCATGTTGATGGTTTCGAAGAATGGATGGATCAGTTTTGTTCTGACTCTTGTAGTAACTTTAGTTTCCCAAATCAAATTCATATTGACCTTTGCGAAACTGAACAAGAATACATTTTGGAAACAGATGTACCAAATGCCAATGAACAAAATGTAGTCATTAAAAAGATGGAGACAGGCCTAAACATTTGCATACTTCATAAAAACATTTCTTTGCAGCGAACTATTCCTTTACCCGCTAATGTTATTTATAAGAAGATGCTAGCCTGCTTAGAGAATGGTTTTTTGGCCATTCATATTTCCAAAAATGAAGTTGCTGATAAACATGAAAAGAAAGTTCTTTTTTCAAATTAAGAGTTAATATAATACAAACATAAGCCCCAGTTGGTTACTGGGGCTTATGTTATTTCGCATGCATCTCTATATTAGAATTTCTATCATATCTTTTTTTCGATAAACCTTTTGTAACTAAAAGCACAGGAAATGCCACAGTTGAAAATATAGCTAGTGCTGAAAATACTGCAAACCCATTTTGGTACCCGTAGTAATCGAGAAGTACTCCTCCAAACCACGGACCTATTACTGCTCCAATTCCCGAAAAACCCATCGCACCGAAGTATGTTCCTTTTAGATGCGCAACAGCAATATCATCAATAAATACATCCGTCATTGAAAACATTAAGACTTCTCCAATTGTAAAAATAATTGTACAAACGGCAGCACCTAGCAGAGATTCTACTACTCCAAATCCAAATAATCCTCCGCTCACAAATAAAGTTCCCACCATAATGGATACTAACGGTGTATACTTTTTACAAATTTGAATAACAGGGTATTGAATTACGACTACAACAATCGCATTTAAAGCTAGCATATATGAAAATAATTTCACTCCATCCTGAAATATATGTGCATTTGCAAAATATTGAGATACTGTTGTCGTTAAATGAGAAAAACCACAATTACTCAAAATAATACCAACTAGTGCAACTAAAAATACGACATCCTTTCGCAAAATACGAATTGCCTTTAACATTGTGACAGGCTTTTCTGTATTTACTTTCTTTTTTTCAATCGGATACTTCTTAAATTGGAACGCTAATATAGCTGTATATAAAATGTATACTCCAGCTGCTACTAAAAATGGAATTGTTGATTTTGCGCTTCCAATCTGTAACCCGACAAGTGGGCCAATCGCTACTCCAACATTGATTGCACCGTAACGCAAATTATATACGAGTAAACGATACTCAGGTTTCGTTAAATCTGATAATAACGCTCTTGATGTTGGCTCAAAAAATGACCTACATACTCCATTCAAAGCATTTAATAAAAAGAAACTTAAAACATGATCTGCAAGTGAAAAACCAATGAATACAAAGACCCAAACGATCATGGACCATATTATAATCATATTTCGACCGAATCGATCTGATAAATTCCCTCCGATAAAACTAGCAAACACTCCAACAAGTGCACTCGTTCCGATAATAGCACCTGTCATTCCAGCTGATACACCTTTCACAGTCGTTAAATAAATTGCTAAAAAAGGAATACTCATTGACGTGGCGAACCTCGCAAATAAAGTCCCTATTATAATTGTCATTCCTAACGGATGAATATTTTGCAACTTCCCCTTCATCTTAAAAACCTACTCTCCCTGTTCTTACATAAAAAAAGAAAGCAAAGGATCTGCTTTCTTTTCCCTTTTTATACTTGCGCTGTTGATACCCGCGCTGTTCTCGTTATATCCATATCTATGCCATATGTAAACTGTAATTCTTTACAAACATCTTTAATTAATATTGCAACATTATATTTCTCATTAAATTGTAAAACGATGTTCTCCACTTCTTCATATGTATACTTATATTCGCCTGTAATGACACTTTTTAGATCAAAGCATTCGTTAATACAAAGTTGTACAAGTAGCTGGTCATATTTCTCTATTACATCTTCTTTCTTCCAAAGTAACTCTTTTACATATAACCGATCAAACTTCACACTTTCTCGATTACAATCCGTTAAAATCCGGGTCATTTCATTTAATTCTCGATACAATTCAGAAATATTTTTGCTTAAACTAAGCAGTTTATCTACGCCATTTTCATATAACATATTTATTCCACCCCCGCATTTTCTTCTTATTATAGCAAGAAAATTCTAAAAATAGTTTCTTTCTTCTGAAATATTAGGAAACTAATTTCAATTGCTTTACAATGAAACTAGTTAATGCGAGAGGAGAAAGAAAATTGGAGCACAAATTATATTACACTGACGCTTATAAGCAAGAATTTACTACTAAAATTATAAAGCAAGATTATGATAAAGACGGTAACTTATACGTTGTTTTAAACGAAACCGCATTTTATCCGACTGGTGGCGGACAACCACATGACACTGGAACTTTAAATGGTATTGCTGTACTTGATGTTGAAGAAGTCGACGAAGAAATCCGCCACTTCATTGCAGAACAATTACACACAGAAGACGTAGAAGGTAAAATCAATTGGGAGCGCCGGTTTGATCATATGCAGCAACATGCAGCTCAGCACATTTTATCTGCTGCTTTTTGGGACTATTTCAACATACCTACGATTGGATTCCATCTTGGAAAAGAAACGATAACAATTGATTTAGAAACAGAAAATCTGCATGCAGAAACGGTTGAAAAGGCAGTACAAATTGCCAATAAAATCGTTTTTGAAAACCACCCAATCCGTATAGAGTGGATGAACTTAGAAGAAGCAAAAACATTACCTCTTCGTAAAGAACCAACTATGACAGAGAATATACGTGTTGTTATTATCGAAAATTACGACTACAATGGCTGTGGTGGAACCCATCCGAAATGCACTGGTGAAGTTGGTCCTATTCAAGTACTAGGATGGGAGCGCAATAAAGGTGGTATACGCTTAACCTTTATCGCTGGTTGGCGTACACTTAAATTAATGGGGCAACAGCAACAAATTATGAAAGATGTTTCCAAACAATTAAACAGTAGCGAAACTGATATCCCAGCAAAAGTAGCACAGCTTCTTACCTCTCAAAAGGAAAACGAAAAAACAATACAAACAATGAATGAAAAATTATTATTTGCAGAGGCAAATGAATTACTGCAACAGCCCACCGAAATACATGCTGGGTTACTTATTTCTAAAGCATTTACAGATCGTTCTATGCAAGAAATTGCAAAACTATCAGCTATCATTACAGAACAACAAGAGCATGCAATTACGTATTTCGTCATCGAAAATGATGACAAACTACAATGTATTCTCGCTTGCGGAAAAACAGTAACGCTCGATATGAATGCTCTTTTAAAAGATGCTCTTCCTGCAATTGAAGGAAAAGGTGGCGGAAATAAAAAGAGTGCACGCGGCGGCGGAAAAGCGGTGATGAACGGGGACGAGTTTTTAAATCAGCTTGTCTCTTCTTTACAGTCAGCAGTGTAAAACATGTTTATGAAGGATAGCTAACGGCTATCCTTCAACTATATTTACAGGCCTATATGTTGTTTCAACCCTTGATAACTTCCTGCATTTGCAAAACCGCCACTTATAAGATTGATAAAAGTTTCCGAAAAACCATAATAACTTAATTCGTTAATCGGTACCATTTGCACATCATGAATCGGATTATGATCGAACTCGTTAGAAGGTAGTGTAATTTCACCTTCAATCCTTTCAAGCAGAAACGTAATATGTAACAAAGATGGACTAGCATCTGGTTTATCACAAACATAGAGTAGCTTCTTAATTTTAACTTCTAATCCCGTTTCTTCTCTCATTTCTCGAATCATCGCTTCTTCTAACGTTTCACCATTCTCTACCCTTCCTCCAGGTAAAGACCAATCGCGATTAGCCACTTTTTGCTTTACTAGCAATACTTTTTCATCTTCAATTAAAATTCCCGTAACACGAACTTGCATTACATTTTCCATATGTAATCTCCTCTTCCTGTTATATTTACAAATTAATCCTTCCACAAAGAGAACATACGTTTTATAATTAAAGAAAATTATGGAAGAAAGAAGTTGTTATATTCATGCGTCCACCTTTAACAAAATCTATATCACTTGAAGATTTTCAAAACTATTATTGGTTAAAAGCAGAACTGCAAACATTTTGTCGCGAGCATGGTTTGCCAGCTAGTGGCTCTAAGACCGAAATAACCGAGCGTATCTCACATTATTTAACTACGGGGAAAGTCTTAAAAAACAGCTCTGTGCAAAAAGTGAGCAAAGCTCCCCTCTCTTATAAAGACCTTTCTCTTCAAACGATTATTACTAAAAATCACCGCTGTAGCGAAGGTGTTCGTGCTTTTTTCAAAGAAAAAATCGGAACAAACTTCCGCTTTACAGTAGCTCTTCAAAAGTTTTTTAAAGAGAATGTTGGAAAAACATATGAAGATGCGATAACATTTTGGTATGAAGAAAACGAACGAAAAAAAGATCCTACTTATAAAACAACGATCAGCGCGCAATTTGAATACAATCGCTTTACTCGGGACTTTTTCGAAGATCCAAATAATAAAGGAAAAGCAAAAGCTGATGCGATTGCTGCTTGGAATGAAATAAAAACAAAACCTGGTAGCAATGCTTATGTTCCTCAAAAAGTAGAAAACTAGAGTGAATTCATTAAAAATCAAATTCTAAAACAAATTTTAAATTTACTCCTAGGACATTATATATATGTTTTAGGAGTGAATATACAATATAACTAATCATACAAATCGATTTATCCGGTGCACTATCCTTCCCTTTCTTCATTTTCTCATCACATATCTTCTCTAATACCTTAAGTCCTTTATCTTCTCCAAACTTTTTCTCCTCCAATGACGAAGAGAAGTATTTATTCTCCATTTGTATGCTCCTTATTAGCAAATACAGCTTCTAAAATTAAGGACATAATCCTATATAGCAAAAACATACAAGCATACTCATAAACAACAACATATATTTAAATATACCTTTATATGAAAGGCTGGGATATACCATGAATAAAGTTATTTGTTGCACTCCATCAGCAATAATAAAAGATAAAATTTGCATTCCTTGGTCTATCACAGGTGGAGAGATGGGAATACAGACTATATATACTAACAATTTGTTAAATCATATTTCTTCAACTGGATATATCAAATACGAGACAGGTGTTCAAGAAATAGGTGTTACTTTCTTTCAAGATACAAATGTCTTAAACTCAATCATAATTCAACCTGGAAGTACTAGTAATTTTACAATAAAAAATTTTACTAGTATCCAAATAACAACTGGATCTGGTCTACATCAAGGTGAATTTTGCATCACAGTTTCATATCAATTGTAGACAATAAAACATCCAAACCTCCTATTATTCTCTATATTTGATAAGAGGCTTTCAATGAGAATTAAAATAAGATAGATATAAATGAATACGCCTGCCCTACACTTCAAACATTCTAATTTTCTACTTTCTCAAATAATAGCGCAATCCCTATCCCGCCTCCAATTCCTAATGTAACAATTCCATATTTCATAGACTCTCTTTGTGCCTGATAAAACAAACGTGTTACAAGCATAGCCCCAGATGCACCGTACGGATGACCGAGCGCAATTGCCCCACCATTTACATTTAATTTTTCATACGGAATTTGTAACTCTTTTGCGCAAGCAACAACTTTTGAGGCGAATGCTTCATTTATTTCAAAATAATCGATGTCCTCTATTTTTACATTCATTTCATTTAATAATTTGTTCACCGCAAATATCGGACCAGTTCCTGGAAGATTTGGATTCACTCCCACTACAGCACTACGAACGAAACGAAGGACAGGTTTATAACCTAACTTTAGGGCTTGTCCCTCTTCCATTACAAGAACAGCACATGCCCCATCATTTACACCACATGAATTACCTGCCGTCACTGTTCCATTTTGTAAAAATGCGGGTTTTGTTCTTTTAATGATTCGTTCATAATTCATTTCTAGCTTTATAGATTCATCTAATAATCCATTAAAAGAAAATATTTCATCATGTATATAGCCTTTTTCTAACGCTTGCAGTGTCCGCTTATAACTAAGACAAGCGTACTCGTCTTGCATTTCTCTCGTTATGTTATAACGCTCCGCAACATATTCAGCCGCTACTCCCATGTCAGGATCACCAATTGTTTCAGGTGAAAATCGTGCTCTTTTTTGAAAAGGTGACGTACTTGTACTCTCTACTCCTCCGGCGATATAGCACTTACCTGCCCCTCCTTGAATGAGATGACACGCAGTTCGAATTGCTTCTAAACCAGCACCACATTGCCGATCAATCGTTACACCAGGAATATGATAGCCAAGTCCTGCCGCTAAAGCAGATAGTCTCGCAACATTCCCTCCTGGCCCAACAACATTACCTAATATAACATCGTCTATCTCTCTCTCAATTCCTCTACTTAAAAACGTAAGAAGCGGCGTTGCTAATTGCTGAACTTCATACTCTTTTAACATCCCATTCTTCTTACCGATAGGTGTTCTTTTCGCCTCTACAATAACTGCTCTATTCATATATTTTCTCCCTGTTTTCAATCATACTTTTTGCTTCCATACGAGCGATTTTCCCACTATTTGTATAAGGTATTCTATCTACAAAATGCCATTCTTTCGGTATTTTAAACGAGGATAATCGTTGTAAGCAAAAACTCTTTAATTGTTGTTTCGTAGCACTTCCTTTTACGATCGCGACGGGCTTTTCACCCCAGTAACTATCTTTCACACCAATTACAACTATTTCATCAACAGCTGGGTGTTCATGTAATACACTTTCTATTTCTTCTGGATAAATATTGATTCCTCCAAATAAAATCATATTCTTCTCTCTACCAACAATATATATAAAGCCTTCTTCATCTTCATAGCCTACATCTCGCACTGTCATCCAGCCTTCTGCATTCAACTCCTGTGTTAAAACCCCATCTATTATGTATCCCATAAAAAACTGATCACTTTTCACATAAACAGTTCCTATCTCGCCTTTTTGTACTTCTTCGCCTGCTTCATTACATATTCGAACTTGCACATTATGACAAGGTTTTCCTACTGAATTTAGCCTTCTTTCACTTTCTGCATCGACTAGTGCTGTTACAAAACTTAACTCTGATGCACCATAAAATTCATATCTTTTCGCATAAGGAAATATATTCTTTATTTTTTCTTTCGCTTCAGCTTCCCATTTCGCTCCTGATGAAATAATTTTCATTTTATTTTCTATTAATCTATTTTCTTTATATAAAGATTCAAGCATTGTCGGAACTGTATACATAACCGATATATTTTCAGTTTCTAACTTATCTAATACTTGATTCGGAATGAACTTTCTCATAATGTGCACCGTTTGTCCTACATATAATGCACTTATTGCCCCGTATAAGAAAAGAGAATGAACGAGCGTCCCAGCTATTAAAATTGAATCCTCCATTTTCATATGAAAATCATGTACATTACAATCAAAACTATGAACCCACGATTGCTGTGCGCGTAAAAATGCTTTTGCTTTTCCAGTTGATCCTGATGTAAATCCCATATAAAAGGGAGCATTTCGTAAACTTTCTACAGTGGAATGTGTAGGAAGATATTTCTCCATCATTCTTTTCCACTCATCAATTTCAATTACTCTTCCTTCTTCATGCGGTAAATCATTTACCTTATATCTTTCTGTCACAATCATATCCGGATTACTGATTTCAATTCTTTCTCTGAGCTCATCTTGTTTCCACTTTATATCTAACGGAACACAAACCCACCCGGCCATAGCAGCACCAGCAAATAGTTGTAAAAACTCTATATGATTTTCTAATAGGATTGCTATTGTTTTATTTTTTGATTCTGTTGCATGCAACCAGTTGGCTACTTTACAAACTGATTCGAACCACTCTTTATATGTTAAAACTCTATCATTTTCCTTTATCGCTATTTTATTTGGTTGTAAAGAGGCTTGCTTTTTGTATTTTTTTGTAACACCCATATGAGACGTCCTTTCTTTACAAAAATAATAAAAAGAAACACGCAATGTACGTGTTTCTTCCCTTTATCATCCCGCATTTGTATATTTTCCATTCTTTAAAGCGGGTGTAATAATATGTTTCAATGAACGATGTAATTTTGTTACGAGAACTGCCGCAATAATTGCTTTTATACAATCCCCTGGTAAAAACACAGCACTCACTTTCATTGTCTCCCATACAGAAACATCCATTAAAAACGCTTGTACAATAATACCAAATACATAAACTACGAAAATACCACCAATTATATTAATACATAATACTTTTATAATAGAAACTTCACGTAAACGCTCAATTAAATAACCAATAACAAACGCTCCAATGATGTAACCAAGTAAATATCCTGCACTTGGCCCAACAAATACACCAAGGCCACCGCGGCCACCAGCAAGTAATGGTGCTCCAACTCCTACAATAAGTAAGAAAATAAGCTGACTTAATGCACCAAGGCGTGACCCTAACAACCCACCCGCAAGCATAACACCGAGTGATTGCAATGTAATCGGAACTGGTGTAATAGAAAGAGCAATCGGAGGTATTAACCCTAACACTCCCATAATAGAACTAAATAAAGCGACGAAAACTAAATTTTTTGTATTCATATTTGCTTCTCCTATTTGTAAACTTAAAATTGTTTTTAGATAACATATCACAAAAATTATATTATCTTTCCACTCCTCTTTTGTCAACCGTTAACGTATTAGAGTTTACAAATAGGAGTTCACTTATTTCTCTCTATGCAAATGCTCCAGTTCTTTCCGAAGCGCCTGTTTTAAAAACTTCCCAACAGATGTTTTCGGTATTTCTTCCATAAAGACAATATCGTCTGGCAACCACCACTTCGCAAACTGTGGTTTTAAAAACTCATATATTTCTTCTTTTGTAACCGTACTATTTTTCTTTTGAACAACGCAGGCAATTGGTCGCTCTTGCCACTGAGGGTGAGGAACTGCAACGACAGCCGCTTCAAATATAGCATCATGTGCCATTAAAGCATTTTCAAGATCGACCGAAGAAATCCATTCTCCCCCGCTTTTAATAACATCCTTCGTACGGTCAACAATTTTCACGCAACCTTCCTCATCCACTGTGACAACATCACCAGTATATAACCATCCATCGCGAAAACCTTCAACAGTACGATCATCGTTATAATAGCTTTCAGCGATCCAAGGTGCTCGTAAACATAATTCTCCCATCTCAGTACCATCCCACTTCACTTCACCATTTGTACCGACTACTTTCATCTCGACACCAGGTACAAGATATCCTTGTTTGGAGCGAATTTCTAGTTGCTCTTCATACGATAATTCCGTTTCATAACTTTTTAAACGTGCAAGTGTTACGAGTGGACTCGTTTCAGTCATACCATATGCATGTATGAACGGAACATTATGTTTCTGTTCAAATGCTTTAATAACACTTTTCGGCGCCGCTGCACCTCCGCATAGTATTCTCGTCATACTAGATAAATCGTAACTATTATTTTCTAACTCTTGTAATACGCCGAGCCAAATTGTCGGCACACCCGCAGCTAACGTCACTTTTTCTGATTGAATCATTTCTAATAAAATTTTCGGAGTAAACATCGGTCCAGGAAGAACTTGTTTTGATCCAAACCAAGTAGCCGCAAAAGGAAGTCCCCAAGCGTTCACATGAAACATCGGGACGATTGCCATTGCTGCATCACTTTCCGATAAAGCAGCTGTATCAGCTAAACCGAGTGCCATACAGTGTAATACAGTACTACGATGCGTATATACAACACCTTTCGGATTTCCTGTAGTCGCTGACGTATAACACATACCAGCTGGTGTATTTTCATCAATATCTTTTACAAATTGGAAATTTGGATCGCCTTCTTCTAATAGCTTTTCATAATGATATACAGGCTTCAGCGTAGTATTTGGGAGTTCATCTTTATCAGTCATAATAATGTAAGCTTGTACAGTTGATAATTGTGATTGAATATTTTCAACAAGCGGTACGAGATCTTCATCTATAAGTAGAATTCGGTCTTCTGCGTGCTGAATAATGTATGAAATATGTTGAGGAGATAAACGAATGTTAATTGTGTGCAAAACAGAAGCAATACCTGGAATAGCAAAATACGCTTCCACATGCCGATGATGGTTCCACGCTAATGTTCCTACACGTTCACCTACTTTAATTCCAAGCCTTTTCAACGCACTGGAAAGTCTTCTCGTCCTTTCCCCTAATTGCTTATACGTTAACGTTGTAACTGTATCATGCGTCCGTGAAACAATTTCTTTCTTCGAAAACAGTTTCTCTGCTCTTTCCATCATAGAACTAATTGTTAGCGGTACATTCATCATCATATTGGTTATGTCCCCCTTTAAAACGTTTTCATTTTCCGTTTATTATAACAGACTTCTACAAATGATTACGATATTTTTCTGTATTTTCTGAATTATTTCTTTGGAAATAATTCAGAACGATAAAAAACATGTTTTGAATACATTGATTCGAAACATGTTTTTTATTTTTTATAAACTATCTACCTTTTTCCTTACTTTCTTTTTCAATTTAAAAATAAAACGATTACTGTATTCCTTATTTTCTACTAAAAACCGATACGTCTCTAACACCCCTAACACACGAACAAAAAGATAAACTCCGATAGCAATAAGTACAACACAATAAGGATAATACTGTACGAGTTCTCCTGAGGTAATTCGTTTTTTCTCAAATAAAAACGGTATCGCTCCTGCTGCAATAAAACAAAATCCAACGATCACTACTGCCGTATACTTCTTCTTAATAGTCGCATATCTTTTGGTCAATTCTTTTAGAAAGTTTTGATCAAATAGTAGTTCTTCCTTTTTCAATACATTGTATCGACTCTCTTCTATCGTTACAGATGCCATCATTGCTCCAATCCCAAGCACTGCAATGATAATGACAAGAAACGTAGACATTGTCGCATTTTCTTTAAATAATAAGTACGGTATTGTAGATAAAATAAGCAAACTAAATCCTAACGCAATATATTTAGAAATTTTTTGTCCATACACTACATACCCTTCTGCCATTTCCTTACTTACATAGTAACCATTTTCCTTTTCGTTACTTTGCTCTGCAGTTTCTTTTAATAAATAGTCGAGTGATACTTCAAATACATTTCCAATCATTATTAATTTTTCAGTTTCAGGAAAACCTTGACCGTTTTCCCATTTACTAACTGCTTGCCTTGTGGTATTTAATTTTTCAGCTAATGCTTCTTGAGAAAGGCCCTTTTCCTTTCTTAATCTAAAAAGCTTTTCACCAAATCCCATATGTGTGTCCCCCTTTGTTTTCTTACCTAAATTGTATGTAAACATTGCCCTTATCTCTATCTTCCTGCGGTTGCACTTTGTCAACTTGCGGTTGCGATTGTGTTATATAGCGTTTTTTTTCTATACTTAGAACGTTAATAAAAATAGCGCTTCCTAATAGTCCATTTGTTGTTATCAAAATAAAAAAACTCCTTAATTCATTTAAAGGAGTTTTCAATGTAAGATATTTCATTGATTCATATATCTTTCTCTAGATATAAAATACCTTTTTGTATCACGATTCTTACCTTTAATAAACATATCCTTCTGAATTGTATATTTGTACTCCATATTCAAACGTTTCATTAATTTTTCAGATGCTTCATTTTCTGAATCACATCCCGCTTCAATACTATTAAGATGCAATTCATGAAAACCATAGTAGAAAAAAGCTAACACAGCCTCCGTAGCTAATCCTCTTCCCCAATATTTTCGAGATAAGGCGTATGCAATTTCTGCTGTATGTGTGACCAAATCATATTTTATAAATCCACACGTGCCTATAAGTTTTTTTTCCTCTTTTAATACAATTCCAAGAGGTGCTACTTGCCCTCCATTGTACTGACCCACAATTTCTTCTATATAGTTATATGTGTCACATAACGATCGATGAGCATCCCATACAGTAAAAGTTGTCATCTCTTTATCTGTAGCATACTCATATATATGTAAACTATCACTCATATTCATTTTCCTTAACATAAGTCGTTTCGTATACAAAGTTGGATATGACCACTTCTCAATAATCATAACGGTTTCTGTTTAAACCTTTCATAATTCCTTACCTTTAATAAAAGGATATTCCCACAATCTGTACAAATATAAGCATCCACCGGCGAAGATGTGAACATCGTTTCCTTTTTCCGTATTTGTGCATATCCGACAAACTCACCTTCTCCTATATTTTGAGAACCACAATTAGAGCATGTCTGCACGGCTTTTTGTTTCATGAGAGCACCACCTTTAATCTGTTTCTACTCCCTTCGACAGTTCACTTCCATTTCCCTTCCAAAAAACCTCTTATTCTCTCACATTTCAACAGGAATCTCAAAACAAAAATCGTATATGTACTATGAAATATATTTATTAACGGAGGAATTTTATGACTACTGTTATGACACTCGATATGGCAACAGAAATTGAAAATGCAGAAATTGATATGCTCTCTTCTAAATTAGAGAGACTACAAACAATGAGCGGAAACCCAATGCAAGTGCAAATGAAAAAATTCGGTAGTGCCACTGCCTTTTCATCAAAAATAATTGCTGGTCCTGCTTTTAATACGGTAAAAGGTATTACATTTACAAATACAGATGAGTTAGATGAAATTATCTCTTATTATCAATCACTACAAATCACTTGTCGTTTTGAAATTACCCCAGCACAAGGTACAACTGAATTATTTCAATACTTATCTCAAAAAGGGTTTTATCAATCTAGCTTCCATACTGCTTTGTATAGTATACCGAGAGAGGGTTCATCACTTCTTCCTTCTAATATTACAATACGAAAACTAAAAGAAAATGATTTTGATATTTTTGCAGACATTTATGTACGTGGATTTAATATGCCATCCTTTACAACAGATGGTGTGCGCCAAAATAATGAAATTCTTTACAATGAACCAGGATGGCATTTTTTCATAGCTGAAGTTCAAAATATCCCTGCCGGTATTGGTGTCCTGTATATAAATAAGGGTGTCGCATCATTAGCTGCTTCTGCTACTTTGCCAGAATTTCAACGTAACGGCTGTCATACTGCATTAATTCAAAAAAGAATAGAAAAAGCTATAGCGACAAATTGTCATTTAATAGTTGGCCAAGCCCGCTTTGGTAGCCGCAGTCAAAATAACATGGAACGGGCCCATATGAAAATTGCTTATACAAAATCAATATGGACCGCAAAAGACATATTATAATTTACTTTCTTTCTCCTTCCGTTACATTTTTAAACATTTTATGACAATTCCTTTTCTATCCTATTAATCATTTGAATATTCCAACTAGATTTGTTACGCTATTACTAGATACATCATTCAACTTGCAATATGAAAAGAGAATTCTAATCAAACTACAAGGAGGAGAAATGTATGACTAAACATGATCATGGTTTAAAAGAAAAAGTAGAAGGTGCCATTGATAAGGTAAAAGGTGAAGTAAAAGAAGTTGTCGGGAAAGTAACTGACAATAAGAAATTACAAGCTGAAGGAAAATGGGATAAGGTGAAAGGCACCTCCAAAGATACAGTTGGTAATGTGAAAGAAAAAGTACATGAATATAAGGAACATAAGAAAGAAAAATAAAAAAGAGCCCATCGGCTCTTTTTTTATTTCCCTTCATTCTTCTCTAACACGTATAAATCTTCTTCGATATTCGTTAATTTCTCACTTACAAGCTTTCTTGCATCTCCAATTGCTTGATTGTATGCAAATGGTCCAACTAATTTAATCATTTCTTCTATTAAACGCTCTGCTTGGAAACGTCCAATTTCATCTAGATCTTCTTCCATGAAAAATTGCTGAATTTGCGCTACAAGCTCTTCTTTTTTATCATTTGGTATTTTTATATTCATCATCGTTGTTACTCCTCTATATTTAAGATAATATCTTCCTTAACTCTACCATAGAAAAACGATTACCAGGACAGCTTTTTGTAACTCCTTCTAACTCCCTATGACCTAGTATATTTTTTTCCTTTATAGCAAATTGCTTCATAAACATTTTGCATAAAGAATATAATGCATTCACTTGTGCAGGAATTGGATCGTATTTATCGAAATTTCCCGTCATACATATTCCAATTGTATAACGGTTATGGTCTTTCGCATGCGCTCCAATATGTAAACCTCGTCCTTCCACTACAGTTCCATCTTCTTCAATAAAATAATTGTAACCAATCCCGCTCCACCCCCGTACTTTTTGATGAAATTCATGCGTTTTATACACGTCCCATCCATCTTCAGCTGTATGGTGAATAATCAGTTGATTTACTTTTTCTAAAGGAACTAATTCATCTTGAAATGTTAGATTGACACATTTAATTTCCATTTGAACTGCCTCCTCTTAAAAATCAATCATAATAATCGTTTTATCATCTGGCCTTATTCTCTTTTCCGCTTCTAGCTCTTCAATGATTGCTACATATTCGTTTATACTATTCTTTCTTATATATGCAACAGTTTGTTCTAATGACCAATCTGGGTGGAATAACCCGTCTGAACAAATAAAAATTCCACTCACTTCATCTATATGTAATTCACCATGTTGTAAATAATGTATCGCTTCTTTCATTCCATTTGCAACTGAATAACCATTTGGCATATTTGCAAGATAACGATTGTATTTTAACTGTTCTCGCACATCTTGAAAAACATATTCTTCTGGTACAGATAACCCTTTTTTACGATCTTCTTCCCTCTTCCTTTTTGCTCGTTTACTAATTCCTTCAACTGTGTCTTTCGTTAATACTTGCATCGTTCCATTTTGAAAAGTTGCGACAATCATACAGTCCCCTAATTGTGCATATTCAATTTTCTCACCAACTATTTGAACTGCCGCGATACATGTGCACCACAAATGCTCTTTTTTTCCCGTGTCTACTTCATATTCTAACATTTTGCTTTGCAATGCTTCATTTGCTTTGGCAACTGCAAATTGTAAACTATGATTCTCTCGTAATGCAGTAAAATAACTTGCAAATAAATGCGAAGCGATGTATGCTCCATTATGTCCCTTTTCATCACGAAACGGGACAAGTGGTGTTGCACCGTCACATACACCATAAATCTTTTTTTCTTTATTACAAAAATAAGAATCCTCACATTCTTGCTTCAACGGGCTTTTCTGTTGATAGGTTTTTATCTTCACAACTGTATCCCCTTTCAAATGATAAAATACTCAAATTCTTTTGATTAATCTAATTTACCAAAATAAACTGTTTTTACCCAAAACTTTCAATATCATATATAATCTTGAAATAATATGAATTTTTCAGTGAAGGACGGGAAAGAAATGGTCAGATTCCTTGGTGTTATTATCGGTTCTATTATTATTGCGGTTGCCTTTAATCTTTTCCTTATCCCCCACAAAATTTTAAGTAGTGGAATTGGCGGAATTGCTATTATTTTAGGGATTGTAACCCCTGTAAACACAGGTATTATTAACTTTGTATTAAACTTACCTATCCTTATTTTAGGGTACATAGGCCTTGGAAAAAAAGTAATTTTTAACACAGTTGTCTCTGTAGTTGTATTATCTGTTGCATTATACTACGTTCCAGTAAAAGTCGTAGCAACAGATCCATTGTTATCTTCTATCTTCGGAGGTGTCATCGCCGGAGCTGGTATTGGTCTTGTTTTTAACTGTAATGGATCCACTGGTGGATTTGATATTATCGGTATGCTTTTATCCCGCAAGCGAGACATTAAACTTGGCGGATTCCTTATTGTTTTAAATGCAGTCGTTGTAATAATCGCAGGATTCTTCTTCACTTGGGATGTTGCACTTACAAGCTTACTTTCAATTTATGTAACTGGTAAAGTAATTGATGCTGTTCATACAAAACATCGTAAAGTTACACTTATGATTGTAACAAATGAAGCAGAAAAAATGAAAAAACAGCTTCTTTCAACTGTTGTACGTGGAATAACGTTACTTGATGGCGAAGGCGCTTATTCAAGCGAGAAAAAGCGTGTACTTATGACGGTCGTTTCTCGTGAAGAATTAGCAAGTATGAAACTTACAATTTCTGAAATTGACCCGAATGCATTCGTTAATATTACAGAAACTGTAGAAGTGTTAGGACTTTTCAGAAGAAGTTAAAGACTAGGTGGGAATACACCTAGTCTTTATTTTGCATAAATTCAATTCTGTTTCCAAACGGATCTGATACGTAAAATCGAATTACATCTGGTCGTGCATAATCATCAATCACTTTTACACCTTGCTCTATAAGTGTTTGCTTAAATTCATTAATTTCATTCACATAAAAAGCTGGATGAGCCTTTTTAGCTGGTGTAAAGTTCCGCTCGACACCAATATGGATTTCTTGATTTCCACATTTAAACCAACATCCACCTCGTTTTTTCAACTCTTCTGGCTTTGGAATTTCTACCATACCAACCTTATTCCCATAAAAATCACGCGCCTCTTCTTCACACCCTACAGGTGCAGCTACTTGCACGTGATCAATCCCTTGAATATAATTTTTCATTTTCTCTTCCCCTCCTCTACCCTAATGTTATACGGAAAACAGCCGTCTGTAACTTACAAAAGGGTTATAAAACAATATAAGCTCCCCTTATTACCATCCTGCATTCACTTTGCAAAAAAAATAAAAAAACAAAATTTATTCTATAACTTCCATTTTTTATAGAAATACACATCACATCTATATTATAGTTATGAATAGACAAATCTTTTTAGATGCTATTTGTACGGAGGAACTATTATGAGTCGTAAAAAATATTCACCAACTCAAAAAAAACGTCATCCGAACATTTCTAGACGTTTGCGAAACCATATACAAGATCGTTCATTAACAGAAATGTACGCATCTCTGTTCGAACATAATCCTGATAGTATTATTTCATTAAATTTAGAAGGAGTTATTCTACATATAAATCCTTCTGCCGAAAGAATATTAGGTTACACTTCTTTAGAATTAGAACAGAAAAATATTACCTCTATTTTAGGAGCCCATATTTCTGAGCAAGTATTACAAAATATAAAGAATACTGAAGCGGATAATCAACAAGAGTATATCTTATCTATTTATCATAAAAATGGATTCTTATTAGATGTTGTGACAAAACTAGTTCCTATTTTTGTTCAAAATCGTCTTACTGGTGTATACGCTATTATGAAGCCACTTGAAAAATCAGAAAGAATTGAGAATATGCTAAAAGAAAGTGAGAAGAGATTACGTACATTAGTAAACTCCATGCCTGCGTTTGTTATATTTAAAGATCATGAAGGGCGCTGGCTTGAGGCAAATGACTACGCACTTTCTTGCTTCAACTTCCATCATGTACCTTACCACGGGAAAAAAGATAGCGAACTCATTCAATATAATGAAGCATACCGAGAAGCTTTTTTACATTGTGAAGAAATCGATGAACTAGCATGGCAACAAAGACAAATTCTTCATGGCGAGGAATTTATTATACATAGAGATGATTTCGATCTAATCTTAAGTATATCAAAAGTTCCGCTTTATCATCCTGATGGTTCTCGCAAAGGTCTTATCGTGATGGGGAGAGATGTTACTGAGCTAAAAGAAACTGAAAAGTTACTACGAAAATCTGAGAAACTCGCAGTAGTTGGACAACTGACAGCTGGAATTGCCCATGAAATTCGAAATCCACTCACTTCCCTAAAGGGTTTTCTAACATTGCTCCTCCCTGAAATAAATGAGGAGCAAAAATGGTATATCGATGTTATGTTAAGTGAGATTTCACAAATGGAATCCATCACGAGTCAATTTATGGCGATGTCTAAGCCACAAGTATTATCTATCCAAACTTGTAACATACAAACTTTAATTGAAGAGGTAGTTACATTTATTTTACCGACTGCAATTATGCATAGCGTTCATATCATCATGGATCATTTTGATTACGTATATGATATTCAATGTGACGGCAACCAATTAAAACAAGTTTTTATAAACATATTAAAAAATGCGATAGAAGCGATGCCAAATGGCGGAAATATTTTCATCCAAACAAAACCATTAGAGGATAATTTCATCTTAATACGAATTATCGATGAAGGTTGTGGCATTCCAGAAGATCGTATCTCCCGTCTAGGCGAACCTTTTTATAGTTTAAAAGAAAAAGGCACAGGACTAGGATTAATGATGTGTTACAAAATAATTGAAGAACATCATGGTAAATTACACATTTCAAGCGAATTAAATAAAGGTACAATTGTTGATATTGAGCTACCACTTTCTTCATCCCATCTTGCAATCCAGTCTTAAATAAAAAAGAAGCATCTGCTAATCGTTAGCAGATGCTTCTTTTTTAAAATACTTTGTCATACCACTCTTTTGCTTTTTCTACTTCACCCATCGTTAATTGATGCCCTCGATTTTCCCAATGCATTGTTACATTCGCGTTTGCATTTTCTAATAGTATCTTCAATTCCTCTGACTCTGCTGATGAACAAATTGGATCATTTGTCCCAGCAGCAATAAACACAAATTTACCTGCTAAATTTGCTAATTGCATTCCTCTTCTTGGTACCATTGGGTGATGAAGTACAGCACCTTTCAATGCATTTTCGTAATGGAATAATAAGCTTGCTGCGATATTTGCCCCATTCGAATAACCGATAGCTACAATGTTATTTCTATCGAATTTATATTCTTTAGCCGCTTCATCTAAAAATTCATTTAATTCCTTCGTACGGAAAATTAAATCCTCTTCATCAAAAATGCCCTCTGCTAATCGGCGGAAGAAACGCGGCATCCCATTCTCTAACACATTTCCCCTAACGCTTAATACCGACGCTTCCGGATCAACTATTTCTGCAAGTGGTAGTAAATCTAATTCATTACCACCTGTACCATGAAGTAATAACAACACTGGTTTTGACGTATCTTTTCCTTTTTGAAAAACATGTTTCATCATAATCCTGTTCCCCCTTCAATCACTTTAATCTAAATTTCTCACTTCAAATGGTAAAAGCGTTTGTTCAATCTGTTTTCTATGTTGTTCATATTGTTCCGGTAACTTTAATTCCTCACCCATCGTCTCTAACGATTCATCATGAGCGAAACCAGGAGGATCTGTTGCAATTTCAAATAAGATTTCACCATGTTCTCTAAAATAAATCGCGTTAAAATAATTTCGATCTTGTACAGGAGTTACGTGATATCCAAAACGCGACACATGCTCTTTCCAGTCTAGCTGATCAGCATCGTCACTCGCTCTCCAGGCAATATGATGAACTGTGCCAACGCCCATTTGGCCACGACCGATTGTTGATAATTTCAAATCAATAATATTTCCAATGTCAGCAGAAGAACGGAATCGAACAAATTCACCCTCTTCTCCAATTTTCTCAAGACCCATAATATGTTCTAACAATTCAGCTGTTTTTTGAGGCTGTGTAGATAAAAGAACAGCACCTCCAAACCCTTTAATTGCTACTTCTGGTGTAACTTCTCCAAAACTCCAATTATTTAATTCGCCTTTTTCTCTTTCAACTAATTCTATATGCAAACCATGCGGATCATCAAATTCTAAATACTGCTCTCCAAAACGAGTCATTTTTGTATACGAAACATCGAACTTTTCTAATCTATTTTCCCAAAACTCCATTGCACCTTTTGGTACAACGTAAGACGTAATTCCTACTTGACCATCTCCAATAATACCTTGACGAGCACCTGCCCATGGGAAAAACGTAATAATTGTTCCAGGCTTTCCTCCTTCATTTCCAAAATAAAGATGGTACGTACCTGGATCATCAAAATTCACTGTTTGTTTCACTAAACGTAACCCCAATACACCAGCATAAAAATCTACATTTTCTTGTGGATGCCCTACAATGGCTGTAATATGATGGATTCCCATTGTTTTCTTTTCCATTTCTTCCACTCCTTTTTTATTTCATTATAAAAATTCTTTTACATTTAAATTCATTATTAATTTTGTCCATGCTACAAAGTAAAATCCGTCATTATAATTTTATCTCGAATTCGAGATATTAATTACAAAATTACGTATCGGTGTCTAATCTATTGAATTATCTTGAATTCAAGATAATTCGTAAAAAATATTTGTTCGATTTATAACCATAATAAATTTTTATTATGAACATTCTTTATCTCGAACTTAAGATTTATTATAAGTTACTTATTTTTTATTGTCAATAAGTCCTTACTTTCATTTTACATGTAAAAAGAGTAAACGCTATTCACCGTTTACTCTTTTTGCAAATCATTTCTTTTCTTCTTCCAGTACTGCTTCCATCTCATTAAATTCACGATGAACTGCCTTAACGGGTTCTTTCGTTAATAAACTTACAACGATAACAGTTAATAAACTACAGAAGAATCCAGGTACCATTTCATACATAATTGCTTTTAAACTTGGAATTTGTACCCATGCTATAACAACTACTGCACCAACAATCATCCCTGCAAGAACACCCCATTTGTTTGTCCTTTTCCAATATAAACTTAATAAAATGGCTGGTCCGAATGCTGAACCAAATCCAGCCCAAGCATAACCGACAAGTGTTAAAATTGTATCACTTGGATGATACGCTAAAACAACTGCGATCATAGCTACTACTAATACTGATAATCTACCGATAAATACAAGTTCTTTGTCACTTGCGTTACGACGGAAAAATGTTTTATAAAAGTCTTCCGTTACTGCACTTGAAATAACAAGTAATTGTGAGGAAATACTACTCATAATCGAAGCCAAAATAGCTGATAATAAAAATCCTGTAATATACGGATGGAATAAAATATTTGAGAATGTTACAAAGACCATTTCTGGGTCTTGTAATGTCGTATTATTTTTAGCATAATAGGCGATACCAATTAGACCAGTAAGCATTGCACCTATAATTGAAATCGTCATCCAACCGATACCGATTCTACGAGAAGTTTTTAAATCTTTAATAGAGGTAATTGCCATAAAGCGGACAATAATATGTGGTTGACCAAAATATCCAAGGCCCCATGCTAAAAATGAAATAATACCAAGTATTGTGGTTCCTTTAAACATATCTAAATGCGATGCATCGACTTGCTTAATGGTATTAAATGTTTCTGTTATACCACCGACATCCGTAAAGGCAACAATTGGCACTAGTACAAGCGCAATAAACATAATACAACCTTGCACAAAGTCCGTCCAACTTACGGCTAGAAAGCCACCAAATAGTGTATACGCAACAACGACACCGACAGTTACAAATAAACCAATTTTATAATCAAGGTTAAAAGAATTTTCAAACAAACGTCCACCCGAAACTAAACCAGCCGACGCATAAAATGTGAAAAATACTAAAATGACGACAGCGGAGACAAAACGAAGTATTTTCGTACGATCTTTAAACCGATTCTCTAAAAAGTCTGGAATCGTAATTGAATCATTTGCCACTTCTGTATACGTTCGTAAACGCGGGGCAATGATTAAATAGTTTGCATACGCACCTATTAATAAACCTATCGCAATCCATACACTTGATAATCCTGTTGCATACATCGCACCAGGTAATCCCATTAACATCCAACCACTCATGTCAGAAGCACCAGCTGATAAAGCTGTAACTGCTGGACCGAGTCCCCTCCCGCCTAACATATAATCTGATAAATCGGATGTCTTCTTATAAGACCAATAACCGATATACAACATACCTGCCATATAAATAGCAAGCGAAACCATAATCTCAATCTTCACCGAATCTCTCCCTTAGTTACATAAGCCATTCAAAATTTCGAAAAATGACTTTTTCTATTTTCTTGTTTTCGCTTATGGTTCCCTACCTTACCAAACATTTTTTGTTCTTTCAAGTGAACAAGCCCTTTTCACTACATGTGAAAACCTCTATAAACGCCTTTATCCCAGTGGATTACCCGGGTTTTAAAATAAATTAAAGTAAAAATATTCAGGAAATAAAACGTCATTTTTTCATACCTTGTTTTCATTCTTTTATCAGAAAAATTTTTTAAAGAAAAAAGCCATACGAATGTATGACTTTTAATCTATTAAACATAGCTTATTTTCTATTTACTAGTAGGAAACAATTGTGAAAGAGGAACGATCCGTCCCACCTCATCTTTAAACACAATATGCTCTCTCGTGAAATGGCGCGGACTCTTTACCCCCGCTGCTGCTGCAAGTGAGAATAAACTGTACCTCATACTAACAACATAATTCATTACGCGCCATTTCTTCTCATACGGATCTAGCGCTTTTTGATAATGCGGATTTGTCGTCGCAACTCCAGATGGACATTGCCCCGAATTACATTGAAGCGCCATAATACAGCCACTTGCCATCATAAATCCGCGTGCTGAATTTACGGCATCTGCTCCAATTGCTAAAGCAATCGCCACCTTATCTGGTGTAATTAATTTCCCTGAGGCAAACACCTTGAATTTGTCCCGAACACCATAATGATTCGCTGTATCAATACAAGTTAGTAACGCTGGAATAAGCGGCATCCCCATACTATCTGCCATCGATTTATACGTTGCTCCTGATCCACCTTCTGAACCATCAATTGTAATGAAATCTGGATAGATGTTTAACTCTTGCATCGTTTTGAATAAGTCTTCTAGCGGCTTTTGCTGTCCTATTACAATTTTCATACCGACTGGTTTACCGCCGTTTTCTTGCAAACGCTGAATAAAATAAAGTGTATCTGCTGCATTATTTAAAAATGAAAATCGATTCGGTGAATTAATTGTCTTGCCTTCTCGTACATTCCGGACAAAAGCAATCTTTGCATTTACTTTTTGTCCTTCTAGATGACCACCACGTATTTTCGCACCTTGCCCAAATTTCAATTCGAATGCTCTAATATTACTTTCTTTCGCTTTCTCCATGAATTTTCCCATTGAAAAATTACCGTCTTCATCACGGTATCCAAATAACCCTGGACCAATTTGCGCAACGATATTCGCTCCTGTATGTAAATGTTCTGGAATAACGCCACCTTCACCCGTATTAATCCACGATCCGCCTGCCATTTTTGCTCCAAAACCACTCGCTAAAATATAATTTTCTCCAATCGCACCGTAAGAAGTCGCAGATGCACCAAACATGCCATGTAGCTTCCACGGATATTTACGGTTCTCACCGACTATAATTGCATCATCTTCTTCGTACAGCCAAAGATTCGTTGTATCCGCTGTTAATTTTTCTCTTCTTGAAAATAACCCTTCTTTATGAATCACGTACTTTTTACCTTCCCGCTCTTGCGTGAGATTCACACTTAATTCCTCAGTTAATATCGGAAATAATGTATTAGCAATATAATATCCAGAAGCTTCAAAATCTCGTTTTGATCCAAAACCAAGTATTTCAGAGCGATATTTCGCTAAAAACATAACACTTTGAAAATCATAACGTGAGAAAGGCTTTCCATCCGTATCATGATCAAACCAATATTGTCGAAATTCAGGCCCTATCTTTTCCAGTAAGTAGCGCATTCTTCCTAAGTATGGATGTAATTTTAAAATAGAATGGTGTGTTCGTTTTTTTATAAAAAATGTAATGATAAAAAAGACGATTAAAAGCAACATTAAAAATAGTAATATACTAATAATAACGAGTAGCGTTTCACTCATCCCGCTTCCCCCTATGAAATTCCATAATAAAAGGAGAACACTCGATGTGCTCTCCTTTTATCTTTATTCATACTAACGTAGCAAGATGCTCTTTCACGTCATATTCAACTAAACTTTCAGCGTGTTTAATTCGATGAACAAAGTCTGGATTAGCAATTAACGGTCTTCCGAATGCCGCTACATCAATCGTTCCTTCTTGCAACGCTTCTTCGGCCTCTTTCGGATTTAAATTACCAACCCCAACAATCGTACCATCCCAATATTTTCTTACTAGTTGATGAAAATTCTTTCCATCAGCAATCTCTTGCGTATAATTCATCGTTGAAGGATGGATCATCGTTAACCCAACCTCTTTAAACATATTTATGAACGTTTCAATTGCAAACTCAGGATCTTCCCACATATAAGTAGGATTATCACCTTTGAAAGCAGAGAAACGAAGAAGTGTTTTATTAGCTCCAACAGCTTCTATTACAGCCGCCGTTACTTCTTTCATAAACGTTAACCTTTGTTTTAAATCACCGCCATATTTATCTGTTCGCTTATTCGCAAACTCATACGTAAATTGATCGATTAAATATCCGTGTGCACCGTGAATTTCTACTCCATCAAATCCAGCTTCGATCGCATTTTTCGCAGCTTGTGCGTATTGACCGATCACTTCTTGTATTTCTTCTAACGTCATTGCTGCTGGCGTATCAAACGGTTTACGAAAGCGTGGAACATTTCCCTCTGCAGCGATAGCCGATGGTGCTTGTGGCATTTGACCACCAATTATTTCATGATGACTCATACGCCCAACATGCCATATTTGAGCAATAATCGTCCCGCCTTCTTTATGTACTGCCTCTGTAACAGGTTTCCAAGAATCGATTTGTTCTTTTGTATAAATACCTGGTACTCCTGGGTTTCCTTTTGCTCTCGGACTAATGACAATTCCTTCTGTAATAATTAGTCCAATTCCATCCGCAGCACGTTTTCTGTAGTACTCCACTACATCAGCACCAACTACTCCAGTCTCATTATCTGCAAAGCATCTTGTCATCGGCGCCATCACTATACGATTACGAAGAGACCAAGCTCCAACTTGAATTGGATCAAACAACTTTGTTTCTTCAACGTTTTCAAAAAATCCCCCAGCATTTACATTTGTTCCTTCATAAATACTCGCTGCTTTATTACTTGAACTTGTCATTTTTCTTCCCCCCTAAAAAATCTTACTATAATCGCATCATACTTACTTTTAGATAGTAACGTCAATTTTTACGAATTTACAATAAAAAATTCGAATATCCAAAAAATAAAATGCTGTAAATAATATTAAAAAGGTTTCCTTAGGAGGAAACCTTTTTTGTTGACCATATATGGCTGTCAATTCGTTTATCTCTTTAGTAAAAAACACCTTATCAATAGAAGTGAAAATGGTTCAGTATTCTTCTAAAAATAATAACTTATATACCTAAAACAATGAAAGCCCTACCTCTCTTTCATCCTTACGGCTCCTCGTCCGTGCCAGTGTGAATCAGGATTGCAAAAATCAAGTAACTATTTTATCGAAGTATTCAATTAAACTTCGAACATTCATAAATGAAATTAAAAAATAAAAATGGATTTGATTGTAGTAATAACAATAGAGGTAATGCTCTAAAAGTGGTTTGAAAGAGTTGAATGTCTTTGAAATGATAAATTTTCTATAATTATGTTCCCAAAAAATTCAAGATCTTTTTTGGGATATAATACATTATTTGTAATGAACCTTAACAAAAGCTTTTTATCTGATTTTCTGTGATACCTTCAATTAATCCCAGTTCACTAATCAAAAATTCATATGCGTTATCTAACATCTTCTTTTCGCTTGCATTAAGTGCTTTTTCTTTCTGTATACGCATTAAATCACGCACAACTTCAGCACCTTCTTGCATTTTACCCGTCTTTATTTTATCAGTGTTCAATTTATACCTTTGTTTCCACGTAAGTAATCTATCTGATTCCCCATGTTGAAAAATATCCATTATGTGTGCTAATGCGGTTATATCCGTAACTGGTCGTATATTCGAATTCAATATTCTCCCTGTTGGAATCATTAGTTCCATATTACTAGCCGACATTTTTATAACATAATACTGTTGTTTTTCTCCTGAGATTTCCTTCTCTTCTATGGCTTTAATTATACCTGCTCCCTGCATTGGATAAACAATGTTATCGCCAATTTGAAACAAATAATCCACCTCCATATATGGTAACCTTATCAAGTTTAACACACTTTTAGTTTTTTGGCAAAATTTTTATTTTATCATAAAATCATTTTACGCGTCAACACTTCAGAAGCAAGAAATTAAATTTACACAATACACTATAAAAATCGCAATTCCATTAACGGTTCCACACACATTCATTCTCCTTTAACACAAAAACACATCACTACATTTCAGTAGTAATGTGTTTTTGATAAGGCATAAATAAATATCTACTTTTCCGTCTATATACTAACCTGCTTACTAACCGTTTCCCTCGCTAAAAGAAAACTCATAATCACTTGCGCTGCTACTCTACTCGTCATATCTCTGAAATCAAGAGTTGGATCAATCTCTACTATATCCATCCCTTGAACGAGCGGTTCTTTACCAAGGAATTCAATCGCATCTAGTAAAGTCGTACTATCCATTCCACCAGGCCCAATTGCTGGACAACCTGGTGCAAACGCTTGGTCTAGCACATCCATATCAAGAGAAATATAAATAGAAGTCACACCTTGATTTCTTAATACTTCAATACTTTCCGTGATAATATCTTTTATTTCTCGCTCTCGTACGTCTTTCATTGTATACACTGTTACACCATGCTCTATTGCATATTCATGGTACGCACGTGCATTAGAAAAATTACGAATTCCAATTTGAACAAGTTGTTTCCCTGCAATGACATCATTTTCTAGTAAACTACGGAATGGTGTACCATTTGACGGGCCTCCATCATCTAAATTACGTAAATCATGATGAGCATCAAATTGAATAATTCCGACCTTTCCTTTACTGTTTGCAAAACCTGTTATACTCGGAAAACTAATCGAGTGATCACCGCCAAGAACGATTGGTATCATGTTCGGGTTTACTTTCGTTACATGCCCAACTGTTTTCGCAATTCGTTTATGACTTTCTTTTATATCCGTCACATGCATCGTAATATCGCCGCAATCATATAAGACACTTTCTTTCATATCGTGTTCTTCTGTAATTGCATATGTGCTATATGCATCTAACATCGCACGAATTGTCTTTGGAGCAAAACTTGCTCCTGAATGACTAATAGATGGTTTAGAAAGGGGTGCTCCAATTAAGGCAGCACCGAATATTTCTACGCCTTCCTCCCAATCTTTAATCATCTCACTCCATTTTGTCACTTCACGATCAATAAACTTTGCATTTTTCTTTAAATAGTGGCCGTGCTCCACGATTGTTCACCTCTTGTATATGCAATATTACCATTCTTCCATACTGTATTCACATGACTTACGCCGTAATGATACGGTACGTAAGCATAATTGTAAGCATCCCATAAAACTAAATCTGCCTTACGACCAACTCTAATTTTCCCAGCTACATCACCGCGGTTAATGGCATATGATGAGTTAACTGTTACGGCATTCCAAACTTCTTCTGGTGTCATTTTCAGTTTTAGCATCGCAATGCTCATAATAAGCTGAATATTTTCAGTTGGACAGCTACCTGGGTTAAAGTCTGTAGCTAACGCAACTGCAACACCTTCATCAATCATTTTACGACCGCGAGCAAAACTTTCTTTATTTAAATAGAAAGTTGTTCCTGGTAATAAAGTGGCTACTGTACTCGAGTTTGCAAGCATTTCAATTCCTTTATCAGAAGCGCCAACTAAATGGTCTGCTGATGCTGCACCGATTTCTGCCGCTGCTTCCGCACCACCAAGAGGGTCGATTTCATCTGCATGAATTTTCACATCAAAGCCAAGCTCTTTCGCTTTTAATAAAAACTCTTTTGACTCTTCGACAGAGAACACACCTGTTTCACAGAAAATATCAACGAACTCCGCTAATTGCTTCTCTTTCATTTCTGGTAGTAGGTCTAACATCCATTGTAAAAATTCTTTCGATTTACCTTTATACTCTTTCGGAACTGCATGAGCACCTAAAAATGTTGAAACTAAATCGATCGGATGCTCTTTTTGTAATTGTGCTGTTGCCTCTAATTGTTTCCATTCCGTCTCATCATCTAATCCGTAACCACTCTTCGCTTCTACAGTAGTAACTCCGAAAGATAGCATACGGTCTAAATGGAATTTCGCTTTTTGAACAAGTTCTTCTTTCGACGCCTGTTTCGTTGCATTTACAGTTGAAAGAATACCGCCGCCTTTTTCCAAAATTTCTAAGTACGGAACTCCTTGTAATTTTAGTGCGATTTCATTTTCACGAGATCCACCAAATACAAGATGAGTATGCGGATCAACAAGACCAGGAGAAACCATTTTCCCGCCGCAATCAATAACTTCTTTCGCCTGAAGTCCTTTCGCTTCTTCCACTGTTCCAACGAAAGTGATTACACCATTTTCAATTCCAACCGCACCGTTTTCGATAACAGGAAGCGTGTTCATCGCTTCCCGTCTTAACAAGCCATCTTCTTGATCCATTGTTAGTAATTGACCGATATTTATTAGTAAAGTGTCCAGCATGTTTTCTCCTCCTTATTTCATCATTGGAATGTTAACGCCTTTTTCTTTCGCAGTTTCCACTGCCAAGTCATATCCTGCATCCACGTGACGAACAACACCCATACCAGGGTCAGAAGTTAATACACGCTCAATACGCTTTGCTGCTGCTTCTGTTCCATCTGCAACGATAACCATTCCAGCGTGAAGTGAATATCCCATACCAACGCCGCCACCGTGGTGAACAGACACCCAGCTTGCACCGTTTACACTATTAATTAATGCATTTAAAATTGGCCAATCTGCTACTGCATCACTACCGTCTTTCATCGCTTCTGTTTCACGGTTTGGAGATGCTACTGATCCACAATCTAAATGGTCACGACCGATAACGATTGGTGCTGATAATTCACCATTTGCAACCATTTCATTAATGATGCGACCAAATTTCGCACGCTCACCGTAACCTAACCAACAAATACGTGATGGAAGTCCTTGGAACTCAACTTGCTCACGAGCCATACGAATCCAGTTACATAAATGTTCATTATCAGCGAACTCACGTAAAATTACTTCGTCTGTTTTATAAATATCTTCTGGATCACCAGAAAGTGCCACCCAGCGGAATGGTCCTTTTCCTTCACAGAATAATGGACGAATAAATGCAGGAACGAATCCTGGGAAATCGAAAGCATTTTTCAAACCTTCATCGAAAGCAACTTGGCGAATATTATTTCCATAATCAAATGTAATTGCGCCTTTTTCTTGCATCGCAAGCATTGCTTCCACATGTTTTGTCATACTTTCTTTTGATAATTGTACGTAACGTTCTGGATTTTCTTCACGAAGTTTCGCTGCTTCTTCTAACGTGTAACCTACTGGAATATAACCGTTTAATGGATCATGAGCAGATGTTTGATCCGTAACTAAATCTGGCGTAATATTACGCTTCACTAGTTCTGGTAAAATCTCTGCCGCATTTCCTAACAAGCCAATTGAAATTGGTTCTTTCTTCTCTTTATACTCGTTCGCAACAGTTAATGCTTCTTCTAATGATTCTGTGTACATGTCACAATATCTCTTTTCAATACGACGATCGATACTACGCTTATCTACATCAATAGCAATGACAACACCGCCATTCATCGTTACAGCAAGAGGTTGTGCACCACCCATACCACCTAAGCCAGCAGTAAGTGTTAATGTACCTTTTAATGAACCATCGAAATGTTGACGAGCCGCTTCACCAAATGTTTCATATGTTCCTTGTAGAATCCCTTGCGTTCCAATGTAAATCCAGCTACCAGCTGTCATTTGTCCGTACATCATAAGACCTTTTTTCTCTAGTTCTCGGAAGTGATCCCAGTTTGCCCATTTCGGTACTAAGTTTGAGTTCGCTAACAGAACGCGAGGTGCATCTTCATGTGATTTAAAAATGGCAACTGGTTTTCCTGATTGAACAAGTAACGTTTCATCACTTTCTAACGTTTTTAATGAATCTACAATCGCCTGATAGCTTTCCCAGTTACGAGCTGCACGGCCAATTCCGCCATATACAACTAATTCTTCTGGTTTTTCAGCAACTTCAGGATCTAAATTGTTCATTAACATACGAAGTGCAGCTTCTTGCACCCATCCTTTCGTTTGTAACTCTGTACCTCTTGGCGCGCGAATTGTTTGTTGTACTTTTTCCATTTCAATCTCTCCCTTTTCTCATTTTATAGTGCTGCGTTTACATCTAATCTTTCTTTTATCGAATAATTCGTTTTTAACCAATGCGCAATATTTTCAATATCTGTTGAGAATATACGGTCATTTTTAATAGATGGCACCTGCTGACGACCTTGGTGGTAGAAGCTCTTCGTCACTGTACTCATGTTTTCAATCCCGCGATATTCTGCTGCTTGCATTGCACAAATCATCTCAATAGAAAGAACACGTCTTGCATTTTGAATAATTTGATGTGCATGGCGTGAAGCAATTGTTCCCATACTTACATGATCTTCTTGGTTAGCAGAAGACGGAATTGAATCTACACTCGCCGGATGTGCTAACGTTTTATTTTCAGAAACAAGCGACGCTGCAGCATATTGCATAATCATTGCACCTGACTGTAGTCCTGGTTCTGGACTTAAAAATGGTGGTAAATCATTTAATTGCGGGTTTACTAAACGCTCAATACGGCGCTCCGAAATATTTGCAAGTTCCGCCATTCCTACTTTTAAGAAGTCCATCGCAAACGCAATCGGTTGACCATGGAAGTTACCACCTGAAATTACTTTTTCTCCGCCATCAAAAATTAGCGGATTATCTGTTGCTGCATTCATTTCAATTTCTAATTTTTCTTTTACATAATTTAAAACTTGCCAAGAAGCACCGTGTACTTGCGGGATACAACGAAGTGAATAGGCATCCTGCACTCGTAATTCTCCTTGTTTTGTTGTTAATTTACTATCGTGAAGGATGTCACGAATTCTGCTCGCTACTTCCACTTGCTCTTTATAACCACGTGCTTTATGAACATTTTCATCAAATGCATCAATAATGCCTTGTAACCCTTCAATTGTCATCGAAGCAATTAGTTCAGCTTGATACGCCGTTGCTTCTGCTTCTATATAAGAAAGAACTCCTTGTGCTGTCATCGCCTGCGTACCATTAATTAACGCAAGACCTTCTTTCGCTTCAAGTTCAATTGGCTCAAGCCCTTCTTCTGTAAGAGCAACCATTGCATGAACGCGTTTCCCTTTATAGAACACTTCACCTTCGCCTAATAATACGAGCGCAAGATGAGATAAAGGTGCTAAATCTCCACTCGCACCAAGTGAGCCTTGTTGCGGAACGACTGGATGAATTTTACGGTTTACAAACTCAAGAAGCATATTTACAACGAGCGGCCTTACGCCTGATACTCCTTTAAGCATCGTGTTCGCTCGTAAAATTAACATTCCGCGTGATACTTCTTCCGGGAATGGATCACCAATACCGCATGCATGTGACTGAATTAAATTATGTTGAAGTGCCTTTACATCATCTTTTTGGATAAGCACATCACTAAACTTTCCAAATCCAGTTGTAATACCGTAAACGACTTTTCCGTCCTCTACAATTTTCTCAACTACTTCGCGGCACTCCGCTACCTTTTGCATACTAGTTGGACAAGCTGTTACACCTTCTCCTTCCATTAATAACTTCTTCATTTCTTCAACTGTCAATGTATGTCCTGTTAACGTAATCATCATTTTTCCTCCTTAAAAAGGCAAAAGGGGACCTTATCTTTTTAAGACAGACTTCTGTCCTAAAAAAGTAAGGCCCCCTTCTAACTAATAGACTATGGGCAAATCATATGTGATTAATTCCTAAACCAATCGCCTCATGCTCAGATCCTT
Organism: Bacillus cereus group sp. MYBK195-1; assembly: GCF_051916605.1. Classification (NCBI taxonomy): domain Bacteria; kingdom Bacillati; phylum Bacillota; class Bacilli; order Caryophanales; family Bacillaceae; genus Bacillus; species Bacillus cereus group sp. MYBK195-1. The sequence continues at coordinate 1,170,907 of NZ_JBQAGZ010000001.1, read as the reverse complement.
TTACAGGTGCACCAATCGTTCCATATAATGCAACAGCAACCCATTCGCCTTCTTTTTTTCCGTCGTATGGTGTACCGCGCACAATCGCAAAACGAAGTCCTACTGTACGAAGAACGTCTGCTAACTGAATTTGACCTCTCGTCACTCCGTACAAAGCTTCCATAATTGCATGATAAAGTGCATGTGTTTCTCTGTAAACGTCTGTTTCAATAACTTGGTTGCTTTTAGCCGCTGTTTCCATTGCTGCGACAACCTTTTGCGAATTCATCGAACCCACTTTCCCCGTACAATACTTCCAACCTTTTGGAATGGATAATACAGGACTTTCATTCTCATCCGCAAGTGCCAACAGCATGGCCATACGACCAATTCGATGTGTTCCTTGAAGAAGCATGTGACTCTCTCATTTCTTTTGAATTATTTGAATATTACTTAATTTAAGAATATATGAAAACGTTTAAATCGTCAATAGTTTAAAATCATATTCAAACATTTTTTTCATCCCCATAATTTTGTGTACACAAATGATTTACACAAAATTTCCAAGCATGCTATAGTCTCACTAACAGATGCAAAGGGGCGAAATTTCAGTGACAAAACGAAAAGATATTCATTTTCGAATTGAAGAGAAATTACTTAAAAGGTTTGAATCAGCACTCCATTACGAAGGTTTAAAGAAAACAGATATATTAACACATGCAATCCAACAATTTTGCACAAAGGTGGAATGTGACAAAATGAATGATGTAAAACGTCAGTATAACGTTAGCAACCATTTACAAACACGCATCGACACACATACACATTACGAAGAAAAACACGTAGATTTAGATAAGATCTTCATTGAACATTTACAACTTCAAGGGGAAGAAAATATATTAGAGGTTGGGTGCGCTAGTGGAAAATCCCTTTCCCTTTTACAAACAAATGGTCATAAAGGCACATTAACCGGGTTTGATCAATCCGAAGCTATGCTTGCTGAAGCTGCTAAAACAAATAACTTAATAGAATGGAAACGAGGGGATGCTAGTAAACTTCCTTTCGAAACAAATTGTTATGACCTAATAATTGCAAGACATATGTTATACCATGTGAAAGATGTTGAAAAAACAGTTCAAGGCTTTTATAAAGTCATTCGTCCTGGCGGAACACTTTTAGCTACAACAAATTCTAAAGTTTCATTACCTCGTATAGTTGAAATGTGTAACAACATGCTTGACGCATTTGATCTACCGAAAACATCACCAGCAGTCTCTCCATTTTGTTTAGAAAATGGTAAAGTGATAGTAGCATCTGCTTTTCCAACGGTTGAAGAAACAGTTATTCATAATGCGCTCGTTTTTCATCACGCTACCCCAATAGTAAGCTATATTTCCAGCATGTTTCCATCGCTAAATATACCCGATAATATGTATCTTCAAGCCGAGATGAAAGAATGGCTAACAAAAGAAATCAACAAGGAATTATCTCTCCATAACGGTATATGGCGCGATCCAAAAACGTTAGTAATTTATCGGTGTAAAAAAGAAAAAAGCTAGCATTTGCTAGCTTTTACACGTTTTCTCGTAAAAGTTTCTCCATTACTACATTGCCTTTACCACAATAAAAATCTGTATTATGTTCGTCTGCCACTCCAAAATAAGAGGCAATTGCTATTCCAAATGGTACAAATGCATGCCCTTGTGCTGTAATGATATTTGAGTGTTGCACAACTTCTTCATACACGAAATTTTCTACTGGAAAACAATCGAATTTTTGATAATCTATAGTCGCAGTATAAGAAATCCCTTTAAATAACCCTGCTTTTGCTAGTGCATACGGTCCAGCACAAATTGCTGCCACTAATTTTTCTTGTTCATGAAATTGACGAATGATTGAAAAAAGAGGTTTTGCATCTTTCAACTGTACTTCTTCTCCACCTGGAATAAGTATCCCCTCATACTCATCTACACGCACTTCACTTACTTCTATATGCGGCTGCACTTGCAATCCAGTTTCACTTATAACCAATTCTTTAGTTAAGCCCGCTGTAATGATTTCATATTTATTTTTCAGCAATGCCGTCGCTACTGTTATTTCAAACTCTGCAAATGTTGAGTATACAAATAAAAGTATTTTTTTCATAGCCCTCTCTCCTTTAACCAGTTCATAAAATATACCTCTAAATCGTCCACTGTTAATCTATTCGTGTCCACATAATTTACAGGAAATTGTTTATACCAGTCTTTTTCAGTTTCTACTAATTTAAATTGCTCCTCAAACGTACTTCTGTTTCTTGTTCTATCATTATTTTTTCTATCATATACATTCTTTTTCGTAACATCTAAGTAAAAAATTACATCCGAACGGCATGCTCTTAATTTATATAATTCATCTTTCAATTCAGTTTCTATATCCCACTCTTCTCCTATAATCGTTGGATAAAAGAGTGTAAAAAACTCAATGTCTTCTGGTCCGCGATCAAAAATTACGACTGAATCTTTCACATTTTGAAACTCCTTTATTTTTGCTTCCATAAACATTTTTTGATTCATAATAAACCCTACTTTTGAATTCATATCTAAATTCAATTTTTTTCGCTTCTCTACAATTGGATATGGATTTTCATATATAACTCGAAACCCTCTCTTTTCTAACCTTTTTGCTAATGTTGTTTTTCCGCTAGCCATCGGCCCTTGCAGTGAAATTACGTATGCCACACCTCTCATTCCCTTACACTTTAGTACACCTATAATATACAGAATCTTGAAAACTCTCAACATTATATATATCATCTTGTTTCTTATTCATATCTAACTTATAATGAAAAATAGAGATTATGACGGACGCATCAATAATGTAAGCTTGGAAATCCAAGCTTACATTATTTTTTGCTTTCTCTTTTCTAATAAAAAGAGTATACTAGATTAGAACGTATGTTCTTAGCAATTACATACAGTAAGGAGATAGAACAATGGTATACGACACAAAAGCAATTTCTTGGAATGAATCTTTAAAACAACTTCAACGCCGCTATACACACAAACAAGTTGACCGAAAAGAATTTGAGGATATTGAACTGATGGAATTCTTCCGCGATAACGACTACATTTCTTTACCTACACATATAAGCGGCCTATCAAAAACACGTTTTACTTCTTACTCTATTTTCACAACTGAAGATAAAGATCGTAAAGTTGGCACACTTATTATTGAGTATGTTGAAGACGATAATAATAATTTATGTGTTGAACAACTATACTTCGTTTAAACTATAACGCTTGGTCAAAATGACCAAGCGTTCTTGCTTTCTATGAATCTCACTGTATATAATATGAATAAAAGAAAACCGCTATCATTAAGGGGGGATATGCTTGCTCGAAGGATGGTTCAGTTGGTTCATTGTATTATGGACGGTTATTTTGTTAGGGCTTATGTCTATCGGTGGATACTTTATGTTCAGAAAATTCCTGAAACGATTACCAAAAGAAGACGGCATGTCCATTTTGGATTGGGAAGAACACTACATAAATAAAACGAGACATTTATGGGCTGATGAACAAAAACAATTGTTAGAAGAGCTTGTAAGTCCTGTTCCAGAACTATTTCGTGATGTTGCAAAATCAAAGATTGCTGGAAAAATCGGAGAACTTGCATTACAAGAAAATGCCTCTCAAATTACACAAGACTTAATTATTAAGGGATATATCATTGCCACACCAAAGCGTGATCATAAATTTTTAATAAAAAAACTACAAGAAAAAAAGATTGATTATTCTAACTATCGATCTTTACTCGCAAAGTAACTTCATATTATTTTCGATAAAAAAGACAGCGCCTTTGACGCTGTCTTTTTATTTGGTACATATACAGTTTTTAAGTTAGCTTCATATCTTTTTCATTATAAAAACCATCTTCTTTTTCCATTTCCTTCTGTAATTTCGTAAAGGAACGATACATTGCAATTCTCCATGACACAATCATCGCAAACGCAAGTAAGAAGAACATGCCACTAAGTTGTCCTAAATCAAGAGATTGACTTAAGTAGGTTTTAAATACAATCCGCACTACAAGTAATCCAATTAATATGAAAACAAAGGCTTTTGAACGCTTCAAATAAATCTCTTGTCCTCTAATTTCAAATTTAGATGTTTTAATAAGAAAAATAGAGAAAATCAAACCGACACCAATTGCTTCTAACATTTCTGCTGGAGTTAATCGAAATTCAGGAAAAACATACATCAATGCACCCGTACTCATAAAAAATGGTGGAAGTATAATTTTTTTCAATGTTGCAGGTTTCTTAGCTGCTTTTAAACGAATAAACATCGCACCGACAGCCATACAAACAGCAACGATACTTGATAAAAGAACTATGTTCATATTTTCTCATCCTTTTTTGTGGCTATATGCAAAATATACTTTCATTATATGCTTTTCCGTTAGTATTTCCAACATTTTCGCAGAATAATACTAAAAACCAGTAAAACCACCAAATAAACTTGAGAAATATACGATAATTTTCGTCATCCAGTTAAAGTATAGGAAGACACCCATAACAATCATAATATATCCTCCGACTTTCATGAAGGCCATACTATTTCTTTTAATCCAAGACATTTTCGTAATAAAGAATGACAGTACGAAAAACGGGATTGCAAATCCAAGTATGTAAGCAATCATATATATCATTGCTGATTCTGGATTTGTTGCTGCTAATCCAATTACAGACACTAGAATTGGTCCGGTACATGGCGTCCATCCTGCTGCAAAAGCTAATCCTATTAGTACTGATCCAAAATAGCCACTTGGACGATTTTTAAATGTAAATTTACGGTCTTGCATTAAAAATTTCGGCTTAAACACCCCGACAATAATTAAGCCGAACACGATGATAAATATACCACCTAACTGTCTGATTAAATCTTTATAGTCAGTAAAGATTCCTCCAATAAAACTTGTACCAAATCCAATTGCAATAAATATAATTGAAAATCCAAGTAAGAAAAACGCTGTATGTATCATACTTCTTTTGCGAAGCATTGCATTTTCTTCTTTCAATTCAGAAACCGACATACCTGTTATGTACGATAAAAATGCCGGGTAAAGCGGTAAGCAACATGGGGAAATAAATGATAAGAACCCGGCGCCAAACGCTAAAAAAATACTAATATCTTGCATCATTCCACTCCTCTCCCTAAATATTGTAACAAAAACACATAAAAATACTATGAACAATTCGTGAAATCACTTTTACAACGTGGCAATAAGAAAAACCGCACTTCCTCACAGTTTCTAATAAAACGTTTTCATTTCCTTCTATTATATAGAAAAAAACCAAATGGATTATAAAACTCCTTTAATTGTTATTACCATAACAAAGGTAACATAGTTTCTCAAATAATTAGCACGTTACTAGTACGTCTATATACATATTGGTTTAAAAAATATTTTTTTCAAATGCTATCTCTATACAATGCAAAGTTTATTTTATAATACTTCTACTATTAAAAATTTCAAGATTATGCATAAATATCATACTTTTATTATTATTCTATAAAATGTCATACTTTTCTTTCATTTGACCCTTTATTTCTAATTTTGTATACTTCCCTCTAGTTATATATTTTCGATACGGAATAACTTCATATAGATGGGAGGAATTTTTCATGCTTCGTTATTCTCTTTTAGTTTTATTAGGAGCGTGTAGTTATGGAATTTTAGCTATTTTTGTTAAGCTTGCATATGCAGAAGGATTTTCACTTGGAGAGGTAATTGGCAGCCAATATTTGTTCGGTTGGATTATTTTGCTTGCTATTACACTTCTATTTTCTAGACATCGCGTTCCTTTAAAGCAAGCATTACTTTTATTCGTTGCAGGAACATCTGCAAGTTTTACCGGAATTTTTTATTATGCTTCATTAAAAACTGTACCAGCTTCTATTGCAATTATTCTTTTATTCCAATTCGTTTGGGTCGGAATTATCATTGAAGCAGTCGCAACAAAAACATTACCTTCAAGAGAAAAAGTTATTTCTGTTATTTTCTTACTTGTAGGGACATTTTTATCAAGTGGTTTACTTGAACAATCAGTAGGTGCTTTCGATACGACTGGGGTCATTTTAGGTTTATTATCTGCTGTTACATTCGCAACATACATTTTCGTAAGCGGAAAAGTTGCTGTTGAAGTACCTTCATTACCGCGCGGTGTTCTCTTAATGACTGGTGCTTTAACTTTAGTCATGATTGTATTCCCACCAACATTTATTTTTAATGGTGCCATTTCTCAAGGTCTTTGGAAATACGGTTTAGGATTAGGAACATTTAGTATCGTTATTCCATCTATTGCCTTTACAATCGGGATTCCAAAAATCGGTTCTGGCTTAGCGACTATTCTTGGTGCAGCGGAACTACCAGTTACAACAATTATGTCAGTATTCGTTTTAAAAGAGGCTGTACTATCTTCACAATGGTTCGGTGTATCACTTATTTTAATTGGGATTGCAATCCCGCAAATTGCATACGCAATGCGTGGACGTTATCGTAAACATCATACGCATAAAAAAGTCGCAGCATAAAGTGAAACTTTAATTAGTTGAACCAATCGGACTGCCCATTAATACAGGATAAACGAGAGAGGATTTTCATTTGAGAATCCTCTCTTTTATTGTTGTATACTTATGATAAATATTTTGCTGAAGAAAGAAGGCATACTACATGGTATCTATTTCAAATCAACTAAAAGAAAAACTTATTTCCATCCGTCGACATTTACATGAGTATCCAGAACTATCATATGAAGAGTTCGAAACAACAAAAGCAATAAAAAATTGGTTAGAAGAAAAAAACATTACTATCATTGATTCCAATTTAGAAACAGGAATTATCGCTGAAGTGTCTGGTAATAAAAACGGACCAATTGTAGCAGTTCGTGCTGATATTGATGCCCTTCCTATTCAAGAAGAAACACATTTGTCCTATGCATCTAAAGTACGAGGGAAAATGCATGCTTGTGGACACGATTTTCATACAGCTGCTATTTTAGGTACTGCTTTCTTATTAAAAGAAAGAGAATCTTCCCTAAATGGAACGGTTCGCTTCATATTCCAACCAGCTGAAGAAAGTAGTAATGGCGCTTGCAAAGTTATTGATGCTGGACATTTACGTAATGTGCAAGCGATTTTCGGCATGCATAATAAACCTGATTTACCAGTAGGTACAATTGGCATTAAAGATGGTCCACTGATGGCCGGAGTTGATCGATTTGAAATTGAAATTCACGGAGTTGGTACACACGCGGCTGTACCAGATGCTGGAGTAGATCCTATTGTCGCATCCTCTCAAATTGTGATGGCACTGCAAACAATTGTAAGCCGAAATATAAGTTCATCTCAAAATGTAGTTGTTAGTGTTACAAATATTCATGCAGGAAATACGTGGAACGTGATTCCTGAAAAAGCTACGTTAGAAGGAACGATTCGCACATTCCAAGCTGAAACACGTGAAAAGATTCCAGCACTCATGGAGCGTATTATTAAAGGTGTATCTGATGCATTAGGTGTAAAAACGAAATTCCGTTTTTATTCAGGTCCTCCTGCTGTTCACAACGATAAAGCTCTTACAGACTTATCTACTCAAGTTGCCACAAAGATGAATCTTAATATCATCTCGCCTAGTCCGTCAATGGCTGGAGAAGATTTCTCATTTTACCAACAGGAAATACCAGGTTCATTCGTCTTTATGGGAACGAGTGGTACACATGAATGGCATCATCCTGCTTTTACAATTAATGAAGAGGCACTGCCTATAAGTGCAGAATACTTTGCTTTACTAGCCGAAAGAGCACTTAAACAATTCTCATAAAAAAAGCCGTTCAAAGTGCATCTCAGCACCCTGAACGGCTTTTCTTATTAAGTTAAATCACGTTTTAAAAACACAGTATATGAAATACATAAAAATACGAACAAATAAAGTAACAACATACATGATGCAAACGGGAATGTTACTCCATCAATAAAACTTCCATTCTTTGAAATACTATATAAATCTGTGTTTGCTGGCAATAAATATTTCGCCCAGTTATATCTAGTGGCTGCTAATAGCGCAATATTTCCTGATAAAGCAAGGAATAGTGAAATACCAATTGCACCTCCACTAGATCTCGTTAACACAGAAATCATACATGCAAACGATGCGTACACAACCGTTGGTAACCACGATAAAACATAATATTTACTTGCTTCTACAAAAATGTTTTGTTTTATTATATTTCCATCTTGGAAAATAAACTCACTCCATGCAGGCTGTTGGAATTTATAAATAACAAGTCCACATAAAGCGGAGAAGATCATATTAAATATAAATAATAAAGCTGCAAATATAACGATTGCTAAAAATTTTGCTGTTAAAATTTTAAAGCGACTCGCTGGTCGTATCGTTAAAAATTTATATGTTCCCCAGCTATATTCATTCGCAAAAATTGTACTTGCATACACGAGGATAAATGGGAGCAAAATTGGAAATACGATAAAACCTGTATCTCTCATGAAAGAAAGTGGAGAACTGCTTGCCGGTGCTGTATCCGTATCTAAATGCTTCATCTTAAGCTGGTATTCTTTTACAAGCTCATCCCCTGATTTTTCTGCTAAAATAGCTTCTTTTTTCATGCCAAGCTTTTTCTCAATTTCTACAGTTCGTTCTGTATAATCTACTTTCCATCCTTTTGTTTCCGGTTCAAAATACTTTACCGTAACCCATCCTAATCCGATTATTAATACTGCAATAACTGCAAATGGAATAATCGTTCGCTTCCGCTTAAATATTTTATACAGTTCGTTATATACTAAATTAAACAATATCTTTTCCCCCTGTTAATTCTAAAAATTGCTCTTCTAACGTTTTTCTTTCTTCATATACACGATACACTTGAATATTTTTCTCAAGCAATGTACGAATAACATTTGGGATTTCTTCATCTTTTACATTAATAAGTAATTCATTATCTTTTACTAAAACATCATGCCCTAATATTTCTGCTGCTTTATTCGCATCATCTACACGTATACGGATCGTCTCCATCTCTTCGCTTTGGCTATGCTGAATATTTTGCGTAGCCACATATTGCCCGTGCTGAATAATGATAACTCTGTCACACATTAATTCAACTTCTGAAAGTAAGTGACTTGATACAAGTACAGCTTTTCCTTGTTCATGTGCAATTTTTTTTATGTACATTCTCATTTCATGTATTCCACTAGGGTCTAATCCATTTGTCGGTTCATCTAGTATCAGCACATCTGGATCGTGAATAAGCGCCTGAGCGATTCCTAAACGTTGTCTCATGCCGAGTGAATATGCTTTTACTTTACGATCAATTACTTGTCCCATCCCTAACAATTTCACTACTTCATCGATACGTTCTTCGGTCACATTACCATTCATTCGTCCGAAATATGTTAAATTTTCATAGCCGCTTAAAAAAGGATAAAATTCAGGTGTCTCAATTACCGCTCCAATTTTCGCAGCGGTTTTTTCGAATTGCTGTTTCACAGATTGACCATCAATCCATACTTCACCTTCGGTCATACGGATCATACCAACCATCATTCTCATTAAAGTCGTTTTTCCAGCACCGTTTGGTCCGAGTAAACCGACAACCTCGCCTTTTTTCACTTCAAAACTAATATTTTGTACAAGTGTCTTTGATCCGATTCGCTTCGTTAACCGATCGACTTTTACAATTGATTGTTCATTTGTCATTCTATACAACCTTTCCTTCCCATTCTTTGTCAGGTCTTTTCACTGTAACATGATTATTTTTATGTGTAAAATAGAAAAAAGCATGATTTCTCATGCCCTTTCTCTAAACCGCAACGAATTTTCATCTTTTAAACTTCGAACAAATCGATAACATTGCATCATCGATATTAAAACGACAGTCATCATAATTATACTAATAATTACAACTGCATATATTGTAATTGGCGCACTATTTATTCCTTGTATCCCTGCGACTTTCATAAAGATAACCGTGAATAATTTCAAAAATAGCATCCCATTAATTAATCCAAAAACAAATGCTGCTCCATAAATGAATAATTGCTCCTGACATAATACACATAGTACCTCTTTTCTTTTCATATTTTCTGCTACATAAGATATAAACTCCTCCCTCCTCACATGCAAAAGGGAGTACATCATTTTATATGTAGTAAAAATACATATGAAAATTAGTACAATAAAAAGTGTGTAAAAATACATTTGAAATACAAATGCATCCCCTACTTTCAAAATAGCTCCTTCATTAAATTGTAACGATATCATAAAAAACAAAATCATAGTACTCATAGCAATCCACATAAATTGCTTCATCCTTTTGGTAGCAAATGTTCTAATATTTTTTCTCGCTAACCGACATAAAGACATAAAATTCTTCCCCTACCTTATTACATACGCATTCTATACTACTAGTGTATAAAAATATGACATTTTAAACATCGCACTACAATCGGAATTTCTTCTAAGTCTTTAGTCCTAGAAAACGAAATGATAAAAATCACATTTAGAATATAATTGTAAAAAGGAGGAGATTGCATGCGTATAAAATTACTATTAATCTTGTCTTTATTATTATTCACAAGTTGTAGCCAACTAAAAAACAATGAAGTTGCCATTGTTGAGCCATACAAATTAACAACAGAGCAGGCTTCTATTTTACAAATGACTCCTTTTCAAGAAGGAAATAGCATATTTTATAACGTTACGCTAAAAAATGAGAAAGATGAAATAAATGCTACGATTGATTATTATAACAATGGTAAAAAAACAAAAGAAATTGCTAATATAGCTACATCACATTTTTCAAAAAAGAAAGTAAAGCTTTCTTTTTTACCACCACATTTCCAATTCGATAAAGATATACAAGAAAAAAGGCAGTGGTATATGAATATTGATGGTGGTTCAACGCTTGTTCATGAAGAAGCACCACCAAGCGTAAATAGCTCCGCAACTACTACAATCCCATCTATAAAAAATTTAAAATACAATCAAAAAACAACTTTAGCTGCTGTAATCCAAACAAGTAAAGAAACTGTAAGCGTTCCTACCATTGATGAAGAAACAGGTATTGATCTACTCTTAAAAGAAAATGAACACGTTTATCTATTTAGTATCGAGCTAAAAAAAGAACAATAAAGCGGAAATGCAACTTAAGTTGCATTTCCGCTTTATTGTTTAATAAGGTGTACTTTTATGGATTTGAATTAAATCCATTTTCTGCTACTACTATTATTCATCTTCTACTTCTATTCTTTTCTTCTCTCTTGCAATTTTTAAAAACTCTAGCAACTCTGGATTACTATTCATTTTTTTATAAGCCACTGACATTTCTGCAACAAAATTAGAATCATATAACTCTTTATATACAACTTCTGTTTTATATAACTTATTTGCCGACACGGGTATTACTGTAATTCCAATCCCTGCTGCTACAAGCCCCATAACTGTTTGATACTCTGTTGCTTCTTGTACAATACGTGGACTAAATCCAACTTCTCTACAAAGAGATAAAATTGTATCATACAAAGCTGGCCATACTGGTCTCGTAATAAATACAAACGGCTCATCTCGTAAATCTTCTATATGTATTTCATCTTTCTCTGCAAGTGGATGTGCCTTTGGTAAACATAAGGTGCAAGATAACCTTTGAATTGGCTCTAATTCTAATAATTGCGTTGGAATTGGTGGACGTAAAAAGCCAATATCGATACGGTTATCATGAAGTGCATGAACTTGATCTGGTGTTGACAATTCATGTAATGCAACAGACACTCTCGGAAATTTCTTTCTATATTCCCTAACAATTGATGGTAAAATATCATATATCGCCGCACCTACAAAACCAATTGAAAGTGATCCTACTTCTCCCCTTTGCGCACTTTGTGCAACTTCTACTGCTTTTTCAATTTGTTCAAACGCCTTTTTTACTTCTTTTAAAAACATTTCTCCTGCTTCTGTTAGTTCAACCTTTCTTTTCGTTCTTGAAAATAATGTAACTCCCATTTCTTTTTCTAATTGCTGTATTTGTTGACTAAGTGGTGGTTGTGTCATTTGTAAACGAGCAGCCGCCCGTCCAAAGTGTAACTCTTCTGCCACAACAACAAAATATTGCAAATGCCGTAATTCCATTTTTGGACACCCTTTTCACTTTCGATTAATATGTCTTATATATTAATAACATATAATTTATATATTAGACAAATATTTTGAATGAACGTATAGTAGAAATTGTTAATTCTTTTTTACAATTTTTATGTAACAAAAGAAAGAGGTGGTTACTGTATGAAATGGTGGAAGTTAAGCGGACAAATTTTATTACTATTTTGTTTCGCTTGGACAGGTGAATGGATTGCAAAACAGGCACACCTCCCAGTTCCAGGAAGTATAATCGGTATTTTCTTATTATTAATTTCATTAAAATTTAACCTAGTTAAAAAAGAATGGATACAGGACGGAGCAGATTTTTTATTAAAAGAACTTATTTTATTTTTCATCCCTTCTGCAGTCGCTGTCATACGTTACAGAGATACACTAACACAATATGGAATCGATCTCATTTTAATTATTATGATTAGCACTCTTTGCGTTACCTTAGTTACAGGACTTTTAACAGAATTGCTACTAAAGCGGAAAGGATCAACGCAATGATCGGATTTCTTTGTTTACTATTAACACTATTCACATATTGGCTATCAAAAAAAATGTATCAACGCTGGAATTGGAGTCTACTTTCTCCTCTTCTCGTCTGTCCCATTATTTTAATTGCTTTATTGCTCGGATTAGATACACCTTATGAAACATATGAATCTGGTGGTCATTGGTTAACTGAATTATTAAAACCCGCAACAGTTGCTTTTGCATGGCCAATCTATAAATACTTTGATTTATTAAAGAAACATGGAATGGCTATCTTACTTAATGTCATTGTCGGTTCGTTTTTATCAGTCATTACTTCAGCACTACTAGCAAATTATTTTCAAATTGATTCATCACTAGAACATAGTTTAGCGCCACATATCGTAACAACACCAATCGCAATGGCTATTTCAGAAATGATTGGTGGTATGTCACAATTAACTGCTGTATTTGTCGTTTTAACTGCCTTAACAGGAGCATTGCTCGGTCCTTCTCTCATACGTATTTGCCGTATTAAAACAGCAATCGCAAAAGGTATTATGTTAGGAACGAGCGCAAATGGAACCGGTACATCAAAAGCATTCGAAATCGGTCCTGTGGAAGGAACAATCGCAAGTTTATCCATGCTTTTAACAGCAGGCGCTAGTTTAGTTATCGTTCCGCTTTTCTTGTCTTGGATACATTAAAGAAGCAAGTATTTACATACTTGCTTCTTTATCTATATATCGGCACAGCAATTCATAATCCTCTGGAAAAGCTAAACACAATTGTTCAACTTCATGTATCCCTTTCCAAGCAATTTCATGTATTAACTCATCAGGATCTTGGATTTTCATATTACCGCCTATTTGTTTAACAAAATAATAATGGACATACACTGGAACACCGTATGTAATACCCTCTTTTTCATATATTTTATTTACAACTTCCACATTGTAACCTGTTTCTTCCCAAACTTCCCTGATACAACATTCTTCTAGTGTCTCTCCCTTTTCAAGTCCTCCACTTGGGACAGACCACCTTTTTTCTTCTCCCTCTTTGCCCTGCAGTACCATTAAAACTTCCTTTCTTTCATTTACACATACCGCTGCACTACCTATCCATCTCTCCATAAACATCCCTCCCCTACTAAAATTCGCCCTCTTTTTTATTTTCCCCTTGAAAAAAAGAGGAAAAAAATAAAACAATGACGAAAGATTACATCAACTTCATAGGCAATCCCTTCTTAGAAATTAAAACTGGAAGGATGAAAATATGATTTCTAATTATGTTGTGGAATGTGTCTTTTGTGAAGAAAATCGAAAGCCTCGCCAAGCTATTGTCACAGTTCCCGCGACTACTCAGCTACTAGCCCTTGAAAAAGTGCGCGCGGAATGCAAACGTCGCTTCGGAAAAACTGTATTATTGCAAACAGAAATTAAAGAAGAAATAATTTTCGAACAAAAAGAAAGCTGACCATAAATTGGTCAGCTTTCATATCCGATCATATTTTCACATGAAGATTAGGGGCATCCTCTTTAAGGATCGGGATTTTCCCATTATGTACGTTCCATAATGGTCATCGAACAATATATTTCTATACAATTAACTATTGAATAGAATAGGGCAAAACTTGTTCGCATTTTTAGAAAAGGGATAGGGATATAATTCAAGTAGTACTTCGAATACTCGAACTTTACACTCATAATATTAAAACAAATCCTTTTATATGGGAAATATGAATTACCTACATAATTCATTCGTAAAATATATTAATAGTTTGCTATATTAATTTTATCCTGCTATTTGTAAGCAGTAACCCCCTACTTATTATAATTTCACTTTATTCCATCAATAGCATACATCCAGCTAAAACCGGTGTCATAATCATCGAAAACCTCAAAAGCATTCGCGGTGCATAATTTGTAAACTTCGCGCCAATATATGCCCCTAACATGGTCCCAATTAATACTTGCAATAACAATATATAATCTAAATATCCTTCCGAACTATATCCTAGCCCGCCTCCAATTGCAATCGGTAATATAACAAGCATTGTTGTCCCTACAGATTGCTGAATCGTTAGTCCCAATAGAACCATTAATCCAAGCTGAATAAACGGTGCAGAACCAATCCCAAATGAACCAGCCATCATTCCAGTAACTAATCCAAGGCATATACATTTCAACAAGTAGTTCATGGAAAACTCTTTATGCTTATATAAAGATGACTGTTCTTTGTTTTGGAACATAATTAATTTAATAAACATAAAAATTGCCGATAAAAATAACATCCCAGCTGTAAACCAATGAAGAAGATGTGCTGGTATAAGTGAACCAAATTTAGAACCAATATAAGAGCCAATTGCGCCAAATCCCCCAACAATCCCGCCTATAATAAATGCAACATTGCCTTCACGGTAATGACTGACAACACCTGATAATGTCGTAAATGCCATTGCAGTTAAAGATGTTGCAAGAGCAACATGAATAGGAATATGAAATACTAAAGTGAGTATCGCGATAATAAACCCAGCTCCTCCAGCTCCAACAAATCCTAATAAAATACCCATTACTAACATTGTTATAATAATTGCCACAGACTTTCCCTCCAGTAACACAATTATCCATCATATTTATCCTTACATACAAATAAAAAGCATCCTAGACGGATGCTTTTTATTTCAATAATATGTACTTAATCTTGATTAATCAAAATAACCGCTGGACCAGCTACTACTACTCCAGCTACTTCTATTTTTTCAAATTCCTTTACTGTAATAGATATAACTCCTTCTCTTTCCATCAATTCTTTACTCAGGACATCAGTCGGGATTGCTTTCACCGTCTTACCTCCTTTTCATTTATACAATATGATAAAGTGAAACTTTCATCATTGGGTTTTTGTCCGTACTTATTGATTATTAACGCTCACCAATCGGGCGAATAATCACCCAATGCATCTATATATATGCATCACCTCCGCTTTCATTCCTTATTCCACTCAAAAACCTTCTCCCCCTTCCGTGATATATTGAAAAATAAAAAAGAAGCTATAACATATAGCTTCCCTCTACGTTTCTTTAATCTTTATGCACCGTATATTCCATGACTTTACCATCTCTATCAAATTGTAAAATAAGCTGTTCGCTATCTATTGGAATAAAGCCACGTTCAGTCCCAAGATAATACAAAGTGATAACTCCTTCTTCCCCACTTCTCGTTTCCGTTGGGGCTCCTAACAATTGTGTAATTTCTTCATTTGATTTCCCTATTAATTTATATTTTTGTAATAGATCATCTACCATATGTACCCGCTTATCTGCATGATTTAACCATCTATTTTGATTAAACTTTGATGTATATTCATTTACACTTAGTTGTACAGTGCACACTATTAATGGTATGAGTGCTACTATTAAAACCCCCAACATTTGCTTCTTTTCTTCATTACGATTTTTAGAAACATATAAAATAACCCTTTGAATCGTAACTAATAAAACAAATGGTATGAATACTACAAAAATGCTCCTTACACTTAAGGGTATATGGACCCTATCAATGACGAATATAAATACAATGTACATTACTATATACAAACAAAAATAGACATATAAAATGCCACGTAGCATAGCGTTCAGAAAGCTCTCCCCTTTTAACTCACAATATAATTCATCAGGCTAATCATTTCTCGAATCTGTTCTAATTCTTGCTCTGTATATACTACTTTCCCTGTTAAGATTTCATTTCTAAAGAACATTACAATTTGCTCCCGATCTTTTAATCTAGGTGTTTCCTCACTAGAAAGGTCTACTATTGCTTTTCCATTTTTATTATAAAAATATACAACTGGTTTTACCTTTTCTTTTATACTATTAGCCTGCATTTCATTCAAACAATTGTATAAAATTTGAGATAGTTTCTTCGCCTTATATACTGGATTCCCTTCATTTTTCACTTGTATAGTTGACGAATCTTTACCTACTATATATTCAAATGTTTCTTCTTTATCAACTTCTTGTTGATACTTACCCATTTCATCAATCATAAATGAATATATACCAGCATTTTCTTTCGTTAAACCATGAATTAATTTCTCGTTCCATTCTTTCGTCTCCAGTAGATAAATACCAGTTTTGCACAAGATAAGATGATGGATTCGATTATCGTTTATTTCACTATTGTTTTTAATAAAAACATTCGGCATGACTTGAAATTCAGCATCTAATATGATGCCTTGCTCTATGAATCCTCGCTTCATATAATGTAATGTTTCGTACGTATTCATTTCAGCACCGTTTTTAGTATATTCTCGTAAATTTGCAATTAATTTTTGAAACATATGTATTTCGTTATTATGTTTATTTTGCATTTCACTACGTTCTTTACTATGCTGCACAGCTAATTGATTTTTCATCATACGCATATTTTCAATTTCTCTATTTGCACTTACTTGTAAATCATTGTATTTTTTCTGTTCCATATTTTTTAAATTATTTTGTTGTTCTTTATGCTCTATCACCGTAGCTGCAATTTCATTTTTATACGTTTCAATCGCTTGTTTCTTTTCAAATTCTACTTGCTGACTCTCTGATTCTAACTGTTTATTTTTATAAAACAGCACAAATACTACAGCTAATAATATTAAAACCGCACCTATTAGCACATAATTCATATTTTTACCCCTTTATTTCATTTTCGATTATTTTTTATAAATATATCTACTATAGTATACTATGGTTTCGATATAGACTTTGTAAAAGTTGTATATTTTTAATAAAAGGCACCTCTGACGGGGCACCTTTTATTTTCACTCTATTGTACACCATACTGAATATAACTCGGATCGTAGTATATCCATTGATTTGTCCCTAAGCAAAGCCATCCATCTTGCTTACTCCATACTCGATACGATTCACCATGATGTAACTGTCTTATAACATTTCCATTTAATGATGGAGCATCACGCAAATTTACATTATCACCAGTAATAGTCGCCACATAATGTTTATACTGAATATAACTCGGATCATTATATACCCACTGATTTGTCCCTAAACAAAGCCATCCATCTTGTTCTCCCCAAACTTCATATGTTTCGCCACGATTCAATTGGCGAATTACACTAGACTGCAAAGATGGTCCACTTCTCAAATTCACATTATCTCCATTAATTATAGCAACCCCGTACACTGGAGTTGCATTATTAGGCGGGGAAACATTACCTCCACCACTTGCTCCATTCCCTTTTAAAGCTTCTAATGAAACTGCAGCTGATACATCACAATTTCCTACGCCTGAAATTTGTCCAGAATCTGTGTACTGCCACGCTGTCCACGCTGTCCATCCACCCGCATCAGCAGGCGGTGTACTCGAGTATTTAGCAATCCAAAGCGGTATATCACTTAATCCGCTAATTCCGAACTCATTAATATACCAAACTCCTGTATATAACATTACATCTTTTCCAGTAGCCTGTTTCACATAATTTATGAAGCTTCTTGCCCAATTCGATATAGCGTTACCAGTTAAATTACTGTTGCTCGGATCTGTTGGTGATTCTAAATCCAGAACTGGCATTAAGTCTGTCTGGTTATTTTGTAATATACTCACAAAATATTTCGCCTCTGAAATTGCATCATTTTGTTCTGGGCGTGCAAAATGGTATGCACCAATTAATACATTCGCATTTCGTGCTGCTTGTACATTCTTAGTAAAAGTAGGATCAATGTAGTTTACACCTTCTGTCGCTTTTGCATACGCTGCTGGAATTCCAGATGCCTTCACTGCATTCCAATCAATATTCCCTTCCCAATGAGACACATCAATAAACGTAACATTTGAACCTGATCTGTTTTGCATATAAAATCTCCTATCATTTTTTTTACTTCGTATACATACAATATGTACAAGTTTCATAAGAGGACACAACATTTATGCTATAGAAACAAAGAGTAAACATATTTTGTATACAAAATAAAAAAGACCTTGTATTACAAGGCCTTTTGCAAACTCACTTTATTTTGTAGCAAGTACATATTATAATACAAACCTTGCTCACTTAGTAATTCTTGATGTGTTCCTCTTTCTACTATCTCTCCATCATGCATCACAAAAATTTGATCTGCATCTTGAATTGTAGATAACCTATGCGCAATGGCTATCGTCGTTCTACCTTTTCGCATTTGTTGCAACGCTGTTTGAATAGCCTCTTCTGTTTCTGTATCGATATTAGCTGTTGCTTCATCTAATACTAATACTTTCGGATTCGTTGCTATCGTTCTAGCAAAAGCAATTAATTGTCGTTGACCGCTTGAAAATGCTGCACCTCTTTCTACTACTTCTGTTTCATACTGTTTTGGTAACTTTTCAATAAACGTATTCGCTTGCACAAATCGAGCAGCTTCTTTTACTTCTTCATCCGTAATTTCTTCATTATACATACGAATATTTTGCTTTACATTTCCAGCAAATAAAAATGCATCTTGCAATACGAGTCCTATTTTCTTTCTAATTTCTCGTTCTTCAAATTTTTCTAAATCTACACCGTCTATTACAATATTTCCTGACTTAATATTATAAAATCGCATTAACAAATTCATAATCGTACTTTTTCCGCTACCAGTATGCCCAACAAAAGCAACCGTTTGCCCTTGTTTCACGTGAAATGATACATTTTTTAAAACGTCACGCTTTCCATCATATGAAAAAGTAACATTTTTAAATTCAATATCCCCATCCACAACTTGAGGATTCTCATTGCCTTTTTGAACCGGTGCTAAATCTTTCTCGTCCATTAAATGAAATACACGTGATGACGAAACAAGTGCCTGTTGGAAAAAGGACAATTTCATCATCATCTCATTTACAGGTTGGAAAAAACGATGTATATAGTTAACAAAAGCATATAAAACTCCTACTTCAACAGGGCTCTTTAAAGCATCAATCCCAAATAAACCTAGTACTAACGCAATAGCTACAATATGCACTAAATCCGTAGCCGGTCGTAAAAGTAATGCGTCTAACTTCAAAGTACGTCGCCCTGCACTATAATGTTTATTATTCACTTCTTCAAACTCTTTTCTCATACGTTTTTCTTGTCTGAACACTTGAACAATATTCATTCCTTGTATGGACTCGTTCAATTTTGCATTTAACACGCTTAATTGATTACGTACTTCTAAATAAAAAGCTGCACTTTTCCGGCGATATAATACCATAATCGCAAACATGATCGGAATTAATACGAGAGAAAATAGCGCTAATTTTACATCTAATAAAAACATCGCTATTAAAATACCTACTAAAAAGACTACATTTTTCACAAATGTTGATAATACACTAACATAAAAATCTTTAATCGCTTCCGTATCATTCGTTATACGAGATACGAGCGTACCAATTGGCGTACGATCAAAGAAACTTAATGACAGCTTTTGAACATGTTCATATACTTCGACTCGCATATCTTGAACAATCTTAAAAGCAATGTTCTGAAAGTACAATAGATTTAAATACGTAAATAATACTTTTAATAAATGAGCAACTATGTAAATTACAAATAAAGTAACGAGCGCTGATCGTTCAAAATCCCGCGGTACTAGGTGTTCATCGAGGAATTGTTTAATTAAAAAAGGCCCCATCATTTCCGTTACTGTCGCACCAACTAAAAAGATAAATGCTAAAGATAGCAACCCTTTATATGGCTTCATATAAGAAAGCAATCTACTTAAATCACTTCGCTTCTTCTCTACCATCATACGCCTCCTTTCTCGACTAAAGCTTCTAATTGCTGGCTTTCATACATTTCCTTATACCAGCCGTTTTCCTTCATTAATTCCTCATGTGTACCTCTTTGTACAATTCTACCTTCATCAACAACAAGAATAAGATTGGCATGCTGAATTGCACTTAATCGGTGTGCAGTAATAATCGTCGTTTTCCCTGCTCTTTCCCTCTTTAAGGCACTTAAAATCGTCTCTTCTGTTTTTGCATCTACTGCTGATAAACAATCATCCAAAATTAATATTTCAGCATTTGTTAATAAAGCACGAGCAATAGAGATTCGCTGTTTTTGACCACCAGATAACGAAACACCTCTTTCCCCTACTACTGTTTCATATCCTTCTGAAAATTGGAGGATGTCATTATGAATACAAGCAATCTCTGCAGCTTGGGTAATTTCATTATATGTAGCATCCGCCTTTCCAAAGGCAATATTCTCACCAATACTTGCTGAAAATAAAAAATGATCTTGCGGCACGTATGAAATGGCAGAACGGACACCATGAAGTGTTATATCTCGAATATCTCGCTCCCCAATTTTTAATTCACCATTAAAATGATCATACTCACGGATTAAACATTTTAATAAAGTCGTTTTCCCTGCGCCTGTACGTCCTACAACTCCTAGCGTTTCACCCTTCTTCAAATCAAAGTGAATATCGTTTAAATGTAACAATTCATTTTTCTTATACGAAAATGAATCAACGGCAAACGAAACATTACCGCTCGCTATTGTATGTACAGCATTTTCGCTATTTACTACATCTGATTTTTGTGAAAGAATTTTTTCTACACGGTCATATGAAGCACGCCCACGCTCCATAATATTGAATAACCATCCAAACGCTAACATTGGCCAAACAAGGGTACCTAAATATGTCGTAAATGTAACGAGATCACCTACTGTTAATTCACCTCTTACAACTAATACCGATCCATAACATACTGCGATTAAAAAAGAAAATCCAACGATAAGAGAGATTGTCGGATCAAATAACGAATCAATACGTGCAACTAACACATTTTTATGTACAACATCTTCTGATTTTCTTCGAAACGCCTGCAAATCTTCTTTCTCTTGTCCAAGCGAGCGAATCACTTTCATTCCACTCATACTCTCTTGCACTTTATCATTGATTTCCGAAAACGATTGCTGTGCTTTATGAAACCTTTTATGTAATAAAGTTCCATAATAATTTGTCGAAATAGCTACAATCGGCATTGGAATTAAACTTAATAATGTTAACTTCCAACTAATTGTAAAACCCATCGCTACGAGTACACATCCTCCGACAGCTAATGAGTCAACAAGCGTCAAAACACCTGCTCCAGCAGTTTGCTGGATCGCTTGAATATCATTGGTCGCATGTGCCATTAAATCACCTGTTCGATTTGACTGATAGAAAGATGGGCTCATCTTTGTAAAATGTTCATATAAATTTTTTCGTAATTGGCGAGCTAATTTTAATGAAGATCCGAAAATCATAATACGCCATATGTAACGTAATATGTACATCGTAATACCTACAATTACTAATAGTACAACCCAATTTAGTAACTTATTGGTCGTCAATGTTCCATCATTAATTTCATCTACAACGATTCCAATTACTTTTGGTGCTACAAGTTCTAAAAGTGCAACGCCAAACAATAAAATAATTCCAGTTATGTACGCTCGTTTTTCTTGTTTAAAAAACCACGCTAAATTCATAAACACTTTCATTTTTTTCCTCCTCCCTTAAAATGAGCGATGTTTTCAGTTTACCAAAAATACAGAATTTTTAAAAGTTTTAAAAACTATAACTAACAAAAAAGAAAGACACTCTTAGCGAGTGTCTTTTAGCGCTTATTTCATTTGTTGCTTGTTCATTGCGCTCATCATTTGATTGATTTTCTTTTGGGAAGGTTTTTGTCCCATTTGCATCATCATCATTTTTAACATTTGTTCGTTAATTGGTGGATTTTTTTGTAAGTAATTCATCATATATTTGCGGGCAATGAAAAATCCTAACGCCACGCCTGCTACTAGTGCTACTACGCCCACTAGAATACCTAACCAAATTGGCATATATTTTCCTCCTTCATGTTGTCTACCTTACAGTGTACTAAAACCTTTTCAATAAGACAAGATACAATTCGACATTTTTTACACATATGTTCGTACTTGTTTTAGAGGATTCAGCCATCCGTACTTTGTATTTTCATAATCCATAGCTAAAAATGTTAATTCACACTTTCTTAACACCTCAAAGAATGTCGTTTCCATAGAGACATTTCCAGAGGTATTCATACGAATATAGTGCGGTTTCACCATTATTTCGCCGTACTCCGCTCCCGTATAAAGTGTATGTGTATGATGTGTTCTATCATATTTACCAAGAACGCGCAAAGCTTGTTCTAATTTATGATGAATTTTCATTACTTGCAATGGCATCGTTATATACATCATTTGCTTATATAACACTTTTTTCTCCGAAAGGGACCCAGATTCTGAAAATCGAGCAAATAAATCAAAAAACAAATATTCACGACCAAAATAAGCTTTCGCAATATCCTCTTGAATTAAATACAATTCATACGTTTTCATTTTTCCACTCCCAATCTGGACAACCTTTTCTCTTCATTATATATAAGAAAATTTGCAATGATTGTCTGACTGCGGAGAGATAAAAAACTTTTTCTGTCGAAAAAACTCATTTACATAGAAAAACCTCTCCATGCCGGAGAGATTTTTCTGAAATCATTAAAGCATTTCTTTTACTTTACGAACAACGTTCTCTACAGTAAATCCATACTCTTCCATAATCTTCTCACCAGGAGCAGAAGCACCGAATGAATCGATACCTAACACATCTCCTTCAAGACCTACGTAACGGTGCCATCCGAATGTAGCACCCATTTCGATTGCGAAACGTTTTGTTACTGCTTTTGGTAATACAGATTCTTTGTACTCTGCAGTTTGAGCTTCGAAGCGATCCATAGATGGCATGCTGACAACAGCTGCGTCAACGCCGTCTACTGCTAATGCTTTTTGAGCTTCAACAGCTAGGCTTACTTCAGATCCAGTTGCAAGTAAGATTACGTCAGCCGTTTCTTTCTTGCTTGCAGAAACTACATATGCACCTTTTGCTACTTTTTCATACGTATCATCTTTTGCACCTTCTAATGTTGGAAGGTCTTGACGAGTTAATACTAAAGCAGTTGGTTTGTTTGTAGATTCTAAAGCTAGTCTCCAAGCTGCAACAGATTCGTTACCATCAGCAGGACGGATAACAGAAACGTTTGGCATTGCACGAAGCGCTGCTAATTGCTCGATTGGTTCATGTGTTGGACCATCTTCACCAACAGCGATACTGTCATGTGTGAATACATACGTTACTGGTAATTGCATTAATGCTGCAAGGCGAATTGCTGGACGTAAGTAATCAGAGAATACGAAGAACGTACCACCGTAAGTTTTTAAACCACCATGTAGTGCAATACCGTTCATTGCTGCACCCATT
This sequence comes from Bacillus cereus group sp. MYBK195-1, assembly GCF_051916605.1. Taxonomy (NCBI): domain Bacteria; kingdom Bacillati; phylum Bacillota; class Bacilli; order Caryophanales; family Bacillaceae; genus Bacillus; species Bacillus cereus group sp. MYBK195-1. The sequence continues at coordinate 1,146,969 of NZ_JBQAGZ010000001.1, read as the reverse complement.
GCGAACTCACGTACACCGTACCAAATGTTTTTACCGCTGTAATCATCTCTTGTAAAGTCTTTTTCGTTATTCATGTATGTTTTGTTAGAACCAGCAAGGTCAGCAGATCCACCGAAGAATGATGGTACAGACTCTGCAATTGCATTAATTACAGCACCAGAAGAATTACGAGTTGCTGCTTTTGATCCTAATTCATAAGTTGGTAAGTTTTGCTCCCAACCTTCTGGAAGTTGACCGTTCATTGCTGCTTGGAATTCGTTTGCTAATTCTGGGTATGCTTGTGCATATTCACCTAGCATCGTGTTCCACTCAGCTTGCGCAGTTTCACCAACATCTTGTACTGTTTTACGGAAGTTGTCATATACTTCTTCTGCTACGTGGAAGTCTTGCTCAGCAGTCCAAGCATATGCTTCTTTCGTTAATTTTGTTTCTTCTACACCAAGTGGAGAACCATGTGAAGCTGATTTTCCTGATTTGTTTGGAGAACCGAAACCAATTGTCGTTCTTACTTCAATTAGCGTTGGGCGTTTTTCGTCAGCTTTCGCTTCTTCAATTGCTTTCGCGATTGCTTCAATATCGTTTCCATCCTCAACACGGATTACTTGCCATCCGTATGCTTTGTAACGATCTTCTACACTTTCAGAGAATGAACGATTTAAATCGCCATCTAATGAAATATCGTTTGAATCATAAAGCACAACAAGACGACCTAATTGTAAATGAGCAGCTAATGAAGATGCTTCAGCAGAAACGCCCTCCATTAAATCTCCATCACCACAAATAGCGTATGTATAATGATCTACTACATTATACGCATCACGGTTATATTTAGCAGCTAAATGTCTTTCAGCCATTGCCATACCTACAGCAGTTGCAATACCTTGTCCAAGTGGACCAGTCGTTGCATCTACACCAGCTGTATGACCGTACTCAGGATGTCCTGGAGTTTTGCTTCCCCATTGACGGAAGTTCTTTAAGTCATCCATTGTTACATCATAACCAGATAGGTGAAGTAGGCTGTATAATAACATTGAACCATGACCTGCAGATAATACGAAACGATCACGGTTAAACCACGTTGGGTTATTTGGATTGTGTTTCATAAATTGAGTCCATAATGTATAAGCCATTGGTGCTGCACCCATTGGCATTCCTGGGTGACCAGAGTTTGCTTTTTCAATCGCATCGATGGATAATGTGCGAATCGTGTTGATAGAAAGTTGTTCGATTGAATGTGACATGCTATTCTTCCCTTCGCTTATATTAGTAAACGTTTTATACATTTATATGATAGCTTCCCACGCAAGATTATACAACATGTATCGACAAATATGTTGATATTTTTTTGATTTTTTATAAAAAAATCAATGTTTCCGGGAATGTATGGGCATTCAATATGACATACTTTTTCATTATTTTTATTTTAAAAAGAAAGGGAATTATCTGTATATTTATACAATTTTCTTCTATACTTACGTTTTTAAAAACATAAAAAAGCATCTAACTTCGATGCTTTTCAAATAAGTTAAACAATCCTTTTCCGAATCGAACTTGAAATCCAATCAATTATAATTACCATTAAAATGATACCTAATAAAATAATCCCAACACGAGACCAATTCCGTGAACTCAGCGCAAAAATTAAAGGTGTACCAATCCCTCCTGCTCCAATAACCCCTAAAATCGCAGCGGATCGTACATTAATTTCAAATCTGTATAACGTATACGATAGAAAATCCGGTAACACTTGTGGTAACACTGCATACCAAAGTATTTGAAAACGGTTTGCTCCTGTTGCTAGTAACGCTTCCGTCGGTCCATTATCTATGTTTTCAATTCCTTCTGAATATAGTTTCCCTAACATTCCAATAGAATGTAATCCTAAGGCCAATACTCCTGCAAAAGAGCCTGGACCAACAGCTTTTATAAATAAAAGAGCCATAACTAATTCAGGAAACGTACGAACAAAACTAAGTACAAATTTCCCAGATCCTGAAGTTAATTTTCCACTACTCATATTCGTTGCCGCCCAAAAGGCAAACGGAACAGATAAAAATGCAGAAATAAATGTACCTAATATTGCAATTGCCAACGTATCAATTAATCCATGTAATAAATCTTCACCATCTGGCAAAGATACATACGACCAGTCTGGATTCAATATCCCTGTCATAATTGCTTTCGTAATTTCACCTGCTGTGTCCTTTATCCCCTCTAATGGCACTCCTGAAAAGGCCCATGCATATACAACTGTAAGTGCTATTAAAATAATCCAGCGATATATACTCGGTTTCTTCGGTTTTGGCACAATCATCGTCGTTCTATTCATTATAGTTTCTCCCGCAACAATGTACTAATGTAGTCAATTAACAAAACAACAATAAGGGTATAAATAATTATAGAAGCAGTTTGTTTATATTGTAAAAATCCAAGTGTACGATCATAATATAATCCAATACCACCTGCTCCTACTAAACCTAGGACAGCCGCTGCACGTACATTCACCTCAAATGTATATAGTACATAGGAAACAAAGTGTGCTTTTACTTGTGGAATGACTCCATAAACAATCCATTGCACCTTATTAGCCCCTACAGCTGTCATCGCTTCTAGTGGGCCCGGGTCAATTGATTCAATTGATTCATACAACAATTTCGCCACGAGCCCAATTGAGAAAAAAGTAAGAGCTAAAATACCCGGAAGTGGTCCTATTCCAAAAATAGCTACGAAAATTGCCGCTAATAATAAATCTGGTATCGTTCGAATAAAATTTAAAATCAATCGAGCTGGACTGTATAAAAATGTACTAGTAAACACATTACTTGCCGCAAACAGTGCAAGTGGAATAGCTAAAATCGCTCCTAAAGTCGTCCCAATAATCGCCATACGTATTGTATCTAACATTGCTGTTGTAATAACTTGAAAATAACTCCAATCTGGCGGCACCATTTCTTTTAACAAATCCATCATATTAGGAAAACCAACTACTAGCTTTGAAAATGATGCGTCGACCTGTATACTACTTCCCCACAACAGTAAAATGACTAGAATAAACGTTAACATATGTTTTAACTTACTCGGCGGCTTCGGTATCGATTTCGAATATATCGTTACGTCACTCATTTAACTGCCACCTCTAACAATTCATTTTTCTGTGCTACATCTCCATAAATTTCAGCAAATTTTTCATCTGTCGCCTCTTCTACTGAACCATCAAAAACAATTTCTCCTGCATGTAATCCAATAATACGTGTCGCATATTGCCTAGCTAAATCAATAGAATGCAAATTCACAATTGTTGTAATTCCAAAATCTTCATTGATTTTTTTCAAATCATTTAATACTTGCTTTGTCGTAAGTGGATCTAACGATGCAACAGGCTCATCTGCCAATATGATTTTTGCTTCTTGTGCCAATGCTCTAGCTATTGATACACGTTGCTGTTGTCCTCCTGATAATTCATCAGCACGTGCATATGCTTTTTCTAAAATATTCACTCTTTTTAACGCTTGAAATGCGAGCTCCACATCTTCTTTCGGAAACAAACCTAACGTTGTACGTAATGTGGAATGATATCCAATACGACCAGCTAATACATTTTTTAATACTGTTGATCGCTTTACAAGATTAAAACTTTGGAAGATCATACCGATATCCCGGCGCATACGCCTTAATCCTTTTCCTTTCGCAGCAGTAATAGACTCACCTTCAATAATGATTTCTCCTTCGGTAATCTCATGAAGACGATTTACGGATCTGAGAAGTGTAGATTTTCCAGCTCCAGACAGCCCTACCATTACAACAAACTCACCTTTTTGAATTTTCAAGTTTATATTATTCAATCCTTTTGTACCGTTTGGATACACTTTGGAGACATTTCGAAACTCTATCACACATCTTACCTACCTTCTATGTATTCAAAACGGCAAACTAACTGAAAACATCCCCTTTCAGCTAGCTGCCATTTCCATATGTATTATTGCGTTTTTACTTTCTTCCCATATTCACGAACGATATCAAATTTACTATCATCAGATTTAACATATCCTTCATGTGAATATACTTCTTTAATGATTTTGTGACCTTCCTCATTCTTTCCAATTTCAATGAAAGCATCTTGTAATTTCTTGCTCCACTCTGCATCTAAATCAGATCGTACAGAAATTGTATCGTTCGGAATTTTCTCAGTAAATTTCACTATTTTCGTTTGATCAAATATATTCGGATAATCTTTTTTTACAATATTACGAGCATCTTGGAATACAACAGCCGCATCTACGTCACCATTTAAAAGAGCAATAAGCGACTGATCGTGACCTTTTAATGTAACAGGTTTCACATCTTTTAACGGATCAATTCCCTCTTTTAATAGAACAGCTGCAGGCCACACATATCCCGCTGATGACGTTACATCTTGATAGCCAATTTTTTTACCTTTTAAATCTTTTACACTATTAATATTTGAATCTTTCTTAACAACAAACTCAGATTTATAAAAGTCTACTAAATCCTTTGTAGGGGCTCCCGTTTCATCATCTACCCCAAAACGTTGTGCTTGTAAAATTACGTTTGCAGCCTTTTTCTCATGCGCTAGCACATACGCTGTTGGAGGTATAAACCCTACATCTACTTGCTTAGATGCCATCGCTTCTACAATTGTATTGTAGTTCGTTGAAATACTAACTTTTACTGGAATATTTAACTTATCACTTAATAGCTTCTCAAGCGGTTTTGCCTTTGCCTCTAACGTATCCGCATTTTGGGAAGGAACAAATTGAACATTTAAGGTCTTTGGTACATAACCTTTTTTCGTATCTTCATTTTTACTTGCACTTGACTCTTTCGTCCCGCAGCCACTTAATAATCCCGCAGCTAGTACAACTGTTGTACTCATTGCAAAAACTTTTTTCAACATATTAATGCCTCCATTTTCTTGTTATAAAATAACCTTTCATAAACATGAAGAAATATATCACATATTTTGATACACAATTGGTTATTTACAGAATCTTTACACATTCTATACATTCACATCAAAATTCACTTCACATATTTGATATGATGAATTGGAAGATAACAATAGAAAAGGTGAGTCATATTGGAACAAAATCAAACTGTAACTTTAAACATCTTATTAACAAGCGATATACATGGCACTGTTTATCCTATTCACTACCAAGATAACTCCCCAGCAGAACTTGGTTTAGCTAAAATTTCTACTCTTATAAAAAAAGAACGTTCCCAAAATACAAACGTTCTTTTAATTGATAATGGCGACTTTATTCAAGGCACACCATTTACTTATCATTATGTTACATACGAAAAAAACAAAAAAAACCCAATGTCCTTATTAGCGAATTACTTACAGTATGACGCTGCAATTATCGGCAATCATGAATTTAATTACGGGATGGATATATTAAATAATGCTGTGACTACTGCGAACTTCCCGTACCTATCAGCAAACATTTTAGATAAAAACAGTAAAAAACCTTATTTCGGGAAACCATATGTAATAAAACATATTGAATCAAATATAAAAATTGCTATTTTAGGGGTGACAACGCATTACATTCCCAATTGGGAACAACCCCATCACATTAAAGATTTACTATTTAAAGATGCATTAAAGACTACAAAAGAATGGGTTTCTTACATTCGCAAACATGAGAAACCAGATTTACTAGTCGTAGCGTATCACGGGGGAGTTGAACGAGATTTACAAACCGGGGTACCGACTGAAGTGTTAACAGGAGAAAACCAAGGATATGCAATGTGCCATGAAATTGAAGGTATAGATCTTTTACTAACAGGTCATCAACACCGAGAAATTTCTCACACAATGGCTAACGGTGTAACAATTTTACAGACTGGATGCAATGGACACTCAGTTGGAAAAGTAAAAATAACATTCGAAAAAACAAAACATAAATGGGTGAAAAAAGAGAGTTCTTCTGAATTATTATCTGTACAAGGAGTTGAGGCGGACCAAGATGTACTTTCATTGGTAGCCGATTACGAAGAGAAAACACAAAAGTGGCTTGATCAACCTATTGGAATCATTCAAGGGGGCATGCAAATTTCAGATGCTATGCAAACTCGTTTGCATGATCATCCTTTTATCGAATTCATAAATAAAATACAGATGGATATAGCTAATGTATCAATTTCTTGTACAAGTTTGTTCCATAATACATCTCCAGGTTTCCCGGAACATGTAACAATGCGTGACATCGTTTCTAATTATATTTATCCAAACACATTAAAAGTAATTAGAATAACTGGAGCGGATATAAAAAATGCTCTTGAACTCTCTGCTTCTTATTTCACATTAAAAACAGATGGATCCATCACCGTAAGTCCTACCTACATAGAACCAAAGCCACAACATTATAATTATGATATGTGGGAAGGGATTTCATACGTATTAAACATTTCAAAACCAATTGGTGAAAGAGTAGAATCTTTACAGCATAACAGTGTTCCTCTTAATATGAATGAAGAATATGACGTTGTAATGAATAATTATCGTGCAAGTGGCGGGGGAAATTTCTTTATGTTTCAAAACAAACCGGTAGTAAAAGATATCCCCACAGATATGTCTGAACTTATCGCTAATTATATATTGGAACATAAAACGATAGAAGCAACAGTTAATAACAACTGGAAAGTTATTAAATGAAGATTTTTTACAAATAAAAAAGATGGGCGAAGCCCATCTTTTAATTTAATTTTGCATTATCTTGCTTTTTTAAAGCTTTTAATTTCGTCGGTGTAACATCTGTACCTTCTTCGTTAACAACTTTAATACCTTTAAGTTCGTTTAACATATTTTGACGAAATCCTTTTAAATATTGTTCACGTAGCGATTGACGCTCACGTTGCTCTTCTTCAGTTAAACCTTCAGCTTTTGCTTTTTTCGCTAAGAAGTTAATGCGTTCAACGAGTTCGTGATTAATCATCTCGAATCCCCCTTCTAATCAAAACTGATTATTATCATACAATAGTTACTCTTCTTTATCAAGCAATTGCTTCGTATACTCTACATATCTACGATGTACAGTCGCCTTTGAAACATCATGACCAAATCCACGTAATGTTGCTGCAATTTCTTCAAACGTGAGTTCACTTTTTCGTAAACGTACAATTTCCTCAATTGGCACTTCTTTTTTCTCTCTTCCTACACTTAAATGACGATTTTTTAAATTATTTTCTGGACGATAACCTTTTTCTACTGCACGTTGCATACCTCGTTTAATTTTCAAATTATGAATCTTTCTTTGATATTCTTCAACAATACCAATAATATCTAATACCATCGAATCAGAATCCGACAGTTGTAATTCACCATTATGTGTATGCGTATATACTTTTATGCCTTCTTTATGTAAACAATGCATTAATGCGATCTTCGCATTTCCTCTACCAAGGCGCGTTTCATCTTGTATAAGTAACACATCGATTTGTTCGTCTCGAATTGTATCCAACACCTCTAATATACCGTCACGTTCAATTGTATATCCACTAGCCTGCTCTTCAATCACCTTAGTAACATTCATTTGATAGCGCTCAGCTAAATGCAATAATTCATCTTTTTGACGTAATAATGATGTTTCTTGCGCTTCTTTCGTTGTACTCACACGTGCATAAATAATTGCATTCATTTTGAACCCCTCTTTCTCCCTATTATTTCCCTATAGTGTAACATAAATCCGCCATTTGTTCGAACTTATGTTTGTAGAATGTTTTTTCACATGTTATACTTATTAATAAGAAAAATGAAAGAAAACGAGGTGTTAGAAAACATGGAAAAGTTAACGAAACGCCAGCAAGACATTCTCGACTTTATTAAGCTAAAAGTACAAGAAAAAGGATATCCACCTTCCGTACGTGAAATTGGTCAAGCAGTCGGCCTCGCTTCTAGTTCTACAGTGCACGGACATTTATCACGATTAGAAGAAAAAGGATACATTCGACGCGATCCAACAAAACCACGTGCCATTGAAATTTTAGGTGAAGACCGAATGGATACGGAAACACAATCTGTTATTCAAGTTCCAATTGTCGGAAAAGTTACTGCTGGTTTACCAATTACAGCGGTTGAAAGCGTAGAGGAACATTTCCCACTTCCAGCTAGTATTGTCGCTGGAGCAGACCAAGTGTTCATGTTACGTATTTCTGGAGATAGTATGATTGAAGCTGGTATTTTCGATGGAGATTTAGTTGTTGTTCGCCAACAACAGTCTGCATATAATGGTGAAATTGTAGTCGCTTTAACAGAAGATAATGAAGCAACTGTTAAACGTTTCTATAAAGAAAAAGACCATTTCCGTCTACAACCAGAAAATTCTTCATTAGAACCTATCATTTTAAAACAAGTGTCAGTTATCGGGAAAGTAATTGGCGTATATCGTGATTTACATTAAAAATAATAAAAAGAAGATAATTACCTTATTTATATACGGTAATTATCTTCTTTTTTGTATTTTGATAGATTTCCATGCATTCTATTTCTTATTAACGAGTTTTAATCGTCACATCTCCAGCAGCCGTTTTACCACTAATCTTTTTACTACCATTTCCAATTGTTACGTTTTTATTTTCTTCATTAAAAATTGTTACATCTCCGGCAGCACTTTGCCCAGTAATTACCGCATCTTGTGGTTTTTCCGATAAAGTAATATCTATATCTCCCGCAGTTGAACTTGCTTCTAGATTATACTTAGAATCATGATCTTGAATATTTATTTCCCCACTTGTTGTTTTTGCGGTCACTTTCCCTAATACCTTCTTAAAATTCACCTCACCAGCTTTTGTCGATCCCTCCACATTCTTAGCCGTTATTTGTTTCAACTCTACTTCTCCAGCAAGTGTTCTAACACTTACGCTATCACTTTTCACATCACTCATTTCGATTTGTCCAGCAGATGAATTTACTTTTACATCTTGGTAAGAGCGTTCGGGCACAAGGAGAGTCAATTTAGACGTTTGAAACCTAAAATCGTAAAAAGAAAAATCAAATGAAGCACCTTTTTCTCTTTCCCCAATAACTTTTAATGTGTCACCATCTTCTGCGATACGAATCTCTTGTTTACGTACATCTCCTGATTGCTTGATATAAAAAGAAGAGTCAGGAGATTTTTGGACAATAATATCCCCGGCATCTAACTTAACTTCTATATTTTTTAATGTTTCGTTTTTAATTACATTTTCTTTATCGCCTTTTTTAACAGTTTGTACTGCTTTTTCATATGTTTGGGAAATTCCTATTACTCCAATAATGATACAAGCAATAGCGATTAAAAATAGTTTTTTCATCATTTACTCTCCTTTTATCATTTTGAAGTTCCATATTACATATCGTACACACAATCTCTTAAACCACTTTGTACTATAAAAAGCGATAATACATAACAATAAACCTACTCCAACAAACGTTATACTAACGAAAAGATCCAACCATATAAAAGTACCCATAAATACTTTTCCAATAACGAAAAATGGTGTTACTACACTAGCAATACCACCGATCCAAAAAGAAAATATAAAAGCAATAATTGCGACTAACGGTCCTAACACAATAATAAAATTAAACAAACTAAGTCCAATCGCTGCCATAACAGCTCTTGTCACATTTGAAGTCGATGGATTTTTTTTCATTTCATCGAAGCGATACATCGCAAGTAATTCTTTCGCTATTACTTTCGGAGAACCAAGGCCTTGTATTATTTCTGATTCAGTTTTCCCCTCTTCTAGTCCAAACTGAAAGTGCTCTTCATAATCCAATAAAATATCTTGCCTCTCTTCCTCTGGTAACTTTCTAAGATAACTTGATAATTCTTTAAGAAACCCTTCTTTACTCATCCCATTCCACCCCTTCAATAATTTCTTGTACCCCTTTCGCAAAATCACACCATTCTGTTACTAACAAATGAAATTGCGTCTCCCCTTGCTCTGTTAATTGATAATATTTACGAGGTGGCCCTTCCGTAGATTCCTTTAAATACGTTTGAAAATACCCTTCTTTCGTCAAACGACGTAATAAAGGGTATACTGACCCTTCCGATATTAAAAATTTATTAGAAATTTGCTGAACAAGTTCATAACCGTAACTATCTTTACGTTTTACAAGTGCTAATACACAAAGTTCAAGCACACCTTTTTTAAACTGAACGTTCAAGTGCCATCCTCCTTCCCTATCTCAGTACTGTTCAATACACGGTACCTAATTTATCCATAATATACCACTTAGTATTATTTATTGCAAGGTACTAAGCTATATTTATTCCCTAAATCTAGAAAATGAAACTGACGAATCCCTGAATAAGACTGTGTTATAACTAAGCATCATTACGTTAATATCATTGAGTAATGATCTGATTCACAAGCCACAAACTTATAGCCTTGCAGATGAGGACGTAAAAATCATCGGTCGCGTTGTACAAGACAGTAAAGAATTATTAAGTTTATAGCACAAGTGATTAAAAAAGATAAGATCAATTCTTTTGAAAAGATTTTCTTAGTAACAGGATTCAAGAAACCAAAAATAATCCATTATCTAGTAGTTAATATATCCAATAAGTTCACTTAAAAAAGCCCTGATACCGTAGTATCAAGGCTTTTTTATTTCACAAATTATATAAAACTTACGTTTATCTGATAATGTTTTTCTATGATTTCACTACTTGTTATTAATTATTAGCTTTTATGTGGCTGTTTTTCATTTTGCAACCACATAAAATTGTAATAATAGGGAATTAAAAAACCCTTGATACGAGTTGTATCAAGGGTTCAAGCCTCTTAGTATAGAGACATATATTGATCGCGTTCCCATTGGTGAACTTGTGTTCTAAAGATATCCCACTCAATCTCTTTCGCTTCGATGAAGTGCTCAAGTAAGTGTTCTCCTAGTGCGCCGCATACTACTTCATTAGATTGTAATGTAACTAATGCTTGCGCTAATGTCGCTGGCAAGTCAACGATACCTGCTTCTTCGCGCTCTTCTTTTGTCATTACATAGATGTTACGATCTACTGCTGCTGGTGGAGTTAATTTGTTTTTAATTCCATCAAGACCTGCAGCTAATAATGTAGCCATTACTAAATATGGGTTTGCAGCTGGGTCAACACTACGTACTTCTACGCGTGTACTAATACCACGAGATGCAGGGATACGTACTAACGGGCTACGGTTTTGTGCAGACCATGCTACGTAACAAGGCGCTTCATATCCAGGTACTAGACGTTTGTATGAGTTTACAGTTGGGTTTGCTATCGCTGTAAATGCTGGTGCATGTTTTAAAATACCTGCGATGAAGTGACGAGCATCATCACTTAATTGTAAGTCACCGTTTGCATCAAAGAATACGTTCTCACCATTTTTAAATAATGATAAGTTACAGTGCATACCTGAACCGTTCACACCGTATAGTGGTTTTGGCATAAACGTTGCGTGTAAACCATGTTTACGAGCAATTGTTTTTACAACAAGTTTGAATGTTTGAATGTCATCACATGAGCGAATTGCATTTGCATATTTAAAGTCAATTTCGTGCTGCCCTGGAGCAACCTCATGGTGAGATGCTTCAATTTCAAATCCCATTTCTTCAAGTTCAAGAACGATATCACGACGACAGTTTTCCCCTAGATCCATCGGCGCAAGGTCGAAGTATCCACCGTTATCGTTTAGTTCTAATGTTGGATTTCCTTTTTCATCAACCTTAAATAGGAAGAATTCTGGCTCTGGTCCAAGATTGAAGTCTGAAAATCCTAAAGCTTCCATTTCTTTTAACACACGTTTTAAGTTGTTACGTGGGTCTCCATCAAATGGAGTGCCATCTGCATTGTAAATATCACAGATTAGTCGAGCTACTTTACCTTTTTCAGCTGTCCAAGGGAAAATTACCCAAGTGTCTAAATCAGGATATAAATACATATCAGATTCTTCAATACGTACGAAACCTTCAATCGAAGATCCATCAAACATCATTTTGTTATCAAGAGCTTTCGTTAATTGTCTCACTGGAATCTCTACGTTTTTAATTACCCCTAAAAGGTCCGTAAATTGTAAACGGATATACTTTACATTCTCTTCTTTCGCCAAACGGAAAATATCTTCTTTTGTGTATCTAGACATTATAAATTCCTCCTTAGTCCCTCTAATCGCCTTCAGAATCAGTTATCTTTAGTGAAAAAATCTTGAAATGTCACCTTGTCGCAATGAAGTTCGATTGAATCTACCTGTATGTTGTAGTTCGTCTCGAAGTATTTTGCGAAGCTCAGTTTTTGAAATTTCTTTCGTTTCTTCTTTTACTTTCACTGCTTCTGTTTGATTTTCTTTCATTAGTAACACTTGTTTAATACCAGCCATATTCAAGCCTTGATCTAACAAATCTTTAATTTCTAACAACTTATCTACATCGTTAAATGAAAATAATCTACGATTCCCCTTTGTACGGGTTGGAGAAACAAGATTATGCTCTTCATAGTAGCGAATTTGACGTGCAGACAATTGTGTTAAATCCATAACAATACCAATAGGAAACAGCGGGGCAGAACGTCTATCTTCTTTCATTTTTCAGTTCCTCCTTCGCCTTAACTGCTTCTCATTTTATACTATGTTATGTTTAGTGTCAATAGATGTTAGCTTTTCTTACATGATTTTTTATAAATTTTTTTATGAATTTTTTCATTCTTTTTTCTAATCGCATAAATCATTACTTTTATACGAAAAAAGCTGCCGAAATCGACAGCTTCCCTTTAAGAAATTGTTAATAAATTCTTTTCAATCAATTCGTCAATCGCAGAACAAATCGCAATTTTAACATGCGAATACGTTAAGCCACCTTGCACATACGCAACATATGGCGGTCTAATTGGACCATCAGCAGACAATTCAATACTTGCACCTTGAATAAATGTTCCCGCAGCCATAATTACATCATCTTCATAACCTGGCATATAGTTTGCATACGGAGTAAAATGCGAATTAATTGGAGATGCATATTGAATCGCTTGGCAGAAGGCAATCATACGGTCTTTATCATCAAATTGAACAGATTGAATTAAGTCTGTTCTTGGTGCATTCCACGCTGGTGACGTGTTCATTCCTAACTTTTCTAAAAACGCAGCTGTAAAAATTGCACCTTTCAGCGCTTGTCCTGCAACATGTGGCGCTAAGAAGAACCCTTGATACATTTCTTGCAGACTGTATAAAGACGCTCCAGCTTCAGCGCCAATTCCCGGAGATGTTAAACGATATGCACACGCTTCAACATACTGTTCTTTCCCGACAATATAACCACCAGTTTTAACAATTCCGCCGCCCGGGTTTTTAATAAGCGAACCCGCCATTAAATCTGCACCAACATGACATGGCTCTTGCTCTTCAATAAACTCGCCATAACAGTTATCTACAAACACAACAACATCAGGTTTAATTTCTTTAACAAACGCGATCATCTCTTTAATTTGAGAAATAGTAAACGACGGACGAGTAGCATAACCTTTCGAGCGCTGAATACCGATCATTTTCGTATTATTATGAATCGCTGCTGCAACAGCCTCAAAATCAACAAGCCCAGCTTCAGTTAGCGGAACTGCATTGTAACCGATATTATATTCTTTAAATGAACCTACACCTTTCCCACGTACACCAACAATTTCCTCTAACGTATCATACGGTTTCCCAGTGATATACAATAACTCATCTCCCGGGCGTAAAATACCAAATAAAGCTGTAGAGATAGCGTGAGTACCTGAAATAATTTGCGGACGAACAAGTCCAGCTTCCGCCCCAAATACATCAGCATACACTTTTTCTAACGTATCACGGCCAATATCATCATAACCATAACCTGTTGTCGGGATAAAATGCGAGTCACTAATTTTATGTTTACGAAAACTTTCTAATACACGAAACTGATTGCTTTCAATTACTTCATCCGCACGTTTATGTACTTCTGTAATCTGACTCTCTACTTCTTTTACGATTGGAGCAATTTTTTCTCCATTTTTCAAACGATCAAACATTTTTATTGTCTCCTTCTTCCACTAAAAATCTCTTTAATTGCACATTAAGCGATGAATGAGTAAAAATATACCCTGCACAATCATATACAAATTTATCTTCTAGAAACTCCATCTTTGCTAATAGAGTTTCCGTCTTTAAAAGCGTTAACAACTTACCTTCACTCGGAGGGATTTCCACTCGATAACAATCCATTTCTTTCTTCATCTTCGTTTCTATCGCTTCTTTTATACGCAATAAATCATTTTCTTCAAAAGCACTAGTCATTAAGAAATCACTTTTCGGAAACGGAATAAAGTTTTGATGTAATTCATCTTTTTTATTATATAACGTAATAATAGGAATATGGTTAATTTCAAGTTCTGATAATAATTGTTTTACTGTTTTTTCATGCCCTATGTAGTTAGGATCCGCGGAATCAACTACATGTAAAATGACATCTGCTTCCCCCGCTTCTTCCAGCGTTGAACGAAAAGCAGCGATTAATGAAGTGGGTAAATCTTGTATAAAACCAACAGTATCAGTTAGTAATACTGTATAACCAGAAGGTAACGGCATCTTCCTCGTCGTTGGGTCTAATGTTGCAAACAGAAGGTTTTCTTCAAACGTATCAGCTTCCGTTAATCTATTAAACAGTGTCGATTTCCCTGCATTTGTATACCCTATTAACGAAACTTGAAATACTTTATTATCTTTTCTTCTCTCACGATATCTTTTTCGATGTTCCACAACAACTGCAAGTTGTTTCTTTATTTCATCAATACGGGATCGAATATGACGACGATCCGTCTCTAATTTCGTCTCACCCGGTCCTCTCGTTCCAATACCACCACCAAGACGCGATAAGGACAATCCTTGCCCCATAAGACGCGGCATTGTATATTGCAACTGAGCTAATTCTACTTGAAGCTTACCTTCCCTCGACTTCGCACGTTGCGCAAAAATATCCAGTATTAGTTGCGTTCGATCAATTACTCTCGCATCTAATACTGAGGATAAATTCCGAATTTGACTCGGCGTTAATTCATTATTAAATACAATAACATCCGGCTCTAATTCTTCAGTTAACATTGTAAGCTCTTCTAATTTCCCTTTACCTATGTAAGTTGCCGGATGAAACTTTGGTCGTTTTTGCGTTGTTGACACTAACAATTCTGCTCGTGCAGTCTTCGCTAGTGATGCAAGCTCTTTCATGGAATGCATAAATTTTTCATCATCATCTTGTGGCAATTGACAGCCTACTAATATGACTTTTTCTTTTTCTTCCATCAAATATGTTCACTCATCCTTTTCGAAATTTAAACCTTCTAATATAATAGCAGAGGAAGCACATTTCATCTAGTTAGCGGGGGAGAAAATTCATGGCATGGGAGATTTTTAGCATCATAGGCACAATTGCTTTCGCACTAAGCGGAGCCATTGTTGCAATGGAAGAGGATTATGATATTTTCGGGGTGTATATTTTAGGAATGGCAACCGCATTTGGGGGAGGTGCCCTTCGTAATTTATTAATCGGTTATCCGATTGTCGCGTTTTGGCAACAAGACATGTTATTCCAAATCGCACTTTTATCAATGACTATTATTTTTCTTTTTCCAAATAAGTTAATTAGACATTGGAAAAAGTGGGAAAATATCACTGACGCTATCGGTTTATCAGCATTTGCTGTACAAGGAGCATTATATGCCCAAAAATTAAATTTACCAATTAGCGCCACAATTGTAGCAGCTGTTTTAACTGGTATCGGCGGCGGTATCATTCGCGATCTTTTAGCCCGCAGAAAACCTCTCGTTCTTCGAGCTGAAGTATATGCCTTTTGGACAATTTTAGCAGGTTTCTTAATTGGAGCTCAAATTATTGTTAGCGATTGGGCTCTTTACATTCTATTCATTTTAATTGTTTGCTTCCGCATGGTTTCTATTCATTACAAATGGCATTTACCGCACAGACGTATCGAAACGAAAGAACGTTCAATGCATAAATAGCAATCTAACCTCTTTACATATCGTAAAGAGGTTTTTCTTTTCTAACGATTTTTTCTTTATATAATGTTTATACTAATTTTTAAAGTGAGGTGAATACAAATGACAAACCACGTTAATAAAGGAGCTCAAAAAAGCTCAGTAAATCAATTTGGACACGATCCTAATTCAGCACACGAAAAGAGCGCTAAAATGGAACACTTCCATAAAACACACCAAGAAAAAGCAAAAAAAGAGTAAACGAACTTATACACAAAAATCGACGCACAGTTTATGTACTGTGCGTCTCCTCTTCGAGCATCAAATCCATACTCGATATTCCAATTAAATCATTTTTATCATACGCATCTTCTTGCAACAACCGCATCGCCTGTGTACGAATTGATTTTTCAACAATATTCCGTACATATCGCCCATTACTAAACGATGTAATTTGCGACGAATACTTCACCGCATGTAAATGATCCCTAAATTTCCATTCAGCTTCTTTTGATAACTGATATTCACGATCTTCATACATTCTCTTCCCAATTTCCAATAGCTGATTTACCGAGTAATCCGCAAACTCAATAATAAATGGAAAACGAGATTGAAGCCCTGGATTTAATGAAAGAAAGTGATTCATCTCTCTTGAATATCCAGCTAAAATCAATACAAAACCATGTTGTTTATCTTCCATATGTTTTACAAGCGTATCAATTGCTTCTTTTCCAAAGTCCTTCTCTCCTCCTCGAGCTAAAGAATACGCCTCATCAATAAACAAAATACCTCCCATTGCTTTTTTTATTAAATCTCTTGTTTTTTGGGCTGTATGGCCGATGTACTCTCCTACAAGATCAGCACGTTCAGCTTCAACCAAGTGGCCTTTCGATAGAATATTCATCTCAAACAGCAATTTTCCTATCATTCTAGCAACAGTTGTCTTCCCTGTACCTGGATTCCCTTTAAACAGCATATGAAGTACTTGCTTCTCTGACTTCAATCCCTTTTCTTGTCTTTTTTTATTCACATAAATCCAAGCATATATTTCTTTTATTATCTTTTTTATATCCTCCATCCCAACAAGCTTCCCCATCTCTTCTTCAATTCTCTGCAGCATTTCATGTTTAATTGCAGTTTCATTTGAAATTACCGTTTTATTTTCTGCGGCTGGCAAAGAAATTTTCTTTCGATGGTTTAACACAATATTAATTTGATTGTTGTTTTTCTTTCGCATCGATTGTTCCATACAATCACCTCATTTTATCCACTCACCAAATATTATTATTCCTGTCCCCCTTGTAAATGCCTATTTTCAGAAAAGTTTGCTATAATATAAGAAATAATTAAGGTGGTGGGACTATGGAGACAACGGAATTCCATGATACAATACAAGCCTTTTCTATTTTTTTATTGAATAAAGGCCGAAAACCCTCAACTATTAAACGTTATGTTTATGACATTGAAGACTTCGGACATTGGTTAGAAAAAAACAAAAAGCTCCCTTCCAGTAATATATGGGCTACACTTTGTACAAAAGACTACGAAGATTACTTTTCCGATTTAAAAACGAATCGACATTACTCAGAAAAAACGATGCATCGTGTATTTATTGTACTAAATAGAATGCATCATTTTCTAAACATTCCTAATCCATTGAAGAATATGGAAATATCTATTCAACCAGACCGTACACTTCGTAACGAAGATTTCATTTCACCTGATGAAGAAAAAAGGTTAAAGTATATAGTCACTTCATTAGAAGGACTTTCAGAAAAACAACTTCCTGTGCGCCCTTTATTAATGGATCGCAATATTGCTATTTTAAATCTATTGATTGACTACGGTTTATCCTTACAGGAACTTACAGCATTAACAATGCATCACGTTCACTTTGAAACTAATACATTATCCATCCCAGCAACCGCAGGTGTAGAAAGAACAATTACATTAGCAAAAGAAGACAAAAAACAACTATATAATTATTACAAAAGCATCCCAGAACCAGTTCGTCCTAAATACCATAGTGATGATCCATTATTTGTCGCATTCGATTTTAACCGTGGAACATACAGGTGGGTATATGAAAATGATGCACCAAAGGCATTAACGGAAATTGCTATACAAAAAATGATTCGCCTCGAAGTGGCTAGAGCCAATTTACGTAAAGGAATTTCAGGACAACATTTTCGTAACACCTATATTTTAAACTTAATAAAAAAAGAAACTCCTGAATCAGAAATTATAAAACTCGCTGGATTCAAATCAAAAATTTCCTTAAAGCGATATTATCAATACGCAGAAAATAGAAAAAACGCCTTATTGTAAGGCGTTTTTTCTATTTTTTCTTTAAACAAACGATTTTACTATGACCATTTAACTAATTTCTGCATCTACTATGATGAGTTTCGTTCACATTTTCGTGAGAAAGGAGAGATTTAATGTCTCGTTATAACGACAATCAAAACAAATTCTCCAAACCATGCTTTCCAAGTAGCGCCGGACGAATCCCAAATACTCCATCAATCCCAATTACTAAAGCTCAGCTTAGAACATTTCGTGCGATTATTATTGATTTAACAAAAATAATCCCAAAACTTTTCGCAAATCCATCTCCCCAAAATATTGAAGATCTAATCGATACATTGAACCTACTAAGTAAATTTATTTGTTCACTAGATGCTACTTCCTCCCTGAAAGCACAAGGCTTAGCTATTATTAAAAACTTAATAACTATATTAAGAAATCCAACCTTTGTAGCAAGCGCTGTATTTATTGAGCTTCAAAATCTCATTAACTATTTACTATACATTACAAAATTATTCCGAATTGACCCTTGCACACTTCAAGAGCTCCTTAAATTAATAGCAGCATTACAAACTGCTCTAGTTAATTCTGCTTCGTTCATTCAAGGACCTACCGGACCTACCGGACCTACTGGACCTCGAGGTAACACTGGCGCTACTGGCGCTACTGGGCCTCGAGGTAATACGGGCGCTACTGGCGCTACTGGGCCTCAAGGTAACACGGGCGCTACTGGCGCTACCGGTGCCACTGGGCCTCGAGGTAATACGGGCGCTACTGGCGCTACTGGGCCTCAAGGTAACACGGGCGCTACTGGCGCTACTGGTGCCACTGGGCCTCGAGGTAACACGGGCGCTACTGGCGCTACCGGTGCCACTGGGCCTCGAGGTAATACGGGCGCTACTGGCGCTACTGGGCCTCAAGGTAACACAGGTGTTACCGGCGCTACTGGGCCTCAAGGTAACACAGGCGCTACCGGCGCTACCGGTGCCACCGGGCCTCGAGGTAACACAGGCGCTACCGGCGCTACTGGGCCTCAAGGTAACACTGGTGTTACCGGCGCTACTGGGCCTCAAGGTAACACAGGCGCTACCGGCGCTACCGGTGCCACTGGACCTCGAGGTAACACGGGTGCTACTGGCGCTACCGGTGCCACTGGCGCTACTGGTATAGGAGTTACCGGACCTACTGGACCTTCTGGCGGGCCTCCTGGACCTTCTGGACCTCAGGGACCTCAAGGTAACACTGGCGCTACTGGACCTCAAGGTGCTCAAGGTAACACAGGTGCTACTGGACCTCAAGGTGTTCAAGGTAACACAGGTGCTACTGGCGCTACTGGACCTCAGGGTGCTCAAGGTAACACAGGTGCTACTGGCGCTACTGGACCTCAGGGTGTTCAAGGTAACACAGGTGCTACCGGCGCTACTGGTGCCACTGGACCTCGAGGTAACACGGGTGCTACTGGCGCTACTGGGCCTCAAGGTGTTCAAGGTAACACAGGTGCTACTGGACCTCAAGGTGCTCAAGGTAACACAGGCGCTACCGGACCTCAAGGTGTTCAAGGTAACACTGGCGCTACTGGACCTCAGGGTGTTCAAGGTAACACTGGTGCTACTGGTGCTACTGGACCTCAAGGTGCTCAAGGTAACACAGGTGCTACCGGCGCTACTGGACCTCAAGGTGCTCAAGGTAACACTGGTGCTACCGGCGCTACTGGACCTCAAGGTGCTCAAGGTAACACGGGTGCTACTGGCGCTACTGGACCTCAGGGACCTCAAGGTAACACTGGCGCTACCGGACCTCAAGGTGTTCAAGGTAACACAGGCGCTACTGGACCTCAGGGTGTTCAAGGTAACACTGGTGCTACTGGTGCTACTGGACCTCAAGGTGCTCAAGGTAACACTGGCGCTACTGGACCTCAGGGTGTTCAAGGTAACACAGGTGCTACTGGTGCTACTGGTGCTACTGGACCTCAAGGTGCTCAAGGTAACACTGGTGCTACCGGCGCTACTGGACCTCAAGGTGCTCAAGGTAACACAGGTGCTACCGGCGCTACTGGACCTCAAGGTGCTCAAGGTAACACTGGTGCTACTGGCGCTACTGGACCTCAGGGACCTCAAGGTAACACTGGCGCTACCGGACCTCAAGGTGTTCAAGGTAACACGGGTGCTACTGGACCTCAAGGTGTTCAAGGTAACACAGGTGCTACCGGCGCTACTGGACCTCAAGGTGCTCAAGGTAACACAGGTGCTACTGGCGCTACTGGACCTCAAGGTGTTCAAGGTAACACGGGTGCTACTGGTGCCACTGGACCTCAAGGTGTTCAAGGTAACACGGGTGCTACCGGTGCCACTGGCGCTACTGGTGCCACTGGACCTCAAGGTGCTCAAGGTAACACTGGCGCTACCGGACCTCAAGGTGCTCAAGGTAACACTGGCGCTACCGGACCTCAAGGTGTTCAAGGTAACACAGGTGCTACTGGCGCTACTGGACCTCAGGGACCTCAAGGTAACACTGGCGCTACCGGACCTCAAGGTGTTCAAGGTAACACTGGCGCTACCGGACCTCAAGGTGTTCAAGGCAACACAGGTGCTACTGGTGCCACTGGACCTCAAGGTGTTCAAGGTAACACGGGTGCTACCGGTGCCACTGGCGCTACTGGTATAGGAGTTACCGGACCTACCGGACCTTCTGGCGGGCCTCCTGGACCTACTGGACCTCAAGGTAACACAGGTGCTACTGGCGCTACTGGTGCCACTGGTGCTACTGGACCTCAAGGTGTTCAAGGTAACACAGGCGCTACCGGACCTCAAGGCATTCAAGGACCAACGGGTGCTACCGGCGCTACTGGCATAGGAGTTACTGGACCTACTGGGCCTACTGGACCTAGCTTCCCTATAGCAACAATTGTTGTAACAAACAATATTCAGCAAACAGTACTGCAATTTAATAATTTTATTTTTAGTACTGCAATTAACGTAAACAATATTATCTTCAACGGCACAGATACAGTTACTGTTATTAACGGTGGTATTTATGTAATTAGCGTATCCATTTCTACAACTGCACCAGGATGCGCTCCACTCGGAGTAGGAATTTCAATTAATGGAGCAGTCGCAACTGATAATTTCTCTTCAAATTTAATAGGCGACTCACTTTCATTTACTACAATCGAAACATTAGCAGCTGGTGCAAGAATTTCTGTTCAATCTACTCTTAATGAGATTACGATCCCTGCGACAGGAAATACTAACATCCGCCTTACTGTATTTAGAATCGCTTAAATTTCATCATATATTGTTTATGACAAATAAAAAAAGAGCGAGAAATGAACTGCACCCCAATTGTTAGACACAGTCTAACAATTGGAGGTGCAGTTTTTCTATGGCTAAATTTACAGCTGATGAAAAAATACAAATCGTTCTACGTTATTTGAACAGGAATGAAAGTTATCGAGAAATGGGTAGATCGCTCGGTATAAGTGACACAATCATTTTGAATTGGGTAAACCAATATAAACAGAATGGTCTGGAAGCTTTTCTAAAACGATGTACAAATTACACACAACAATTTAAACTAGACGTACTAAACTTTATGATTGAAAACGGTATGTCCTTATTTGAGACGGCAGCTATTTTTAATATTCCTGCCCCTTCAACGATTTCTGTTTGGAAAAAACAGCTCGAAACACAAGGAATTGATGCCCTTCAATCTAAGAAAAAGGGGCGTCCATCCATGAAAAAAGATTCAAATAAACAATTAAAACAACCTTTAGCTGAAGGGTCAGTCGAAGCACTTGAAGCACGCATTAAACAGCTTGAGATGGAAAATGAGTACTTAAAAAAGTTAAATGCCTTAGTTCAAAACAAGGAAAAATCACAAAACAAGACAAAGCGCAAGTAGTCTATGAATTAAGGCATAAATATTCGGTGAAGGCACTTGTGGAGCTAGCTACTATTCCTCGAAGCACGTATTATGATTTAGTAAAGAAAATGAATCGTCCAGATGTAGATGCCGATTTGAAAGCTGAGATTAAAGCGATTTATGAGGAAAATGAAGGTCGTTATGGTTACCGTCGCATTCGTGATGAATTAACGAATCGTGGCCAGAAAGTGAACCACAAGAAGGTTCAGCGCATTATGAAAGAGCTTGGGTTAAAGTGTGTCGTGCGTATGAAGAAATATAAATCCTATAAAGGAAAAGTCGGTAGAATCGCACCTAATATTTTGGAGCGTAATTTTCATACAGATGCACCGAATCAAGTAACAGACATCACAGAGTTTAAATTGTTTGGAGAAAAACTGTATGTATCACCTGTATTAGATTTGTATAATGGTGAAATTATTACCTATACAATTGGTTCTAGACCGACGTATTCGCTTGTTTCAGACATGTTAGAGAAAGCATTGGAACGTTTACCTGAAACCCACCAGCTACTGATGCATTCGGATCAAGGATGGCATTATCAAATGGGACAGTACGTCCGGACACTTGAATCAAGAGCTATCGTCCAGAGTATGTCTCGAAAAGGCAACTGTTACGACAACGCAGTAATAGAAAATTTCTTTGGGATTATGAAGTCGGAGTTCCTCTACATAAAAGAATTTGAAAATGTAGAGCACTTTAAAATAGAATTAGAAAAATATATAGATTATTATAATACGAAACGGATTAAGGCAAAATTAAAAATGAGCCCGGTACAATACCGGACTCACTTTTATCAAGCTGCCTAATGAAATAACCGTGTCTAACTTTTAGGGGTCACTTCAGAAAACTCGCTCTTTTTTTGTTATGTACAATAATTCATTACTATTCTAATTCAATTGAAACATTTTTTTGTGGTACAAATGTAGAAATTGCATGTTTATAAATAAGCTGTTGCTTACCTTCTGTTTCCAGCAGGACTGTAAAATTATCAAATCCTTTAATTAGTCCACGAAGCTGGAAACCATTTAATAAGTACAGCGTAACAAACGTATTTTCTTTACGGAGTTGATTTAAAAACTGATCTTGAATATTGATTGATTGCTTCATGTCGAATCCTCCTCTTTTTCTCTACTTACTATTATTCGACTTTACTTGTAACTTTCCTTCTATGTATCGTAAAATTTCTGACGTTTTTTCACCGTTTGTAACATCAAACCACGTGACATCCATTTTATTACGGAACCACGTTAATTGACGCTTTGCATAACGACGCGAATTCGTCTTTAATTGTGATACCGCATCTTCTAAAGAGACTCGATTCTCAAAATAATCATAGATTTCTTTATATCCAATCGCTTGAATAGATTGACAATCTCGTATCCCTCTATTATACAGCCCTTCTACTTCCTCTAATAGGCCTTGTTCCATCATCAAATCCACTCGTAAGTTAATGCGATCGTATAGCATTTCTCGATCCATTGTCAAGCCAATTAATGAAACATCATAGAGTAACTCTTTTTCTTGTTTCTCAATTTGGTCACTCATTTTTTCACCCGTTGTGTGGAAAATTTCTAACGCCCGAATGACACGTCGTACATTATTTGCATGAATACGCTCCGCACTTTCTGGATCTACTTCTTGCAATTTTTTATGTACATATTCCACACCGCGTTCTAAAGCTAACTTTTCCATTTGCTCTCGGTATATCACATCACCAGCATCATCTGTAAACTGATAATCGAATAAAACAGATTGTATATAAAGACCGGTCCCACCAACTATAATTGGTAATTTACCACGTTCTGTAATTTCTCGAATATGCTTGCGAACACGTTCTTGAAATTCCGCGACAGAAAATGAATCTTCCGGATTTTTTATATCGACCATATAATGTGGAATTCCGTCCATCTCTGCTTTTGTTACCTTTGCAGTTCCAATATCCATCGTTCGATAGATCTGCATGGAATCACCACTAATAATTTCACCGTTCAACGCTTTGGCAAGATCGATACTTAACTTCGTCTTTCCAACAGCAGTTGGTCCAATGATGACAGCAACTTTTTCGCGTTGCACTTCTACCATATCATTCAACTCTCTTTATGTAATATACTCCATCTATTGATTATACCCAATCTTACCAATTTTAACGGCATGATTGCAAGTTCTTTCATTTCGGTACATGAAATTATATAGAAAAAAGAACATAGTTTGTCCAATTCTGCATATACATGATAAAAATAGTTTCGAGAGGATGAGTTAACTATGAAACAATCCACCATCAATTTTTCATCTTTGACAAAAGACCTCATTTTGGCTACTTCTACAAAAGAACAAAATTGTTCACAAGAGGAATTATACTTCGCCCTAAATTGTTTACTACGGGCTTTTCATTCTACTCTCCATGAAACAACATTGCATCCAGAAAATAAAAATACAGAATATATACAAACGCAATTTTGCAGTGCATATAAAATTATTACAGGTAAAACTATTTATCCATTTCAATAATCCATAAAAAGCGGCTGCTTACATAAATTCAAGCAACCGCTTTTTATATTAATATCGATAACCTATTGTATAACTTTCACTTTTACAGATTTGCGCCCCCAGCTATTAGCACTACCATCTGAACCGACTAATACATCAATACGATTTCCTTTAATCGCACCACCAGTGTCTCCAGCAATCGCTTCTCCATATCCTTCTACCCATACTTTTGATCCAAGCGGAATTACTTTCGGATCAACAGCAATTACTTTCATATTTGGATTTGCTGTTAAATCATGCCCCATCGCAGTTAATACACGACCACCATACGAACCATTCTCACTCGGATCTGCTGTATATGCCGTCGCTTCTACTGTAATTTCACGACCACCAGTAGGCACACTTGTTTCAGTAGATTTTGCAACTGGTTTTGCAGCCGGTTTTTCTTTTACCACAGGTTTACTTGATTCTACATTCTTAATAGAATCGTTACTCTTAACAGACTCTTTATTCTTAACTACTGTATTATTTTTAACCGGCGTATTGGTTCTAGCTGGCGCTTCTTCTTGAGCTACAACCTCTTTCTTTTCGATTACAGGTGCCGTTCCTGTTAAATATGGCACGTGAACATATCCGACTTTTCCATTGTAGTCGAATTGTAACCATTCATTTTGAACTTGATTCGTCGTTTCAATCACATCATCTTTATTAAGTTTACCTAAAATTTCAGAATCAGTATTCGCTCCAGCACGAATATTTAATACGCCCGCCGTTACATAATATGTGCTCTTTGTAAACTCGGCACTTACAAACGCTTCCTTGCCGTTCAACTTAATTTTTGTCCATCCATTTTCTGTATTTATAACATCTAGTGTATTCCCACTTAACACTTTACCTACAAGCTTTGACTCTACATTTGGGTTTTCTCTAACATTTAATACGTCTGTTGTTACAATTGTTTCCGCTTTAGCAGAACCCACAAAAATCCCAAGACCAAAAACTGCTGCTGTTGCTATACCTAATAATTTTTTCATGAATAGCCTCCATTTGCTTTGTTTTTGTATTTTCATTATAGCAACAGATTTTTAGAATTTTTAGAAATCACACAATTACAAAGCATTCGTAATATACGATTAACGAGTTGTAACATAAATTTCCATATTAATAAAATGTATTTCTAATACAATCTCCAATGGTGTTCATATATTTTTCATATACGAGCATAAGAACTTTTTTCCAGAAAAAATTACAGTGTTACTTTTTTGTTACAAAAAATTCAGATTTTATTACATATTTTACCAAAAAACATCAATATTTAATTGTTAACCTATTTTTTTGTAATAAAAAGAGAGCAGCTACTAAAAGCTGCTCTCTTTTCATTTGTTATTGAACTTTCTTTTTCCAAACACCTAGCATAATAGCCGAGACAATCGTTCCAATTAATATAGAGAAAATATATAGTAACGGTTTATTTACTAACGCTATTACAAATAATCCACCATGCGGTGCTGGTAATGTAATTTGGAATAACATAGATAACGCACCTGCAATACTTGAACCAACAACACAACTTACGATTACTCGAACCGGATCTGCAGCTGCAAACGGAATCGCACCTTCTGTAATGAACGATGCTCCCATAATATAATTTGTTAAACCAGATTTACGTTCCGCTTCTGTAAACTTTGATTTAAAGAATGTAGTTGCAAATGCAATCGCAAGTGGCGGTACCATACCACCAGCCATAACTGCTGAGTGCACTCCAAAATTCTGTGCTTCTATTGCAGCAATACCAAACGTAAATGCCGCTTTATTAATTGGACCACCCATATCAATTGCCATCATACCACCTAAAATAAGACCTAGTAATATAGCATTCGTACCGTTTAAACCATTTAACCACCCTGTCAACATTTCATTTAATGCTACTACAGGCGGAATCACTGCTTTTTGCATTACAACTCCTGTAATCAATAATCCAAAGACTGGATATAACAAAACAGGTTTAATTCCTTCTAATTGTACTGGTAGTCCTGAAAATAATCTTTTCAACCCTAAAACAACATATCCAGCTAAGAAACCAGCAATTAATCCACCTAAAAAGCCAGCATTCGCATTCGCCGCTAAAAATCCACCTACAACACCAGGCATAAAACCAGGACGATCAGCAATAGAACTTGCAATAAATCCAGCTAAAATTGGTACAAGGAATAAAAACGCACCTGTTTTTCCCCCACCAATTGACATGAACAATTCAGCTAAAGGACCTTCCGCCTTTATACCACCAAACGAAAACGCTAGCGCTATTAAAATCCCGCCGCCAACAACGAATGGAAGCATATTACTTACGCCATTCATTAAATGCTTATAAATTCCTAATCCTTTTTCTTTTTCCGTACTTTCTGCCTTTCCATCTTCTTTTACACCTTTAAAGATTGGTGCATCTTGCTTTACAGCTCGATTAAGAAGTGTTTCCGTTTTTCTAATCCCATCAGCGACTGGTACTTGAATGACATGCTTCCCAGCAAAACGGTTCATTTCTACTTGTTTATCTGCTGCTACGATAATAGCTGTTGCTCGTTCAATGTCTTCTTTTGTTAAACCGTTTTTTATACCTGTTGATCCGTTCGTTTCAACTTTAATTGCGATTCCTAGCTCTGCTGCTTTTGCTTTCAAGCTATCTGCGGCCATATACGTGTGAGCGATTCCAGTTGGGCAAGCCGTAACTGCCAATACGTACGGTTCATTTCCTTCTGGTTTGGCGACTTCAATCTCTTCTTCTTTTTCATTCTCTTTTTCATCAAATAGTTGAAGAAGCTCACTTTCATCCTTCGCTTCTAATAGTTGCTTGCGAAACCCTTCATCCATTAATAATGTCGATAAACGAGACAACGTTTCTAAATGAGTATTATTCGCTCCTTCACTTGCAGCAATCATAAAGAATAAGTGTGCAGGCTGTCCGTCGAGCGACTCATAATTGATACCGCTTACACTTCTACCAAAACAAATCGATGGTTGTTTAACAGCCTTTGTCTTCGCATGAGGTATTGCAATACCTTCCCCTATTCCAGTCGTACTTTGGGACTCCCGCTTTAAAATAGCTTCTTTAAATTCCGTTTTATTATTTAAACGATTTGCCACATTTAATTTCTCAACTAATTCATCTATGACAGCTTCTTTATTTGAAGCTGTCAAATCCATAATGACTGTATCCCTTTTTAATAGTTCTGTAATTTTCATATGTTGCTTCCCCCTATCGCTTAGCTACAATTACTTGCGACAATAATTCTTCTACTTTTTCCTTCTTACATAAATCAGCTGAAAATGCTGTTGCACTCCCTGTTGCAACGCCGTATTGAAATGCCTTTTCAATATCTTTTGTCTGTTCATATTTGCCTACAAACCCTGCAACAAGAGAATCTCCGGCCCCAACTGAATTAATTACAACACCTTTTGGAACAGTCGCTTCATATATACCTTCTGCCGTAAATAATAAAGCTCCCTCTCCAGCCATCGATACGATAACGTGTTTTACACCTTGTTCAATTAATTTTCTCCCATAAGGTAAAACGTCCTCTACTGTTGAAAGCTCCACTCCAAACAACTCACCAAGTTCATGATGGTTTGGCTTAATTAAAAATGGCTTATTTTTAATTACATGCTGCAGTGCACTTCCGCTCGCATCAACTACTACTCGAATACCTTTTTCAGCTCCGAGCGCTGCGATTGATTCATAAAAGGTAGTTGGGATAGATGCAGGTACACTTCCAGCTAGCACAACGCAATCTCCCTGCTTCATACTTTCGATTTGTTTCATTAATTGTTCAAATTGCTCATTTGTCACATTAGGACCTTGCCCATTTAATTCTGTCTCTTCTTGCTCTTTTATTTTCACATTAATTCGGGAATCTCCGTCTACTTGGATGAAGTTTGTCATTACGCCTTCCTCCTGTAATACACTTTTAATAAATTGACCGGTGAATCCACCAGTAAATCCAAGTGCTACATTTTCCACGCCTAAACGATGGAGAACGCGAGAAACATTAATCCCTTTTCCTCCAGGAAACTTCATATCTTTCTCTGCTCGATTGACTGCGCCTAAATCAAAGGAATTAACTTGTACTACATAATCAATAGATGGGTTTAAAGTAACTGTATAGATCATTGTTTATCAGCCTCAATTACATTGGTTTGTCTTTTATATTTTTCTAAATCAATTTCTAAATGGTTTGTAATAATATTTGCTTCTTCAACATTTGCAATTTTCGCAAATGCAACTTCTGAAAACTTACTTTCATCAATTAAGAAATATCCTTCGTTTGCTAATGTTAATGCCATTTGTTTTAAGAGCGCTTCTTCTGGATCTGGCGTTGTAAAGCCAAGCTGTTCATGTACACCATTTGCACCTAAAAAACATTTATCAAAACGATACTTCTGCATACTTTCCTGTGCCATAGCACCGATTAAAGCTTTCGTCCTACTCTTCATCATTCCACCTAGTAAATACGCACGAATATTATTTTCAACTAAAGCTTCAATATGCATAAGTCCATTCGTAACGACAGTCACATCTTTATTTATTAAAAATGGAATCATTTCAAATGTTGTACTTCCTGCATCTAAATAAATACAATCACCTTGTTCAACAACGCTAGCCGCATAATTAGCAATTTGTTGTTTTATTTGAATGTTTTTGGATGATTTTTCAACCATCGTTGGTTCTTGCCCTTTTCCTGTTAAAACAGCGGCACCACCATGAACTCTCTTTAATAACCTTTGTTTTTCCAATTGCGCTAAATCACGACGAATTGTTGATTCAGAGCTTTCTGTTCTTTCCACCAATTGTTGTAATTTAACAATCTTCTGCTCTTTTACAAGTTGCAATATCATTTGATGACGTTCAGGAGTTAACATTTTATTCACCTCTTCTTTGATTACAGTATAATGAAAACGATCACAAAAATCAACCATAAACATTCATAAATAACCAAAATCAATCACAAACAGTTATAAATAACAAAAAAAGAAACCCATTTGATCGTTATATCAAACGGGTTTCTTTACTCGATTCACTTATAAAGAAGATTTATATATGCTTAAAACATCGTCTTTATTTAATTTTTTAAAGTTACCAAATTCACCATAAGCCATTGCTTTATCCGCCATTAAATCAATTTCATTTTCTCCAATAGCATAATCAGATAATGTTACTGGTGCCTCAATTGAAGTCCAAAATTGACGTAACGCCTGAATTCCTTCTAACGCAATTTCTCGCTCAGTCTTTCCATCTGTTTCTACATTGAATACGCGAATAGCAAACTGTTTAAAACGACTTACATTTTCATCTACGACATGCTTCATCCAGTTAGGGAATAGAATTGCTAAGCCGCCTCCATGCGGTATATCATGAACAGCAGAAACTGCATGCTCAATATTATGAGTTGCCCAGTCTCCTTTAACTCCCATCGCTAAAATGCCGTTTAACGCCATAGTACCACAATATAAAATAGTTTCTCTATGCTCATAATTTTCTAAATCACTTAAAAGCTTAGGAGCTGTCTCAATTACTGTTTTTAAAACAGATTCACAATAACGATCTTGTAGTTCTGTATTCGTTCCGTTGTGGAAATATTGCTCTAATACGTGCGACATAATATCTACCATACCGTAAATTGTTTGATCCCTCGGCACAGACGCAGTATGAACTGGATCTAAAATTGAAAACTGCGGGAAAGTAACCGGGCTACCCCATCCATACTTTTCATTCGTTTCCCAGTTTGTAATTACCGAGCCTGCATTCATTTCAGATCCTGTTGCTGCAAGAGTAAGTACAGTACCAAAAGGTAATGCCTCACTAGCAAAAGCTTTTTTCGTTACAATATCCCATACATCTCCATCGTACTTACTACCAGCAGCAATTGCCTTCGTACAGTCGATTACACTTCCTCCGCCAACTGCTAAAATAAATTCAACACCATTCTCTTTACAAATTTGAATCCCTTTCTTTACAGTCGATACACGAGGATTCGGTTCAACGCCTGTCAATTCAAATACTTCTGCATTTATATCTTTTAAAATAGAAATTACATTATCATAAATACCGTTTCTTTTAATACTGCCTCCCCCGTATACGAGAAGAACTTTTTTACCGAACTGTGGAATTTCAGTTTTCAACTGTTCTAATTGCCCTTTACCGAAAATAAGTTTCGTTGGATTACGAAATACAAAATTTTGCATATTCCTTTACCATCCCTTCTATATGAAAAGTAACTATACTTTTGTATACCATATTTTTTTCATTTCACAAAAATATTTGCCTAACAAAAAAATCCCAGCCTACAGGCTGAGATTTTTTATTGATAATAAGGTGAGATCATTAAGTAAACTATAACACCAGATAAACTTACATATAACCAAATCGGCATCGTCCAACGTACAATTTTACGATGACGTGTTAATTGATTTGTAAAACCAAATACAAGTGCAAACAATGCAAGCGGTACAATAATTGCTGCCAGGATAATATGTGTAATTAAAATGATGAAATACACATATTTAATGAATCCTTCTCCGCCAAAATGTGTTGCTGGCGCTAAGTAATGATACGATAAATAAGAAACACAAAATA
Organism: Bacillus cereus group sp. MYBK195-1; assembly: GCF_051916605.1. NCBI lineage: Bacteria > Bacillati > Bacillota > Bacilli > Caryophanales > Bacillaceae > Bacillus > Bacillus cereus group sp. MYBK195-1. The sequence goes on along the minus strand of NZ_JBQAGZ010000001.1, from coordinate 1,115,634 downwards.
GCAACGTCGTTGTAAATGCTGCCAGGATGAAACCACGGTGCATTTTCACATTCTTCTTAATAATAGAGTATAGAGCTGCTAATAAGAATACGAACGTAAAGCTATTAAAAATTGCATTTAACATTGGTAAAATTGTTACATCAAAATGTAATTCTCCTTCATAGCCAACAGGTCCAAAGAACAAAAATAAAATAATCGCATTTACAATTACAGAAAGCGTTATCACAATAGGAGCATAGCTTTTCTGATTTGTTGATTGATCCACCAAAATGGTCACTCCCTCTTCCTTCAAATATGTATACGTAACCTCACTATTTTAACATACTATTCACAGTGTAAATGTGACAATAGTTTGACACAGCAAGATAAGACAAAGAAAAAAATCCTTCTTAATAAAACTTCTTAAGAAGGATTTTATCGCTTTATTATTCAAATAGCAACGAGATTAGTTTTTGTTAAAAAATGTATCGCTATATGCTTGAAAAATTTCAGACACTTGATATCCCATTAAAGAAATTGCTGTTAATGAAAAGAAACCAATCATAAGAAATCGAAACCACATATAAATCTCCTCCTTGTATTTAGCTTAAAAAACATTCGCTATATTACAAGTTGAGTGGCACTCTTCATCGTCACTTTCCTTTTTCCTTACAATTGCTGTAATAAATCGAATCATAAAGAAAATAACAAAAGGAATTTGTTCGTAATTCACATTGGCATAGTTTAGCAACGGCTCGCGCTGCATATCGAACGGGGATGAGAAGGAATAGAACATACCTTGCTCTTCCATATATACAATTACAATTTTCATGCAAAATACGATTCCTAGAAACGAAACAATATCTTGCCATTCTGTCGTATATAACAGGTTATACAGCTCTAATACGTACTCTTCCATCATCATCCCCCCTTCCTTTTTTACCATTTTGCTCGCCTTCGTATAAAAAGTCAAGAAAAAAGTTTATATTCACTATGACAATAGTAATTACTTGTTTCTATGATTATATATGATTCTTTTATAGTAATGATTTGGTGTAACTCTCTTCGAAAATAAGAAAATTAGAATCGAACGGATTCCTCATTCTTACTTTTAGGCTTCAAAATTGTGCTATTTTTATTTCTATTAAAAATAAAATAAGAAAGTATTATAAGAACAGTAACAAACATTGTTAAAAGTGCTTGTGAACGTAAAGTATCAATTGCGAACATCGCAACTAAAACTGCTATAATAGCAGCAATTGTAACATACGTTACATACGGAAAAAGCCACATTTTCACTTTCAAATTTTGTTGTTCTACTTTTCCCATTTTTTTACGCATCTTTAAATGCGAAACTGCAATAACGAGATAAACTAGTAACGCAATCCCGCCAGATGCATTCACTAAAAACAAAAAGACTTTATCTGGAGAAATATAACTAAAAACAACGCCAATATAAGCGAAGAACGTTCCGAATAAAACGGCCCGAACTGGAACACCACTACTGTTCAATTTCAAAAACGCCTTTGGAGCATCTCCTCTTTCTGCCATCGAAAAAAGCATTCTTGAGTTTGTATATAAACCCGAATTTAAACAAGAGAGTACAGCTGTTAAAACGATAAAATTCATAATTTGTGCCGCAGCTGGTATTCCTATATGTTCCAGTACAGCTACAAATGGACTTTTTAATATGTTTGCTGAATTCCATGGCAGTAGCGTAACAACTACCGCTATAGACCCAATAAAAAATACAAGAATACGCCAAATCACACTGTTTGTTGCTGTTTTTACTGCTTTTACAGGTTCTGCAGATTCACCTGCGGCTACTGCTACAATCTCTGATCCCATAAATGAAAATATAACGACAGTAATTCCAAGCAGTACCGAACTTATACCGTTTGGCATAAATCCACCTTGTCCAATTAAATTCGAAGTGCCGGGTGCTTCTGTTCCTGGAACAAATCCTAAAATAACAGCAAGACCTAAACAAAGGAACAAAACAATACTTATTACTTTAATAAAAGAAAACCAATATTCAAACTCTCCAAATGATTTCACCGAAAAAACGTTCGTCAGCGTTAATAAAATTGTTAATATTAAACTTAATAACCAAAGCGGTATTTGTGGAATCCAATATTGGATAATACCAGCACCTGCTGTGGCTTCTATTGCAATAACAATTACCCAAAAAAACCAGTATAACCAGCCTATTGTATAACCCGCCCAAGGACCAATTGCTTCTCTTGCATACGTTGCAAATGAACCACTTGTCGGATTAACAGCTGCCATTTCTCCTAGCATTCTCATGACGAAAATGACTAGAAGTCCTGCTAATGCATATGAAACGATAGAACCTGGTCCTGCCGAATGTACAACTGCACCACTTCCAACAAACAAACCAGCCCCTATTACGCCGCCAATTGAAATCATTGTAATGTGGCGTATTTTGAGGTCTTTCTTTAGATTTTTATCCAAATCTTGTACATCCCCTTCCAAACTAAATTTTGAAATTTATGTAAGAGTACTGTGCGAAAGATTTTGTCCTATACTTTAAAATATATCAAAATATTCTGAATTTAACAATTATAATTCAACCTCCTTCAAAAATTATTACATTACGTTTAATACTTTCCCATACACAATTGTTGAGAAAATTATAGTCCCTTTACAAAAGAAAGAATTTTCAGATATTATTAAATAAACAAGATTATACATCTAGACAACTTTTTGTATAGGAGTGTTGATATGTTAAACAAGTTCAAATTTTTTTGTTGTATTTTAGTAATGTTCTTACTTCTACCGCTATCCCCTTTCCAAGCACAAGCAGCAAACAATTTAGGTTCAAAATTACTCGTTGGATACTGGCATAATTTTGATAACGGTACTGGCATTATTAAATTAAAAGACGTTTCACCAAAATGGGATGTAATCAATGTATCTTTTGGTGAAACTGGTGGTGATCGTTCCACTGTTGAATTTTCTCCTGTGTATGGTACAGATGCAGAATTCAAATCAGATATTTCTTATTTAAAAAGTAAAGGAAAGAAAGTAGTTCTTTCAATAGGTGGACAAAATGGGGTCGTTTTACTTCCTGACAATGCCGCTAAGGATCGTTTTATTAATTCCATACAATCTCTGATCGATAAATACGGTTTTGACGGAATAGATATTGACCTTGAATCAGGTATTTACTTAAACGGAAATGACACTAACTTCAAAAACCCAACTACCCCTCAAATCGTAAATCTTATTTCAGCTATTCGAACAATCTCAGATCATTATGGTCCAGATTTTCTATTAAGCATGGCCCCTGAAACAGCTTATGTTCAAGGCGGATATAGCGCATATGGAAGCATATGGGGTGCATATTTACCAATTATTTACGGAGTGAAAGATAAACTAACATACATTCACGTTCAACACTACAACGCTGGTAGCGGGATTGGAATGGACGGTAATAACTACAATCAAGGTACTGCAGACTACGAGGTCGCTATGGCAGATATGCTCTTACATGGTTTTCCTGTAGGTGGTAATGCAAATAACATTTTCCCAGCTCTTCGTTCAGATCAAGTCATGATTGGGCTTCCAGCAGCACCAGCGGCAGCTCCAAGTGGTGGATACATTTCGCCAACTGAAATGAAAAAAGCTTTAAATTATATCATTAAAGGAGTTCCATTCGGAGGAAAGTATAAACTTTCTAATCAGAGTGGCTATCCTGCATTCCGCGGCCTAATGTCTTGGTCTATTAATTGGGATGCAAAAAACAACTTCGAATTCTCAAATAACTATAGAACATATTTTGATAGTCTTTCCTTGCAAAAATAACAAAGTAAAACTATAATTAGCCCTCATCAATCGGACATTTATGGGCAATCCATGCAGGATAAAAACAGCAATAGGTCCCTTTATAGGTCCTATTGTTGTTTTTTATTTATGAAAATTACTTTGTCACATCTAAAGTTTTAAGAAACTGTTTTCCATCGACCAACATCGCACGTTCCTCTGAATCATATTGTTAAATATTCTAGTCACTCTTTTGCTTCAACACAAAAACTGAAAGTTCAGGTACACTACAAAATCTAACAGGCATCCTAGTAGTCCCAATGCCACGATTTACATATAAATATAACTGCTTACTCTTCCCCTCTACTTCATACATACCTTCAACATAGCTCTCAGCTAGTTTGGTAGTAATTAACGGACCTACAAAAGGGATTTGGACTTGTCCTCCGTGACTATGTCCTGACAGTTGAAGATCAACTGGGTAACGATTTATTTTGGTTACAACATCCGGCTCATGTACTAATAACATGTTGAAATCATTTTGTTTCAAGTTTTTTAAAGTTAAATCTATTTTCGGCTTCCCTAATAGAAAATCATCCAAACCTGATATTGTAATATATTTGCCGTTTTCCACTTTAATTTTCTGCACTTCATTTACTAATACAGAAAAACCAGCTTCCTCCATATATTTTTTGTAAAATAGACTACCGCCCCCGCCCCTATCATGATTCCCAAACACAGCATATTTCCCTAAGGGAGCGTGAATTTTCTGCAAAATAGCCTTCGCTTCTTCTCTTTCCGCACTATAAGACCCAAATTTATCTATTAAATCTCCGGTAAAAACTACTATATCTGGATGTAATTCATTCATCTTCTCCACTAAATGTTCAAGTTGCTTCAGTGTAAACTCTGGCCCTAAATGTACATCTGAAAACTGCAATATTTTTTTATTATTAAACTCTTTAGGAATTGTAGAAGCTTCTATTTCATTCCACGTAACTGTTACTAGTTTTCGTTCTATTTCTGTCGCATAATAATACAAACTTACTGGTATCATTAATATACTTATAAAACTAATAATAAATATCTTTACGATTGATTTTTTTCGTTCTTTTTTTACATGATTCGTATTCATGTTTTCACCTCTAGAAACACTTTAAATCCTTATTGTTACATTCATGTGACAACATGAACAATGTTATCAATATGTAATTCCCTCTCTATTCACTTTGACAATTTTATACAGAAGTCATAACATATTTTTATAATACATAGATTTTCGAAATTTTTTCTATTCATTCCATCATTTTATTACGGAGGGGTTATTCATGTCTGTATTTACACCAGAAGAAATTACGGAACTTGCTGCGAATTCCGGAAGAAAAAAAGCTCATTTATCATTACTCCCTATGTTAATTCTCGGTTTTTTTGGCGGTGCTTTTATAGCATTAGGGTATTTACTCGATATTCATGTTATTGGAACAATGCCAAAGGCTTGGGGATCATTTACTAGTTTTCTAGGCGCTGCTGTATTCCCTATTGGCCTTATTCTCGTTATTCTTGCAGGCGGTGAACTAGTAACTGGTAACATGATGACAGTTTCTATGGCCTGGCTTCAAAAGAAAATTACTTTATTTTATTTCATACGAAATTTAGTTATTGTTACATTTAGCAATTTCATAGGGGCTGTATTTGTAGCCTACTTTTTCGGTCATATCGTTGGCTTAACTGAAGGAGCTTTTTTAGCAAAAACTATTTCTATCGCTCAAGCGAAACTACAAGATACACCATTGCAAGCATTTATTTCTGCAATCGGATGTAATTGGCTCGTTTGTTTAGCTGTTTGGCTCAGTATGGGAAGTAAAGAATTTATCGGAAAGATTATCGGTATTTGGTTCCCGGTTATGACTTTTGTTGCGATTGGATTTCAACACGTTGTAGCCAATATGTTTGTCATCCCAGCCGCCATTTTTGCCGGTCATTTCACTTGGGCTGAATATTTTCCAAACTTTATTTTTGTTTTCTTTGGAAATTTAGTAGGAGGTATGTTATTTGTAGCACTACCTTACTTCATATCTTATAATAAGAAACTACCTGCTCATCAAGAGAAGACTGAAATGAAGAACAAATCTCTGTCCGCTTAAATGGAATGTCTATAAAGTGCCCTAAAAAATATTACAAATTTCATTTTTTTTGCGAATATATGTACGTACACTTGTTCTCGAATGTTTTATACGTTATAATAACAACTTAAATAGCATTATTTACATATGAGGTGAAAAACATGAACAAAACAGAATTAATTAAAAACGTAGCACAAAATGCTGAGATTTCTCAAAAAGAAGCTACTGTAGTTGTACAAACTGTAGTAGAATCAATCACTAACACTTTAGCTGCTGGTGAAAAAGTACAACTTATCGGATTCGGTACATTCGAAGTTCGTGAAAGAGCTGCTCGTACAGGCCGTAACCCACAAACTGGTGAAGAAATGCAAATCGCAGCTTCTAAAGTACCTGCTTTCAAAGCTGGTAAAGAACTAAAAGAAGCTGTAAAATAATGAAAAATATCCTTCTCATTTATGAGAAGGATATTTTTTTCATAACATAATTAATAAAAATCTGACCATTATGTTGTTTCTTTTGTTCTTTTATGCAAATAAAACCTTTACTTTCAAAAAAAGGTTTTGCGGTAATGCTCGCCTCTGTATATATATCCCTATGCCCTAGGTTCACTGCTTCTTTTTCTAACTTCTGTAGTATGTATGAAGCGACTCTTTTCCCTTGATAATCTTTATGCGTAAATAAACGATCTACGTAACGATCATCGTTATAATCCCCAAACCCCACAATCACACCTTTATGATCCGCTACATAGCTAATATTCTTTTCTAAAGACTGTAACCAATTTTCTCTATCTAGTCGCTCCGGTGCCCACGCCTGTAGCTGTAACTCATTATAATCTTTTGCATTAACCGTATGAACTGTTTCATAGAACAATTGTAATACTTGATCTAAATCTTCTTTCTGGAATGTTCTAATTATAATATCTTTTAACATATATAAGTCTCCTTACGAAACTACCTCTTAACTTTTCTACTACATACGATTCTATATTTCTGCTTTATTATATCGTTTTAATTTCTATACGAACAAAAAAACAATACTTATTCAAAGTATTGTTTTTTAATTCTATTCAATTACTTAATGTAGCTCTTTAAGATTTTAATTTAACTCTTTGTAATCGTAATGCATTTAATACAACGGATACAGAACTAAATGCCATCGCTGCTCCAGCAACCCAAGGGGCTAAGAAACCTAATGCCGCAATTGGAATTCCTAACGCGTTATAAGCTAATGCCCAGAATAAATTTTGTTTAATATTTCTTATCGTCATTTTACTCATAAAGATCGCATCAGCAATACTATTTAAGTCACCGCGGATTAACGTTATATCCGCTGCTTCCATCGCTACATCCGTTCCCGTTCCAATTGCCATACCAATGTTCGCTGTAGCAAGAGCAGGAGCATCATTTATCCCGTCTCCAACCATTGCTACTTTCTTACCTTGTGCTTGGAGTTTTTTCACTTCTTCTGCTTTTCCTTCTGGTAATACTTCTGCAATTACGTGATCAATACCAACTTGCCCCGCAATTGCCTGAGCAGTTTGTGTATTATCTCCTGTAATCATCACAACGTCTAGACCCATTTTCTTAAGTCTCGCGATAGCTGCTTTTGAAGTATCTTTTACAGTATCTGCAACGGCCACTATACCAGCATATTCTTTATTGATCGCAATAAGCATCGCTGTTTTTCCTTCTCGTTCTAGCGCTTCCATCGATTTAGAAACTTCTTCAATATTAATATCGAATTTCTTCATTAATCGACGTGTACCAATTAATAATTGTTTCCCTTCTACAACGGATTCGATACCGAATCCCGGAATCGCTTCAAACGTTTCTGAGCTTGGGATATCAATTTTCTTTTCTTTAATTCCTTCTACAATTGCTTCTGCAAGTGGGTGTTCAGAATTTTTTTCTGCCGCACCTACTAAACGTAGTATTTCTGCTTTGTGGAATCCATCTGCTACCATTACATCTGTTAACACCGGTTTCCCATTTGTCACTGTACCCGTTTTATCTAAAATAACCGTATCTAATCGGTGCGTTGCTTCTAAATGCTCTCCACCTTTAAATAAAATACCATACTCAGCCGACCTTCCTGATCCCGCCATAATAGACGTAGGTGTTGCAAGACCTAATGCACATGGACAAGCGATAACAAGTACCGCTATCATTTTCTCAAGTGCTCCGCCAAAATCACCAGGTGTAACAAATATCATCCATACTGCAAATGTGATAATCGCAATCACAACTACAACCGGTACGAAAATACCTGAAATTTGATCTGCTACCCTTTGAATAGGAGCTTTTGAACCCTGTGCCTCTTCTACTACTTTAATAATTTGAGCTAATGCAGTATCTCTTCCTACCTTAGTTGCTTTCACTTTTAAAAATCCATTTTTATTTATTGTAGAACCTATTACTACATCCCCAATTGACTTATCAACAGGAATACTTTCACCCGTTAACATCGATTCATCAATCGCTGACTTTCCTTCGACAATCTCACCATCTACTGGTATTTTTTCACCAGGCTTTACATAGACGATATCACCAGCTACTACTTCTTCAATCAAAATTTTTATTTCTGTTCCACCTCGCACAACTGTAGCTGTCTTCGCTTGTAAACCCATCAATTTTTTAATTGCTTCTGATGAGCGCCCTTTTGCTTTCGCTTCAAATAATTTACCTAAAATAATTAATGTAATAAGTACCGCACTCGTTTCAAAATATAAATCTGTCATATGTTCCGAAGAACCAATAGATTGAATACTTAAATATACACTATAAAAATAAGCGGCCGACGTTCCAAGCGCCACGAGAACATCCATATTCGCACTTTTATTACGTAACGCTTTATAAGCCCCAACATAAAACTGCCCACCAATGATAAATTGAACAGGAGTTGCAAGTGCTAGTTGCACCCAAGGGTTCATTAACATATCTGGTAAATAAATAAACGACGTAAATGAGAAATGACTAACCATTGCCCACAATAATGGGAAAGATAAAATAAACGAAATAATAAACTTCTTCTTTTGTCTTTCAATTTCTTGTAATCGATGATCAGTTGATGCATCTTGATCATCTGGTTTCACTTCTAATTTATATCCTAGCTTCGTAATCGCGCTCTTCATTTCATTTACATTAACTTCATCATGATTAAAGTCTACTGTAGCTGATTCTAAAGCAAAATTTACTGTCGCTTTGTTCACACCATCTAACTTATTTAAACGCTTTTCAACTCTATTTGCACATGCTGCACATGTCATTCCTGAAACAGTAAATTCAGCTTTATCACTTACAATTCCATATCCTAACGATTCAACTTTTTCTTTAAATTGTTGCGGATTTGTTTTAGTTGGATCGTACATTATTTTTGTTTTTTCAAGCGCAAAATTTACATTTGCCTCATGAACACCTTCTACTTTTTTTAGACCTTTTTCAATTCTATTTGCACATGCCGCACATGTCATTCCTGATATTTGAAGATTGGCCTCTTTTTGTTCATTCATGTCTCTCACCTCTATATACCCTTATGAGGTATAATTATTAGCAAAATAAATCGTACTTCGTTTAAAGTACGATTTATTTCCATATCTAAAAATAATTACTGAACATCGTATCCTTGGTCTTCGATTACAGCAACGATATCTTTTAATGTTACGGCAGACGAGTCGATAGTAACTTCAACAGTTCCTTCTGCTAATTGAACCTTCACTTGTTCAACACCGTTTAGCTCTTTCACACTGCTTTCGATAGCATTTACACAATGTCCACAAGACATACCTTCAACTTGTAATGTTAACTGTTCCATTTAAAATCCTCCTCTTGTTTCTTCATTATTTGTTAATCACAATTACATCTTACCATACCCCCCTAAGGTAATCAATGGTTTTGTATCATGATTTTTCAATTATTTTCTAAAAGTTTATTTTACACACACTTTTTCACATCAATACCCCGAAATCTTATTATGAAGGTAAACAAAAAAAACAAGCCAGTGACATACTAGCTTGTTTTTACGCTTTTGAAAAACGTTCAAATACAGTCATTAATTCTTCAATTGCTTCGTCACCATTGCCATCTTTAATAGCACCTGAAACACAATGACTTGTATGGTTTTTTAATACACCCATTCCTACTTTTTTCATCGCTGCATTAATCGCTGAAATTTGCACTAAAATATCCACACAATAGCGATCATTTTCAATCATATTTTGAATACCGCGGACCTGTCCTTCAATCCTCTTTAATCTATTTATAATTTGTTCTTTTTCTTTTTCTGATCTATGTGTTACCGCTTCATGCTCTTTATGACCCATATTATCACCTTCTTAAAGTTTCTCTTCATCCAATAAAACAATTGCTTTTACGAGTATACCAATTATAGCATTAATTATCTATGTATGATACCCCATATGAGTATATTTCCGCTTTATGATTATTCTTAACAACGCATTAGCTTCTTAATCTCAATTTTCAGTATACCCTTTCTTTTTGTCAAAAAAATCATTATATCTCTCATCAAAGTTCAATAAAAAGAAACAAGAATAAGCGGGGATTACCCGCCCCCGCTTATTCTTTGTCTATAATATTAAAAACTTAATTTTCAGCTATTTAATCCAAGAATTTTTTCTTTCCATATATGATTATTGCTGATCGCATACTTTTGTATCATTCACTACTGAAGTTCCTTCAACGGTTACCGTATGAAAACAGTCATTTACTCGAACTGTTACAACATTATCTTGCCGATCAATGATATGATATTCATTAAAATTTTTATTCAGAGCACTGCGAATTTGTTCTCCTTCATAAATTGGGATGCCATGCGATAAAACCCAAATAAGTCCAGCGATAGCAAGAATAGTTTTCATACGATCTACCTCCTTGGGAATATAGTGAACTTTTAATCCATACTTTTTCAGCTCTACAAATCATGATCGGAATAAACCAAGCCTTTTTGGAAATAAGTTCATTTCGTCTATTTTATGTTTATGCTAATTGTGACCGTTTTGTGACAACTTTTTGTCTCTTTAGACGAAAAGTTGAAACAAAACTTTCAAAAAGGACAATTCTACATATCAAAAAAGGTTATGGAATGTTTCATCCATAACCTTTTTTCCTATACGTAACTAATAAATCTCAATCCTTTACTTAAAGAAGTCGGCACAACAGATGCATGATTCTCCCCTTCAGCTTCATAAAACTTAAATTTAAGTTTATCGTGGTTTACTTGCAGAAGGCGCTCTGATAATTCATTTGCGCCTACAACCATATGCTCTCGTTCTAGTGACCCAACTGTAAGGAACACTCCTGTTTCAAACTTAGCATTGTTTAATTCATGTATAAGGTTCTCTTCTTTTTCAAGTACGGATTGGTTATTCCACCATATAGATGGACTACTAATAAAATAATTTTGAAAAGCATTTAAGTTTGTAAATAGTATATAAAGAGCAAATAGTCCACCTAAAGAATGTCCAAATAACGTTTGCTTACTTTTATCGATCTCAAAATTCTTTTCAATTTGTGGTTTCAGTTCTTCTTCAATAAAAGTAAAGAAATTATGTGCTCCTCCTGTTTTAGGCCACGGTTTACCGTCTGGTTTTAAAGGGGCATCTTTTGAAATTACGCTAGGCGTAAAATCATAACATCTTTCTTCCCCTGAAAATGCGCCTTCAATTGGATAACCCAATCCTACTATAACAGCTGGTGAAACACCTGTTTTTTCCGCTCTTACTGATTGTATTTTAACTGCTTCATGAAATGTTTGAAAAAAGGCATTGCCATCTAATATATAAATGACAGGATATCCTGAATCCGGTGCTGGTTGCCTCGGCTTTGAAATATGAATTTGATATTCCTTACCTTCTAATTTTGAATACATTTTCCACTGTTCTGTATTAGATGTTATAATCTGCTGTTTTTCAACTGTAGTATTCACCCTATCCCCCCCTTTTTAACTTGTTACATATATTTCGATTTTTTCTTCTTGAGATACAACGCTATCATAACCGAAACAAACAGGAGCCCCGTTATACGGATCTATCATGACACGTGCATCAATATGAAATACTTCTTTTAACACTTCATTTGTAATGATTTCTTCTGGGCTACCAGTTGTAACAATTTCTCCTTCCTTCATTGCAATAATTTCATCTGAAAACCTTGCTGCATGGTTAATATCATGTAATACCATAACAACCGTACAATTATGTTCTTTATTTAACTTCTCCACAATTTGTAATACATCTAATTGATGAGACATATCAAGGTATGTAGTTGGCTCATCTAATAGCAACACTTCTGTCTCTTGTGCTAATGCCATCGCTAGCCATACCTTTTGTCTTTGACCACCTGATAAATTTGCAATTTGTCTCGTTCGAAATTCAGAAGTTTTCGTTATATTTAATGCCCAATCAATCATTTCTTTATCTTTTGTCGTTAACTTATTTACGTTATTTCGATGTGGATAGCGTCCATAAGAAATTAATTCTTCCACTTTAAGTTCACCTGGTGCAATTGGAGTTTGCGGGAGTAAAGCTAACTGCTTCGCAATTTCTTTCGTTGAAATTGTATGTAAATCTTGCCCTTGTAAATATACTTTTCCGCTTTTTTGTTTTAAAATTCTTCCCATTGTTTTTAACAATGTTGATTTACCGCAACCGTTCGGACCTATAATTGTCGTTACTTTTCCTTCTTGTATTTCCACATTTAAATCGCGAAACACTGTAAGCTTTTCATAACTTGTTTCTAAATTTTTTGCACTTAAAATACTCACTTTTATTCCTCCTCTTACGCTTTCGCCTTATAAAGTAAATATAAGAAATACGGTACACCGACAATAGAAATAACGATTCCAACTGGTAACTCTACAGGTGTGAAAACTGTTTTTGCAATAAAGTCTGAGGCAACTACAAGAAACATTCCGATTACGCCGCACGTGGGAATTATATACTTATGTTGAATACCGACAAGTCTTTTCGCTATATGCGGTGCCATTAAGCCAATAAAACCGATACTCCCTGAAACAGCAACACATGCACTCACAAGCCCGATACTGCTTAATAATAAAATCGATTTCTCTCTTTCTACTGAAACACCTAAACTTGTAATACTCGTTTCTTCCAATTGAAATAAATCTAGTAAATATGCTTTCTTTTGTATAAGTGGAATTAAAATAATAAGCCATGGTAACATAGCCACAATATACTTCCAGTTCGCACTATATATGCTTCCAGAAACCCACACTGCAGCCATCTCGAAATCAGTTGACTTCATTTTGAGTGATAAGTACATAGAAAAGGCCCCAAATCCTGATCCAATTGCAATCCCTGTTAATAAAAGTCGCTGCGAATCTAACTTACCGTTTTTCCAAGAAAAAAGATAGATGATAATAGCAGCACCTAATCCGCCGACTAAACCAAACATTGGCATCATCATAATAGAAACCCAGTCTGTGCTTTTTAATTGTCCTTGAAAGAAAAACATAAAAATGACGATCGCTGTTCCCGCACCGGCATTTACTCCTAAAATACCTGGGTCTGCCAATCCATTTCTCGTAATCCCTTGAATAACGGCACCCGCAACACCAAGGCCTAATCCTACTAATCCAGCAATTACGATACGTGGAAGACGAAACTCAAAAATAACTAAATCATGTTCTGGTACTGGATCAATTCTAAAAAGTGTTTTAAACACATCTGTAATCGTAATGTCGAACGTACCATTTGTTAAACTAATATAAATAGCACATAGTATTAAAAATATAATAATCCCCATCGTCATTCCGAAACGTTGACTTGAACTTTTAAGCATGTCTCTCTCCTCCTCTTGTACGGATTAAATAAAGGAAGAAAGGAATTCCAATTAAAGATGTTACGACTCCAATTGGCGTTTCAAATGGATAATTTACAAATCTACTTAAAACATCACATAACGCTAAGAAAACCCCACCAATAACGCCTGCACATGGCAATATCCATTTATAATCTACTCCAATTATAAAGCGGGTAATGTGCGGAATAATTAAACCTACAAAACCAACTTTTCCTACTAAAGCAACTGCTGTTCCTGTTAAAAAAATTACCGATAAAATTGCCATCGCTTTAACTAGTTTTGTACGCTGTCCTAAATTAATAGAAACCTCTTCGCCTAATGAAAGAATGGTAATAGATTTTGATATTAACAATGCTAAAATTATTCCAATTATCCCAAACGGTATCGTAATTTTAATTATATTAGGATCTACTTGATCTAACTTTGCATTAAACCAAAAACTAACATTTTGAGAAATTTGGAAATACGAAGCCATGGCAGCCGATACACTGCTTAAAAATGTTCCAATAACTGTTCCGATAATTGCTAACCTAACTGGTGATAAGCCATTTTGAAGGAGCGAACCAAAACCAAACACGATACCGGCTCCGAGTGCAGAACCAATCATTGAACATACAACCATACCAATTGATGACATTCCTGGAAGAAAAATCATACAAAGTGTAATAACAAAGGCAGCACCATCCGTCACACCCATAATAGAAGGGGATGCAAGATAGTTTCTTGTCATCCCCTGCATAAGTGCTCCTGATATGGCTAGAAATGCTCCGACTAAAAGAGCTGCAACTACCCTTGGTAAACGTGAAGTAATAATAATATTATGATTTACATCACTTGAATCAAAATGAAATAATGCGTTCCACACTGTTTCAGCATCAATACTTTTCGCCCCATACAAAATCGAAAGTATAACTGTAAATAAGATGAGTATGGGTGCTATACATAATATAGTTACTGGTACTGCATTTGTTTTCTGCATATCATTCAACGCACCTTACTTATTGTATTATTTAGATAAATTTTTCACTGCTTCTTTTAAGAAGGCAGTTTTACTCCAAGCAGTACCACCTTGTGCCATTGGATCTACAACGTTTACAAATACTTTCTTTTCCTTCGCAGCATTCATACTTTGCCAAATTGGATTACTTTCAATTTCTTCTAACACTTTTGGATTTTTATTTTCACTTGCCTCATATTGTAAGAAAATATAATCTGGGTTAAGTTCAGCAAGTTTTTCAAATGAAATTTTCTCTTGTGCTTTTACAGTTTTCAATTGTTCTGGAGCAGTTAGTCCAAGATCTTTATAAATTACAGGGTTGAAGTATACTCCTTCTGGATATAGGAATAATTCGTTTGCTCTTAGTCTAATGACAAGTACTTTTTTATCTTTTAACTTATCTCCTAGTTTTGCTTTTGCTTTTTCAGCGTCTGAATTGTAGTCTTTAATAATTTTTTCTGCTTTATCTTTTTTACCAGTTAATTCTCCCATTAACTTTAAGTTATCTTCCCAATTTGTTGAAACGTGTGATACCGGGAATGTAGGAGCTACTTTCGTAAACTTTTCAGCTGTTTCTGCTGGGAATTTCGTACTTGATGTAATCACATCTGGTTTTAATTGTAGTAATGTTTCGAAATTGGGTTGCATTTTCTCACCAACAGATTTCGCACCTTCTAACTCTTTTTCCAGGTACTTTGGTAGTTTACCACCTACAGTAATGGCACCAACTGGTTTAATTCCAAGTACTGCCGCATCTTCCATTGACTCTAAACTAGCTGTCGCAATTTTATCTACTTTTGCTGGCACTGTATATTCTTTACCTAAATATGTAATTTTTCGTTTTTCATCTTTTTTCGTTTCCGTAGCTTTTGTCTGTTGTTTTTGCTCGCCTGAAGTTTTATCCGCACTATTACATGCCGCTAAACCTACACTTAAAACTGTAACCATCCCTAAAGTAAATAATTTCTTGTTCATCTTTATATGTCTCCTCTCAAATTTTCAAACTATATTCTCAATAGAATTTAACTATATGAATCTTATCCCATATATATATTTCATTAGATTAATAATTTTATCCAGAACTCATTCACGTTCACTTCCCCTAGACTATAATTCTTTTACGCCTTCATCACTTGATAATCTTTTTCACTGATAATGATTATCGTTACTAAGTATATATTTAATATGAAATTATTTCAAGAATGATTTGAAAAATTTTAACAAACTGAATTAAAAAAAGAAGTATCTCCCTAATATTAGGGAGATACTTCTTTTTTTAGAAATTTATATGCAATTCAACTGGACAATGGTCTGATCCCATCACTTCACTATTAATTTTCGCTTCTGTTATTTGGTCTTTCATTCTTTCCGAAACAACAAAATAATCTAAACGCCATCCGATATTTTTCGCTCTCGCGCCCATACGATACGACCACCACGAGTATGCACTTTCTTGATCAGGATAAAGGTAACGATATGTATCAGTAAATCCTTCTTCTAAAATACATGAAAATTTCTCTCGCTCCTCATCAGAGAATCCAGGATTTTTACGATTACTTTTTGGATTTTTCAAATCGATTTCTTTATGAGCAACATTTAAGTCTCCACAAAAAATAACTGGTTTTTTCTCATCTAATCGTTTGATATAGGACCTGAAATCATCTTCCCATTTCATTCTGTAATCTAATCGTTCTAATCCACGTTTTGAATTTGGTGTATATAACGTTATCATATAAAAATCTTCGAATTCTAAAGTAATAAGTCGCCCTTCTTGATCATGCTCTTCAATGTCTAAACCATATGTAACTGAAAGCGGTTCTTTTTTCGAAAAAATAGCAGTTCCTGAATATCCTTTTTTCACAGCATAATTCCAGTATGTATAATATCCCTCTAGATTTAAATCAATTTGCCCTTCTTGTAATTTAATCTCTTGTAGACAAAATATATCAGCACTTGATTCCTCGAGATATTCCAAGAATCCACCTTTTGCGATAACTGCTCGCAAACCATTTACATTCCATGAAATTAACTTCACTTTTAGCCCTCCTCTTGATGTTTATTTCCAAATTTCATGCTATCACAAAATAGAAAAACAATCATATTTTCACCTTTGTAATCTTGCTCTTACATTTATGAATACATACATACGCACTTTATTCAGGTTATACTAATTTCAGAGGTGATGTTCTTTGCATAATGAAGGAGTTATATTAACAAATGAGTATTGGCAAGCAATTATTCATAATGATTCTTCCTATGATAGCAAATTCTTTTATGCTGTGAAATCAACTGGAATTTTTTGCAGGCCATCATGCAAATCAAGAATACCGAATAGAAACAATGTACGAATTTTTCATCATGCAGAGCAAGCATTAAGCGAAAACTTTCGCCCGTGCAAACGTTGTAAGCCAAATGGGATCACTTTACCTAATGAAGAGTGGGTAGAACAAATTAAAGACTATATCGAAAAGCATTATGACGAATCCTTAACTCTCGACATGCTTGCGGAAATGTGTCACGGTAGCCCTTTTCATTTACAGCGTACTTTCAAAAGAATAATAGGGCTAACTCCTATAGAATATATACAACAATTCAGGGTTCTTAAAGCAACCAAATACCTTTTACACACAAATCAATCTATTAAAGAAATTAGTACTGCTGTCGGGATAGAAAACCCAGAGTATTTCGCAACTTTATTTAAAAAGAAAACCGGATTTACTCCTACTGAATATCGAAAAAAGAACGAAATGAAAGAGGGATACGATAATGAATTCCTACAAAAATAATTATATATATTGGACGCTACTTACACATAAAAATTGGCGATTTCATATTGCTGCAACTGAAAATGGACTATGTTTCATTGGATCACAAGACGAAAATTTTGAAGAATTAAATATATGGGCTAGAAAAAAACTGCCCCAACATATATTGATTCATAGTCCAGATTACTTGCAAATATATATGCAAGAAGTTATCGAGTATTTAGAAAACAAGCGAGAAACTTTTACATTTCCTATCGATGCTTATGGAACTAATTTTCAATTATCTGTTTGGAATACGGTACGTGAAATTCCTTATGGAAAGACATATTCTTATACAGAAATTGCTGAAAAAATTCAAAAACCTAAAGCTGTGCGCGCCGTTGCTTCTGCTATTGCTGCTAACCCTCTCCTTATTACTATTCCTTGTCACCGTGTTATTGGGAAGAATGGGAAACTAACCGGATTTAGGGGTGGATTAGAAATGAAGAAAAAATTGCTTACATTAGAAAAGTTATAGGTGGAATTCATATGACAGCAGAATATAATAGCGCATTATCTATAGCAGTTCCAAAAGAATTTTGTTTCCAAGAAAATTTACGTTATCTATCACGCTCTAACAATGAATGTATGTTTCATATTGAAGACAATAAAATTTATAAAGTTATCCCTGTTCAAGATGTAAATCCTTTAGTTGAAATTAGTTTGAATACTGATGGCAATATTCAAATACGTTTTTTAGGAGAGTTATATACTCATGAAAGATGGGTAAGCGATGCTGTAGCTAACTATGTAAAAGAATGGTTTGATTTAACTACTGATTTAGCTCCCTTTTATACATTAGCTAAACATGATTTACTCCTTCAAGGACCAATTGAACAATATTATGGCCTTCGTAATTTAGGTATTCCAGACTTATTTGAGGCACTTTCCTGGGGAATTATCGGTCAACAAATTAACTTAACATATGCTTATACGCTAAAAAGAAGATTAGTTGAGCAATTTGGCAGTTATGTAGAATGGGACGGTAGAAAGCATTGGATATTCCCATCACCTGAAACAATTGCAAATCTACATGTAGAAGATCTCCAACAATTAAAAATGACGACTAGAAAATGTGAATATTTAATCGGTATTGCGAAGCTTATTACAGAGAGAAAACTATCAAAAGAGGATTTACTGCAAACACAAGATGTAAAGGTTGCTGAGAAACAATTAACCGCTATCCATGGTATAGGACCATGGACTGCCAACTATGTTTTAATGCGTTGTTTAAGATTTCCTTCAGCTTTTCCAATTGATGATGTTGGTCTGCATAATGCAATTAAATTTATAACAGGTTCCGAAAATAAACCGACTAAAAATGAAATAAAAGGTTTCGCGGCAAACTGGGCTAATTGGGAGTCTTATGCGACTTTTTATTTGTGGCGAGTACTATATAAAAAAAACCAAGTAGCACATTCGTACTACTTGGTTCTTTTTTAAGCTTGCTCCTCAAAACGTCTTGCAATTTCCACAATAACTTGAACGGCTTTTTCCATAGTATCTACCGAAACATATTCAAATTTACCGTGATAATTTTCACCACCAGTGAAAATGTTCGGCGTCGGTAATCCCATATATGATAATTGTGAACCATCTGTGCCTCCGCGAATCGGATGAATATTTGGTTCAATGTCTAAACTTTTCATTGCTTCATATGCAATATCAACAATTTCTCTTACCGGTTCAATTTTTTCAAGCATGTTATAGTATTGATCGTTCATTTCTAAAACGACTGCATCTTCGCCATACTTTTCTTGCATAGTCTTCACAATATTTTTAACGTTATTTTTACGCGCCTCAAAATTTTCACGATCAAAGTCTCGAATAATATAATACGCTTTACTTTGCTCAACATCACCATTTAAAGAAAGTAAATGATAGAATCCTTCATAGCCTTCTGTATATTCTGGCGCCTCTTCTACTGGTAAATACCCGTTAAACTCCATAGCCAGTTTAGTAGCATTGCGCATTTTATTTTTCGCTGTTCCAGGATGTGTATTCGTTCCGTTAAACGTTAACTTAGCACCTGCAGCATTAAAACTTTCATACTCTAAACCACCTAATGGACCTCCATCCATCGTATAAGCGAATGATGCACCAAACGCTTCTACATCAAAATGCGCTGGCCCACGACCAATTTCTTCATCCGGTGTAAATGCTACTCTTATTTTCCCGTGCTTAATTTGCGGATTATGTATTAAATGGTTCATTGCAACCATAATTTCTGTAAGACCAGCTTTATCATCTGCTCCTAGAAGTGTTGTACCATCAGTTGTAATAATGGTATGTCCTTTATATGATGGTAATTCCGGGAACTGCTCTGGTGTTAACACAACATTTAGCTCTTCATTTAACGTAATTGCATTACCATCAAAATTTTCATGAATTTGTGGTTTGACGTTTTTCCCTGTAAAGTCTGTTGCTGTATCTAAATGGGCTAAAAATCCAATTACAGGAACATCCTTGTCCGTATTAGCTGGAAGTGTTGCCATTACATAGCCATTATCATCCATCGTTACTTCTGTTAAACCAATTTCTTTTAGCTCTTCCACTAATAACTTACCAAACTCAATTTGTCCTGGTGTTGTTGGTACTGTATGGCTTTCTTCATTTGATTGCGTATCAATTTTTACATATCTCGTAAATCTTTCAATAAGTTCTTGTTTCAAGTTCATTCACTCCCTTTTATGTTTCTCCCTCCATTATAATCCTTAAAACGAAATATTTTAACTTTTTTGACTGTGAAGATGTATATTTCATTTACATTGTTAACACTTTTAAACGCATGATAAAAAGACATAATATTTGTACATTAAGACCGTAACAGGTAACATACATAATTATAAAATATGGGAGGTTTTAAAGATGAGGCTAACTCTCTTTCGCTATTTTCTTTTTTTCTTAGGATTAATTTTCTTTGGCCTTGGAAACGCTCTCGCAGTCAAAGTTAAATTTCTCGGCTTGCACCCCTGGGAAGTTTTAAATATGGCTCTCTACCAAAAGTTTGGATGGACCATCGGTACGTGGAGTGTCATATGTGGGTTATGTCTCGTTCTAATATCTTTACTAGTAGATCGAAAATATATAAATGTGGGGACATTTTTGAATGCACTACTTATCGGTCCCATTATGGACTTTTTCTTACAATCAAACATGCTTCCAGAAGCTAGTAATTATTTATGGATAAACTTACTCATTTTATTTTCTGGTATTGCCATTACAGGTATCGGTGGAGGTATGTACGTTGCAGCTGGGATTGGCGCTGGACCCCGTGATGGATTCATGCTTACTATTTCAGACAAAACAGGACTTTCTATTAGCCGTGCTAGAATCATAGTAGAATGTATTGTACTAGTTATTGGATTTATGCTAGGAGGTCCTGTTTTCATCGTAACTTTTCTGTACACCTTTATTCAAAGTCCAATCTTTCAGCAATCATTTAAGATGTTTCAAACACTTTTACATACTTTACATGGCAAAAAGAAAATTAGTGAACATCTTTAAAGTACAGCTTAATACAAATAAATCCACCCTATTTACGACTCTCACCGTAAATAGGGTGTTTCTGTTTTTATCTCGCAATTTAAGAATATATACTACTCATTTACAATAAAAGTATATACATCATCATAAATACAGCCATTTACTTTAATCACATACTTCCCAGGTTTATTAAAACTAATTGTGTATTTATTTAACTGAATTGCTTCTTTATCTCCAGAAAGAATATCAATACTTCTGCCACTTAATACATACAATTCATTTAGATTCATCGTTACATCAATTGTATTGAAATTTTCTACTTTCACTTGCTGTGCTTCCGCAACGCTTACACTTGGTTCTAAAAACAGTAGTCCACTTAATCCAATCGTCCCCGCTAAAGCAACTCCCGCAAACTTTTTAATCTGTTTCATTACAATGACCTCCTTATAGATTTTGCGTAAAGGCAATGTCTCCCTTACACCACAAAGCCTATATGTAATGAAATGAAAAGTAAACGGGGACTGTAAGACAAAATTCTACATCTTTTTCTCCTATTGAATATAAATCCAACGTTTGGAGTTTTGACACATTTAAAATTGTTTCCCTAAACCAATTTCTCCATAATTTATTCAAAGACTGAATAATTACTTATTGATTTAACATTCTAAAAATAGTTGATAAAGATGCTTTCTATTCAAAAAAAAGACTTTGCTATAAAAGTAACTTTTACAACAAAATCCATGCAACTAATTTTATTCCTCTTTCCATAATCTCTCTACATTCATTAATTGTTCTTCTTTAAACTCCATCTTATATATATCCGGTTTTGACGTATTCATTAAAAATTCAAAACCATATTGTTTATCAAAATAGTTCATCATTAATGTCATGACAAGCCCATGTGTACCAATTACAATTTTGCATCCTTGAAAATCCATTAAGATTTCTTTTAATACTTTCACTACTCTTCTCTGGCAATCTGCATATGACTCTCCTTCCGTTCGTGCAAAGTCCGGATTAGAGAACATCTTCTGTACAAGTGGATACACCTCTTTGTCTGATATAACCTGATCCTCACTTGAAAACATACACTCTTTAAGATTTTCATATACTACTATTTCTTTTTCATGGAAATTAGCTGACTCCTCTATCGTTAGCATAGCCCGATTATAAGGACTTGAAATAAAAGTATCAATCCTCTCCGCTTTTAATATGTCAGTTACTCTACGGGCATCCATATGTCCCCTCTCAGTTAACCCGCGCATTCTTTCATTTCCTTCTAGTTTTGGTGATTCACCATGTCTAACCATATAAATATATGTGCTCATAATTTCTCCTTAAAATTTTTTATAAAGTGAAACTTTAATTAGCCCTTACTAATCGGGCTTTTACAGGAAAATAGCGAGATAAGTTAATAAATCACGTTCATTTATCCCATTTCAACACTTAGGCGTAATACTAAAATACTTTATAAACTGTGCTGATTTGTTCGTCTAATCCATTCTCCTACTAAACTCTCAAATAATTCAGGCTGCTCAATTTGCAAATTATGCCCTGCCATATCTAACACTGCTAATGTTGCCCTTGGATATTCTTCAATAATTTCTATAATATTTTGATAACCTACTGATATATCTTGTCTTCCAGTCAGTAAAAGAACGGGATTTTCATATTTTTCACGCTGAAAATCCATAGTAAGAGAGTAATTCTTTTGCAACCTTTCAATAAATTCATCATTAGCAACATCTAACCCAGGCTTAATTTCTTCTTTAAATCGCTTATATGTATATTCATTTGCTATTACAGCTAACTCACAAAATTCCTCTCTTTCTGTGGAAGTGAGCGTATTTAAAAATTCCTCATCTTGTACAATTACCTGTTTATCTGGAAGAATCCTTTTTTCTGGCTCCGCTACAACAACAGGACATACTAATAGTAATCCGCTAACTCTCTCAAACATCTTTGCAAGTATACCTTTAGCTAAATAGCCTCCATATGATTCTCCTACCAATAAAAATTTTTCAGTAGAAATGATTTCCTCAATAAATGTGATAAGCACTTCTACTATACGATCTGAACTATTTATCCAATTTGGAGCATTCGATTTTCCCATTCCAGGTAAATCAATATATATTCGCTTATAACCTTCATATTTCTGAAATACTGATTCCATACATTTCATCATTAACCTATGGTCAGGGGCGCAGCCATGTATGATAATGACCGGTTTACCCTCTCCCACAATTTCATAGTATATTTCTGCATCTTTAATTCGATATATCATAAAAAAGCCTCCCTATTTAGTGGCAATACTATTCCACTCTGTAAGAATACACGTTCTTATTTTATATCCTTTCTCAACATTTTCACAAATGTTAATTTTCAGATTAAAAAATAAAAAGTTCCCCAAAAAAGGATACTCATCATTTTATATGCAATTTTGCATCTCCACTTACAAATCACTAAAAAAACTTTACAATTCAAAGGATGACTAAATATACAATTTCTATTTAAAGTCTTGATGCAGTCTATACTATCAACCGCAATATTTTTTAAACCTTAAGAATACTTACACTCTTTAACACTTTCCTTATAAACATGATTTTTATAAGGAAATCTGATACAATTCTTAAATAATATTATTATGTATAGATATAACGAACATAGTGCATAATTAAAGAAGGTGATTTCATTGAAATTAAATAAAAATTTACAATTATGTATATTAATCGGAACATTAATATGCTATTCAATCTATTTTATATTTTTCTATCTGTTCCCTACTCATTTTTCAAATTCAGATGTACGCTTCGCTTCACTTGTCGTTGAAGCCATTACATTTGTATCACTGATTTACTCTATATATTCTAAAAAAGTCAGTTCAAATCCGTTTTGGATATGTATTACAATAGCAATTGGTAGTTTTTTATTAGGGAAAATAGTATATACATATCAAGATAGCTTCTTCGAAATTCCAATACATCGTTTTACGGTTTCTGATGTATTTTATATGTTTTTTCTATTTTTCTGTCTTATCGCTTTCTGCTATAAAATCTTAAAGGAATGCAATAAATGGGAAAAAGCGTTCTTTATTTGTGATATATGCATAGTGCTTACTTCCATATTTACATTAGAATGGTATTTATTTAATCAACCAAATTTAAATATATTCGCTCTTTCACTAGGAGATGTTTTCCTTTCATTTTTATACCCAATTGCAGATTTATTATTTCTACTACTAGGTGTTAGTCTCTTTTTCCGTCCAACAATTTTTAATTCCAAACGGAAAATTTATATCTTTATTTTTGTATTAATAAGTTCTGCAACTTTTAACTATATTTATTTTTACTTAAATAACCACTTATCAACTGAAACGATAATATTATTACGTCTTTTATATAGAATACCTATATTACTTATTGCAATAGCTGGCTCTATTTCAGAAGATCATAATAGCCATAAAAATTATTTCCTTGTAAACCCTATAATAGGAAAAAAAGCTTTAGTTGTATTTCCCTATCTTGCTGTTGCAATACTAATCGGGTTTACATTAAAAGAACAAACATCATCTTCAACTCTCATTACAGGAAATTGTATTACTTTTATTTTCGTACTCATTCGTCATTCTATCGTACGTATGCAAAACAATTCCTTAACAAAACGTTTGCAGGCATTTAATGCCCAACTAGAAGAAAAAGTTACTTTACGGACGTCTGATTTAGTTCATAAATCAGAGGCTCTTTCTCAAAAACAGCAAAAGTTTAAATCATTATATGAATATCATCCTGACCCTATCTTCACCATTGATTTAAATGGAATATTCTTAAATGTAAATAAGGCTGGGAGTGTACTACTTGGGGCACCAACAGATGAGTTACTAGGTGAAACTTGTTTTTCGATCATTTTAGATGAAGATAAGCATAAGCTAGCAATGGCATTAGAAAAAGTGAAACAACAAGAATCGGCATTCTTACAACTTAGTTCTCAATATAAAGATGGCTTTACTTATTTTTTATACGTTACAATCATTCCTATTATAATAGACGGACAAATTTCAGGAAGCTATATTATGGTGAAAGATATTACTGCACTAAAAAAACAGCAAGAAGAAATAAAATATTTAGCATTCCATGACACTGTAACGAAAATTGGGAACCGTGCCTTTTTCCATAAGAAATTAAAGAGAGTTATAAAAAATGCTAAAATAACAGAAAGCGAGTTTGCATTATTATATTTAGATTTAGATCGCTTTAAAGCAATTAACGATACACTTGGACATTCATCAGGAGATTACATATTAGAAGAAGTAGCAAAGCGATTCCAATCATGTCTTCCATCACATACTCATCTTTCAAGAATCGGTGGCGATGAATTTACAATCATAATTGAAAACTATACTGACGAAGATTACTTATTCCAATTATGTAACCAATTATTTAAATGCATGAAAAAGTCATTTATCATACATGAGCATAAATTAACTTTATCACTGAGTATCGGCATCGCTATTTATCCACATTCCGGAATCGATACCGCTACACTTCTAAAAAACGCTAATGTTGCAATGTATGATGCAAAAGCAAAAGAACTTAACTCTGTATCTATTTATGACGATGTAATCGCTAAAAAAATTGAAAGACGATTGCGATTAGAAAAAGATTTACCAAACGCACTACAAAATGAAGAATTGTTCCTTTTGTATCAACCTCAAGTTGATAGTGAATCTAATAAAATTATCGGTGCAGAAGCTTTAATTAGGTGGAATCATCCTGAATTAGGTATTATTTCTCCATACGAGTTTATTCCGATTGCAGAAGAAACACTACAAATTATTTCAATAGGTAAATGGACATTAGAGCAGGCTTGCAAGCAAATGAAACGTTGGCACGCACTCGGATATTCACATTTAAAAATAGGTGTGAATTTATCTGCTAAGGAATTTGAACAAGAGGATTTTGTAAAATCTATTTCTTCTACTTTAACAAATACAGGTTTACCAGCAAGCTCTCTTGATCTTGAATTAACAGAGCGAATTGCAATGATGGATGAGCGAGAAACATTGATAAAACTGCGTACACTAAAAAGTTTAGGGATTCACATTTCTATCGACGATTTTGGTACAGGTTATTCTTCGCTAGCCTACTTACCTTTGTATCCAATTGATACGTTAAAAATCCCGAGAGAATTTATTACAATGTCTGAAACATGTGATGATGGAATGGAAATTATTAAAACGATCATCACATTAGCAAATACATTAGGAATGTCTGTCATTGCTGAAGGTGTAGAAACGAAAGAGCACGTAAATTTCCTTCAAAAAAATAAATGTCAGTTTATTCAAGGTTATTATTACAGTAAACCTATTCATATTCATGCATTTACTGAGCTATTAGAAAATGGCATTCACCGATAGTACATAGCTAATTGGAATAAATAATAATGAATTGGAACAAATATAGTAAAAAGGAAAGAAGATACCTTCTTTCCTTTTTACTATTTACATTTCTATTACTTCACCACTTCATTTATTATATCTATTAATTGATGAATCCCCTCATCATTTGTTTTCTTATATCCATTCATGTTTTGAATATATTTATCCTTATTTGTATACAACTTATTTACTGCATGTATAAATGTATTCGTACTTACTCTGTCTTGGAGTATAACTTCCGCATATCCTTGCTGTGAAAAATATTCAGCATTTAAAACTTGATCTCCTCTACTGGAACTGTTAGTTAACGGGATAAGCAACATCGGTTTCTTCAAAAATAACAATTCAGAAATAGCAGTAGAACCCGCTCTTGAAACTACAACACTTGCCATATTTAGTATATGCGGCAACTCATCGCCTATATATTCAAATTGCATATACCCCTCCTTGCCAATAGATGGGTCTACCTTCCCTTTACCACATATATGAATAATATTAAAGTTTAATAGTATTGTATCTAAACATTTCCTTACCATATCATTTATCCACTTAGCACCTTGACTCCCACCCATAATTAATAATACTGGTTTATCTTGCTGAAATTCACAATATCTTCTTCCTCGTAATACGTTACCCTTCTCAATTTCTTCCCTTACAATTGGTCCTACATAAACCTTCTTCTCATTATTTACATTTTCTCCTGTCTGAGGAAATGTTGTGCATAGCTTTGTAGCAAAAGGTAATGCTATTTTATTGGCAAGCCCTAATGTGCTATCTGGTTCACGTATAATTATAGGCACACGATTTAACCATGCTCCTATAGCTACAGGAACTGAAACAAATCCTCCTGCTGAAAAGATAACGTCAGGCTTTGTTTTCTTAATTAAATTATAACTTTGTAAACAACCGCGTATAATTTTAAAAGGATCTTTAAAATTCTCCCAATCCCAATATCTCCTAAGCTTTCCCGTTGAAACACTATTGTATTTAACATTTTGCACTAATGATTTTTCAATTCCATTTTTAGATCCAATATACTCGACTCTCCATCCTTTCTCTATAAATTTAGGAATTAATACAATATTAATCATAACGTGTCCGGCTGTACCGCCCCCAGTAAAAAGAATCGTTTTGCTCATAACTTATACCCACCTTTATTATTAAAAATCTAGCTTTATATTTACCTTTTAAATGTAAATGAACTTATTATTTTTTATATAAATCTTTAACTCCACCTCTATATCTTTTAAAAGATCGTTAATGAGTTCATAAAAATCATTTCCATACTCACTACACTCATATTGAGCAAAGATTTGAATCACATACCTAGTTTCCGTCTCTAATGCTGACTTTATTCGATTGACCCTTTTTTCTTCTACATACGCTTGATATTTATGTATTGCCTCATAAATAAGCAATACATGCGCTTCTTCATCTCTCCAGTCCAGCGTATCAACAATTGAAAGAAATAGCGTATTTTGATTATCTATTACTTCATAACCATTCATATATTTCTTACACCCTTTTTTGTTTTTCATTGCATGCAGATGTCACTACACTTCGCATACTCAAGTACATCTTTTAATGATTGATGAAATTCAATTTCTGGGATCCAACCTAACTTTTTTATTTCCTCTGTTGCTAAACTCTCATTTGAGTCGCTCCCACTTTTCTCTGTTTCCTCTATAAAAAAATTTAGCTGTGTTAATTCTTTATATTGTTCTAGTACATCTAATAAAGATCGTTTTACTCCTGATCCGATATTATATTGTTTTCCATTTATTCCATCTCGTAATAACACATGATACGCTTTGACCGCATCACGTACATCTAGAAAATCTCTACTATCTTTCAAACTGTTTACTTCGATAATAGCCTTACTTCTACCTGATTCTATATCTATCATTTTCTTTGCGAGAATCGAACAAATACCATTCGATACCCCTGGACCAATTAAATTTGAGGGCTTTGCAATGATAATATTTGAATCCATTAATCCTCCCCAAGCCTCTGCAATAATGACTTGCATCGTTTTACTTAAACTATATGGATTCGAAATTTTTATTTCGTTCATACTATTTGCTTGCAAAGCAGATCCTATAACTAATGTTCTACAATGCGAGGCTTCTTGCTTAATTGCTTCTAATAAATATAACGTTCCTATTACATTAATCTCTATATATTCAAGGGCAGCTGTCCAAGATTCTATGACCGAATTCCTTCCTGCTAAATGCAATACGTAGTCTGGCTTTATTTGTTTCATTACCTTCATTACTTCGCTCTTATTAGTTAAATTACAAGTAATACCATTTTTAATTTTTTCTCTATGTGCACGATTTTGAAACATAGGAATTACATGAAAGCCCTGCTCTAAAAAATAGTGGCAAGCATGGCGTCCTGTGAAACCATTTGCACCAGTTATTAAAAGGATCGCATTTTTTTTCATCGCAAAAATCCTCCTTTTAATAGCATTTGTTTCACCTCATGTTTTTCAAGTAAGTCTTGTTGAGAACTAAAACTCTTCACATCCACTAGAGGATAGCTAGAATAATATTCTTGAAGTCCTTCTATAGGAATAGTCGGTAGTACCACAAAATAATTTTGATCAAAACTTATACTTGTTTTACTCTCTACCTCAGATAGAAGCATTTCACTTAATTTTTCACCCGGTCTTATCCCTACCTCTTTTACCTTAACTTTTTCTTTTCCAGAATATTCAATTAATACTTCTGCTAAATCTGTTATTTTACATGCCGGCATTTTCATAACAAAGATTTCCCCGCCTCTACCTTGAGATACGGCTTTAAATAACAATCCAACAGCATCCTCAACTGTTAAGAAAAATCTAGTCATATTCGCATCGGTAATCCCTACTTCTGAAGATTTTTTAATTTGTTGTTTAAAAAGTGGTACTACACTTCCACTCGTTCCTAAAACATTTCCACCACGAACACAAATGAATTTTGTTTTCTTCGTTTGTATATTCGCATGAACCATTAATTTTTCACCAATTGCTTTTGTCATCCCATACGTATTTGATGGATCAGCTGCTTTATCCGTTGAAACATATATAACTTTTTCAACTTGCATCTGTATAGAGGCTTCAATTACATTTTGCGTACCATGTATATTTGTTTTTATAGCTTCATAAGGATAATACTCACATACTGGAACATGTTTTAAAGCTGCCAGATGGAACACATAATGTACACCTTGGCAAGCATAGACTAGTTGATCTTTATCACGAATATCTCCAATAATAAATTTTAACCTATCATCATTTATAAACTGTTGCTGCATTTCAAACTGAACCGTTTCATTTCTTGAAAAAATTCTAATTTCTTTCGGTGATTTTTCTAATAGTTGTTTTATAAGTTCATGCCCCCACGAACCTGTCCCACCAGTAATTAAAATTATTTTATTTAACATTCTTTTTCCTCCTACGAAACATCTCAATTTAAATAATATTTATTGAATTATTTTCAATTGATTCAAATCATAATCGTCGTTTGTTACATTTAATTGACAAAATAAAAAAACAGAAACTATTAAACGTAGTTTCTGTTTTTCATTTCATCTCACAACAGTAAGATTTTCTATACGGTTTTCATGATAAATAAATTCCTTGTAAAAAACACCGCTCATTTATTTCTTATACTCGTAATAAAATAAATAGAATGATTCATAGCCAATAATCATGTTTAAATTTATGAAAAAGGGAGGTAACGGAATGGACCGAAGCAATTCAAATCATACATATAACGGACCTTCCAAAGCACTGCCTCTCTCCCTATTCGACGTAAAAAATGAATTGAAACAAAAAAGCAAACTTATTCCTTCTGGCACCATGTATAAATTAACGAAAGAAGAACAACTCATCATCAACAAAATAAAAATACAAACAGAACAGCTAAATAAAAATAATGTTACAAGAACACGCGCATACTACCAATTTTACATTCAATATCCAGAAATACATTGGGCACTGCTTGGGCATATGGTATCACGTAACGGTGGTTGGAATATGACTGATTTAAAGGGCGATTTATATACGAGAATTTTATCAGAGAAAGATCAATTCATATTTTTTTCTTTTTTAGAAAGAGGGAATTGGCTTATTTTCCAAGATGTATACCCTCAATTTTTACTTTACGAACAAAGTGTAAAGAGATCACAAAAGTTATTTCACCTTCTCCCTCACCTAAATGTTTCTACATTTATGGAAACGATGTGGAACCATTTTTGGAAAACAGGTAACAAAAAAACTTTAGCAATTGCAACTATTATTAATGAACAAAACTACTTAGAAAAAAGAGTGATTCAAAATGTACAATTTAAAAAGACTGTACTAAATAGTATTGGATTTAAACTCTTTGATTTCTTTCAGTTTAATCATATCCTTTTCCCATTCTACGAAAATGATAAGAAACAAAAAGTATTACTATTTGGTGATACAATGAAACATTTCACTTCCTTACATGAACGGATATTAATTGGAAAAAGATTGTACTCATTATTATTTCGAGATACACATGTTTTATCTCAAATAATAAGCTGGGCTCAACACCATCCACATACAGGATCTAGGAAAGATTACTGGCCCCATTTATTTTCAAGTGTAAATGAATCTTTTTCCCGTGAGTTTTATAAGCGCCGAATAAAGAAATGCCAGTTACGAAATGGCGCTTATCGCATATACAGCCCTGCACTCATCTATGCATGGCGAGATATGAAGCATGAAGCAGTTGACAGTGAAGATTGGTTTACCGATTGGCAAGTTGTAAATTACTTAGTTGATAAGGAGGAAAATATAAATGGACAAATTACAGAAGACTACTGCAAAACACTCGAAAAAATTGAACTCGCCATTCTCGCAAAGAAAAATGTCCTCCTCCGAGAAGAAGAATGAGTTTCTAGCATTAGTAGTTACAATCTTTCTCTCTTCTATTATTGGAACTTGCTTAGATGCCTTTTTTGTTCATAAACAAATATATTCTTTTCCGGCTAGGCCCTTCTCATCCACATTTTCGGTGAATATAGCTTTTACATTGTTCGTACTGCCGATTTTAACAGTTATCTTTATACACATTTCAAAAAAATTATCTAAAGTTTCTAGAATTTTATTTATTATTTCAATCGGTATTTGTGCTAGCCTTTTTGAACAGATTGCTGAAAGTTTAGGTTTATTTGTACATAGTGCGAATTGGAACCATACATATTCTTTATTTGGTTATATGATTTTTCATTCTTTTATTTGGAACGTATATAATTGGATAAAAAAATAAAGAGACCATTATAGGTCTCTTCTTAAGCATACTCTTCCGTTATTACTAATGGTGCCAATGTTTGAAGGCTTTTAGAGCGTAAACGATAGGCAACGACTTTCTTCTTATATTGCTTAATGACATCAACATGTTCCTCATAGCTATATAGCGAAAATCTAATCTCTTTATTCCCTTTCTTCGTGTTAATAACGATCGGTGTTCCTTCTCCGTGCGGCGGGAAATAATGTTTATCTAAAAACAAAGCCTCATTAAATTCATGAATAACTTGTAGTTTCATTTCTCCCTCTATATTTTTTCCATCTATCGATATAGAAGTATTTTCCACCTCAAGCTTTTGATGCAATTCAAATTTACTAATAATTGATTCTACAACAGAAGTGGGCATGCTAGAAACTAATACTTTAATAGCTCCAAAAACAAATAATGTAACTATAAACCATGTTGTCATTGTTATCATCTCCATTACATTTAAAAAATAAATTTCGTTCCATACTTATTAGTATACTAATAAGTATTCCAGTTACAATCATCGTTACCGAACCGATAGTCGCTTCTTTCTCGCCTTCTTTCACTAAACGACTCACACCGATAATATGTGATGCACAGCCCATTCCAACTCCTTTTCCAATCGTACTTGTTATACGGAAAAACTTAAGTACTGTTGGTCCCATAATAGCGCCTGTTATTCCTGCAACAACTACAAAACTAGAAGTCATAGATGGAATACCACCAATTTGATCCGCTATTGAAAGGGCAATTGGCATTGTCGCTACCTGTGGTAAAGTAGTTAATATAAGTTCCTTATCTATATTTAAAATTCCGCCAATCACTACATTCATGCTCGTTACAGCCACTATACCTATCACTACTCCGATTAGTATCGATGAAAAATTTTTCATCAGTATCTTTCGCTCTTTAAATAGAGGTATGGCCAATGCTACAATTGCAGGGCTCAATAAGCTTGAAAGAATGTTTCCCCCATTTTCCCTATACTCATGATGAGAAATACCAAAAATCAAAAATAAACAAATCATAATTGCCGTAACTGTTAACACTGGTAACGTAAATGCAAACGTAATTTTTTTATATAGCTTTGTCGCCAAGAAATAAATTGCTACAGTAATAATAATTAAGACCATTTGAATCGTGCACCTTGTCGATTTTATTTTTTTGATGTGACTAATAATTGACTTATATACCCTGAAACAATCAAAGTTACTACAGTACTTGCAACTACTAAAAGGAATATAATACTTCCCTTACTGAAAAGAAAAGACCCGTATTCCATGAGCCCTGTTGTCGAAGGGATTAAAAATAACGGTAAAAATACGATTAACTTTTCCGAACCTAACTCAAACCATTTTAACGGTAAAACGCGAGTGGAAAGGAGCAGGAACAGTATTAACATCCCTATTAAATTCCCCGGTATTGATAGATGGAATATTTCCTGAATCCACGTACCCACTAGGCTAAATACATATAGCACGCCTACTTGAAGTAAAAGCGTCACGTACTTCATTTCTTTCCCTCATTTCACTATCACACATCCATATTATGAAATCTCATTTAGCGTGTCGGCAAACCGTTTAATTCCAAGTTGAATTTGTTCTATATTCGCTCTACCAAACGTAAATCGTATATATTCATTTTTCGAACCTAAAACACTGCCCGGAACAAATGCGACACCATTCCGTATAGATTCACCTAATAAGTGATATTCATCAAATTTTCCTGTTACTTTACACCATACATGTATTCCACCCTCTGGCACGAAACATTCAACTCGTTCTCCCAATGTTCCTTCAAGCTCTGCAATTAATTCATCTCTTCTTTGCTTCAATTGTCCACGAAGTATCGTAATATGTGTATGGAAATCCTTTGATTCTAAAAATTGATTTGCTACCCACTGCGTAAATACACTATGGCCAAAATCAACTTGTTGCTTTGCATCTGCTAAACGCTCAATTACGCGTGTAGGACCAATTATCCATCCAATACGTAATCCTGATGCAACAATTTTTGATAATGAACTTATATAAAGAACATTTCCATTTTGGTCCATTGATTTTAATGTCGGGTTCACTTCTCCATTAAAAGAAATTAAACTATACGGATCATCTTCTACAATTGGTATACCGAACTCAGAAGACAGTTCTAAAATTTTTTTACGTCTCGCTAATGAAAGCACAGTACCCGTTGGATTTTGATAATCTGGATTCAAAAACACCATACGAATGCGATGCTTTTTGTGCAAATCGATTAAGTCATCTGGATTCATTCCATCCTTATCAACAGGTAAATGAAATATGTTTAAACCGGCCGATTTAAACATTGGGAGCGAAAAACAATACGAAGGATCTTCAATCGCAATCGCATCACCAGGTTTTAATAAACATTGAACGATAAGATTAAGCGCCTGTTGTGCTCCTGACGTAATAAGAATAGAGCTTGAATCTGCTTCAATTTGTTTATATTGCTGAACATGTGCTGCAATTGTTTTTCTCAACATCTCATTTCCAAGTGGATGGTCATAACCGAGGTTTTCCATAAATGTTTTCTCCGACAAAATTGTTCGAAATCTATCACTTGGAATTAATTCTGGTGACAGTTCACCGCTTGCTAAATTAATTAAATCATCTTTTTGTGTTTCCGTTCGAATTTGTTGAACGAGTGGTACGTTAGGTAAGAACGATCCATCCTCCACGTACCTACCCCAGTTCGGTATTCGTTTATGTAAGACACCCCATATGTCCGTATTGACCCGTGTTCCGCTTCCCTTTTGTCGTTCTACTACTCCAAGTGATTTTAATTCTTCATACGCAGCTACTATTGTACTCCGGTTCACCTGTAATTCCTTTGCTAACATACGCTCAGAAGGTAACTTACTATCAGAAGGTAATTCTCCTGAAGAAATGCCTCTTTCAATATAATCCGCGATTTGTTTATATACAGGTGTCTTATCTGCACGATTTGGTTTCCATTCCATATAGTTGCTCCCTCTCAAAACAAACTAATCTCAATTTATTACTAACAGTATTTACTCTAAAAATAGTATTAATTAGTCACATCTTCTTATCCGCAAATAGATATATCCAAAATGGCTCTCTTTCTGATTACTCGATACCTTCTAAAATTCCAACTTCATACTCTCATTTCAGTTCTTTTACAAACTATCAGATCATTACCGCATACCATGTTACCCCAAGCAGTAGAACAAAAAGAAGAAGAATATAGATTGCAGATAAGTTTTTCACATTTCTTTTTGTAGACTTACCATAATTATCCTCCACGTTTCTTGCAACTAGTACAGTCCCAAATAGCGATACAATTACAATAATAACGACTAGTGAAATTGCAAAACTCATTGTCTTTTCACCTCTCTAAGCCCCATCTATTTTAATTAAAGAACTTACATAAAAACCTTCCTCTTTAAAACGTTGATAACATACTACCTTTCTTCTCTTATCATAATAGATGTTTGTAAAAAGCGGACCAACCACTTTCGTGTTTTTTTGCTCATCCACTTTAAAAATAAAAAGCAACTGATCACTTAGGATCAGTTGCTTTTTTCACACGATAATTTTTCATTTAAAATTAATTCGATTTAAAAGTTTAGTCTTTTCATAATGAAACATCGACTGAGATAACTCGAAAATTGTTCCATTTACAAGATACACTGTATTTTCAATAAGAAGCGCCGGATCACCTTCATTTAATTCTAAAAGCTGTGCATTTTCTTTATTTACTTTTTCACAACTAATAACTTTATCAGCAAAACCAATATTTAATCGTAAATCTTCAATGAAATAACTGTATACAGAGCTTAATGCTATTTCTTCGTTCAAATATGGAATAATATCCTTTTTGAAATAACTTACTTCAATAGAGAACGGCTTAGCATCTACAATTCTTAAGCGCTTCAAAAAATACAACCTAGTTCCAGCTTCGCATTGCATTCGCTTTGCTATTTCTTCGTCCGCATCTATTACTTCAAGCTCTAACACTTTCGTTTCAATATTTTGTGAAACAAGATTTTTCGTTAATCCACGTAAACTTCCTAAATTAATGTAATCTGTTACAGAAGTTTCGCGTAAAAACATACCACTACCTTGTACTTGAAAAATATAACCTCTATTCACAAGCTGACTAATTACTTTACGTATCGTATTACGGCTTACTTCAAATCGATTCATCAACGCTTCTTCTGTAGGTAGTTTTTTCGTTTCATTAAAAAGCCCATCTCGAATGTTTTGCTCTAACATATCTGCAATTTGTTTATACTTTGCACTCATACACTTTCTCCTAAAATACTCTTTTATCTGTTATAACTCTTCCCCTCTCGTTTCGATCACATGTTTATACCAATGAAACGAAAGTTTCTTCTTACGTTTTAAGTTATCATTATGATCGACAAAAATAAAGCCATATTGCTTTTTATATCCATTTAACCAACTTAAAAGATCAATCACTGACCATGCATAATAACCTTTTAAATTAATTCCCTCTTCAATTGCACGCTTCATTACTTTTAAATGCGCTTCAATAAATTTAATTCTCGGAACATCTACAATTTCTCCGTCAATGATTGGATCTTCATCACCAAGTCCATTTTCCGTTACATACATCTTTATGTCACCGTAACGCGCTTTCAACATATGCAATCCCTCTAAGAAACCTTCGGGAGATATTTCCCATCCCCATTTTGTATATGTTTTATCATCCATTTTAACTGTTCGATAAAAACCATCAAAAGAAGGATTACCTGGAGCAAGCGTTGAGTTTTCTCGAGAATGTTCCTCACTCTTTATATCCATATCGTATCTTTCTACTCGTATTGGTTGATAATAATTCAAA
The DNA here is from genome assembly GCF_051916605.1 of Bacillus cereus group sp. MYBK195-1. NCBI lineage: Bacteria > Bacillati > Bacillota > Bacilli > Caryophanales > Bacillaceae > Bacillus > Bacillus cereus group sp. MYBK195-1. Next base: position 1,079,048 of record NZ_JBQAGZ010000001.1, on the reverse strand, counting down.
CCAATAAAATCATTTTCTTCTGCATTTTGTTTAATAATTTCTAATTCTTCAACCGTCCAATTAGGAGTCCACCCTTTTTCCTTTAATTGTTGTACAACATAAGACGGATACTCACCTTTTAAAACTGGATCATAATACCAATACGTTTCATATTCATTCGCATGATTTGCTGCTTGTATATTTTCTTTTTGGTTATCCACACTATAAGCAGGTAAGAAAACATGTGTAATCCCAATCTCACCATATTGTTTCAGCTGCTTATATACCGCAACTGTTTTCGCATGTGCATAAAATACATAATGAGTCGCTTGAAAATACTTTGGAACATCATTTTGTATTCCTGGTGGATGTGCACCTTTTAAATAACCTAGTCCACAAAACATTACTGTCTCATTAAAAGTAATCCAATGCTTAACTCTGTCACCAAATGCCTTAAAACAAGTTTCTGCATATTTTACGAAAGCCTCTGCTGTTCTTTTATTCGTCCATCCACCATCTTTTTCTAACGGTAATGGTAAATCCCAATGATATAAAGTGACAAACGGTACAATCCCGTATTTTAAACATTCATCAATTAAGTTGTTATAAAATTCAATCCCTTTTTCATTTACCTCTCCATCTCCAGTCGGCAATATTCTTGCCCAAGAAATAGAAAAACGATACGATTCTAATCCCATCTCAGCCATTAAGCGAACATCTTCCTTATATCGATGATAATGATCAACAGCTACATCACCATTTGTTCCATTGTATGTTTTGCCAGGAACTTTTGAAAACTCGTCCCAATTCGTAACACCTTTTCCATCTTCATTCCATGCACCTTCTACTTGATAAGAAGCTGAAGCAGCTCCGAATAAAAAATCATGTGGAAACTTCATAGTATATACCTCCATTTCATTACAACAAATTAAATTTAATGATACATTTATAATTTATTGGTACAAATTTTATATGTATGATTATATCTTATGTTTTTATTTTTTTCTATTATAAAAGTACAATTTATATTGTTGGTTATTGGAAAATAAAAAGAAGCGATATATTTTATCGCTTCTTACTCTCATCATCTTTATTCTTTTATTAATGACTTATTCGCTCTTATAACTTCTTGATACAATAATGGTGACCACTTTTCATTTATATAGTCTTGAATTACCCAGCCCACTCTCAAAGGATTCTTTTGTTTTATATAGTTTGCAATTTCAGGATTTATATAAGAGGCATAGTAATATGGACTATTCCATGCTGTACCACCAGAAGACAAGCTTGTAAAATTTATATATAGATGATTTAAATCCTCACTATTGTTCATCGTTTCATTCATCGTATCTTTAATAGATTTTACTTTCTCATCATAACTCACTTTATATTTATCTTGTACTGTTACATTTACATTTTGATTTACAGTTGTGGTAAACGTCTCATTATCTGGCCAATAAAAATTATTATATCCTCCAGATTCATTACTACCACTATATCTTTTTAGTAGTACAATTTTCCCACGAGCATCTCCAAGTTTTATATTTCCTTCTGTTTTTAAAAAGATAGGATCAACAAAATAATTTTTTTCAAACGTACTACTAAATGGACCTTCTGCCCCTTTCATATCCTCATACTCTTTTTTTAAAGACATAATAATCGTTTCACTCGGGTTATCTCTTAAAAATTGTTTCGCTTCGTTTATGAATTCATGCAGTGTTACATAAAGATATAATGGCCCATGATGAAGAACTATCGTATTATCATCTGTTAAACGTCCTCTTATATCAAAAATGCGAGCTCCATGGTCCATTTGATAGCGAAAATCATATTCTTGCGTCATTCCCCATACTTGCTTAATCGGATTTTGCAACTTGAACGTCCCACTATCGTGTGTTCCTGGAATTGAAATTCGTGCTAACGGGATACTATCAGGTATAGGTTGCATCCATTTTGATAAATTTTCAAGCTCATTAACAGAGCTAGCTGCAACTACTCTCTTATCATGTAAAGCAAATACAAATGTGATAAATATTGTACTACATATGAATAATTTCAAAATTAACTTCTTATTGCTCATTATTATCCCTCTCTTTTTCTGTTTTTACATCAAACTTATTGAATATAATATAAGCTAGTTCAGAAAAAATAAATAACATTTCATCAATATGAAATATTGCATAGAAGTAAAGTTAAAAAATCATTCACATATACTAAATTAGAAAAATTTAAAGGAACTTCATCTGAAGTTCCTTTTACTTATTTTATGTTCAATACGTATGAACCATCTTTATTCTCATATTTATAGACGTATAAATAATATTTACCTGGCTTTGCATTATAAGTTCCTTTAACTACATTGCCTTCATTTTCACCATATGCTACATAGTTATTTAAATCTGATTCATGATGAAGTACCCATGTCATTCCGATATTTTGTTCATTTAGTAAAGAAATATTAATATTTTCCGGCGAATCAATTTGGAAAGTAAATACATCTACTCTATCACTATTATGTAGCGTTCCTTTCACCGGTGTATGAAAGTTAACTTTATTTGCCTGTCTAGGCTCATTATTTGGTTCATTTTCTGTTACTTGTAATTCATTCCCAACGTTTGGTTTTCTTTGTTCATAGCCTAAGTTTACTAGTATAGACTTCAAATCTGGTAAAACACCAATTTTATCTGCATATGGATCTTTAGATTTTGTTCCTGTACTCTGGTTGCTTAATATTGCTCTTAGTTCACTAGGTCTATATGGTTGTCCTAAATTTTCTTTAGCAATGCTTTGTACTAAAGTCGCTGCCCCAGCAATAATTGGCGAAGCACTAGATGTTCCGCTAAAGCTTGAAGTATAAAGGTTTACAGCACTTCTACTTTGTTCAGCTGTAGTTGTATCTACATTTTCTCCCCATCCGTACACATCAATACGGCTTCCATAATTCGAAAACCACATACGTTCATGAGGGAAAGATGAAGAGCCAGCTCCTACCATAATTGCACCCGAATCTTTAAAATCTTTACTATTACGATTTAAGACTTGCTTACCCTTTCTATCTTTGAACTCATCTAAATCATTCCACCCATTTGCTCCGGCCTCTATAATTACAATCCCTTTATCTGTACCAGCACGAATTGCATCAAAGATATCTGGTTGTACTTCAACAGGTAAATATTTATCACCATATCCATCGAAAGATGCTTGCGCCTCTAACAATAAAACATCCCCAGCTTCTAACTGATTTACAGCGCTTAATATTGCATCAGCCGTATTATACTGTCCATTATCTCTTATTTGAGAGATAACCTTTGCTTTCGCTTTTGGCGCAATCCCAATATTCCCAACTTCATTGTCCTCAGAGGATACAATTCCTAGTACAGACGTCCCATGACCGACATGCTGATCTATATTTCTTCCAGACATTAACTCAATTTTTTGATGTAATAAATCCTCATGATTTAATAACCATCCGTATTCCATATCAACAAAAGTGATACCATTTCCATTACCGCCTTGAATTCCCCAGGCGAAAGGCGCATTAATACCGTATGGGGCCGCTTCAAGATAACCTTGTTTTTTAAATCTAGGATTGTTACTAGGATTAAGAGCTACACTTGATGATTGCACTTCAGGTGGCATTATTTTCTCTTGTTTCTTCATATACGCATCTTCTATTAAAGAAGATGCCTTTAACTTATCTACTATTTCTTCTTCATACCCACTATTTTGATTTTGAAGAATATAGTAGTTTAATAAACTTGTAGATACATGATTAGGTGCTTTCACTTCAAGGTTTTGTATTTGTTCCGGGCTTACAGATGTGAATAAACGAGTAAATGTTACATCTGGATATTCTTTCAAAAAATCTTTTATTACTTTATCATTCGTTTGAGATTGTATTTGTTTTTCAATACCATCTTCATATGGCAAATCCAAATCCGCTTTAAATTTTACAATGATTTGCTTATCTGTTTCTTGTTCTATCCCTGATTTAATCTGCTGTTCTATAGAATCAGCATGTACACTATTGATAGTACCCCCTGTTCCTAAAAGTGTTGTAATGATTACAGTTGACGCACACATTTTTTGAAATATTTTCATTGCATTAATCCTCCTATTAATAATTAATAATTAATCATTATATTAATCTATAATGATTTTATTTCTATAACGTATTCCCTTTCTACTAAATAGATTATAGTAATCAGAAATATGAACTTCAATGTATTTTCATATGCAATATTTCATATTCGGACTCTACACTACACGAAGATGAAACTTATAGTGATTATTTATTTTATATGTGCTAATATACTTACATTAATATATTACGCATATATACATTTCAAACTACATTACTTAATAGTTTCACCTTAATTTTTTCTTAGGAGGATTTACAATGAAATTACTAAAACTAAAACATATAATCCCTTTATCTGCAGCTGCAATTACATTCGTATGTAGTCAAAGCACAGCTGAAGCTTCTACCATTCATACAGTAAAAAAGAACGATACACTTTGGGGCATTAGTAAACAATACGGAGTTTCAATACAATCCATTAAACAGGCTAATAATAAAGGAAACGATCAAACCTTTATTGGCGAACAGTTACATATTCCAGGGTCCGTGAAATCAAATGAAATCACTGTTCCTCAAAACGCCAAGCCAGCCAACATTTCTGGACAAATTATTTATCAAGTACAACCGGGAGATTCATTAGAAACGATAGCAAGGCGTTACAATGTCACTGTCCAATCTATAAAACAAATGAACAATACAGTCGGAAACAAGCTTTATACAGGACAACATTTAAAAATCAACTCAAGCATTTCACAAAAAGAAAAAGACTTAATGGCACGCTTAGTTACCGCTGAAGCAGGTGGCGAATCCTATAAAGGAAAAGTAGCAGTAGCGAAAGTTATACTAAATCGTGTAAATGCAAAAGGTTTTCCAAATACAATAACAGGCGTTATTTATGAACCTATTAAATACGGATATGCATTTACTCCTGTTACAGATGGAAGAATTAATCAGCCTGCAAGCGCAGAAGCAAAAATGGCTGTAGAAGAGGCTATCTCCACAAATGGAGTACATTCTGACTGGCTTTATTTCTACAATCCAAAAACATCAACAGACAAGTGGATTACGACACGTCAAACAGTAGCAGTAATTGGTAACCATGTATTTGCTAAATAAGATTTAAAATCATTAACAGACCTCTTCACTTAAAAGGTCTGTTTTTTTCTATGTAAGATGTTATTAATCATATGACATAGTTATTTTTTAAACTGTTTCTTCTTTCAAATAAAAATTTTTGTATTTACTCCACCACTCGTAGAAATTAATAAAGCATCAAGTTCAAAAACTCCCACTTTATTAATAAAAGCTATTTCTTAACTTCATAAAATTGTTATACACTAGAAAAATAAAAAACAAACTATTCGTTAGCAGGTGGAAGAATATGTATGATGTTACGATTATCGGCGCTGGAGTAAGTAGCATTTTTATGGCTTATTCACTAGCTAAAAGTAACAAAAAAGTTTTAATTCTTGATAAAGGTAAAGCGCTAGAAGATCGCCATTGTCCTTTAGACGAAGGAAAAGTGTGTAATTGTACTACATGTGATAAATATTTCGGGTTTGGTGGTTTAGGAAAATCTGAAGGGAAATTTAATTATACAAACGGATTTGGCGGAGAACTTGAGAAAAAAGTCGGTAAAGAGGGTTTTATACAACTCATGGCTGAAGTAGATGAAATTCTATGTCAGTTTGGTGGAAGTTCGGTTTCAAAATATTCTACTGAAAATTCAAGTCTCACTAAGAGAGCTGAAGCGTGTGGTTTACAAATGCTAACAACAGAAGTAAGACATCTTGGTACTACACTTTCCAGTAACATTTTTCAGCAGCTCTATGAATTTTTACTGACGAAAATAAAGATCCAATTTCATATAGATGTACAACATATTCTGAAACAGGAAGATCATTTTACAATAGAGACAAATCAAGGAACAGTTCAAACTAAGCAACTTGTATTTGCAACTGGGCGCTCTGGGGCCGATTGGTTAAAAGAAATATGCAGTTCCCTAAATATTTCTCAGGAGCAAACACGTTTAGATTTAGGAATTAGAGTAGAAATGAAAGAACATCAATTACGTTCTATATTAAAAGATACTTTTGAAACAAAACTTTCTTATCAAGGTGAGCATTTCACAGCAACTACTTACTGTATGAATCCACAAGGCCGCATCATTCGAAAGTACGAAGAAGGTTTAGTTATGCCTGACGGTCAAAATTTTCGAGAGCAAGGAACTGGCACTTCTAATTTAAATTTCACTTTATTTATTCCTCGCTATTTTCCAACTCTCAAAGAAGCAAATGTATACGCAAGTTCAATTATTAAAGACATTAACCAAGGACGAGATCGGATTGTTATACAGCGCTTAGAGGACTTACTAAAGAAACAACCTACGGCGGAAAACAGCATGGAGCATAATCGTATACACCCTACACTACAGGGGGATTATGGAGATTTGAATCAAGAAATCCCTCAATTATATATTGAAGGGCTCAAAGAGTTTTTATTACGCTTAGAACAATTTATACAAGAACCGATTGATAAAGATACTTTGTTATATGGAATTGACGGAAAGTTCTATGCTCCTACGATAAAACTCAATAACTATTTTGAAACAAGTGTGCATGGGCTATTTTTAATTGGAGATTGTTCAGGCGTTACGCATTCATTATCTCAAGCAGCTGCAAGTGGTCTGTATGTTGGAAAGTACTTATCTGACATTTAATTTCTATCATTAAAATATCAGTCAAATATTTTTAATTTCAAAACACTTTACTCATATATAGTAAAAGTATATTAATAAGCCCCCTATCCTTCCCGGCTAATGATTAACCGACAAAAAATCAGGATTTTACAAAATACATATGTAATATAACTGTATATTTAAAACGATTGGCATTCAATTCTAATAAATTGAATGTCAACAGTTTTAAAAGTCTCTATCCATTTTCACTTTTATTTGTTCGATATTTTGTAACATCATCATAGTGTTTAATATGGTAGGATGTCTATAAGTCAATTTCACTACAACTATGACTTTTTCTGCCCGTTTCTCAAAAAGAGTTATATTTATGCTACTACGCTTTAAAAATCCCCATTGTATGTATATGAATACTTCAAATTATTCCCTTTAGAAAACAAAGTCTACATGGTTCATTCCATTCTAATAGTTATAAAAACATAATATATAACTTTAGTTAAATAAATTATATAAAGAAGGTGTAAAAATGAAGAACAAAATAAATTTACAGATGCAAAATATAAGTTTTGTTATAATAATGGCTTTAGCAGTATGGTTAAAAACATATCTTATTACGCGATTCAGTTTTGATTTAAAAATTGAGTCTTCAACGCAAGAGCTTATTTTATTTATTAGCCCTCTAGCCGCATCATTAGCGTTTGTTGGATTAGCATTATTTGCAACTGGTAAAAAGCGAAATTATATAGCGCTCTGTATTAATTTCTTATTAACAATCGTACTTGTTGGAAATGTAATGTTCTATGATTTTTATAGTGATTTCGTTACATTACCAGTACTTGGACAAACCTCAAACTTTGGCCAATTAGGCGGCAGTATTATAGAAATATTAAACTACAAAATTATACTCGCATTCGTAGACATTGTTTTCTTCTTTATTTTATTAAAAAAGAAATCATTGGTCTTTAAAACAGAACGTGTAACTCATTCTACGCGCTTTTTATACTTTCTTTTAACGATTGGTGTATTCTTTGCGAATCTACATCTTGCAGAAAAAGAGCGCCCTGAATTATTAACAAGATCATTCGACCGAGTCATGCTTGTCAAAAATTTAGGCTTATATACTCACCAAGTATATGACTTAACACTGCAAGTAAAAGCTGGGTCACAAAAAGCACTTGCTGATAGTAGTAAATTACAAGAAACTGAAAACTACGTAAAAGCAAATCAAAGCGAGCCAAACCCTAATATGTTTGGTGCAGCGAAAGGAAAAAACGTAATTGTCGTCACTCTTGAATCCTTGCAAACCTTCTTAATAGGCGCATCAGTGAACGGGCAAGAAGTTACACCATTCCTAAATGAATTCATAAATGAAAGTTATTACTTTGATAACTTTTTCCATCAAACTGGTCAAGGGAAAACATCCGATTCAGAATTTCTAATCGATACGTCGTTGTATCCATTAAATCGAGGAGCTGTATTCTTCACACACGGTAACAATGATTATACTGCAACTCCAGAAATTTTACGTCAACAAGGTTATTTCACTTCTGTATTTCATGCAAATAACGCAACATTTTGGAATCGTAATATTATGTACTCCGCTCTTGGTTATGACCGTTACTATAATGAACTTGATTACAAAATCACACCAGAAACAAATTTAAATTGGGGATTAAAAGATATCGAATACTTTGATCAATCAGTAGATATATTAAAAACTGTTAATCAACCATTCTATGCTCGTTTCCTTACTTTAACAAACCATTATCCATTTACGTATGATGAAGATACAAAATTCATTGAACCATACACCTCTGGTAATGGCGTATTTGATCGTTACATCGTAACAGCACGTTACTTAGACGAATCCATTAAAAAATTTATTGAACGTCTAAAGGCCGAGGGGCTTTACGATAATTCTATTATTGTGTTATACGGTGATCATTATGGCATTTCCGAAAAACATAATCGTGCAATGGCACAGTTTTTAGAAAAAGATCAAATAACAGAATTTGATACTTTAAATTTACAACGTACACCTTTATATATTCATATTCCAGGACAAACAGAAGGTCAAACTATTTCAAAGCCTACGGGACAAATCGATATGAAACCTACTATTCTAAATTTATTAGGTGTTGATTCTACGAATGATATCCGTTTTGGCCATGATATGTTTTCAGATGAATATACTGGCTTTGTTGTTTTACGTGATGGTAGCTTCGTTACAGATAAGTATGCATACAAAAACAACACTTTCTACGACCGTATAACAGGTGAAATTGTAGATTTACCAAAAAAAGAAGCTCAAGCCCTCATTAAACGTGCACAAAATGAATTACGAATGTCTGACAAAATTATTGAAGGCGATTTATTACGTTTCTCAGAAAGCAATAAAATTAAAACTGGCGAAGTACAAACTAAAATTAAAGAAACAGAAAAATAATCTATATATGAAAAAGGAGCAACTTATTACAGTTGCTCCTTTTACTTTCTTATAACACATCAGATCGTGTATATACAAAATCTGATGTGTTTACTTTTATTCTACGCTTGTTTCTAAAGCTACATCCGTATAGGTATTATCATCACCTATATTTAAAATTACTTCACATTGACGCAATCTCAATTCAAAGAGCATGATAGAATCATGATAGATTTCAGGATTTGATTTCATCTTATGTAACATCTCTTGTTTTTCTTGTATTTCTAAATGCGTGTTTTCTACAGCCTGCTTTAAGGAGTTAAAGGGATTCCTAAAGAATATATTAATATCTCGCTCTTGTGTGTTTTCAAACAGCTCAAATTGCAAGAAAAATTTCTTCATAATAGAAGCCGTTACTTCAGTATAATCTTCATTTTCTACATACTGTTTATATTTGTTATATAGCATAGATTTATTTTTAGGAAGAACTCCAAATAATTTACCGGCACTTTTCAGTAAAAATTGTGCTGGCGTAAATCGACGTAAAATATTTACTTCATCCATTTGTATTTTAGTCGTCATCCTGTCAGTATCTCTGCGCCAGTCATCAAGCACTTTAAAGTCACATTCTAACTGTATTCTATTTTCTCCAAATAGTGAATTAAGCCCTTCACTAAGTTCTTCTAAATACGTTTGACTTTGAAGAAGCTCATTATTAGAAGTTGCAATCCAATTTTGCATAGAAAGAGCAAGATTAGGTAATACAGTTTGTTCTAAATATTTATGCACTCTTTCATTCATTGCTTTATTTAGTTCCGTATCCATGTGCCCGAAATCACTTTCTTCACTAATTAAATTAGAACAGCTCTTTAATATCTTCGGAATATTTTCGGTAAGATCATTTGTAATTTCAGTCTTCATTGAACGATATGATTGTGTAATGAAATGAATTTTTTCCCTCTCAAATGCAGTAAGGTTATTAATGCTACCGTTTAGTTTCACTAGCATATCTTCATTCCAATTAATAGCATCCACCAGATTATTTTCTTTCTCAACACGTTTATCCAAAAGATATGTAATTGTTTTTCGAATGAAAAATAATAACTTTTCAGTACGTTCTGCATCGATATTTTTATGATTAAAGTTAAAATGAATAAACTCGATTAGACCATTTAATTGTTGACTACTTGTATATAACGAGGAATAAGGGAAAATTCTCGCATACGGGAAATATGTATTTATTCTCGTTGCCGTATCATGTAATACCCTTTTCACTTCTGCTTCACTGTAAATGTTATCGATTTTATTTAATAAGAAATGAATTTGTAAATTTGGCGTATGTTCTTGAATACTTAATAGAATATCACGTTCTTTATCAGTAAAAGGTGAATCCGCATTCAATACGAATAGTAATTCGTCTACAGAATTTAAATATTCGAATATCTCATCTCTAGTGTCGTTATTTCTATTAAAGCCAGGTGTCACTACAAATGTAAGTTTATTTTCATTTAAAAATCTGCATGGTAATTTAAATTCAACACACGCTCTATCTCTATATGTTTGATGGTGCTGAGACATCATATTATGGTAATCAGTGATATCTTCCGTTGTTGTAATTGCTGAGTCTGTTATAGCGTTTATTTCTATATGAGCATCATTTTTTAAAACTACTACATTTGAAATTGATTTTTCTAATATATTTTCTCCTAATATAGAGTTAATAAATGTAGTTTTTCCGTTTCCTGAAGTTCCCGTTACTAAAATACGATTTGTTCTTAAATCTGCGAGCTCGTCAACTAACCACTTAAATCGGTGACCTATTTCTATATTCTGCTTTTGTGCCCACTGTGTAATAGATTCAAAAAGGTGTAAGCTGTACTCTAAGCCATTTACATGATTAATAGAATGTGACAGTAAGTTTTCCGCATGTTCTATATTTGCTGAATCTATTTTGGAAGGGAAAATCTCATCCCATGCCAATACAGCTGCAGATGGAAATACAGCATAAGATGGATTGACTACCTTTAACCAGTTTGCTAACAGATTTGGTATGATATCGTCTAATTGTCTAAGCGTATATTGACCTTGAATTAATGCAAAGTACGTTTCTTCGTAAAGAGCAGAAACTTTGTTCCATATATCGGACGAATGTATTTCAATATGTAAGAAAAATTCATTTATTGTATTAAGCCATAATAAATAATTTGGTTCATCTTTATAACTGTTCCAAAGTGATGAAACCATTTGTGTAAATTGTACTTGATCTACATTATTTAATGTAGCTAATGCATCATAAAAATAGTCTGGTGAAATATGTTTAGTAAACCCTTTATCGATATATCCTTTTAACACCTCAAACCAAGGATACGATTCTATGCGAATTAACTCATTCACAGCAAGCTCTACTGCACTATCAAAATCTTGCTGTTCCTCATAAAAGGAACGGGCAATTTTTGTGACATTCGGATAATCAGGATTTAAAGAAACTGCTTCTTTAATAACACCGAAAGCTGAGTCAAAATTATTTTGCTCAATGTAAAGAGAAAGTAATTGTAGTCTAATTTCGGTCATCAATATTTTATTATCAGTAGTAATGGAAGTATAAATATTTTCAGCATCTGGTAATTGATTAAGTTCGAAATAAGCATCCGCAATATTTTTTTGTGCCCATGGTGCTAATTCATTACTAACCTTCTCCCATTTAAAAATAGCTGCTTCAAAATCTTGATGACGATAATAAAATTCACCTTGTGCAAAACGAATATAAGACCCATCAGAAATCTCATTTTTTTCTTCGTTTACATAAGCTTGTCCAAGTACGTCAAGAGTTGGTTTTGTTTCATTCTCCATTAGGAATGTTTCATAATACATCTTTTTTATTAATTGTTTTTCTAATCTCATCTTTTCCCCCACTATATCTTGAAAATACATTTTTAAGATATGTCAATACTTTTTGTATGTATGCTTTTTATCTTAACAAAGAATATCTTTTGGAAAATTTCATTTTCCTTTCATTTTTCAAGTTAGATTGAATTTTTATGAGAAAAGTTTCAGTTTTTTTTCAATTACCTTTCAGTTATGAAACAGCATTAAATGTTCCTAATAACCTAATAACACTATAATATTCCACATTATATTATCAAGAAAACCCCATATAAACCATATTATAAAAACAATCTATATTGAATTTATATACATAATTAACTGTACTGTCAAACAAAAAAAACAACAATAGGAGCCAACAGCTATTCATACCATTTCTTTCTCAAATTGTTTTCCTTTAAAATGTTTCAGTAGTTATGTAATTAAATTCCATTAACCTATATAAATAACTAGTCCAAAAAATATCTATATGCATATCATGTTATAGTAAAGAATTTAGGAGATCCTAAAAGGAGGCATTTTCATGTTTGAAGATAAATCTAAAATAAATTACCCATATGAATTTACTGAAACTACAACAGTTCCTCTAAAGAACCCCATTGACAAAAAATTCAAGAACGGCACAGGTACACATAACTTCCCAATTAAGAAGCACTATAAAGAGCAAGTTCTATACACTGAAAAAATTAATAATAATAAAAATAAGTAATTGTATAGATCCTTATGACAATTAGCTAAATAAGAAGCAACATTTGGCCATGATAGTTATTTAGTTAGTAATGCTACAATTCATGCACCTTTTAAAAAGTGCTGTATACAGCGCTTTTTTATACATAGATAAATTTAAGTTAACGCAACCAAGAAATACAATACAAAATTACTCCACCATATTCTCGTTTAACAATTAAATCTACATATTAAAAGGGAGCAACAGTAAATGTTGCTCCCTTTTGAAATGTAATCTATTCACTCTACATAACCCTCTTAAACATCTTCTCCAACTCATAAGTAGAATGATGCACAAGAATTGGTCTTCCGTGCGGGCATGTGTACGGGTTTGTTGTTGTACGTAGTTCTTCCAGTAAAGCAAATATTTGATCGTTCGTTAAATATTGATTCGCTTTAATGGATGCTTTACAGCTCATCATAATGGCTGCTTCTTCACGTAACTTTTTAATATCAACTTTTTTTAGTTTAACAACTTGCTCCATCATTTCATCGATAATTTCTGTTTCTTGTCCTTTCGGGAACCACGTTGGATGCGAGCGGACGATAAAGGATTGATGGCCGAATTGTTCTAAAAATAGCCCGACTTTTTTTAGTTCTTCTAACTGTTCTTCGACACGTAAAAATTCAGTAAGAGATAGATCAATACGGTACGGTACAAGTAACTCTTGTACTTCTTGCGCTACCCTTCCTACTTTATCACGGAAGTATTCATAATTAATACGTTCCTGCGCAGCATGCTGGTCAATCATATATAAGCCTTTATCATTTTGAGCGAAAATATATGTTCCATGCATTTGTCCAATTGGATAAAGCGGTGGTAAGTCATTCCCGTTCATTTCAATCACTTTTATTTCCCGAACTTCTTCTTCTAATTCCTCTAGTTCAAAGTCCTCTTCATTACTGTCCCACGATTTCTCTTCTTGAATTGGTTCTTCGATTATCGGTTTAGTGGATGGTTGCCAACTTTGTTCTTCTCTCACGAGCGACTGTGGTGGTTGCCATTCTTGCTTCGGTGGTTGCCAAAGCTGCGCTGGCTGTTTCACAGTCTGCGGTTCTTCTTGTTTTGCATCCATGCCAGTCGGTAAAATGATGGCCGGCATAGATGGTTCTTTCGGCTTCGCATGCTCAAACTGGAACTGTTCTTGCACACTTTCGTCTTTTTCTTTTTTCTTCGTTGTTACACCTGCATCTGGAATAAGCTGTATTTTTTTAAATGCAGCTTGCAATGTTTCTTCGATCAGCTTTAGCAATTCTTGTTCTTTACTAAAACGAACTTCTAACTTCGCTGGATGTACGTTAACGTCAACTAGCATTGGATCCATTTCAATCGATAAGAAACCAATTGGATACCGGCCAACTGGCAGTAATGTATGGTATCCTTGCTGAATTGCTTTCATTAATACAAAGTTTCGAACGTAACGACCATTTACAATCGTTGACATATAATTACGAGATGCTCTCGTTACTTCTGGTAATGTTACATAGCCTTTAATTGTAAAGTCTAAAGATTCGGCTTCAATTGGAACAAGCTTCTTCGCAACTTGAATACTGTAAATCGATGCAAGTACTTGTCTTACATCACCGTTACCTGACGTATGAAGCAATTTCTTTTCATTATGAAACAGTTTTAACGATACCTCTGGATGTGACATTGCAATACGATACACGATATCTGTAATATTTCCGAGCTCTGTATGAATGGTTTTCATATATTTAAGACGCGCTGGTGTATTAAAGAATAAGTTTTGTACTGTAATATCTGTTCCTTTTCGGCTCGCAGTCTTCTCTTGCTTTATAATGTCTCCACCTTTAATAATAAGGTGTGTACCAGGCGCATCACCTGTGCTAGTAATTAATTCTAATTCACTAACTGAGGCAATACTTGGCAATGCCTCACCGCGGAAACCGAGTGTTCTTATACGGAACAGATCGTTTTCATCTTTAATTTTACTCGTTGCATGGCGTTCAAAAGCGACGATACAGTCTTCTTCTGCAATACCATCACCGTTATCAATGATACGAATTTTCGATAACCCAGCTTCTTCTAAGTGGATTTCAATAGATGTACTATTCGCATCGATAGAATTTTCCACAAGTTCTTTTACGACTGAAGCAGGGCGCTCTACTACTTCCCCTGCCGCAATTAAGTTAGAGAGTTGGTCATCGAGTTTGCGAATTTTCCCCATCTACTTACTCATCCTTTCTTTAACTTTTTCTGTAAGCGATACAATTCGTTCATCGCTTCTAAAGGTGTCATATCAAGTAAATCGATTTTTTTAATTTGCGCCAGTACTGCTGTTTCTTTTTGATCTAGCAGAGGCTTTTCTTGTTTCTTCGAAGACTGTTCTCCTCCAAAGAAAGATAGTTGCGATTCTTCTTCAGTCTCTACTTTCGTTTCCTGTATTTCTGCTATTTCCTCTTTTACAACTACAGGTTCTGGAGCAGCTTCTTGTACTTTTACTTCTACTCGTTTTGGAATAATAATTTCTTCCTGTCCTTCTAGCTGTGCTAACACTTCTTTCGCACGAGCGATTAGGCTATCTGGAAGCTCCGCAAGTTGCGCAACGTGAATTCCGTAACTTTTATCAGCTGCTCCATCTTGAATTTTATGAAGGAATACTA
Source organism: Bacillus cereus group sp. MYBK195-1 (assembly GCF_051916605.1). Classification (NCBI taxonomy): domain Bacteria; kingdom Bacillati; phylum Bacillota; class Bacilli; order Caryophanales; family Bacillaceae; genus Bacillus; species Bacillus cereus group sp. MYBK195-1. Next base: position 1,063,634 of record NZ_JBQAGZ010000001.1, on the reverse strand, counting down.
CTTTTCCATTCTCTTCAATTGCTGAAACGTGTACATTTTTCAGTTGATCTAAACTCTCTTCTAACACCGTCAATTCGTGATAATGCGTAGAGAATAACGTTTTTGCACCAATTTGGTCATGAATATGTTCAATAATCGCTTGTGCAAGTGCCATACCATCATACGTAGATGTACCGCGTCCAATTTCATCGAATAAAATTAAACTTCTTTCTGATGCGTTTGCAATTGCATTTTTCGCTTCTAACATTTCGACCATAAATGTACTTTGACCTGAAATTAAATCATCCGCTGCACCAATTCTCGTAAAGATTTGGTCAAATACAGGTAATACTGCTTCTGTTGCTGGTACGAAACAACCGATTTGCGACATAACCGTTACAAGTGCTAATTGTCTCATATACGTACTTTTACCAGACATGTTCGGACCTGTAATTAAAAAGACATCCATATTCTCTGGCATAATACAATCATTCGGTACATACAATTTCCCGTTCAATACTTTTTCAACAACAGGATGACGACCATCTTTAATAAAGATTTCGCGCTTCGTTGTCAGTACAGGTTTTACAAACTGTTCTTCTTCACTAACTGTCGCAAAACTTTGCAGTACGTCTAATTCACTAATTACTTTCGCTAAATGTTGTAATTTCGGAATAAATACTTTTACTTCTTCACGAAGTGCTGTAAATAAATCGTATTCTAGCTGTACAATTTTTTCTTCAGCTTCTAAGATTAACGTTTCTTTTTCTTTCAGTTCATCTGTAATGAAACGTTCAGCATTAGCAAGCGTCTGTTTACGCTCATAGCGACCTTCTGGAAGTGCTGCAAGATTCGCTTTCGTTACTTCAATGTAGTAACCGAAAATACGGTTGTATCCGATTTTTAATGATTTAATTCCGGTAATATCACGTTCTCTTTTTTCAAGCTCAGCAATCCACGTTTTCCCGTTTTTACTAACGTAACGATATTGATCAAGCTTGTCATTATAACCATCTTTAATAATATCTCCATCTTTAATCGAAAGCGGTGGGTTTTCTTGAATACTTCTTCCTAGTAATTCTGTTAAGCTTTCACATGGATCTGCACCTTGAATTAATCTCGATGCATAAGCGTTATCTAACAAACTAATTGCTTCTAAAATAGCTGGTACTTGCAGCAATGAACGTCTTAATTGTAATAAGTCTCTTGCATTTACGTTACCAAATGCAACTTTTCCTGCTAAGCGTTCTAAATCATATACTTCTTTTAACTTTTCTTTTAAATCTTCACGTAAGAAGTAATCATTTACAAACGTTTCAACCATTTCTAAACGCTCTTCAATTCTTTCTTTCTGTATAAGTGGACGTTCCATCCACTGTTTTAACATACGACCACCCATAGCTGTTTTCGTCTTATCCAATAACCATAATAGTGATCCTGTTTTCTCTTTCGTTCGAAGTGTTTCTGTCAGTTCTAAATTCCGCTTTGAATGTACATCAATTTTCATAAATTGATTCGTATAATAAATTTCTACTGGTTGCAAATGATCTAAAGAACGTTTTTGTGTTCTTATTACATAGTTAAATAAGCGTCCAACTGCTTTAATTAATTTTGCTTGTGAAACATTTTTCACAAGATGTTCTAATCCTTCCGGAATTGCCGTTGCATCTTCATACGAAATCGTCATTTTCAATGTTTCAGTTAACTTGTTTAGTTCATCTTTAGAAAATGAAGAATCAACAACAATTTCTTTCGAACCAGTTGCATACACTTCTAATAAAATATCTTCTACTGAACCAGTCAATAACGTTACTGTATTTTGTCCAGTCGTTAAGTCGTTACAAGCTAATGCATACGATCCATCTTCAAAATGTGTTAATGCGGCTAAGAAGTTATTTTCTTTCTCATCAATTGTACGCCCTTCCATCATCGTTCCTGGCGTAATTAATTGTACTACTTCACGACGTACTACACCTTTAGCTGTTTTCGGATCTTCTACTTGCTCACAAACAGCTACTTTATATCCTTTTTCAACAAGTTGTTCAATATAGTTTTTAGCCGCATGATACGGTACACCGCACATTGGTATACGTTCACTACTACCGCCATCTCGGCTCGTTAATGTAATTTCAAGTTCATGAGCTGCTTTTACAGCATCCTCAAAGAACATTTCATAAAAATCGCCTAAGCGAAAAAATAAAAAGGCATCTTGATAATCTGCCTTAACCTTTAAATATTGCTGTATCATAGGCGTATATTGAGTCATACTTTTCCTCCATAATTCTTACATGATAATCTATTTTCATATATGTCGCATTTCACGGACACTCTTATCTCCTATTTCAGGAGTCTTTCTTCATTATAACATATTTCATAAAGAATCATGTTCATTCAGCGCCACTTATGTAAAGTAAAAAGCTAGGAAGAACTTCTCCCTAGCTTTCTATTACTCTTCTTCTGCATCAACGATAAAGTTCGGATCTAATTCTTCAAATTCATCATCAGCAATTTGGAAATCATCATCTGATTCTACGCAGCCTTCAGGATTTACACTTACACAAATTTTCGTTTCTCCAACTACTTCTGTTACAAATTCACGTTCTACAGTTACAACAATTTTATTACCATTTGGTGATACAAGTGCTTCTAAACAATTTGGCGGCTGAATAACACGAGCAATAATTTCTAAATCGTCACCAGAAAAGTTTTTATCACGATAACCAATACTTACTTCGTCCGTATAGTTCACACGTTCTGTTACAACTTCAGTCTTTGTATTTCCATCAAATGAATACCAAGTGTTCACATCATAGAAACCTTCAATTTCCACATGTTTTCCATTCTTTCTTGCTTCGTACGAGTGGTTAATTACCCAGCACCCTAAAATACTTGTTGGCTCATTATTCGATTCACATGTATGCGTTGACTTTGTATACTTACGTCCTTTTCCAACCACTGCTTTTGTAATAATCTCTCTAAATTCGGACATTCGTAACCCTCCTCAATCACTATTCACTTAATCATATGCGTGACAATAGCGGAATGTGTCATTCTTTTTTTGAGAAGAACTTACGTTTAATCCCAAAAAAAAAAGAGATGTCAATATGACATCTCTTTAACAACCACAATTTCCTTTTTTACTTTCTACCGCTGCGCCAGTTTCACCCTTTAGTACATCGCCACCAGTTGAAATTAATATTTCATCTGTTACGTTGTTAGAAATTGTACTAGCAACTAACTGTAATAAGTCATTTACGTATGTTTGTGAAGATTTAAATTGTTGTACGACTGGAATACTGTCTAACTTATCTTGCAATGCATCAATTTCAGCTTCTACCTTTTTTAAAGCTTCCCATTTCCCGTAATGTTGCAAGTTTACTGCTTGTTTTTGCAGTGCTTTAATTTCATCGATTGCGCGCTTTACATTTTCATTTTTATGAATTTGCGCCTCTGCTTTCTTAAAAAAATCAACTTCTTCTGTTTCAGAAATCATTTTTGCTAATTCTTTCGCTTGTTCAACAATGTCATCTTTCGAATATACTTTCATCTATTATTTCACCTCAATCGGCTCTTCAACTAATTCCCCGTTAAGAGACCAAGTTTTTGCTTCCGTTATTTTTACTTTCACAAGCTGTCCAATTAAAGATTTTGAAGCGACGAAGTTTACAAGTTTATTCGTACGAGTATAACCTGCAAGTACTTCCGGATTATTTTTACTTTCCCCATCAACTAACACTTCTACAATTTGACCTTTGTAACGACTATTCTTTTCAATTGCCAACGTATTTACTAGTGTATTTAAGCGTTGAAGACGTTCTTTCTTTACTTCCATCGGTACATTATCTTTCATTTTTGCAGCTGGTGTACCTTCGCGAGGAGAGTAAATGAATGTAAAGGCAGTATCAAACCCTACTTCACGATATAACGACATCGTTTCTTCAAATTGCTCATCTGTTTCATTTGGAAAACCAACGATAATATCTGTTGTTAATACTGCATCTGGAATTGCTTCTTTAATTTTTCTTACAAGTTCTAAATAATGCTCACGCGAATATTTACGTGCCATAATTTTCAGCATATCCGTACTTCCAGATTGAACTGGTAAATGGATATGTTCTACTAGGTTGCCACCTTTGCCAAGCACTTCAATTAAGTGATCATCGAAATCACGTGGATGGCTCGTTGTAAAACGAATACGGGCAATATCAACTTTACGAAGTTCGTCCATTAAATCGCCAAGACCGTATTCTATATCTTCAAAGTCTTTACCATATGCATTTACGTTTTGACCAAGTAAAGTAATTTCTTTATAACCATTTGCAGCTAAATGACGAATCTCTTGGATAATATCTTCTGGACGTCTACTTCGCTCTTTTCCGCGTGTATACGGTACAATACAATACGTACAGAATTTATCACAGCCATACATAATATTTACCCAAGCTTTAATTTCACCACGACGTACTTTCGGAAGGTTTTCAATTACGTCACCTTCTTTTGACCATACTTCAACTACCGTCTCTTTCGAGAACATCGCATCTTTTAGAATGTACGGTAATCTATGAATATTATGCGTTCCAAATACCATATCTACATGCTGATTTTTTTGCATAATTTTATTTACAACAGATTCCTCTTGAGACATACAACCACATACACCAATTAAAAGGTCTGGATTTCTTCGTTTGAGTGACTTTAAATGGCCTAGCTCACCAAACACCTTATTTTCAGCATTTTCACGAATTGCACAAGTGTTTAATAAAACTACATCTGCATCCTCAGTTGAAAAAGTTGGTTCATATCCAAGTGCGGTGAAAATGCCTGCCATTACTTCCGTATCATGCTCATTCATTTGACAACCATATGTACGAATATAGAACTTTCTTCCTGTACCAAAATTGCGAAACTCTTCAGGTAAGCCAAAATCCCGTTCAATTTTAACTTCTTCTTTCCCGCGCTTTTTCGCATCCTTTAAGGAAGGTGGTTGATATACACTTTCAAAGTATTTACTATAATCTTTCTCTTCTTTTTTCGTAGAGGAATTTGCTTGTTGACTTGCTAATCGTTGTTGCTCGTTCATCGGTAATCTCCTTTCACCCTTAACTATACATACTCTATAGTCCATTTTAATGCGCCTAGACTCACCTCAAAAATGGTTAGATAGCTTGAGAGATAACTTGTCCTTTGAAACTTGAGTAATCAATCTAATCATTCATAAGAATGAAGTCTTCCCCACGCAAATAGACATTCCCTTTTTATCATTTCTTGTTGTCCTACCAAAAAGCATATTGCTTTATCCCTATAAACATTACCATAGTATGATGTATTTCGCCAATTTTAACAATAAAGAGGCCCTTTATTATCTTACATTTCATAAGCAATGAACTTGCCATTTTCATACAACGATTTATATATTATTTTATCATTCTGAATTTTCTAAGTAAATAAGACTACCCTATATTTTTGTACATAAAAAAAGGTTACCAAATCGGCAACCTCCTCTTCTTACATTACATAAATTCAGCAACAAGCTCATCAAACATTTTCTGATCCATATTTAAATCAGATTTCACTAAAGGCTCTTCACTATAGCCTTTAACAAGTTCTTGATATGATGGTTGCTTAGTATTTTGATAAATTAACCCTGTTACTAAACCGTTATTTTCCATTAAAGTTTGCATAGCCATCATGCGATTAGATGGATCATATCCCTCTACTGTGCTTAGTTTCGTTAAATTCTCTTTAAACCAATCGTAAGTATTTACTTTATTGTAAGTAACACATGGGCTAAATACGTTAATTAATGAAAATCCTTTATGGTTAATACCAGCTTCAATAATTTGTGTTAATTCTTTTAAATCACTCGAAAAGCTTTGCGCCACAAATGTCGCACCAGCTGTTAAGGCCATTTCCATTACATTTAGTGATGGTTCAATTGAACCTTGTGGTGTGCTTTTCGTTTTAAATCCAGCTTCACTACGTGGTGAAGTTTGCCCTTTTGTTAATCCATAAATTTGGTTATCCATTACGATGTACGTAATGTCGATATTACGACGAATAGAATGGATTGTATGTCCCATACCAATCGCAAATCCATCACCGTCACCACCTGAAGCGATAACTGTTAAATCACGATTTGCCATTTTCACACCTTGTGCAATCGGAAGGGCACGACCATGAATACTATGCACACCATATGAATTAATATAACCTGAAATACGGCCTGAACAGCCGATACCAGAAATAACAGCAAGTTCATCTGGATTTAGGCCAACGTTAGCTGCCGCACGTTGAATTGCAGCTTGCACTGAGAAGTCTCCGCAACCTGGGCACCAGTTTGGCTTTACACTGTTACGAAAGTCCTTAAATGTTGCCATTTAATACAACCCCTTTTTTGCATTCGTTGTAAATCTCTTTCGGCAAGAATGGGTTTCCATCATATTTTAAAAGACTAGAAATTTTCTCACCATTACCAAGATTCATTTTCATAATGTTAGCAAGCTGACCTGTTGCATTGTTTTCTACTACTACAACACGCTTCGCCTTTTTCACAAGTGGATCGATTTCAGCTGTTGGGAACGGGTGAATTAAACGCACATGAGCATGGTTTACTTTCATACCCTCTTGTTCTAAACGCGTCATTGCCTCTTCGATCGCACCACGAGTTGAGTTAAATCCAACAAGCAATACGTCTGCTTCTTCATGCTTAACATTTTTATAAACAGGGGTATTAAACTTCAAGTTCTCCATTTTACGGAAACGTTTGTCCATTTGATCTTTACGGTTTATTGCTGATTCCGACGGTTTTCCAGTTTCATCATGTTCTACACCTGTAACATGGTGAACACCATTTTTCATACCAGGTAAAACACGTGGTGAAACGCCGTCTTCTGTTACTTCATAACGCTTGAAGTATGCTTTATTTTCACGTTCTGGTAATTCTGCTTCTAAATCAAGCTTACCACGACGAATTTCCACTTTATCTAATTTAAGTGGTTCTACTGTTTGTTTTCCTAACGAAAGCTGTAAATCTGTTAAGAAAATAACAGGAACTTGATATTCTTCAGATAAGTTAAATGCTTCTACAATGTCATAGAAAGCTTCTTCAACTGTACTTGGCGCCATTACGATTTTTGGAATTTCACCATGCGTACCGTAAATCATCGCCATTAAGTCAGACTGTTCTTGTTTCGTTGGTAATCCTGTACTTGGGCCGCCACGTTGTGTATCAACAATTACTAATGGGGTTTCTGTAATACCCGCTAAACCGATTGCTTCCATCATTAATGAAAGACCAGGACCAGCAGATGCCGTTAATGTACGAACACCAGCATAGTTTGCACCGATTGCCATTGTACAAGCTGCGATTTCATCCTCAGTTTGGATTACTGTTCCGCCGACTTTCGGTAATTTTTTAATTAAGTATTCCATAATTTCTGATGCAGGTGTGATTGGGTATGCTGACATAAAACGAGCACCACCAGCTACCGCACCAAATGCGATTGCATCGTTTCCAATCATAAACATGCGTTTTTTACCATCAGCTTTTTCAAGCTGCATCATGTTTACTTTCTCACCTAGTAATTCTTTCATATATTGAGAGCCGCGTTTAATTGCGTCCATATTCTTTTGAACGACTTGCTCTCCTTTACGACCAAAGATTTCTTCAACAACATCTAAATAAGCTGTTTCATCTAATCCTAATACTGCACTTGATGCTCCAACAGCAACCATGTTTTTCATTAATGATGTGCCTAATTCTGAAGCAATATCTGTAAACGGTATCACATATAGATTTACATCTGTATTGTCAGGTATTGTTGGATTAAATTTCGCATCCGCAACTACAATTCCACCTGGACGTAGTTCGTGGAAATTAAAATCAATTGTTTCTTGGTCAAAAGCAATTAAAATATCTAAATCATCTGAGATCGCTCGTACTTCTGTTGTACTTACACGAATTTTATTATTTGTATGGCCGCCTTTTATACGTGATGAGAAGTGGCGGTAACCGTATAGGTAATATCCTAATCGGTTTAATGCAATACAGAAGATTTCTCCTGTACTTTCAATTCCTTCACCTTGTTGGCCTCCAACTTTCCATGAAAGTTGACTAATCATCTCCTACACCCCTTTTGGCTGCATTCATTGTAGTGTATTTTTTTACAGTAATAGTTTAGCATTTTTTATGCAAATAAACTACAACGGACGCAAATTATGCCTCTTCTGATTTCCCTGAATCTTTAGTATAAAGCTATTTTGTTTTTCATTCTAGTATTAGGTCTTAAAAAAAGCAATAAAATCAAATGAATTAATTTTAATTTTTCTGAATTTTAAATCGGGATTTAAAAACTCATATGTTCTACAAAATTATCATATAAAAATCGTTCTACAGTAGATGCAGCATAGTGTTTACAAAGCTCATTCATTACATTTTCATAATCTCGATACGCTGATACATTTACAACTGTTTCTAAAATCCCATCAAAATCGGAACCAAATCCTATATTGCGCTCTCCACCTAATGAACAAATATATTCGATATGTCTTACTATATCTGCTACATTCGCTTGTTTTTCATTTGTTAGAAACTGCGGTACAAAAGTGACACCAATCATGCCATTTCGCTTTATAAGAGCTTTAAGTTGTTCATCGTTTAAATTACGTGGGTGCTCGCAAAGTTTCATACAATTTGAGTGGGAAGCAATAGGATTTTTTGCAATCTCTATAACATCCCAAAAACTTCTTTCATTCAAATGAGACACATCAGTCCATACATGTAACGTATTCAGTTCTTGTACAACATGTTTACCAAAAGTCGTTAAACCCGCCCCACGTGTCTCTAGCGCACCATCAGCTAAGAGATTGGCATAATTCCATGTTAGTCCAAAAGAACGTACTCCTAGGCGATACAACAACCGTAATTTCATTGCATCTTTTCCAATTGTTTCGCATCCTTCTATTGTTAATATCGCTCCAATCTCGTCCTGTTTTAATATGTTAATATCATCTTTTGTCTGAATAAACTTCACACCTGGTAGGGATAAAATCTCATTATAAAAAATATCTACCATTTGTAATGCTACTTCAAATCGGTTTTCATATGCCACTGTTTCTGGTACATATATAGCAAAACATTGTATACTTCCTTTTCTTCTCTTTAACTGTTCAAATGTAATATGTAATTGTGAATCATCTTTAAAATCCCTTTTCCCTTGTGCACTCCATAACTGAAGAAGCACGTCACAATGAGCATCAAAAATTTTCATTTTCATTCCTCCATTATAAAAACAACCTGTTTGCATACTGCAAACAGGTTGTTTAAACTTAACGAGGTTCTACAATTAATTTTATTGCTGTACGCTCTTCGCCATCAATCATAATATCTGTAAACGCTGGGATACAAATCAGGTCCAAACCACTAGGCGCTACAAATCCTCTTGCGATTGCTACTGCCTTTACAGCTTGGTTCAATGCACCTGCACCAATAGCTTGAATTTCTGCTGTTCCGCGTTCGCGAATAACACCTGCAAGTGCACCAGCTACAGAATTAGGGACCGACGTTGCTTTAACTTTTAATATTTCCATTCCGCGTTTCCTCCTCGTTTCTTTAAAAAGTATTAGCAATTATTTCACTTTAACTTATATTCACGAGGAATGGCGCGTATTCCTGCTAAATTTTCGTAATTTTTCTAAAAAATTAAAATATAATAACTTATCTAAAATTTAACGAAAATTTACTCAAAAAATGGTTGATCATCATTAATTAAAATACGTTCAATTTTCTTTGCTTTTCCTGTATTTGGATCCACATCAATTAACACTGCACTTAATTGCGTTCTACCATTTGTTACTTCAAATCGTACTGGTAAGTTTGTTAAAAACTTCTTCAATACTGCTTCTCTGTCCATACCTAATATTCCGTCATACGGCCCTGTCATCCCAACATCTGTAATGTATGCCGTTCCGCTTGGTAAAATACGGTTATCCGCTGTAGGGACATGCGTATGCGTACCTACTACTGCTGTAGCACGTCCATCTACATACCAACCTAGCGCTTGTTTTTCACTTGTAGTCTCCGCATGGAAATCAACAAATATAATATTCGTACGTTTTTTCGCAATATTAATTAATTCATCCACTTTACGGAATGGACAATCAATTGGAGGAAGGAAAGTACGTCCTTGTAAATTAATAATTGCAACTTCTGTTCCATTACAGTTCACAAAGATAAGTCCTTTTCCTGGAGTTCCTTCTGGGAAGTTAGCTGGTCTTGCAAGATATTTTGCATCATCGATGAATTCAAATACTTCACGATTATCCCAAGCGTGGTTTCCAAGTGTAACTGCCTGCGCCCCACACTCTAAAAAGTTTCGATATATTTTTTCTGTAATCCCACGGCCACCTGCTGCATTTTCTCCATTAATGATTGTTACTGTAGGTGTATATTTTTTCTTTAATGCCGGTACGTATTGTTGAATCATACCTCTACCAGGAGATCCTACTACATCCCCAACAAATAATATTCTCATATGTCTTACCCTTTCTATGTACTGCATTTTTTATTGCTATAGCATCAAGTAAATTCCTTATAATATCTTTATTATAAGTTTGTTTCACTTTTATGCTATATAACTAACTGTCTTTATTTTATCCAATTCCAACACAAAAAAATAAAGTGGTGTTTCACCACTTTATTTTGCGTATTCCACTGCACGTGTTTCACGAATAACAGTTACTTTAATATGCCCTGGGTAATCCAGTTCATTTTCAATACGTTTTCGGATATCACGAGCTAAACGATGAGCTTCTAAGTCATCGATTGTATCTGGTTTTACCAAAATACGAACTTCACGTCCTGCTTGAATTGCAAATGATTTTTCAACGCCTTCATAAGACTCTGAAATCTCTTCTAACTTTTCAAGACGACGAATATAGTTTTCAAGTGTTTCACTACGAGCTCCCGGTCTTGCAGCTGATAAAGCATCTGCTGCTGCAACTAAAACTGCAATGATAGAAGTTGGTTCTGTGTCACCATGGTGAGATGCGATACTGTTTATAACTACAGGATGCTCTTTATATTTCGTTGCAAGTTCAACACCAATTTCAACGTGGCTTCCTTCTACTTCATGGTCAATCGCTTTTCCGATATCATGTAATAGACCTGCACGTCTTGCTAGTTTTTCATCCTCGCCAAGCTCTGCCGCCATAAGTCCAGTTAAATATGCAACTTCCATAGAGTGTTTTAAGACGTTTTGACCATAACTTGTACGGTATTTTAAACGACCTAAAATTTTAATTAAATCTGGATGTAATCCATGAACACCCACTTCAAACGTTGTTTGCTCTCCGACTTCGCGAATATACTCGTCCACTTCACGTCTTGATTTTTCGACCATCTCTTCAATACGCGCTGGGTGAATACGTCCGTCCTGTACTAGTTTATCAAGAGCGATACGAGCTGTTTCACGACGAATTGGGTCGAATCCAGAAAGGATTACCGCCTCTGGTGTATCATCGATAATTAAGTCAATACCCGTTAACGTTTCTAACGTACGAATATTACGACCTTCACGCCCGATAATACGTCCCTTCATTTCGTCATTTGGAAGATTTACAACCGAAACGGTTGTTTCAGCAACATGATCAGCTGCACATCTTTGCATTGCAAGAGATAAAATCTCTTTTGCTTTCTTATCCGCTTCTTCTTTCGCGCGAACTTCACTTTCTTTTACCATAACAGCGATTTCATGAGAAACTTCATTTTCTACTTTACCAAGAATAATTGCTTTCGCTTGTTCGCGTGTCAGATTGGAAATGCGCTCTAATTCTGTTTGTTGCTTTTGAACTAACTCTCCCACTTTGCTTTCCAACTCTTCAATCTGTTGTTGTCTCGCTACAAGAGATTCCTCTTTCTTCTCTAACTGTTGCTCGCGTTTATCGAGCGTTTCGTCTTTACGATCAAGGTTCTCTTCTTTTTGCATTAAACGATTTTCTTGTTTTTGTAATTCGCTTCTACGGTCACGAATTTCTAATTCAGCTTCTGTACGAAGTGTATGAATTTCATCCTTTGCTTCTAAAAGCGCTTCTTTCTTAAGTGCTTCAGCCTCACGATTCGCTTCGTCTAGAATACGTTTTGCTTCATTAGCCGCACCATTAATCTTCGCTTCAGCAATAGACTTTCGAACAAAAAAGCCAACAACTGCACCGACTGTTGTTGCAAGCAAAATGGAGATGAGTATCCAAACTGTACTACTCATGATTTCACCTCCCCTTGCTATGAATGAAAAAAGACTGTCGGCATGTACATTGAATTACAACATACAGCAAAGACCGTCGTCCCGCTTTTTTAAGGGACTTTCTTCATTTCACAATTAAAATGTCATATTATTATTTCGGTAAGATTTAAACCTTACTCCGAATATTACTTCTCTTCTTGAGAAGAGTATATCGTATATAAGAAAAAATATACATTCTCATTGTATCTATCGTAATTTTCATTGTCAAGCGTTGTCTACTTTTACTTTCTTTACCTTCAGCCTTGAATGTGACCTAAATTTGAAAAGTAAGGAGCCTATTATACTGGAAAACCTTAGTAATTCCCATTTCTTTACTTAAAATATTTACATATCCTTCTTTACACAACCCATTTGAAGTCAAAAAATATTTTTATCTATAGTATTATGCTCCTTAATAGTAGATAAAAAAATAAAAGACACGAGACCGTGTCTTTTATTTTTTTAATCAAGAAGAGTTGAATCTTCTGCGCCCTCAGCACCAGAATCTTCACTAATTCCGTGATGCTCACGAATAAAGAAGGCAATTTCTTCTCTTAAATCTGTATTTTCTTTTAAGAACTGCTTCGAATTTTCACGACCTTGTCCTAGGCGTTCTTCATTATAAGAATACCAAGCACCGCTCTTTTGAACGATATCAAGCTCAGAAGCCATATCCAAGATTTCACCTTCTCTTGAAATACCTTCTCCGTACATAATATCAACTTCCGCAACACGGAATGGTGGTGCTACTTTATTTTTCACTACTTTTACTTTTGTTTTATTACCAACGATGTCGTTACCTTGCTTTAATTGCTCCGCACGACGCACTTCAAGACGGACAGTTGAATAGAATTTCAACGCACGACCACCTGGAGTTGTTTCTGGGTTTCCGAACATAACCCCAACTTTTTCACGAATTTGGTTAATAAAGATTGCAATTGTTTTTGATTTGTTAATTGCTCCTGAAAGCTTACGAAGTGCTTGTGACATTAAACGTGCTTGTAAACCTACGTGTGAGTCACCCATATCGCCTTCAATCTCTGCTTTCGGTACAAGAGCTGCTACAGAGTCAATTACGATAATGTCAACCGCACCACTTCGTACAAGTGCTTCCGCGATTTCCAATCCTTGCTCCCCTGTATCAGGCTGTGATAATAGTAATTCATCTATGTTAACGCCTAATTTTTGTGCATATACAGGATCCATTGCGTGCTCCGCATCAATGAATGCTGCTTGTCCACCTTGACGTTGTACTTCTGCAATTGCATGTAATGAAACTGTCGTTTTACCTGAACTTTCAGGTCCGTAAATTTCGATAATACGGCCACGTGGATATCCGCCTACCCCTAGTGCCACATCAAGTGCTAAAGAACCACTAGAAACCGTAGAAACTCTACGCTCCGCTTGTTCTCCTAATTTCATAATTGAACCTTTACCGAATTGCTTCTCTATTTGTTTTAACGCCATATCTAACGCTGCTTGACGATCACTCATTCAAAATTCCTCCTTAACTGAATTGCTAATCTTATTATACCTATTTTCAATTCAATTTGCCAACAAAAATCGAACATTTATTCGATTTTTTTATTTTCTATCAAATAACATCTAAATTTAACCGTAAAAAAACTAGAAGAAACTTATATCTCTTCTAGCTTTTTATATAAATGATAAAATCCATATTTTGCTGTTCGTTCTCTAATTTGTTGACGACTTCCGCTTAAATTAAGAGAAAAGACTACAGTTGGTTCATCCTTAATCGAAAGCCCAACAAATACTGTTCCTGGTTCTTTCTGTTCTGAAGCATCTGGCCCTGCTACCCCAGTGAAACTAATTCCAATATCCGCTTTTAGTACATCCTTAACATTTTCAGCAAGATAACGAGCACATTCTTTACTAACTGCACCATCAGTATGCAACACTTCTTCAGGCACACGTAAAACAGATTGCTTCACATCATTATGATAACAAATGACACCGCCTTTAAACACAGAAGAAACACCAGCGTTTTCAGTTACTTGATTTCCAAAAAGACCACCTGTTAAACTTTCTGCACACGCTAAAGTTAACCCTTTTCTCTTCAATAACTCGATTGCCTTATAATGCAAAAATTCTTGGTCATATCCGTAGAAAAATTCTCCTACTCTTTCTAAAATCAAATCTTCCACATGTTGAATTAGTTTCTCCGCTTCGCTAACATTTTGATGCTTAGCGGTTAAACGTAATGTCACTTCTCCATCATTTGCTAACGGGGCAATTGTTGGGTTTGTTTGTCCATCAATTAAATCTTGAACTTTCACCTCTAATTGGGACTCCCCAATACCGAAGAAACGAAGCACACGAGAATAAATGTTTTCTCCTGTTGTAAAATTACGTAAAAAAGGCTCTACGTAACTTACATACATTGGTTTCATTTCTTTTGGCGGCCCTGGTAATAAAATATAAACTTTTCCGTTCTTATTTACCCCCATACCCGGCGCCATACCGTGATCATTTGCAAATACTGTTGCTCCATTTAAAACGAGCGCTTGCTTTTTATTATTCTCCGTAAATTCACGGCCTGTACGCTTAAAGTAATTACTTATTAAGGCTAATGCCTTTTCATCATACACAAGCTCTTCATCTAAACTAGCAGCTATCGTTTCTTTCGTTAAATCATCTTTTGTCGGTCCTAATCCACCTGTAAAAATAAGTATATCAGCACGTTCTTCCGCAGCTTCAATCGCCTTTTGCAATCGCTTATTATTATCACCAACAACAGTATGATAGTACACGTTAATTCCGATTGAAGCTAACTTTTCAGATAAAAACTGGGCATTTGTATTTGCAATTTGTCCAAGTAATAATTCAGTTCCAACCGCAATAATCTCAGCATTCATCCCAATTCCCCCATAAACTTCTATTTTGAGTTTACAAAAGCAGCTCTATTTTTCCAGAAATAATCCCATCCTGAAATAACAGTAAAGATTAATGCAATCCATATGAAGATATCCGCAACTGGAATATGGATTAAATTTAAAGGTACATCGTGTAATAAATATGCTGCAATCGCAATAATTTGTGTCCATGTCTTAATTTTTCCTAGCTGGTTTGCTGCAACTACTTCCCCTGTTCCAGCAAGTACAAGACGTAAACCAGTTACCGCAAACTCACGACTGATAATTACAATAACAATCCAAGCCGGTACATATTGCATCTCTACCAATGTAATAAGTGCTGCCGAAACAAGTAATTTATCAGCTAACGGGTCAAGAAACTTCCCTAAATTCGTTACAAGATTATATTTTCTTGCGTAATGTCCATCAATCCAATCTGTAGCTGAAGCAATGATAAAGATAAGTGCCCCCACTAAATGTTGAATCGGTAAATCAACATCACCAATTTTGTATGAACCCCAATCAAAGGGTGCTAACATAATTACCATAAAAATTGGAATTAAGAAGATTCTAGATATTGTAATTTTATTTGGTAAATTCACAGCTATTCCTCCATCATATCAAAAACATTTGTTCATCGAAAAAAAGTCATCGAAGCGATGACTGTTATTGTGCAGGTTGCTCTATCCCTTGGTTTTTTATCACCAATCTTTGGTGAAGTTCTTTTTCTGGATCCAATGGATAAGCGACCACTTGGCCATTCAGTTTAACTTCAACATTCGTTGCATTTCCAATATTAAGTCGCACTTCTTTTAATGTTGATACATCACGTTTTTCTATTTGGCCCTCTTGTACTGTAGCGTTTAGAATCACATTCCCAGCATCATCTTTAACATCTACATAACTCGCACCTTTACCCGATAATTCCAGTTCTAATGTTTTATTATTATGAATTTCCAAAGTAGATACTTTTCCAGTTGTTCCAACTACTTTCACTTCTTGCTGTCCAGTTGGTTGTGCTGGTTGCTCCTCTTTCTTTGGTTCTTCTTTCTTTGGTTCCTCTTTTTTTGGCTCTTCCGCTTTCACTTCATCTTTCTTCGTATCTAACGGAGAATCTTTCGCTTTTTGAACTTCAATTTTCTCACTTTGAGCACTCGGAACTTTTTCATCATCTTTTCCAGTTAACGCTTGAAACACAAACCAGATTACCACTCCAACTGCGATTACTAACAGCGCAACTAAGATTTTCGGCATGTGATCTGCAATTGGCCATGATGAAGATTTTTGCATTGTTTCTTGTGTTTTTTGTCCCGTTGATACTTGTGGAACTTCACGCTTTTCAGATTGTGGTATCGTACTCTGATGTTCTACGAGCAGTTCCTCTCCATTTAATCCAACCGCATCTGCGTATTGTTTAATGAATGCACGCGCATAAAAAGCTCCTGGCAATACATCATAATTGCCTTCTTCAATTGCCACTAAATGGCGTTTTTGAATTTTTGTAATCTCATGCAGCTGATCAATAGACAAGCCTTTCGCTTCTCTTGCTTCTTTCAGCTTTTGTCCCAATTCCGTCACTACTAACACCTCAATATTTCTTTAAAAGTCAAACATAGAGAAATTATTTTGCGTACCTTGCTCAATTTCATCTACTAAATTATATTGAATTTCTTCATCATAATCGTTACGCAACTCGATAATATAATCAAAATCATCCAATGTGTATTCTGACTGACTCACAAATACATCAGGATGTTCCACAACTTTCGTTGCAGGCAATCTCATAATTTCACGAACGAGCTGCCAATGTCTTTCGTTAGCACGCTTCGTTGACACAATTCCATCTAGGATGAAAATATTGTCATCGCTATACTCATCTTCAATTAATTGACTACGAACAGTTTGTTTAATAAGAGTAGATGATACAAATAACCACCTTTTATTTGCACAAACACTTGCAGCAACAATGGATTCTGTTTTTCCGACACGAGGCATTCCGCGTATCCCAATTAGTTTATGGCCTTCTTTTTTCATAATTTCTGCCATAAAGTCTACAAGTAAGCCTAATTCATCACGCACAAATCGAAATGTTTTCTTATCATCTGCATCTCGTTGTATGTACCTACCATGTCTAACCGCTAGCTTATCTCTTAGCTTGGGCGGACGATATTTCGTTACCGTTATGTTATCCATCGTATTTAAAATTGATTCAAGTCTAGAGATTTGCTCTTGATTATCACACATAAGAAGTAACCCACGTCGTGCATTATCTACACCATTAATTGTGACAATATTAATGCCGAGCATACCGATTAACGAAGAAACGTCACCAAGCAAGCCAGGTCGGTTTTTATGTATTTCATATTCAAAATACCATTCAATCATCCAAGATCACTCCCCTTGCTTACTTTACACCTACGTACTATATTATATGATTTCACCTTAATAGGGAAGCTAAATGTATAATCTACCCTGTGTAATTATTATACAAAAAAAGTAGAGAGGAGAATCTCCTCTCTACTTTTACTTATGTTGTACGAACTTAACCATTAAATTTGCAATTGTATGTTGCTCCTGTTCATCAGCAACTTTCCAAAGCTCAGCTAATAATTTCTCTTGGTCATTGCGTCCTTCTACCTCATTAGCAAGATAGTCGCCAACACGAAACGCCATATCTGATACCGCACCGCCATCTAAACCTTTGTCTTGCGCTTGCTCTAAACGTTCTCCTAAAAAGCTCTTCCACTGATCAAAATTATCTAATACTGACATAATTAAGCACCTCACTATTGAGTAATAAAATCATCCTTAATTTGTGCAACTATTCATTTTTTATGTAAGAATTTTTTTAGCAGTGCCAACCGCCATTCACTCCGATAATTTGTCCAGTTATGTAAGACGCTCCTGGTGATACGAGGAATGAAACTGTTTTCGCTACTTCTTCTGGTAATCCTATTCTACCTAA
Source organism: Bacillus cereus group sp. MYBK195-1 (assembly GCF_051916605.1). Classification (NCBI taxonomy): domain Bacteria; kingdom Bacillati; phylum Bacillota; class Bacilli; order Caryophanales; family Bacillaceae; genus Bacillus; species Bacillus cereus group sp. MYBK195-1. Next base: position 1,045,539 of record NZ_JBQAGZ010000001.1, on the reverse strand, counting down.
TGGTATATCTTCAGCAATTCCCATTTTATCTTCTTCAGAAAAAACACTTAACATTTCCGTTTCAATTGCTCCTGGTGCTACTGCATTCACACGTAATCCACTTAAAGAAACTTCTTTCGCTAAAGCTTTCACATATGAATTTTGTGCCCCTTTTACCATTGAATAAAGCACTTCACAAGAAGCCCCTATTTGTCCCCATATAGATGAAACAATTACAATATTACCACTTCTTCTCCCGATCATAGGCGGAAGTGCCATAGAAAGTAATTTATATACGTTCTTCACTTGAAGTTCTACCATATAATCCAATTCATCGTTTGTTACATCTGTTACTAGTCCAAAAATACTCTTCCCAGCTGCGTATACAATAACATCAATAGGATGTTCAATTTGTCCCCACAATTGCTCTGCTCCATCACTAGAAGCTAAATTCGCTTGAACAGGGATAACTTCTCCCCATGCCTTCTGCAATTCCAATACCTTTTCTTCACTGTTATTGTAATGAACATAAACTGTATATCCATCTTGAATTAATTGTTTCGAAATAGCAGAGCCAATTCCTCCGCTCCCTCCAGTTACTAACGCATACTTTTTCATAAAGTCCCTCTCTTATCTCTACAAGTTCAATTTTCACATAACTAAATAATACCCTCATCTTACAATTTTCCAATGATAAGATGAGGGTATCTTTTTAATTTTATTTTTTCGGTAACACCTGACAAATACTCATTTTGTCTTCTGATAACAATAATTTCGCTACTTCTTGTAAGTCTTGAACGGTTAGTCCTTCTAATACAGTCAATGCGTCAAATAGGCTAGATTCATTAAACGCGTATCGTGTAAATTGATTTGCAATATATTCTGGTGAATTCAACGAGCGTAAAAAACCACCAATTTTCTTTTTCTTCACTCGTTCTAATGCCGCCGCATCTAATTGATCATAATCTGTTTTTAATAAAATATCTTTTAAACGATTTGCCAATTCATCAGGTTGTTTCGTATCACCGCCAACCATTGCAAAACCGAAGTTATTTTCTTCTGTATAGTCATACGAGAATGAATCATCAATAAGCCCTTCATTATATAAAGCTTCGTAATGAACAGAACTTTTCCCAAATAAATAATCTAAAAGTAACGTAAGCGCAATTTCTTGTTTTAAAAGCGCTTGCCCCTTTTCCTTTAAATTAGTCGCTTTAATACCAACTAAACATTTCGGCGTTTGCACAGGCATTGAAATAATTTTTTTCTTTTCATTTACCTCATTTGGTTCTTCTTCAAATGAACGCACAATTTCTGGCTGGTTTTTATAATCTTTTTTCGCTTGATTTTCACGTACTAAATCCATTGTTTCCTCTGGATCAATTGCACCCACAACAAATAATAACATATTGCTCGGATGATAAAATGTTTCATAACATTCATACAATAAATCTTTCGTAATTTTACTAATAGATTCGATTGTCCCTGCAATATCAATTTTAATTGGGTGTTTTACAAACAAGCTATCAATTAACCCGAAGTACAAACGCCAATCTGGGTTATCTTGATACATTTGAATTTCTTGCCCAATTATCCCCTTCTCTTTTTCAACCGTTTTTTCAGAGAAATAAGGCTCTTGCACGAAGTTTAGCAATGTATTTAAATTTTGTTCTACGTTTGAAGTACATGAAAAAAGGTAAGCTGTTCGTGTAAAGGATGTAAAAGCATTTGCCGATGCTCCTTGTTTACTAAACAATTGGAAAGCATCGTGATCTTCTTTTTCAAATAATTTATGCTCAAGAAAATGTGCAATTCCATCAGGCACACGAATCATTTCCTCTTTCCCTAATGGTACAAATGTATTATCTACAGAACCATATTTCGTCGTAAACGTCGCAAATGTTTTATTAAATCCTTGTTTCGGTAAAACATATACATCTAATCCATTAGGAAGTTTTTCATAATAGAGTGTTTCTTTTAATTGCTCATAAACAATTTTCTCCATTTACTCTCCCTCCGTTCCTTGTAAAAAGTAAATTGTATCTAGTTCAATATTTTTAGCAACTTTTACAATTTCTTCTTTCGTCACACTTTCTATACCTGTAAGCCATTCTTCAACTGGACGTGTACGATCTGAAATAATACCATGATATAGCATTTCTACAAAGCCACGTGGTGTATCAATTGCCTCTAATATTTGATTTTGGATGACACTTTTTGTTTGATGTATTTCTTCTTCAGAAAACTCTCCGTTTTGCATCGCAAGCATTTGTTCTTTAATAATCTCAACTGCTTTTTCATAATTTTTCGCTTCGATTCCTGACATAACAAATAATAAACCTTTATGACTTTCAAAGCGCGATGCTGCATAGTACGCTAAACTATTTTTTTCACGCACATTTACGAATAACTTCGAATGAGAAAAGCCACCAAACAATCCATTGAACAATTGCAATGCAAAATAATCTTCATCTTTATATGTGACAAATGTACGATAACCGATGTGTAATTTACTTTGTTTTAATTCTTGTTTTTCAACAACTTCTTTTTCTTCATTATTTCGTCTATGAAGGAGTACATTTCTTTCTCTCACTGGACGAGTTGAAATAGAAAAATACTTACTTACAAGATCAACGGCGTTTTCTGAAATATCACCAATAATATATAGATCCATTTCATCTTCCGCTAACACCTTTTGATAATATTGATACAAACTTTCATTTGTAATAGACATAACACTCTCTTTTTTTCCATTTGCACTTAAACGATACGGTTCTACTTTGCACATTTCTTCAATTAAACGCTCGTTTGCATAACGCATTTTATCATCATAAGTAGCTTCAATTCTCTGTAACAGTGCTCTTTTTTCACTTTCTACGATAGAAGATAGGAAACCGTTCCCCTCCGTTGCTGGATGTAACACAATATCTGACAACATAGAAAGCGCTTTTTCAAATAACGGTGGTGCATCATGTAAATAAACTTCATTTGCAATGTCTACATAAATGGAGATAATATGGTCTTCCCCTTTTTTACTTACATCTACCGCTAAAGAAGATCCGTATAATTCTTCTAAATATTGACGAAGACGAATTACAGAAGGTAATTTTTCTGTCGCACTTTGCAATACGTATGGCAATAGGGCACGCTCTGTCACCGTCTCCTCATTTAAAGGCGCTTTAAAACGAAATACAAAGGTATTCGTTTTATATTTATCAGTCGGAATAATATGTACGCGCAAACCACCTAACTCATGTAGTTGTTGTTCCATTAGTTTCATTTATAGCCCTCCTTTACGTATATAGGAATATTCCTCTTCAATATACAGTTTTTAGAAATAAAAAATCAACTTTTCTCCCTTATTATGCTTACATATGATTCTTTCTAAAAACTTTAATATGTAAGGAACATAGTAAAATTCCGTATTAAATATATTCTATGTAAAAAAGCCCACACTAATGTGCGAGCTTTTTTATACTTATAAAATACTTATCGTTTTCCTTTTTCATAAGGAGTTCCTAAAGCTTTCGGAGCTTCAGAACGACCTACAAAACCAACAAGCGCTAATATTGTGAATATATATGGTAATATCGTTAATAAAACACTTGGAATTTGATCTAATACAGGGATTGTTCCGCCTGTTACACTTAGAGATTGCGCAAAACCAAAGAATAGAGCTGCACCTAGTGCGCCTAGTGGATTCCACTTTCCAAAAATCATAGCAGCTAAAGCTAAGAAACCTTGTCCTGTAATAGTTGCCCCTGAGAAGTTATTAGAAATTGACATTGCAAAAATCGCTCCACCAATTCCAGCAAACACTCCTGAAATACAGACTCCAATATAGCGCATTTTATATACGTTAATCCCCATCGTATCCGCTGCCATTGGGTGTTCACCAACAGCACGTAGACGAAGACCGAACGGTGTTTTATAAATAACATACCAAACAACGAATGCTAAAATAATGGCAATATATGACGTTATTGGTACGTTTGAGAAAAATATTTTCCCTAAAACCGGAATATCCGAAAGGCCTGGAATATCAATCTTTTCAATACGATACTGAATAAAGTCAGTCTGCCCTTTATCAAAAATCTTCTTAATTGCAAATACTGTTAAACCAAGAGATAAGAAGTTAATGGCTACACCACTTACAACTTGATCTGCTCGGAATGTAATAGAAGCTACCGCATGAAGTAATGCAAATAATCCACTACCAATTGCCGCAAATAGTAACGCAATCCACGGAGTCATCGTTCCCCAAGTATCACCCATTAATAAGTTTGTAACGACTCCAATAAATGCACCAAATAGCATTAGTCCTTCTAATCCGATATTTACAACACCCGATCGTTCACTAAATACACCACCTAGTGCTGTGAAAATGATAGGTGCCGATGTATATAACGTACCCGTCACAAGAATGGCTAATATATCTAAAAAGCTCATTTATTTCCCCTCCTTGCTCATGCGTGTAAGCGCCCATCTTAACACATAACTACATGCAACAAAGAAGATGATACATGCAATAATTACATTAATAAGCTCTGACGGTACATCTGCCTCAAAGTTCATTTGAGGGGAAGCACTTTTCAAACCACCAAATAATAAAGCTGAAAGGATTATACCAAACGGATTATTCCCTCCAAGTAATGCTACGGCAATCCCATCAAATCCTACTCCTGTAAACGAAGACATCGCTGTCATACTCTGGAATGTCCCTAATCCTTCCATCGCTCCACCAATCCCCGCAAATGCACCAGCAATTGTCATGGAGAATACTACATTACGAGAAACTTTCATACCTGCATATTGAGAAGCATGCTGATTAAATCCTACTGACTTTAATTCGTAACCTAAAGTTGTTCGATCTAATAAGAACCACATTAAAATAGCGATTAAAATTGCTACAATAATTCCCCAGTGTAGACGTGAACCATCAGTAATAGAAGCAAGCCAGTCTGAAGATAGTGACGCACTCTCTTTAATATCATACGTTTTGTCATTACCCGCATGTAAGAAACGCTTAATGATGTCATACGTTACATACAACGCGATATAGTTCATCATAATAGTTACAATAACTTCATTCACTTGAAACTTCCCTTTTAAATATCCCGGAATGAAGCCCCAAATTCCGCCCACCAATGCTGCAAATAAAATAGATAATGGAATATGAAGGAAAGCTGGTAGTGAGACTGCATAACCGAACCAAACCGCTGCAAGCCAACCAACTAACAATTGACCCTCTACCCCGATATTAAATAAACCTGTACGAAATGCAAACGCCACCGATAAGCCAGCAAGAATAAGCGGTATCATTGTACGAAGCGTTTCACCAATCGCACTTGCGCTGCCGAACATTCCTGTCCAAAGTGCACTATAACCAACAATTGGATCATAGCCACTAACTAGCATTACAATCGCTCCTACAAGTAAGCCGAAAATAACGGATAGTACTGGGACTAAAATATTTATCGTTCGTTCTTTTAAAAGCTTTTTAGCCATTTGTACCCACCTGCTCCTTCTTTGTTCCTCCAGCCATTAACAATCCAAGCTGTTGTTCATTCGTTTCTTTCGCATCAACTATTGCTACAATTTCCCCTTCATAAATAACAGCAATTCGATCGCTAACATTTAAGATTTCATCTAACTCTAATGATAAAAGTAATACACCTTTTCCTTTATCCCTTTGCTCTATTAATCTCTTATGAATAAATTCAATTGCTCCTACATCTAAACCACGTGTTGGCTGTGCCGCAATTAATAAATCTGGATTTCGGTCTACTTCACGTGCAATAATTGCTTTTTGTTGATTCCCCCCAGATAGAGCGCGTGCTAACGTTTGCTCACCAGGTGTACGCACATCAAACTGTTCAATAAGAGCCTTTGCTTTTTCTGTAATTTTGCTGAAATTTAAAATCCCTTTCTTTGAAAATGGATTTTTATAATACGTTTGCAGAACTATATTATCTCTAACAGAAAAATCAAGAACGAGTCCGTGTTTATGACGATCTTCTGGAATATGACCAATTCCTTCTTCTGTTATTCTTCTAACAGGCCAATTTGTTATTTCTTTTCCTTTAATTGCAATAGAACCTGACTCAACTTTTCGTAAACCAGTAATTGCTTCTATTAATTCACTTTGTCCGTTTCCATCAATCCCTGCAATCCCAACAATTTCCCCCGCACGAACAGTTAAGTCAAGGCCTTTTACAGCAGGTAGTTGACGTGCATCGTGAACAACAAGGTTTGCAATTGAAAGTACCTCTTCTTTTGGCTTCGCGTCTATTTTTTCTGTTTTAAAATTCACTTGACGTCCGACCATTAATTCTGCAAGTTTATTTTCATCCGTATTTGCAACGTCAACCGTTCCAATCCCTTTTCCTTTACGAATAATCGTACAACGATCGCAAACTTCCATAATTTCTTTCAACTTATGTGTAATAAGAACAATAGATTTTCCTTCTTGCACAAGCTTTTTCATAATTTGAATTAGCTCATGAATTTCTTGCGGTGTTAACACAGCTGTTGGTTCATCAAATATTAAAATTTCTGCACCGCGGTAAAGAGTTTTCAAAATCTCAACACGCTGCTGCATACCAACTGAAATATCCTGTATTTTCGCATATGGATCTACAGATAAACCGTATTGTTCAGACAGTTTTTGAATTTCTTTAGCAGCTTCCTCAACAGCAATTTTCCCTTTTTTCTTCGGTTCATTTCCGAGAATAATATTCTCTGTAACTGTAAAATTATGAACAAGCATAAAGTGTTGATGGACCATTCCAATACCAAGGTCATTTGCTATATTCGGATTTGTGATTTTTACAGGTTTACCTTTAATTTTAATTTCACCCTGCTCTGGTTGGTACAAACCAAATAGTACATTCATCAATGTGGATTTCCCTGCACCATTTTCTCCAAGTAAAGCATGTATCTCACCCTGCTTTACTTGCAGCGTAATATCATCATTCGCTACAATGCCTGGGAATACTTTCGTAATGTTATTCATCTCAATTACGTATTCCATTGTGTTCCTCCTTTTAACAGGGAACATTCCCTATTACACTATTAACTTATTAAGCAATTCGGAAGTTTTATACATACAAAGGTTAGTTCTATGAACTAACCTTTGCTATTTCTCTATTTATTTTTTTAGAGAAGCTTCATATTCTTTATACTCTTTATCTGTAGCTGGCACTTTAATTTCACCGGCTGTAATTTTCTTTTCAAGCTCTTCTACTTTTGTTAAAATTTCAGGGTTAACTTTTTTCACGTTATCAGTTGTTTTTGAAATACCAATACCGTCATCTTTTAAGCCAAACTCTTCAATTTTCCCGCCTTTTAAATTCCCATCTTTTGCTTCTTTAGCTACTTTTTCTACTGCTACATCAACACGTTTAATCATTGAAGTTAATGTTACATTTTCAGGCATACCTTCTTGATGTTGGTCACGGTCAACACCGATTACCCAAACATTTTCACCTTTTTTCTTACGGTTTTTCGCTTCTGTGAACACACCGTTACCTGTACCACCAGCAGCATGATAAATTACGTCTACGCCTTGACCATACATTGCTGAAGCAAGAACTGTACCTTTTTCAGGCTTATCGAATGCTTCTGCATATTCAGATACGATTTCAATGTTTGGATTTACTGCCTTTGCACCAGCTTTAAATCCATTTTCAAATTTACTAATTAAATCACTTTTCATTCCACCAACAAATCCTACTTTATTCGATTTTGTTGACATAGCTGCTACCGCACCTACAAGGAATGATCCTTCATGATCTTTAAACGTAATACTCGTTACGTTCGGTGCATCTACAACAGTATCTACGATTGCAAATTGTTGTTTTGAAGATTCTTTTGCTACTTCTTTAATTGCACCTTCTAATTTATAACCAATTCCGAATGTTAAATCATATTTATCTTTTGAGAATTTTTTTAAATTCGGAATATAATCAGCTTCTTTTTCAGACTGAAGGTAACGATAATTTGTCTTTTCTTTTAAACCATTATCTTTACCAAACTTTTGTAACCCTTCCCAAGAAGATTGGTTAAATGACTTATCATCAACGCCCCCAACATCCGTTACGAGACCAACCTTGAAGTCTTTATTGTCTTTCGTGTCTTTCTTGTCACTGCTCGCCTTATCCGAGTTACCACATGCACCTAAAACTGTACTTGCTGCTAAAGTTAATGATAATAAAAGGCCTGCTTTTTTCTTCATACTAGAAACCCCTCCAAAAATGATATATATTTATTTATTCTTACGCTGCTGTTCCTTACTTCTTGCTGTCACCTCCCTAAAAAGGAATTTACCTACATACGCTTTCTTAATACGTGGAAGCTAAATTTATCAGCTCTAAAGTAATTGATAGAATATAAGATTGGCTCATCATTTTGATCATAGTGCATTTGTTTTAATACAAGCAGTGCTGTTTCAGGCTCACATTCTAAAATCGGTGAGATTTTAGGGTGATAGCCAATTGGCTCAATGTGAGCAACCGCATATGTTATGCGCTTATGCGTGTTATTATGTATCACCGTTAATAATGATTCCTCATTGTAACCCGATAAGTCTGGCAATATTTCTTTTGCAAGTTTATCGATACAATACACAACAGGTTCCCCATCTGCTGTACGCACGCGTTCAATCATCACTGCATTAAAACCATCTTCACTATTAAACTTCTCTTTTTCCTCTTCTGTTAAAGTTGTAGTAGATGATGATAAAAAGATTGTTCCTGGTGTTTTCCCCACACTAGAAATCATATCTGTAATACTAGAAAGTTGTTCTATTCCAGAAGAAAATAATGGCTTTGCATTTACAAATGTCCCTACACCATGTCTACGAATGACAACATTTTCTTCTTCTAAAATACGCAACGCTTCCCTTAAAGTCGCTCTACTTACACCAAGTTCTTTCGCTAAATCAAACTCTGATGGTAACTTTTGTCGTTCTTTATAAGCGCCATCTTTAATTTTTTCTTTGATGTGATCAATCACCCGTAGATATAGGTGACGACTATCAGATTTTACTGACATAAGACTCCCCCGCATTTCAATTATTCGACCTCTGATGTAAGACTTCTTTTCTCTTTTTTCAACTTACAACATAGTACAAATGACTAAACACCAAAATAAGTGTAATTGTCGAATAAATAATAATAATTTTTTAAAATAAAATTTTCACTCTTTATTGCATAAAAAAAACTTTGCACCATAAACATTCCTCATTTCGAGAAAAAGTTCGGCACAAAGATCCTTTACATCCTTTGTTACACACTTTTCCCCTCATAGTCTAGCAATTCATGGTTGCCAGGTAGAAACTTATGGACCTTATCTCCAAGATTATATGAGGCAGTGATTCTTTTCGAAGTAATCTTACCACTTGCTCTCATACGTGTCAACAAAATCGAACATTTTTCTGCATTAAATATCGAACATTTACATAAAACATACTCAAAGTATTCGTATTCTAAAGGGCACCCCTAAATGTAAGCCCTTTCTTTATCGCTGAGTATAGTATATAACAAAAACACTATATAAAAAAGCCTAATTGTAAAAACAATTAGGCTTTTTTTAAGAACTTTTTTCTTGTACATCATTAATGAGTACTTCTCTCGGTTTACTCCCTTCATACGGACCTACTACACCATTCATTTCCATTGCATCAATTAGGCGAGCAGCTCGCGTATAACCTACTCTAAACCTACGTTGTAACATAGAAACAGATGCTGTTTGCATTTCCACTACAAGTTGAACCGCTTCATCATATAATTCATCTTCTACTTCCTGCTTCGTATCAGGAACATCTTGCGGAATCATATCTTCTTGATATTGTGCTTTTTGCTGTCCAATAACATATTCTACAACTCTCTCAACTTCATCATCTGATAAAAATGCGCCTTGTACACGTACAGGTTTCGATGCACCAATTGGTATAAACAGCATGTCTCCACGACCTAGTAGCTTCTCTGCACCACCACCGTCAAGAATTGTACGAGAATCTGTTTGAGAAGATACAGCGAATGCAATACGTGATGGAATATTTGCTTTAATAACACCCGTAATAACGTCAACTGACGGACGTTGCGTTGCAATAATTAAATGAATACCAGCAGCACGAGCCATTTGCGCTAGACGCATAATCGCATCCTCTACATCAGACGAAGCAACCATCATTAAATCTGCTAACTCGTCCACAATTACTACAATATAAGGTAATTCGGGTTGTTTCGCTTCTGATTGACTATTATGCTCTTTTATATAATCGTTGTATCCTTCAATGTTACGTGTACCACTATGAGCAAACAATTCATAACGACGTTCCATTTCACTCACAACTTTTTTCAATGCTTGCGATGCTTTTTTCGGATCAGTTACAACTGGCGTTAACAAATGAGGCACACCGTTATATACATTTAGCTCTACCATTTTCGGGTCAATCATCATTAATTTTACTTCATGTGGTTTTGCACGCATTAAAATACTAACAATAATACCGTTAATACATACACTTTTCCCGCTACCTGTCGCACCAGCTACGAGTAAATGAGGCATTTTATTTAGACGGGCTAATACAGCTTCACCTGTAATATCTCGGCCAAGACCAATTAACAACTTCTCTTCCGGATGATTATTAGCCTTAGAGTCAAGAACTTCCCTCAGCGTTACCATCGAAACTTCTGAGTTTGGAACTTCGATCCCTACAGCTGATTTCCCGGGAATTGGCGCTTCAATACGAATGTCCTTTGCAGCTAAAGCAAGGGCTAAATCATCACTTAAACTGACAATTTTGCTTACCTTTACCCCCATATCAGGATACACTTCATATTTTGTAACTGCAGGACCTCTATGCACTTTTGTTACTTTCGCTTTCACTCCGAAACTTTGGAATGTACGTTCTAATTTACGAGCATTCTCATAAATTTCCGCATTTTCATTTGTAACTTGCTTATTCTTTGGAAATTTTAATATATCAAGTGAAGGAAGCTTGTAATCTTTATTTTCTACATTTGAAAATTGCATAGGAGGTGCTTGCGCTTCACTCTCTAACGATTCAACAATTTTTTCTCCACGCTTTTTCTTTGGTTCTTCAATTGGCGGAGTCTCTTCAATAAACGGTGAAGTGATCAACTCTTCTTGCTCTACTTCGATTCGTTTATCCTCTTCTTCATTTACAGGATAATTCTCAGTGAAATTCGAAATAATCGGAGGATCAATTGAGATTTCTTCCATCGGCTCAATAATTTCTTCTTGTTCTGCAGCACGTTTGCTTCTTGTGCTTCTTGTTGTTTTTTTCTTTTCTGTTTGTTCAGCCGTTCTTTTGGCTCTCCAATCTTTATAATCCCCTTGCATCACTTGAAACTGACTTCTAAGAATTCTACCAACTGGAGCTAACACTTCTCCAATATGCTTATTTGTTATACAAAGTATACCGAGAATAACTAGAATAATACCAATGATATAAGCTCCTACTTCGTCAAATAAGAAGTAACATGTTGCGAACATAAGCGCACCAAACATACCACCACCTAAATGAACGCTATCTGGCCCCTTTTTCATTTCAAGAAAGAAGTTATCTTTCGTACTCACAATAACAGAAGTATTTTGCACTGCTCCATCTTTTGTAAGAAGGTTAAATAATGTAATATGACTAAACATTAATATCGCCAATACAATTAAATAAAATCCAATTAATCGTTTATTTAAAAGGTTCGGCCATCCGCGTTTTATAACAAAGGAAACCGATAAAGCTATTACACCTAACACACCAATTATGTACCACTCACCAAAGAAGAAGCGAAAAAATAACACAAACGATTTCCCTACAACGCCTAGCTGTAAAATCGTAATGATTGAAAGTGCAAAAAGAGTTAAACCGACGATTTCATAATACAAAGTTGGCTTTATCGTACGTCTTGCCTTTGCCTTCGTCCCTCTTTGCTTTTGTTTTGCCATTTCTTCACCTCGTGTTCTACATATAAGTAAAGCTCCCTTCAAAACGCTCTATTTATATGTCTGTTTTCTCTATTTTTCTGGTCTTTATATCTTCTATTTTTACACTTCTTGTAAAATGCTAAATAAACAGAAGAAAGCAGCCTACTCATGGCTGCTCAACCGTCTTGTTTTTTATATTATACCATAGCTTCTAAACAAAATCCTTCTTTTTGCTAAAAGGTTATTTTCTGACCGGGCTCAAACTCTAAATAGTGAAGTGGGTCCGTACTTAGCACACGTACAATAGAATAACATCCATGTTCCTCTTCAGAAACCATTAATTCCACACCATTTATATTTACAACTTTTTGACTTTCACATTGTGAATAATCGACCGGATACACAAGTTGCTCTGGCATAATTGTATATAAAATCATTGTAGCATTGTCCCTTCTGTACTATCTTCCGCACGAACATCTATTAATTCGTTTAATTTTCGAATCGCATTTCCAATACCGCCGACATCATCTATAAGACCGTACTTTACTGCATCCCCACCAATTACATTCGTCCCAATATCTCGCGTTAAATTTCCTTTCGCAAACATAAGCTCTTTAAAACGATCTTCTGTTACTTTCGAGTGCTTCGTCACAAAACGAATGACTCTTTCTTGCATCTTATCCAAATACTCAAATGTTTGTGGCACACCTATGACAAGACCTGTTAAACGAATTGGATGAATTGTCATCGTCGCAGTTTCCGCAATAAACGAATAGTCAGTAGAAACAGCAATCGGTACACCGATGGAATGTCCCCCACCTAAAACTAGAGATACTGTTGGTTTTGAAAGTGAAGCTACCATTTCAGAAATTGCTAGCCCAGCTTCAACGTCACCTCCAACTGTATTTAATATTAAAAGCAAACCTTCAATTTTCGGATTTTGTTCAATCGCAACAATTTGCGGAATGATATGCTCATATTTTGTTGTTTTATTTTGCGGTGGTAATTGAACATGACCTTCCACTTGTCCGATAATCGTTAAACAATGAATACGTGATTCATTCATCTGTGGTACATTTGTCTGTCCAAGCTGTTGAATTTTTTCAACTATTGAAGCCTCTTTTCCAGCTTCTTTTGGCTCAGCTTCTTTTTCTTCATTTGTATATCGATCACGTTCTGTCATTTCGCATCCCCTTTCACTCGTATATAACTATTATTTCTTAAGTTATAAATTTCATTCGATAGGGTTAAAAAGAAAAAAGATCACCCATAAGGGTGATCTTTTTATACTTCCATAATAATCGGTAAAATCATAGGTTTTCTCTTTGTCTCTTCGTACAAGAACTGTCCTAATAATTCACGAATATTTTGTTTTAACATTGACCATTCAATTGAATATTCTTTAATTGACTGCTCAACAATCATACGTACAATCTCTGTAGATCGTTCAATTAACGCTTCTGATTCACGAACATATACGAAACCACGTGAAATGATTTCTGGGCCAGAGATAATTTTCTTTTCATCTTTACCAAGCGTTACAACAACTACTAGTATTCCATCTTGAGATAACATCTTTCTATCTCGAAGAACGATATTACCAACGTCACCTACACCTAATCCATCAATTAAAACATTACCAGCTTGTACTTTACCGACTAAGTTTGCTTCATCGTCACCAAAAGCAATTACATCGCCTTTTTCTACGATAAAGATATTTTCTCTTGTAATACCTACATCTTCAGCTAAATATGCATGTGCTTTTTGCATACGGAACTCACCATGTACGGGTACAAAGTACTTCGGTTTCATTAAATTTAACATTAATTTTAATTCTTCTTGGCTACCGTGACCTGACACGTGAACTTTTCGTTCGCCGTAATAAACAACTTCAGCTCCAGCTCTAAATAACAAATCAATAATTTTTGATACAGATATTTCATTACCCGGAATTGGCGAAGCAGCAATGATAACAGTATCACCTTTACGAATTGAAATTTGTTTATGCGCTTGTTTTGCCATTCTAGATAGAGCAGCCATCGGTTCACCTTGACTACCTGTCGTTAAAATAGCTACCTTTTTCTCTGGGAAGTTGTCTACTTCTTGTAATGAAATAACCATACCTTCTGGAACATCTAAATAACCAAGACGTCTTGCAATGTCTACTACTTTCACCATACTACGTCCTACTACTGCTACTTTTCGCCCTGTTTCAGCAGCTGCATCAAATACTTGTTGAATACGATGTACATTCGATGCAAATGAAGCAACGATAATGCGACCTTCTGCGCCGTAGAACACTTTAGAGATTTCTACACCAACTTCTTTTTCTGAACCTGTATAGCCTGGGCGCTCTGCGTTTGTACTATCAGATAATAAGCAAAGTACGCCTTCATTTCCGATTTGTGCCATTTTACCAAGGTCTGCTCCACTATTTCCAATTGGAGTTTGATCGAATTTAAAGTCTCCCGTATATACGACTGCACCTTTTGATGTATGGAAACAAACGCCAACAGAATCCGGAATACTATGTGTCGTTCCGAAGAATGACACCGTTGTAGTGTTAAATTCTACTGTTGAATTTGAATCGATTGTTTTTAGGTCTACACGGCCTAACATGCCCGCTTCACCAAGTTTTTCTTGTATAAGTCCTACTGTTAATTTCGTTGCATAGACTGGAATAGATAATTTACGAAGTACATACACAATTCCACCAATATGATCTTCATGACCGTGAGTAATAAATAAACCTTTTACTCGCTCTTGATTTTCCACTAAATATGTAATATCAGGAATAACGATATCAATTCCAAACATTTCATCTCCCGGGAACATTAACCCTGCATCTACGATAAAGATTTCAGAATCAATTTCAACACAGTACATGTTTTTCCCGATTTCACCTACTCCACCAAGAGCAAATACTTTAACAGACTCATTCTCTTTTCTCTTCATGTTGTTGCCTGGTTTAAAAATCTTGCAAACACTGATTTCACTAAAATTGCAGAGACACCAGGGGAAACTCTACAACCACCATATTTTCACCGTCCAAGACGAATGTCCTTACCGTTATGCGATATCATGTCCTTGTTTATTTTTTAAACCAGGTTTCACCTCTCTTTCATTATATAAATCAAATATCTTATTCGATATGATATGAAAATTTAATTAAATTATAATTTTTCCCAATTTTGCTAAGCATACCCGTACTAAGCTACTTAGCCATATTATACCTGATACAAGAAATAGAACACAAGTTAAATCGTGCGAAAGAAAGAGGAAAAGAACGGAATGACAACAAAAGTATCGAACGTATTTCCTTTATATTTTCTCCGATTTTATACTCCATATTATTTTGAAGAACTAGCCATACATACGCTAAATTCATTTCATAATAGGGAGTTTCAAGATTTATTTTTCTAGAATCCAACAAAAACACTTACAAAATGGAGTTTTTTTATGAATTACGTCACATTTGAGGGGATTTCTCTAAAAACAGACACCGTAGTTTATTACGTTTATGCCATAATATCTATCATTTTTTGACTCAGTTAAAGGGATACGATTATTTTCTTATACACATAATGAAGAAGCGATTAATATTCTTATAAGAACACATATAAGTAAGAAAAAGAGGAAAAGATTTGCATATAATAAAAAATGACCTAGTTCTACACTAGGTCATTTTTTATTAACGAGGGATAGATTGCATTACAGATTGTAACGTTACTCTTTCTTCTTCTGTTAATGGAAGAAGTGGTAAACGTACAGAACCTACATCTAATCCAACCATTTGTAACGCTGTTTTTACTGGAGTTGGACTTGGCGCCATAAATAATGAATCAGTTACTCTTACAAGTAATTGATGTAATTTTTGTGCCTTCTTAAATTCTCCTGCTTGAAATGCTGTAATCATTTCTTGCATTTCGTTTCCGATAACATGAGAGGCTACCGAAACGATACCTTTCGCTCCAACTGCCATAGCTGGTAACGTTAAACCGTCATCACCGCTGTATACCGCAAAGTCGTCCGCTGTTTTTTCAATGATTTCTGTCATTGTTAACACATCGCCGCCGGCATCTTTAATAGCAACAATGTTTTCTATTTCTGATAAACGAACAACTGTATCAACGGAGATTTGTACAATAGATCGTCCTGGAACGTTATATAGCATAACCGGAAGCGGCGTGCTTTCAGCAATTGCTTTAAAATGCTGATACATTCCTTCTTGACTCGGTTTGTTATAATACGGTGCTACTAGCATTACTGCATCCACACCAACTTCTGTTGCCTTTTTAGTTAAGTCAATAGAAGCATGCGTATTATTGCTACCTGTTCCAGCGATTACGGGCACTCTTTTATCGACAACAGATACGACATGGCGATATAACGCTACTTTCTCTTCTGAAGTTAATGTAGGAGATTCTCCTGTCGTTCCTCCTACCACGATTGCTGTTGTACCATTATCAATTAAATAATTTACCAATTTCGTTGTCTTTGCAAAATCGATATTCCCGTTTATATCAAACGGTGTTACCATCGCGGTTGCAATTGTCCCAAAATCTATCATGGTCTCACTCCTTATTGTTCCAGTTGCTTTTCTTTTGAAAGCTCAAACGCACTATGTAATGCATTTACAGCCTCCACTAAATCAGTTTCTTTTACAAGAACCCAAATTGTTGTATGACTATCTGCCGATTGCAGGATTTGAATACCTTTTTCCGCTAAAGCTGTAACGATTTTCGCAGTAACCCCTGGGTATCCTGCCATTCCAGCCCCAACGATAGATACTTTCGCACAATGTTCTGTCACAATTGGCTCATATCCAAGTTGTTTTAGCACTTCGACAGCACGAGCTGATACATTATCATTTACTGTGTAAGCTACACCAGTAGGAGAAATGTTAATTAAATCAACACTAATGCCTTCGTTTGCCATTTCTTTAAATACATGCTGCTGTATGTCGTATGCCGTTTCTTTTGCAAGTACTTTAATTTGCGTTACGTTCGATACGTGGGCAATACCTGTAACAGGACGTTCTTCTACATCCTGCCCTTTTGTAGCACCATCGTATGCTGCAATAAGAGTACCTTCACTTTCAGAATACGTAGAACGTACACGAAGTGGCACTTTTGCATGCATCGCAATTTCAACTGCACGTGGATGAACGACTTTCGCACCTTGATAAGCCATGTTACAAATTTCGTTATACGTTACAGTTTGAAGATGACGTGCATCTTTTACAATACGAGGATCCGCAGTCATAACACCTTCTACATCAGTGAATATATCGATATATTCAGCATAAAGTGCAACACCTAATGCTGAAGCTGAAGTATCACTACCTCCGCGTCCAAGTGTTGTCGTATCACCTTTTTTCGTTTGCCCTTGAAATCCTGTAACGACGATTACATCTACATTTTCTAACTCTTCATGTATACGATCGCAATTCATTTCAATAATCTTTGCATTCGTAAAGTCATCATTCGTTACAAAACCAGCTTGTGCACCATTTAATGCTGCTGCTTTTATACCGTTCTCATTCAACATATTAGAGAAAACAATTGCAGAGATTAACTCTCCGCATGATAATAATAAATCTTGCTCACGTTTAGAAATAGTAGATTCCTCTTGATTTACAAGACTTAATAACGTATCCGTTGCATATGGTTCACCTTTACGGCCCATAGCAGATACGACAGTAACTACTTTATAACCAGCAGCTAATGATTTTTTTATATGATGAAGCGCATGCTTACGTCCATTGTCATCACGTACTGATGTGCCACCAAATTTTTGAACAATTATTTTCATATTTTGCACCTTCTCTTAGCCGTTTACACTAATTGTAATTTTACTAAGCGCTCTGCAATTTGAACAGAATTCCATGCAGCGCCTTTTAATAAGTTATCAGATACGACCCAAAGATGGAATCCTTTATCGTTATTTAAATCTTTACGGATTCTTCCAACGAATACTTCGTTTTTACCTACTGCAGTAGCTGGCATTGGATATAACTGCTCTTCTGGATTATCTTGCAGAACAATACCTTCCGCATTTGCAAGTAAGCTCTTTAATTCTGCTACTGTTACGCCTTCTTTTTCTACTTCGATGTAAACAGACTCAGAGTGTCCTGATACAACTGGTAAACGTACACATGTTGCCGCTACTTCTAATTCAGGCATATGCATAATTTTTTTCGTTTCGTTAATCATTTTCATTTCTTCAAACGTAAATCCATTATCTTGGAATTTATCAATCTGTGGAATCGCATTAAAAGCAATTGGGAAATGCTTCTTATCACCTGATACAGGAAGAACATTTGCCTTAACTTCTTCGCCATTTAAGATTGCTTGTGATTGTTCATGCAGTTCTTCAATAGCTGCCGCACCAGCACCTGATACAGCTTGATATGTGGAAACGATTACTCGTTTTAAACCATATTGCTGACGAACTGGCTCAAGAGCTACTACCATTTGAATTGTAGAACAGTTTGGATTTGCAATAATACCATTATGTTCTTTTAAGTCGTTTTCATTTACTTCAGGTACAACAAGTGGCACGTTTTCTGTCATACGGAATGCACTTGTATTATCAACAACAATCGCACCGCGTTTTGCTGCTTCTGGCGCTAATTGTTTCGATACAGATCCACCAGCACTAAATAGTGCGATATCTACTCCTTCAAAGCTTTCAGGAGTTGCCTCTTGAACTGTAAATTCTTCGCCTTTAAATACAAGTTTCTTACCTGCAGATCGTTTAGATGAAAGTAACGTTAATTTCCCGATTGGAAATTCTCGTTTCTCTAAAGTATTTAACATTTGTTCACCAACTGCGCCGGTTGCTCCAACTACAGCGACATGAAAAGTTTTTTGCTTTTCCATCACTATGCCCCTTTCTAGATACCAATCCTTCTATAACTTAGAATCAGAAGGAGTATACAATAACAATACCCCTTCTGATCTTAATAACGTTAATTTTATCATATTCTACAGTAAGAATGATGGTTTCATCAAAAATTGTCCGTTTTTTTTCGTTTTTTAATTCATATATCTGAATTTTTCTACGACAACCGGTTGCAATTGCTTCCCTTGCAGCGCTTCTAACACTGTATCTTCCAGCAGCTCCATGCGAGCTACCATTGAGTTCGGTTTTTTCTCTGGTGCATCTTGGCCGAATGGGACGAAGTAGATGTTTTTTGTTGCCATTAGGCGCATGAGGTTGACGCCAACAGGGTGATGACAATATAAATATTTCTTTTTTCTTCTATTATATATTCATTTCAAATCCTGTAAATTTATTTTGTATACCATATTCTTCACAGGTACCCAAAAACGAATCAGACGGTAATTTAGTAATTAAATGGAAAATCCCTACTTTGATATTGAGTTTACTACAGCAGCATATTTACATATATATCCTTTAATTGGTATGATTTACCTGTTTGCATAAAAGGGGGGGAGATTTTTGAGTTTAAATATGTATTTAGGGGAAGTACATGCCCAAACACAAAGTATGAATGCTGTATGTACGGCTACCATTCAAGGTATGGAACAAGCCATTCAGTCGATTGACGCTTTTGCAACTGATACTGTGTTACAAGGGCAAACATATAGCAGTGCAAAAGCATTTTTTGTTCAAACCTTTCGTCCTTTAGCGCAAGGAATCATTTATTTATGTGAAGAATTAATCCGTCAGAATGATGCTTTTCCAAGTCAATTTCAATCACAGGTAGCTTCAACTGATGTTATCGAACAAGAGATAAGAGAACAAATACAGGAAATCAATCAATCGATTGCAAGTATAGAAGCGGTAGATGTAGCTATGCCAATGCCTGGAATAGACGCAATTGTTGCAGTCTTAGTTACGATGAGAAAAAAACTTGAAGAAAAACTAGAGCATTTACATGAATTTGAATATACATCCAGTAATAACTATAGTACGGCTCTTCAACTAGCAGCTAGTATTGCTACTGGTCTTGCCGAAGTCCAAAGTGGAAAAGGCTTTAGTCCTGCAAGTGGCACGTTTAGTACACAAGGATTGAATATGGAGTGGACGACTTCCATTCAGGAGATTGAAGAAGATAGGAAGCGTCAGGCCGACAATCTTTTAAATGGTAGTTCAATTGAAGAAGGAGCAATGTGTGGTCCATTAAATAGTGAGAAAAAAGATGAATCTTTACTAGATACGTTTAAACATGGTGTCGAAGATATTTATGAAGGTGCTTTGGACTTTATACAAGGCGCTGGCAGTGCAGTAGCTGAAGACTATATTGGACTAACACCACCTGATAATGATAAATTAGAAAGCAAAGCAACTTATCAAGCTGGAAGATTTACTGGACATGTTATATCAACGGCAGGATCTATTGTAGAAATTTTTGAAGGTATTTCAGTCATAGGTGGGGCTAATTTCTTAACATTCTTCGCAGAAGTAGGAAGTGGTGGGTTAGCATCACCAATTGTTCTTCCATTAGATGCAGCTGCTACAGCGGCTGGTGTTGGTGCTGTTGTACACGGTGGATTGGTTTGGGATAAATCGATTCAAAATGCCCAGGATACTCTTCAAAAATTCAAGTCTTCTCCATCTTCTGGTGAGCGTGTTAATAAAGTTAAAGAGAATGGTAAACTTGATAAAGAGGGAAATGCAACTAAAAAAATAGATAATGCTGATAAGGAAGCCAACGGAGCTAATTCCACAATCACACCCGAAATGGAAGAAAAAATTCTGTGGGGACAAAGAAAAAATCCTAATAAGAATGAGATTATTGGGGGACATTCTTCTGGAATAAATAATAATCATCATAACTATGTTGTAGAGGAAATTAAAATTAATCCAGATGGAACAAAGAACATTAAGTATACTACTCAGTTTCCAGATGGTAAATTATCTAAAATAAAAAGTAGTACAGTATTTCCAGATGGGTGGAGTGACACAAAAATAATAAATAGCGTTGAGAATATCGGGAATTCTAAATTAATTAGTACTAGAGCTAGGGACGGAGCAACTTGGCATCGAGGTACTATTGATGGTGTAGAAATAGATGTGATAAAGAAAGGAGATAGTGTTATTAGTGCCTATCCGACAGGTAAAGCTAATGCATTACCACCATCTGGATTTTAGAAATAAAGGAGGAATAAGAAATGTATGAAGAATTAAATGAAATATTATCCGAAAATAGTTCAGAAGATTCTTGGTATGATGATGGATTTATGTATGCTCAAGAACTGCTGAATGATTTTACTGACAAAGATTGGGGAAAATTATTTCAAAGTATTAATGATAAAAATGATAAGTGGAAAATTAGGCTGGCTTATTGCATTGATGATGATTTAGGAATAAATGGATTAGAATTACTATTGAATATGCTTGAAGAAAGTGATGAAGTTGTTGAGACTACTATAGATTCTTTAAGGTCTTTCAATTCTGAAGAACATAAAAAGATGATAGTATCCAATAGTCGAGTAATTGATACAGCACAAAAATTATTGGAAAAGGCTAGCTTACCCGTCAAAAGAGTTCTAGAAGATTTTTTGAAAGATATTAAAAATTAATTTTTCGGGATATAAAGAAGAAGTAGCATGGGTGAAAGTAATTGAATTTGACTAGCTATTTTACTAGATTCTGAGCACAAGTAAAGTAGAGAACTTTTCGAAGAAACAGCTTTCTTTAAGATTGGATATTTCAATGAAGCATGTTATCTAGCTTGGATTAAGTGAAGAGAAGTTACATATGGAGAATAATCAACAAAAGAGACCTCACATTTGAGGTCTCTTTTGTAACTCTTACTTTACATACACATAGGCTCCAATTGCTGATACATAGTATGTTTTGCCCTTTCTATTTTGTACTTTGTATTTTGGCGAACCATTCACACTTACCTT
This sequence comes from Bacillus cereus group sp. MYBK195-1, assembly GCF_051916605.1. NCBI lineage: Bacteria > Bacillati > Bacillota > Bacilli > Caryophanales > Bacillaceae > Bacillus > Bacillus cereus group sp. MYBK195-1. Next base: position 1,023,724 of record NZ_JBQAGZ010000001.1, on the reverse strand, counting down.
TGCACCAATAGTAAAGTTTAAACCAATATCTATAGAAACAGCAACATCTTTACCCTGCCAAAAAGGAGATTCATGGAAAGGAGAAATTTATATGTCTTTAGATAAGTATAAAAATATGTCTGATGAAGAGTTTAAACAATTGTCTACTCAAGAATTTCAAAACTATATAAGATTAAAGCAAGAAGATTTTTCAAGACATTATAGGAAAATAAATGAAATTACTATAGATGTGATGTTAAAACCTCAGGAAGCAATAGAAATTGCTAAACATTATCATAAGAAAAATAAATTAGATGGAGTAGTTAATGAAGATATCAACCATCTTTTCTTTGATGAGGCTTATACATTTAAAATTGAGAAAGAAAATAGAAACAACGATGATATAAGACCAGCTTGGAGAATACTAGTGGATTTACCAAAAAAACCTTTTCTTATGGAGGACTATACACTGATTGTCTCTGATAGGGATAAAAAAGTGATGGGTATGCTCGATCCAAATGGGCATCCAGTATTTAAAGGCAATGAATTTACAGATGAGGGTTCTGAAGATTAATTAAGGTAATTATTCGTTTGTTTTTAAATGGTAATGGTAAAATTATTTCTGCATTTCCAAGACAAGTTCGATGATGAAGATGAAATTGAAATCTCTCTTAAAATAGAAACTATTATATTACGAAATCTAATACACATTTGGATAAATGATCACACAAAACCATCTGAACTTACTCCAGCAGAAAGAGCCAAGGAAATACGGGAACATTGGAAAAAACGTGGTAGTGAGTATGTTTTACCAGGAGAAGGTATTTAAAATTAAAAATAGAGGTGAAAACAAATGAATTATAATGAAGTAGAGTCTATATTATCAAATATTCTAGAAAGAGAAACTGAGGTATTAGACAAGCCAACAGATAAAGAATGGAAAGAATTAAGTGATAAATTTAATTGCTCGTTTAGTAATGAATTTAAATATTTTATTGAGTTGATGACGTTCTGGTCATTTCCAGGTGATATTTATAATATTTCAAAGGGTAAAACAAATGGAAATGATACACTAGAAGAGGTATATAATTATGAAATGAGTAATGGTAATTGGGATTCAAATATGCTCCCATTCTATGGTATTGGAAATGGAGATTATTTTTGCTTACATAGGTTAGAATCGAAGGTGTATTATTACTATGATGATAAAGGGAAATTCGAAGAATATTGCGACAGCTTCAAAGCATGGATAGAGGATTTACCAAATTTTTTAGCTTAAAATTTGTTTGAAATGGACTTATTTAAAGTTACGACTCAAATACCTCACGAATTAGACGTGCACCCCAATTATATCTAACATTTGGGGTGCATTTCATAATAGATGGCCTTTTTCGTTAAATTAAAGCATATTCACATACATATCACTAGCATAATATAGAACACTTATATAGAAATCATGTTTTGTTAAATCGCTGTGATTTTATATGGAAGAAAATTTTTTATATAATGATACATTTATTAATATCAACTAGGAGGAACATTCCTTGAAAGTTGTACGCTCTATATTTAAAGGCTTTCGTTTAATATGTTTAATTGTAAAGCCAGTACTTAAAGCATTATCTAAAAGTAAATTTTAAATCTCATAAATATTAAAATCCCCTTCTGCATATAGGTGCAAAAGGGGATTTTTTTCAAATTATTCTATTCGTTCTACAGACAGTACTCATAGATAAATAAGAAACGGTGTATATTTACCCTAACATTTATAAAGATGAAAATCAATATATAATTATCTACATATAGAACCAGATAATAATTTTGTTCATAAAACTATTCTTTTCTATGAAATATTTAGTCTATGCATAGACTTCACTTGCCGTTACATAGTATCCCTTTGCTATTGTGTAATTTATATGTGGCCTCATTATTAATATGCAACATTGCATATTAATACAATATATATAAATGTTGTAATTTACATTTAACCCCTGTAAAATTTAGGGTGTAAAAACCATTATAGGAGATGTGATTATGAAGAAAATTTTAACTTCACTTATGCTAATTGGATTAGTAGTATTTGGCTTTATTTTACCAAGCAATAATGCAAGTGCAGCTGAAAACACGCCACTTGTCGACAAAGTGCAAATTACTAACATCGGAAACAATGAGTATATCGACTATGGGCAAGGTAAAAAGTATCGAGTTTATGCATATAAAAACACAACATTCAAAGGATATGCATATGACGCAAATGGACAAGCAGTACCTGCTGGTACAACTTTTTACATTTACTTCGATGGCGCACTAAATTTTGCTAAAAAAGATATTTTATGTACTGTAGGAGCAAATGGCGCATTTGAAGGTTCAGTGGAAATGCCTAGTGGTAAGGGGAATTATTCTTTCTGGGCTTCAAGATCAACACACTACTACGATATTGTGACTCTTGGTTATTACAATGGTCCTAACAAAACTAATCCGATTTCAAAAGCAAATGAAAAAACAGTTTATCATTACGCTCAGGGAGTATATCATCCATAAAAAAGAGCCAGCCTATAAGCTGGCCTTTTTTTATTTTATAGAAATATAGACGTTATAAGTCGTAATGTAGTAAGTTTTTCCTTTTAAATCGTGTTCTTTATATTGCACGGATGCTTTCGGTTTAACTACTGATACGTTGTAATGCTCAATACCGTGCAATTCGCTAATAAAGAAGTGTGTCAACGCACTAATCAATCCGTTTTTACCAGCACCCCTTGCCATCATCCAGAAGTGTTGATCAAAATAAACATCCTCATATTCATCAAACAAAAACACAAATGCTATTAAAAATTTCTGAAAGGAATTTAATTTGAAATGCCACTTTTCTATGAAAGTTACACATTTATGAATTAAATCCACATCAAAATGTAAATCATTACGGGTTAATATATCTTGCTTTAAATAATGAATAAGCATGATACGTTCCTTATTTAATACTACTGTTCCTGTTTCATATAATTCTATATATTCACTTACACACTTATGGGAAATCATATTAAATCACTTGCCGAATACTTCTTAATTTCTTTTTTATTATTTCCTTCTGGCAACAAATCCGTTAGTTGTTTAATGACCCTTTGATATGATTGATCACGGGTATTATATAACCTGGCAACAGGTCGTTCTCTCTCATACGGCTCTGTTTTATCAGATTGTGAGAACATTTCATAGTCACCATTCTCAGATATATCCATCCACATCTCATTTAATAAAACTCGTAATCTTGCTGCCTGAATAATTAATCCTTCAACCACTTTTAACTTACTAGGTGGGATGTCTTTAAATAATCTTTTCAAACGATTTTTTTCTTTGTTAACTAGCACCTCACGCTCATCAATATCCGCCATAATATCACCTCGATTCAATCATATTTTCATACTGGGTAGGGGTCCTATACGAAACAACTTAAAAATCTGGAAAAACGACCCCCTCCTCCGGTGCCCCTTAGACGAAAAAAAGCCCAATTCTTGAACCGGGGGGTGTTATTACCGAACCATTTTTACCACTTTTCATCGTTTTCCCATTTGTTCGGTTTCTTTTCAAAGAATCTTCCATGTTCTTTATTATGGCAACCCGCACAGACTGTTTCGAGATTGTCCATTTCTAATGCAAGTTCTGGATGATGTTCTAATTCCTTTATATGATGGACAACGAGTTGAATCTTCTTACGCTTCGCACCTTCACTATACTCATCGGTATCCACACGAACACTACCATTTCGCTTACACTCTTGGCACTCATAGTTGTCACGCTTCTTTACTTGTTCACGTATGCTCTTCCACTCACCGCTGTCATAGAACTTACGCTTCTGTTGTTTGGTCTTATATTCATTCACTATCCTTTACCTCAATTGCACCTGCATCAATCCGCTTCTCTAGGTGTTGAATATCAAGGCATTTCTCACAGTAGAAAGTAGCTGATACATCTATACCGTAACGATTAGCATCCGAGTAGAAAGAAGTAGTCTCACTATCTAGTACTTGGTACTTATGCTCACACATCCATCTCACTCCTTATTCAAAATAAAAAGCACCCGAATGGATGCTCTCTTACTTACTATAAAAATCAAACTTCTATTTTTTCTAAATCTGACCAAAGAGTAATTAATTTCCCTTTATCTACATTAACTACTTTAATTAATAACCTTTGTTCTTCTTTTAAGTCATTTACAAACAGATTCCCTGTATCCCATAGCCATTGATGGATGTCCAATTCGTTCAAACCACAATCGACATCTTTTTGGGCAGCGATTGACACCCCCAATTTAAGTATAAACTTTGAGTCTTTATAAAAATCTACAGCAGAGTAACTCCCATGCCCTAAAACTTTATACCCTTGTATATTTTTATCGATATAATTAGGTTTAGAGACTTCTTTCTTTCGTTCTTCTTTTAACCTTTGGTCTGCTTTATCTTTAGCTCTAACAATTGCCTGTTGCTGAGGATCTTTACCTCGCATATCATACCTAAATGACATTTCACCATCCCCTTTCTACTTTCCAATATATAACATTACCATTTTATAATATAATAAGTTACAAATCACTTCTTATTAGATTAGATTACCCATATCTTATATTGTGTGTAACTGACCTCTTCGCTGAATCCCTTGGTATCATTGATTTCATTTAATTTTCTCTTTTGAGTTACATAGTACGAAAATTATGAGTAACTGTATAGGGATACCACCAGCATTTTGCAAAATAACCTACGCTATGCGGAAAAATAAAATAAGCTGCCCATATGGACAGCTTATTTACATAATTATCGTTATCAAAAGTAAAATTCAACTCGAAAATAGCTAATTTTATCAGTTGTTGAATGTTTGAAAAAAAATTAAACCAATGATATAGTTGAGATCCTTTGGCAATTTCTTGCTGTGATGACTATCATAGTGACTTTTTCTCCAGCAACAACTATTAGTAGCTAATTACCATAAGAACTTATTTTTGAAATTTGCTATTTTTTAGAAAGTGTGTTAATTTAAGAAAGACCTATTTTTGTTTGACTTGAGATTAAGAATAGATTTTGTTTTTCGTCTAAGGTATTTGAGCAAGGGTAGTAACATATGTGTGGGTATCCACACTAGGAGGCAACAATTATGGAACAAGGTAAAGTAAAATGGTTTAATGCAGAAAAAGGTTTTGGATTCATCGAGCGTGAAGGTGGAGAAGACGTATTCGTACATTTCTCAGCTATCCAAATCGACGGTTTCAAATCTTTAGACGAAGGACAAAGTGTAACGTTTGAAGTAGAAAAAGGACAACGTGGCCTACAAGCTACTAATGTTCAAAAAGCTTAATATTAGCTGATGAAAGACCCTCTTGTAGGGTCTTTTTTTTATTTCATTACAATATTCCGAATACAACTTTTTCAAGGGGATTTTGGGTGCTTAACTTTTAATAAAACAGAAGATGTTAGAAATCATAGTTTTAGCATTATGGGCTTTTTCTTTTAGTTATCTTGCAATTATATTAGGAATACCAAAAAACAGATTATATATAGTTGTAGGATTTTCAATCTTATTTGTTGGTGGAATTTTGATTGTATATCTCATACATGTCTCATTATTGGTAGTTAATACATCTAGAAGTCTACAAAAATATCCTCCAGTCAATTACTCTGGAGGATATTCATATTTACATACTCATTCTTAAAAGAAGCCACACAAAATGAAACCCCTTTAGCTCCCAAAAGGCTTACTCTTATCTATTAATAACTGTACATCGTCTTGCTCCTCTACAGATTAAACGCTCGGCTTCTCTTAATGAAATTGGAACAAGTACAGCTTCATCAACATCGTCTTCTACATCAAAAACCGCAAATGCTTCCCCACCCACGATTAAAACACAAATGAATTCTACTTCTAAATCATCATGAGACCTAGGAATACAATTAGAAATAGTACAACGTTGAATACCCCCTGCTAACAATGTTCTAGCTTCTTGCTCAGATATTCGAATAAAAACAAATTCCTCTATGGCTACATTTCCAAATTCCACTTCAATTTCTACTAGAAGAAAGAATCTGTTTCTAATTCTCACTATACAATTTGCCCCAATTGAAATAATATCTTCATTCATTCTTTTCACCTCCTTTAATACTATATAATTCATAAAGAGGTGAAATGGTGTGGACAAGCAAACAAAAGAGTTGTTTTTTTGAAATGTGAGACATCAGTTAACAACTATCATCAAAAAAACAGAAAAAACAACCTACACAACTGGAAATTTTTTCTGTTATTAGTCTGTATACGATATTCAAATTTAGTTAACATAACGTCTCATTATTGGTAGCAAGAAACCTTCTTTTTTTGTTCTATGGATCTATGCATTTTTTATACATTCCTATCCTAGCGAGGTTTTAGGGTTCCTGTTTGTTACTGGAACTGTATAAAATCTTGCACACTCTTAACGTCGTTTTTTCCAAAATGCTGTGATACCCCTAGACTAAAAAAGAAATAAGCAATGATTAGATTTTAAACCTAGTCATTTCTTTATCCATTGCATCTTGGTTAACACCTATATAACGTAATGTGACCTTCTCTGAAGAGTGATTGAATATCTCCATGAGTAATGCTATGTTTTTCGTTTGCATGTACATGTGATACCCATATGTTTTTCTTAACGTATGTGTTCCTATTTCATCTAACCCGAACTCTGCCGCTGCTCCGCTTAATATCTTATATGCCATGCTACGACCAATTGGACGATTATTACCTTGTCTGCTTTGCAATAAATACTCATTGTCTTGTCTTTCTATAATAAACCATTTAAGTTCTCTTTTCAGTGCTGCAGTAATTTGTATTCGTTTCTGTTTCCCTGTTTTCTTTTCCCGCATAGATATATGACTGCCTTTAACATCCCCTACTTTCGATTTCAAAATATCTGAGATTCTAAGACCTGTATTAATACCCATAATGAAGAGAATGTAATTACGTAAGCTCTTTTCCTTAAAATACTCTTTTAACTGCTGTATTTGCTCTGGATTACGTATTGGTTGAACAAAATTCATTATTCATTACCTCCATTTTCTTCTACCTCATATACTTCTAATCTAAGAGCAAAAGCTAAATTATAAAATGCTCTAGACTTCCAACGGCGATAAGTGCGTTCAGCCATTCCAATTTCGTTATAAATCATATAATCACACACATCTTCTTCTAAATAACGCTTATTAATAATATCCCTTTGAATCTTTCCCGATCGACCATTACCTAAACGAATTAAAAACTGATTGATACGGAATGACATATCTTTTAGGTACTGTTCGCGTTCGCTACGCTTTAAATTTTCTAAAGCTACATCTTCTAATCGATTTACTACCGTATTTGTAGGACCATGATATCGCACCTCATATGAAGGTGTTACTTTCATTTCTTCCCGAACCATACCAAACTGTTTATAAATCCTTACTTCTTCAAGTAATCGTTCTAGTTTTGATTGAGTAGCTGCACGATCTATTTTAGATAAGAAAGTTAATTGATCCATATATACAAACGCTCCTTGTCTATTTTTCAAATAAAAAAGCGGACACTAAACTACAGAGCAATCTCATTAATGCTCTTTGCAGTTCAGTGTCCGCTGGTTCTTCCAGTAGGACAAAATGTGTAATTGGGATTATGATATTATCTTTTCATATTTTAGTAACTTTTTATTAACAAAGGATTATTTTGTTTAAATTCTCATAAAACACTTTTTAAATTCCTCAACATTGGTAATAGCTATATAATAAAAAAGATTAAATGTTAGGAGTGCTATAAATGTCTGATATAATTAAGCTCTGTATTGTAATAGTCGTTGCCTTATTTTTAATGTTTTCCATAATATCAGAGTTTAAAAAACCTCAAAAAGATATGTTTTGGTTCTCGATTGACGTAATGTTTCTTCTTGTAGCTTTTTTATTAATAAAAGACTATATCGTCAAACATGTAACGTAATTACCTGAATAAAAATCAATATTTCGTCAATCCTATAAATACAGTTTCTTATTCCCTTCATATCCGAGGGTTTGGCTGTTAGCTTTTGTTAGCTGCTCTTTTTATGTTTTACACGAATAAAATTCTAAGTATTTTCCGATACTATGGAAGAATTTAAAAGGTAGTTTTAAATTCTTCCACTCTTGCTCTCTTGGTCGAGAGGCGAGCAGTTAGCTTTTGTGCTAGCTGCTCTTTTGTTTCGTCCCTCCTCCTTTTTCTTAAAGACATCTTTACTCCTTCTAGAATAAAGTCAATAATTCAGCATATAATATCTATGCATCTAGATCATTACCTTTGTGTCGAGTAGTTAGACTGGGCTAGCTACTCTTTTATTTGTGACAAAATGAAAGTTTTTTAAATCATTATTATTTCCACATAATACTGTTAATTCTGCTTATACTATAGCTGTAACTTAAAGTTACATATCATTTACTTGTAGGGCCTAATTTTCTTTTGTACAACAAGTAGTTAGTTAACAAAACTAACTGCTTTGTTGTGTAAAATGTAGTTTTTATATAAAGTTTTCTCAATATCTATATTATGGAAATTAATTACCTTTTATGGTAGCGTATTGGTAATCCCATAGAGTTCTATTGTTCCATTAAAAAGGACCCATACCCCTTTTCGGGTCCTTTTTTAATGTTTTCTAATAAAATAGCGTTTTTATTAGAAATGTTTCACACTCATAAAAACATCACATATAATACCCTGTACCCCTTACCAACAAGAGGGATAGGCATTTTACCCAGAGCACTTCTATAAGTGCTCTTTTTATTTCACGATTAAATAACGATTTTATTTAAACTTGCACACACACACTAAAAACATACATACGATATAATCGTGGTCATCTTTTCAATCAATTCTTGGTCGTTGAGCGTCTTTCTTCCAAGGCGCTCTGTTTATATTCAGGATGTTATTGAGCTTACTTTACATCATTCTTTATCTCTTTCAGTTGCTCCATTTCTTTCTTTACCGATTCATCTATCATTCTTTTTTGCATGTCAGCTTTTTTGCTTTCTTCAGATCTAAACCCCAAATAGAATAGCCCACAAGTAATAACCGAACCTACAACGCATCCTAATAAGCCCCTCCAAACGGACTGATAAATACTCCTTAATACGAGGGATTTTAAAATCTTGCTCTTTTTCTAATTGCAAACAGGTTTCATAGAAATCAACTAGAAAATCCTGGTCCTTCACAGATTGAATCTCTTTTAAAACACACTTTTCAATGTTTACATTTTTAATTGGATTGAATTTCAACCAATTGATTAAGAACAATTCTTTTGTTTTTTGGTTGTAATTAATTTTTCCATACTCAGCAAAACGTTCTAATAGCTTCATAACAGTTTCACGGTTATATCCTGTATCAGTTTCAATGATACGAAGTGGAAGCTCATAGATTCCTGATTGAGACGTCTTACTGTTTGTCATCAAATATAAGTAGAAATACTTCTCCTCCGGTGTAAGATCTAAAACAAATGAATCCTGCCAAAATGAAACGTGTACTGGTCTATAAACTGCCATATTATTCATCCTCCCGTTTACATATCGCGAATCCGTCCTCTACACGTAATAAGCGATAATTCTTGTATCCTATTTTGAGATATTGTTTTACTAAGTAAATTAGGTGTTGCTCTGATGTTGCTTTTTAAAACACTTCAGGATTCAGCAACACTCTATGTAATGATTTGTCTAAAAGCATGTAGCACACTCCGTTGTTATACGAATGCTAATTTGATATAATTAATCCTAAGATCTTTGCAAGACCGTTTGTCTATCACTCTGCCAAGTGATAGATCTTTTTTATTTTCTACGTGTTACTAACGAAGCGTTAACTTCTCTTGCTCTTAAATCTTTAATTACTACACGATAACTCATAGACGCCTCATGTTCCTCTTTTGTATCACGAAGCATTTTAAATTCCCTTATACATCGCTCCAGCTCTTCTTCCCAGTGATTTGATTCTTCGGTTGATTCTGCATTAAACATGTTATAAATACATTCACTCATACAGTTACGAAGTTTATTAGCGAATGAGAAATCTCCTGGAAGAACTAGATCATGAAGATAATTGTTTTTATCATTCATAAATTACATCTCCTTTCTAATTAAATTAATGCTGTACGCATCGTTACAACCAGAAAGGAACATTGTAGAGGTATGGGAGGAACAATCCCTTTCTGGTCATAACGACAAGCACAGTGGCTTGTCCAAATGATTTATATAATGTTATAATTGCTTTACGATATTTTTCAGAGCTACTGTTGTCTAGACGGTAGCTTTTTTATTTACCCATTTATGCTTCAAAATAAATGATGCCTCTATAATTTCTTCTCTTGCTTTAACTCAACTGTTTTTGAATCTTCATTAAGTAATTCTGCTATTTTAATTTCACCAGTTAGTTTTGCATCATAACGAATTAATTCCTTGTATTCTCTTAGACTCGGTTTCTTATAATCTACTGTCATTTTCCTTCCCCCTTTACAGCACCTTTGTTAAATTCATTAAGCTATCCACCGATTGAATAATAACGTTCTCCGCCATAGCCTTTTGCAACCAACTTCTTTGTATTTGTTCCATAATGCCAAAATGAACTTGTTCAAGAGCTTGAACTACACATTGAGTAGCTTGGATTGTATCGAAGATTTCTTTTGCATGAACTGCATATTCATGTTTCTTTTTTTCATCATGCTTCCATGACCTTGTTGTAACTTGTAAGTTCATGATTTCCTTTGCTGCCGCAATCCCCTCTTCGGCCTGTTTAATGTAGTTCATCAATTGTAGATTTAAATCTTGAGTTAAGCGTGGATCTGTAGGAGGTAACCCAACACCATAAATATGTTTGATTGCTTGTTGATTCAACTTTGCCCCTGTTGCATGGCACCAATCCATCGCAAGTTCAAATTCTGGTTTAGAAAGTCCAGATTCAATACGGGTTAATCTTTCATGTGTAATACCAAGGTACTTAGATAGCCCTTTCTTCGTTTTCAGCTGAACATTGTCACAACATTCTCTGGCATTCTGTAATAATTCTCCTATCGCTGAATTGCAGTATGTGCTTGTTCCCATATCTGTTCGCCTCCATATTTAGTTTTCAAATGGTTACAATGAACTTAGTACATATGTAACTTGTCTACTTTTCGTATAAAAAGAGAGGAACTATTCCTCAACGTTTGCTTTTACTTGTATCTCTTTGATGATGGCCCAACCAGCCTTGTAATATGCTTGACGGATTTTATCAATATCCTTTTGTGATTTTGGCTCAGGAGCCACAACATGGACTTTCGTTTTTCCAAATTCATAAGTCGCCGCATATTCTTCTTGTTGGCTCATGGTGTCACCTCTTGAAGTGCTTTCTATATTTGTATGCCGCTAATTTGTTAGTACTGCCATATTAGTTGCTAACCATTTCAAAGCAGACCAATCATCGAAATATTAAAGCATCGGAAAACGACGAAGAATCTTAAATGCTTTCTTAAATCAAACATGTCATGACTTTCGCTACCTCAAATAGCCGTTTCTACTTCTTATATATACATTTCTCGTATATGAATTAACTATATAAGGAGGTCTAACCATGAAAACCGCAATCTACCTACGTAAGTCCCGTGCCGATCTCGAAGCTGAAGCTCGCGGCGAAGGCGAAACATTAGCAAAACATCGAACTACCCTGCTGAAAATTGCCAAGGAAATGAACTTAAATGTTTTATCTGTCCGTGAGGAAATCGTATCTGGCGAGAGCTTAGTAAAACGCCCTGAGATGTTAGCGCTGCTTGAAGAAATTGAAGATAACAAATATGATGTTGTTCTTTGTATGGATATGGATCGTTTAGGTCGTGGTGGTATGAAAGAGCAAGGAATCATTTTAGAGACGTTTAAACGCTCGAATACGAAGATTATGACACCTAGGAAGACTTATGACCTTAATGATGAGTGGGATGAAGAATATAGCGAATTTGAAGCGTTTATGGCTCGTAAGGAGTTAAAGATTATTACACGACGTATGCAACGAGGTCGTGTCGCTAGTGTAGAGGCTGGGAATTACCTTGGTACACATGCACCATTCGGATATGATATACATCGTTTAAATAAGCGAGAGCGTACTTTAACGATTAATTCAGAAGAAGCTTCTGTTGTAAGGATGATATTTGATTGGTATGCAAATGAGGATATGGGCGCTAATACAATCCGAAGCAAGTTAAATGATCTTGGTTACAAAAGTAAGTTAGGGAATGAATGGAACCCCTACAGCATCTTGGATATATTAAAAAACAATGTGTACATCGGAAAAGTGACTTGGCAAAAGAGAAAAGAAGTAAAACAGCCTGATGCCGTAAAAAGAAGTTGTGCTCGTCAAGATAAATCAGATTGGATTATTGCTGATGGCAAACATGAGCCAATCATACCGGAAAGTTTATTTGAACAAGTACAAGAAAAATTAAACTCAAGATATCACGTTCCTTACAATACGAATGGAATTAAAAATCCTCTAGCTGGCATTATTAAATGTAGTAAATGTGGTTATAGCATGGTCCAACGTTATCCGAAGAATCGAAAAGAAACGATGGATTGTAAACACCGTGGCTGTGAAAACAAATCAAGTTATACTGAATTAATTGAGAAGCGTTTACTCGAGGCATTAAAAGAATGGTACATCAATTATAAAGCTGATTTTGAAAAACATAAGCAAGATAACAAATTAAAAGAAACACAAGTTATTCAAATGAATGAAGCTGCATTACGTAAGCTTGATAAAGAATTAGTAGATGTCCAAAAACAAAAAAATAATTTACATGATTTATTGGAGCGTGGTGTTTACACAGTCGATATGTTTTTAGAACGTTCGAATGTAATTTCTAATCGCATTACTGAAATTACTTTCACGATGGAAAACCTAAAAAAAGAAATTAAAACAGAAATTAAGAAAGAAAAAGTGAAGAAAGATACGATACCTCAAGTAGAGCATGTTCTTGATCTGTACTTTAAAACAGATGATCCCAAAAAGAAAAACAGCCTCCTAAAGTCAGTTTTAGAAAAGGCTGTTTATAAAAAGGAAAAGTGGCAAAGACTCGATGATTTCGAACTTGTGCTTTACCCTAAGCTCCCTCAAGATGGCGACATATAAGCGTTTATGCTTTGTCGTCACCTTGTTGGTGTAATTAGATTTACTCCATTAAGCCCTAGAGCATCATTCGTCGAAACAGCCAATACGACAGGCTTGCCATTTCTTAACGTCGCTTTCGCTGCCATTAATACTGGAGAGTCTGTCATTGCATTTGCAAATTTACTCATAGAATTCCCTGTTAGTGGTGCAATTACCATACAATCTAGTGGAATTTTAGGTCCTAGTGGTTCTGCACCAACGATTGAATTAATTGCTTTAAAACCTGTTATTTCTTCAATCTTCTTAATCCACTCTGCTCCCTCTCCAAATCTAGTATTTGTTGATTGAACAGTGTAAGAAACAACAGGACGTACTTCTGCTCCCTCAGCAATTAATTTTTCTAAATGAGGCATTACTTCTTCGTACGTACAATGTGAACCTGTAAATCCGAAACCAATTCGTTTCCCCTTCAAACTCATTTCTTTTCCTCCTCCTTTGCAATTGCATCTGCTGCTAATAACTGAGAAAGAACATTTGCTAAAATTTGCCCAGCCGTTTTTGGGGCAACAATACCTGGTAATCCAGGTGCTAGCAATGCTTTGACTCCTCTTTTTTCCGCATATCTAAAGTCAGTACCGCCTGGTTTAGAAGCTAAATCAATCACTAACGTATGAGCTGGCATTTTTGCAATAACATTCGCTGTTACAACGAGATGCGGAATCGTATTAATTACAATATCGATATTTCCTACTTCTTTCTCTATGTCTTGCATATGAAAAGGAGAAAACATCATTTCTGTAATACGTGCAATATGTTCAGATCGTCTTGCTCCAACTTTGACATGGGCTCCTAATGATTGAAATGCTCTCGCAACACTCATTCCTGTTCTCCCAAATCCTAGAACCATTACATTGGCCCCATGAATTGTATAGTCGGTATGTTGAATTACCATCATTAATGTACCTTCTACCGTTGGAATAGAATTGTATATTGCTACATCATCACGATCAAATAATTTAACAAGTTTTCGATTCGTAGTAGATACGAGATTTTCCAAGTAAGGTGTACCAATACCTGAATATATAGTAAAGTGTTCTGGTGTATTTTCAATTTGTTCTTTCGTTATTGAAACTTTTTCATTTGAAAAAATAGTATCTACTTCTCCTTTGGCATTTGTACCGGCAACCGGCAAAATAATTGCGTCTACAGAAGTGAAATCTAAATTTTGTATACTTTCTTTTGCTGCCCCTGTGAAACCATGATCTAACTGATCAAAACCTATCAAAGAAAGTTTCGCATCCAATTCAACTAGCTTACGAATTACTTCTAGCTGCCTTGCATCTCCTCCTATGACAGCAATATGCATCTCAGTCAACATTCCCTAATTCACCTTCTTTTTCTGTCATTTATAAGAAAAGTGCCTACTTTTTCTTTTTCCTCCACATCATATGTAATGTACGAGTTTATGGTGATTGAAAATCCAAATGCACATATGATTTATCAGGTTTCTATGTAGATACAAAAAAAGATGACCAAAATGGCCATCCTTCACTCCGAATTTGAACGATCTATACTATCACAAAGAAGCATATCGTGTCCGACTTTCTTTATTTGACTCCATGCCACTCTTACTTCTTGTGGTTCCTTTTTAAAACCTCCCCACTTCCCTACAGGTATTATAAGTGTTTGTATTTGTCCGTCTTTCTCATTAATCTCTAAATCCATATAACCTAAGGCTCCCATTTTTTCCGCTTTTTCTATATCTACAACCTCTTTACCGCTTAATTCACTTAATCGCATACTCACTCCACTCCCCTACTAAATTTTTCATTTGCATTGTCTATAATTAGTACCTATTCTATATGTATAAAAAAAATAACCTTCTCTCATTTAAAAAGAGAGAAGGTTATTTTCAGATACATCGTAAAAGTTGATTATAGTTTTATTCCTTTTGGAAGTTTTCCATCTGGACTAATTAATGCTGCAGAGAATTCATCTGTAAACATGTTACGAATTAACCCATCTACATTTTCTTTTGTTACAGTGTTTACACTTTCGATAATCTCATCAAGTGAACGATGCTTACGAAGTAGCAATTCATTTTTACCATTACGGCTCATACGACTATTCGTACTTTCTAAACTTAACATTAAGTTTCCTTTTAATTGCTCTTTACTATTAATAAGCTCTTTTTCTGTAATACCTGTATTTTTCAATGTTTCTAATGTTTCTTGCATTGTTTCATACAGTGTATCTAATTGTTGACTACCTGTTCCACCATACAGTGTTAACATACCTGTATCTTCATAAGAAGAATGGTAAGAAAATACTGAGTAAGCTAACCCACGTTGCTCACGTACTTCTTGGAATAAACGGCTACTCATACTACCGCCTAAAACGTTATTTAATACAATTAAGTTATAAATATCTTCGTGTCCCATTTGTAAGCCTTTATATCCTAAACATAAATGAGCTTGTTCTGTTTCCTTTTTACGTGCTACTTTGTTAAAATGGAAAATTGGACTATGTACTTGTTCACGGTTTGTTGTTCCTTCATAACTACCGAAATATTGCTCTACCGTTTGTAAGAAGGCTTCATCAATATTTCCTGCAACTGAAACAACTACATTTTCAGGTGTATAATGATCCTTAATATATTGGCGTAGCGTATCACCTGTAAACGTATCAAGTGTTTCTTCTGTTCCTAAAATAGGATATCCAAGCGGATGCGTTTCATATGTTGCTTTCGTTAACATATCATGCACAATATCGTCTGGAGCATCTTCGTACATTTTAATTTCTTCACATACGACATTCTTCTCTTTTTTCAATTCTTCTTCATCAAATGTTGAATTAAAGAACATGTCAGCTAATACATCTAAAGCATATTTAGCATGTTCATCTAGCACTTTTGCATAGTAACAAGTGTACTCTTTTGAAGTAAAAGCATTCACTTGCCCACCAATACTATCAAATGATTCTGCAATTTCGCGTGCACTACGTGTTTCTGTCCCTTTAAAGAACATATGCTCTAAAAAGTGAGAAATCCCGTTATTTTTTTCATTTTCATTTCTTGATCCCGCATGGATCCAAATACCAATCGCAACCGATCTTACAGTTGGTATATTCTCCATAACTATTCTTACACCATTTTTACAAGTATATTTTTTAATCAAAAACTTTCCTCCTACTGCCAGTTTCTCTAAATAAGTGCTATTATTTAATGATAACAAGTTTAAGGATGAATGTCATGCAAATGTATTTAATCCACACGTTTTTCATCCAGTAATTCTGTTATATTCCCTACTTTATATCCTTGTTCCTTCAATTTTTTAATCATTGTATCTAATGCTTCTGCCGTTGACGAAGTAGGATGCATTAATACGATAGCACCTGGGTGTATTTTTCTCATTACTCTCTGCAATAGTACATCTGGCTCAGGTCGCTTCCAATCGATTGTATCGACAGTCCACATAATCGTTCCCATTTGGAAATCATCAGCGATTTTCACGACTTCATCCCGAAAACTTCCACTCGGCGGGGCAAACCATCTCACCTTTTGATTCGTAGCAGCTTCAATCATTCGATTTGTTTTTTGTAACTGCTCTCGTATTTCATCAGACGATAGCGTTTTCATATTAGGGTGCGTATAAGAATGATTTCCGACTTCTTGATTTGCATCGACAATCATTTTTGCAAATCGTAAATTTTCTTTCACCCAACGTCCTTCTAAAAAGAAAGTCGCCTTCACATCATGCTTTTTCAATATTTCTAATATACGAGGCAAATACTCGTTTCCCCATGCCACATTTATTGTTAATCCCACCATCTTTTTATTCGGATGCCCCCTATAAATTGGAGCAGGTGATAAATCTTCTAAGTGGACACTCGGTGATACTTCCTTAAATTCAAGGTGTTTTTGATCAAATTCCTTTAGCTTCTTCATATTGTTATAGGATGCTTCCATATCAACTTGTCTTCCATTATATCCTGGTGTTGCTTTCCATATCTTATCAATCATCGCATTTTGAGGTGCAATCTCATATTGTTTTGCATGCTTTTGAATTTCTTCATATAAGTTATCCTGTGCAAAAACAGAATAAGAGCCTAAACTGACATATAAAGAAAATATACATATGTATGCCAATATACGAACTTTCATATAAACCCTCCCAAATTAACTATATAAAAAAACATTTTTCTTCTTATCTTTGTTAATTTGAGCGTTATAATGAAAACTATACCTATACTGACATAAAAATATATATAAATCATATTTTTACATAACAAAAAAAGCCAGTTAAACTGGCTTTCGCTTATTGCTGCTCTTGTTTGTTTTCTTCTTTAGCAGCTTCTTTTTCTTGCTCTTCTTTTAGCAATACTTTTCTAGATAGATTAACACGACCTTGCTTGTCAATCTCGATAACTTTAACCGTAATTACGTCACCGATTTTTACAACGTCTTCTACTTTGCCTACACGCTCAAGTGCAAGTTCAGAAATGTGAACTAATCCATCTTTACCGCTGAATAATTCAACGAAAGCACCGAATTTCTCAACACGTTTCACTTTTCCTTCGTAGATTTCACCTACTTGTACTTCGCGAACGATATCTTCGATAATTTTCTTAGCTTTGTCGTTCATTTCTTGGTTTATTGAAGAAATGAATACTGTGCCATCTTGCTCGATGTCAATTTTAACGCCAGTTTCTTCAATAATTTTATTGATTTGTTTACCGCTCGGTCCGATAACGTCACGGATTTTATCTGGATTAATTGTCATTGTAATAATCTTTGGAGCGTACGCTGATAATTCAGTGCGTGGCTCTGGAATAACAGATAACATATGATTTAGAATGTGCACACGACCAACTTTCGCTTGTTGTAATGCCTCTTCTAAAATCTCACGAGATAGACCATCGATTTTAATGTCCATTTGTAGTGCAGTTACACCTTGTGCTGTACCTGCTACTTTAAAGTCCATATCACCTAAATGATCTTCCATACCTTGAATATCAGATAAAATTGTGTAATGCTCACCAGTTTTAACTAGACCCATTGCAATACCTGCAACTGGAGCTTTAAGTGGAACACCAGCATCCATCATTGCTAAAGTACTACCACAAATACTTGCTTGTGAAGTAGAACCATTTGATTCTAAAACTTCAGATACAAGACGTACTGTGTATGGGAAATCTTTTTCAGATGGAATTACAGGCTCAAGTGCGCGTTCTCCTAGTGCACCGTGACCGATTTCACGACGACCTGGTCCACGCATTGGTCTAGTTTCACCAACACTAAATGATGGGAAATTGTAATGGTGCATAAAGCGTTTTGATTCTTCTACACCAAGACCATCTAAAATTTGCACATCGCCTAATGCACCTAATGTACAAATACTTAATGCTTGTGTTTGTCCACGAGTGAACAAACCAGAACCGTGTGTACGAGATAAAATGCCAACCTCTGATGCTAATGGACGGATTTCGTCACCTTTACGGCCATCTGGGCGGATTTTTTCAACTGTAATAAGACGACGTACTTCTTCTTTTACAATTTTATATAAAATCTCATTTACTTGTCCTAATGTATCAGCGTCAGCTTCCTGCGCTTCGTAATGCTCAATAACACGCTTTTTCACTTCGTTAATTGCATCTTCACGTGCATGTTTCTCATGTACTTGAATTGCTGAATGCATATCTTCTTCAGCCATTTCACGTACAGCTTGGTTAAGATCAGCGTCAACTTCATAAAGTTTCACTTCTGATTTCTCTTTACCTACAGCTTGTACAATCTCTTCTTGGAATGCAATTAGACGTTTAATTTCGTCATGACCAAACATAATTGCTTCTAACATTGTTTCCTCAGGCACTTGATCTGCTCCTGCTTCAACCATGTTAATTGCATCTTTCGTACCAGCTACAACAAGGTGAATATCACTTTGTTCTTGCTGTTCTACTGTTGGGTTGATAACGAATTCGCCGTTAATACGACCAACTGTTGCACCCGCGATTGGACCTTCAAATGGAATATCTGAAATCGATAACGCTAATGAAGAACCAAGCATAGCTGCCATTTCAGAAGAACAATCTTGATCAACACTCATTACGATGCTGACAACTTGTACTTCGTTACGGAAACCATCTGCGAAAAGTGGACGGATTGGACGGTCGATTAAACGACTTGCCAAAATTGCTTTTTCACTTGGACGACCTTCACGTTTAATGAAACCGCCAGGAATTTTTCCGACTGCATATAAACGCTCTTCATAGTTTACTGTAAGTGGGAAGAAATCTACATTTTTTGCTTCTTTTGATGCAGTTGCTGTAGATAGAACCGCTGTATCGCCATATCTTACTAATACTGCTCCGTTCGCTTGTTTTGCAAGCTGACCAGTTTCAACTGTTAGCTGGCGACCAGCTAAATCTATCGAGAAGACTTGCTTTTCTTGACTCATTTAAGTACCCCTCTCAATTTAAAGTATTCAATTCTTCTATGTAAATGGATAGTATATCACAATATTCTACCTCTAGTATTGCCTAAAATTAAGTAAGCTATAAAGCGTAGAAGATATATTTTTACCTAACAAAAAAGCGGGAATATTCCCGCTTCTTTGACTATCGACGTAAGCCAAGCTTTGTGATTAATTCACGGTAACGTGTGATATCGCTATTACGAAGGTAAGTTAGTAAGTTACGACGTTTACCAACCATCTTTAATAGACCACGACGTGAATGATGATCTTTCTTGTGAGTACGTAAGTGCTCGTTTAGAGTGTTAATTTGCTCCGTTAGGACAGCAATTTGAACCTCTGGAGAACCAGTATCAGTCTCATGAGTTCTAAATTGTGCAATGATTTCATTTTTACGCTCTTGTGTTAAAGCCATCCTATTTCACCTCCTATTAATTAAACCCCCAATTACCTAGCAAGCGTCGGTGAGTCGCAATGCCAAGCAATGGTTGTCATAAAGTACATAACATAGAATACTACTTTTCATTTGAAAAAGCAAGTATATTCTTTTCGCTCACAAAATATTCTTGGGCTGTTTTCTTATCTTTTGCGATTTGTTCAACTAACTCATCAATACCGTTGAATTTCTTTTCTGCTCTTATACGCATATGCCACTCTACTGTAACATTTTGATCGTATATATCTTTGTTAAATTCAAATAAATGCACTTCAATTGATAATTGACGCTCATCTTCTTTAAAAGTCGGTTTATATCCAATATTACATACACCATCGTACCATTCATCGTGAACTTTTAATCTCACTGCATAAACACCTACAGGTGGCAATAAATACTCATCACTTAAACCTACATTAGCTGTTGGAAAACCAATTTGACGTCCACGTTTGTCGCCGTGTATAACTGTTCCCGCTACAGTATAGGCTCTACCTAAAATCGATGGAATTTGCTCCATTTCGCCATTTCGAATTAACTTTCGTAATGCTGTAGAACTTACTTTCTCTTCTTGAAATTCAACTTTTTCAATCACAGTCTGTGTAAACTCCCCTCTTGCATGAAATGGTAAAGTCTCCATCTTTCCTTTTCCTAAACGTCCATATGAATAATCAAACCCTGCTACTACATGCTTTACATTTAAACCAATAATATAATCATCTACAAATTGTTGCGGTAATAACCCTGCAAATGATTCATCAAATTTAATTACATATAATATATCGATTCCTAAGCTTTCGACTATTTTTTCTTTATCGCGCATCGGTGTAATATACTCCACATGCGCATCCTTTTTTCCTAAAACAACAGATGGATGAGGATGAAATGTCATAACTGCACTTTTATATCCTCGGTCGTCCGCTATTTTTTTCGCAGTTCGAATTACACATTGATGTCCTAAATGAATGCCATCAAAAAATCCTAATGCCATTACAGTAGGTGGTAATTCTAATTTATTTTGTTCATGTGGATGAGTTAAATGAATAAGTTTCACGCTTGAATTCACCTTTTTCTGTAATAATCCTTCCAATAATTCATTATAGCTTTAGTTCTTGATTATTCACAAGTACTTTCATCGGCTTTAACATACCAGGATGTTTCGGATGATGTTCATAAATTGCTAAGCAACGATCATTTTTATCAAACACTGTAATAAATGGTGCTGTTATTTCTAATTCATTTTTTAAGAACATACCATTCTTTATTTTCTCTGCTTGCTTTTCATCTACAACCATTTTTGGAAACTTACTTAATGCTTCATCAATTGAAATGAAGATAGACTCTACTGTTCCATTTTGCACGTTTTCTTCAATTTCTTCAAATGATATGCAATCTTCTAATAAAAATTCACCAGATGCCGTTCTTATAAGGTGCGACATATGTGATGGGAAACCAAGTTTTTCCCCGATCATTACAGCTAACGTTCTTACATATGTTCCTTTACTACACGTTACACGGAAACGGAATGAAATATTTTCTCCTTCAAAAACTTCACGATCATCAAGTAATATGAATTCATGAATTGTAATTGTACGAACTGGACGTTCCACCTCTTGCCCTGCTCTTGCATATTCGTATAATTTTTTCCCGTTTACTTTTACAGCCGAGAACATTGGTGGCATTTGTTCAATCGTGCCTGTTAATTCCGCAAGGACTTTCTCTACTTCCTTACGAGTAATAGTACGATCTACATTTTTCGTTTCAACAACCTCACCAGAAGCATCTTCAGTTGTCGTTGAAAACCCTAATGTTACTTCACCTTCATATGTTTTCGTTTCACTTGTTAAAAATTGTGCAATTTTCGTTGCTCTTCCAACGCAAATTGGTAATACTCCTGTTACATCAGGGTCTAATGTTCCCGTATGACCAATTCTCTTTTCTCGCAATATCTTTCTTAATTTAAATACACAATCATGTGATGTCATGCCTTTTGGCTTATGTAATAATACTACACCTTCCATATATGTTCACCTCATCATAATTCTCTCGTAGTAAATATCCAAAACTTATTTTGCATTGAAAAAATGGATAGACAAATGTCTATCCATTATTCTTCACGTTTACCGTCTTTATTAATTTCATGTAAAAGTGTATCAATTCGATGACCATATCCGATAGACTCATCAAACTCAAAGGTAATTTCTGGTGTTTTACGAAGACGAATACGTTGGCCAATTTCTGAACGAATAAAGCCTTTTGCCTTCGCTAAACCTTTTAAAGTATTTTCTTTCTGTTCTTCATCACCTAAAACAGAAATATATACTTTAGCAATTTGTAAATCACCACTCACTTGTACATCAGTTACTGTAACAAATCCAATACGTGGGTCTTTAATTTTACGACTGATAATGTCGCCTAATTCTTTTTTCATTTGCTCGCCCACACGGTTCGCACGTAATTTCATAACTCTTCACCTCATTCAATACCATTCCAAATGTGTTATTGTACGTTCAATTTCAGGAAATGAATCGATGTACTCAAGTACACGATTCATTTCTTTCTCACAGATAACACGATTTGAGGATACGGAAACAATTGCAATTTCTGTACGTTGCCATACATCTTGGTGCCCAACTTCAGAAACAGCTACATTATAGCGCTGTTTTACACGAGTTAACACACGTTGTAAAATTGCACGTTTCTCTTTTAAAGAATGCACATCGTAAATCATACACTCGAATGAGAGTGAAGCGATAATCATCGCTTCACTTCTTCCATAATGTACGCTTCAATGATGTCCCCTTCTTTAAGATCATTATATCTCTCAATTGTAATACCACACTCATAGTTTTGTGCAACTTCTTTTACGTCGTCTTTGAAACGTTTTAACGTATCAAGTTGTCCTTCGAAAATTACTACGCCGTCACGGATAATACGTACGCCACTATCACGCGTAATTTTACCGTCTGTTACGTAACAACCTGCGATTGTTCCAACTTTTGTTACTTTAAACGTTTGACGAACTTCTGCTTGACCGATTACTTTTTCTTCGAATTCTGGATCAAGCATACCTTGCATAGCTGCTTCAATCTCTTCGATTACTTTATAAATAATACGGTGTAAACGAATATCAACGTTCTCTAATTCAGCTGTACGCTTCGCGTTCACATCTGGACGTACGTTAAATCCAATTACAATTGCATTAGATGCAGAAGCTAAAATGATATCAGATTCTGTAATCGCACCTACACCAGTGTGAATGATTTTAACTTTTACGCCTTCAACATCAATTTTACGAAGTGATGCTGCCATCGCTTCAACAGAACCTTGTACGTCTGCTTTTACGATTAAGTTAATTTCTTTTACATCGCCCTCTTGGATTTGTTGGAATAAATCTTCAAGGCTTAATTTAGATTTCTCACCACGTTGTGCAACTAACGCTTCTTGTGCACGTGATTCACCAATTTGACGAGCTTTCTTCTCATCAGCAAATGCCATGAAACGATCTCCAGCCTGTGGTACTTCGTTTAAACCAGTAATTTCAACAGGAGTTGATGGACCAGCAACTTTTACACGACGACCAATATCACTTACCATTGCACGAACACGTCCGAATGAAGTTCCAACAACGATTGGATCTCCAACTCGAAGCGTACCATTTTGAACAAGTAATGTCGCGATAGTTCCTTTACCTTTATCAAGCTGTGCTTCGATTACTGTACCAGTTGCATAGCGGTTTGGATTTGCTTTATATTCTTCTACTTCACTTACAAGAAGGATCATTTCTAGTAAGTTGTCAATGCCTTCGCCTTGAATTGCAGAAATTGGTACGAAAATAGTATCTCCGCCCCAAGCTTCTGGAACTAATTCATATTCAGTTAGTTCTTGCATTACGCGATCAGGGTTTGCAGCTGGTTTATCCATTTTATTCACAGCAACAATAATTGGTACTCCTGCTGCCTTCGCATGGTTAATTGCTTCAACCGTTTGTGGCATAACACCGTCATCCGCTGCAACAACAAGGATTGTAATATCCGTTACTTGTGCCCCACGAGCACGCATCGTTGTAAATGCTGCGTGACCAGGTGTATCTAAGAATGTAATCTTCTTATCGTTTACTTCAACTTGATATGCACCGATATGCTGAGTAATTCCACCCGCTTCGCCTGCAGTTACTTTTGAGTTACGAATAGAATCCAGTAATGTTGTTTTACCATGGTCAACGTGTCCCATGATTGTAACTACAGCTGGACGTTCTTTTAAGTTCTCTTCATCATCTTGCTCATCAATGAATGTTTCAAACTCAGTCTCGCTTACAATTACTTCTTCTTCTACTTCAATACCGTAGTCGTTAGCAATTAACTCAATTGTATCTTTATCCAAGTCTTGGTTAATTGTTGCCATAATTCCAAGCATGAAGAGCTTCTTAATAATTTCAGATGGCTCTTTGCTTAATTTTTTAGCAAGATCTCCTACTGTAAGGCTTCCAGAGAAAGTAATTTTATCTGGTGTTTCTACAATTTGAGTTTGTTGTCTACCAGCAAAGTTCTCTTGACGTTTGTCTTCGTTTCCTTTGCCTTTTTTCTTTTTCTTATTGCTGTTCTTTTTACTGCGAACAACTTTTTCTTCTACTTCAAACTCATCTGCAACAGAAGGTTTTTCAGTTTGATATTCATTATCTAATTTATTTACTACTTCATCGTCTAACATTGTCATATGATTCGAAACCTCGATATTCATTTCTTTTAGTTTTGTCATAAGATCTTTACTTGAGATATTATGTTTTTTTGCATATTCATGCACTCGAATTTTACTCATACCTTCACCCCCGGTAATTTGTATCGAGCATGCTACGCAGCTTTTTCGCAAAGCCTACATCTAACACAGCTACAACGACTCGCTCATCTCTCCCAATCGCATGCCCTAATTGTTGTCGATTTTCGACCTTTCTCATTGGTACGTTGTAGTACGTAGTTTTATCTGTGATGCGTTTTGTAGTATTTACTGACGCATCTTCAGATAGCAATACAAGTTTTGCTTTGCCACTTCGTACTTCTTTTAAAACGAGTTCTTCACCCGAAATAATTTTCCGAGCCCGGTTTGCTAGTCCTAAAAACGATTTCCAATCGGACACTTATTTCGACTCCTTCTCAACAAGCTCAAGAAGCTCTTCATATAAAGAACCGTCGATTTTCGCTTTTAGATGATGTTCCAAAACATTTTTCTTTTGAGCTTGAAGAATGCTCTCCTTGTCCTTCGACAAGTAAGCACCTCGTCCTGATTTTTTCCCAGTTAAATCAATGGACACTTCTCCCTCTTTGGAACGAACAATGCGAACGAGCTCTCGTTTTGATTTCATTTCTTGCGTTGCAACACATTTTCGTAACGGAACTTTTCGATTGCTCATACTCATCACCTCTATTCGATTTCGTCTTCCACTGAATCGAATCCAAATGCGATTACCCTATCTTCTTCTGTTACAATACCAAGTTGTTTCGCATCAGACTCACTCTTAATATCAATTTTCCAGCCTGTTAATTTAGCTGCAAGACGTGCATTTTGTCCACGCTTACCGATAGCTAATGATAACTGGTGGTCTGGAACAACTACTGTTGTCGCTTTTTCTTCTTCATCTACAAGTACTTTAACAACTTGTGATGGGCTTAATGCATTTGCAACATATTCAACTGGATCATTTGACCAGCGGACGATGTCAATTTTTTCACCTTTTAATTCGTCTACAATGCGTTGTACACGTTGCCCTTTTGGTCCTACACAAGAACCAACTGGATCAACATCAGTGTTCTCTGCATATACAGAGATCTTAGAGCGATCGCCAGCTTCACGTGCTACAGAACGAATTTCTACAGTTCCATCATAGATTTCAGGAACTTCCATTTCGAATAAACGTTTTAAAAGACCAGGATGTGTACGTGATACGTAAATTTGTGGTCCTTTTGTCGTTTTTTCTACTTTCGTAATGAATACGCGAATACGATCATGTGGTTTGTATTGCTCATTAGGCATTTGCTCACTTACAGGTAATAAAGCTTCTACTTTTCCTAAGCTTACATAGATGAAACGAGCATCTTGACGTTGTACAATACCTACCATAATATCTTCTTCACGGTCACTAAACTCAGAGTAAATAACACCGCGCTCTGCTTCACGCACTCGTTGTGTGACAACTTGTTTTGCAGTTTGTGCTGCAATACGACCAAAGTCTTTTGGTGTTACTTCAATTTCTAGTACGTCACCATCTTGGTAGTTTGGATTAATTTGTCTTGCTTCCTCTACAGAAATTTCAAGACGTGGATCAAACACATTGTCTACTACGTCTTTACGTGCTAAAACTTGAATTGTTCCCACTTCTGGGTTAAAGCTCACACGAACGTTTTGTGCTTGATTAAAATTGCGCTTATAAGCAGAGATTAAAGCTGCTTCAATCGCATCAATAATAATGTCTTTGCTAATGCCTTTTTCAGATTCTAATACGAGCAAAGCATCTAATAACTCAGTGCTCATGAAGATCCCCCTTCTAACTAAAACGTAACAGCAAGTCGCGCATTTGCGACTTTATCCATCGAAATTTGGATTTCTTTTTTACGTGTTTTAATTGTTAATAATAATGTTATTGTTGTACCATCGTAAGAAAGCAGTTTTCCTTCAAACATCTTTTCACCATCAATCGGCTCATATGTTTTAATTGCCACTTGTTTTCCTACCGCTTGCTGGAAGTCTTTTTCTTTCTTTAATGGGCGTTCCGCTCCAGGAGATGATACATCCAAAAAGTAAAGATGAGGAATTGGATCCTCTTTATCTAAAGCTTCGCTTAAACGTTCACTTACCGCACCGCATTCTTCAATGTCGACTCCCTTTTCAGAATCGATGAATACGCGTAAGAACCAGTCTTGTCCTTCTTTCACATACTCTACATCTACAAGTTCAAGATTTAACTCTTCAACGATCGGCTGCGCAAATGCTTCTACAACTTCTGTGACTTTCTTATCCATAAACAGCCTCCTTCCTGCCGTCATGTACCATTTAAAAGAAGAAGACCCCGCCACTTTAAAAACGGTCTATCTTATTCTTTCTCGTTAGCTAACAAAAGCCCCTGCTGTTCAGCAGGGATTATCTGTCTTAGTATTACCAAATTTAAGAAGTAAAACTTGTAACAAAATATGTATATACGACAGAAATCTTTTACCTATCTACGTAGAGAAAACATAGATAGTAACACGAAAGAGTGGGTTTCCCCACTCTTTTCTTTACACAATATACATGACATGGTTATCTCGGTTAATAGTATATCATAGGAAATGTTGATTTGCAAAGACTTTTCCTACCTACTAGAACAGTGATAACTGGTTTTGATCCGGTAAATCTCCTAAACAACCTTGACTATCTAAATACTCAATAATTGTTTTCGAGACCTTACTACGCTGCTGCAAGTCCTCTTTTGATAAGAAGTCTCCATTTTTACGTGCTTCCACAATACTTAAAGCTGCGTTTGTACCAAGACCAGGTACCGCATTAAATGGAGGAATTAATGTGTCTCCATCAATAATAAATTCTGTTGCATGTGAGCGGTATAAATCCACCTTTTGGAATGAGTATCCTCGCTCACACATTTCAAGTGTCATTTCTAGTACTGTTAATAAACTTTTCTCTTTCGGCGCTGCATCCAATCCTTTTTGAGCAATTTCATCAATTCTTGCACGTATAGATGCTGAACCTTTCGCCATTGCCTCTACATCAAAATCATCTGCACGAACTGTAAAATATGCGGCATAGAATAACAGTGCAAAATGTACTTTAAAATATGCGATACGTACAGCCATAAGTACGTAAGCAGCCGCATGGGCTTTAGGGAACATGTATTTAATCTTCTTACATGAATCAATATACCAACCTGGTACATTATTATTTTTCATGTCTTCTTCCCATTCTTCCGGTACACCTTTACCTTTACGAACCGACTCCATGATTTTGAAGGCTAATGATGGATCTAGACCTTGATAGATTAAATATACCATGATGTCATCACGACAACCGATAACTTCGCTCAGCGTACATGTACCGTTATAAATTAACTCGTTTGCATTACCAAGCCATACGTCAGTACCATGTGATAGTCCAGAAATTTGGACTAACTCTGAGAATGTCGTCGGTTTTGTCTCTTCTAACATCTGTCTTACGAATTTTGTACCAAACTCTGGTATACCAAGTGTACCTGTTTTACAGTTAATTTGCTCTTCTGTTACCCCTAACGATTCTGGACCAGAGAAAATTTTCATTACTTCTGGATCATCCGTTGGGATTGTTTTCGGATCAATACCACTTAAATCTTGTAACATACGAATAACGGTCGGATCATCGTGTCCTAGTATATCAAGTTTTAATAAATTATCATGAATCGAGTGGAAATCAAAATGCGTTGTTCTCCATTCAGCACCAATTGAATCAGCTGGGTACTGTATTGGTGAGAAATCAAAGATATCCATGTAATCTGGCACAACGATAATACCGCCTGGATGCTGTCCTGTTGTACGTTTTACACCGGTACACCCTGCTACTAAGCGATCAATCTCTGCATTTCGAATCGTTAAGTTATGATCATTTGCATAACCTTTTACATATCCGTAAGCAGTTTTTTCCGCAACTGTACCAATCGTTCCTGCACGATATACATAGTCTTCACCGAACAGTACTTTCGTATAGTTATGGGCACGTGGTTGGTATTCCCCGGAGAAGTTCAAATCGATATCGGGCACCTTATCTCCTTTAAATCCAAGGAACGTTTCGAAAGGAATGTCATGTCCATCTTTTACATATGGAATATTACAAGCAGGACATTCTTTATCTGGTAAGTCAAAACCAGAACCTACAGAACCATCATTAAAGAATTCTGATTGCTTACACTTCGGACATACATAGTGTGGTGGTAATGGGTTTACTTCTGTAATTTCCATCATCGTTGCAACAAATGATGACCCTACCGATCCACGCGAACCTACTAGATATCCGTCTACTAACGATTTTTTCACAAGCTTATGTGAAATTAAATAAATTACGGCGAATCCATGCCCAATAATACTTTTTAATTCTTTTTCTAAACGTGCTTCTACAATTTCCGGTAGCTCTTCACCATAAATGCTACGCGCCATTTTATAACTCATATCACGCGTTTCATCATCAGCACCTTCAATTTTCGGTGTGTATAGATCGTCTTTTACTGGATGCACATCACCAATTAATGACGCAATCTTTTGTGTATTTGTTACAACAACTTCTTTCGCTTTGTCTTCACCTAAGAATGAAAAACATTCTAACATTTCATCAGTTGTACGGAAATGTACTGGCGGTAATGAATGTCGATTTAACGGATTGGCTCCGCCCTGCGAACTGACTAAAATTTTACGATACATCGCATCCTCAGGGTCTAAATAATGCACGTTTCCTGTAGCAACAACTGGTTTATCTAACGTCTCACCTAGTTTTACTAAGTTAGAAATAATTGTTTTTAATTGACCTTCGTCTCGAACAAGCTCACGTTCTACTAAATGACGCAACACCTCTGGAGGCATTACTTCAATGTAATCATAGAACTGGGCAATTTCTTCTACCTCTTCAGGTGCCTTTTGCATCATTGCCTCGAACACTTCACCTTTATCACAAGCCGTTCCTACTAAAATCCCTTCACGATATTTTTTTAATAGTGATCTCGGCACACGTGGTACACGGTAAAAGTAATTAAGGTGAGAATATGAAACAAGTTTATATAAATTTTTCAATCCAACATCTGATGTGGCAAGTAACGTCATATGACTTGGACGGCCACGCTTATACGCATCCCCTTGTCCCATGCTATCATTTAATTGATCGTGATATTCAAATCCCTTTTCAATTACGTCTTTCAACATTTTCACAAGTAAATATCCCGTCGCTTCTGTATCATAAATCGCACGGTGATGTTGTGTTAATTCAATATCAAGTTTTTTACACATCGTATTTAATCGATGATTTTTCATTTCTGGGAATAAAAATCGTGCAAGTTCTAACGTATCAATAACTGGATTATTCGTTTTTTCTAGTCCAGCCTTTTTAAAACCTACGTTAATAAAGCCCATATCAAAGCTCGCGTTATGGGCAACAAGTGTATGGTCGCCCATCCATTCCTCAAACTTTTTAAACACTTCGTCCACTTCAGGTGCATCAGTTAACATATCATCCGTAATACCTGTCAATTCAATAATCGTCGCTGATAATGGTTGATGTGGATTTGCGAAAGATTCAAAGCGATCAATAATTTCGCCACCCTTTACTTTTACGGCAGCCAACTCAATGACTGTATCGTATACAGCTGATAAACCTGTCGTCTCAACGTCGAAAACAACATACGTTTCCTCTGCAAGTAAACGATGCGCTTCGTTATACGCTATCGGTACACCATCATTAACTAGATTTGCTTCTACACCATATATAACTTTAACACCAGCCTTCTTCCCTGCAGAATACGCCTCTGGGAAGGACTGAGCCACGGCATGATCTGTAACCGCAATAGCCTCATGTCCCCATTTACCAGCTTGAGCAACAAGCTTAGAAACTGGAGTGACAGCGTCCATTTGACTCATCGGAGTATGGAGATGCAGCTCTACTCGTTTTTCGCCTTCTGGTGCTTTATCTTTACGAGACGGTCCTGTTATTTCATTAATATCATTTGCAATCATTACTAAATCTCGAACGAATGTATCATTTTGAACAGAACCACGCGCTTTCACCCACATTCCTTTTTTCAAGGATTGCAGCATTGGAATATCTTCTTTGTCACGTGAGAACATTTTGATCATAATAGAATCCGTATAATCCGTTATTTTTAAAGTTAATAACGTACGCCCACTACGAAGCTCTTTTGTTTCTACATGGAAGACATATCCTTGAACCGTTTTTCTTCTTTCTTCATCTTGAATTTCTCGCATCGGTGTAATCTCTTCATCTGGCTTAATAAGATACCCGAGTGTAATCGGTCCTTCATACACAACGCTGCTTTCTTCAGCTTGCTTCTTCGCCATTTCTTCCATAGCTTGTATAACACGCTCACGGTCTTCTTGCTGCGTTTGTTCACGAAACTTTTGCATTTCTTCTGTATTTTGCTGTATATGTGTGTCTAACTGAAAACGCGGGAATCCAAAAACTTCGTATTGATCCCCTACTGGTTTCGCAACGTTTTTCTTTAAAGCCGTAGACTCCAGCTCGTTATTTACATTTATTAGCAACTTCACTCCATTCACCTGTGGAAGCTGCTTCTTTAAGTATGCGAACATAGGTGAAAATGTAATTCGTTCCGTACAAAGCGGCCAATACGCCCTCACTTCTTCTTCTGTAAATTGTTTATTCTCTGTTTCTAATGCAAATGTTGTTCTTGCAATATGAGAAAATGATTGCTTAAGC
The DNA here is from genome assembly GCF_051916605.1 of Bacillus cereus group sp. MYBK195-1. NCBI lineage: Bacteria > Bacillati > Bacillota > Bacilli > Caryophanales > Bacillaceae > Bacillus > Bacillus cereus group sp. MYBK195-1. Next base: position 992,266 of record NZ_JBQAGZ010000001.1, on the reverse strand, counting down.
TTTGTTTCTAGCAATTCATATAATTCTGTAGGCAAAATACGTGGCACTTGTAAATCAAAATGCCAACTTTTATTCGCTTTATCAATAACGAGCCTTTCAATACCACCGCCTTGTAAATATTGATTTATAAGGTCGTCTGGTATTTGCAACTGCTGGAGCAAAATTTGAAATCGCTCTTGTTGTTCATTTGTTAAAGACATAAGCACTCTCCTTCCATTTGCTATTATAAATTGAAACGTACCACAAAGAAAGATTTCTCACCTCTTCTTTTACAAAATACGTTTACAAAGAAAGAGAAGGTACCCCATTACGAGGTACCTCTTCTTATTTTAAAATATTTGCAATATATGTTTGAAGTTCTTCTACTTTTACTTCTTCAGACTCACCTGTAGCACGTACTTTCACTTCTACAATACCTTCGTCTGCTTTTTTACCAACTGTAACACGAACTGGAAGACCGAATAAATCTGCATCTGCAAATTTAACACCTGCACGTTCTGCACGATCGTCTAATAACACTTCATAGCCTTGTTCTTGTAATGAGTTGTAGATATTTTCACCCATTTCACGTTGTGCATCAGATTTCATATTTACTGGAATTACATGCACATGGAACGGTGCTACCGCTTTTGGCCAAACTAAGCCGTTCTCATCGTTAAATTGCTCTGCAATTGCTGCTACTGTACGAGATACACCGATACCGTAACAACCCATAATAAGTGGTTGTGTTTTTCCATTTTCATCTAGGAATGTTGCGTTCATTGCTTCACTATAACGAGTTCCTAATTTGAATACATGACCAACTTCAATTCCGCGTGCGAAAAGAATTGTTCCGTTTCCATCTGGAGATTGGTCTCCTTCTTGAATAAAGCGTAAATCTGTATATTGACTTACTTTAAAGTCACGTTCTGGATTTACATTTACATAATGGAACCCTTCTTCATTCGCTCCTGAACATCCGTTAACAATTGATGCTACAGCGTGATCAGCAATAATTTCGATATCACCTGTTACATTAATCGGTCCTAATGAACCAACTTCACAATTTAATAATGCTTTTACTTCTTCATGAGAAGCAAGCTCAACAACTGAAGCGCCGTATACATTTTTCACTTTCACATCGTTTACTTCGTGATCACCACGAACAAGTACAACTACTAATTTCTCATCTACTTTAAACACCATAGACTTAATGCACTTGTCAGCTGCAATGTTTAAGAATGCAGATACTTCTTCAATTGCTTTTTGGTCTGGTGTTGCTACTTTTTCAAGTGCTTTTTCTGCTTCGTCACTCTTCGTATACGTAGCTACAACAGGAGCCATTTCGATGTTTGCTGCATAATCAGATGTGTCAGAGTATGCAATTGTATCTTCACCAACATCAGATAATACCATAAATTCATGTGTATCTTTTCCGCCCATTGCTCCAGAATCAGCAATAACTGCACGGAAATTCAAGCCACAGCGAGCAAAAATGTTAGAGTATGCTTTATATAAGCGATCGTATACTTCATCTAAGCTCTCTTGTGTAGCATGGAAAGAGTATGCATCTTTCATTAGAAACTCTCTTCCACGTAATAAGCCGAAACGAGGTCTTTGCTCATCACGGAATTTTGTTTGAATTTGGTATAATGTTAACGGTAATTTTTTATATGATTTCACTTCATCACGCACAAGATCCGTAATTACTTCCTCATGTGTCGCTCCTAATGCGAATTCACGAGCGTTACGATCTTTCATACGCATTAATTCAGATCCGTAAGAATACCAACGACCTGATTCTTGCCATAATTCTGCAGCTTGCATAGCTGGCATTAATAATTCTACAGCTCCTGCGCGCTCCATTTCTTCTCGAACGATACGTTCTACTTTGTGTAATACTTTTAATCCAAATGGTAGAAAGCTATAAATACCAGAAGCATTTTGACGCATAAAACCTGCACGAAGTAATAGCTGATGACTCTTAATTTCAGCATCAGCTGGAACTTCACGTAATGTAGGACTGAATACCATACTTTGTTTCATTTATTTGCACCTCTTCATTTTACTCTTACACGCAGTAAAACCCCTCACCTCGAGTTAGGTGAGGGATTTTATTCTACGAGCTCTATTTCATTATAAGTTTCACTTTATTTTACAAGAAAAACTTACGAATGTCATTCCAAGTTACAACTAACATAAGTAACATTAATAATGCAAACCCAATAAAGTGAACCATTCCTTCTTTTTGGCGATCAATTGGTTTCCCTCGTAACGCTTCAATTAAGAAGAAGAATAAACGGCCACCATCTAAAGCAGGAACTGGTAATAAATTAAATAAACCAAGATTAATGCTTAGAACTGCAGCTAAACTTAGTACACGCGTAAACCCATAATCTACAACTTGATCTGTTAGATTATAAATTCCTACTGGACCTGACAACTCATTAATAGAAAATTGACCAGTTACTAATTTCACAAGAGACTCAAAAATTAGTTTCGTCCATTGGTACGTTTGTTCAAAACCTGATTTAATAGAACCCATCACTGTTTTCTCTACAGGAGAATAAACACCGATCCTACCAACTTCGTCTTTTCCTTCTTTATCGAGTGTTGGCGTTACTTTCACATTAAACTGTTCATTATCACGCTTTACTTGTAACGTAATTTCTTTATTTGGGTTTTCACGTACAATAGTAACAACATCTTTCCATGTACTTGTGTTTTTCCCATCAATAGCTTGAATTGTATCATTCTCTTTCAATCCAGCTTGCTGTGCTGCACTGTTATCCATCACTTTTCCGACCATTGGTTTGTCAATAGGGACCCCTTGTACAAATCCAAGAATCACAAAAATAACAAATGCTAAAATGAAGTTCATTGCAGGACCCGCAAAGATTGTTAAAGCGCGTTGCCCTAGTTTTTTCGAGCCAAATTGTCTATTATACGGGGCAATTTGAATTTCTTCCCCCGCAGTAATAATACGAGCCTTTTCATTCACTCGGAATGTTTGAAGCTCTTCCTCGTACTCTTCATAGCCCGAAATTGTTAAATTATGCTCCAAATCAGCTTGTTCGACTTCAATAACACGAACATTTGGATACTTTTCATATCCATCAAAAACTAATTTCACAACTTCGTCTTTTTCATTTAATACAAGGCCAACCTTTTTCCCAGGCTTTAACTCAACTGTGTCCGCATCCTCGCCAGCCATTCTTACATAGCCACCAAGGGGCAGTAATCGAATCGTATACACCGTTTCATTCTTTTCAAATGAGAATATTTTCGGACCAAAACCAATCGCAAACTCGCGGCATAAAATACCTGCTCTTTTTGCGAAATATAGATGCCCTAGCTCATGGAAAAATACGAGTGCACCGAAAATTAATATAAAGGCAATCGCTGTATTCAATTCCATAACCACCTTTGCTAAATTTGTTCCATCACAAACCGTCTTGTGGCCGCATCAATTTCCAAAATTTCCTCTAAGCTCGGTCGTGCAATGACATTGTGATGGTTCATTGCTTTTTCAATGAGGTCTTCCACTGTTAAGAAATCAATTCTCTTTTGTAAAAAGGCTTCAACAGCTACTTCATTCGCTGCGTTCATTACAGCTGGCATACTTCCACCTGCTTTTCCAGCTTCATACGCAAAACGTAAACAACGGAATCGTTCTTGGTCCATTTTCTCAAAATGCAACGTCCCTATTTCCCATAAGTTTAACTGTTTTGTGTCTGAAAGAGGCAATCTATCAGGATATGTAAGTGCGTATTGAATTGGTACTCGCATATCAGGTGAACCAAGCTGCGCCATTACACTACGATCTTCAAATTCAACCATAGAATGGATAATACTTTCTTTATGTAAAACAACATCGATTTGCTCATAAGGGATACCAAAAAGCCAATGTGCTTCAATTACTTCTAGTCCCTTATTCATCATTGTAGCAGAATCAATTGTAATTTTCGAACCCATTGACCAGTTTGGATGTCGAAGCGCATCTTCTACGGTCACACGATGCAATTCATCCCTCGTTTTATCGCGGAAACTTCCACCAGAAGCCGTTATAATAAGACGAGAAATTCTTTTTTCACTTTCACCATTCAAGCATTGAAAAATAGCCGAATGTTCACTATCAACTGGAAGTAACGAAACATTATGTTTTCGTGCTGCTTCCATTACAAGATGTCCTGCAGTTACTAACGTTTCTTTATTTGCAATTCCAATTGTTTTTTTCGCCTCAATTGCACGAAGTGTTGGTAACAACCCTACGCTACCTACAACAGCATTTACTACAATCTCCGCATCTGGATGTAATGCTACTTCTAAAAGTCCTTCACTACCATATACAATTTTTGTATTACCAGAAACAGATTGTAATTTTAAAACATCTTCCTCTCTTTGCACAGAGACGATTTGCGGAGAAAATTCTTGAATTACCTTTACTGCGTAGTCAATATTTTTCCCTACAGAAAAAGCAACGAGACGGAATTGGTCTGGGTGCGAGCGTAATACATCTAAAGTTTGTGTACCAATTGATCCGCTTGCACCTAATAAACTAATGTTTTTCATGACTCCAACCCCTCGTTCATTTATTAATTGTATTGTAATAAGAAGTAGAGAATTGGTAAAACGAATAACCAACTATCTGTTCGGTCTAATATACCACCATGCCCAGGTAAAATTGTACCTGAATCCTTTACGCCATAATGACGTTTAAAAGCAGATTGTACTAAATCACCAATTTGTCCAAAAATAGAAATGGTAATTGTCAGCACAATTAAAATTACTACATTCGATTCGACTGGGAAGAACACGTTGTAAACAAGTGCCACAATAATTCCACAAACGATGCCCCCTAATGAACCTTCAATCGTTTTATTTGGACTGATTTCTGGCCACAATTTTCTCTTGCCCAATGCTTTTCCTACGAAATATGCGCCTGAATCAGTAGCCCATATAACAAATAATGCGCAAAATACATATTTAATTCCTAATATTCTCGTTTCATTTAAATATAAGAATCCCATTGCCACATATGTCGTCGCCATCAGTAAAAATGAAGCATTATCAAAAGTAAATGTATTCTTAGAAAGGACTGTATATGATAAAAGTAATAAAACAATCACAAATGTGATTTCCAATTTACCTAATCCAATCCATGTAAACAGTTCTGATGCACTACTTGGAATTAAAAGAATCCACAATAATACTGCAGCTAAAACTGTCGGTACTGAAATAAGCGTAAGCTTATTCATACGAATTAATTCATATAAACCTATAGAAGCAAGTGCATACACTAAAACCGTAAAAGGCACGCCACCGTATATTACGATGGGAATGAATAGCGCGGCAGCAACCACTCCAGTAATAATTCTCTGTTTCACTACCAAACCCTCTCTTTCTACACGCCTCCGAATCTGCGCCCTCTATGTTGAAAGTCAGTAATCGCATTTAGCAAATGTTCTTCTTTGAAGTCTGGCCAATACACGTCTGTAAACCAAAACTCCGAATATGCAATTTGCCATAACATGAAATTACTAATACGTAGCTCTCCGCTTGTTCGGATTAACAACTCTGGATCAGGTAAAGAACTCGTCATTAAGTAGGAGGAAAGCATTTCTTCACTTACCTCTTCAGAACGAATTTTTCCTTCCTCATTATCTTTCATCATATGTTGCACAGCAGAAACGATTTCATCTCGACTTCCATAGTTTAACGCGAAATTAAGAATTAATCCCGTATTCTCTTTCGTATCTTCCATGGCTTTCTCCATCGCTCTGCGTGTATGCGTAGGAAGACGATCTTTTTGCCCTATTACTCGGACTTGTACGTTTTCTTCAATCAATTCTGGTAAAAATGTACCTAGAAATTCTTCTGGAAGCTTCATTAAATAATCAACTTCCTTTTTCGGTCTTTTCCAGTTCTCAGTTGAAAAAGCATAAAGAGTTAACACTTTCACATTAAGTTTACTTGCAAATTTTGTAATTTTCTTTACAACTTGCATACCTTCATGATGTCCCGCAATACGAGGCATTGCTCTCCTCTTTGCCCATCTTCCATTCCCATCCATAATGATGGCAATATGTTCTGGGATATATCCTTTTTTCACTTCTTCAACGAGATGATCAAACGATGTGTCCTTTTTACCTTTAAAAAAAGGAAAGTTTTTAAACATCATTCATACCCTCCAGCAAGCAGACGTATGCCTAAAAGTGTAAAAAGACCCCCTTAAGAAGAGGGTCATAATTGCGAAGTTATCGCTATTACACTTCCATGATTTCTTTTTCTTTGTTTTTTGCGATTTCGTCAACTTTTGCAATATATTTATCTGTTTCTTTTTGGATATCTTCAGTATATCCTCTTAAATCATCTTCTGTAATCTCGCCAGCTTTTTCAAGCTTCTTAAGATCATCATTTCCGTCACGACGTACGTTACGAACAGCAACTTTAGCTTCTTCAGCATATTTTTTCACAACTTTTACAAGATCACGACGACGTTCTTCTGTTAATGCAGGGAATGCAATACGAATTACAGTTCCATCATTAGAAGGATTTAAGCCTAAATCTGCTTTTAAAATTGCTTTTTCAATATCACCGATAGAAGTTTTATCATAAGGTTGAATTACTAGTAAACGCGCTTCTGGAACTGTAATGTTCGCTAATTGCACAACTGGTGTTGGTGCACCATAGTAATCAACTTGTACCTTATCTAATACAGACGCGTTTGCACGGCCAGCACGAACTGTTGCTAATTCACGAGAATAAGCAGCAACTGCTTTTTCCATTTTTTCATTTGAAGACTTCAATACTTGTTGTCCCATATTTATTTCCCCCTTACCACTGTTCCGATATTTTCGCCTAAAACGGCACGTTTAATATTACCTTTTTCCATAACTGAGAATACAATTAATGGAATATCATTATCCATACATAGAGAAGAAGCTGTAGAATCCATTACACCTAAACCTTCTTTTAATACGTCTAAGTAAGTAAGCGTTTCATATTTCGTAGCTGTTGGATCAATAGATGGATCCGCATTATATACACCATCTACATTGTTTTTCGCCATTAAAATTACATCTGCTTCAATTTCTGCCGCACGTAATGCTGCTGTTGTATCTGTAGAGAAATATGGGTTACCTGTACCTGCTGCAAAGATAACAACACGTTTTTTCTCTAAGTGACGAACTGCTTTACGACGAATGTAAGGTTCTGCAACTTGACGCATCTCAATTGAAGTTTGTACACGAGTTTGAATTCCGATATTCTCCAAGCTATCTTGAAGAGCTAATGAATTCATAACTGTCGCTAACATGCCCATGTAATCTGCCCCTGCACGATCCATGCCCATTTCACTTCCAATTTTCCCACGCCAAATGTTACCGCCACCAACAACAACAGCAACCTCTACATCAAGTTCTGCAATTTCTTTTACTTGTTCCGCAACTGACTTAATAACAGTTGGGTTAATTCCAAATCCTTGCTCTCCAGCTAAAGCTTCTCCACTTAGCTTTAAAACGACACGATTATATTTCGGTTTACTCATAATGAACCTCCAATTGCTTACATCTTTATTTTAAAAAAGGGAACACAATGTGTTCCCTAATCTGTATTAGTTGCTACCTTTTACTTGGTTCATTACTTCTTCAGCAAAGTTGTCTTCGCGTTTTTCGATACCTTCACCAACAGAGTAGCGAACGAATCCTTTTAATGTTCCGCCTTTAGACTCAACGAACTGACGAACTTTCATATCAGGGTTTTTAACGAATGCTTGGTCAAGTAAGCAAATCTCTTCGAAGAATTTGCCTAAACGGCCTTCAACCATTTTTGCAACGATTTTCTCAGGCTTGCCTTCGTTTAATGCTTGTTGTGTTAATACTTGACGCTCATGCTCAACTTCTTCAGCTGTTACAGCATCGCGGTCGATGTATTTAGGGTTAACTGCAGCGATGTGCATTGCAACATCTTTAGCAGCAGCTTCATCAGTAGAACCTTCAAGAACTGTTAATACACCAATGCGTCCACCCATGTGTAGGTAAGCGCCGAATGCATCTGCATCAGTTTTTGATACGATTTCGAAACGACGAAGTGTAAGTTTTTCACCAATTTTAGCGATTGCTTCGTTGATGTGCTCTTCAACTTTTTTACCGTTTTCCATTGTTTGAGCCATAGCTTCTTCAACGTTAGCTGGTTTGTTAGTTAATAAGTGAGCAGCTAATTCTTTAATTAGTGTTTGGAAACCTTCGTTTTTCGCAACGAAATCAGTTTCAGAGTTTAATTCTAAGATTAAAGCGTCGTTACCGTTTGTTTCGATGAAAGTTAAACCTTCAGCAGCAATGCGGTCAGCTTTTTTAGCAGCTTTCGCAATACCTTTTTCACGTAAGAAGTCAATTGCCTTCTCCATGTCGCCGTTAGTTTCTGTTAAAGCTTTTTTACAGTCCATCATACCTGCGCCAGTTTTTTCACGTAATTCTTTTACCATTTGAGCAGTGATTGCCATACTTTTCATCCTCCTAAAATATGTATTTATACCTTTTATAAAGGTGTTTATACCTTAAAAAAGGTGATAAAAGGCCGAACCCCTTATCACCTTTCCAACTTTGTTACGCAGTAACAGTTTCTTCACCTTGTTTTGCTTCAAGGATCGCGTCTGCCATTTTAGATGTAAGAAGTTTTACAGCACGAATTGCATCATCGTTTGCTGGGATAACGTGATCGATTTCGTCTGGATCACAGTTTGTATCAACGATACCGATGATTGGAATGTGTAATTTGCGTGCTTCAGCAACTGCAATACGCTCTTTACGAGGGTCTACTACGAATAATGCACTTGGAAGACCTTTCATATCTTTAATACCGCCTAAGAATTTCTCAAGACGCTCTAACTCTTTTTTAAGTTGAACAACTTCTTTCTTAGGAAGTACTTCGAAAGTACCATCTTCTTGCATTCTTTCGATGTCTTTAAGACGCTTGATACGCTTTTGGATTGTTTGGAAGTTTGTTAAAGTTCCGCCTAACCAACGTTGGTTAACGAAGTACATACCAGCACGAGTTGCTTCTTCTTTAATAGCTTCTTGTGCTTGTTTTTTAGTACCTACGAATAAGATGTCTCCGCCTTCAGCAGCGATGTCGCGCATCGTTCTGTAAGCTTCCTCAACTTTTTTCACAGTTTTTTGTAAGTCGATGATGTAGATACCGTTACGCTCTGTGAAAATGTAACGCTTCATTTTTGGGTTCCAACGACGAGTTTGATGTCCGAAATGAACACCAGCTTCAAGCAATTGCTTCATAGAAATTACTGACATAATATAGTTCCTCCTAAATGGTTTTTGATATCCTCCGTTTACTTCATCTCTAAGCGAAACTACAAACGTAGCACCAACACTTAAATCAGTAAACGTGTGTACTTTGTACTGACACCACTGCTTACTATATCATACTGAAATATTACAATCAAGTCGAAAATGCGAACAATGTAAAACTTTCTTTGTTCATACTCGAATTCTAGTATTACCAACCTTCATTTCTTTTAAGCAAAAAAATAAATACAATTAATAGTTTTCTCAGAAAACACGCTTATGACACTTTTCACAAGCACCATCTATCCATTGCACATAAAAAACTCTCCTCGATTGAGGAGAGTTTTTTACAAATTAGTTTGTTTTTAATTTAGCAAGTTCCTGTAGAAACTTGTCGTTTAGCACTTTAATGTATGTTCCTTTCATACCTAAAGAACGAGACTCAATAACACCAGCACTTTCTAATTTACGTAGTGCATTTACGATTACAGAACGAGTAATTCCTACGCGATCAGCAATTTTACTTGCAACAAGTAAACCTTCTGTTCCATTTAATTCTTCGAAGATGTGCTCAATCGCTTCTAACTCACTGTAAGATAATGAGCTGATCGCCATTTGAACAACAGCTTTACTACGTGCTTCCTCTTCGATTTCTTCTGCTTTTTCACGTAAGATTTCCATACCTACAACAGTTGAGCTGTACTCAGCAAGGATTAAATCATCATCTAAGAACTCTTGACCAAGACGAGCTAATACTAATGTCCCTAGACGCTCACCGCCACCAACGATTGGTACGATTGTAGTTAAACCTTGACCAAATAATTCTCTGTTTTCTACTGGGAATGCTGTGTAAGCACTGTTCACATCTAAGTTTGAAGATGTTTCTGTAATGTTGAATAAGCTTTGTGTATATTCTTCTGGGAATTGACGTTCTGCAAGCATTTGCTTCATGCGTTCGTTTTCGATTTGTTGGTGAATTGCATAACCTAGTAATTTACCACGACGGCTAACTACGAATACGTTTGCTTCGATTACTTCACACATTGTGTCAGACATTTCTCTAAAGTTTACAGGCTTCCCTGCTGCGCTCTGTAATAACGCATTTAATTTTCTCGTTTTTGCTAATAATTCCATTTCAAAAGTTCCTCCTACATGTTACTCACATATTTTTTCATCACTTGGAAACTAGGGCGAGTCACCTGATGACACTATTACAAAATAAACTGGCTCACATCTTTATTTTTAGCAATTGTTGCTAATTTCTCCTCAACGTATTGAGGTGTTATCGTTATTTTCTCTAACGTAATTTCAGATGCTTCAAACGATAAATCTTCAAGGAGCTTCTCCATAATTGTATGAAGTCTTCTTGCTCCAATATTATCTGTATCCTGATTAACTTGATAAGCAATCTCAGCAATCTTACGAATAGCTTCGTCTGAAAATTCAATTTCTATACCTTCAGTCGCTAATAATGCCATATATTGTTTAATTAACGCATTGTCAGGCTCGATTAGTATTTTAACAAAATCGTCTGTCGATAATTTTGTTAATTCTACTCGAATCGGAAATCTCCCTTGCAATTCCGGAATTAAATCCGACGGTTTAGACATATGGAACGCTCCAGCTGCAACGAATAAAATATAATCCGTTTTTACTGATCCGTATTTTGTCGCAACATTCGACCCTTCTACAATCGGCAAAATGTCACGTTGCACACCTTCACGTGATACATCTACGCTATTCGACTGCTTACCAGCAATTTTGTCAATTTCATCGATAAAAATAATCCCGAGCTGTTCAGCACGATAAACAGCCTCTTGTGTAACTTCATCCATATCAATTAAGCGCTGTGCCTCTTCATTTGTCAAGAGTTTTCTTGCTTCTTTTACAGAAAGTTTACGTTTTTTCGTTTTTTTCGGCATAAAACTTCCTAGCGCATCTTGGAAATTCATTCCCATTTGCTCCATGCCAGTTCCTTGTAACATATCAAACATGGAAGACTGTTGTTCAGTCACTTCAATCGATACAATTTCGTCTTCAAGAAGCCCTGCAGCAAGCTTTCTCTCCACATCATGACGCTTCTTTTCGATTTCAACATCTTCTTGTGTATCAGACGTTTGATTCGAATTTTGAGTACCTCCAAAAAGCATCTCTAATGGATTTTTGAATCCAGATTGTTTCTCTGGACTCGGTACTAAAATTTCAACAAGACGTTGATTCGCTTGCTCTTCGGCTTTATCTTGAACTTTCACTACCATTTCTTCTTTTACGATACGAACCGATGTTTCCACCAGGTCACGTACCATTGACTCTACATCTCTACCCACATATCCAACTTCTGTGAATTTTGTAGCCTCAACCTTAATAAAAGGTGCTCCAACGAGTTTCGCCATTCGTCGTGCTACCTCTGTTTTCCCAACACCTGTCGGTCCAATCATTAAGATATTTTTAGGTGCAATTTCGTCACGTAAATTTTCAGCTAATTTACTGCGACGATATCGATTTCTCAACGCTACAGCAACCGCTTTCTTTGCGTCTTTTTGACCGATGATGTATTGATCTAATTTTTCCACAATTTGGCGCGGAGTAAAATGTAAATGCATATAAAATGCCTCCCTTACGATTCTACAATTCTTCAACAATTATGTTGTGATTCGTATAAACACAAATATCGCCAGCAATCTCTAAACTCGCTTTCGCAATTTGCTTCGCTGTTAAGTGTTCACTTGCATATTGCTTTAAAGCACGACCTGCAGAAAGTGCATAATTCCCACCAGATCCAATTGCTAAAATACCATCATCCGGTTCAATCACTTCTCCTGTACCTGAAACAAGGAGCATAGTTGTTTTATCCATGACAATGAGCATTGCTTCTAGCTGACGTAACATTTTATCGCCACGCCATTGTTTAGCCATTTCAACAGCAGCACGCTGCAAGTTGCCATTATACTCTTCTAATTTCCCTTCAAACATTTCAAAAAGAGTAAATGCGTCAGCAACTGATCCTGCGAAACCAGCTAAAACTTTACCTTGGAAAAGTTTACGAACTTTACGAGCTGTATGTTTCATTACAACAGCATTTCCCATTGTCACTTGGCCATCTCCAGCCATTGCACATTCTCCATTATGATGAACTGCAAATATCGTTGTAGCGTGGAAATTTCCCATAGAAAAAACTCCTTTATTTGTTTTTATAGCTTTTAAAGCAATTTATGCCCGCGGGTGATGCTTCATGTAAACAGAACGCAATCTTTCTTTAGAGACATGCGTATAAATTTGTGTCGTCGACAAATTTTCATGGCCTAATAACTCCTGTACAGTACGTAAATCCGCCCCTTCATCTAGCATATGTGTAGCAAATGTATGCCTTAACATATGGGGACTTATCCGCATTGTCAGCGAAGCCTTTTTAATGAGTTCATTTAAAACATAACGAACTCCACGACTTGTTAGCGGTTTACCTTTCGCATTTAAAAATACCATATGAGAGTCTTCGTCAGTCTTATTAACTAACTGTTTTCTCCCATTCTCTATATAAGTAATTAAAGAATCTTGCGCATAGCTTCCGAACGGAATATACCTTTGTTTTTTTCCTTTTCCCATTACTAAAATTGTTCCCACCGCAAAGTCAATATCGGTAAGTTGTAAATTGACACATTCACTCACACGGATCCCAGTCGCATACATCAACTCTAACAAAGCTTGATTCCTTTGACCTAATGGTGTTTCCGTGTCAGAAACTTCAAATAATTCCTCTAACTCTTCAGCATATAAAAACTTTGGGATTGACAATTCTTTTTTGGGGAGTGACGCAAGTGCAAACGGATTATCCTTTCGATAACCTTCACGCATCAAAAAACGATATAAACTTCGTAAGCTTGATACTTTTCTTGCGACAGATTTACGGGCTAACTTCTCATCGTGCAACGTCGTTAAGTACAAACGAACATCCGCGTATGTAACGTCTAAAAAAGAGGATATGCCTTCTCGTTCCATAAATTGCACAAAATGTTCTAAATCATTTTGATAACTTGCAATTGTATATTTTGAATAATTTCTTTCAATTTGTAAATATCCAACGAATAATTGTAACAATTTCTTCACATTCACACAACTCACCTCAATAAAGGCTACTAAATCGTATCACAACTTAGTAGCCTTTGCAAGAAATTTAACTAAATATTTACAAAATTTCGAATCGTTTCTAAAGCGCGTGCTGCGTACGCTTCATTTCGTTCTGCTTTCTTTTTAATCTTCTTCTCTAACGGTGCAAATAGACCGAAGTTCGCATTCATCGGTTGGAAGTTTTTAGCGTTCGTTGCCGTAATGTAATTTGCCATGCTACCCATCGCAGTTACTGGCGGTAATACAACTGGCTCTTCACCTTGCACAAGACGCGCAGCATTAATTCCTGCTAATAATCCTGATGCTGCTGATTCAACATATCCCTCTACTCCAGTCATTTGACCAGCGAAGAATAAATCATCCCGTTGTTTATATTGATATGTTGGACGAAGCAAATTAGGTGAATTAATAAACGTATTACGATGCATTACACCATAACGTACAATCTCTGCATTTTCCAATCCTGGAATTAACTGTAGCACTTCTTTTTGCGGTCCCCACTTTAAATGTGTTTGGAAACCTACGATATTGTATAAAGTTCCCGCTGCATCATCTTGACGTAACTGAACAACAGCATATGGCGTTTTCCCTGTTTTTGGATCTTCCAATCCAACAGGTTTCATAGGTCCAAATACTAACGTCTGTCTCCCTCTACTTGCCATAACCTCTACTGGCATACAACCTTCAAAGAAAATTTCTTTTTCAAACTCTTTTAAAGGCACTGTCTCAGCAGCAATTAGAGCCTCATAAAAACGATCAAACTCTTCTTCTGTCATTGGGCAATTTAAATATGCAGCTTCACCTTTGTCATAACGCGATTTTAAATATACTTTATTCATGTCAATGCTGTCTTTTTCTACGATTGGGGCTGCAGCATCATAGAAGTAGAAATAATCTTCTCCTGTTAATTCTTTCAATTTTGCAGAAAGATCAGGAGATGTTAATGGACCTGTAGCAATAATTGTCGGTCCCTCTGGAATATCTGTAATTTCTTCATTCATTACAGTTACATTTGGATGGTTCTTTACGTATTCTGTTACTTTAGCTGCGAACTCATGACGGTCTACAGCTAAAGCGCCTCCAGCTGGTACAGAGCACTCATCCGCCGCACGAATAATTACAGAATCCATTAAGCGCATTTCCTCTTTAATAACTCCAACCGCATTTGTTAAAGTGTTTGCACGAAGTGAGTTACTACATACTAATTCAGCGAATTTATCTGTGTGATGAGCTGGCGTTTGCCTTACCGGTCTCATTTCATATAATCTAACTTGGACACCACGTTTTGCAATTTGGTAAGCTGCTTCACTTCCTGCAAGACCTGCGCCAATGACGTTTACTACTTGTGTTGTCATTTATATCACCTTTCCTTTTCTTCCCGAAAAAAATGTGAGCAGTTACGCTCACATTTGTTGTTCTTCTTCATAATCGCACGAAATACATTGTACTTGCACGCCTTTTTTCAACTTTTTCTCTACAAGCATGCCTTCGCACTTCGGACACTTACGACCAATTGGCTTATCCCAAGATACAAAGTCGCATTCCGGATACGTACCGCACCCATAGAAAAGACGTTTCTTTTTATTACTACGGCGTTCAATAATTTGACCCTTATCACACTTCGGACAAGTAACACCGATTTCTTTCACAATCGGCTTTGTATTACGACAATCTGGGAAATTCGAGCAAGCCATAAATTTCCCGTATTTACCCATTTTAAAGACCATTGGGTGATTACATAGTTCACAATCTTCCCCAGCTGGTTCATCTTTAATTTCCACTTCACGCATTTCTTTTTCCGCTTTTTCTAAACGCGGTTCAAAACCTACGTAGAAATCATCAACAATTTTTACCCAATTCGCATTTCCTTCTTCTACTTCATCAAGGCTTTGCTCCATATTGGCAGTAAATTCAATGTTAATAATTTCTGGGAAAAACTCTAAAATAAGTTCAATTACTATTTCACCAAGTTCAGTCGGAACGAAGCGTTTATTATCCAAGCCTACATACCCACGCTTTTGAATCGTTTCAAGTGTAGGTACATATGTCGACGGTCTTCCAATTCCAAGTTCTTCAAGTGTTCTTACTAGGCGAGCCTCTGTATAGCGCGGAGGAGGTTGTGTAAAATGTTGCTTTGGTTCTAAATCCTTTGAAAATACAGTTTCCCCTACTTCTAAAGGCGGCAACATCTTATCCTTTTCTTCAGCACCATCATCTTTTGACTCTACATACACTTTCATAAATCCTGGGAACTTTACAACCGATCCACTTGCACGGAACTGAACATTGTTATTAATGAGTCTCGCTGTCACAGTATCCATTATAGCAGACGCCATTTGACTTGCAACAAATCGCTCCCAAATCAATTTATATAATCGAAGTTGATCACGACCTAAGAAACTTTTTAGTTCCTCTGGCTTTCTCATTACCGAAGTAGGACGAATTGCCTCATGCGCATCTTGTGCATTTGACTTTTTCGTTTCTTTCTTCTTTTCTGTTCCTATGTATTCCGTACCATACGCTTCAGTGATGTAAGTACGAGCCTCTGTTTGAGCTGTTTCTGAGATACGTGTTGAATCAGTTCTCATATACGTAATAAGACCTACAGTTCCTTGTTTTCCAAGATCTATCCCTTCATACAATTGCTGTGCAAGCATCATTGTTTTCTTTGCTCGCATGTTTAACTTACGGGCTGCTTCTTGTTGCAAGGAAGATGTTGTAAACGGTAATGCAGGGTTACGTTTTCGCTCTTTGCGCGTTACATTTTCAACTGAAAACGCATTCTCTTTCATCTGTTCAATTATTTCATTCACTTGCGTTTCATTTGTTAATTGAACTTTTTCACCATCTACACCGTAAAAGCTTGCTTCAAATGTGTCTTTTCCTTTTACAAATTCTGTTTTAATTGTCCAGAATTCTTCAGGTTCAAAGTTTTGAATTTCCCTTTCACGCTCGATGATTAAACGAACTGCTACAGATTGTACACGTCCTGCACTTAATCCTTTTTTTACTTTCTTCCATAATAAAGGACTAATATTGTAACCAACAAGACGATCAAGTATACGTCTTGCTTGTTGTGCATCCACTAAATCCATATTGATTGCACGAGGATGTTTAAATGATTCTTTGATTGCATCTTTCGTAATCTCATTAAACACAACCCGACAATCTGATTCAACGTCCACATTTAACGTATTCGCTAAATGCCAAGCAATCGCTTCCCCTTCACGGTCTGGATCGGCCGCGAGATAGACTTTCTTTGCTTTTTTGGCCGCTGATTTTAAATCTTTTAAGACGGGACCTTTACCACGAATGGTAATATACTTCGGGGTGAAGTTGTTCTTTACTTCTATCCCCATTTGACTTTTTGGCAAATCGCGAACATGTCCCATAGACGCGACAACTTTGTATTTTTTCCCTAAATATTTCTCAATGGTCTTCGCCTTAGAAGGCGACTCCACGATTACGAGGTAATCTGACATGCTAGTGCCTCCTTAAGAGGTGGATTCAAGTCTTCATTAATCTTATTGATTTCTCTTGTTTTTGTCAATCAAGAATGAATATACCATACAGTGCCAATCTACCATTTGTCAATAATTGTTTAATAAAAACATAAAAATATAAGGTTAATTTAAAATCTCTTCCAAGATATCTTCTGCATTTCTTACTAGTTTTGCTCCTTGCTGAATAAGATGATTCGTTCCCGATGCCCCCTCTATAAATATAGGTCCAGGAAGCGCAAATACCTCTCTACTTTGCTCTAACGCAAGGTCCGCAGTAATAAGTGTTCCACTTCTCGATTTCGCTTCTACAACTAAAACACCTTTACTTATACCACTAATAATCCGGTTTCTTTTTGGAAAATACCATTTTTTCGGTGCATAGTGCGGCGGATACTCTGTCAATAACAATATATATTCCTTCCACATTTCATATAAAGGTCTATTTTCTTTCGGATACATAAAAGACAATCCATGCCCTAATATCGCAATAGTCGGGCAATGATGCCTTACTGTAATCTCATGAGACATTGTATCTATCCCTTTTGCAAACCCACTGACAATAAGCCACTCTCTTTCTAATAAAGGGTGTAAAATAAACTTCAAACTCTCATGACCATATAATGATGGTTCTCTCGTTCCAACAACTGCTAATTTATTTACTTTATTCAGGAAATCTTTCTCTCCTTTTCCATATAAAACGAAGGGAGGATCTTGTATTTCACGTAATAATTGCGGATAATTTTCATCCCATATCGTTATATAAAAAATACGATTTTTCTCTAAATAAGATATATATTGCGGAAGATTTGAACTTTGAAGAAATTTTACTAGTTCTGAAGATTTTTTCGAGGATATTCCAGTGTAGTGTTCCATTTGTTTTTCGTTAAAATTATATATGTTCTCTAATTCTGGATCGACATATAGTAGCCTCTCCATCGCTTTCCAATAATCTGCTAGCAAGTAATGAAGATGTAATAATCTCTCTCTTTTCATCTTGATTCTCCTTACCCATAATTTTTATTATGTAAACAGAAAAAGTCTAAAAAGACACCCTCAAGTAAGAAGGTGTCTTTCAACAGATTAATAGTTTTTACAAGTCTCAAATAAACCTTTTTCTTTTAAAACAGAGATTAGCGTTTCTCCCATAACTGCTGGAGTTTCAGCTACTTTAATGCCACAAGCTTCCATTGTTTTAATCTTTTCAGCAGCAGTTCCTTTACCGCCAGAAATGATTGCACCAGCATGGCCCATACGTTTGCCAGCAGGCGCTGTTTGACCACCAATGAAGCCTACAACAGGTTTTGTCATATTAGCTTTTACCCATTCAGCTGCCTCTTCTTCTGCTGTACCGCCGATTTCACCAATCATAATTACAGCATGTGTTTCTTCATCTTCATTAAATGCTTTTAAAGCATCAATAAAGTCTGTACCGTTAACAGGGTCTCCGCCGATACCTACAGCAGTAGATTGGCCAATACCTTCTTGTGTTAACTGATGTACAGCTTCATACGTTAATGTACCAGAGCGAGATACGATACCAACATGACCTTTTTTATGAATATATCCTGGCATAATACCAATCTTACATTCATCCGGTGTGATTACACCTGGGCAGTTTGGTCCAAGTAAACGTGTATGTTTACCCGCCATATATCTCTTTACGTTTACCATATCTAATACAGGAATCCCTTCAGTAATACATACTACTAAATCAATTTCTGCATCAACAGCTTCCATAATTGCATCTGCCGCAAAAGCGGGTGGAACGTATACAACTGAAGCGTTTGCCCCTGTTGCTTTCACTGCATCTTCTACTGTATCAAATACTGGTACACCTTCAATATCAGTGCCGCCCTTACCTGGTGTTACACCACCGACAATTTTCGTGCCGTATTCAATCATTTGTTTTGTATGGAATAAACCTTGAGAACCTGTAATACCTTGAACAATAACTTTTGTATCTTTATTAACTAATACGCTCATTTTTCTCCCCCGCTTTCTATTAGCCCACTAGTGAAACAATTTTTTGTGCACCGTCTGCCATAGATTCTGCTGCAACAATATTTAAGCCAGACTCATTTAAAATTTTCTTACCTAGTTCTACGTTTGTACCTTCAAGACGTACAACTAAAGGTAACTCAAGACCTACTTGTTTCGTTGCTTCAATAACACCTTCTGCAATAACATCACACTTCATAATGCCACCAAAAATGTTAACGAAGATACCTTTTACATTTTTGTCAGAAAGGATAATTTTGAATGCTTCTGTAACTTTTTCTGCAGTTGCACCGCCACCAACATCTAAGAAGTTAGCTGGGTCACCGTGGTAATGTTTAATGATATCCATTGTAGCCATCGCTAAACCTGCACCATTAACCATACAACCGATATTTCCATCTAAAGGAATGTAGTTTAAGTCGTATTTTGAAGCTTCAATTTCTTTTGAATCCTCTTCATCAAGATCACGAAGCTCTAAAATGTCTTTATGGCGATATAATGCATTAGAATCAAAGTTTAATTTTGCATCTAATGCCATAACTTTACCTTCACCTGTTGTAACAAGTGGGTTAATCTCAGCGATAGAGCAATCTTTTTCGATAAACGCACGGTATAAGCCCATCATAAACTTCACAGCTTGTCCTACAAGCTCTTTTGGAATATTGATGTTAAATGCGATTCGGCGCGCTTGGAAACCTTGTAAGCCTACTGCTGGATCAATATATTCTTTAAAGATTTTTTCAGGTGTTTTTTCTGCTACTTCTTCAATTTCTGTTCCGCCTTCTTCAGACGCCATTAAAACAACTTGAGAAGTTGCACGATCTAAAACTAGACCTACATAATATTCTTTTTTAATATCGCAACCTTCTTCGATAAGTAAGCGTTTTACTTCCTTACCTTCAGGACCTGTTTGATGTGTCACAAGTGTAGTTCCTAAAATGCTTTCTGCATATGTACGAACTTCATCTAAATTTTTTGCAACTTTTACTCCGCCAGCTTTGCCGCGTCCACCAGCGTGAATTTGTGCTTTCACTACACATACATCTGTTCCTAATTCTTTCGCCGCTTCTACAGCTTCTTCTACTGTAAATGCAACCTTCCCGTTCGGAACGCTAACCCCATAGCTTCTAAGGACTGCCTTACCTTGGTACTCATGGATATTCATGGTCCCATCCTCCCCTGTTTTCCTGTTTTACTCGAAAAGTTTTTTAATGTTTAAAAAACATTACATTGCCATTGTATAAGATGATTGGCACGCTGTCTACAATAAAGTGTCAGAAAACTGAAATCGCTTTATTCTTTTTCGGAAATAGTAATGTTTATATGCCAAAATAAAAAAATAAGCTGTATATTTACAGCTTATTTTTGAATCATATCTTTAATTGGCGCGAATGACTTTCGGTGTTCATCTAATACTCCATGCACTTGAATTGCCTCTAAATGTTGCTTTGTGCCATATCCCATATGTTGCTCAAATCCATATTGAGGATACTTCTCTCCCAGTTCTTTCATCATACGATCTCTCGTTACTTTTGCGATAATGGATGCGGCTGAAATCGAAACACTTTTCGCATCACCTTTAATAATTGATGTTTGCGGAATTGGTGTAGGAAGTTTCATCGCATCAATTAATAAATGTTGGGGTGTACAAGATAAATTCGCAACTGCATCTAACATCGCTTGTTTCGTTGCTTGGTAAATATTAATGTCATCAATAACTTCTGGTGATACAATTCCTACTCCAATTGCAATTGCTTGTACTTTTATTTCATCATAAAAACGCTCACGTTTCGCTTCACTCAACTTTTTCGAATCATTTAACCCTGGAATATAAAAATCCTCAGGAAGAACGACAGCTGCCGTCACAACAGGCCCAGCCAATGGCCCGCGCCCTACTTCATCAATACCCGCGATATATGTGACCCCTTTTTCACGCAAAGCATTTTCATACTTGGACATTTCAAAAAACTTCTCTTTTTCTTTCTGTTCTAACTCTTTTTGTTTATACCACTTCAAAACGAGCTTTTGAACACCTTTTCGATCATCTTTCATTAACAGTTGAAAGCGATCATCTTCTTCATTCATAATTTCTTTCAATACATTTTCCGCTTCTTTTATCGTCATAGTTTGCATTTATACAAGCTCCTTTTTAAACATATCCAAAAAGAAAAGACGCACAAACGCACGTCTTATACTTCTTCTATTTTTTCCACATCTTCTACTTGCTCTGCAAACTCTTCCGGTGTTTCAAACGTCATTTTTCCAAGTTTGCCACCACGAAGCTCACGAAGCACAAGCTCAGATGTCTTATCATAATCAATCATTCCGCCGCCCATTAAGCAGCCTCTATTTTTTCCAATTGCATCGAATAATTCCACAATATCTTCTGGAATCTCATTTAAATTATAGCGTTCTTTCAAGCGTTCTGGATAATGTTTCTCCATAAAACGTAATGCGTAAACAGCTACATCTTGTAAATTTAAAATTGAATCTTTAATTGCACCCGTTGTCGCTAAGCGAAGACCCACTAATTGATCTTCAAATTTAGGCCACAGAATACCTGGTGTATCTAACAATTCCATTTCCTTCCCAACTTTAATCCATTGTTGAGCTGTTGTCACACCTGGACGATCTCCTGTTTTAGCAATATTTTTCTTTGCCAATTTATTAATCAATGTAGATTTACCAACATTTGGTATACCTACGATTAATGCACGAATCGCTCTCGGTCTAATACCTTTTGCAACCATTTTATCAAATTTTTCTTTAACAAGCACTTTACAAGCTGCTGCAATTTCCTTCATACCTTGTCCAGCTTGTGCGTTAATCGAAATTGCCATATGGCCTTTTTCTTTAAAATATGCGATCCATTGTTTTGTTAAACGATCATCCGCCATATCCGCTTTATTTAAAACAACAAGCCTTGGCTTATGTGTAATGATTTCATCAATCATTGGGTTTCGAGATGATAATGGTAATCGAGCATCTACAAGTTCAATTACAACATCAATTAATTTTAATTTCTCCGTTACTTGGCGTCTAGCCTTCGCCATATGCCCTGGAAACCATTGAATTACCATGTTGCCACCTTCTTTTTCATTTATTTCACAATACGTGCGTCTTCTAACGGCCAATATAACATATTAGCTTTACCAATTACTTGATCCATTGAAATCGTACCGATTGAACGGCTATCTTTACTAAAACGACGATTATCACCTAAAACAAATAATTGATCTTTTGGAACGGTTTTCTTGCCTGTCATTTCTTCAAGATTAAAATCATATGTAAGCGGTCCGTCAGCAATTTGCTTTTTCTGCTTGTCTAAATACGGCTCCTCATAAGCCTTTCCGTTAACATACAGTTTATCATTACGATACTCTATTTCATCGCCTGGCAGGCCTATAATGCGCTTAATGTAATCTTTATCTTCTGTTGCTCGAAATACGATAATATCAAAGCGTTTTGGATCTCCAATGTGATAACCAATTTTATTCACAATCATTCGATCACGATCATGTAAAGTAGGTGCCATCGATACCCCGTCTACGAGAATTGGCGCAAAGAAAAACTGTCTAATAACACCAGCTAATACAACAGCAATCAAAATTGCTTTAATCCATTCCCAAAGTGAACTCTTCTCTTTTTTCATGCATTTCCCCTCCACGGTTATGTAAACTGCTCGTATTATACCAAAATTTCATATAGATTGGAAAAAGGGAGCTTGTGCATTTACAAGCTCCCATACATGTCTTATCGAATTTCTTTAATACGTGCTTTTTTACCGCGAAGGTTACGTAAGTAGTATAACTTAGCACGACGTACTTTACCACGGCGAAGTACTTCGATTTTCGCGATTCTTGGCGTGTGAACTGGGAATGTACGCTCAACACCTACACCGTAAGAAATCTTACGAACTGTGAATGTTTCACTGATTCCGCCACCACGACGTTTAATTACAACACCTTCGAAAAGCTGAATTCTTTCACGAGTTCCCTCAACAACTTTTACGTGTACACGTAAAGTGTCACCAGGACGGAATGAAGGAAGGTCAGTTTTTAATTGGCCTTTTGTAATTTCTGCGATTAATTGTTGCATATTAAATTCTCTCCTTTAAACAGATGCTCTTATAAAGTCTTAATAAATTACAGCGGAACATCGTTAATACGGCTACTGATTTCAGTAGCACAAATGTTATAATAGCATATTACTAGGCCTGTTGCAATAGCAAATATATGAAGTTATTACTGCTCTCGCTTTATTTCCTCAAGCCATTTTTTCTCTTGTTTAGATAACTCTCTCTCATCTAATAAATCAGGTCTACGCGTATACGTTCGGCGCAAAGATTCCTTATGTCGCCATTCATCAATGTTTTTATGATTCCCTGACATTAATACATCCGGTACCTTCATACCACGAAAATCAGCTGGACGTGTATAATGAGGATGCTCTAATAAACCTGTACTAAACGAATCCTCTACTTGTGAAGCATGATTTCCTAGCACCCCTGGCAAGAGACGTACCACACTATCAGTAATAACCATAGAGGCTAATTCTCCGCCCGTTAATACATAGTCACCAATAGAAATCTCATCCGTTACGAGATGCTCACGAATTCGTTCGTCATATCCTTCATAATGCCCACATACGAAGATTAAATGTTCTTCCCCTGCAAGCTCTTCCGCTTTCTTCTGCGTAAATCTTTCGCCCTGCGGACACATTAAGACAACTCTCGGCTTACGCTCTGTCTCTTTCGTCAAATCTTCTACAGCATCAAAAATAGGCTGAGGAGTAAGCACCATACCAGCTCCTCCGCCGTAAGGATAATCGTCTACGCTATTATGCTTACTTGTTGTATAATCACGAAAGTTAACAACACGAAGGTTTACCGCTTCTTTTTCTTGCGCCTTCTTTAATATAGAAGATCCAAATACACCGGTAAACATGTCTGGGAACAACGTTAAAATATCAATTTTCATTATAGCAGCCCTTCCATTACATGAATGGTTACTAATTTATTTTCAATATTAACTTGAAGTACAACGTCATCGATATAAGGAATTAAGAGATCTTGACCCTTCGGGCGTTTAATTACCCAAACATCATTTGCACCAGGAGATAGAATCTCTTTGATTGTCCCTAGCGCTTCTCCTTCTTCCGTTACAACACTGCAACCAATAATTTCATGATAGTAGTATTCACCTTCAGCAAGTTCACCTAACTGCTCTTCTGGTACTTTTATTAAAGAACCTTTAAACTTCTCTACTTCATCTACATTGTTATATCCTTCAAATGTTAATAAATCGAATGTCTTATGTTGGCGATGAGAAGTTACCTTTACCGGAAGATAGTCTGTGCCTTTCTCATTCGATATGTATAGCGTGTTTCCTACTTTATATCGCTCTTCTGGAAAATCAGTACGAGAAATAACACGGATTTCTCCTCTTACGCCATGAGTATTTACAATTTTTCCTACATTAAACCATTTTGTCATAAATAGTATGTCACCCCTGGTTTCTATATAAATTAAGCATCTCCATTTCACAGATGGAACATGCAATCTCTATTTAAATGTTAAAAAAGGGAGAGGAATAACTCCTCGCCCTTTTTACGTTTATTGAATTTCCAGTGTTACTTTTTCATCATTATGATGTCCCACTGAATACAAGAGCATTCGAATCGCTTTCGCAACTCTCCCTTGCTTTCCAATGACTTTTCCAACATCCTCAGGATGTACAGTTAATCGATACTTTATCTCTCCGTTGCAAAGTTCCTGTGTAACTTTTACATCTTCAGGATAATCGACAAGAGGCTTGACAATCGTCTCGACTAACTTCTTCATAGTCATTGCCTCAATTACTTACCTTGTTTAGATAAGTGGAATTTCTCCATGATACCTTGGTTAGAGAATAAGTTACGAACTGTATCAGATGGTTTAGCACCATTTCCTAACCATTTTAATGCTGCTTCTTCGTTGATCTTAACTTCAGCTGGTTGAGCAACTGGATTGTAAGTTCCGATTTCCTCAATGAAACGTCCGTCACGAGGAGAACGAGAATCTGCAACAACTACACGATAGAAAGGAGTTTTTTTAGCTCCCATACGTTTTAAACGAATTTTAACTGCCATTTATAAAGCACCTCCGAATTTATTTCACACAGATAATTATATTAGCAAAAAGACTATTGCTTTGTAAAGTATTTTTTCTTAACAGAGCCATCTTTTTTTCCTTACATGAATGGAAACTTCAATCCACCTAGTCCTTTTTTCTTACCTTTTTGCATTCCCGTCATCGTCTTCATCATTTTTTTCATGTCATCGAATTGCTTAATTAGACGATTGATTTCTTGTACAGTTGTACCGCTACCTTTGGCAATGCGCTTTTTGCGACTAGCATTGATTATTTCCGGTTGTTCTCGTTCTAATTTAGTCATAGAACGAATAATTGCCTCAATATGCCCAATTTGTTTTTCATCAACTTGCGCATTTTTCAGCCCTTTAATTTTATTTGCACCAGGAAGCATTCCTAACAATTCATCAAGCGGCCCAAGTTGGCGCACTTGTCCAAGTTGTTCTAGGAAATCGTCAAGCGTAAACGAAAGCGTACGCATTTTTTGCTCAAGTTCTTTTGCTTTCTCTTCATCAACTGTAGCTTGCGCTTTTTCAATCAATGTTAAGACATCGCCCATCCCTAAAATACGGGATGCCATACGCTCTGGATGGAACGCTTCAATTGCATCTAGTTTTTCACCCATACCAGCAAATTTAATCGGCGTGTTTGTTACAGCCTTAATAGATAATGCAGCACCACCGCGCGTATCACCATCTAATTTCGTTAATACAACACCTGTTAAACCTAACTGTTCATGGAAACTTTGTGCAACATTTACCGCGTCTTGCCCCGTCATCGCATCGACAACAAGGAAAATTTCATCCGGTTTCGCAACTTCTTTCACTTTCGCTAATTCATCCATTAATTCTTCATCAATATGCAGGCGACCCGCTGTATCGATTAAAACATAATCGTGATGATCTTCTTTTGCTTTTGCAATCGCTTGTTTCGCAATTTCAACAGGACTTACTTGATCTCCTAAAGAAAATACAGGCATGTCCAATTGCTTCCCTAATGTTTCAAGCTGTTTAATCGCTGCTGGACGGTAAATATCCGCTGCAACAAGCATCGGTTTACGATTATGCTTTTTACGAAGCAAATTCGCAAGCTTACCTGTCGTCGTTGTTTTACCCGCACCTTGCAGACCAACCATCATAATAACAGTCGGTGGCTTATTAGCAACAGCAATTTTGCTTTGCTCTCCGCCCATAAGTTCTGTAAGTTCTTCCTGTACAACTTTAATTACTTGTTGTCCAGGTGTCAAACTTTTCATTACATCTTGTCCGACAGCACGTTCAGACACACGCTTCACAAAATCTTTTACTACTTTAAAGTTAACATCCGCTTCTAAAAGAGCTAGACGAACTTCTCTCATCATTTCTTTCACATCGGCTTCAGAAACTTTTCCTTTGCCGCGGATTTTTTGCATTGTCTGTTGAAGTCGGTCGGCTAATCCTTCAAATGCCATATTGCCGCCCTCCTAATCTAATTTTTCGATAGCTTCAACAACTTGTTTCATTTCTTCATTCACATGCTCTTCTTCGCTGATTAGCTGTTTTAGCTTTGCAACAAGTCGCTGTCGCTCTTGAAACTTTTGAAGTAATACTAATTTTTCTTCATATTCTTCAAGCATCGCTTCAGTCCGTTTAATGTTATCATACACGGCTTGGCGACTTACATCAAATTCTTCCGCAATTTCACCAAGAGATAAATCATCTAGATAATAAAGCGACATATAACTTCTTTGTTTTTGCGTTAACAACGATTGATAAAAATCAAATAAATAGTTCATTCTCGTTGTTTTTTCGAGCATGTTGGATCATCCTTTGTTAAGTGATTTCCCTTTACATGAATTAGTTTACATGTAGTCCAAAAGAGTGTCAAGTTTTTTTCTTAACATCATATATTTTTTATAGAAAAAGAAGCGGAAATACCGCTTCTTTCGCTTATACTTCTTCTGTTTCTACTAAGTTCGCAAATAAACCATACACATATTGTTCTGGATCAAACTGCTGCAAGTCATCCATTTGCTCTCCTAATCCAACAAACTTCACCGGTACATCCATTTCGTTACGAATCGCTAATACAATACCACCTTTAGCAGTTCCATCTAACTTCGTTAAAACAATACCAGTTACATTCGTTGCTTCACGGAATGTTTTCGCTTGGCTTAAACCGTTTTGTCCCGTTGTTGCATCAATAACAAGCAATACTTCATGAGGAGCACCTGGTACTTCACGCTCAATTACACGCTTCACCTTCTCTAACTCTTTCATTAAGTTCACTTTATTTTGCAAGCGTCCTGCTGTGTCACATAGTAATACATCTACCTTACGTGCTTTCGCTGCTTGTACAGCGTCATACATAACCGCCGCTGGATCAGATCCAGATCCTTGTTTAATCACTTCTACACCAACGCGATCGCCCCATACTTCTAATTGTTCAATCGCTCCAGCACGGAATGTATCTCCTGCCGCCAATAGGACTGACTTACCTTCTGATTTAAACTTATGCGCCAGTTTACCAATTGTCGTCGTTTTTCCTACACCATTAACACCAACAAATAAAACGACCGTTAATTGGTCCTCTTGCATATTAATTTCGTTACTAAAATCGCTGTCACCTTTGTAAATTCCTACTAGTTTTTCTGAAATAACAGCTTGTACTTCTTTTGGATCTTGAATGTTACGACGTTGTACTTCTTCTTTCAATTGGTCAATTAATTCCATTACCGTCGCAACGCCAACGTCTGCACCGATTAAAATTTCTTCTAACTCTTCGAAGAAATCTTCGTCCACTTTACGGTAACGATACACTAAATCATTCACTTTATCCGCAAATGAATTTCTCGTTTTTTCTAATCCTTGTTTAAATTTCTCTGTAACTGTATCCGTTTGTTTTGAAATTTTTTCTTTTAGTTTTTTAAAAAAACTCATACTTTCCCATCCTTCCTATTCACTTGCAATAAGTTCTTCTCCGGCGTCTAAACGAACCGAAACAAGTTTAGATACCCCTGATTCTTGCATTGTTACACCGTACAACACATCAGACTCTTCCATTGTACCTTTTCTATGTGTAATTACAATAAACTGCGTCTCATCACTGAATTTCTTTAAATACTGTGCAAAACGAGCTACATTCGCCTCATCAAGGGCTGCCTCTACCTCATCTAGTACACAGAACGGTACTGGGCGTACTTTTAAAATACCAAATAAAAGCGCAATTGCTGTTAAAGCACGCTCTCCACCTGAAAGTAAACCTAAGTTCTGCAGTTTCTTCCCTGGCGGTTGTGCTACAATATCAATACCCGTATTTAGTAAATCCTCTGGATTAGTCATTACTAAATCTGCTCTACCGCCTCCAAATAATTCAGAGAATACCGATTGAAACTCCATTCTAATGCCTTCAAACGTAGTAGAAAAGCGTTTTTTCATTTCTTCATCCATTTCGGTAATAAGCTGGTGCAATGTCGCTTTCGCTTCTTCTAGGTCGTCTCTCTGCTCTAGTAAGAATGTATGACGCTCCGCTACACGTTCATATTCATCAATTGCCCCTAGGTTCACTGTACCTAACTCTTCTATGGATAATTTGATTAATTTTACTTTCTTACGCGCATCTTCTGCAGGCATTGTCATTGTATATTTTAGTTTTGCCGCTTCAAATGAAATCGTATATGTTTCACGTAAATGTTGTAATCTATTTTCCAACTCTACATCAAGTCGATTTATTCTCACTTCTTGATCTTTCAACATTTCAAGAATATATTTATGTTTACCTGTCGTTTCTTTCAAATGGTGCTCTAAATGTTCTACTCTCTCTTGCAACGATACACGTTGTTCACGACGAGAGCGAATTAATTCTGAAGTTTGATTACGATCATATGCTTTCTTCTCAATCATATTCGTAATTTGCTCTTCACCACTTGAATTAGATGTCATTTCTTGTTTTAAGAACGCTAAATCCTCTTTCGTTTTTACAAGTGTCGCATCCGTTTCTTCTTTTTCCTTCGTCAATCGTTCAACTTTTTCTTTTTGATTAGATAAGCGTTGTTGCTTTTCAGCTGCCAGCACTTTTAACTCAGTCATTTCTTTTTGAACTTTTTCTTTCGAAGAATGTTGCTCACTTTTTTGTTTTGTTAAAGCTACAATTTTACTATCTAACTTAGTGATTTCAGCTTGAAGATTCGTTAAAACCCCTTCTAACTCCTCTTTACGCCCTTGCATTTTTACTCGATCTTGTAAAAAACCTTCAATCTCTAAATCATAAATAGACAACCGATCATTAATACGATGTTCTTCTAATTCTAAACGATTAATCTCTTCTCTTAATTTCTGCTCATCTACACGATCTGCTTCTACAGTTTGCCTTAGTTCGCGTATTTTCACTTCTTTTTCTTGAATCTCTTGTTTTACTGCTTTAACAAAGTTTTCTAACTTCGTTGTTTTTTCTTCCATATCAGTTAACTTGCGAGTCCACTCTTCCAGTTCACGTTGGCGTCCTAATAAAGAAGATTTCGCTTGCTTTACCGCCCCACCAGTCATAGAACCGCCAGGATTCACTACGTCACCTTCGATTGTTACAATACGATAACGGTATTGCAGTTGTTTCGCCAACTCATTTGCTCCACGTAAATCTTTCGCAACAATAACAGTACCTAATAAATTTGAAACTACATTTTCATATTTATTGTTGTACTGCACAAGTTCTGCCGCCACACCTACAAACGATGGGTGTTGATTTGCAATGCGTAATTGCTCAAATGATAACGATCTGCTTTTAATAACAGCTTGCGGTAAAAACGTTGCACGTCCCTGTTTATTTTGCTTTAAAAATGCAATCGCATTACGAGCATGTTCCTCTGTTTGTACAACAATATGCTGCATCGCTGCACCTAGAGCGATTTCCATTGCAACTTCGTATTCTTTCGGTACCGTTAACAGTTCCGCAACAGCACCCTCGATACCTTGCAACCTATTTTCTCTAGCTTTCAATACTTCACGTACACCTTGATAGAATCCAGAATAATCTTCTTGCATCTCTTCAAGCATTTCTTTTCGAGAACGTGCCTGTTGCACAAATTGATATGCTTGATACAGTTTTGTTTCATTTTCACTATACTGCGTCTTACATTTCCCAAGCGCCGCCTCTGTCTTCTGTATGTTTGAGAGAATGCCAGCTACTTTTTCTTTCGCTTGTTCGTAACTTTCTACAAGTTTCGTCTTTTTCGCTGTAATTTCCATACGCATTTCTACATATTTCGCATTCTCTTCATCTAGACGCTCGTTTTTAGACGTTTGCTGTTTCGATTGTTCTTCAATCATAGATAATTCATTACGATGACTAGCTTGTTGATTTAAAAGCTCAATATAGTCACCTTTTAAATTCTCAATCTGTTCCTCTAAATTGTCAGCAAAAGTAGCAAGCAGTTGCTCATTATCATGCAATTTTTGCTCCAACTCTTTTACTTCATTCACAAATTGCATTAAAGCTTCTGTACTTGACTCAATCTCACCATCGTAACTTTTAGCTTTCTCTGTTAATTCAACAATTAACTGCTCAAGTTGCGCACAATGCGTCGTAGCATTTTGCTTTCTCTCTTTTAACAACTCTCGCTGCCCTTCTAGTTTTTCTAGCTCTTTACTAGAAAGAAGAAGTACTTCTTGTAACGAATCTACAGACTCATCTACCGCCTGTAATTGTCCTCGTAATTCCTCAAGCTCTTCTTCACTTTTTTGTAAATTCGTTGACATTTTAGCTTCTTCGTTTTTATTATGCCCAAACTGATTTCGAAGCGCTTCCCATTTCTCATGCAGTTCTTCAATTTCATGGACAATAAGCGCAGCTTCTACTTTCTCTAATTCTTCTTTATTCTCAAGATAATCTTTCGCAATAGAAGCTTGTCTTTCTAAAGGTTCTACTTGACTACTTAATTCATGAATTATATCTTGTACACGATTTAAGTTTTCTTGTGTTTCTGCTAATTTTCCTTCAGCTTTCTTTTTGCGAAGTTTGTATTTTAATACGCCTGCCGCTTCTTCAAATACACCTCGACGCTCTTCTGACTTACTACTTAAAATCTCTTCCACTTTCCCCTGGCTAATAATTGAAAAAGCTTCTCTTCCCATGCCAGAGTCCATAAATAAATCGATAATATCTTTCAATCTACATGATTGTTTATTAATATAAAAATCACTATCACCTGAACGAGATACACGACGTGTTACACACACCTCATTGTATTCAATTGGTAAACGTTGATCTTCATTATTTAAAGTTATTGTTACTTCAGCAACATTAACCGCTCTCCTCGTATCACTGCCTGCAAAAATAATATCCTCCATCTTTGCACCACGTAATGATTTTGCAGATTGTTCACCAAGTACCCAGCGAATTGCATCAGTAATATTACTTTTCCCGCTTCCATTAGGTCCTACTACAGAAGTTACACCTGGGACAAAATCAACAGATACATGCTCAGCAAAAGACTTAAACCCTGCTATTTCTAATCTTTTTAAAAACACGAAAGGCCTTCCTCCTATTCTCCGTCGTTATAAATGTTCTCTATATAAAAACAAGTATTATACGGATTTACCTTCTTTTTCTTTATAAACAAAAAGAAAGTTTCATTCTATGCATAAGGAATCCCCCTCATTCAAAGGGGGATTCCTTATAGTTGTTCTTTTAATTTTTTCAATGCTTCTGCAGCAGCTTGTTGCTCTGCTTCTTTTTTCGACTTACCACTACCAAGACCTAAAGCTACGTTATTTAACGTAACACGTGACACAAATTCTCGATTGTGAGCTGGTCCTTTTTCTTGCAAAATTTGATACTCAACATTGCCACTGCCATCACGCTGAATCAATTCTTGCAACTGACTCTTATAATCCATCACATGAGAAAAAGCACCCTCATTAATTTTCGGATATACAATTTCTTTTAAGAATTCCCAAACTGTTTCTAGCCCTTGATCAAGATAAAGGGCACCAATAAACGCTTCAAAGACATCCGCTAATAAAGCTGGTCGTTCACGTCCACCTGTCATTTCTTCACCTTTTCCTAATAAAACAAGGCTGCCAAATGACAATTCGTTCGCAAAACGAACAAGAGATGGCTCACATACAATAGCTGCACGTAGTTTTGTTAACTCTCCTTCGCTCATTGTCGGATATTTTTGAAACAGATACTGTGATACAGTCAGTTCCAATACTGCATCTCCAAGAAATTCAAGACGCTCATTATCTTCATGCGGTTTTTTTCGATGCTCATTCACATACGATGAATGCGTAAATGCTTGAATCAATAATTTTTCATCTGTAAACGTAATACCTATCTTTTCTTGAAACACTTTAAATGCTTCACGATATTTTGTTTCGTATTTTTTTTCTCTATATTTTCGGTACGGCATAGGTCCCTCCAGATATAAGCCAGAAAGCCCCGCTAAAAAACGGGACTTCACTTAAGCATTATAGATGACTCTCTATGTAAGTCACAGCATCGCCAACAGTAGCAATCTTTTCAGCATCTTCATCAGAAATTTCCATTTCGAATTCATCTTCTAATTGCATTACAAGTTCTACTACATCTAGGGAGTCTGCTCCTAAATCTTCCTTGAAGCTTGCAGCTGGTACTACCTCAGTCTCTTCTACTCCTAAACGATCAACGATGATTTTTGTTACGCGCTCTAAAACATCTGCCATTCCATTCACCTCCCCTCAAATATTATATTAAATATTGACCAAAAAAACTAGGTGAAATCGATTCTTTTATTACATTACCATACCGCCATCAACATTTAACGTTTGACCTGTAACATATTTGCTTTGATCAGAAGCAAAAAACGTTACAGCATTCGCGATATCTTGCGCTTCACCAAATTGAGCAGCTGGAATAACTTTTAACATTTCAGCTTTAATATTCTCATCTAGTACATCCGTCATATCAGTCGCAATAAAGCCCGGCGCAATTGCATTCACTGTAATATTTCGACTTGCTAACTCTTTTGCAGATGTTTTTGTTAATCCAATAACACCCGCTTTAGCAGCAACATAATTAGCTTGTCCTGGGTTTCCTATGACACCAACAACAGAAGCGATATTTATAATTCTACCGTGACGTTGACGCATCATATAACGAGATACTGCTTTTGTACATAAGAATACACCTTTTAAGTTTGTATTAATAACTGTATCCCATTCTTCTTCTTTCATACGCATTAATAAATTATCTTTCGTTACACCAGCATTATTTACAAGAATATCAACTTGTCCAAATGTATCTACTGTTTGTTTCACCATATTTGTAACATCATCAGCATTTGCAACATCTGCTCTTACCGCAATTGCATCAGAACCTAATTTTTTAATTTCATCTACTACTTCATTTGCTTTTTGTTCATTGCCAGCATAATTTACTACTACATTTGCCCCTTGTTTCGCTAAATCGATCGCAATCGCGCGACCAATTCCACGTGAAGCGCCAGTTACTAATGCTACCTTCCCTTTTAACATCAGTTTTCTCCTCTCAAATTTGAAATGGTATCTTTTAATGTCTCTTCATCGTATATCGCATATGCTTTTACTGATGAATCAATTGACTTCATAAGTCCAGCAAGTACTTTTCCAGGTCCAATTTCAATAAATGTATCTACTCCCTGCTTCACCATATATTCAATAGACGGGTACCATAATACAGGCGAATAAAGCTGTTCGATTAACTTTTCTTGAATGTCTGCACCACGTGTAATAACTTCCGCCGTAACATTTGCAATAACAGGAATATTCGTGTCATGAATTGTAATTTCATTTAAAACACTTTGGAACTTCTCAGCTGCCGGCTTCATAAGTGAAGAATGGAATGGCCCACTTACTTTTAGTGGAATCGCTCTCTTTGCACCATTTTCTTTCGCTCTTTGAGAGGCAACCTCTACGCCTTGCTTCGTTCCAGAAATTACAATTTGCTTCGTACTATTCATATTAGCGATTTGCACTGCATATCCTTCACTTGTTACTTCTTCTGTAACTTGTTTCAGCATATGTGGGTCAGCACCTAATATAGCTGCCATTGCGCCTTCCCCTCCCGGAACAGCTTCTTCCATATATTCCCCGCGTTTCCTTACAGCATATACAGCATCTTCAAAAGTTAATGCACCAGCTGCTACAAGAGCGCTATATTCACCTAAACTATGACCAGCGACAAAGTCAGGTGTAATGTCATACTCTTTCAAAGCTGTCAAAATAGCAAAACTCGTTGTTAATAATGCAGGCTGCGCATTTGTTGTTAATGTAAGCTTTTCCTGCGGTCCTTCAAAAATCACTTCTGAAAGTGAATCTTGCAACACCTCATCTGCTTTTGCAAACACTTTTGCAACCTCTTTATTATTCTCTGCTAATTGTTTACCCATTCCAACTGCCTGTGAACCTTGGCCCGGAAAAAGAAATGCTATTTTTCCCATTTCAAATCCTCCTCTTATTGGAGTGACTCTTTCTCCATTACGCTTGAAATCGTAGGAATTACTTCTTTCGCTACCATTTCTCTCGTTTGACGAATCGCACTAAATACCGACTGGTCATTAGAAGAACCGTGAGCCTTAATGACAGGTGCTTTCAATCCAAATAATGCAGCTCCGCCATACTCCGAATAATCCATTTTATCTTTTAATACCATAAGTTTTGGCTTTAATACCGCCGCTGCTAATTTGCTCGTAAATGAACTCATTAATTGTTCTTTCAACATAGAGAATAGCGCAAGTGCTGTTCCCTCTAATGATTTCAACGCTACATTCCCTGTAAAACCATCACATACAACAACATCTGCTACACCTTGCAATAAATCTCTTGATTCAACGTTCCCAACGAAATTAATTGGCGCATCTTTAAGCATTGCAAATACTTGCTTTGAAAGCTCGTTTCCTTTTCCATCCTCTGTTCCAACGTTTAATAGTCCAACGCGAGGATTTTCAATTCCTCTTACCTTCTCAGCATAAACAGATCCCATTACTGCATATTGATATAAATGAATTGGTTTTGCATCAACATTTGCTCCAACATCTAACATAACAAAACCTTTTCCATCTACAGTCGGCATTGTAGGCGATAAAGCTGGTCGCTCAATTCCTTCCATACGACCGACAACAAATAATCCAGCTGCCATTAAAGCTCCTGTACTACCTGCGGATATACAAGCGTCTGCTTCTCCATCCTTTACTTGTTGTGCCGCAAGCACCATTGAAGCTTGTTTTTTTCGACGAACCGCTCTTACTGGTTCCTCCGTTGATTCTATTTTTTCGTCTGTATGAAGAATAGTAATTCGTTCATCACTCGTTAAGTATTGACGAATTTCCTCTTCTTTCCCTACTAACGTAATATGTAAATCAGAATATTCCTTAATAGCTTTCATTGCCCCTAATACTACAGCCTTTGGAGCGTGATCTCCGCCCATTGCATCTATTGCGATTTTCATAAGTTGTTACCTTCCTCACTATAATTACTAGATCGATACATTTCAAAAGTGCCTGTAAAAACAAGTTCTTCTCCAACGAAGCTACGCACTTTGACAACCGTCCGTCCCTTATCATTCTCTACATCTTCAACGCGCGCTTTTGCAACAACACGCTCTCCTAATTTTACAGGGCGAATGTATCGAATGGTAGACTTTGCAGTTAAAGCTAATTCTTCATCAATAACCGCAACAGCTAGTGAGTTTGCTTGTGCAAACAGATGATGCCCACGGGCAATTTGATTTCTTTTAAATACATGTTCTACCTTTACTTCAAAGATAGAGATTGCATGTCTATCTAATTCAATATCAATAATTTCTCCAACAACCTCTTCTAACGGTAAAGATTTCACATCTTCTTCATGTTGCTTTGTAGCTACATGTTTAATTCTCTCTCTTAATTCAGGAATAGACAATTCCATACGATCAAGTCGTACTGTTTGTATACTCACTTGAAATTTTTCCGCTAAATCTTCATCCGTAATAAAAGGATTTGATTCGATTGTTTGTTGTAATAACTCTTGTCTTTCTTTTTTACTTCTTCTTTTTTTCATACCGCACCATCCATTTTTATGACTAGGTACTAACAGTAGTATATAATCATTAAAAGTAGAATGCAACAAAAACTTTTGTTGACTCCCTTTAATCGAGCTTCTCTCCTTGGAACACACCTGTCCCATCAAGATACGTACGCAAGGCAGCGTACTGATCATTGTGCCAAAACGCTTCTGAATCTACTAGTATCGCCGCATCTTGCCTTGCTGTTTCTAACGCTCGATAATCATGTACCATGTCAGCAACCTTAAATTCTGGTAAGCCACTTTGCTTACTCCCAAAGAAATCTCCAGGACCTCGTAATTCTAAATCTTTTTCTGACAATACAAATCCATCATTTGTTTCAGTCATTATGCGCATTCTTTCTTTCCCTGTTTCTGATTTAGGGTCTGCTATTAATAAACAATATGATTGTTCACTACCACGGCCGACACGCCCTCTAAGCTGATGAAGCTGCGATAAACCGAAACGTTCTGCATCATAAATAACCATTACAGTCGCATTCGGTACGTTCACACCTACTTCAACAACTGTTGTCGATACAAGAATTTGCACTTTATTTTCACTAAACTGTCCCATTATCTCTTCTTTTTCCTGAGACGATAATCTCCCATGCATCAATCCAACTTGGCATTTCCCTTGGTAATGATGCGTCAGCATACTATGTAAGTCGATAGCATTTTGCACATCAAGTTTCTCAGATTCTTCAATTAGAGGACAAATAACGTATGCCTGTCTTCCTTTTTTTATCTCCTTTTCAACAAAACCGAGAACGCGATCTAACATATCATGTTTTGCCCAATATGTTTCAATCACCTTTCTACCTGCTGGCATCTCATCGATTATCGAAACATCCATCTCTCCAAATGCAGTAATTGCAAGCGTACGCGGAATTGGTGTCGCTGTCATAAATAATACATCTGGACTTTCACCTTTCTCCCGTAAAACTCGGCGCTGCGCTACACCAAATCGATGCTGTTCATCTGTAATAACGAGACCCAACCTATGAAATATAACTTCATCTTGAATTAAGGCATGCGTTCCAACAAGAATATCTATTTCTCCTTGTTCTAACTTCGCTAAAATTTCTCGACGTCTCGCACCTTTAACAGAACTTGTTAACAGTTCCACCTTCATACCAAAATGCGAAAACGTTTCAGCAAGCGACTGATAATGTTGCTCAGCTAAAATTTCTGTAGGAACCATTAAAGCACCTTGATAATGAGCTAATTTCGATGCATAAAGGCCAATCGCAGCAACAACTGTTTTCCCAGAACCAACGTCACCTTGCAATAGTCGGTTCATCCGATAAGGAGATGTCATATCTTTCAAAATTTCATCTACAACTCGGCGCTGCGCACCCGTTAATGGAAACGGCAGTGCATCGATAAATTCTTGTAATTCTACTGAGGGAATCTCTTTCTTCGTCCCTTTTGAATTTTCCCTCTCCATTTTCCGGAGCGTTTGCATTTTCAGCTGAAATAAGAAAAATTCTTCATATACAAAACGGCGACGCGCTTGCTTCAAATCTTCCTGTCCTACCGGAAAATGCAATGCCCTAAGCGCTTCATATCTTGGTAATAATTTATATCGCCCTAACAAACCATCCGGTAACACTTCGACTATAGAATCTCCATATTCCTTTAACGCTTGAGCAATAAAACGACGCATCTGTTTTACTGTAAGTTTCCCCTTTACTGAATAAACAGGTTCCACTTCTTGTTGACGTACAACCGGCCCAAAATGAAGTTCTGATACAGCAATTGTTTGACGATGTTGATCCCATTTACCAGTAATCGTTACCGTTTCATCTAACTTTAATTTTTGCTTATAGTAAGGCCTATTAAAACATACCGCCGTAATTAAATAACGACCGACGAGAACACGAACTGTTAAACGCGATTTCTTCTTACCATAATATTGCAGCAAAGGAGCACTATGAATCTTCCCTTCAACCGTTACACGTTCATCATGCTTTACTTCAGCAAGATCTTTCATCGCATAATCTTCATAACGGTATGGAAAATGTTCTAATAGATGAGAAACTGTGTAAATACCCATCTCATGTAGTAACTCAGATGTTTCTCCTCCGATCCCCTTTACATCCGTAACAGGAACTTGTACAACATCATTCAAGATTCTCACACCCCGTCACATTATTTTCTTTATTGCATTTTATTTGAGTACCAATTAGCATCTGTAATCGCTCTCTTTCACCTTATATATTCTATCATAGGCATTCTAAGAGAAACTACTCAAATCCCTTATATAAAACAAGTAAAAAAGAGCCTCACTATTAGCAGCAAGGCTCTTTTCTCTCTTCAATATGCTAGCCTTTTGAATAAAAACTAGTAATAAACTTCATATTACTACTTCTTATCCATTAGCAAGTAAGTAATCCATTTATTTTCAAAACGAATCTTATCTTATTCTACAGAGAAGATGAAAGAATACACTGGTTGGTTTCCAGCATGCACTTCTACTTCTGCATCTTCAAATTTCTCTTCTACAAATTCAACTAACTCCGCTACTTCTTCGTCAGTTGCATCCTCACCTTGTAGAATCGTTACGATTTCAGAATCTTCATCAATAAGCGCTTCTAGTAATTGCTTCGCAGCTCCTACTTTTTCAGCATTTGTAGATACAATTTTCCCATCTGCAATACACATGAAGTCATCTTTTTGAATTGCTACACCATCAATTTCCGTATCACGTACAGCATACGTAATTTGACCTGTTTTCACATGAGATAAAGCTTCTTGCATGTTTTCTTCATTCTCTTCTAACGTTCCAACTGGGTTAAATGCTAACATTGCTGCCATACCTTGAGGAACTGTTTTCGAACGAACAACAATAACTTCTTGATCTACAACTGATGCCGCTTGTTCTGCTGCCATTACAATATTTCCGTTATTCGGTAAAATAATGATTTTTTCAGCATTTGCTTCTTCAATTGCCTTCACGATATCCTCCGTACTTGGATTCATCGTTTGACCACCTTCGATAACTTTCGTTGCGCCGATGCTCTCAAATAAAGTTTTAATACCAGACCCCATAGCTACAGTTACGATACCATATGGTTGTTTTTCTTTCGATTGAGCTGGTTGTTCAGGAACCATAGTAGGTTCATCTAATAAAGCAGTATGCTGTTCACGCATATTTTCTACTTTAATCTTAATTAAACTACCGTATTTTTGCCCGTAGTTCATAGCGTCTCCAGGATGTTCTGCATGGATATGAACTTTTACAATTTCATCATCAGACACAACTAGTAGCGAATCACCATATACACTAATATCTTCACGGAATTTTTGTTCAGAGAAATTATGCTCTTTCACCTTTTCAGCCTCTAATTTCACCATGAACTCCGTACAATATCCATACTTAATATCTTCTGTACTCAATTGGCTTTGTACACTACGGTGATGTTCTGCGCGTACCATTTCATTCATAGATGGTTGCGTCGGTGCATCAGAAGAAATCGTTTCTCCTTTTAAGTCAGCTAAAAATCCTTCGTATACCACTACAAGACCTTTACCACCGCTATCTACAACGCCAACTTGTTTTAATACAGGTAATAAATCTGGCGTACGATTTAACGATGCGTTTGCTTCTTTCACAACGTCTTCCATAAACAAAACAAAGTCGCGCTGTTTTTTCGCAACTGTTACTGCATATTTACCCGTTTCTCTTGCAACCGTTAAAATCGTTCCTTCAATCGGTTTCATAACCGCTTTATAAGCCGCCTCTACTCCAGCTTCTAGTGCTGCAGCAAAATCAACTGTTGTTAATTCTTCTTTTTGTTCAATGGATTTAGAGAAACCACGGAACAACTGAGATAAAATAACTCCAGAGTTACCACGAGCTCCCATTAATAATCCTTTGGCTAAACTTACGCCGACTTTACCAGCATGCTGTGAAGGGTTTGCTTTCACTTCACGCGCACCTGAAGTCATAGATAAGTTCATGTTTGTACCGGTATCGCCATCTGGAACTGGAAATACGTTTAATGCATCAACAAGCTGAACATTGTTTGTTAAATTATTCGCTCCTTGCATGATCATTTGTGATAAACGTTTTCCATCAATTTTTTGAATTGACACAGATTTTCCTCCTTAATGCACATTACAAGTTTATTACTTTAACTCCTTGTACGTAGATGTTTACAGAATCTACTGCTAGTCCTACAGTTTGATCTAATGTATATTTCACTTTCGTCTGCACATTATGTGCCACTTCTGAAATTTTCGTACCATAGCTCACAATAATATACATATCAATATGTACTTCATCTTCATCTTTACGAACAATAACACCTCTAGTGAAGTTTTCTTTTCGTAAAATGTCTGTTAATCCATCTTTTAACTGATTTTTTGATGCCATACCTACGATACCGTAGCAATCTACCGCGGCACCTCCAGCAATTGTTGCAATTACATCTGTACTAATATCAATTTGACCGTACTTCGTTTTAATTTCAATTGACATCTCGTTTCCCCCTTCATAAATGGTGAAAGTGAGCTAGACTACTTTAGTTACTATCATATAATCTTTTTAAAGAAAATTCCATCGTTCTTTCTTTTCACTCTCATATTTTATGTTTTAAATTACACTTTTTTATGATGAGCAAAATAGTCCATTGTTATTATACAACATGTACCACTATAATATGTCAAGCAATTTTTATGGATTTCAACTTTTCTTCATTGACATATAGTGTCAAGTAAATTTTCTTGATTTCTTTTTTCTACGGTGTTGCATTCTCTTTTTAGTTGTGTTAAATTATAGTAGTGTTTTTAGCATCGCATAAAAGACTAACATTGAAAAATTACGTATGGTAAGGTATCAAGGGAGGGAAATATAAATGGCTCGTGTTTGTGCTATTACTGGAAGAAAAGCTCGTTCTGGTAACTCTCGTTCTCACGCAATGAACGCTACAAAACGTAAGTGGGGCGCTAACCTTCAAAAAGTTCGCGTACGCATCGACGGAAAAGTTCAACGTGTTTACGTTTCTGCTAGAGCATTAAAATCTGGCAAAATCGAACGTGTTTAATAATAAAAAAAAGAGCCGATAGGCTCTTTTTTTACTATAACAATGGAAAAAGCACCGGTGATAGGTGCTTTTTTTAATCTTTTTTGAAGGTATTTAACATTGCACGAACTATTCCACCAAGAAATTTAGGTAACTTAATTGTATAAAATCTCATGGTTTCCCTCCTAATCCCCATTACTCCACTTGGTCACTATATGATGTAAGGAGCAAAATTGTTTCTTCAATCAGTGCTTCTTATCAACATTAATATGCCAGAAGTAAATGAAAAAGTACCTTTTTCCTCAACGAGTTCGTTACTAATACAAAGTGTTGATCCCCACTCTATTGTTTTATTAGTAAGAGGGTACTTAAAACCAAACAATGTAATCCCTTCCACTATTTCAGTAACTGGTACAAAAGATACATAAGGAAAATTTTTATTTTCTTCAATTATATGTGTACCCATTTTTTTAACTGTTATTTCATTTTTATTGTCCACAATACACATTTCTATCTCTACTTCTAACCCTTTTAAAAGCATCTGTATATTTGCCAAACCGTGATCAAGCCTTCCACCAGTAGCACCAAAAATACGAATTAGTGCCGGCTTCTGTTCTAATGCCCAGTTGATTGCAATTTCTAAATCCGTTTGATCTTTTTCCCGCGGAACAATATGTAATTCGTTCGTTTGCTGTCCCATCCATACTAATTCTTCTTCAGTAACTGAATCGTAATCTCCAAACGCAACAGCCGGGATAATCCCTTTCTTTAATAGACGGTATACTCCCCTATCAACCGCTGCCCACACTACTTCCTCATTCTCGTATCGAGCAAAATCTGCGCAATATTCCGAAGGTCCTCCTGCCAAAATATGAATAATCATTTTTTCTTCTCCTTCCATTGTAAAAAGGCAATCTGCCATTCGGTAGATTGCCTTTTTACATATTTTTATCCTATCCTATAAATACCTTACTAGGATAAAAGTTCATCACTACCCACGAATTACGCGAATTGCTTCACCGCGGTCTTTTTGATTGTATACTGCTGACCCAGCTACAAGTACATTTGCTCCTGCTTCCACACAAAGTCTTGCTGTTTCAGCATTTACACCACCATCAACTTCAATTTCTACTTCTAGATTGCGCTCTTTCACCATGTCTGCAACTTGTTTAATTTTCGGTAATACAGAATGGATAAACTTCTGTCCACCAAATCCAGGGTTTACTGTCATAAGTAATACCATATCTATATCTTCTAATACATGCTCAATCACTGAAACTGGCGTATGTGGATTTAATACAACGCCCGCTTTAATACCATGAGATTTAATTAACTGAATTGTACGATGTAGATGCGGACACGCCTCTACGTGAACAGTAATAATATCCGCTCCCGCTTGTGCGAAAGTCGGGATATAGTTATCAGGATTTTCAATCATTAAATGTACATCTAATGGTAATGATGTAATCGGGCGGATTGCTTCTACAATTAACGGTCCAATCGTAATATTTGGTACGAAATGTCCATCCATTACGTCAACGTGAATGTAATCCGCTCCGCCCTTTTCTACATCTTTAATCTCTTCCCCTAATTTTGAAAAATCTGCTGATAAAATCGATGGTGCAATTTTAATCATAACTAATACCTCGGCTTTCTCTCTCTAATTTCTTCTACGAATTGTTTATAGTTCTTATAGCGATAT
The DNA here is from genome assembly GCF_051916605.1 of Bacillus cereus group sp. MYBK195-1. Lineage (NCBI taxonomy): Bacteria > Bacillati > Bacillota > Bacilli > Caryophanales > Bacillaceae > Bacillus > Bacillus cereus group sp. MYBK195-1. Next base: position 949,464 of record NZ_JBQAGZ010000001.1, on the reverse strand, counting down.
TCTGTAATCTTCCCTTCTTCAACCGCAGCTTTCACCGCACATTTCGGTTCAGAAAGATGTGTACACCCTCTAAATTTACAGTATTGGCTCGCTTCTTTCAACTCTGGAAAACAATATGTAAGATCTTCTACTTCTATATCAATGAAATCTAGTGAACTAAAACCCGGTGTATCTGCTACTAGTCCACTCCCAATTGCAATTAATTCTACGTGTCTTGTCGTATGCTTCCCGCGTCCTAAATGGGAGGAAATATCATTTGTTTTCAGCTCTAATTCTGGACGTAGCACATTAAGCATTGAAGATTTCCCAACACCAGATTGACCCGCAACGACAGAAACACAATTTTCTAAGTATGGTTTTAATATATCAATACTTTCTGACGTATTAATAGAAGTAAATAAAACATCATAACCCATCTCACGATAATCATTCGCATAAGCTTCAACAGTTGCTTTCATCTTTTCATCTACTAAATCCATCTTGCTAATACAAATAATTGGCTTAATGTTATGATATTCAATCAGCACTAAAAATCGATCTAACAGTCCAGGATTAAAATCTGGTTCTACTGCAGAGAACACAAGGATCGCTTGATCGACATTAGCAATAGGAGGTCTAACAAGTTCATTTTTTCGATCAAACACTTCAAGCACATAACCTTCAGTTGGATTATCTGCCTGAAAAACAACTTGGTCTCCTACAAGTGGTGTAATTTTATTTTTTCTAAATACACCTCGCCCACGACATTGCGTAACCCCTTCTTCATGCTGCACGTAATAAAACCCACTTAAAGCTTTTATAATTTTTCCTTCTGGCATAGAATTCTCCTTTTTTGTATAAGGTGATGCTGAATTTAAAAATGAATGGATTTAAATTTTCCAAATAACGATTTCAAAACCTACCATATATACTTTCGCTAATATACATTGAATTTCCCATTAAATGCAAAAAAATATTTACAGCTGCATCACTTTACTAGCTTTTTGAATCATATATTTTTGCCTGCTATACCGTCCACTTTGTAGACAGCATAACAGGCAATAATAATAAGTAGACTTTCACTATTATTGAGTTGGATATGGTACTTCTTTATCAATAATCGTTACTCCATCCCGTACAATTTTATAGTGTCCCTTTGAACCTTCTTGAATTACAAATTCTAAAGAAATAGTCGCTGATTCAGTAATTGTTCTCGTTTCAACCGGTCTATCCATTTTTTGCTGCATGTCTTCTTTATAAATTTCTATTGTTTGCGGCTTTTTTTCACCTGTTACAGCAGGCTCATATGGGATAGAGATATTGTCCACTTTTACCGTTTTAGTCACTTTAGGCTTTTGACCATCAGAGATAATAATAGTTACTTTATCTCCCTCTTTTAATGGTGTACCTGGTTTTGGAAATTGCGAAATTACAAGTCCTTTTTCGACTGTATCTGAATACTCTCGTTTTATATCTGACGTTAGTTTTCTCTCATTCAAATAACCAGTTACACTATTTTCAGTCCACCCCGAAAAGTCACCTGGTCTAATTTGATAAGGCCCTTTACTTACCCAGATTTTCAGTTCTTGCTCCGCTTCTATAACCATCTGATCAGGCGTCGGAATTTGTTCTACAATTTCACCTTTCGGCTTATCATTTTCAATATAATTTACCGTAACTTGTTTATATTTTTCTTCTAACTCAGCTTTTACACTCTCAAAGTTTTGACCTGTGAAATTTGCCATCTTACTTTTCTTTTTTCCACCTGATTGATAGATAGTAATTTTAGCGTTTTCTTTTACGACTCTTCCTGCTACAGGGTCCGTTTTTATTACATCCCCAACTTCAACATCATCTGTATATACAATATTAGGCTCCGTCACCTCAAAGCCCTTTTCTACTAATGTATTTACAGCTGTCGTGTATTTCATACCAGCCACATCAGGAACTTTCACATCTTTCGGAATAAATAATCCTGGAATAACCGTAAGTGCTAATGTTATTCCTATTGCTAAAAATAAAAATGTTGAAATTAAAACTTTAAGCCACTTGTTACTCCGTTTTTTCTTCTTATCTAACTCAGCTGCTTCTGCTCTTATCGGTTCTTCCACCTTACTCCCTTTTAAAACAATCGTTTCATCACTTACATTTTCAAATAATTGTTCTTGTTGAATAATCGGAATCGCTTTCGTCGCTTCCATATCTTCCGGTATGTAAAATGGTTGCTCATTTATCCTCTCTGGATATAGCGCAGTTTCAATATCTCGCTTCATCGCATTGGCAGATTGATATCGGTGAAACGGATCTTTTGCAGTTGCCTTTAATATAATATTTTCAACACTTTGCGGAATATTTTCATTCCATCTTTTTGGTGATGGGATTTCACTTTGTAAATGTTTTAAAGCTATGGCAACAGCAGATTCGCCAGAAAACGGTTGTCTTCCTGTTAACAATTCAAACATAACTATCCCAAGAGAATAGATATCTGATTGTTTATTTGCTATCCCGCCACGTGCCTGTTCTGGTGATAAATAATGGACTGAACCGAGCACTGAATTTGTATGTGTAATTGTTGTTGCACTTGTAGCTGTCGCAATTCCAAAATCTGTTACTTTTATTATTCCATCAGCTCGAATTAAAATATTGTGCGGCTTTATATCACGATGCACAATTTCAAAATGATGGGCATGTGCCATAGCGGATGTTAACTGCTCCATAATATCAAGAGCTTCTCCTATAGGTAACATCCCTCGCTCAATTATGTATTGCTTCAATGTTTGCCCTGGTACATATTCCATAACAAGATAGTATATACCATCTTCTTCTCCGACATCATACATATTCACAATATTTGGATGCGACAACGTTGTAACAGACTGCGCTTCTCGATGGAAACGTTTAATAAACTCTTCGTTATTTGAGTAGTCGAGTCTTAATATTTTTACCGCTACATCTCGGCCAAGTATATCATCATGAGCTAAATATACATTGGCCATTCCGCCACCACCAATCATTTTCAGCAGCTTATAACGGTCATTTAAGCGTTTTCCAATCAGCACGTTGCACTTCACCTACTTTCGTTTGTCGAACCCGCATAATCAATAAGAACAAGTGTGATATTATCTTCTCCACCGCGATCATTTGCCAATTGAATGAGACACTGCCCTTTACCTTCAAGCTGTTCATTTAACTGTAAAATTTGTCGCATATCATCAATAGAAACTTTGTTTGATAACCCATCAGAGCAAAGAAGTAATTGATCATCTTCCTCAATCACCAACGTTTTAACATCTAACCCAACTTTTTCTTCTGTTCCTAATGCTCTTAATAACACATTCTTTTTCGGATGATACTCTGCGTCTTCCTTTGAAATTTCACCATGTTTCACAAGCTCATTTACAAGCGAATGATCTTCCGTTACTAGCGTCATTTCTCCTTCTGATACCATATAGCAACGACTATCTCCTATATGCCCTATTGTCACAAAGCTTGGTGTACAAACAGCTATTATAAGCGTTGTTCCCATACCATTACATTCTGCATTTTGCTGAGCGTATTCATATATACGCTCATTAATAATCCCAACACTAGTATGTAACCATTGTTCTACTTTTTTCGGCTCATTCATATTATGTGTTTGCTTCCAATAATCATGGAATAATTGAATGGCCATCGAGCTAGCTACATCACCAGCTCGATGACCTCCCATTCCATCTGCTACTACCGCTAATACATTTCCATCTAAATTGTGAAAAACTCCTGCACTATCTTCATTATGTTGACGAACTTTTCCTTTATCCGATAGAAATACGGCTTTCATCTCGTCACCTCGTCTCTTCTTTGCGCTCCTTCGCACGCAACTGACCGCAGGCTGCATCAATATCATGACCTTGTTCACGGCGAATCGTTACATTTACTCCACGATCTTTTAACGTTTTCTCGAACAAGAAAATTTGTTCACGTGGCGTACGTACATAATCACGTTCAGGTACGTAGTTTACCGGAATCAAGTTCACATGACATTTTACACCTTTTAAGAGCGCAGCAAGCTCTTCAGCATGCTCTACTTGGTCATTTTCTCCTCCAAATAATCCATATTCAAAAGTAATACGACGCCCTGTTCTATTTACATAGTATTTAATAGCTTCCATTAAATCTGGTAATTTATAAGCACGGTTAATCGGCATTAATTTTGAACGTAATTCTGAGTTTGGAGCATGCAATGAAATCGCAAAATTAATTTGTAGATCTTCTTCAGCAAACTTATAAATTTTCGGGATAATTCCACTCGTCGAAACAGTCATATGTCTCGCACCAATATGAAGTCCTTTTTCATGGTTAATGATGCGTAAGAATCCCATTAAATTATCATAGTTATCAAATGGTTCTCCAATCCCCATAACAACAAGAGAACTTACACGTTCTTCTGTTTCATCAAGCGCGCGCTGAACTTCTACTACTTGCGCTACGATTTCTCCAGCTTCTAGGTTTCGCTTTAATCCACCAAGTGTCGAAGCACAGAACGTACACCCAATACGACAACCAACTTGCGTTGTTACACAAATGGAATTTCCATATTCGTGTCGCATTAATACCGTTTCAATAGAATATCCGTCATATAATTGGAATAAGAATTTAATTGTTCCATCCGAAGACGTTTGTTTTACTAACGTGTTTAAAGTAGTAATATCAAAGGAATTCGACAATTTATCACGCAATCCTTTAGAAAGGTTTGACATATCCTCATAATTTTTTACACGTTTTTTATATAACCAATCAAAAATTTGTCCAGCACGGAACTTCGGTTCTCCTTGTTCCTTTAACCAATCTTGCATTTCATGAAGTTGTAAAGAGTAAATTGATGGTTTCTTCGTTTCTAAATTTTTCTTTTGTTTTCTTACAGTCGTTTCCATGATGCTACACCTTCTTCCTTAAACAAGCAATATAAAAGCCATCCGTCGCAAAATAATGCGGTAAAATTTGTACTTGACCTTCATCAATATACGGAGTTAATTTTTCTGGCATACGCTCTTTAAGCGTAGTATCCCATTCAAATTCAGGATGTTCTTGTAAAAATTTCTCTATTACTTGTTCATTTTCTATTTTCTCAATTGTGCACGTACTATAAACAAGACGACCGCCTTGTTTTAATAATGGTGCTATTTTTTCTAGTATTGCAATTTGAATCGTCGATAATCTTTCACTATCGCCTTTATCTTTTCCTAACTTAATATCAGGTTTACGTCTAATTACACCAAATCCAGAACACGGTGCATCTACCAATATTTTATCAAACGTTTCATTCGCAAAGTGTTCTTGCACTTTTCTAGCATCTAGCGCTTTAGTTTCGACATTTTCTAGACCAAGTCGCTCTGCTTGCTGTTTAATTAAACGTACTTTGTGTGCATGTAAATCAAGGGACATGACCTTACCAGTTCCCTTTAATCGTTCCGCGATATGCGTTGTTTTTCCGCCTGGAGCAGCACAACTATCAAGAACTGCATCTCCCGTATTCGGTTCTAAAGCGCGTGCTACAAGCATAGAACTTTCATCTTGAATAGAAAGAAATCCTTTTTTAAACGCTTCTGTATGCGCTACATTTCCTCTTTCAATCTGAATTGCATCATCTGATAAGTCACCACGTTTTGCTTCTATACCTTCACTTGCCAACAACTCAATCGCTTCTTCTACCGTTACCTTATCAACATTCACACGCGCTGTTGGTACAGGTGGTAACATGTTTACTTCGCACATTTTTTCTGCAGTTTCTAAACCGTATTCTGAAGTCCACTCTTGGACAAGCCAAACTGGATGACTTGTTGTAATTGCAAGACGTTCTACTGGATCCTTGATTTCATCTACAGAAGGTACACCTTCTCTCTGAATCGAACGTAATACACCGTTCACCATACCAGCAATTCCTTTATGCCCGCGACGCTTTGCAATCTCAACCGCTTCATGAATAGCCGCTCTTTCTGGCACTCGGTCTAAATAAATCATTTGATATAAAGATAAGCGAAGCAATACTCTTACCCACGCCTCAACCTTCTTTTTTAGAAAAGGCTGTAAATAATAATCTAATGTGTCACGACGTTGAATCGTTCCATATACAATTTCAGTTAATAAACCAATATCTTTTCTATCAATTGCACTTTTTTCAATTAGATTATTTAAAAGTAAGTTGCTATATGCACCACTTTTTTCCACTTGAATTAAACCATCAAGAGCTAATTCACGAACATTTTGTCTCATGCATTTTCTCCTAACTTCGTTCCAATTTCAGGTTTTGTTCCACGTAAAAATTGTGAACAACTCATACGCTTTTTACCAGAAGGTTGCAATTCAGTAATTTTAACACCTGTTTCATTACTCGTTGCTACAACAAAACCATCTTCTTCGATTGCAACAATTGTACCTGCTTCAGCCGGTTCAGTTATAGGCACTTTTTCTCCCCACCATACTTTAACAACTTGTCCTGCTAAAGTTGTATAAGCAACTGGCCATGGATTCAATCCGCGAATGTGATTGTATACTTCTTCACCTGTTTTTGTCCAATCAATTTTCTCTTGCTCACGTTTTATATTGTACGCAAACGTTACTTCTTCTTCGTTTTGTTTAATCGGTTCTAACTTACCTTGGATTAATAAAGGTACTGTTTTAGATAGAAGGTGTGCTCCTGCTTCACTTAATTTATCAAATAATGAGCCTGTCGTTTCACGCTCTTCAATTTCAACTTCCACTTGCGTTAAGATATCACCAGCATCCAATTTTTCTACCATATACATAATTGTAATACCTGTTTTTTCTTTACCTTCCATAATTGCATAATGAATTGGTGCACCACCACGAAGTTCAGGAAGTAAAGAAGCGTGAACATTAATACATCCATACTTCGGTGCTTCTAAAATTTCATTTGGTACAATCTGCCCAAATGCAGCTGTTACAATTAAATCTGGCTCTAATGCCAATACTTTTTCATATTCATCTTTTTCACGAATTTTTAACGGCTGTAACACAGGGATACCATGTTTTTCCGCTTCAACTTTAACAGGTGTAGGTGTTAATACTTTTTTTCTACCTACTGGACGATCAGGTTGCGTCACAACACCTACTACCTCATAGCCATCTTCAATAAGACGACGAAGCACCGGCACTGAAAAGTCCGGTGTTCCCATAAACACTACTTTTATCATTTAAAAACCGCTCCTTTTAACACCTATTCTAGTTCGTTTTCTTCATAATATCTTGTCACTTTCGATGTAAATAAAACACCGTGTAAATGATCGATTTCATGTTGAATTGCACGCGCTAAAAATCCTTCCGCTTCTAATAAGAATACTTTCCCACGGCGATTTTGTGCTCTTACTTTAATATAATCGGCACGTTCTACTTCACCATAAAGTCCCGGGAAGCTTAAACAGCCTTCGGGACCTACTTGTTCACCACGTTTTTCTAATATTGATGGATTGATTAACTCGATTTTCCCAGTATCATCATCGACATCAACAACCGCTACTTGCAAGCTTACACCTACTTGAGGCGCAGCTAAACCGACTCCGTCCGCAATTAACATTGTTTCATGCATATCTTTCAACAATTTCACTAACTTTTTATCAAAGTTAATTACTCTTTCGCATGGTGTTTCTAACACTTCATTTGGATGCTTTATTATTTCTAAAACTGCCATATTTCCCTCCGCTACATTAACATTGTTGGATTAAAATCAATTGAGATTTGTAGCTCTTTTTGCATTTCTGCTTGATAATGTTCATTTACCATTTTGAGCACGTTCTTTAAGTTTGGTTCCCGTTTGTATTTTATCATGCATTGATAACGATATCTATCTTTTATCCTTGGAATCGCTGAAGCAACTGGTCCTAGCACCATTGTTTGCTGTGAGCAATGCGTTCGTAAATACGAGGCAATTTTTTCCGTCACTTGTACCGCTTTTAATAATTCAGGATGAGATACAGTTACGAGTACAACATAGTAATATGGGGGATATTGTCTTGTTCGTCTCATTTGCATTTCTTGGTCAAAAAACACATCATATTGTTGGTTCTTCGCTAACTCTATACTGTAATGTTCTGGCGTATACGTTTGAATCACAACTTCCCCTGGCAATTCATGTCTACCTGCTCGTCCACTTACTTGCGTCAATAGCTGATATGTCTTTTCACTCGCCCGAAAATCAGGTAAGTGAAGCATCGTATCTGCAGTTAAAACCCCAACGAGCGTTACTTTCGGAAAATCTAATCCTTTAGCAATCATTTGTGTTCCGAGTAATATATCTGCTTTTTCTTCCCCGAACGCCTTTAATAATTTTTCATGCATTCCTTTTCGACTTGTCGTATCTACATCCATTCGAATGACTCGTGCCTCTGGAAATAGTTTTGTAATTTCTTCTTCTACCTTTTGTGTACCTGTACCAAAGAAACGAATGTATGTACTTTGACAAGCTGGACACTCAGTTGGCATATTCTCTTCGTAACTACAATAATGACATTTTAAACGATGATTCATTTTATGATATGTCAATGAAATATCACAATGCGGACATTGAACAACATACCCACAATCACGGCACATAACAAATGTAGAATGACCTCTTCTATTTAAAAAGAGTACCATTTGTTCTTTCTTTTCTAATCGATCTGCTATTTTTTCATGCAGCGCCTTAGAAAACATTGATCGATTCCCGTCACGAAGTTCTTCTCGCATGTCAACAATCTCTACCGTTGGTAAAGCTTGTTCATTCATACGTTTTTCCATTGTTAATAGTTCATAAACACCTTTTTTCGCCCTTGCAAACGATTCAAGTGTTGGTGTCGCACTACCAAGAACGATAGGACATTTATGATATTGTCCTCTCCAGACAGCTACATCTCTTGCATGATACCTCGGATTATCTTCTTGTTTGTAACTTGATTCATGCTCTTCATCAATAATAATAATCCCTAAATTCTCAAAAGGCGCAAAAACAGCTGAACGCGCACCAACTACAACTTTCACTTCTTTTCTTAAAATCTTACGCCACTCGTCATACTTTTCTCCAACAGACAACGCACTATGAAGAACTGCAACTTGTGAGCCAAACCTACCTTTAAAACGATCCACCATTTGGGGCGTTAGTGCAATTTCAGGAACAAGAACGATAGCTTCTTTTCCTTTCTTGAGCACTGCTGCTATAGATTGTAAATATACTTCTGTCTTTCCACTTCCTGTAACACCATATAGTAAAAATGGATTATAAGTTTCATTTGTAATTGATGATAAAATCGGTGTAATAACTTGTTTTTGTTCCTCCGTAAGTGGAAATGGTTTTGTTTGTTCAAAATCATCATCGTCATACGGATTTCGGTATACTTCCACATACTTTTCTGAAATGAATCCCTTTTTAACAAGTGCTTTTATTGGAGCATCTGTTATTTGTAACTCTTCTGTAATTACTTTCAACGGTGCACTTTTATAATTTTCCACAAAATAATAAAGTACATCTTGTTGTTTTTTACTTTTCAGTTCAAATGCCGCTAATTCCAATTTATCTTCTGGCAACTCCGGCTGAACCACTCTTTGCTTCTTCTTTTGTACTTTATCTTTCACTTGATAAACGACTTCAACCGTACCATTTTTAATTTCTTGTTGAATAGCTCGGTATAAATGTGGCTGTTGCTCGATTACTTCAAAATCAATTGCTTCTTTATCCTGAAATAAATATAGTATTTCAGGTGCTATTTCTTCCTGTTTACAAAGTTGTAGACGTTTTTTATACGTTGCTTTTATCGCAGTTGGAAGCATCACTTGAAAAGCTGAAATCATGTAGCATAACGTTTCACTTGTAAGCCAATATCCAAGCTTTAATAATTCATCATTTAAAACCGGTGTTACATCTAATATTTCATGGATTGTCTTTAACTTCTTACTTTCTACATCCACCGAATCTTTAATCCCAATAATAAAACCTTGCAATTTTCTTGGGCCAAACGGAACTACTACACGCATTCCTGTCTGTACAATATCTTCCCATTTTTTAGGGATAATGTAATCAAATGGTCGATCTGTCTGACGGGCAGGTACATCAACAATGACACTTGCAAATTTCATAAACGATCATCTTCTAACATCATTTCAATTTGCTTCAATATTTCACGAGCTACCTCTTTTTTCATTAAAAGTGGCAACTCAATAACTTTTCCATCTTTTCTATACATTGTTACAATATTCGTATCCGTGCCAAATCCAGCTCCTTGCGCTTTTACATCATTCGCGACAATCATATCTGCATTTTTCTCACGTAGTTTTTTCGTTGCATATTCCTCTACATTTGTCGTTTCAGCAGCAAAACCGATAAGTAACTGTTTATCCTTTTTCTGACCTAACGTTTTTAAAATATCCACCGTTCTTTCAAGTTCAATGACAGCATCACCATTTTGCTTTTTCATTTTATTCTCATGAACATATTTCGGACGATAATCTGCAACTGCTGCTGTTTTAATGACAACGTCTACGTTTTGATAATGTTGAAGAACCACTTCTAACATATCTTGTGCAGATTCCACTTGCACTGTCGTTACATGTAACGGTGGATTTAATGCTGTCGGTCCTGAAACGAGTATAACATCAGCGCCTAAATTCGCTGCCACTTCCGCAATCGCATACCCCATTTTTCCAGAAGAAAAATTTGTCATAAAACGAACTGGATCAACCTTTTCACGTGTTGGGCCAGCAGTTATTAATATTCTTTTGCCCTGCAATGGTTTGTGTTCTGAGAAAGCTTCCTCTAACCGTGCGATAATTGCTTCAGGTTCTTCTAGTCGTCCCTTCGCTACATATCCACATGCTAAAAAGCCTTCCCCAGGCTCAATAAATGTATATCCTAGCGTTTTCAATGTCATCATATTTTTTTGAACTATTTTATTTTCATACATATGCACATTCATAGCAGGCGCAATCCATACCGGAGCTGTAGTAGCTAACAAAGTAGTTGTAATCATATCATCTGCAATACCACCAGCTAACTTTCCAATACAATTGGCAGTAGCAGGTGCGACAAGTACAACATCCGCCCAATCTGCTACATCAATATGAGCAATAACAGCTGAGTCTTTCTCATCAAATGTATCCGTATATACATCATGGCGAGAAAGCGCTTGGAATGTAAGAGGCGTAACAAACTTCATTGCCGACTCACTCATCATTACTTTTACAATCGCGCCAGATTGTGTCAATTTACTCGTTAACGCAGCTGCTTTAAAAACCGCAATGCCTCCTGTTACACATAGAAGTATCTTTTTCCCTTTTAGCATATGACTCGTCCTCTTTCTTTTTCAAACTTATAATACTGAAATAGAATTCTCAGCTCGTCAGTACCAATATTTCATTCCTTTCGTAAAAAAATAACAACCTACTTGTAAATAGGTTGTTACCGTTACATAGAAAATTATAAAGTCTATGTTTTATTTTGTCGAAGGCAAAGGCTTATTCAGCTACTTTATCTTCACTTGGTACGTAGCTTAATGCTTCTGCATCGATTTCTTCTAATGCTTTACCTACACATTTATGAGAAACAGGTTTTTCTACAACACAGTTATTAGCAAGTTGCATTTCACGCGCGCGTTTTGCAGCTACTGTTACTAATGTGTACTTAGAATCGATTTTTTGTAGTAATGAGTCAATTGATGGATTTAACATAATTATAGACCCTCCGTCATTTCTTTATAATATTTTGCTACCCTTTCGCGGCGGCAATGTTCGCCAACCACAATTGCTTTAATTCTATCACAGGCTAATTCAACTTGATCGTTTTCTACTACATAGTCGTAAGCGTCCATCATCTCGATTTCTTCTTTCGCTACAGTTAAACGATTTTCAATAACATCTTCAGTCTCTGTACCACGTCCGACAATACGGCTTTTTAGTTCAGATAAACTTGGAGGTGCTAAGAAAATAAATACACCTTCTGGGAAAGCTTTCTTAACTTGAATTGCTCCTTGCACTTCAATTTCTAAGAATACATCTTTTCCTTCTTGTAATGTTTTTTCAACATAGTCAATCGGTGTTCCGTAATAATTACCTACGAACTCAGCCCACTCAAGTAATTTTTCATTACGAATCATTTCCTCGAATTCTTCTCTTTCTTTAAAGAAATAATCCACACCATCTACTTCACCTTCACGCGGCTTACGTGTCGTTACTGAAATAGAGTACTGAAAACGTGTATCCTCATGGCTAAACAGCTCTTTACGAACCGTCCCTTTTCCAACCCCAGAAGGCCCTGAAAGAACGATGAGCAATCCTCTTCTACTTCTCATAAATATGTAAAACCTACCCTTCCTCACTTAAATCTTCTTTATTATTCAAACGATGTGCAATCGTCTCTGGTTGAATTGGACTTAATACAACATGCCCATCATCCATAACAATAACCGCCCTTGTTTTTCTCCCATACGTAGCATCAAGCAAAGCATTATGTTCGCGTGCTTCTTGTACTGTTCGTTTAATAGGAGCTGACTCCGGACTTACAATAGCAATAATTCGATGAGCAGATACAATATTTCCGTATCCAATATTTAAAAACCGCATGGCCATAGTTTGCGCCTCCTAGTAAGTCTATCCGATTTCTCCACCACGTATAACTTTATATATTTTTTGAAAGCTACTCAATATTTTGTACTTGTTCACGAATTTTTTCAAGGTTATTTTTCATTTCTACAACATATTTTGAAATTGTTAAGTCATTTGCCTTAGAACCAATCGTATTAATTTCTCTATGCATCTCTTGCACGATGAAATCCATTTTCCTTCCAACAGGCTCTTCAATCTGCAATGTTTCACGAAATTGCTCTAAATGACTTTGCAAACGAACTAACTCTTCATGAATATCACAACGCTCTGCAAAGATTGCGACTTCTGTTAGCAATCTTTGTTCATCTAGATCTTGATTATGTAATTCTTTTAAGCGATTTTCTAATCGTTCACGATATTTTTGTGTAACAATTGGTGCATGTGGAATAATTGCATTTACACAATTGCTAATCTCTTGTAAACGATACGCTATATCTTTATGTAATCGTTCTCCTTCGCCATCTCTCATCGTTTTCAACATATGAGCAGCTTGACGAACAGCCTCATATAAACTGTTCTCAAAATGTTCATTTACATTTTCTATTTCTTCAATTGCTGTTACTTCTGGCATTGCCATTAATTGCTGAAGTGTAATAGAATCTTGTAATTGAAATTTCCCTTTTATATCTTCCATCATCGATTGGTACTGCTCAAGAAGTGACCAATTCACACTTAATTTTCTTTCAACAAGTCCTTCACCCGCTATACTAATAGACACTTCAATGCGTCCACGTCGAACTTGCTGTGCAATTATTTTACGAATTTTGTCCTCAAATACCATCATTTGCTTAGGAAGTCGAATACTCATCTCTAAAAAACGGTGGTTCACCGATTTCATTTCTACTGTAATTTGAAAAGTATCACTTTCTACTTTCGATCTTCCAAACCCTGTCATACTAGAAATCATTTTTATCACATCCAAGCCATAAAATAACTCAATGAAAAAGGTAATAGAGACAAGGCTCTACTACCTTCTGTAAATTATATCACATTTTCATAACATTGACTATTTCAAGTTTAATCCCTTCTTATATAATATCGGCTTTTTCTTCTTAGCCTTTTTCCCTGTTAATAAAGAACCTACTAGTAAGAAAGTCGGAATTGATGACAAACCTCCAATTAATAACCAATCTCTTGCTTGTATCGGCATTGTGCTAAAGATTGGTTGTAACGGTGGATAATATATAACCACTAGCATGAGTAGTAACGAAATAATAACCGCCCCTACTAAATACACGTTCCCAAATGGATTACGGTGAAAGACAGAATGCTCACTACGACAATCAAATACATGAATAAGCTGAGCAAGTACCAACGTCGCGAACGCTACAGTTTGTGCATATTTCAGTTCATTTGGATGTTGGTTATACGCAATAATAAACGCCACTAACGTCACTGCCCCAATTAAAAACCCTCGACTTATTATTTTCCACGCAAGCCCTCTAGCGAATACCCCTTCTTTCGGGTGACGCGGTGTTCTCTTCATCACATCTCCTTCAGCCTTATCCAAACCTAATGCCATCGCTGGTAAACCATCAGTAACTAAGTTCACCCATAAAATTTGAATAGGAACCATCGGCAGTGGTAATGCAAGTAACATCGCAAATAACATAACTAAAATTTCTCCAACATTTGACGCCAATAAGTAGCGAATGAACTTACGTATGTTCTCATATATATTTCTTCCTTCTTTAATTGCTGATTTAATTGTAGCAAAATTATCGTCTAGTAAAACAAGTGAAGAGGCTTCTTTCGCAACATCTGTCCCTGTAATTCCCATCGCTATCCCAATATCCGCTGTTTTTATCGCTGGAGCATCGTTCACTCCATCACCTGTCATCGCTACTATATGTCCTTGATTTTGCAGTGCCTTAACAATTTTCAATTTATGCTCAGGTGATACACGAGCGAATACATACGTATCTTCTACAACATTTTCTAATTCCTCCACATCCATATTCGCGAGTTCTACTCCTTCAACAACGCGTCCATCTGGTGGTAAAACTCCTAATTGTTCAGCAATCGCCATTGCTGTCACTTTATGATCACCTGTAATCATTACTGTTCGAATACCAGCTTCTTTACACTCTTTTACCGCCTGCGCCACTTCTGGCCTTGGCGGGTCAATCATACCTTGTATTCCAACCAACATAAAATCTTTTTCAACGTCTCTTTCATGTTCAATAGAATCCGTGACTTTTAAAGGTTTAAACGCAACTGCAATTGTTCGAAGCGCTTGACTACCTAAGCTATGAATAGCCGCCTGTACTTCTTTTCTATATAGCTCACTTAACGGCTGCTGCTTATCCCCCCATAAGATTGTTTGACTCAGTTGCAAAAGAACATCCGGTGCTCCTTTCGTAACAATAAACTTTTTCCCCTCTCGATCTCGTACAATAACACTCATCATTTTTCGAGTTGAATCAAAGGGGAATTCACGAATAATTTCAAATTTCCCTTTTAATGCCTCACGTGTTATCCCGGCTTTCATTGCTGCAGCTACAAGCGCTCCCTCTGTCGGATCTCCATCTAATACGTACGCCTTTTTCTTTTGAATAATATTTGCATTGTTACATAGTGAACCAAATGTAAGCAGCTGATAAAGTGATTTTGTCTTAGCTGGATTCACTTCTTTTTCACCTTTCATAAAAGAGCCATTAGGTTCATATCCTTGCCCTGTCACTTTCCACAATTCTCCGCCTGACCACATATGTGTTACCATCATTTTGTTTTGCGTCATTGTTCCCGTTTTATCAGAGCATATAACAGAAGCGCAGCCTAACGTTTCTACGGCCGGTAACTTCCTTACAATTGCTCTCTTTTTTATCATACGCTGTACACCAAGTGATAAAGCTACTGTAACAATTGCTGGCAATCCTTCTGGAATAGCCGCAACAGCTAGCGATACGCCAGCTAAAAACATATGATATACTTCATTCCCTTGATACACACCAGCCAATACAACGAGCGCTGTCAAAATAAGAGCTACAATAATTAATATTTTTCCGAGCTGTTCTAACCTTCTTTGCAGTGGCGTTTCCATTTGCTCTGCATTTTGCAACATATTTGCAATTTGCCCCATCGCTGTATTCATACCAGTTGCTACAACAACTCCTGTACCAGATCCTCGCGTAATCATTGTCCCCATAAAAGCCATATTTTTTTGATCCCCAATTGCAACATCTTGCCCTTGCAATGCTTCTACCTTCTTTTGTACAGGTACGGACTCCCCTGTCAAAGCAGACTCTTCAATATATAAACTTGATGCCTCAACAAGACGCACATCAGCCCCAATACGATCACCACTGGAAAACTTAATAATATCCCCTAAAACAAGTGCTTTAGATGGTGCTTTTACCCACTTTCCATTCCGCATTACAGTAACTTGCGGAGCGGCTAGTTCCTTTAAAGCTTCCAATGATTTTTCAGCTTTTCTTTCTTGAAAAAAGCCGAGAATACCATTGATAATAACAATGGCAACAATAGCAATAGAATCAATGTATTCACCTAAAAACGCAGAAACAATTGTTGCTCCAAACAAAACGAGTACCATGAAATCTTTAAACTGTGCTAAAAATACCATTAGTGCAGAAGGCCTTTTTGCTTCTTCTAATTCATTAGTACCAAATTTCTTTACTCGCCCTTCTGCTTCTTTCTCTGTAAGTCCAACCTTTACATTCGTATTCGTTCTTTCTTCCACTTCATGTGCTCGCATTCCATACCAGTTCATCCTGCTATCGACCTCCTGATTCCAGACATACTCTATTGAAAGCTTATTCAGCCTCGTCCAAAAAAATGCTATAATTAACATTTAGTTAGAAAGGAGTGTTCATTTATGGCATTCGATGGATTATTTACAAGAGCGATTACACATGAAATTGAAAATTCTCTTTACACAGGAAGAATTTCCAAAATATATCAACCTTCAAAATACGAGATTTTATTACATATTCGAGCGAATGGAAAGAACCAAAAACTAATTCTTTCATCTCATCCTACATATGCGCGTATGCACTTAACGAATCAAAACTACGATTCGCCAGCAATACCGCCGATGTTCTGTATGCTTCTTCGCAAACATTTAGAAGGTGGATTTATTGAAAAAATTGAACAAATCGACTTAGAACGCATTATTCAAATTACAGTTCGCAGTCGTAATGAAATCGGAGACGAATCATTAAAAACATTAGTAATTGAAATAATGGGACGACATAGTAACATTATCTTATTAGATACGAAAACAAACGTGATTTTAGATAGCTTAAAACACGTTTCATTAGCCGTAAACCGTCACCGAACTGTATATGCTGGTGCTGAGTACGTCGCGCCACCAGCCCAACATAAAATCAATCCTCTGCAAATTGAAACTGCAGATGATTTTATTAGACCGCTAGACTTTCTATCTGGAAATATGGATAAACAACTCGTCGGTGCTTTCATGGGAATATCCCCATTATTTGCAAAAGAAGTAGTAAAGAAAGCCGGTATGGTAAACGAGAAAGCATTATCAGAAGCATTTTTCTCTATACAAACACCATTACTATCTCATGCATATACACCTACAATGATTACTGCAAAGGGAAAAGAATTCTTTTATCTTTTCCCTCTTACACACTTGCAAGGAGAAGAAAAAACATTCTCATCAGTGAGCGAATTGTTAGATCGTTTCTTCTTTGGCAAAGCAGAACGTGATCGTGTAAAACAACAAGCTCATGATTTAGAACGCTTTATGCAAAACGAAAAAAATAAAAACGAGAAAAAACTCATTAAACTCGAAAAAACACTGCAAGATGCTGGAAAAGCAGATAAATATCAACTATTTGGAGAGCTACTTACAGCCAATATGTACGCTTTAAAAAAGGGCGATAAAGATATTGAGGTCGTTAATTATTACGATGAGAATGGTGGAACTGTAAAAATTACATTAGATCCTTTAAAAACACCATCTGAAAATGCACAACGCTATTTCCAAAAGTATCAAAAAGCAAAAAATTCAGTTGTTGTTGTAGAAGAACAAATCGAAAAAACAAATGAAGAAATTCTTTATTTTGATAGCTTACTTCAACAAATGGAAGCTGCTTCTTCAAAAGATATTGAAGAAATTCGTGAGGAATTAGCTGAAGAAGGTTATGTGCGCAATCGTAAAACGAAAAACGCAAAGAAAAAGCCTACTAAACCAGTATTAGATAAATATGTAGCAAGTGATGGCACAGAGATTTTCGTTGGTAAAAACAATAAACAAAATGATTATTTAACAACGAAGTTTGCCCGCCGTGATGAAATTTGGTTACATACGAAAGACATACCTGGCTCTCACGTTGTCATTCGTTCTTTAGAGCCTGCTGAAGAAACTTTACTAGAAGCTGCCAAAATTGCTGCCTATTACAGTAAAGCGAAAGAGTCTAGCTCTGTACCTGTTGATTTCACCAAAATACGCCATGTCAAAAAACCGAGTGGTGCAAAACTTGGTTTTGTTACGTACGACAATCAGCAAACCGTATATGTAACACCAGATGTTGATATTGTAATGAAATTAAAAGCGTAAATAAAAAAATGCGTTGCTTATAAGCAACGCATTTTTTTATATTCGTTCACACTAATTCATATACCCATTTACTAATTCATAACACCTTGCTTTTGTCATCTTATATTTCTCTTCTGAGGCTTCGATACGCCTCATCGTTCCGTTATTTGTATCAGTACCAATTGCTTTAACTTTACTTTCTTTTTCTTTAACCCACGCAATTTGTTTCGTTTTTAACGACTGGAACGCATCAGCTGACATCGTACTTTTTAATGTACTGTAAATTTCATTTAGTTTATTATCCCACAGTTCATAATTTCCTTCTATTTCATTTACTATATCATTGGTTGACATAGCATTCGTATGTTTTTCTTGTTTATCTATAGCAGCTAATTCGCTTAAAACATTTGCTCTATCTATCTTTGAAGAAGATTCTTTTTGCGATTGTTTCTCGTCTTTTGAGCCTGTATACGCACTGGAATCCTTTCTCTGTACTTGTTCTGTTTCTTGAATATTTCTTTCTTTCGTTACTTTTTCATACCTATTTTCATCTACATTGTATGAAATAAGAGATGTTTTCGCATTTACAGTAATTAATCCGTTACTATCTTTGAATATATATTTCTTATCGCCACTATTTTCTTCACTTACAAATGACACATTCTTATCGTCTGGCATTTGTAAAATTCTATTTGCTTCTTCTTTTGTAAGTTTTAAATCTTCAGGAAAAACGAATGACCATTTATCCATTAACCATTCCCCTTCTTTATACACCAAATGAAATTCCCATTCTTGGGCCGCATGACCTATTTCATCTTCTAAACTTAATGTATGTACCGTTAAATTTTCTTTATCTTGTGAAGAAGAAAATCTTATTTCAGATTGAAAATAATTTGGGAATGGTAACATATCAGTCTCTCTCGATCTATTAAAGTTATTAAGCAATTCAGGAAGCTGATTCTCTACAAACTTTTCTGAAACTAATCCCTTAACTCCTTTTTTAACTGTCTCTAAATCCCCAGGATTATTTCGGCTCCATCCATTTTCTTTTTCCATCTCACTAAACGCGTTTGCTATTCCATCTACATTCTTTCTTACAATCTTTTTTGCTTCTTTTTCTGTCACTTCTGGCGCTTCATCAAGCTGGTCAATCATTTTATTCACTTGAACTTTGTTTTCACTTGTTTCACACCCCGTTATAACAAGCATACTAGCGGCCAAACAAAATGACATTACTTTACTTAATTTCTTCATACATTCACATTCCTTAACCCAATTTTTTCGTTACATCTCTTTACCTACAAAAAAACGTAACAATCCCTTATTATACCAATTTTTTTAATTTATTTATACAAAAAATATAATATTTAAATTAAAAAGATTTTGTTTGCAAGTTTACATTATTGTTCATTCACATAAAAACTTACTGTAAAAATTTTATATATATTTATTTTACATCCGTCTAGTTTTTTTGACACACAGCTACCCTCTTCTCTTTTATTCTAAATAAATATATTGGCACAATTCTTGCTTTATTAATGTAAAAAGGAGGAATTAAAATGAATATAAGAATAACTAACATCCAAAAACAACTACATAATTACGGAATCGACGGGTTACTTATTACAAAGAAAGAAAACCGTCAATACGCAACAAGCTTTACAGGTAGCGCAGGCGTTGTCTTAATTTCTGCGCATAAAGCTATTTTTATTACCGATTTCCGTTACGTAGATCAAGCAAAAACGGAAATAAAAGCAGCAGAAATTATTATGGATAAAGGAAATTTAGAAGAAGAAGTTGCAAATCAAGTATCAAAATTAAACATTCAAAAACTTGGTATAGAAGACAATAATATGACTTTGCAACAATTTAAGAAACTACAAAAATATATACATACAGAAATGGTTCCAGTATGTGAGATCATTGAAAATATTCGCCTTATTAAAGACACATCTGAAATAGAAACAATGAAAATCGCAGCTACGATCGCTGATCAAGCATTTCACCATATTGTTACATTTCTAAAGCCTGGAATAAGCGAGACTGACGTTCGAGATGAATTAGAATTTTTCATGCGAAAAAAAGGGGCTACATCTTCTTCCTTCCAAATCATTGTAGCTTCAGGCGTTCGTTCTTCACTTCCCCATGGAGTTGCATCAAATAAAATAATCGAACGAGGCGATATCGTTACATTAGACTTCGGTGCACTTTACGACGGATATTGTTCCGATATAACACGTACTGTAGCAATCGGGGAACCATCGGAAGAATTCAAAAAAATATACAATGTTGTACGAGAAGCGTTAAAACGTGGGACTGAAGCGATTAAGCCTGGAGAAACTGCGAAAAGTATCGATGATATAACGAGAGATTACATTACTGAGCATGGATATGGTCAATATTTTGGACACTCTACTGGTCATGGTCTTGGGTTAGAAATACATGAACCTCTTCGCTTATCCCAAGAAAGTAAAGCTACTTTAGAAGAAGGTATGGTCGTTACCGTTGAACCTGGTATTTACATACCAAACTGGGGCGGCTGTAGAATTGAAGATGATATCGTTATCACGAAAGACGGATATGAAGTTATTACAAAATCAAATCGGGAACTAATTGTTATTCCTTGTTGAAATCATAGAAAAAAATGCCACCGAATAAGGTGGCATTTCCTTTTATTCATTAACGAATAGCTTTTCGTTTACTATTTTAGTGACTACCACTACCAACATTAAAATGCATATTAAATATAGCATTTTCGCAATAAACAACCACCCTTGAAACATTACAATTCCATCTATTATCTCATTTCCTTTCCATTCCATAACAAAAACGGAATTGTGCTGATTATAATGACAAATTCGATGCTGAAAACCATTTTCTTTTTTCGACTATATGCTTTCCATTCATTCCAGCGATACATAGGAGCAAAAATCAATACTCCTATACATAATATAACTGGTACCCATTCACTGTTAAGAAATTGTCCTGAAATAACTGATAATAGTAAACAAACTAGCACACCATAATATCCTATTTTTTCTCTCATTCGTACTTCCCCATTCCCCTTCTCCTCAAATCCCATTTTTAGGATTAATTGTATTGTATCATCCATTTTTTATTCTTATCATTACAGTACATGAAATTTCACTTTTTTCTTTTTCCTATACTCACATACTTTCACTGCTTTCATACAATAAACTACACGAATGCCTAAAGGATGTGAATGTTATGGGAGTTGAATTAACGCTATTACACGCTCTCTACATTATTTGTTTACTCACTATTATTACCTTTTTTATTCTCCAAAAAGATACGACTATCATTTGTATCGTTTTTATCTTTTTATTAGCATTAACTGCAACAAGTTCTATCCCTCTTGCCATTAGTGGGATTTTTCAAAGTTTCATTTACGCCATTACTGAGCTATTACCAACTATATTAATCATCTCCATTATCGTATCAATGAGCAATTTACTCGTTCATACTGGCATAAATGATACGATGATTTCACCATTTACAAAAATGATTCGTACACCTACACTCGCCTACTGGATTATCGGCCTTTTAATGATGACCATTTCTTTCTTCTTTTGGCCTTCTCCAGCTGTCGCCTTAATGGGAGCTATTTTATTACCGGTTGCTGTACGTGTCGGCCTTCCTCCAATTGGGGTTGCAATTGCTATGAACTTATTTGGACACGGCATTGCCTTATCTGGTGACTTCGTTATTCAAGGTGCATCGAAATTAACTGCAGACGCGGCTGGTCTCCCTGTTTCCAGCGTCGTATCTGCAAGTATTCCACTCGTTATCGTTATGGGCATTGTAACAACTTCCGTCGCTTTTTTCTTCTTACGAAGAGAATTTCATACAGGCTTATCTATACAAGAATCTATTCCATCAACTGAGTCTTCTAAAACGCTCACTTCATTATCTCCTCGCACAAAGAAATGGCTCGCTATATGTATCCCTATCGTATATATCATTGATATCCTTTGCATGATTCAATTTAAACTACAAGGAAGCGACGCAACTGCACTTATCGGCGGAACAACTGTTATTATGATTATCATCATTTCACTCATCGCCTACAAAGGAACTGGGCTGACTAAAACGACCGATTATTTTATAGAAGGGCTCCAATTTGGATTTAAAATTTTCGGCCCAGTTATTCCAATTGCTGCACTCTTTTATTTAGGAGATAGCGGCTTTGTAAAAATTATCGGAGACTATTTACCGAAAGGTTCACATGGAATCATTAACGACTTAGGGATTGCCTTATCTCAAACGGTTCCTTTAAACCAATATGTATCGGCGGGAACATTAACTATCGTTGGTGTCATAACAGGCTTAGATGGATCTGGTTTTTCCGGTATATCGCTTGCTGGTTCCATTGCAAACCTTTTCGGAACAGCTTTAGGTCATGGAACAGCTACATTAACAGCACTCGGACAAATTGCGGCTATATGGACCGGGGGCGGGACGTTAATTCCTTGGGCACTTATTCCTGCTGCTGCGATTTGTAAAGTCGATCCATTTGAACTTGCACGCCGAAACTTTTTACCGGTTGTTATCGGTTTAATTGTCACCACGATCGTTGCGATGTTTATCCTATAACGTAAGCAAGTGTTCTCTTGCTTACGTTTTTTGCTTGTAAAATTCATCATGAATTATCAGTTTTCAAGAGGGATTCGTTATTACTTAGCGAAATTATATTAGGAGAGTAATTATTTCAAAACGTTTACGAGAAACAGATTACTGCAATTAGAAAAGGGGACATACCTATGAATGAATTGATTTTCGTCTTATTAATTTGTCCATTACTTATCTTTATCGTTTCTGTTATTGGAACGCGCAAGACGAAAACGTATTACGTAATGCCGATTGTAACGTTTGCTAGTTTTTTAATAATAGGTGTTATCGCCTTTACTCCAAAATTTTTCTTTTGGGTTGGCATGTACAGCATCTTCTCATTTATTGTTTCTTATATGACTTTATTGTTTGTAAGAGGATATGAGCTTGCAGAAAGCGCTAAGTAATTAAGGAGATTGTAATATGATTTTCTTTGATATTGATGGAACTTTACTTGAAGTTTTAACAATGATATAAAAGACGACCGCGTTCCCCCGCGGTCGTCTTTTTTCGTGTTACGCTGTGATCCAAGCTTCGTTAGCTGGATTTTTACGCCACTCTTGTAATTTCTTCGTTTCAGCTTGTCCAATCATACCTTTTTCTGCTGCAACTTCAGTTAATGCACTGTAATCACTTAAAGAATATGATGCTACGTTCGCTGCTTCTAACTTTTCTTTTCCTGCTTCTAGCTCGTATGTGAAGATTGATACGATCCCTAATACTTCACAGCCAGCTTCACGAAGTGCTTCTACACATGTAATTGCACTACCGCCAGTTGAAATTAGGTCCTCTACTACTACTACTTTTTGACCTTTTTCAGCTTTTCCTTCGATTTGGTTCCCTTTACCGTGACCTTTTGCTTTACTACGTACGTAGCACATTGGTAAATCCATACGATCGCTTACCCATGCAGCGTGCGCAATACCAGCAGTTGCTGTTCCTGCAATAACTTCTACAGTTGGGAAGTGCTCTTTAATTAACTCTTCTAATCCAGCTGCAATCGCTTGACGTACTTTTGGATAAGATAAAGTTAAACGGTTATCACAATAAATTGGTGATTTCATACCTGAAGACCATGTGAATGGATCGTTCGGTTGTAAAAATACTGCTCCAATTTCTAATAAATGCGATGCGATTTCTTTTTTCATACTGTTACACCTTCCCACTGTTGTTTTACTGTTTTATACGCTTCAAGCGGATTTTCTGCTTTTGTAATACTACGTCCAACTACGATGTAGCTTGAGCCAAGTTCCCTCGCACGTTTCGGTGTTGCTACGCGCACCTGGTCATTTACATCATCGCTTGCAAGACGAATCCCCGGTGTTACTGTTACAAATTCATTTCCGCATACTTCACGTAATTTTGGAACTTCAAGTGTTGAACAAACAACGCCATCAAGTCCACTTTCTTTCGTTAGTTTTGCATAATGAGCAACCGCTTCTTCTAACGTTTTCTCAATGCCGATCTCTTTTTTCATCATAGCTTCCGAAGTGCTTGTTAGTTGTGTAACTGCAATACAAATCGGTCTCTCTTTTCCTTCTTGCTTACCTTCCT
This sequence comes from Bacillus cereus group sp. MYBK195-1, assembly GCF_051916605.1. Taxonomy (NCBI): domain Bacteria; kingdom Bacillati; phylum Bacillota; class Bacilli; order Caryophanales; family Bacillaceae; genus Bacillus; species Bacillus cereus group sp. MYBK195-1. The sequence goes on along the minus strand of NZ_JBQAGZ010000001.1, from coordinate 925,154 downwards.
CTAATCCCTCAATCGCAGCTTTCATCATACTGCTTCCCCCAGCAGCATGAACATTTACCATATCAACATCTAGACTAGCTAGGCTACGCATAGCGCTTTTTACTGTATTCGGAATATCATGAAGTTTTAAATCTAGAAAAATCTTATGTCCTTTTTCTTTTAAGTACGTAATAATCGCAGGGCCTTCTTTGTAAAATAACTCCATACCAACTTTGACAAATAACTTTTCCCCTTCAAAGTGGCGCAAGAATTGTTCTACATCTTGTTTCCCTGGAAAATCTAATGCAACGATTAACGACTGTGACATGTTTGCTTCCAGCTCCTTCCTTGACATTCCGAAATGTGATCAAATCCTAATTCATCTAGTAATGCTGGTAACTCTTCAATAATTGTCGGACATACGAACGGATCAATAAAGTTCGCTGTACCTACTGCAACTGCGCTTGCGCCAGCGTAGAAGAATTCAATTACATCTTCCGCTGTCTCAATACCACCCATTCCGATAATCGGAATGTTTACCGCTTGGCTTACTTCATGTACCATACGAATTGCTACTGGCTTAATCGCAGGACCTGATAATCCACCTGTACGGTTTGCTAAAATTGGTTTAGCTGTTTTTAAATCTAGACGCATACCAAGCAATGTATTAATCATCGTTAAACCATCTGCACCTGCATTTTCAATCGCTTTTGCAATTTCCACAATGTTTGCCACGTTCGGTGACAACTTCACGTATACAGGTACTTCAGAAACCTCTTTTACTCGCTTCGTTAAATCAGCAGCAATTTCAGGATTTGTACCAAAGGCGATACCACCTGTTTTTACGTTCGGACAAGAAATGTTTAATTCTAGCGCATGGACATTAGGCGCTTTAGAAATTTCCTTCGCAACCGCTACGTAATCCTCAGCTTGTGAGCCTGCAACGTTCGCAATAATTGGAAGGTCAAATTGTTCTAACCATGGTAATTCCGAATTCATTACTTTGTCTAATCCCGGGTTTTGAAGTCCGATTGCATTTAGCATGCCGCCTGGTGTTTCAGCAACACGAGGCGTTGGATTTCCATAACGTGGTTGTTCTGTCGTCGCTTTAATCATGATTGATCCTAGTACACTTAAATCGTAAAACTGTGCATATTCACGACCAAACCCAAAGCATCCAGATGCCGGTATAATTGGATTTTTTAACGATAATCCTGGTAATTCAACTTGCAATCTGTTCATAGTACAACCTCCCCGATTGGAAATACTGGTCCGTCGCTACACACCTTCTTGTAAGAATGTCCACTTGGATCTTCTTGTAAGTGGCATACACATGCGAAACAAGCTCCAATACCACAGCCCATACGTTCTTCTAATGAAATATAGGCTTTTTTCTCTTTGTAACGTCCTTCTAATGCACGAAGCATCGCTAACGGACCACATGAATAAAGAATATCAAAGTCAATTCCGTAATTATCAATTACATCTGTGACAAATCCTTTTGTACCGTGTGTACCGTCTACTGTTGCAACGTACGTATCACCAAGTTCTGCAAATTTTTCTTCATAGAAAACTACATCTTTCGTTTGAAAACCTAGGATGTGAATTACGCGTACCCCTTTTGCAACGAGGCGCTGTGATAATTCATAAAGTGGTGGTACACCAATTCCCCCGCCTACTAGTAAAGCTGTTTGACCAGCTTCTGCTTCTTCTACAGGAAAACCATGTCCTAGCGGTCCTAGTACGTCTACCATTTCACCTTGTTTTCTAGTTGCTAATGTTTTTGTCCCTTGTCCTTCTGCACGATATAGCATTGTAAATTCGTTCTTCTCTTGATTTACATTACAAATACTAATCGGGCGGCGCAGAAGGGGCGCAATGCCCTCTGCTACCTTAATGTGTACAAACTGCCCTGGTTCGTTCATTTGCTGTACTAACGTTCCTTGAAGCACTAATTCGTAAATGTTTTTTGCGATTTCTTTTTGGTTAACGACAATCATATTTTGCTTTTGCATCATGCATGTACCACCTCGTGACGCTTTGTTTGCGTAATTTCTTTCATTGAATGAGCTGAGAATGTCATAGATTCTAGTACTCGTAAGATTGCTCTCGTTGTATCAAGTGATGTTAAGCAAGCCACACCATTTTCTACTGATTCACGGCGAATGCGGAAACCATCACGCGCTGGTTGTTTGCCTTTCGTTAGCGTATTGATTACAAACTGTGCTTTTCCTTGACGGATAATATCTAGTAAGTTGTAGTCTTCAGAATCAATTTTGTTTACAACTTGCACTGGAATATTTTGCTCAGCTAACGACTGTGCTGTTCCAGCTGTTGCTAATAAGTTATAACCGATTTCGTGGAAACGTTTTGCAATTTCCATTGCCTCTTCTTTATCTTTATCCGCTACAGTAATGATTACTGATCCGTGCGTTGGGATGTTAATTCCAGAAGCAACTAATCCTTTGTATAATGCTTTTTCAAGCGTTAAGTCTTTACCCATTACTTCCCCTGTTGATTTCATTTCAGGTCCTAATGTTGTATCAACTGAGCGTAGTTTTGCGAATGAGAATACCGGAGCCTTTACATATACTTCTTTCTCTTCTGGGTGATAACCAGTTCCGTATCCTTGCTCTACTAGGTCTTGCCCTAAAATAACTTTCGTTGCAACATTCGCCATCGGTACGCCTGTAATTTTACTTAAGAATGGTACTGTACGGCTCGCACGTGGATTTACTTCGATTACATACACTTCATCTTTGAATACTACAAACTGAATGTTTAGTAATCCAACAATGTTTAAACCTTTTCCAAGTGCAATTGTATGTTCAATAATTTGTTCTTTTAGTTTTGCAGATAAGCTTTGCGGTGGATATACTCCGATTGAGTCACCAGAGTGAACTCCAGCGCGTTCAATATGTTCCATAATACCCGGAATGAATACATTCTCACCATCTGAAATTGCATCTACTTCAATTTCTTTACCAACCATGTAACGATCGATTAATACTGGGTGATCTGCGTGAACTTTAACCGCATTTTTCATGTAGTGCAGCAGTTCTTCTTGACGATATACGATTTCCATCGCGCGTCCACCTAGTACGTAAGATGGTCTTACTAATACTGGGTAACCAATTTTGTCAGCGATTGCTACTGCTTGCTCTACAGTCGTTGCTGTTTTACCAACTGGTTGCGGGATACCAAGTTGTGTTAGCGCTGCTTCAAACTTATCACGATCTTCTGCGCGGTCTAAATCTTCAAGTGATGTTCCTAAGATTTTCACACCGTGAGCTTCTAATTTAGCAGCTAAGTTAATTGCCGTTTGTCCACCGAACTGAACGATAACACCTTCTGGTTTTTCTAAATCGATAATGTGCATTACATCTTCAATCGTTAATGGTTCAAAGTATAATTTGTCAGAAATACTGAAGTCTGTTGAAACTGTTTCTGGGTTGTTATTAACAATGATTGCCTCATATCCAGCTTCTTTAATTGCCCATACTGAGTGAACTGTTGCGTAGTCAAACTCAACACCTTGACCAATGCGGATCGGACCAGATCCTAGAACTACTACACTCTTACGATCTGTTACAATCGATTCATTTTCGTCCGCATATGTGCTGTAGTAATATGGCGTTGCAGATTCAAACTCTGCCGCACAAGTATCTACCATTTTGAATACTGGCATCATATTATTTTCTTTACGCATATCGTAAATTTCGCGCTCCGTTTTGTTCCAAGCTGCTGCAATGTAGTGATCGCTGAAGCCCATTTCTTTTGCAGTTTGTAGTACTTCCATATTTCCTACGTTCGCTTTTACTTCACGTTCCATATTTACGATGTTTTCAACTTTTTGTAAGAAGAAGAAGTCCATTTCACACCATTCATTGATTTCTTCTTTCGTTACACCTTGGCGAATTGCTTCTGCTACAATAAACAGTCGTTCATCATCCGCTTTAATGATACGTTTTTTCATCGTTTCTTTATCAAGTTCTTTTAAGTGCTCTAATTCTAAGTGATAAATGCCAAGCTCTAAAGAACGAACTGCTTTTAGTAATGATTCTTCTAAGTTACGTCCGATTGACATAACTTCACCAGTTGCTTTCATTTGTGTTCCAAGCGTTCTGTTCGCTGATTCAAACTTATCAAACGGCCAACGTGGAATTTTTGAAACAACATAGTCTAACGCTGGCTCGAAACAAGCGTAAGTTTTTTGTGTTACTGGGTTTACGATTTCATCTAACGTTAAGCCGACTGCAATTTTTGCTGCTAATTTCGCAATTGGATATCCAGTTGCTTTAGATGCTAGTGCAGATGAACGACTTACACGTGGATTTACTTCAATTACATAGTATTGGAAGCTATATGGATCAAGCGCAAGCTGAACGTTACATCCGCCTTCAATTCCTAGTGCACGAATAATTCGTAATGAAGTGTTACGTAACATTTGATATTCACGGTCGCTTAGCGTTTGGCTCGGTGCTACTACAATCGAATCACCTGTGTGAACACCAACTGGATCGATGTTTTCCATGTTACATACTACAATCGCGTTATCATTTGAATCACGCATTACTTCATATTCAATTTCCTTACAGCCAGCAATACTTTTCTCTAATAAACATTGTGTTACTGGACTATGTTTTAAACCACTTGTTACGATTTCAATTAGCTCTTCTTCGTTATGGCAAATTCCGCCGCCCGTTCCTCCTAATGTGAACGCTGGTCGAACGATTACTGGATAACCAATTTCGTTTACAAATCCATATGCTTCATCAAGGTTATGAATAATTTCACTTGGTGGTGTTGGTTCATTTAAATCTTGCATTAATGTACGGAATAAATCACGATCTTCCGCTTGCTCGATTGCTGATAATTTTGTTCCTAAAATTTCAACTCCGCACTCGTCAAGTACGCCTGATTTTGCAAGTTCAACAGCCATGTTTAAACCTGTTTGACCACCTAATGTTGGTAGGATTGCATCAGGACGTTCTTTACGAATAATACGGCTTACGAATTCTAATGTTAATGGCTCGATGTATACTTTATCTGCTGTTGCAGTATCCGTCATAATTGTTGCTGGGTTAGAGTTAACAAGGATTACTTTGTAACCTTCCTCTTTAAGAGATTGACAAGCTTGTGTACCAGAGTAGTCAAACTCCGCTGCTTGCCCAATTACAATTGGTCCTGATCCGATTACTAAAATTGTGTTAATGTCTAGGCGTTTTGGCATAACTCTTCCCCTTCTTTCTTGAAGTTTTCAATCATTGTTAAGAAATCTTCGAATAAATCATTTGCATCTTCTGGTCCCGCTGAAGCTTCTGGATGGTATTGTACTGTAAATGCTGGGAACTTCTTATGACGAAGACCTTCTACCGTTCCATCGTTTAAAGCAACATGTGTAATTTCAAGATCTGTATTTTCAACTGATTCTTCTTCTACTGCGTATCCGTGGTTTTGAGATGTAATTGCTACTTTTCCAGTTGCAAGATTTTTTACTGGATGGTTTAAACCACGGTGACCAAATTTCAACTTACTTGTATTTGCACCTGATGCTAGAGCGAACAATTGATGTCCTAGGCAAATTCCGAATAAAGGAACTTTACCGATAATGTCTTTTAACATTTCAATTGCTTCTGGTACATCTTTCGGATCTCCAGGTCCATTACTTAACATAATTCCATCTGGGCTAAGGCGTAAAATTTCTTCTGCTGTTGTGTTGTAAGGAACTACAATTACATCACAGTCACGCTTATTTAATTCTCGTAAAATACCATGTTTCATACCGAAGTCTACTAGTACAACTCGGTGACCACGACCTGGGCTTGGGTATGGATCTTTCGTTGATACGCGTTTTACATGATCTGTAAATACTGTCGCTTTTAATTGACTTACAATGTACTCTACATCTGCATCCATATTACAAAGGCGTCCGCGTAATGTACCGTATTGACGAATTTTTCTCGTTAATTTTCTCGTATCAATCCCTGCTAATCCTGGGATATTTCTTTCGTTCAAGTAATCATTTAACGAAATTTCATTACGGAAGTTTGATGGATGATCACAAATTTCGTTTACGATTAAACCATTTACAGATGGGTGAATGGATTCAAAATCGTCACGGTTAATGCCGTAGTTTCCGATTAATGGGTACGTGAATGTTACGATTTGACCGCAATATGATGGATCAGATAATGTTTCTTGATATCCAGTCATTCCTGTTGTAAATACAACCTCACCTGACTTTTCGATTTCGCCTCCGAAACCTGTTCCAATTAATACTGTTCCATCTTCTAAGATAAGTTGTCTTTTCATACTAATGCACTCTCCTTTTGCCATGCGATCTTACCACCAACGATTGTCATTACCGGCCATCCTTGGCATTTCCAACCTGCGAATGGTGTATTTTTTCCTTTTGATAAGAATGTTGTTGGGTCAATCTCTTCTTCTTGTTCTAAATCAATGATTGTAATATCAGCTGTTCTACCTTCTTTCAGGCGACCTGCTTCTAAGCCGAATGTATCAGCTGGCTTTTCTGTTAAGAATTGAATTAATTGTTCTAATGTAATAATTCCTTTTTTCACAAGGTTTGTGTATAGAAGTGGGAATGCTGTTTCAAAACCAGTAATTCCAAACGGTGCTCTTTCAATTCCTTGTGCTTTCTCTTCCGCTGTATGCGGTGCATGGTCAGTTGCAATCATATCGATCGTTCCATCTAATAAACCTTCAATTAATGCTGCATGGTCTTCTTTTCCACGAAGCGGTGGGTTCATTTTAAAGTTAGGATCAGCTGATGGGATATCATCTTCACATAACACTAGGTGATGCGGTGTTACTTCTGCTGTTACTTTAATTCCAGCGCGTTTCGCATCACGGATTACACGTACCGAACCTTTCGTACTTACATGACATACGTGATAGTGGCAATCTGCTGCTTCAGCAAGCAGTATATCCCTTGCAATATGTACAGATTCACATACTGATGGGATACCGTTTAATCCGTGTTTCTCAGAAAACTTCCCTTCATGTACACAACCTTTATTAATAAGCGTATTCTCTTCACAGTGCGCAACTACTGCCATATCTAATTTTGCTGCACGTTTCATAGCCGCTAACATCATGCTCGCATCTTGTACGCCTACGCCGTCATCTGTGAAAGCAAATGCTCCAAGTTCTTTTAATGTTTCGAAATCTGTCATTTCAGAACCAGCTTGACGTACTGTAATTGCTCCGTATGGTAGTACGTTAACATGAGCTTTTTCTTCAATACGTTTTTGCAAGTCTTCCATATGTTCTCTGCAATCTGGTACCGGACGTGTATTTGGCATTGCGCAAATTGTAGTGAATCCACCTTTTGCCGCTGCTAGTGTACCTGTTTCAATTGTTTCTTTATGTTCACCACCTGGTTCACGAAGATGTACGTGTACATCTACTAATCCAGGTGCGATTAACTTTCCGTTCACATCGATTACTTCAGCATTATCTGCCGTAATATTTTCTGCTACCTTAGCGATTTTACCGTCTTGTACGAGAAGATCCGTTGCTACGATTTTTCCTTCTTCATTCATATAACGACCATTTTTAAACAAGTAATTCATGTTTCATTCCTCCTAATACATTTGGTAAGGCGCGTTTTAGTACAGCCATTCTTACGTAAACTCCATTTTCCATTTGTTTAAATATGCGTGAACGCTCACACTCAACAAGTTCACTTGCAATTTCAACATCACGGTTTACAGGAGCTGGATGCATAATAATGCTTCCTTCTTTCATACGCTTTTCTCTTTCCACTGTTAATCCGTGTTTCTCATGATACTCTTTCATAATGTCTGTTTCATAATGATCATGACGCTCATGTTGTACACGAAGTAACATCATTACATCCACTTCTGGAACAAGTTCATCTAATGGTTTGTATGTTCCAAATGTGTTGTCTTCATCTTTCCACTCTTCTGGACTTGCAAAGTAGATTGTTGCACCTAGTTTCGTTAATGCTTCTGCATTCGAACGCGCTACTCTGCTATGACGAACATCTCCTACTATCGCAATCTTTAATCCTTCAAATCTTCCAAACTCTTGTTTAATTGTAAGGAGATCGAGTAGGCACTGCGTTGGGTGGTTTCCACATCCATCTCCAGCATTTAAGATTGGGATATTCACCTGATCTTTTAGTTCATCGAAGTAGCGATCTTGCTCATGGCGGACGATTACCGCTTTTGTTCCGATTGATTCTAATGTTCTTATCGTATCGTATAAAGTTTCTCCTTTTTGTACGCTAGATGCATCAGCTGAAAAGTTTAAAACATCAAGTCCTAATCTCTTCTCAGCAACCTCAAAGCTAAATCTCGTTCTCGTACTATTCTCAAAGAACAAGTTCGCAACAAAAGTTTGCTCTGTCGTTTTGCTTTCTTTTCCATTCGCAAAATCTTCTGCGTCTTTTAGGATTTCTGAAATTTCTACTTCCGATAATTCACTCATCGTTAACAAATGGCTCATCGTCATCCCTCATCTTTCTAATTTTTATGTTACCACTTTCGTATATTTATAACAACCTTTGTATAAAAATACCCTAGTCATGTGAGACTAGGGTGCAAGAAAGAAGTCACCCTTTTCGGTCTCACAGGACTGAATTAAAAGGTTATTATTATGAAGCAATTTGCTTAGATTGTTTTATTTGTTTCGTTTCTGGTAGTAGTAGATTTAATAGTACACCTACAATTGCTGCTAGTGCCATTCCTTCTACTTGGAACGATTCTCCTACGTGAAGTACCGCTCCGCCAATACCAATCACTAGTATCACTGATGCAATCATTAAGTTTCGTTTGTCACTTAGGTCTGTTTTATCATCTACCATCATGCGTAATCCGCTTGATGCAATTACACCGAATAGTAGGATTGATACACCACCCATAACTGGTGTTGGGATCGAATGAATCAGTGCAGAAATCTTACCGATAAACCCGAATATGATTGCAAACACTGCTGAACCGATGAATAAGTATACACTGTATGCTCTCGTAATTGCTAGCACACCGATGTTTTCACCATACGTCGTATTCGGCGGTCCACCGATTAGTGACGCGATTAATGTCGCTACCCCATCACCGAAGATTGAACGGTGTAAACCTGGTTTTTCAATTAAATCTCTTTTAATAACATTTCCAAGTACAATTTGATGTCCGATATGCTCTGAAATTGTTACTAGTGCAACTGGTACCATCAGGAGTACAATCTTCCACGAAAACTCCGGCGTATATGTTACAAATAGTACTGTGAAATCTGGTATAACAAACCATTTTGCCTCAGCTACCGGCTTTAAGTCTACTAGCCCTTGGAAGTAAGCGAAGATATATCCGCCGACAATCCCTAGTAACACTGGTATGATACTGAAAAAACCTCTCCCGAATATCGAGCAGATAATTGTAATTGCTAACGTTACTAACGCTACTGAAAAGTGTGTAAAGCTATATTTGCCATCCGCACCGTTCATCGCCATGTTAACTGCTGTATGTGCTAAAGCTAGACCGATTACCATTACTACTGGACCAACTACGATTGGCGGAAGTAATTTCATAATCCACTCTGATCCTGACTTCTTAATTCCGAGTGAGATTAAGATGTACACAAGTCCTGCTAGCAAACCACCAAGCATTGCTGCTCCCGGTCCACCTGCCGTTTTCGCTGTTATAATCGGTGCGATAAAGGCGAATGATGATCCTAGATAGGCAGGTACTTGACCTTTCGTTATAAGAAGGAACGCTAACGTTCCTAATCCACTTGATATTAATGCTACTGATGGATTCAATCCTGTTAAAAACGGAACAAGCACTGTTGATCCAAACATCGCGAACAAATGTTGTATACTTAAAAATAACCATTTTCCCGGTTTCGGTACTTCATTAACGTCTAACACTGGCTTTTGTTCCATTGTTACATCCTCCTTCAGTTTAAATCTTTGCAATAAAAAAACTCTTTGTGCCTGTGCACAAAGAGTCCTACACTTTCGTATGCCAAATTTGACATATGAAAGCCAAGACCCTTTGGCAGCCTCACAGGACTACATTTAAAAGGGCTTTACTTATCGTATATGCTTACTCGATCTTGTTGATCTGTCTCTTGCAAATCAACTTCGATACGCTCTTCACTTGATGTTGGAATGTTCTTCCCTACATAATCAGCGCGAATTGGTAATTCGCGATGACCTCTATCAACAAGAACCGCCAATTGGATTTGAGATGGTCTACCTAAATCCATAAGAGCATCCATTGCTGCTCGAACTGTTCTTCCTGTATATAATACGTCATCCACAAGGATAACTTTCTTCTTCGTAATATCTACAGGGATATCAGAACCTTTTACAAGTGGTTCTTTATTTTTCGATTGTAGTGTTAAATCATCACGATATAACGTAATGTCTAACTCTCCAACTTCCATTTCTTTTCCTTCAATTTGACCAATTCGTTCTGCCAAACGTTGTGCAATAAAAATTCCACGAGTTTTAATTCCGACAAGAACACAATTATCGACACCTTTATTTCGTTCCACGATTTCATGACTAATTCGTGTTAAAGCGCGGCGAATCATTTGGTCATCTAAAACGACAGCTTTCTCTTGCATGCTCTACACCTCCAAGCTTTTTTCTTGCGTGAGAGTAATGGTATAAAAAAAGTCCTCTCAGCGTGTGCGAGAGGACTTTTGAAAAAAGGGTACAACATACCCTAAGTATTTCAAACCGTTACCTTCTCAACCTCACGGGGCTGTGTTAAAGGATCATTATTTAACTGTTGTCAGTATCTCAGTTTTCTTATGATTTGTCAATACTATTTTCGTAAAATATTTAATACGTCTTCAAACACTTCTGGAATCGGTGCCTCAAACTGAATATATTCACCAGTACGAGGATGATCAAAGCCTAAAATACCCGCATGAAGTGCTTGTCCATTCATATCTAACGTTTTCTTCGGACCATACTTCGGATCTCCTGCAAGTGGATAGCCAATATATTTCATATGAACACGAATTTGGTGCGTACGTCCCGTTTCTAAGCGACATTCTACAAGCGTAAAGTCTTTAAAGCGTTCTAACACTTGGAAGTGCGTAACAGCGTTCTTACCATTTTCATCAACTGTCATACTTTGACGCTCTTTCTTATCACGAGCAATCGGAGCATCAATCGTTCCCTTATCATGCGGAATCACACCGTGTACAATCGCTTTGTAACGTCTCGTTACTGTTTTTGCTACAAGCTGATTTACAAGCGATTCATGTGCCATATCATTTTTAGCAACCATTAATAGTCCAGATGTATCTTTATCAATACGATGCACGATACCTGGGCGCATTACACCGTTAATGCCTGATAAGTCTGTACAATGGTGCATAAGGCCGTTTACAAGTGTACCACTTGTATGCCCTGGTGCTGGATGTACAACCATACCACGTGGCTTATTTACAACAAGCACATCTGCATCTTCATAATAAATTTCTAAATTTAAATCCTCTGGTTGAATATCTAACTCTTCTGGTTCAGGAATTGTTACTGTAATTTCATCTTCTTCTTTTACTTTATAATTCCCTTTTACCGCTTTTCCGTTTACTGTCACAACGTCATCTTTAATCCATTGCTGCACTTGCGTACGTGACCATTCGTTATTTATCCCTGCAACGAATTTATCAATTCGCTCGTTTTTTTGCTCTGCTGCAACTGTTACTTGTACTACTTCACTCATTCAATTACTCCTTCGCTTTCTTGCCTTCTAATAATGTTTGAATAATAATTAATACAACACCAATACATAATGCTGAATCAGCTATATTGAATACTGGATAGTTGTACGAGAAAATATACACGTGAATGAAATCCACTACTTCTTGTCTAAATACACGATCAATAAAGTTACCAATTGCCCCGCCCAAAATTAGGCTTAACGAAATACCTAGAAGCTTGTCTGTTTTCGCATACTTTTTCATATAAAATACAATAAACACTACAAAAACAACTGTAATAATGTAGAAGAACCACATTTTATTTTCTAAAATACCCCAAGCAGCGCCTCTATTTCGATGTGATGTTATGTATAATACATTGTCGATAATCGGAATACTCGTACCCAATTCCATGTTCTTTACAATTAACCACTTCGATATTTGATCGATAGCAATGACGAATAACGCTATTACATAATATATCATTTTCATTTCCCCCACAAAGACAGTGTACCTCAAAATTTTAGCATAGCTGCTACCTTTTCACAATGAACCTTTATAGAAGAATAAAATAAATTTAAAAAAGGTAATATAATATCGTTGTGCGTATTCATACATTTACCTTTTCGTAGAAGAATTCATGAATCGTACGGGCAGTCGGCATTGTCTTCATTTGCTTTGTCGAAATTAATCTCCCTGTCTCTTCACAAATACCATACATGTCTATTTCCATTTTAAATAATGCGCGTTCTACATCCTTTAAATCCTCTTTTATATCATGTAATAGCAATTTTTTCTTTATCTCTTCCTTAATTTCATATCCAAGCTCTTGGCTGAACTCGACATCATATTTGTGCATTACTTCTTTAGCTAGTCTCTCTTGCAACTCTTTTCTCATCAATTGCAATTCTTCTTTTATTTCCATGTAAATTTCATTCACGTGTACATTCCTCCTAGCTGTAATGTACAGTTAGTGTGTCCGAAATTTATTTGCTTACCTCACACACATTTTTCCTTCACAGGAAAGAGTCTGAAAGTGATCTTGATATGCCATCAACAAAAAAACTGACCGCATCAATAGCAGTCAGTTTTTTATTATTTTACATAGTTTTCTTTAACAACTGTTGCACAACGCTCACATAATGTTTCATGTTCAGCATCTTTACCAATTGTTTCTGAAACTACCCAACAACGTTCACATGTTTCACCAGTTGCTTGAACAACAACAACCGCTGTATGTTCATACTTCGGTGCATCTGCTGGCGCTTCATCCATCATACCACCAAGTTTATACTCAGAAACGATGAATAATTGCTTTAAGTCTTCGCTAATAGACTCTAACATAGCTTTCATTTCTGCAGTTGGATATAGCGTAATGCTTGCATTTAATGACTTACCGATTACTTTTTCATTACGAGCTACTTCTAGTGCTTTTAACACGTCATCACGTAATGTCATAAATGCATCCCATTTTGTTTTTAACGCTTCCGCGTCATCTAATTGTACAGCTTCTGGCATATCAGTTAATTGTACACTTTCTTCTGTTACGCCTGGAATATATGGCCATACTTCATCAGCTGTGTGCGGTAAGATTGGTGTTACAAGTTTCGTTAACGCAACAAGAACATCATATAATACAGTTTGAATTGCACGACGATCTTCGTGGTTTGCACCTTCAATGTATAAAATGTCTTTTGCAAAGTCTAAGTAGAATGAACTTAAATCAATTGTACAGAAGTTATGAATTGCATGATACACAGCAGCGAAGTCGTATGTCTCATATGCTTCTTTAACTTTTGTAATTAAGTCATTTAATTTTACTAACATGTAACGATCTACTTCACGAAGTTCAGCTACAGCTACTGCATTTTCACTTGGCTTAAAGTCGTCTAAGTTTCCTAATAAGAAACGGAATGTGTTACGGATTTTACGATACACTTCTGCTACTTGTTTTAAAATATCATCTGAAATACGTACGTCAGATTGATAGTCAACAGAAGATACCCATAAGCGTAAAATGTCTCCGCCTAATTGATCCATGATTTTCTTCGGTACGACGATGTTTCCAATCGACTTACTCATTTTACGTCCTTCACCATCTAGTACGAAACCGTGGCTTAGTACGCCTTTATATGGAGCTTTACCTGTTACAGCAACTGCTGTTGATAATGAAGAGTTAAACCAACCACGATACTGGTCAGATCCTTCTAAATATAAATCAGCTGGACGCTGTAAATCTTCGCGCTCTTCTAATACCGCTTGGTGAGAAGAACCTGAATCGAACCATACATCCATGATGTCTGTTTCTTTACGGAATTCGCCATTTGGGCTACCTGGATGTGTAAATCCTTCTGGTAATAGATCTTTCGCTTCACGCTCGAACCATACGTTAGAACCGTGTTCACGGAATAAATCTGCTACATGGTTAATTGTTTCATCCGTAATAATTGGATCACCATTCTCAGCATAGAATACCGGAATTGGCACACCCCATGCACGCTGACGAGAAATACACCAGTCACCACGGTCACGAACCATATTATGAAGACGAGTTTCTCCCCATGCTGGTACCCATTTTGTTTCTGCTACAGCTTCTATTAATTCTTTACGGAATGCTTCAATAGATGCAAACCACTGTGCTGTCGCACGGAAAATAATTGGTTTTTTCGTTCTCCAATCATGTGGGTATGAATGTGTAATGAATGTTAGTTTCAGTAACGCGCCTACTTCTTCTAATTTTTCTGTAATTGGTTTGTTAGCTTTATCATAGAATAAGCCTTCAAATCCAGGTGCCTCATTTGTTAATACACCTTTATCATCGACTGGGCAAAGTACTTCTAATCCATACTTTTTACCAACAACGAAGTCATCTTCCCCGTGTCCTGGTGCTGTATGAACACAACCTGTACCTGCATCTGTTGTTACGTGATCTCCTAGCATAACTAATGAATCACGATTGTAGAATGGATGTTTTGCAACTGTATACTCAAGTTCGCTACCTTTTACTGTTTTCACAACTTCAGCATTTTCCCACTCTAACGTTTTTGCAACTGTCTCAAACAGCTCAGAAGCAATGATATATTTCTCATCATTTACTTTTACAATGCTATATTCAAGCTCTGGATGAACAGAAATACCTAAGTTTGCAGGTAATGTCCAAGGTGTTGTTGTCCAAATGATGTACTTTTCATCACCTTCTAATACGTTCTTTCCATCTTTTACAGGGAATGCTACGTAAATAGATGCTGATTTTTTATCTTGATATTCAATTTCAGCTTCCGCTAAAGCAGATTCACTCGTTGGAGACCAGTAAACTGGTTTTTGACCTTTATAGATATAACCTTTTTTCGCCATGTCACCAAACACTTTAATTTGTTGTGCTTCATAAGCTGGCTCTAAAGTAATATATGGATTATCCCAATCTGCACGTACACCTAGACGCTTAAATTGTTCACGTTGACGTTCTACTTGTTCATATGCATACTCTGCACATAACTTACGGAACTCAGCAACTGTCATTTCTTTACGTTTTACACCTTTATTTGTTAAAGCTTGTTCAATTGGTAAACCGTGCGTATCCCATCCTGGAACATATGGCGCACTAAAACCACTCATTGATTTATAACGAACAATAAAGTCTTTTAATACTTTATTTAATGCATGTCCCATATGAATGTCACCATTCGCATATGGAGGTCCATCATGCAATACAAATAAAGGACGACCTTTTGTATGTTCTTGTACTTTTTCGTAAATATTCATTTCAGCCCATTTTTCTTGCATTGCAGGCTCACGTTTTGGTAAATTCCCACGCATTGGGAACTCAGTTTTTGGCATCAGTAATGTATTTTTGTACTCCATGCTCAATTCCTCCTTACATGTATAAAAGAAATACTTAAAAAACGGAATAAAAAAGAGACCTTCTCATCCCAAAAAGGGACGAGAAAGTCTCCCGCGGTACCACCCTAGTAGATCATATACATATGTATAGAATCCTCTTTATATTCTTAACGCGAATACACGCCTACGCTTACTCTATTTGTTCAGCGCGGAACTCCAGGGTGATATTCCCACTATCTCCTTATCCTGAGCTTACACCATCCTCAGTTCGCTATATAAGGTTTGAAAAGGTACTTATCCCTATCTTCGTTTTTCTTAATAAATATGTTGTTTAAAATTATATGTAATAATGAGAAAAACGTCAAGCTTACACTGTTTCTTCTTTTTTCAACAGTTCATCTACTTCGTCTTCTAATTCAATTAGTTTATCCCAATCATCGTTGTTTAACATCTCAAGCTGTGTTTCTAATAACATACGGAAACGAGTTCGGAATACTTTCGCTTGTTTCTTTAGCTCTTCAATATCAAAAGCAACTTTTCTTGATTTTACTAATGCTTCGTTAATAATACGATCAGCATTCTTTTCAGCTTCACGCACAATTAATTTCGCTTCTTTTTGCGCATTACGTTTTACTTCTTCCGCTGCTTCTTGTGCAACAACGATAGATTTGTTTAACGTATCTTCAATATTAGAGAAATGATCTAACTTCCCTTCTAACTGCGCAACTTTTTCTTCTAAAGCTTTTTTCTCACGAATGACCAATTCATAATCTTTGATAATTTGATCAAGAAACTCATTTACTTGATCTTCATCATAGCCACGGAATCCGCGACCAAATTCTTTGTTATGAATATCTAATGGTGTTAACGGCACAACGCCACCTCCAAGTAGTTATCTAAATTTCCTCTTTCAATTATATCTTTTCTTCGACAAAATAGGAGGATTTCCTTCTAAAAAACCAATCATTTTAGTATACCATACAAAATTCTCCATTTGTCGCGTTTTGTTCTACCTTCTACAGAAAATAATTTACTTCGGCCATATCCTCTAACAGAAAAAACATCTCCTGGATAACATTCATAAGAAGTTTGCTCCACTGTTTTCCAATTGACTTTTACTAAACCATTTTTTATGAAAGGTTGTACTTTCTGTCTAGATAAATGTAACATTTCAGCTAACATAACATCTAAACGAAGTGAAGAAACCGTTCCAGATTTCTCTCCCCACGTTTCATGTATCTGTAGAATTTGTTCTCCATGCACTGACGCTAAAGAGACTTTTACTTTCCCTATTGATTGTAAGTTCATCTCAATATACGATACAATTTCTTTCGCAACTACAATTTGGGCACGATTTTCTTGCAGCAAAATATCACCACATTTTTCTCTTGTTAAACCAAGAGACATAAATGTACCTAATATTTGCCTATGTTCTAGCGTATAAAACTTGGAAGGATAGTCAATTTCTAATACTTCTACTTGAAATTCTTCTTCATTTAATTCTAGATAGTCTGGATAAATAAGTGCTCTTTTACGCTCTGCATTAGGCGTTGCACCACCAAATTGCACAGCAACATCACCTTGTCCTATTACCATAGAAACAATTTGTTGTTGCCTAGGATCGAGAAAATCCGTTAACTTCACTTGATGGTACTCCGCCGCTCGCTTCCACTCTAGCACTTTATCCACAAAGACCTCCTCATCAGGCCTAAAATGTTCGTAGATGCTCATGTATTTACCTTCTTACTATAAGAAATAGCTTAATAAACTGAACAAACCAGTTTTAGCAAGTTTCAACGCAAAGATCGCAACGATTGGAGAAATATCAATCATTCCAAGCGGCGGAATAAAGCGGCGGAACGGTTCTAAATACGGTTCACAAATACGTGCCAGGAACTCTCCAAAAGATGATTCCTTCGCACCAGGAAACCATGATAGGAGAATGTAAATAATAAGTGCCCACGAGTAAATCTCGATAGCATAACTTAACACTATAAAAACTGTTGTCATGGCGTATTACCACCTCTTTATATTTGTTTCTTCTTCTTCACCGAATAACTCTGAAATCGCACCAACAATATCTACATTTTCAGGTGTACACATAAATGTTTTCGGCCCTATTTTTTGAATGTCCCCGCCTATAGCGTATACAGTACCACTTAAAAAGTCAACGATACGTACCGCTTGATCAGTAGACATTCTCTGCAAATTAATTACAACAGCTCGTCTACCTTTTAAGTGGTCCGCAATCCCTTGTGCTTCCGAATATGTGCGTGGTTCTAATAAAACAACTTTTGAAGATTGTTTTGCTGTTTCAATACTCACAACATTTTGCTTCGGTTGCGCTTTCGGAAACGTAACGTCTTGTTGTTCTGGTGGATCTTGCTGCTTTTTCATGTCTGTTTGCTCCTTTTCATAACCATATTGAGCTGCTTCTTTTTCTTCCGGTGTATCAAAAAAGAAGTATTTTACTTTTGACCAACTCATAATAAGATTCTCCTTCCTTTTACGCTTTTCCTACTAAAATCGTTCCCAAACGAATATATGTAGCCCCTTCTTCAATTGCAATCTTGTAATCGTTGGACATTCCCATTGATAATTCTTTACATGGCGCATGTAATAACTCTAGCTCCTGCACCTCTGTTTGCAGCATACGTAATTCCTTAAAACAGCGTCTGATTTCTTCCTCTTCTTCTGTAAATGGAGCCATCGTCATTAGTCCAACCACTTCAATTTTATCGAATTCTTGCAAACTTTGAATAAAAGAAACAACCTCTTCTATTGCCAATCCTTGCTTCGATTCTTCAGATGAGGTTTTCACTTGAATAAAGCATTTCACTTTCTTATCAGCACGTTTCTGAATTTCTTTCGCCAGTGAAAGACGATCTAACGAATGTAAATAATCAATTTCATTAATGATTTCTTTTACTTTTCTCGTTTGTAATGAGCCAATAAAGTGCCAATTAACTTTTGAACCGAAATGCTCGTATTTCTGTAAGAAACCTTCATTTCTATTTTCACCTAAATCGATAACTCCAGCTTCAATTACTTCGTTTGTTTTTTCAATCCCTACAGTTTTTGTAACTGCAACAAGTTTAATATCTTGCAACGAACGTCCAGCTCGAGCGCAAGATTCTTTAATAGCTTCGTTTACAATTACTAAATTTTCTTGTACTGTCACTTGCTTTCTTCCTCCTTAAAACCTATGAAACTCAACATTCTTCCTGTCTTACCTTGATCACGACGATGAGAGAAAAATAGTTGCTCTTCACAGCTTGTACAAAGAGATGACATTACAATATGCTCTTCTTTTATGCCTGCTTGTACACATAATATACGATTAATTTCTTTTAAATTAATTGCGTACTGCCCGTCAGAAATTTTTTGATGAGGAACAGCACCCCTAACTACTTCCTGTGCTGCTGTTAATACACGATCATCCACAACATAACAACAAGATCCGATCGACGGCCCAATTGCAACATGAATTTCATCACTTGAAATACCTTCTGCATTCCACTTTTGAATCATTTCCTTTGCAATCTCTTGTACAGTACCTTTCCATCCAGCATGCGCAAGTCCTATCATACCATGTGATGGTGCATAAAAATAGAGCGGAACACAATCCGCGTAACAAGACGTTAACAGAACATCTTCATTGCTCGTATAAATGCCATCTGTTTTTGAAATGCCGTCCTCATATGAATAGACACCACTTCCCTTTTCCTGTTGCCCTACTTTTTCAACATGATGAGCATGAACTTGTTCAGAGCAAATCCAGTTTTCTAATGGTTTTTGTAACTTATTTGCTAAAATGCGTCTGTTTTCATGAACGTTCTCCACGATATCATTCACATGTAATCCTAAATTCATCGCATGAAAGGAGCCCGTACTTATCCCACCATCTTTTGTCGTAAATCCAGCAGTAATGTTTCCAAGTTCTTTCCACGCTTGTAAATACAGTATACCGTCCACATATTTAAATGGTTCTCTCATAATAAAGCGGCTCCTTTTAATTAAAATAACAGAAAAAAGCATGGTACTTCCTGTCTATTTTACCATACTTTTATTTTTTCATAATCCTAACAGAAAAAAAAGAGGAATTTGTAATATTCTTTATGAAATTGTCGGTGTTTGTATTGATTCTGTTACAGAATTAACAGGATTTACTCTTACAAGTATGACATCTTCCCCAATTTTCACAATTTCCTTCCAAGGAATTACAATCTCAACATCTTTTCCAAAAATACCTAGCATACGTGTCTGTTTGGAAATAATAACAGAACAAATTTTCCCTGTGTTCATATCAATTTCAATATCTCCAATATTCCCAATCCTTTTTCCATCTGAAATATTTATAACATCCTTCATCTGTAACTCTGAAATTCGTATCACCATTTTCATCCTCTCCCTTATATGACAAATTGGAAACTGTTTCTCATATTTACAGGAAGCCACCTATACGAAATTATATGAACACTAATCCCCTACTATGAGCACAAACCATATTACATATAAAAAGGTCTCACCATAATTGGTGAGACCTTATCCTTGAATCGTTTTATTCATTTGTTTAATGGCTGACTTCTCTAAACGTGATACTTGCGCTTGGGAAATCCCAATTTCTTCTGCAACTTCCATCTGTGTCTTTCCTTGGAAGAAACGTTTTCTAATAATCATTTTCTCTCTATCATTTAAACGCTTCATTCCTTCTTTCAATGCTAATTCTTCAACCCACTGCTCGTCCTTTTGTTTTTCATCACTTAACTGATCCATAACAAAGATAGGATCTCCCCCATCATTATAAATCGGTTCAAATAATGAGACTGGATCTTGAATTGCATCTAAAGCAAATACTATCTCTTCATGAGTTACTTCTAGCACTTTTGCAATATCCATTGCTGTTGGTTCTTTTGAATTTTCTGCAATCAACTTTTCTCTTACTTGCAAAGCTTTATACGCAATATCTCGCAATGAGCGCGATACGCGAATCGGATTATTATCACGCAAATATCTGCGTATTTCCCCAATAATCATCGGCACAGCATACGTTGAAAATTTTACATTTTGGCCTAAATCAAAATTATCAATTGATTTCATAAGTCCGATGCAACCAACTTGAAATAAATCGTCAACATATTCTCCTCTGTTATTAAATCTTTGGATGACGCTCAGTACAAGACGTAAGTTTCCATTCACTAATTTTTCTCTTGCGCTTATCTCTCCACTTTGCATTTCACGAAATAATTTACGCATCTCTTCATTTTTTAATACTGGAAGTTTAGCTGTATCAACACCGCAAATTTCTACTTTGTTTCTCGTCAAAGTGTTCCCTCCTATCGGGAGTTGCTGTACAGTGTAAAGTATTTCCTTTGAAGGGGATTTTATGCATGTGGTTTTTTCACGATTTGTTATTTAAATTATCTTTCCTAATACAACTAAATAGAATAAGACCAGCCTACATAACGGCTGGTCTTATTCTTTACACCATTTTATTAAATTCTTTTCGTAATCTTTTTATAATTCTTTTTTCTAAACGCGAAATGTATGACTGTGAAATCCCAAGCATATCAGCCACATCTTTTTGCGTCTTTTCCTCTCCTCCAGCAAGCCCAAACCGAAGTTCCATAATTTGTTTTTCACGATCATTTAATTGGTGTAATGCTTTCATTAAAAGGTGACGATCTACAGTAGCTTCTAAATCTTTTGTAATAATATCATCATCTGTACCTAACACGTCAGACAATAACAGTTCATTCCCATCCCAATCAATGTTTAGTGGTTCATCAAAAGAAACTTCCGAACGATTTTTGTTATTTCGACGTAAATGCATTAAAATTTCATTTTCTATACAACGCGATGCATATGTTGCTAATTTTATTTTCTTTTCTGGATTAAATGTATTTACCGCTTTAATAAGGCCGATTGTTCCGATACTAATCAAATCTTCAATATTTATCCCTGTATTTTCAAACTTTCTTGCTATATATACAACGAGCCTTAAGTTACGTTCAATAAGTAATGACCTTGCTGCCTGATCTCCTTTTGGCAATTTATTCAAAAGAACTTCCTCTTCTTCTTTTGTTAACGGTGGTGGCAACGCTTCACTTCCACCAATATAATAAATTTCATCGGTCTTAATTCCTAATTTCAGCAATACTTTATACCAAAGGTATACTAAATAAAATTTTAATTTCATCATATTATCCCGCCTCTCATTATTAAGCGATTACCATTTTTTGCGAAATTAACATTTTTGGATGCACAATACATTGATACTCCCCATTAGTAGACAGCTGTTGTGTATTTAATCCAATTAATACTTTGTTTACAACAATAGAACTACCTTCATGGTCAACTTGCACACTGTCAGGCTTAATTGCCCACAAAAATTGACTCTCTACTCCTACTGCACGGAAAGGAATTAAGCGTAATTTTGTCGCCCAACCAGAATCATTTTCTGGTATTTGAGGAATTTCTGTTTTGGAATAAATTTGTTCTGTTAACCAAGATGGTAAGCAATGTTCTAATGATGAAACATGCATAATCATAACGGGTGTTTTTGTTAATGGGTCATAAAGTTGGTTCCCACTGTCAATAAGACCTGCCAGTTCTAGTTCTTCTTCTGCTAATTGAATTTTTACTTTCACAATTTGATCATAGTGTATTTTCGTGACCTCTACGCTTTCAATACGCTTTTTAGAAAAATAATAAATTACTGGAAAACCAAAAATAACAAATAACCAACTAATTGGATCACCGTAAGAAATTGACTGAGATTGAACCAATCCATTTACCATTTCATTCGTTTGCAAAAAGAAATGAGTTCCAATTAATCCTCCGCCAACCATAAAGGTTACAAAGTAAAAAGTAAAAACAGTTTGTGCATAATTTCTAAATGTTGTAAACCCAAATGCTGTATACACAATAAGTAATGAGTACAGTAGTTTCATAATTGGATGTGTCATCATAGAAGCAAAAGGAGTAAAGGCAAAAATAACAATAGTTGAACCTATAAATGCCCCTAACACAAGCCTCCATTTTTTGATTTTCTTTTTTAACACGGTAGCTGTTAATAAAAGCAAAAGAAAATCAATGCAGGCGTTTAACAACCAAACAACGTCGGCGTAAACAACCAAACAATTCACCTCTTTTTTCAAGTTGAGACTAGTATAATGCATATCCAATAGGAAAGTGTGTCAATTTGCGGAGGTGTTTTTTTGTTATTTTGTGATTTCTAGACATAATCTGTCGGTAAAAAATAAAAGTACAAATTCATAGAATGATATACTCTTATTTTCACCAACAAAATATACCAAATAAAAAAAAGACCTGCTTAGCAGGTCTTTTCCATTTAAAAAACAAAAAAGGAGCATGAAAGCTCCTTTTTTTATCGTCTACGACGGTTACGTAAAAATGCTGGAATATCGATATCATCTGAATCTGAATGACGCTCATGTACAACTGGCTCTTCACGCTTCATTTCACGTTTTACTTCACGTTGTTTTGAAGGTTGAGCTACTGGTTGTTGCTGTTGTTGCGTGTGGTTCGCATTCGGACGAATAATTGGTTTTGGTGGTTGAGTTGCAATGCTATCATCAAAACCAGTTGCAATTACAGTTACAACGATATCATCTTTTAATCCTTCGTTAATAACAGAACCGAAGATCATATTTACTTCTGGATCTGAAGCTGAAGCTACAATATCTGCCGCTTCTTGTACTTCATATAAGCTTAAGTTAGCGCCACCCGTAATGTTCATGATAACACCTTGAGCTCCATCAATAGATGTTTCTAGTAATGGACTAGAAATCGCTTTTTTCGCAGCTTCTGCAGCACGATTTTCCCCGTTACCAGAACCAATACCCATTAAAGCAGAACCTCTATTAGACATAATTGTCTTTACGTCTGCAAAGTCTAAGTTAATTAAACCTGGCGTTGCAATTAAATCCGAAATACCTTGAACACCTTGACGTAATACGTTATCAGCTTCACGGAATGCTTCTAACATTGGCGTATTTTTATCAACAATCTCTAATAAGCGATCGTTTGGAATTACAATAAGAGTATCTACATTTTCTTTAAATGCTGCAATACCAGATGCTGCTTGCGTCGCACGCTTACGTCCTTCAAAAGTAAATGGACGTGTTACAACACCAACTGTTAAAGCACCTAATTCTTTTGCAACTTGAGCAACAACTGGAGCTGCACCAGTTCCAGTTCCACCGCCCATACCGGCAGTTACGAAGACCATATCCGCACCACGAAGTGCTTCTTGGATCTGTTCTTTACTTTCTTCTGCAGCTTTTTTCCCTACTTCAGGGTTTGCGCCTGCACCAAGTCCACGCGTTAATTTTCCACCAATTTGCATTTTTGTTTCAGCTTTTGATAGATTTAATGCTTGTGCATCAGTGTTCACAGCGATAAAGTCTACACCTTGTACACCGTGTTCAATCATACGGTTTACAGCATTGTTTCCGCCACCGCCGACACCGATAACTTTTATATTCGCTAATTGATCTTGAGTAGTATCAAACTCTAACATGTCGAAATCCCCCTAGAACCTCATTTTTCGTGTCCAATTTTAATCCCATAAATAACGGAATACACGTTTTACTTTTGACATCATGCGGTCATCATTTTGATTATTATTGTTTTGATTACGAGTTTTTTGTTTCGCGGGTTGCTGTTGTACCGGCGTTGGTGCTGGTGCTGGTACTGGTTCAAAATGCTCTTGCTTTTCCTGCACATTTTTCCCACGTAATTTAGCTTTTTGATAAGAATGTTTAATTAATCCAACTCCACTTGTATATTGAGGCTCACGCACACCAATATAATCAGGAGTTGCTACACGAACATTTTCATGTAAAATATCATATGCAAGATCAAGAACACCTGGCATAGAAGCAATTCCGCCAGTTAGTACATAACCAGAAGCCACTTGCTTTACTCCTAACTTACGCACTTCATCTTGAACAAACATTAAAATTTCCTCTACACGAGCCTCTATTATATCCGATAATTCCAACTGAGAATATTGTTCTGTTTGATCACTTCCCATAATAGAAACCGTAAACATCTCTTCTTCAGATGCTGTATCATAAAAAGCATGTCCATATTTCAACTTAATTTGATCTGCATTTTCTGTTGAAGTTTTCAACCCAATCGCAATATCTTTCGTTATATGGTCTCCACCTAATGGTAATACGCTCGTCGCTTGTAACTCTCCATCTTTAAAAATAGATAAAGTTGTAGAGCCTCCCCCCATATCAACAAGGGCTACTCCTCTATTTTTTTCATCTGAAGATATAGCAACTGTTGCAGCCGCTAAAGGTTGAAGACAAATATCAACAATTTCAAGACCTGCTTTTTCTACACAACGAAGTAGGTTATGTAGTAAAGTTCTCGAGCCTGTAATAAGTGTACCTTCCATTTCTAATCTTACACCGATCATCCCGCGTGGATCGTTAATCTCGTCAAGACCGTCTACGATGAACTGTCGAGGTACCACATCAATAAACTCACGTTCTGGAGCAATTGACACAACTTGTGCTGCATCTAGAACGCGTAAGACATCTTCATTCCCGATTTCACGATCTTCATTTGAAACAGCGACTACTCCGTGACAAGGAAGTAGCTGTACCTGGTTTGCATTGACACCTACTACAACTTGCTCAATGTGGATTCCCACCATGCGCTCAGCTTGTTCAATTGCTTTTTTAATTGATCGAACAGTCTCGTCTATATCAACTATCGATCCCTTCTTTAAACCATTTGATTTTACATTTCCAACACCAATAATGTTTAAGCTGTCATTAACCATTTCACCAATGATGACTTTAACATTGGATGTACCGATGTCAAGACTAACATATATTTCATTGCTGTTCATTCTTTGGCACCTCCTTCTTTATTTATACCATACAACTCAATATATGGAACAACAATCGCAACTTTACTATTTATAAGAAAAATATTCAACGTCTTTATACGTTTCCCTTTTTTAACCCTATATTTTTCTTATTTTTATTTAGCATTCAATTAAGAATATCGCAGTAAACTATGAATAACTGCTTATCTTGAAATAATTCTATTTCGAGTGTAAAGTTTACCGCCAAGTATAAGTCTACACTAAGATGTACTCATAGAAAAGTGAAACTTGTACCAATACTAGTATGAATCTAAGAATTTTTACATATTTTTCATCAAATGAACCATTCTTCTAAATTCGTATACATATAATAGAACGTTTGTTTTGTTTTTTCTGCTATAAGCAACGAAAACTACCATTCTATTCTTTTTTTTCTTCCGCACCTAATTCTTTCGTATATGCACCTACTTCTAAGTCAATTAATACCTTCTTACCTGGCTCAATTGTTTTTAAAATAAGTGGATAGGCTTCCATACGTTTTGCGAAATTTTGAATCGTAGTGCTCACTTCATAACCTTCATTCATATATAAAGTAAGATGATCTTCATTCGCATTCGTTGGTGAATAGCGAATCTCCGAAATAGATTTTAAAATAGCTGGTGTTAATTTTTCTAGTTCAGCGATTAACTCCTTCATTTTCTCTTCTTTAAAAGGTTCAAAAATCGGTGCTGCAACAGGAAGTTTTCCATTAGGTAGTACATCAAGCGTTTTTCCATTTTCTAATAACGGTTGTAATTTTCCCTCTTTATTTATATAACCAATCGTTAAATATTCTTCGATATGAATATCAATCTTGTTTGGAAAACGTTTTTTTACATTTACTGCTTTAATTTCTTTTCGCTTCGTTAAGTTTTCTTCAGCTTTATGTGCTGTCACTCGGAAATAACTTGTATCATATGTCACGCCTGAATCCTTCATTACTTGCTCATCCGTCATATAGTGATTTCCAAACACACTAATCTTTTTTATATTACTAAGCGGAGACCGAAAATAAATTAAAAAGAGCACTAATAAAAATAAAATTGATATGTATAAAATCAATCGATGATTAACATTTTTTTTGTTTTTTTTCTTTTGATTTTTCAATTTTGGTACACGATCTTGTAGTTTAATCACTTTACTATTATTCATGTACGATCCCCCTATGTAACATAAAGAACGGCATGTTCCTCATGCCGTTCTTATCTTCTTATTATAACATAAATGATAATGAGCGGAACGAATAACCGTTATCTTCCAATGATTTCTACTTCTGTGTGCATATCTACATCAAATTTATCCTTAATTGTATGTTTTATTAATTCAATTAAAGACAATACATCTTGCGCTGAAGCTCCCCCGGTATTAACAATAAAATTGCCATGCATTTCAGAAATTTGAGCTCCACCAATCCTATAACCACGAAGCCCTGCTTTTTCTACTAAATCTCCTGCAAAATGTGGGATTGGATTCCGAAATACACTTCCTGCACACGGGTGATTCCATGGTTGCGTTTCACGGCGGTAATCTTTATTATTTTGCATACTACGTACAATTTCTTCACGTTTTCCCGCCTGTAATTGAAACACCGCCTCTAAAACAATACCAGGACGTTTCGTTTGCAATACAGATGCCCGATAAGAAAACTCCAGTTCTTTATTTGTTAACCAGTCAATTGTACCGTCTTCAAACAGAATGAGAGCCTTCGATAATACACTCGATATATCCGATTTATGTGCACCTGCATTCATGTATACTGCACCACCGACACTTCCTGGAATACCGCTCGCAAACTCCAATCCAGCTAACCCTTGACGACTAAGTAAAGTTGACAATTTAATAAGAGGATATCCACTACCAACTCTTACCTTATGTTTTTCGACCTCTAAGTGATCTAATCCTTCTCCTAAACGAATAACAACACCTTCTATGCCTTGATCAGATACAAGAAGGTTTGAACCGCGACCAATTACAGTCCACTTCGTTTTGTATTGCTTTACTAACTGTAATGTTTTTTCAATACCGGCTACATGCTTTGGCACAATTAAAATATCCGCTGGTCCACCTATTTTCATAGTTGTATAACGTGCTAACGGCTCGTTAACTAAAACACGACCAACGTCTGCTTCTATAAGCTCATTTACTAATTGTTCCATAGACAATCTCCCCCATATTAAGTCTCCTTATGACAATAATATGCAGGGCGTTCACCTAACGTTATCCCTCTATTTACGGGCAGTACAGCTCCTAAATCAAAATTCGGCGATAACAAAGAAATTAGACGGAATCAGGATGTCAGTAAACATCCTATTAGTGAAAGATAATAATCAAAGAGAGAGAATCACTCCCCACTGATTAAAGCCTCACTTTATTTTTTTACAAGCTTATTCATTACTTCATACAGCTTATTTGCTGCATCTGGAATACCTAGTTGCTTAGCCGCTAGCTTCATATTTTGTAATGTTTGTGCATTCAATAAAATCTCATCAATATCACGAATAAGCGTTTCAGCTGTTAAATCTTTTTCAAGTAACATTTTTGCCGCTCCTTTATCAACAACTGAACGTGCATTCTTTTCCTGATGATTATTTGTTACATACGGACTCGGTATTAACACACTTGGTTTTCCTAACGCTGTTAATTCTGCAAGTGTTGTTGCCCCAGCCCTTGAAACAACAAGGTCTACACCAGTTAGTACCTCTGGCATATTATGAATGAACGGCTTAATAATAACATTGCTTGGGTTTCCTTTTTGCTTCACGGCTTCCATCACTTTATCATAATGTACTTCACCCGTTACATATAGTATTTCGTAGCTTTTGTTCCCAAACTGTTCAATTGCTTCAACGAAGGCATCGTTAATCGGTCTAGCCCCACGACTTCCACCAAATATAAGTACAGACTTTTTAGGAAGAGAAAGCCCAACTGAACGTTTCCCCTTCATTCCATTTTGATCCATTACCTCTGATGCTCGTGGATTGCCTGTCATTACCACTTTTGACTCTGGAAAATGCTCTATAGCTGCTTCAAAACAAACAGCAACTTTATCAACATAACGGCTTAAAAACTTGTTCGTTACACCTGGTACACTATTTTGTTCATGTACAATAGTTGGAATACCTAGTTTGGCTGCAGCGTATACAACTGGTCCACATACATATCCACCCGTTCCAATTACGATATCCGGATTAAAACGACGAATGTATCGTTTACTATCCTGTACACCTTTTAGAAAACGCATTACTGTTTTCACATTATCTAATGATATTTTTCGTTTAAATCCACTTATAACAATAGATTGAAATGGTATACCTGCTTTTGGAACGATTGTACTCTCTAGTCCATTTTCCGTACCAATATATAAAAATCTCGCTTCTGGATTTAACTTTTTTATTTCTCTAATTAAAGCAAGAGCTGGATAAATATGACCACCAGTACCCCCACCACTCACTAATACACGCACTACTAACTCCTCCGCTTCTCTTTTCTTATTTCCATTATACTTATTTCTATATACATATTGCATTTTTACACACATACGAAAAACCCTGTCTTATAAACAGGGTTTAGTAGCGAGAATGGCGACTTATATTTAATAATACACCTACTGCCATTAACATTAATGTCAAACTTGATCCACCATAACTTAAAAACGGCAAGGTAATACCCGTAACAGGCATCAGTCCTGTTACAACACCAACATTAATCATTACTTGAATCGCAATCATCGCCACAATACCTACTGCTAAAAACGTACCATATAAATCTGGCGCTCCTAATGCGATACGAATCCCGCGCCATAATAATAGACTAAATAATAATAACACAAATGAACCACCAATAAAACCTAATTCCTCGGATAAGATTGCAAATATAAAGTCAGTTTGCGGTTCAGGTAAATAAAGAAATTTTTGTCTACTTTGTCCAAGTCCAAGCCCAAATAATCCACCAGGTCCAATTGCAAGTAATGATTGGATAATTTGAAATCCACTCCCGAGCGGATCTGACCACGGATCTAAATATGATGTAATGCGTTTCATTCGATACGGTGCTGATGCAATTAACCCTACAAATCCTGCTACACCAATCAAACCAAACATTGCAAAGTGAAAGACTCTCGCTCCCGAAATGAATATCATAATGATACATGTCCCAACCATTACCGTTCCTGTCCCAAGGTCTGGCTGTAACATAATCATCCCAAAAGCAAGAAAAACAAAACTAAGAGCCGGTAATAAACCACGTTTAAAAGATGTAATCAATTTTTGCCGTTCTGCTAAAAACTTTGCCAAGAAAATAATCATCGCAAACTTCATAAATTCTGACGGTTGAATCGAAAATGCTCCGATTCCAATCCAACTTCGTGCTCCTCCTCGAACAAGACCTACTCCAGGAATAAGAACGAGAATAAGAAGAATGAAGCAAACTAGCAAAATCACTTTTGAATACGTACGCCACACCCAATAATCAATTTTCATAATAAAAAACATAGCTACTACACCAAGACCCGCAAACAGTAATTGTCTTTTTGCAAAAAAGAATGAGTCCCCCATTTTATAAGAGGCCCAAACTGCACTCGCACTATAAACCATAATCATTCCGATTGTCAACAATGAAAGTGTTACGATGATGAGAATAAAATCAGGCGTTTTCTTCATTACCCACAAACACCACCTCTTTAGGCAGAACCTTTTGCCCTATGTAACAAAACATCAGTAGGTGTTAGCCTACTGATGTTTTGATTTACTTTATATAAGTTTATGCACAGCTTGTATAAAAATGTCTCCTCTTTCTTCAAATGTTTTAAATTGATCCCAGCTTGCACACGCTGGAGAAAGAAGAACAACATCGCCATCTTTAGAATGAGCATAAGCCTTCACCACTGCTTCATCCAAAGTATCGGCACTTTCAATTATATCTAATCCCGCTTTTTCTGCCGCTCTTACTAGTTTAGGAGCTGTTTGTCCAAATGTTACAATCGCTTTTACATTTTTGAAATACGGAATTAAATCATCGAATTCATTTCCGCGATCAAGCCCACCTGCTAGTAACACAATCGGTTGTGTAAACGCAGATAGTGCTTTCTCAGTCGCTAACATATTCGTTGCTTTTGAATCATTATAAAACTTACGGTTGTTAATCGTTGTTACATATTCTAAACGATGTTTTACACCCGTAAAACGTTTTAACACGACCGTAATTGCTTCATTAGAAGTACCTAATAATTTCGCAATACTCATCGCAGCTAAAATATTTTCTAAATTATGTTGACCAGGTAAAACGATATCGCTTACTTCAACAACTTTTTCACCTTTGAAATAAAGAGCGTTATCTTTTATACACGCGCCATCTTCAATTTCTTTCGTTGTCGAAAACAGGATTTTTTGACCTTTAGAATACGCAGACAAAGCCATCACATCTGCATCATCCGCATTTATTACACTATAATCATTTTCTGTTTGGTTTTTAAAAATATTTGCTTTCGCTAAACCATATTCTTTCTTCGTCCCATGATAATCTAAGTGGGCCTCAAATAAATTTAAAAACGCAGCAATTTTAGGTTGGAACAATTCTACTCCCATCAATTGAAACGATGAAAGTTCTGTAACTACAACTTCACTTTCTTTTGCACCCTGTGCTACTTCACACGCTACAGTTCCAATGTTCCCTGCAATTACAGGATGCTTTTGTCCTTCTTTTAGCATTTCAAATGTCAGCATTGTCGTCGTCGTTTTACCGTTAGACCCCGTAATCCCAACAAATGGTGCTTCTGAAATACGATATGCTAATTCAACTTCCGTAACAATTGGAATTTGCTTTTCTTTCGCAGCAACTAATATTGGATTAGAATACGGGATTCCTGGATTTTTTACTACAAGAGAAATATTTCTCTCTAATAATTCTAAAGGATGACCACCGCATACAACGTCCATTCCTTTTGCTTGTAATTCTGCAGCAAGTACATTCTCTGCTAAAGGCTTTCCGTCATTTACAATAACATTTGCCCCTAACTTTTGTAACAATGTAGCTGCTGCATAACCACTTTTTGCAATGCCTAATACAAGAATATTCTTATTTTGAAATTCAGTTACAGTTTTCAATTACATCCACACCCCGATATAAATTCCTAACACAGCTAATAAAAATCCTGCAGACCAAAACGTCACAACAACACGCCACTCTGACCAACCACATAATTCATAATGATGGTGTAATGGACTCATTTTAAAGACACGTTTTCCTGTTGTTTTAAATGAAATGAC
This sequence comes from Bacillus cereus group sp. MYBK195-1, assembly GCF_051916605.1. NCBI lineage: Bacteria > Bacillati > Bacillota > Bacilli > Caryophanales > Bacillaceae > Bacillus > Bacillus cereus group sp. MYBK195-1. Next base: position 893,456 of record NZ_JBQAGZ010000001.1, on the reverse strand, counting down.
CTGAATGATAACCGATAAAGTTTCCATTACGAATACTCCGCCAATAATTACAAGTAGCAATTCTTGTTTTAATAAAATCGCTACAGCTGCAATGGCTCCACCTAAAGCTAATGAACCTGTATCTCCCATAAACACTTTTGCTGGATTCGCATTGAATACTAAAAATCCAAGTACAGCTCCTACAACTGCCATACAGAATATCGCTACTCCAAATTGCTCTTGTGCCACAGCAATAATACTAAATGCTCCAAATGCAATAGCAGCTGTTCCTGATAATAAACCATCTAAACCGTCAGTTAAGTTAACTGCATTTGATCCACCAATAAGCATAAATAGTACAAGTACGAAATACGCCCAACCTAATTCAAACTTAACATCCGTTCCCGGAATCATGATGTATGTGTGGAACGCTTGCCCTTTTCCAATTAAAAAGAATGCAATAGCAATAACAAGCTGACCTACTAATTTTTGTTTTGATGTTAAACCAAGATTTCTCTTCTTAACTACCTTTATGTAGTCATCTAAAAATCCAATCAATCCGTAACCAAACGTCACTAATAGTAATAACGAAACCTCTGCACCTAAATAATTAAACTTAATCGCCATAATAAGTGAAGTTACCATCATAGATACGTATATGACGATACCACCCATTGTTGGTGTCCCTGATTTTTTTTGATGTGACTTTGGTCCTTCATCACGAATACTCTGTCCGAACTTTAATTTTCTTAAAAATGGAATAAACAATGGCGAAAGGGCAACAGAAATTAAGAATGCTACCCCAGCCGTTACTAATAAACCTTGCTCAAGCACATGTAGTCCTCCTCTCACGTTGTTACTCTTCGTTGCTTAAACGCCCTTTAATTGCTTCTTTAGCAACTTCACGATCATCAAAATGATGAACTTCTTTACCAATAATTTGATACGTTTCATGACCCTTACCAGCAATAATAATGATATCATCTGCTTTCGCTTTAGTGATTGCATGGTGTATCGCTTCTTTTCTATCAATAATCACTTCATAATTTTTCCCACTTGCACCATGTACCATATCATCTAAAATAGCCGCTGGATCTTCACTTCTTGGATTATCTGATGTGTAAATTGCATGAGTTGCATATTTTGTTGCAACACTTGCCATTATCGGTCTCTTCGTTCGGTCCCTATCGCCGCCACAACCAACGATACAATACACATCACCTTTTGCAAATTGTTTTGCAGTTTTTAATACATTTTCTAAACTATCCGGCGTATGTGCGTAATCAACAATAACTGTATAATTTTGTCCTCCATCAACAACTTCAAAACGCCCTGGAACCCCAGCTAGTTCTTTTATAACAGCAATGATTGTTTCTAATTTCACACCCGAAACAAGTCCTGCTGCTGTTGCTGCAAGTACGTTATATACATTAAATTTACCTATTAATTTCATCGTAACATTTACACTTTCATATGGTGTGACAAGCGTAAATGTAGTCCCGCCACTCGTCATAACGATATTTTTTGCCATAATGTCACTTGTTGTATCAATACCATATGTTACAACTGTTGCTGCAGTACTTCTCATATACTCTTCTGTTACATTATCATCGCTATTCAGCACAGCGTACTTTTCGCCATTATGATTATAACTATTGCCAAGCTGTGCAAATAGTAACCCTTTTGCATGTTTATATTCTTCCATCGTTTGATGATAGTCTAAATGATCTTGTGTTAAATTCGTAAATACCGCTACATCGTAATCACATCCGTGTACACGACCAAGATCTAACGCATGTGACGAAACTTCCATTACCGTGCTGTCCACACCTTGTTCAACCATTTTTGAAAACGTCTGTTGAAGTGTTAGTGCATCTGGTGTTGTATTTTTCACCTCAAATGTTTCATCACCGATTTTCATATTAATCGTTCCAATTAGCCCTGTTTTATGACCATGTGCTCGCATAATCTCATCCATAATATGCGATGTTGTTGTCTTTCCATTTGTACCTGTAATTCCGATTAAATGTAACTTGTGTGTCGGTTGACCATAAAAATAATCAGCTAAAACCGCTAACGAACGAAAAGTATTTTTCACAAGTACAACTGGAACGTCAACATCAATTGGTCTTTCCGCAACAATAGCAGCCGCTCCTTGTGCCGCTGCTTGCTTAGCAAAATCATGGCTATCAACCGTATATCCTTTCATACATACAAATAAGCTTCCCTCTTTCACTTTACGTGAATCAGCTTCTATAGATGTGATTTCTGGATTTTCTTTTGGAACAACTGGAAAATCATGCAAACATGATACAAGTGTATGCAACTTCATTTCACTAAACCCTCTCTACATTGTTTATTTATCTTTTTTAGTAAGCAACACATTACCTCCTATATAAGGAGGTAAGTGCTACTGACCTATTTATGAATGAGACACTTACTGTCTCAAATTAAGTAACTGTTCTATAAAGAACTCACTTCCACCAATTGTACCATAAAACGTACTATGTTACCTTTAATTCCCGAAGTAAATTCTAATTTTTGAGCCTTCTTTTACTTTAGCTCCCGCTTCTGGTGATTGTTTAATTACTTTCTCTCCATCTCCACTTATATCAAGCTTCAAATCGACGAGTTGTGTTTGTAAGTCTTTCTTTTTCATTCCAATTAAATTCGGAACTTCCACAGTTGGTGTATCGCCCCATTTATATTCTTTCTCAACTTGTTCTTTTCTCGGTTTCACTCCCATAACAGGAAGCGCATCTCGAAGAATATTCCCGACAATTGGAGCTGCTACCACTCCACCAAACTGTGTAACCCCTTTTGGATTATCAACAGCAACATACACAACAATCTCTGGATCATCCGCTGGAGCAAATCCGATAAAAGATACTATATAATTATTCTCTAAATATTTACCATCTTTCACCTTTTGAGCAGTACCCGTTTTTCCACCTACACGATATCCATCAATATAAGCACCTTTACCAGAACCTTTCGCTACAACATTCTCTAATGCATAACGAACTTTTTCTGAAGTTTCCTTGGAAATAACTTTTCTTTTCTCAACAGGTGTCTTTTTACTAACAACTTGATTATTTTTCGGATCAATAAACTCCTTAGCTATATACGGCTGATACAATGTTCCACCATTTACAGCCGCCGCTACAGCTGCTACTTGTTGAATCGGTGTAACAGAAACCCCTTGGCCGAATGAAGTTGTTGCTTGCTCTACTGGACCAACTTTATCTAAATTAAATAAAATCCCACTGCCTTCACCTTGCAAGTCAATTCCAGTCTTCTGCCCAAAACCAAAATTACGAATGTATTTAAATAATCGGTCTTTACCAAGGCGATCACCAAGTTCAATAAATCCCGGGTTACATGAGTTTTGAACGACTTCTAAAAACGTTTGACTGCCATGACCTCCTGCTTTCCAGCATTTCAATCTAGCTCCACCTACTTCAGCTGCTCCATCATCATAAAACGTATCCTTCTCTAAGTCTACTAAATTTTCATTCAATGCTGCAGCTAATGTAATGATCTTAAATGTTGAACCAGGCTCATACGTACTCCATACAGGTAGATTTCTGTTATACACTTCTGGAGAGACACTTTGAAAATCCGCTGGGTCAAAACTCGGTCGACTAGACATCCCTAAAACTTCACCATTTTTAGGGTTCATCGCAATCGCAATCATACCGTCAGGATTATAAGTTGACTCCGCAATATTCATTTCTCTTTCCATAATCCTTGTAATACGCGCATCGATTGTTAATCCTAAATTTAAACCGGCTTCTGGCTTTTTGAAATCATCACCAACATTAGGCATCCTTTGTCCTTTCGCATCTGCAAAAAAACGCACATGACCTTTGTCCCCATTTAGCTCTTTATCATAATATTTTTCTAGTCCCATAAGACCTTGGTTATCGCTACCTGCAAAACCTAATACATGTGATAAAAAGTTTCCAAATGGATAGTACCGGATAGAATCCTCTGCGATATACACGCCCTTCAGACTTAATCCTCGTACTTCTTTCGCTTTGTCATGTGATATTTTCCTTCCGCCTTTATCTAACCTTACAATCGATTCTTTTTTTGTAATCCTTTTATAAATCTCATCTTTTTCCACACCTAATACTGCAGCTAACTTCTCTGCAGTCTCTGCTGGTTTTTCAATTTGCCTCGGTACAACAAAGACAGTTGGAGCACTTTTATTCGTGGCAAGTTCCACACCATTTCGGTCTAAAATTTTCCCACGTTCGGGTTCAAAAGTAATATTACGACTCCATGAATCTTTCGCACGATCCGTTAACATATTCCCAAGAAAAAATTGCACATATCCAAGACGAATATCGATAATCGTGAAAATAAGTATACCTGATATAAGTATAAAAATAAGTCGTTTTCTAACTGTTACATTTGATACACGCATATCGGAACAAGCCTCCCTTACGCCTAGCTTGTTCCAATATATGCTTGTACTTATTTAATTAGAACTTATTCTCTTTTACCATTACGGCTTTTCTGCTTCTTGCTGTGGTTCGAGTGGCGGTACGAGTGTGACACCTAATTCTGTACCAGGTTGTAATAATGTTCCTTCCGCCACACTTTGTTCTGTTACGTATCCTGTACCAGAAGGTTTCAAGTTAAGCTGTAATGTCTTCGCTAAATTCATAACATCACGCAGTGCCCATCCTTGTATATTTGGCATTGTAGGCTTATCTCCTACCAAGAAGACTCGGTCGCCTTTTAATGTTTGTTCAGTCGCTTTTGGTACTTGTTGCTGTACTTTCCCTTCACCTAGTACGATTGGACGAAGTTTTGCTTTATCAATCGCTTTCCCCGCTTCAGCCATCGTTTTACCATTTACATCCGGAACAGTAGTTTGTTGTTCTTTCAGATGTTTTTTCGGATCTTTCACTTCATTTGGCTTAATCTTTAAATACTCTAAACTATTTTTTGTTACATATTTAAAAATATCAGCTAACGGTTGTGCACCGTTCTCATCATCTTTTAATTTCGGCTGTTTAACAGCTACATACACAACAAGTTGTGGATCGTCCATTGGTGCCATACCTAAGAATGAGAATATATAATTCTGTCTCCCTGTCATATAGCCGCCTTTTCCATCCGGAATTTGCGCTGTACCTGTTTTACCACCAACTGAATATCCATCAATTTTATAAGCTGTCCCTGTACCTTTCGGAGATGTAACAACACGTTCTAATAATTGTCTTACTTGCGCTGCTGTTTCCTTTGTAACAGGTTTTCCTACTTCTTCTGGCTTATGTTCTAATTTTACTTTGTCTGTTATCGGATCTACAATTTTATCAATTGCATAAGGTTTCATCATTTTCCCATCATTTGCAATGGCCGTTGCAGCTTGTACAAGCTGAATTGGTGTTACAGTGGAACCTTGTCCAAAAGCTGTTGTCACTTGTTGTATTTGCTGATCAAATAAAATTGTATTCGATCCTTCACCTGATAAATCAATGTTCGTTTTTTCATCTAATCCAAAACTATGAATATATTTTCGGAAACGTTCTGGACCAAGTTTTTGATCTCCTAAAATTGCAAACGCTACGTTTGAAGAACGCTCTACCCCTTCATCAAACGTGATAGAGCCCCAACCAGCACCACCGTTATGATCTTTTATTTTCCTATTTCCGACTTGATATGTCCCGGACTGATAATAATCTTGCCCTTTGTACACACCTTCATTAATGGCTGCCGCTAACGTGAAAATTTTCATTGTTGATCCAGGTTCAAATGCATTGGCAATTGCATCATTGAAGAAATATTTAATTTGACGATCATTAGGGTCATAACTAGGTTTAGTAGACATCGCTAATATTTTCCCAGTTTTCGGATCTGCAACAATCCCTATTAAACTTTCTGGCTCATATTGCTTACTTGCTGCTTTCATCGCGTCTTCTAAATAACTTTGGACACGTTGATCAATTGTTAAATACGCGTTATCTCCATTTTTAGGTGCCTTTACATTAACTTTTCCACCATCAAGGGACACACCTTTACGATCACCTGTATACGCTACTTCTCCGTTCGAAGCACTTAAGTATTTATCCAAGCTTTTCTCTATGCCAAATTGACCTACCGAGGTTCCATTCTCATTTGGTTTTGCATGACCTATAACGTAAGATGCAAAATCACCGTTTGGATACACCCTTGCATTTTCTGTAATAAAAGATATTCCCGGCAACTTCAACGCTTCTATTTGTTCCTTCTTTTCTTTCGTCAAATCCTTGCCTAACGTTCCAAATTCGACTTGACTTCTACCTTCCTTATTTAAAGAAGCTAAAATATCCTCTTCGCCTTTTCCAAGTACTCCTGCAATTTTCTTTGCAGTATCTTCTTTATTCTCAACTGAGTTAGCACCTTTTAGTGCAGCTACCATTTTGTAAGAGTTTGCATCTTGCGCTAACACATGACCGTTTTGATCATAAATGGTTCCTCGGTTCGCTTCAAGAACTCCTTTTTTACTATGCTTTTGTTTAGCAAGTGCATCTAAATCCTGATTATGAACTGTTCCTGTTGATTGTATGTAAAAAAATCGGGCTAATAACAGCAAAAAGAGCAGGAGGAAAAATATCATAAAATAACCTGCTCCCTTATTGGTATGAAATTTAGTCATATTCTTCTTCATCGTTCCTTCACACCTATTGCCTTATTTGAGGCCTTTCACATTATTCGCATTAATTTCTAGCCCGTGTTTTTTTGCAACTTCAGCGATTCGTTCATAGCGACTTAACTTCTCTACTTCAGCTTGTAATTCTTGATTTTCTTTTTGCTGCTGTACAATTTTTTCTTCTATCGTCGCTGCTTCTACATTAACTTGATAAAGGCCTGCTTTATTTCCAATAAACGCGACACAGGCATACAATAAAAAGCCAATAAACGCTACATACAACAGTTTTTCGATTCTTGTAATTTTTGCTTTAACCTTCGGCTTAGCCATCTGCTGTGGGGGCGTTTGAATTTGCACCTCTTCTTGCGCTTGTTGTTTGTACTTTACAGCTAAATTAGTCATACCTCTCTCTCCCTTTTATCGTTTTTCAGCGATTCTCAACTTCGCAGAACGCGCACGATTATTTTCTTCTAGCTCTATATCAGAAGGTAAAATCGGTTTTCTTGTAATAAGCTTTAATTTCGGCTTAAATTCATCAGGAATAATCGGTAATCCTGGCGGCAATTGTGGCGTTGTACTATTTCGCTTAAACGTTGTTTTACAAATACGATCTTCTAATGAATGGAATGTTATAACACTAACCCTTCCACCTGGCTTAACCATCTCAATAGCAGATTCCAATGCTTCTTCAAATACTTTTAATTCATCATTTACAGCTATACGAATTGCCTGAAACACTCGCTTAGCAGGATGCCCACCCGTTCTACGAGCTGGAGCCGGAATACCTTCTTTAATTAGCTCTACTAATTCTCCTGTCGTTTCAATAGCTTTATTCTCACGATAAGCTTCAATTTTTCTTGCAATTTGTTTTGAAAATTTCTCTTCACCGTATTGGAAGAAAATCCTTACAAGTTGTTCATATGACCAGCTATTTACAACATCATACGCTGTTAATGGGGCATCTTGATCCATCCGCATATCTAGCGGTGCATCATGATGATAACTAAAGCCTCGTTCTGGTGTATCTAATTGTGGGGATGAAACACCTAAATCAAATAAAATGCCATCTACTTCTGTTATACCTATTTCCTGCAGTTTTTCAGCTAAATAACGGAAGTTACTCTTTACTGTTATAAACTGTTCACCGTATGAAGAGAACTTTTCTTTCGCGTTTTGAATCGCTATCTCATCTTGATCAAACGCTATTAATTTTCCACCTTCAGTTAATTGGGATAATAAATAAGAACTATGTCCTCCTCCCCCCAGTGTACAATCTACATATGTACCATCTGGCTTTATATCTAAGCCGTCTACTGTTTCCTTTAAAAGCACTGTTACGTGTTTAAACATTGTTGCACCTACTCTTTTTCCAATTAATTATGTTGAATGTATCCCTTCCTCTAAACACATATTTCACGCTTAGAGAATGAAATAATACGAAAGAACGACTCATTTAACTTACCAACAAAGGCAACATACTATACAAATCGCTATTTTCTTTTATTATATACTAAATTTTATCATCTTTTGCGGGAATTTAAATAAAAAACTGTCGAAAAAGCGAATAATACGTTTACATTTTGTGCTATTTTGTCATATATTTAAGTATCCAACACAATTGCCATATCTAACATTTTTTGATTGATAATTCAGAAAAAAATCACTTCACAGTAAATTCAACGGAATAAAAATAAAATCCTGCTCCAAAGAGCAAGATTTTATAGTTTTATAACATGATGTTTTCCGTCCCAAGAAAAAGGGTTTTCCATTACACGATCAACGAAATCCAAACCAAACTGATTTAAATAATAACATACATTCCACACACGTTCTTGCGGTGCACCTAATGGACGAAGTGCGAATTGTATACGGCGGAATTTATTTAGCTGAACCTCATACTTTTTCTCAACATTTCTTTTCAACATTCTTTCCAACAGTTCAATTTGTTCATTAATTTTCAATTCGTTTTTCCCTGCAAACGCACCTAACCCTGGCTCTATTTTCTTTACAAATTGCTGTAAAGATGTATGAATATCGGCAATTTCTTTTTTCGCCTTTTCAAAATGATCATCAATCGGTTCCTCTATTTGATTAGACAACCAGTTTTCACGCAGTTTATCGACATCATTTAAAAACGGATCAATTTCTCTCAATTGCAGATCGAATAAATCTGTCGCTATATCTCTCTCCACATAAGTAATTGTAAGACGAGGAACGACAGGTGGCATTTGAAAACCGACAGTATGGAATACTTGTTGTAATTCACTCCAATAAGCTAATTCCCCTGGACCTCCAATAAATGCGAGCGTAGGAAATACATACTCTTGCATAAGAGGACGTGTTACAACATTATTACTAAAACGTGCCGGATTTCTCTCCATCTCTTCAATCAACTCTTCGTATGAAAAGGAATGCGCCCCATCCTTTCCAACAAACTTCCCTTGATGCTCTTCAAGCAATACTCGTTCATTATCTATTTCCATGAATATATGCACTGCATGAGACTTCGTTTCAATAATCGGTTTGTATCCTAGTTCTTTAATTACTTCCTGCTGATTACGAAGGCCCTTTTGTACCTCTTTATACTTACTTATAATTCGCTTGAAAAATGGAATTTCTAACTTTCTTAATTCAGGATGATGTGAATCAACAAGGATTAAACCAGAATTAGCAAAGATTTTCGTAATAAGATGAGCAAAGAAATCTACATACGTATTCGATTTTTTCAAAGCATCATCAACAAATTTTAATACATCTTTTGTAAAATTTGTTTCTGGGTATGTTTTAAAAATCTCTTCAATCCAATTTCTACAATCTTCAACAGAAAGTTCAGACTCAGAAGCACTTGCCTTTTTCGGATTACGGTCATAAAAAATAGTTTTTTTCATCTTTTTATTTTTCGCTACAAAAGTATGATTAATCTCATCCATATCATGGTCTTCACCCGCAATCCAGAAGACAGGGACAACTTTAACTCCTAAACTTTCTTCCTTTTCCTTTGCAAGCTGTAAAATTGAAATAACTTTATGAATTGTATAAAGCGGTCCAGTTAATAACCCCGCTTGTTGTCCAGCTATAACAACATATGTATTTTCATCTCCAAGCGCTTTTACATTTTGAAGTGTAGATTCTCCCGCTTGTAATTTTGTATTATATTCTAATAAATGCGCTACTAAATCTTGGCGGAAAAACTCCCTTTCACGCAAATCATGTAAACGTTGTTTAAAAGCATCTTCTGTTAACATATAATCAAAACATGACTGTATCTCTTTTTTACCGTTCATATAGTCCGCTACAATACCTTGTTGCGGAACAGAGATTTCTTTTATCTCCATATAATTCTTCCTTTCGTATCCAGTTCTCTCACCAATCCACATTGTAGTCAATGTTTCACGTAAAAGCAAAGAATAACACTTATACTCTTGTTTCTAAACCTTTTATTGCATCGAACAAAAATTGAAGTGTCGGAACTGGTCGTTGCTGTTTCTTAGCTTCTTCTAATACATATCCAACAATCGCATTAATTTCCGTCTGTCTACTCGCTCTTACATCCGCTAGCATAGAAGATGTATTACGAGACGTTCCTTCACACACATTTCGTACCATTTGCCATACCATTTCTTTTTCTCCTCTAATAAGAAATGCTGCCTCCTGAAACACTTGCTCCATCATTTGATAAAAAAAACGATTCGTGATTAATTCACCATTCTTAACTCCCAATAGTGCTGTCAACGGATTGATACATACATTTACTACTAATTTTTTATGCATAATCTCTTCCCAATCCGTTTCTATTTGAACTGGAAAATAAGCAACAGGAAAATAATTGAATATTTTGTTAAAATGTATAGATTGACCACAAACCACTCCAAATTTTGTTACCCCTATCCCAGTATGATGAACGATATGCCCTCCCTCTTTTTTCGCACCATGTTCTACAATACCAACAGCTATATTTTTACTCCCTATGTTCAGCATCTTTTGAAGATGCGACATTCCGTTTTGCAAAAAGATTAATGATGATGCCCCTTCCACAAACGGTAGTACGTCATCTATATGATATTGCTTCACAGCAATAAATATATAATCTAAATTTTGCGCTACCATACTTTCTATCGGTAAAACAGATGGATATACTGTTTCACATCTTCCATCTCTAATACAAGTTACACCTATTTCATTTAATTCTTCAGCTTGCTTAGCTGTTCTTGTAAACAACGTAACATCTTGGTTATTTTTTTGTAAATAAAATGTATACAATAGACCAATAGCACCTGGTCCGACAATTCCAATTTTCATTTTCACACAAGGAATTCACACTAAGTGCCCTTGCCTTCCCCCCTTTATATCTTTTTAAAGCACCTGAGCACGCCCTATAATTCCGCTGTCCTCTGCCCAACAAATATACTCTCATTTTTCACTATGTATGTACCACCTATTAATACGCTTCTACTCTTAGTTTAGCAAATCCTCAAAAAAAATAAAAAAAGAAATATACTATCTTCTTCATAAAAATAAAAAAATGAGTTATACTATTATTATAAATATTTTTACTTTTCTGCATTCAACGAGACAAGAAAAGGATGTGATGTAATGGGATTCCCAAAAGTTGAGCGCTTGCTCATCAATTATAAAACGTTAGATGAATTCAAAAAATTTAAAGGGTGCGGAGCCCAGGAACTATCTATGCTGGAAGAATTGCAAGCAAACATTATTGAAAACGACAGTGAATCTCCATTTTACGGTATTTATTATGGCGGATCACTAATCGCACGTATGAGTCTATATATGAAAAGAAACGGCGGAGAACCATTCGAAATTACAGGTCCCTACCTAGAACTTTATAAACTTGAAGTATTACCAACTTTTCAAAAACAAGGATTCGGGCAAATGCTTGTAAATCATGCGAAACAAATGCAATTTCCTATTAAAACGATAGCACGTATTCATTCAGCTGGTTTTTGGGATAAATTAAATTTCAACCCCGTATCAGTAACTGATGGAGATTTTTATATTTGGCAGCCAGAAGCAAATTTGAATGCGGTTACAAACGAAGAATCGGCTTAAGAAATAAAAAAACAGCTGTATAACAGCTGTTTTTTATTTCTTAAGCTTCTCTAACTTCTCATTCGAGCGAGCATTGTTTCTTTCCGCTACCATTACACTTCTTTTTTGATCGATATAATCAAGTAGTGTTCTATACTCTTCTTCATATACTGATAATCGCTCCAGAAGACGCTCTCTTTCTGTTTGTAATGATTCAACTTGTTGTTGCAACACTGTTAAAGAGTTTTCATCTTTATAATTTTGCAAGAAATCAATAACATCATTCAACGTAATTGACGTAGGTTCTAACACCTTTGTCTCTTTCACTTCATAATTTTCTACTTTACGAAGTTGCTTTGCTTCCTCAATACGTTCTTTATATTGCTTTCTTACGTAAGAATTCCATCTAAACCCACATGCTGCTGGTGTACGAGATAAATTTTTCCCCACTTCCTTAAAGGCAGAAAGTTGTGTTCCACCTTCTCGAATATGCCGGAGTACTACTTCTGCCAGAAGCAAATCTTCATCATCAGTCCAAGCATCTTGTCTTGTTGTCGCCATCTCTCTAGTCCTCCCTATGCATTTTTTATTAAGCATATGCAGTTACTAGAAAAGATAGAATACAACAACTAAAGATTAAGACAAAAAAAATAAACGCAGAAGATATCTTCTGCGTTTATTTTCCCGCAATTACTTGCTGATTACTTCTTTACCTTTGTAAGTACCGCATGCTTTACATACACGGTGAGCTAATTTCGCTTCACCACAGCTTGGGCACTCTACCATACCAGGTACTGATAATTTGAAATGCGTACGACGCTTTCTTTTTACTGTTTTAGAAGTTCTTCTAAAAGGTACAGCCATTCTTCCCACCTCCTTAAAAGAAATAGTTATTTTCATATGAAGGCCTGAACCAGTCTTCCGATTATTTGTCAAAAAACTTTGCAAGTCCTGCCAATCTTGGATCAACAGTCTTTTCTTTGTCTTCTTCCGAAATCACTTGCCAGTCTTGACCTTGCGTCGGTGCTCCACCAGAAACATCATCACTGAAAATTTGCATTGGAATCTCCAAAAGTATATTTTCCTTGATTACGGGCAGTAAGTCAAGTACTTCTCCTTCTAAAGAATGAATTTCAGCTTCAGTTTCAAATTCTTCTTGTGAAGTTTGGAACACCTCAGTTGTTTTAATGTCAAATGGTAATGTCACATCTACTAAAGAGCGAGAACATGGTAAAACCATGCTTCCAGTTATATGTAGATGAAACGTAAACTTACCGGAGCCAAAATCAACTCTTCCCGTTACATGAACAGGATTAATTTCACGAATATCTTTCTCGACCTCTTTTAGCTCACTTACATCTACCATCTCATCCAATGTCAATCCTTTATTTCTCAATTTATTCAATTGATGGATGGACCATTTCATATCATATCACCTCAAGGCAACAAACAAAATTATAGCTAGCCATTTTATATTTGTCAATGTTTTTTCTTTACACTATAATGAAGTCATCATAGTAAATAATATATAGAGTATCACGTTTTTCAAAAAGATGCTACATCGAAAGGAGAGATTACCATAAAAGCTGGTGGTATTGTTGTTGAATATAACCCTTTTCATAACGGTCATCTTTATCATGTGCAACAGACAAAAAAGTTAACACAATCTGATATAATAATTGCCGTTATGAGTGGTCCTTTTTTACAGCGTGGTGAGCCCGCACTCATTTCCAAATGGTATCGCACTAAAATGGCCTTAGCAAACGGCGTAGACCTTGTTGTAGAGCTTCCATACGTCTTTGCAACACAAAAGGCTGAAACCTTCGCAAATGGTGCTATTTCCATTTTAAATGCCCTACGTGTTTCTGAAATTTGTTTCGGTAGTGAGGATGGACAAATCGAAAATTTTTATAATACCATCTCCGTACAAAAAAACGAAGAAGAGACTTTTAACTACCTTGTAAAACAATTCATGGACGCTGGTAATAGTTATGCAAAAGCAACATCGGATGCTTTCTCACACATTTTAACATCTGAAAAAAACATAGATATGTCACAACCAAATAATATTTTAGGCTTCCAATATATGAAAGCAATTCTGTCACAAAATAGCTCTATACAAGCTCAAACTATAAAAAGATTTGCCTCTCATTATCATGATGAAACATTTAATGACCAACATATTGCAAGCGCAACAAGCATCCGAAAACAACTCTTTAGCGAAGAAGGATCATTTACAACAATTAAACCTTTTCTCCCACAGGCAACCACTTCGCTTTTAGCAAATTACAAACAAAACTACGGGATATTACATAATTGGGAACAATACTTTTCATTTTTTAAATATAGACTCATGACGATGTCTCCAGGGGACTTACGACATATATATGAAATAGAAGAAGGTTTAGAGCATCGTATTTTATCAAAAATACAAAACAGTTCCTCCTTCTATTCATTCATGGAAGCATTAAAAACAAAACGTTATACATGGACTAGATTACAAAGAGCTTGTACACACATTTTAACAAACACAACAAAAGAGGAAATACGTAGCGCAAATATAGAACAACACGCACCATATATTCGCCTGCTAGGCATGTCACAAAAAGGACAAACTTACCTTTCAAAAAACAAGAAAAAAATCGAACTTCCAATCCTTACTCATACAAAAACATTCGACCATGCCGCTTTAGATATAGAGAAAAAAGCAAACTCTGTATATTTCTCCATCATGCACGAACCGTTACGCACACAACTATTAAAACAGGATATAACACACCATCCTATTCGCTATGATGAAACAACTACAAAATTCCTATAAAAAACCTCTCTATTTCAGAGAGGTTTTTTCCTTATCCATCTTTTCTAAATATGTTAACGCATCATCCAGCGTATCTACTGGTACAATTTTCATTTTTGTTTTAATATCCTTTGCAGTCTCAAGTGCATCTTTATAGTTCGATTTCTCCGCACCTTTTTCATTTGGCGCAAAGAACACTTCAGCCCCGGCATCGCTAGCAGCCACCACTTTTTGATTTATACCACCAATCGGGCCCACTTCTCCTTTTTCATTAATTGTACCTGTTCCAGCTATTTCATGTCCTTTCGTTAAGTCTTCTTCCACAAGTTGATTATATATTTCTAATGTGAACATTAAACCTGCGGATGGTCCACCAATTTCATGAGAATTAATTTTCACTTTCGGATCGACCACTAATTCTCTTTCCGTAACGATAGAAACACCTATACCGACACGTCCATTCCCATTAGGAATCGTCTTTACATTTAAATTCTCTTTCAATTGTTTTCCATTTCTCATGTACTCAATACTTACAGCATCGTTTTCTTTTTTCCCTGTCATATATTCAATAAATTGCTCCGTCTTTTCAAATGTTTTTCCGTCAACAGCTATAATAACATCACCAAGCTTAAGCTTTCCTTCTGACGGCATTCCTTTTGCCACACCAGCAACTAATACACCTTTATTTTCAAAAGATACTGAGCGATTTGCACGTTTATATGCATTATAAATTGCTGCATTTTGCGAATCTTTCATCGCATAATTTTGGCGAAATTGATATTCTTCATCACTCTCACCTTTTTGCAATATTTCTTCCGCTTTCGAAATATGTGTATATTTATTAAACTGTGCCGCTATTAAATTCACCACATTTGCTGGTCCCATTGAAACCGTAACAAGCATAAAATCACCAGATTCTTTCGTTCCACCCTCAACTTGAACATAAGGCTCTAATTTGGCAGCCATTCCTGGTTTTGTTACATAATACGGTAAACGTACGTAAACAAGTAACATCGCCAATATAACCCCTATTAAGATTGCATATATAAACCGAAAACGCTTAAACATTATGTTTCTCCTTCCACTGCTCAATTAATAAATAAATATTTGAAACATGTTTTTCTGCTTCTACTTCTCCAACTCGAATAATGTCTTCAATGTTTGTAAAAGCACGTGAACTAAATTGCTCTACAGCTGGTCGCATCATTAAATCCGATGCAATTTGCCGATTCATTACAAGCTCATGCTGCATAATTTCAATACTTTGCATAATTACGTCATAAATGGACGTAACATCGCCATTCACCTTAATTGGAGATACATCAACAGCGATAACAATATCGGCCCCTAACTCTTTCACAACCGATACTGGGATGCGATCAATGACTCCACCATCCACTAATAATCTTCCATCTATTTTTTCTGGTACAAACACTCCAGGAACAGATATGCTAGCCCTCACCGCATCTGCAACTGGCCCACTTGTAAAAACCACTTTTTCCCCCTTCAATATGTCAGTAGCCACAACAGCCGTCGGGATATCTAACTCTTCTAAATTTTTATTATATGTAAACATTTTAATCATATCTTTGACACGTTTTCCAGCAATAAATCCCATTTTCGGTACCGTGAAATCTAAATAATACTTCCGCTTAAAAACAGATGCCAATTTATACAATCTTTCAACGTTACTACTTGCCGCATAAAACGTACCTATTAGCGCCCCCATACTACTTCCTGCAATCATGTGAATAGGGATACCCGCTTCCCTTAAAACCTTTATTA
Source organism: Bacillus cereus group sp. MYBK195-1 (assembly GCF_051916605.1). Lineage (NCBI taxonomy): Bacteria > Bacillati > Bacillota > Bacilli > Caryophanales > Bacillaceae > Bacillus > Bacillus cereus group sp. MYBK195-1. The sequence continues at coordinate 877,200 of NZ_JBQAGZ010000001.1, read as the reverse complement.
CACCAATATGAGCAAACCCTTTCGCTCCTCCAGACCCAAGTGCTAAACCAATCTTTGGTTCTTTCATTTTTCTCACCCTTTAATTTTTTTCATTCCTTTTTCATACTTATGGTCTAAATTCACTACGTATCCACGTATACTGAAATGAACGTTTTTTGGGACAAAGGGGGATTTACTTACATGTATGAAAAATGGAAAACCGCTTTCCTTACCATATCAACGCTATTTTTAACCTTTTCTCTTGTACTCCACCCCCAAGCCGCTTTGCAAGCTTCTATTCGCGGGTTAAATATATGGTGGGAAGTTGTATTCCCTTCACTACTACCGTTTTTCATCATTGCGGAACTTCTAATTAGTATCGGTGTTGTAAAATTTATTGGCGTTATATTAGAACCACTCATGCGCCCACTTTTTCGCGTTCCAGGGATAGGCGGATTTGTTTGGGCGATGGGAATGGCTTCTGGTTTCCCTGCAGGCGCCAAATTAAGCGCTAGACTACGAAAAAGCAATCTTTTAACTCAGATTGAAGCGGAGCGCCTCGTTTCTTTCACAAATTCTTCCAATCCACTTTTTATTTTCGGTGCTGTGTCTATCGGTTTTTTTAATAATCCGAAATTAGGAATTATATTAGCCGCTGCCCATTATTTCAGTAACTTTGCTGTCGGATTAATTATGCGTTTTTACGGCGATAATACCGCTTACAAAAATAATACACACACTACAAAAAAACGTCGCTTTCAAAACCCTTTTTTAATTCTTCACGAGACACGCTTACAAGAAAAAAGACCAATTGGTAAATTACTTGGGGATGCCATTGTTTCTTCTATTCAAACATTACTTATGATTGGCGGATTTATTATTTTATTCTCTGTGTTAAATAAAATGATTACTGTATTCCACATTACAGCAGCTCTTTCTTTTATTATGCAACATATTTTATCATTCTTCCAACTAACTACTGAATTTAGTATTCCCATTTTATCAGGCATTTTCGAAATGACACTCGGGAGCCAAATGATTAGTCAAATAAATGAAACACCCCTCCTGCAGCAAGCGATGGTAACAAGCTTCATTTTAGCATTTAGCGGCCTTTCTATTCAGGCACAAGTTGCTAGCATATTAGCTGAAACAGACATACGATTTAAGCCCTATTTTTTCGCACGAATTATCCAAAGTATTCTCGCTCCTATTTTTACCTTTATATTTTGGAAACCATTTTATGAAAAAGTAAGCTCTTTTTCACCTATGCAAAAAGATATTCCCGTATTTTTTTCCAATTCTTCTTTTATACTGCATGAAATTTGGACATCTTTTATACACTATGGACCGATATTTACTTTATTTTGTTTATACGTATATGTTATTTTATTATTTTTCCGTAGCAACAAAGAAAAACCCCGTTCACTTTAACGGGGTTTGAAACTTTTCTTTTAAAGCACGTTCTACAACAGGAGGTACAAGATCTACTACACTTCCGCCATATCTCGCAACTTCTTTCACAATGCTCGAGCTTAAAAATGAATATTGGTTATTTGTCATAATAAAAAAGGTTTCAATGTTTTCATCTAATTTTCGATTCATAGAAGTAATTTGCATCTCATATTCAAAATCAGAAACTGCTCGTAACCCACGTAAAATTGCATTTGCATTACGCATTTTCGCATACTCTACTAATAGTCCACTATGTGAATCTACTTTTACATTCGGGATTTCCTTTGTTGCTTCTCGAATTAAGTCTAAACGCTCTTCAACTGAAAAGAACGGTTTTTTTGACGAGTTGTTTAAAACTACTACGTATACCTCGTCAAATACTTTTGCTCCCCTTTTAATAATATCCAGATGCCCAAGGGTAATTGGATCAAAACTTCCCGACGAAATAGCTATACTAGTCATTCTGTCCCCTCACCTTCATACTTATAGATCGATATTGCTGTAATGCCGTAATTCTCAGCTCGCACTTTTACAAGTCTTCCTATAGACTCAGGTAAAACTACATCATTACCATGCTCTGACATAATTAATCCATCTCTATGTAGCAATCCATGTTGATCCATCACACTAATTAAAGATACAATTTTTTGATCTTTATATGGCGGATCAATTAATATAAGATCGAATGCTATTTCACGTTTTATAAGAGCCTTTACCGCGCGTTCTGCATCATTTCGATATACTTCAGCTTGTTCCTGTACTCTACAACTTTCTAAATTTTGATGAATTACTTTTATTGCTTTACTATCCCGATCAACAAAAATTACTTTATCGATCCCTCTGCTCAAAGCCTCAATTCCAAGACCACCACTACCACCAAATAAATCAAGGGCGATACCACCATCAAAATAAGGACCTATCATATTAAAAATAGATTCTTTTACTTTATCTGTCGTTGGACGTGTTGTATTACCAGGAACCGCTTTAAGTGGGTGTCCTTTACATTTTCCTGAAACTACTCTCATCTGTTGTCACTACCTTTATTTCAATCTATCGAGCGATTATAGAAAGCCATTCCCACTTCGGTAACAGTTAACAAACCACATTCACCTAACTATAGAAAAACTCGGCCTCAAATAACCTCTCGTTATTTTTATGTATTCATCTCATCATTCACTAATATGAACCCAATATGTATATTAGTTCCACTTTATCTTTTTTATCCTATCACAAAATAAAAAAAAGAAAAATAAAAAGCCCAACATAAAATTTAATTTCATTATGTATATCTTCATTTAGATTGGACATAAATAATTATAACAACATCACCTTCGATGTTGTTGCCAACCGCGGAGAAGACTTACGTTTCCCCATAAGTTCTTCCTCCGGTTTCTCCTCTCCCTTTGCCTTCTTACTAGTACATGCTAGTATAAGAAGGGCCCTGCTATGCAGGGTTTTTTTTTCTTTGTGTGCTTTTCATTTAAAAAGTGAAATGGTACAGTAAAAGAAAGAGGAGGAAAAGATATGATTCAACGCTTTATAGAACTTGGAGAAGGCTACTCTGATTTATATGAATTACTTGAAATTGCCAAAACAAATCAAGAACGTATAGCACATATGTTACAATTTGAAACGATAAAAAACGATAAAAAAGTGTGTTCGCTTGTTGTAATATTAAAACCAACTACTACTGGTGATTTCCAACCATTATACATATGTCGTGAAGGCATTCCTGTATTTGAAAATAAAAAAAGTAAACGTGTCATTTTATTTGAAGAAACGGCAGAACAACTCGGAAAAAAAGTGGCTACCTTTACTGTAAAACCATCTACAACTTTCCCAGAAAAAGAACTATTTTTTAATCATTTAATTGGTATTTTACGAATGAACAATTTCATTCCTCCGATGAAATAACGTGTTATTTCAAGTGAAAAATCCCCGGCTAAATTTAGCAGGGGATTTTTTCTATTAGCTATAATCGTATTCTTTTGCTCGATCAGGACGGGAATTTTCAAATTCCGTTTTTAAATACGGGCGATACGACTGTTCTATCTTTTTCACAAAAGGAAGTTTGTTCAACTTATGCATCATATGCTCAATTTGTTCCATATCACAATATACTACAGCATATTTTAATCGTTTTGATATGTAATGTATGTTACCATATTTCCTTAAAATCTTGGCATGTTTCAATGAATGTAAATAAACAATCATACTTTGTCGTTGCCCGAACATAATCTTCTCCATCTTCTCCTTTTAAAAACATATATTTTATATTCTATGAAAACCAATCAGAAATTTATAACATTACAGGACAAACTCTGTATACGTTTTCTTCCAACTTCTAAAAAACGGGGTACATCACCCCGTTTTTTTACAACCACAACCTCCGCCAGTACCACAACCTCCACCACAGCCACCAGCATCAAAGAATGGATTTCCTGTTGGCACTTTAATGGAAGAAGACACTTCCGAACCGATTGCTACACTAACTTCGTCTAATAACTTCTGCAAAGCAGTTTCTGCTCTTTTAAAAGCTGCAACCTTATCATGTAAGTCCACAGAACGCTTTAATTCTCTCATTTTCATCGACACGGTAGTATAGTCAGGATGGTATTTTCCAAAACGCTGTACTTCCTCATACCGTTCTTTCATCGCTGTAAATTGCTGAATTAGCGTCTGAAGTTCCATATCTTCATGTAATTCTCTATAATACTTACGATAATCTTCTGCTATATCTGAACAGATAATCGCTTTTGCAAGCTGCTCTGCCTTATCTAATATTAATACGCTTTCTAGCGTCGCTACAATCATGAGAGACACCTCCGAGTATCCATCATACCACATTTAGATTAGAACTACTAATTGAAGTGACTTACTCAAAAGAAAGATATAACGTAACTATTTTTACACTATATCCGTACACACTTATACATTAATATGTTCCGCTATATTATATTTAAGAACATCCCATTTTCCACTATTTTGTTTCACATAACTAATACACGCATTTTTTAATGGTGTCTTAAATGTAATTTCATCTGGTTCAATGGCATGTAAAATCGCTTTTATCGCGTGTGAGTGAGCAACAATAATAATACGTTTGCCAAAATGAGTTGTCGCAACATCTTCTAAAGCAGCAAAGCAACGAGCTACAATCTCTTCATCTCGCTCCATACCTTCTACTTTACCCTCAGCAATCAACTCTCTAACAGCCGCAACCGGCTTCCCTGAAGCTTCTCCAAAATTCCGTTCAACAAATCGCTCATCTAATAAAATCGATTGTAATCCAACTGCCGTTGCGATTTCATTAGCCGTTTCTTGCGCTCTAATTAACGGGCTACTTATAATGATATCCCACGTTTCTTCTTGTAAAGCAGCTGCACTTTGACTCGCTTGCTTCTTACCAACTTTATTAAGCGGAATATCTTCTCGCCCCTGAATAATTTCTTGAAAATTCCAATCAGTTTGTCCATGTCGTACTAAACAAATTTCCGTCATGCTGCAACTCCTTTTTAAATAATCAACTTCTATTGTAACAAAAGTTCTGCATGACGGACATATTTTTCACTTCCAATTAGGTTGCATTTTGTTGCTTCATATACTGAAACATATCAATCATGATCGAAGCAACGGCCAATTGATTTTGAAACTTTTCCACTTTATCTGGTATCGTTTTTTTGAAATGTTGCATCGCCGCTAACTCAAAAGCCTCTTTTTCTTCAGGATTTCGTGTTAATTTTCTATACCAGTACGGTTGCTCTCTAATATAGCGAGATAAATCCTCATCAGCCTTTATAAACTCCATAATTTCTGCTCTCATCATCTTTCCCCCTAATCCTTTTGAAAGAAAAACGGGTTATTTTCTGAAGTACTTTGCTCTTGCTGCGTACGGTTACCTTGAAATTGCTGAATAACTTGTTGCACGCTCCCAATTGCACTCGTCACATTGGCTAAATGGTTCTGCATTTGTTCCACGTCCAACTTTTTAAAAAAAGAAAGCATTTGCCCCATCACATCAGCAGTTTTTTCCTCTTCAGTTCGATTATCTTTTTCTTTTTTATTTTCTTTTACCGAAGAAAACGCAGGCGCTCCATCCGGTCTATAAGTTGCCCATATTGGATCTTCTTCACCAAGTAAGTACCATTCTTCATAAAATTGTTGCCATGTTTTATGACCACTTCTAACCTCATGAACCATTTTAGGGTGATGGTTTACAAATTCTTTAAACTGTTGAATCGATGGATGTAACGGTCCTTTTGTTGTTGGCATAATCCTCACCTCTCCATGTATATCTACTATATAGTAAGAAAAAAAAGGCGCATGGTTCGCCTATTTTTAGACGATTCATGCACCTTTTTTTCTGCTATTTGCATACGGTCAGATTCCCACCTACAATTCAGTGAATACGAAGTAACTAATTTGGTAATGTGACACCCCACCGCTTACAGTTTCGCTTTATTTTCGAATAAAGTTTTGTGTATAAAATTTATCGTATACACCAACACCTAATCCTGTAAATTGTTCATTTAATAAATTCTTTCTATGCCCCTCACTATTTAACCAACCTTGCACTGCCGCAATTCCATCACTATGTTGCGCCGCTATGTTCTCACCAGCAAGTTGAAATCCTACTTTCCCGCGCTGCAAACGATCTCCTAGTGTACCTAATGTAGGTGAGTCATGAGAAAAATAATTATTGTCTTTCATATCTTTACTGTGACCAACAGCAACATCTGCTGTTTCCTGATCCCATGTTAATAACGGTAATTTATGACGACTTCGAATGATATTTGTTAAATCAAAAATTTGTTGCATATTCCCATTTTCTACTTGTTTTATTTTTTCTGGAGTCAATGGTTGTTCTGCTATTAATTCACCTGAATAAACGAGCTGATACGGTCTTTGGCGTAATAAAGTTTCATCATCCATATAACGAACACCAACAAGCTCATGTGTAAATTGATCAAAATACAATTGCGCCCATCCATCTTCTACAGGTATTAACGGTTGTTCCATGACTTCGGTATCAGATAGCTCAAATTGATAACTATTTTTCCCTCTTTTTAATGAAATTTCATGCGAAAGCGGACTTTTTTTATATACTTCTTCATATTTTTCATTTATATAATAAGGTGGAACCTTAACTTGTTCACCAGCTGCGTATGCCGTTACAACTTTACGTTCAGAAACTCCAAATTGAACATACTGAGTTAAATCCTGGTTGTATACCCACCATTCATATCCGTATGCAGATGGCTCTATTCGAGAGGGTTCTCCCCACTTCGCTAATAAGTTTTCAGAGTCTTCACCAATCATATTTAAAACAGTGTCTGAGGAGTCTTCCTTAATTTGCTTTTTCTTTTTCACAATTTTATTTTCTTGCTTTGATTGAGATGGGGTTAATATATATTGTGAAACGAGTAATTTCCCGTATAAATCAACAGCTAAAATTAAAAATGTAATCATTACGATACGCAATAATTTCTTCAAACGATATACCTCCTGAACAAAACATAAAATTGAGATATACACAAATCCTTTTCTTTCTTTTTGTGTGTACCGTACTCTTTTCACTATATCATATTTTTGTGAAAAAAGTCTGGATTATCCCTTTTCTCTCAATATGAATTGCACTTTCTTATTATTCATACTATTATAAAAATAATGGTGTAACATTAAAAAAGGAGGTATTATATGCAATTTACAAATACGAAATTTAATGGAGCCGTCGTTGAATTAACTCTTTTAACTGAAATCATGGAAAACAACCACTTCGTACTTGCCGGACAGTGGGATTATGAACGAGTTACATACGATTATAAATTTGAAATATTAAAGGATGTTTATTATTTACGAGTGCAAGGAGTTGCTGTTGAAGGTGACATCGGCAGTAGACACGCTGAAGTAAAACTACTTCCCCCCTTATTAGGAAAACATTATTATCCTCACGGCGTTGAATATGGTGATGATGAGACTTTCCCAACGAATGTACTTCAAAAAAGCGAACAACTCCTACAAAATGTCGAAAAAGAGTTAAAAGAATTTCAAATTATTGATTAACAAAAACAAGCGCATCAATATGATGCGCTTGTTTTATTTCCCTTCCCTAAGAATGAATCGTTTTTTTTACTGGATATCCATAAATAGATCCATCTTTTACTTTAATCTCATCTTCCCAAGGAACCTTATATTTACCTTCAGCTAAATCTTTTACAAACGTATATGGATTTTCTTTCACCCCACCAGGAGTTGCTACATATCCTCTTGAACCTAGATTATATATATTATTTTCCAATCCCCATCCTAATCTAGCCTGATCTGCTAGTTCTGGATATACTTCAGCAGTAACAATCTCCCACGGATTTCGATGACCCTGTACTAAAGTAGTCCCATCAAAGTTACATACTTGTCCTTCACCAAAGTAATAAAATACACCATCATAACCCGCTAAGTTTACCGACAATGTATACATTAAATTTTGCCATGCATTTGAGCGATTGGTTAGCATCCATTGTTCACTAACTTGTGTACTATATCCAGAAATACGAATTAAGACATTTGCACCTTTATAGGCCGCTTCACGAGCTACTTCAGGGAACATGCCATCATGACAAATACAAACAGCTAATTTACTTCCTCCAGGTCCATCACAAACAGGTAAGCCTAAATCTCCAGCTTTCCAAGGCTCGACTGGCACCCAAGGATTTAGCTTACGATACTTCAAAATCATTTCACCTTGTGGATCAATAATAACTGCTGTATTATATGGCTCTCCACCATCAGGATTTTTCTCCATTATTGAAAAAACACCATATACTTTAGATTCTTTACATGCCTCAGCAAATAAGTCTGTTTCTGGCCCAGGCACTGTGCATAAAAATTCTTCTGTAGTCCATTTTTTTGTATTGAGCCCTTGTGTACTATATTCAGGAAATACTATCAATTCTAAACCAGGGTAACCTGATTTGGTCGAATGAATTGTTTTTATGATTTGTTGAATTTGTTTATCAATGTCTGCACGCGATTCTACTACTGGTACTGGATATTGAATTAGTGCTGTCAAAAAACCACTAATCGGCTTTACCATACTTCCACTACTACCCATTTAAACTCCCCCTTAAAATAGTTCGTGTTTATTAAAGATAACAATATATATTTGTAACTCTCTAAAAAACTTGCACTACATATGGAATTATTACGCATGAAAGCTAGTAGTAAATTTTATCTCCACTTTTAGTACACGCCTACACTAACTTAACATAAAAAGTTAGAAAATTCAATCTTTTTAAAGGTAGCTAAAACTAAAAAAGAAAAAGCGCATGGAATCCCATACACTTTTTTACTTAGTCTGTAAATACGGCGGCAATTGTTGCAACTGCTCCTTATCCTTTTCACGTTCTCTACGTGCCCATCTAAAGAATACATAGCCTATAATTGTACCGTATACTATTTCCTGGACAATTTTCATTATAATACCACCAGTTTGCTGGTCTTGTACGACTGGCATCCAGTGCAAAAATTCTGGTCCCGTTATATTCAAATCTGATAAAGTGTCCACTGGTACACATAGTTCCATCGCTTTCATCCAAGCAGCTGGATCCGTATACGTTGCAAATAACGGCGCTGTCGCAAAAATGATTAACGCACAGGCAGGCGTTAATAATATGCCGTTAGCAAACATATAACCAAGTTTCTTTATATCACTTAACGTTTGATATTCTGGTAATGGATTTAACATCGGCCACCACATCATGATTGCTGTAAAAAACAATATAGCGAGACAAATAGGATGAGCTATTTGACTTTGTTTTACTGTATCAAAAACAACTGGTAAATGATAAAAAGAAAACAGGCCGTTAAATACAAACAACGCAATAAGTGGTTTAGCAAATGCCTTTAATATAATTTGAACGAACTTAAAAGAAGTAATGTAACGATATAACCAAATTGGTATACCAAGCAACAGTAACGGTGGAACTGCAATATACATGACTGCCATTTCAAACATATGAGCACTAAATATAATATGGCCAATTAAATCAATAGGTCCTCCCTTTACAAAATACAAAAGAACAATACCAGTCGTAAAATAAAAAATTTGCTTCTTACTTACCTTCGTCGCATTTTCAAATTGCATTCTATATGGCCCAATAATTAAGAAGTACCCAATAAGAATTGAAAGCATAAATAATAAAAAGATTGGACTCCATAAAGCCTGAAAACCAAATATCCACAAGTTACTCATTTTCACACCTACCTTCGTAAGGTTATCTCATAATATGAAGAGGGAGCTGTGACAACACAAGCTCCCTTATTTTTCACTTTTCAAATCCACACGATTGTCATAAAAGCTAAAATTGTAATTAATCCTATTAGCAGACCAGAGTAAAGAAAGAAACTTGCTGCTTCATGTCCTTTATGACTCATATGCATAAAATAATACAATTGAAAAATTACTTGTACCACTGCTAATAGTAAAATAAACGGTACAGAGAAAATCGGACTAAAAGTTTTTGGATACGCCACTGCTACAAATGCAACTAATGTTAAAAAAATCATTAATGCAAACGTAATAACTTGATGCCTCATTTCCTCCGCACTTTTTCTCTTCCGATAAACAAGATCAACTTTAGGATTATTCGTTTGCTTTATCGCCATTGTTTATCCCACCATTCCCATTAAATATACTACAGTGAAAATAAACACCCAAACTACGTCAATAAAGTGCCAATAAATCGATGCAACATAAAACTTCGGTGCATTGTATAAATTTAGACCTCTCTTCGCATTTCTAAAGATTAATGTTAAAATCCAACATAACCCAAACAATACGTGGAGTCCATGTGTACCAACAAGAGCATAAAACGCAGAGCCAAACGCACTACTTCTCATAGTATGCTTAAATTCATGTGTATAATGATAAAACTCATATATCTCAAATCCTAAAAACCCTAAACCTAGCAATACTGTTACTAGTAACCAAAGCTGCATTTTCTTAAAGTTAAAGTTTTTCATGTGATACATCGCATATACACTCGTTAAGCTACTCGTTAATAAAAGCATCGTCATAATAAAAACGAGTGGCATTTGGAACATCTCTTGAGATGTTGGTCCACCATTTGTAGAATTCTTTAACGCTAAATATGTGCCGAATAATGAAGCGAACAGCACTGTTTCGCCTCCAAGAAATAACCAAAAACCGACAAACTTATTTTTCCCTTCAAGGGTTGCTTTTTCAGGCTCTGCTGGAAATGTTTCATTCGTTAATTTTTCATCTACATGCATTATGCCTTGCCCCCCTTATCCTCTAAATCTTCTTTATGAATATGATACCCATGATCATCAATTACTGAACGTAGGAACATTGCGCCAAATGTAATGATTAAACCAATAATTGCTACTAATAACCAGAACTTATCTTTTCCGCCCTGCATATACATCGCACCAAATGCCGCTATAAACAATCCGAAAGAAATGACAAATGGTGAAAACGAAGGATTTGGCATATGAATATCACCAACTGGTTCCGCTGCTGTCATCTCTTTATTACCTTCACGTTTTTCAATCCAAAACGGATCTAATCCGCGAACAAATGGTAATTGTTTAAAGTTATATTCTGGTGTCGGTGCTGGCATTGTCCATTCTAATGTACGTGCATCCCACGGATCACGACCAGCTTTTTCTTTTGATACTGTCGTTTTAATTACATTGAATAGAAGAACAATCGTTCCAAGAGCCATAAACACCGCTCCGATAGAACTAATCATATTCCCCATTTCCAACCCTTGCCCTTCAAGATATGTGTAGTAACGGCGTGGCATACCAATCAAGCCAAGGAAATGCTGAATAAAGAACGTTAAATGGAAACCGATAAAGAATAGCCAAAACGTTATCTTTCCTAATGTTTCATTTAATACTTTATTGAACATCAGTGGCCAATAATAATGGGCTCCTGCAAGTAAACCAAATACAACACCGCCAACGATTACATAATGAAAATGCGCTACTACGAAATAGTTATCATGAAATTGATAATCAGCTGGTGCAGATGCTAGCATAACCCCTGTAACTCCACCCATTACGAATGATGGAATGAAAGCTACTGCCCACATCATTGGTGTCGTAAAACGAATACTTCCACCCCACATTGTAAAGAGCCAGTTGAATATTTTGATACCAGTCGGAACCGCAATCGCCATTGTTGCAACTGAGAAAATAGCATTAGCAACTGGACCAAGTCCAACAGTAAACATATGGTGCGCCCATACCATAAATCCTAAAAATCCAATTAATACCGTCGCAAACACCATCGATGAATAGCCAAACAATCGTTTTTTCGAAAATGTCGCGAAGATTTCCGAGAATATTCCGAAAGCTGGGAGTATAAGAATGTATACTTCTGGATGACCGAAAATCCAGAATAAATGCTCCCATATAATTGTATTCCCGCCCAATGCCGGATTAAAGAAACTTGTTCCAAATAAACGATCTAACATTAAAAGTCCTAATCCTACAGTTAACGGCGGAAAAGCGAATAATATAAGCGAAGATGTTACAAATGTTGTCCATGTAAACATCGGCATACGCATATACGTCATTCCTGGCGCGCGCATATTAATAATGGTTACAAGGAAGTTAATTCCTCCAATTAATGTACCAATACCTGAGATTTGCAAGCCGAGTACATAGAAATCAACACCATGACCTTTAGAGGCTAAAGCTAAAGATGCATAAGATGTCCATCCTGCATCAGGTGCTCCACCTAAAAACCAACTTAAATTTAAAAATACTCCACCAAAGAAAAATAACCAAAATCCGAGTGAATTCAAAAACGGGAACGCTACATCACGTGCACCAATTTGAAGTGGTACAGCGGCGTTCATAAATGCAAACACGAGTGGCATAGCTGCGAGGAAAATCATTGTTGTACCGTGCATCGTTAATACTTGATTATAAGCATCCCCAACAAGAAAAGCGTTGTTAGGAATTGCTAATTGAAGGCGAATAAATAGAGCTTCTATTCCGCCTATTACAAAAAACAATCCACCTGCAATTAAATAGAGAATGGCAATCTTTTTATGGTCTACTGTCGTTAAATAATCCCATATGACAGCACCCATCCCCTGTTTTTTTGCTACAGAACTCACGTTTTCAACCTCCCCTTCGCGAATAATCCCTCTTTACTTTTCAACTTTTAACGTTTGTAAGTATGCATTTAATGCATCAATTTGATCATCCGTTAAGTTGCCATATTTGCCAGTCATTTTGTTTCCTGGCTTCATATTTTCAGGATCCTTCAGCCATTTTTTTAAGTTTTCTTCATTGTTTTCGGCAATACCGGCAACCATATCGCGATCCGCAAAGTTTGCTAAGTTTGGTGCGATACGAGCGGAAGGTGGTCTACTATCATTAGATCCAACTGCGTGACAACCAATACAGCTTTTATTAAATATTTCTTGGCCCTCTTGCGCCTTTGTTGAAGCTACTTCTTTTTTTCCATCAATCTTCTTCATATCAGCAAGCCATTTTTTGTACTCGCTTTCATCTAAAGCTTTCACTTTAAATTGCATTAAAGAATGTGATGGACCGCAAAATTCTGTACAAAAACCATTATAAGTGCCCGATTTATCTGCCTTTAACCACATTTTGTTCACATTGTCTGTATTTGTATCCATTTTCCCTGCTAAAGATGGAACCCAAAATGAGTGTTTAATATCGGCACCCTTCAAATTTAAATACACTTTCTTACCTGTGGGGATGACCAAATCTTGCGAAGTTACTATCTTTTCTGATTTATAAGAAAATTCCCACCAATAAAGATTCGCTGTTACATCAACAACGATAGTATCTTTATCAATATTCTTTTTCTCCATCGCACTTACATCAGCAAGTTTGAATGTATATGTAACCGTTGGAACAGCTAAGATTAGTAAAAGAATAATCGGAATAACTGTCCATATAATTTCTAGCTTGTGATTCCCTTCAACTTGCTCTGGAATATAATCTTCCTGACCTTTCTTTTGTCGGAAACGCACAATTACATACAAGAAAATAATAGTAACTACTAGTACTACTCCTACCATGATTGCACTAGCCAGTAGAAGTAAATCATATTGCATTTTTGCTACTTCTCCTTGCGGAATTAAAGTAGATTGAAAGGCTTTACCGCATCCCCCTAACAGTAAAGCCAGCAGTGAAACGAACGAAAGCAGTCGCCACTGTTTCTTCATACAAACAACCCCCACTTTCCTTGTGAATTAGATTGTACTTTATAGTTAAGTAAAGTAAATCTCAACGTAAAGAAATCCAATTATGTCGTTGTCTTAGAAGAATGTAACTACAATCATTGATACAAATAAGATTGTTAAATAATTTAGGGAATAAACAAACATTTGCACGGACCATTTGATGTCATCTTTCTTACGGAAGCCATAAAATCCTAAAACGATCCATCCGATGTTAAGCAGTGTTGCAATTACCATAAATGTTATCCCTAGTCCACTCATATAAAATGGGAGTGGTAATAAACATACTGTCCAAATCATAATTTGGCGTTTCGTAATTTCAAATCCATGAACTACAGGAAGCATTGGAACTCCTGCATTTCGATATTCATCAACACGTTTCATCGCTAATGCAAGGAAATGTGGGATTTGCCAAATAAACATAATTAAAAATAACATCCAAGCAATTGGATGACCTAAAGATGGATCGATTGCTGCCCATCCAATTAAAGGTGGAACTGCTCCAGATATACTACCTACAACAGTATTTAGTGTATACTTTCTCTTTGTCCATAAAGTATATAGGACAACATATGTGAAAGCACCAATAAATCCCATTAAAACTGCCATTGGTGTTGTTAATAATAAGAATACAAATCCAAGAAGTAATATAACTAGTCCAAATGTAAGTGCAAATCCTGGTTTATACTTTCCAGTAACCGTTGGACGAGTCTTTGTTCTTTCCATTAACGGATCGATGTCTCTATCGATGTAGTTATTTAAACAACATACCCCCGCCATAATTAATCCTGAACCAACGATTGTAAAAAATAGCTTATCCAGATTGTCCATCACACTTAATCCATTAAAGTGTAACGCCAACCAAAATCCTGTAAATACAGTAAGTGTATTTGAGTTTACAATCCCCATTTTAACGAGTGCTGATAAATCTTGTAACCGAGTTGTTTCCGGTACACTTGTAACAGCGGACTCATCATGCAGCTCACTTGTTGCATGGTTCATCACTCTAACCCCCTCTTAAAACTTTCATCTTTCTTTTTGCGCTTATTTCAAATGAAATAATTCGCTTCTATATAGCAATATTATTACAGTAGAAACATTGTTAACCCATTCTACTACTAATCTACGCCCATACTCCAATATATTAAATCATATTTCCCGAACATTTTGTGAAGAAAACATGAACTTTTTGTGTCGGATATAAAAAACTTCATTCTGACTTGTCCTTATCATAACATGATGTTACCTTCTATAATAAACTATTTTGTCCTATTTAACACGTATTCTCCCCATTTCTTTTCAAAACAGCCTATTTTTCACCTAATTTTTTCCTTTCAAACCCTGTTTTTACACCTATTTTCTCTCCCTTTCCTTCCCCCTCCATTTCTTTGCTATTTTATTATTTTTTATATATCATAGGAACTAGCGCGTTTTATTCTATACATAATGGAATGAAAATATTTCGCAATAACTTCATAGCAGAAAGATGGTGAAAGAGATTGCAACGCTTTATTAAATGGTTAGCAGTCATTACAAGCATTGATTTATTAATAGTTTTATTAGGAGGCGCTTTAGTTACAAAAACAGGTTCTGGTCAAGGTTGTGGTAAATCATGGCCACTTTGTAACGGTGAATTTGTTCCATCTAATTTATCAATGGAAACTATTATTGAACTTAGCCACCGATTAACATCAGGATCAGCTGGAATTCTTGTCACTCTCCTTTGTATTTTGTCCTGGAAATATTATAAACATGTGCGTGAAACAAAAACGTTAGCAATTTTATCCTTCGTATTTTTAGTTGCACAAGCATTAATGGGAGCAGCAGCAGTTGTTTGGGGACAAATGCCAGCTGTACTTGCTATCCATTTCGGTATTTCCTTAATTTCATTTGCTTCTGTCATTTTATTAACGTGTCTTATCTTTGAAATTGACCAAAAATTTGATGCACGTTCACTTATTATGGACAAAAAAATGAAATTTCATATTTATGGTGTAACAATTTACAGTTATATTGTCGTCTACACAGGTGCTTTAGTACGTCACGAACGAGCTAGCTTAGCCTGTCCAGACTTTCCTTTATGTAGCAAAAACAGACCTATGCCAACTCAACTACATGAATGGGTTCAAATGGGCCATAGAGTTGCAGCGATGTTAATTTTCGCTTGGATACTATACGCCATGATTCTCGCTATTCGCCATTACAAGCAGCAACCTGTAGTATATTGGGGATGGATCATTTCATTTATCCTCGTTACACTTCAAGCTGTAGTAGGAGTTTTAGTTGTATTTACAAACGCTAGTTTAGCGATGGCATTGTTACATTCTCTATTCATTTCTTGCTTGTTTGCCGTACTATGCTATTTAGTTATGTTAGGAACAAGAAGTAAAGTGAATGCCAAAGAAGCCGAATCAACTTCTAAACAAACAAAATAATTTAAAACTAAAATCCCTTGCCAATTCGGCAAGGGATTTTTTGCAATAAAAAAGAGCTGTATTTACACAGCTCTTTTCTTATTTTAGTGATCTAATTCAATAAGTAAATCACCCGTTTGAATTGCATCACCATCGTTAACATATACTTTCTTCACTTTACCATTGAACGGCGCTTGAACTGTCGTTTCCATTTTCATCGCTTCTGTAATTGCCATAGAATCGCCTTTTTTCACTTCTTCGCCTTCTTTTACAACTACTTTAATTACCGTTCCTGGCATCGTTGCACTAATATGATTTGGATTCTCACGGTTTCCTTTCACACGTTGTGCAACTGTTGCTTTTACACTCTCGTCTTTCACGATAATTTCACGTGGTTGACCGTTAAATTCCAAGTAAAGAACACGATTTCCATCCGGCTGAGGTTCTCCAATTGATACTAGTTTAACCATCAATGTTTTACCCTGTTCAATTTCTACATCAATTTCTTCACCTAGTCTCATACCATAGAAGAACGTCGGTGTATCAAGTACAGATACATTTCCATAAAGCTCAGCAACTTTTTCATAATCCATAAATACTTTTGGATATAAAGCATATGCTACTACATCAAAAATCGTTACTTCGCGTCCAAGTTTATGGAATAATTCTTCTTTTAACGCTTCGAAATCTACTGGCTCTAGTAATTCACCTGGTCTTACTGTTAATGGCTCTTTCCCTTTTAAAATAATCTTTTGTAATTCTTTCGGGAAACCACCGTACGGTTGACCTAAATCACCAGAGAACATTTCAACAACAGACCCTGGGAAGTCCATCGCATGTCCACGCTCTAAAACATCTTGTTCTGTCAGATGGTTTTGAACCATAAATAATGCCATATCACCAACAACTTTTGATGATGGTGTTACTTTTACAATATCTCCAAACATGTCATTCACACGGCGGTACATTACTTTCACTTCATCGAAGCGATCTCCTAAACCAACCGCCTTCGCTTGTTGCTGAAGATTACTATACTGCCCACCCGGCATTTCATGCATATATACCTCTGTATGAGGCGCATTCATACCACTTTCAAATGGTGCATAGTATTTGCGTACATCTTCCCAATAGTGAGATAGTTTTTCTAAAGAATCTATATTAACATCTGGTTGTCTTTCTTTTCCGCCTAACGCATAGTATAGCGTGTTCGCACTTGGTTGTGACGTTTGACCAGCCATAGAACTCACTGCTACATCGACGATATCAACACCTGCTTCAATTGCCTTCGTATACGTTAATATACCATTTCCACTCGTATCGTGCGTGTGCAGATGAATTGGAATCGACACTGTCTCTTTTAATGCAGAAACTAAATCATATGCTGCATTTGGTTTTAGTAAGCCCGCCATATCTTTAATACCTAAAATGTGAGCTCCTGATGCTTCTAACTCTTTTGCTAAATTTTTATAATAATTTAAATCATATTTACTACGCAGTGGATCATGAATATCCCCTGTGTAGCACATTGTTGCTTCTGCAATTTTACCAGTGTCTCGTACAGCGTCAATTGCAACTCTCATGCCTTCCACCCAGTTTAAACTATCAAAAATACGGAATACATCAATGCCTGCTTGAGCAGAACATTCCACAAATTTTTGAATTAAATTATCTGGATAGTTTTTGTATCCAACTGCGTTTGAAGAACGAAGTAACATTTGGAATAACACATTCGGCATTTTTTCACGAAGATCTAGTAATCGTTCCCATGGATCTTCTTTTAAGAAACGATACGCAACATCAAACGTTGCACCGCCCCACATTTCTGCTGAGAATAGGTTCGGTAACATTCTCGCTGTTGGCTCCGCAATTTGATGTAAATCTTTTGTACGAATACGAGTTGCAAGTAATGACTGGTGTGCATCACGGAATGTTGTATCCGTTAAAAGTACACGTTTTTGATCCTGTACCCATTTTACTAATCCGTCCGCTCCACGCTCGTCCAAAATTTGTTTCGTTCCATTTTGGATTGGCTCTGAATGTTTTAAACATGGAATACGAGCATCTGGGAATATTGGTTTTTCTTTTTTCCCTACTCCTGGGAAACCATTTACTGTTACTGTACCAATGTAATTTAACATTTTCGTTCCACGGTCTTTACGTTTCGGGAACAAGAACAATTCAGGTGACGCATCGATAAATGAAGTATCATATTCTCCTGATAAGAAGTTTTTATGCTTTACTACATTCTCTAGGAATGGAATATTTGTTTTAATACCACGAATACGGAATTCTTTTAAGTTACGTTCCATTTTTGCAGCAGCTTGCTCAAAAGTAAGTGCCCAAGTTGTAACTTTTACAAGTAAAGAATCGTAGTACGGTGTAATAACTGCACCTTGGAAGCTATTTCCTGTATCAAGACGCACACCAAAACCACCACCTGATCGATACGCCATAATTTTTCCTGTATCCGGCATAAAATTATTTAGCGGATCTTCAGTTGTTACACGAGATTGAATTGCAAATCCATGTACAACTACTTCCTCTTGCTTCGGAACACCTACCATTTTGCTATGTAATGAATGTCCATCCGCTATTAAAATTTGTGATTGAACAATATCTACTCCCGTAATCATTTCTGTAATCGTATGTTCTACTTGAACACGTGGATTTACTTCAATAAAGTAAAACTCATCATCTTTTACAAGGAATTCTACTGTTCCTGCATTTAAATAGTTTACATTTTTCGTTAACTTCACAGCAGCATCACAAATACGCTGACGCAGATCATCTGAAAGTGATACACTCGGTGCAATTTCTACAACTTTTTGATGACGACGTTGTACAGAGCAGTCACGCTCGTATAAATGAACAACATTGCCTTCTTCATCTGCTAAAATTTGTACTTCTATATGTTTAGGTTTTTCAACAAATTTTTCGACGTAAACTTCATCATTACCAAAAGCTGCTTTCGCTTCTGATTTCGCTCGATTATATGATTCTCCTAATTCCTCACTAGTACGCACAATACGCATACCACGACCGCCACCCCCAAGGGATGCTTTAATAATAATCGGGTAATCATACTTTTCAGCAAATTTTTCGACTTCTTCTAATGAATTTACTGGACCATCACTACCAGGTATAACTGGAATTTGTGCTAGCTGCGCTTGTGTTCTTGCTTTCACTTTATCTCCAAACATATCTAAATGCTTACTTTTCGGACCGATAAAGATAATTCCTTCTTCTTCACAACGTTTAGCGAATTGAATATTTTCTGACAAGAAACCATATCCAGGGTGGATTGCATCTACATGATTACTTTTTGCAATCTCAATAATGCCTTCAATATCTAGATAAGCATCAATTGGTTTTTTTCCTTCCCCAACTAAATAGGACTCATCGGCTTTATAGCGATGATAAGAACCACTATCCTCTTTAGAATAGATTGCAACTGTTTTTAATCCAAGTTCCGAACAAGCTCGAAACACACGAATTGCAATCTCTCCACGGTTAGCTACCAATACTTTTTGAATACGTTGCAGCTTTGTCATGATTTTCCCCCTCTACTTTCCTACCACTCTAGAGATAAAATATACACACACCTTAAAAAGCGTGAAGTTCTTCACTTTCCACATTATATTATACTTAGAAAGCTTCACTTTATTTTTATCCATCATACCTTATTTTCTAACAAATGATAAGTTTTCTGTGCAATTTGTTTCACAAAAATAGTATAGCATACCTCTTCCTTTCCTAACAACTTAATTGTATATCACATTTAACTTAATGTGATATATCTTTTAACTGAAAGAGAAATTAGTACATCATATTTAAAAATAAAAAACACATCATGCTCTAAAGCACAATGTGTTTTTATTTTACAACTACAAGATGTGGTCCATTTTGTTCTCTTTCTTTCATTACACCATTCTGTTGTTTCTCTTGTCGTTTCACGTGACTAGCAATATTGAGTAGTATTCCCATTGCAAGTAGATTAGCTATTAAGGAACTTCCACCATAACTAATAAACGGTAAAGGCACTCCCGTAAGCGGTATTAATCCAGACATACCACCAACATTAACAAAAGTTTGTACTCCTATTAAACTTGCAATTCCGATTGCAATTAAACTTCCAAAAGGATCGTTACATTTTTGAGCAATCCTGAATGAACGAATAATAATAAGTAGCAAGCAAATTAAAATAATAGCTACACCAATAAAACCTAATTCTTCAGATATAATAGCCATAATAAAATCTGTTTGCGGTTCTGGTAAATACCCATATTTTTGCACACTATTTCCTAATCCTCGACCATTTAGCCCTCCTGAAGCAATTCCAATAAAAGAATTTACTAATTGGAATCCATCATTCTGAGGATCATTGAATGGATCAAGAAAAACTGAAAAACGTGCCTTTTGATATCCACTTAATTTATAATTAGCCAAAAAATATAGAGCTGGAATCCATACTATAGAAGTTAAAACAATTCGTTTAATCCATAAATTAATCCTTACTCCTGAACAAAGAAACATAATCCCTACTGTTCCTGCAATTAACAAATCGGTACCTAAATCATTTTGCTTTAAAATTAAAAACATTGCCATTCCAACAAAACCAAGTGTAAGTCCCGACCCTTTAAAAACAGGTGTATTTGTTTCTTGTCTCCTTGCAAAAAAGCGAGCTAATATAATAATAATCGATAATTTAACAAATTCAGCGGGCTGTATACCTAATATCCAACCTTTTGCACCATTTATTTCCTTACCAAAAATCAAGGCTGCTGCTAGTAAAGCAATACTCCCTAGCCCCATCGCCGATAAAATTATTCGTTTTCTCCAAAACTTATAAGGTAACGAAGCTACAATTACTAACAATACCGTTCCAATAGCTAAAGTTATTAATTGTTTTTTAAAAAAGTAATTTGCCGGCCAGTTATGCCTCGAAATCGCAACAATGGAACTAGAACTATATACCATTATTACTCCCAGCACACATAAGATAACAAGAGGAAGTAATAATGAATAATCCATTGATTTCCATACTTTTTTCATTTCATTTCCTCTTTCTGTTTCAATTTAATTATTGTTGTATTCCATATGTACATTGATTCTTCCTGCTTTATTATACAAATAAAAAGCTCAAACTAATTTAGTTTGAGCCCCCTTATTTGAACCCGTTATTGTTGTTTGTTTGTAAATGCTTCATGAAGTGCAGATAACTCACGTTCGAGCTCACCTAACATTGCTTTCCCTTGTTCTTCTGCAATAAGACCAAGGCGAACCGCAAAATCGACCTCGCGGGATAGTCCAAACATTTGTGTGTCTAACACTTCTTCATATAATGGACATTGCGGCATTGTAAGATGGTCCATTTGCACCTTAATAAGTCTTAAAATCTTCTCTGCATCCGCTTGTAGAAGGGCTAGTGCCTTTTCCTGATGATTTGCTACTGTCTCAGACGCCAAATTGATTCCCTCCGTTTCCGTCCTACTCTCCTCTATCCTATCTATTAATATTAGCGATAGTTTTAATAAATTGCAATAGAAACATTTTTTGTGACAACAGTGTCTAATACTATTATACTGAAAAGTGGGAGTATAACACAAATGGGGGAACAACAATGAGCGAAATTTTATTTATTAACGGAAAAGTACGTTTTCCAATCACTATTGATCCAACTGTTTGGATCTTTGATGATCGAAAAGTAGATTTGACAACTTACTTTGATGAAACTAGAGAAAACACGTCTGAACTAGAAACTTATTTAAAAAACACTTCAGAACATTGGGATCGCGAAATCCGTGATGGTGCCGCTTTTCCTCCAATACAACAAAGTGTGAAGAAATATAAAAAAGAACAGCTGATTACTGGAACATTTGGTATACCATTTCATCCATTCCTTGCTAACGCTGAAATTTTAGAGGACGCTACGCAAGTTGAAATTGAAACGGTAGATCATACAATGACACTTCCATTAGAAACTGTCAAAAATGCTATACTAGGCTTTTCAAAAGAAGGAAAACCATTAAAAGAAGACGGGCCTGT
Source organism: Bacillus cereus group sp. MYBK195-1 (assembly GCF_051916605.1). Classification (NCBI taxonomy): domain Bacteria; kingdom Bacillati; phylum Bacillota; class Bacilli; order Caryophanales; family Bacillaceae; genus Bacillus; species Bacillus cereus group sp. MYBK195-1. Next base: position 855,062 of record NZ_JBQAGZ010000001.1, on the reverse strand, counting down.
TCATCTCTATTTTAATGATGGATCTAATCAACAAAATCCAATCCGTAACATCCGTAAATTTACAATTATTTAAAGAAAAGGAGTGAGCTTAAGCTCACTCCTTTTTACAATAAATCTGCTGCTAGTTGAGCTAAATTAGATCGCTCCCCTTTAACAAACTTCACATGACCACTAATACGCTGTTCTTTAAACTTCTCTACAACATACGTTAAGCCATTATTATATTCATCTAAATATGGGTGATCAATTTGCTGAGGATCTCCCATCAATACAATCTTACTCTTTTCCCCTACCCTAGTTAATATCGTCTTCACTTCATGCTTTGTTAAATTTTGTGCTTCGTCAATGATAATGAACTGATCTGGAATACTTCTCCCGCGTATATAAGTAAGGGCCTCTACTTCAATCGAACCCATTCCAGCTAAAATAGCATCTAACTCTCCTGGCTTTTTCGTATTAAATAAATACTCTAGGTTATCAAAAATTGGCTGCATCCATGGTCTTAACTTTTCTTCTTTTTCTCCTGGTAAATAACCGATATCTTTTCCGACTGGAACAATTGGTCTTGCCACAAGTAATTTTTTATATAACCCTAAGTCTTCTGTTTGCATAAGTCCCGAAGCTAACGCAAGTAACGTTTTTCCTGTGCCGGCTTTCCCCGTTAACGTTACAAGCGGAATATCTTCACGAAGCAACAATTCTAATCCCATAATTTGCTGCACGTTTCGTGGTCGTATCCCCCACACTTGTTCATTGTGAAAAATAAGTTTCTTTACCTTCTTACCTAAGTGATCCACAATGCCAAGAGCAGAACTAGAGCCCCCTAATGCATCTTTCATCACTACAAATTGATTTGGATAAAAAGGATGATTCGCAATTTCAGATAGAGGCAATTCACCTTTCTCATAAAAATAATCCAATTGTTCTTTTGATATATATCCTTCTAAAAAACCAGAATATATATTTTCTACTTCAATTACGCGATCACTTAAATAATCTTCAGCCTTCAAACCAATTGCATCAGCTTTTACTCTTACGAGTACATCTTTACTTACTAAAATAACAGACTTCCCGTCCTCTTTTTCCTGTTCTTCTAAAGATAGATTTTTTGCTACAGCTAAAATTCGATTATCATTTGTTTTTTCTACAAAAATATCTTGTAGTTGCACAAATGAACGATGGTTCAATTCAATACGAAATGTTCCGCCGTTTTCTAGCGGGATACTTTCATGCAGCTTTCCTATTTCACGAAATTTATCTATTAACTTAGATACATAACGAGCGTTTCGTCCTACTTCATCCATATAACGTTTTTTCGAATCAACCTCTTCTAATACAACTGCTGGAATCACTACTTCATTGGTTTCAAATGAAAAAATAGATAAAGGATCCTGCAAAAGTACATTCGTATCTAACACATAAATTTTATCCAACCTGTTACCCCCTGACTCCACTTTTAAATTTGTAGAACAAGGGTTTCATCCATAAAATATGGACGAACCATTGTTATAATTATATGTACCGTGTAAACGAGGTAGAATCGAAAATCATAGTCATTAAACCTTTTATTTATTCTTTATTCATTTCTATTCAATATATTACTTTTTATTATAATTATTAACGTTAAATCACAATAACCGATTACAAAAGTGAATAAACAAATTTCCTATTTAGCATCTTTATAATTCTCTTATCCCTACTAACACTTCATTATCCAGCTTTTTCGCTGCCCGAAGATCATATGTTTTTTCATATGTTGGTTCAATTGCAAGTTTCGCTCCATAAAACATAACATCACGCACTTCTTGCACATTTACTTCTATTACAGTTAATTTTAGAGAAATACCTTCCATTCTATCTGTCAAAATTTCACCTGCACCACTTATAGAAAATACGGATTCATTCGCCATTATAGTCAATACCACACCTGTATTATGCTGTATATTTTCCACAATACGTGAACGTTGATCTACTGCAAATCGAATACTAGTTTTACTCACTGCATACACCCAAGAAATAGCACTTACGTTAGGAACTTGTTTTTCGAAATCTGTCGTTGCTATCATAACGATACATTCTTTACGCAACGTTTGTACTAAATCCTCTGTTAAGGTAGGCTCTACTACATTCGCCATATTTTCACCTCCAAACATACTTGGTATATCCTTATCATAACTTATTTTTTGAATTGCGAAAATATTATTTTTTCCCGCTATTATTCAAAAACATTATACTTCCATGATATACTTATACTGATAGAATTCGTATTGAGGTGACGAAATGAGAGTCAAATGTATGATTTGTGATAAAAAAGATATGTTAGATGATGAAAATCCTATGGCAAAAAAACTGCGTAATCGCCCTATTCATACATATATGTGCATGGAATGTTCGGAACGAATTGCAGAGCGTACAATGGAACGTCATGCAAGTGGTAATTTCCGATTATATCGTGATAAAAAAATCGAAGATGATTGGTAAAATGTAAATAAGTCCTTACTCATATAGATAAGGACTTATTTATATTTTTCTGGTTCACGATTCATCTGATCCAAAAAACAATCAATGGCTTCTAACGGAAACCTTGCAGATTTCCGTTCTCCATTCATTTCATATGTAATTAAATACATTTCCTCGTTCTTTTCGACTTCCACATTTCTTAATTTATGTTCTTCATATATCATATTTTGAAATAACAAATATGTTTCTTTTGCAGCACTATCATCTGGACGTGCTTCCGCAACTGTTTTAATTGTTAACCAATTATATAGTGCATCTTGTACTGAACGCATGAAAACTCCCCTTCCTTATCCTGCTTTTTGTTGTTTCGCTTGACGCAAACGCAATCTATAAATTCCAAGTACAATTGCCGCTACAACAAGTCCTTCTCCAACAGGTAAAAACACAGCAAAAAAGGTTAATACTGTGCATCCAATTGCTAATGATATGTATATCACAATATTTTTTAGTACAGACAACTTTCTAGCAAATCCTAAATTATAAACGAGAGCACTTAATATAATAATCGTCCCATAAAGTAACCACATTCCTAACTCTGGATTTTCATCTACCTTACACAATTTTGCAAAAAAAGACATCCTTTCTAACACACTCTTCCCCCCCTAGCAGTAAAATGCAATTTTCTTTATACACTTAATACAAGAGTAACTCGCAAAAAAAATACTGTCCACAAAAATGAGTAAATATTCTAAAAAATAAACAAAATAAAAAACAACGCCCTTTATAAAGGGCGTTGTTTTTTTATTTTTACGCTTCAACAGATTTCTTTTTCTTAGCAGCTCTTTCGCGCTCACTCTTATCAAGAATCTTTTTACGTAGACGAATTGATTCTGGAGTTACTTCACAGAACTCGTCATCGTTTAAGTACTCTAATGATTCTTCTAAAGTCATTAGGCGTGGTTTCTTCATTGTTGAAGTTTGATCTTTCGTCGCAGAACGAATGTTAGTTTGTTGTTTCATTTTCACAACGTTAACTGTTAAGTCGTTCTCACGAGTGTGTTCTCCTACAATCATACCAGCATATACTTCTGTACCTGGTTCAACGAAGATTACACCACGGTCTTCAACTTGCATAATACCGTATTGTGATGCTTTTCCTGTTTCAAGTGAAACTAGAACACCTTGACGACGTCCACCAACTTGTCCAGCGTGTACTGGTTGGTAGCAATCGAATGTATGGTTTAAAATACCGTAACCACGAGTTAATGTTAAGAATTCTGTTGTGTAACCAATTAAACCACGTGCTGGAACCATGAAAGTAAGGCGAACTTGACCGTTTCCGTTATTCACCATATCTAACATTTCACCTTTACGTGCACCCATAGATTCCATAATAGAACCAGTGTATTCTTCAGGTACATCGATTTGTACACGCTCTACAGGCTCACATCTTACGCCATCAACTTCTTTAATGATTACTTCTGGCTTAGATACTTGTAATTCATAACCTTCACGACGCATGTTTTCAATTAAGATAGATAAATGTAGTTCCCCACGTCCAGATACGATCCACGCATCAGGAGAATCTGTATTATCTACACGTAAACTTACATCTGTTTCTAATTGTGAACGAAGACGCTCTTCAATTTTACGAGATGTAATGTATTTACCTTCACGACCTGCAAATGGGCTGTTATTTACAAGGAACGTCATTTGTAGTGTTGGCTCATCAATACGTAATAATGGTAACGCATCTTCATGCTCAACTGGACATACTGTTTCACCAACGTTGATGTCTTCCATACCAGAAACAGCTACTAAGTCACCAGCTTTTGCTTCTTCAATTTCTTGACGTTTTAATCCAATGTAACCAAATAATTTTGTTACACGGAATTGTTTTACACTTCCATCAACTTTCATTAAAGCAACTTGTTGTCCTACTTTCATTGTACCGCGGAATACACGACCAACTCCAATACGTCCAACGTAGTCGTTGTAATCAAGAAGTGCTACTTGGAATTGAAGTGGCTCTTCGCTGTTATCAATTGGTGCTGGAATATGTTCGATAATTGTATCGAATAATGATTTCATATTCTCTTCTTGATTTGCTGGGTTTGAATCTAAGCTTGCTGTTCCGTTCATTGCTGATGCAAATACAACTGGGAACTCTAATTGATCTTCGTTTGCACCAAGCTCAATGAATAAGTCGATTACTTCATCAACTACTTCATCTGGACGAGCGAAGTCACGGTCAATTTTGTTTACAACTACGATTGGAGTTAAGTTTTGCTCAAGAGCTTTCTTTAAAACAAATCGTGTTTGTGGCATACAACCTTCATATGCATCAACAACAAGTAAAACACCATCAACCATTTTCATGATACGTTCTACTTCTCCACCGAAGTCAGCGTGACCAGGTGTATCTAAAATGTTAATTCTTTTATCTTCATAGTGAATCGCTGTATTTTTCGCTAAAATTGTAATACCGCGTTCTCTTTCTAGATCATTTGAATCCATTGCGCGTTCTTCAACGTGTTCGTTCGCACGGAAAGTCCCCGCTTGACGTAATAACTGGTCAACAAGTGTTGTTTTACCATGGTCAACGTGGGCAATAATTGCTATATTACGTAAATCTTGTCGTTTTTTCAACATGTCCAACTCCTAATGTCTTTTTAATCCTTCTCTATTATAAGAGCGAAGGGGATACAATAGCAATTAAAATAAAAGCAAGAATGAAAATATAGTTGTATTCTTACTTTTGTGAAAGTAAAATGAGATTGGAGGGTGAAGAAATGGAACACATTCAATATCGCTTTTTATTAACTGCAATTATCGGTGTTATTTTCTTAATCGGTATCGGCATTATGATTGCTGAAAATAGTCCAATCGGTATTATTATTTGCATTATCGGCACATTTGTTACAGTTGGATACGGTTTTGTAACAAAAAGAAAAATGCGCAAATCACAATAACGCTAAAAAGTAAGAAGCTTATACACAGCCTCTTACTTTTTTTGTTGCTCTCATATAAACGATAACACTTCTTCATACACTCCTGGTTTTGCAACTAACACACTGCTCTTCTCTATGATAGAAAGTGGCGCTCCAGAGAATGTCGTCACCTTACCTCCAACTTCTTCTACAATTATCTGTCCTCCGCCAAAATCCCATGGTGATAATCTCGGCGTTACATATGCATCTATTCTTCCTGTTGCAACGTATACCATCTCTAACGCTGCACAGCCATATGATCTTGTGCCCCTTGCTTTCTTAACAAGTGCCATCATACTTTCCATATTAAGCAATGGATTATCTGTAAGCCATATCGCATTTAAAGCTACAATACCTTGCTCTACAGTTCCTTTTTTCAATGGAGGAATTGATATATCATTACAAAAAGCTCCAGATCCCTTGACTGCATGATATAGTTCATCATGCACTGGATCATATATAAGTCCAATCTTTCCGATACCGTTCTCATAAATCCCAATTGAAATCGCAAAATTTCTTTTTTGATGAACAAAGTTCATCGTGCCGTCAATTGGATCAATTAACCAAACAACCCCGTCAGAAGACGTTATCTCGTCTCCATAACCCTCTTCTCCTAAAATATTATGATTCGGGAATGTTTCTTTAATTTTCCCAATTAAAAACTGTTCTATCTCTCGGTCCATATTTGTAACTAAGTCAGCTGCATTTGATTTTGTTTCTATAATAAGTGCTTTTTTCATTGATGCCATTAAATGCTCTCCTGCATCCCGAATCCACCGTTTGGCGTGTGCATCAATGTCTTTCCATACTTCTTGCATGTTTAAACACTCCGATCTATACTGTTCACAGAAAAAACGAACCCTTTATAAGGTTCGCACCAACTAATTTTTTATACATATACTATTATTACGCTTCTAAACGAATCATTTCAAGTCTTAACACTTCTAACTTTTGTACACACTCTTCTTTTTTCTGTTTATCATCTTCCATCATCGCATCATATAAAGTTGCTAATTCATAATCTAGCTCCAAACGTAGCACCGGTATTCTCTTTTCAGCATCTGTTCTCTTTAACGCATTAATCACCTGTCTCATATTATTTGCCTCCTCCCAATATTCGTCTGCCCTCGGACTAGAATTAATTCAATTTTCTGATTTTTTGTTTTATACTATACTATGTTGGATAAATCATCTATGCAACAAAATTATATTTTTTTATTTAAATTTTTTTGTGCTGTTTTTTTTATGAATAGTACAAGCTATGCTAAAATAAAAGCAAAATAGGAGTTGGAGGAACAATCATGACAATACAAACATTCAAGTCAACTGATTTTGATGTCTTTACAGTTGATGGTCTCGAAGAACGAATGAGTGCAATTAAAACGAACATTCATCCTAAGCTAGAAGCTTTAGGGGAACAATTTGCAGAATACTTATCCAAACAAACTGATGAGAACTTTTTTTATCATGTTGCAAAACACGCACGCCGCAAAGTCAATCCACCAAACGATACTTGGGTTGCTTTTTCAACAAATAAACGAGGATATAAAATGCTACCGCATTTCCAAATCGGCTTATGGGGTACTCATGCCTTCATATACTTTGGTTTAATCTATGAGTGTCCACAAAAAGTTGAGACGGCTCATGCCTTCTTAGAACATTTAAATGATTTAAAAACAAATATTCCAAATGACTTCGTTTGGTCCATTGACCATACTAAACCAAGTGTGAAATTACATAAAACACTTGAAACCGAAGACTTACAAAAGATGATTGAACGATTAGCTACTGTAAAAAAGGCAGAATTATTAGTTGGTATTCATATATCACCAGAGGAGTTTTCAGCAATGACCAACGAACAATTCCTTGCTAAGATTGAATCTACGATGCAATCACTCCTTCCTTTATATGCACTTTGTAATCGATAGTAGAAAACGGACAATTTATATTGTCCGTTTTTAGTTGTTATCACATTATATCACTTCAGTTTTTATTTTTCAAAATATTTTTTACATTTTTACAAGCTTTTGTTCTTCGACTTCTTTTGCCCTTTGAATAGCACGATATATAGAGTATCCACTTACTTCTTCAAATTCTTTATCAATTTTCTTTTCTTCTGCTTTCGATGGAACAATCTCTTTAAAACGACGATATAAACCCATTAATTCTTCTCTTATAATCCCTTTTTCATAAGCTTTCTCAATCGCTTCATAAAACTTAACAATTTTAACCATTTCCTCATTTGACCAATCATAATCTAACGGATATTGATATTCCATTTCGCACCTCATTTATCATTTCTTCTTGTTTCATTATGCTATCTTAAAGAGAATATTTTATTCTTCATTATAGCCACTCTGCATTATACACTATTTATTCATTTTAATGGAATTGTCTTCCTCTATTCATTAGTTGAGGCTAACTATTAAACATACTCACCTTAAAAACATTTTTTTCTATACATCTATAATTATTGGTGATATAATGCTTTTGTTTTATAGAAAATAAAGTGAAGCTACCATCTCAAAAACGATTTTTTGAATGGCAGAAAAACAAGCCTTATTCTAAAAAAGACTAAACTTTTTTAGAGCAGGATTATATAAAACAAATTACACTAAATATTATGAAGAAGAAGGGGTGTATAGATTGTCCCAATACGAAACACCATTGTTTACCGCTTTAGTTGAGCACAGTAAGCGAAATCCAATTCAATTCCATATTCCTGGTCATAAAAAAGGACAGGGCATGGATCCTACATTTCGCGAATTTATTGGGCATAATGCATTAGCAATTGATTTAATTAATATTGCGCCACTCGATGATTTACATCATCCCAAAGGTATGATTAAAGAAGCACAGGATTTAGCAGCCGCTGCATTCGGTGCAGATCATACTTTCTTTTCTATTCAAGGTACAAGTGGTGCTATTATGACAATGGTGATGAGCGTTTGCGGTCCTGGTGACAAAATCCTAGTACCACGAAACGTGCATAAGTCAGTAATGTCAGCTATTATTTTCTCAGGCGCAAAACCGATTTTCATGCATCCTGAAATCGATCCGAAGCTCGGTATTTCTCATGGAATCACAATTCAATCTGTCAAAAAAGCACTTGAAGAGCACTCAGATGCAAAGGGCTTACTTGTTATTAACCCAACGTACTTTGGGTTTGCTGCAGACTTAGAACAGATTGTACAATTAGCACATTCTTATGACATCCCTGTACTAGTCGACGAGGCTCATGGTGTTCATATTCATTTTCACGATGAATTACCCATGTCAGCGATGCAAGCTGGTGCAGATATGGCAGCAACAAGTGTTCACAAATTAGGAGGCTCTTTAACTCAAAGTTCTATTCTTAATGTGAAAGAAGGCTTAGTGAATGTAAAGCATGTCCAATCTATTATTAGCATGCTTACGACTACATCAACTTCTTACATCTTGTTAGCATCCCTTGATGTTGCGAGAAAACGTCTTGCTACAGAAGGAACAGCACTCATAGAACAAACAATACAATTAGCTGAACATGTTCGTGATGCTATAAATTCTATTGAGCATCTTTACTGTCCTGGAAAAGAAATGTTAGGTACAGATGCTACCTTTAACTATGATCCTACAAAGATAATTGTATCTGTAAAAGATTTAGGTATTACCGGCCACCAAGCTGAAGTATGGCTTAGAGAGCAATATAACATTGAAGTAGAACTCTCAGATCTATACAACATACTATGTCTTATCACTTTGGGAGATACAGAAAGTGATACAAATACACTTATTGCAGCTTTACACGATTTAGCAGCAACATTTAGAAATAGGGCAGATAAAGGTGTTCAAGTACAAGTAGAGATTCCAGAAATTCCAGTGCTAGCACTTTCTCCTCGAGATGCTTTTTATTCGGAAACAGAAGTCATTCCATTTGAAAATGCAGCGGGTCGTATTATAGCTGATTTTGTTATGGTTTATCCGCCAGGGATTCCAATCTTTACTCCGGGGGAAATTATTACACAAGAAAACTTAGAGTATATTCGTAAAAACTTAGAAGCAGGTTTACCTGTACAAGGTCCTGAAGATATGACATTACAAACATTACGTGTTATTAAAGAGTACAAGCCTATCAGTTGATAGGCTTTTTTTTTCACCTTTTTTCCTTTTCTTCATACGATACTTAAGAATGTAACGTATAGGTGGGGATACTATTATGATTGTAATAGGCCGTTCTATTGTACATCCTTATATTACAAATGAATATGAGCCATTTGCAGCAGAGAAACAACAAATTTTATCAATAATGGCAGGAAATCAAGAAGTTTATTCCTTCCGAACAGCTGATGAACTCAGCTTTGATCTCAATTTACGAGTTAATATTATTATCTCTGCACTAGAGCTTTTTCAAAGTGGATTTCAGTTTCGTACATTTCAACAATCCTTTTGCAACCCCCAGTATTGGAAAAGAACGTCTCTTGGAGGATTCGAGCTTCTTCCAAACATACCACCTTCTATTGCCATACAGGATATTTTCAAAAACGGAAAACTATATGGAACTGAATGCGCAACCGCTATGATCATTATTTTTTATAAAGCTTTACTATCATTGTATGAGGAAGAAACTTTCAATCGTCTATTTGCAAACCTTTTACTTTATACATGGGACTACGATCAAGATCTAAGGCTCATAACAAAAAACGGTGGCGATCTTGTTCCAGGTGACCTCGTTTACTTTAAAAACCCACAAGTGAATCCAGCTACGATTGAGTGGCAAGGAGAAAACACAATCTATTTAGGAAATTTCTTTTTTTACGGACATGGCGTGGGTGTAAAAACAAAAGAAGAAATTATTTATTCATTAAATGAACGAAGAGTCCCTTACGCTTTTATTTCAGCTTTCTTGACTGATACTATTACCCGTATCGATAGCCGTATAATGAGCCAATACGCTTCTTCTAGTACACCACAGACATCCATAAGTTTTATTCCAATTAGAGATGATGCAATCGTTGCAACAGTTGGTCATACAACTACAATTTATTAAAAAAGCGCCTACACATGTAGGCGCTTTTTCTTATTATTAAGCTTTTGTATGTTCTTTATGGTCACATTCGCAATGAGATCCACATTTCCCGTATAGTACTGTTGATTTTTCATCTTCAAAATGTCCAATTGTTCCTTCACATACTTGGCATACGATTGTTCCCATTTTCATTTCCCCCTGAGTTTTAATAGTAATCTATTTATTTATCATTAAGCTTTCGCATTATCTTTTCTAGCACAGTCACAATTTGTTCCACATTTTCCGTAAAGTACCGTCGTTTTCTCATCTTCAAAATGTCCAATTGTTCCTTCACATACTTGGCATACGATTGTTCCCATTTTCATTTCCCCCTGAGTTTATGGTCCTAAAAACTTTTAGCTGTCCATTTCCTATCAATTATTGGGCTTTTGTATGCTCTGTGTGATCACATCCGCAAGATCCACATTTCCCGTAAAGTACCGTTACTTTCTCATCTTCGAAGTGTGCAATTGTACCTTCACAATCTTGACATACGATTGTTCCCATTTTTCATTTCCCCCTAAGTTTATAATCCCAAAAACTTTTTGTAACCGCTTAACTTTCTGTCTTTATTTTAATATGTTATACTTTTTACGTCAATAGGTTTTCAGTATAACACATTAAATATTTTTAATTTAAATTAGTATGCGATATTCAAATAAAAAACAGCCATATTTATAAGTACGACTGTTTCAAAATAATTATTCTTCATATTCCGCATGTAAAGAAGTTGACGGAACTAGAAATTTGAAAAACTGAGCTAACTCCTTTGCTTCCTCTTCTGATCCTAATTTAAAAATCTCCTGTATATATTGAACATTCTCTACATCATCTCGTCCGAGTAAAGTAGACCTTCCTGTTTGCATACAAACAATGAGCGGCTTTCCAAAAAACATATTTGTATAAATAACACCAAAATCATAACGTGTATCATGTGTCATAAACCCTAAAAATCGTACCTTCACACTTTCATGCTCATCATACAATTTTTCAAACATTGGTTTCCACCTTTCTACATCACGTTTCATTAATAGTATATTAAACAAAACATGTCATACTCCTTTTAATTGTCAAAAAATTCAGTAGGATGTAGAATGATAGTATTCTACTAAGCTAGGGGGAACTTATATGCAACACGCCTTTATTACGCTTGTACCGAAATCCAACCAACAATCAGTTTCAATAGATGATATAAAACAACTTTTTCATTATTATAAAACAGTTACTTCTAAAACTGGTGCCCAAATTAATTACACGTATACAAATACCGCTTTTCCTTATGAAATTTTAGATACATCTACAACAACATTAAAACTTCAATCCACTCACGACCGGTATGACTCAATTTATATTGGTGTTGGTATAGAAAATGAACAATCTTTCATCCAAGTTTCTTTACCACCTAATGCAACATTTGGTGACAAAGGGAAAGCAAATGAATTTTGCCGTTTTTTAGCGAAGAAATTAGAAGGAGAGTTACAATTATTTAATGGAAGAACAATGTATTTTTATAAACGCTAATTTAAAAAATAGATAATATGATTAAAAATAATATACAATTCGAACATGTAAGAAATAAAGCTTGCTTTCTTACGTGCAATACAAAATATGCTATTACATAGGCTAAATATAGAAATACGAAAAAAAGAATAACTTTATAATGAAACTTATCACCATTCGATAATGTTAATACAGTGGAAAAGCCACTCCATAGTAGTAAATGATAAAATATAACATGTAATATTTTCATGGAACCTTCTCCTTTGACATGCTCTATTTTATTAATATATGGGGTTAAGTTTGAATCAATTACATATTATAGGATGATATATATTACCTTTGAAGTAAGTTAAGCCTGAATCATTTGTTAAAGTATTATATATTCATTCGACAAGTACGTTTAAAGACCTTGCAAGTCATTTGATGAAAATAAAAATAGCCCCTCTCTTACAATAAGAGAAGGGCTATTTACATTACTTAAATTATTTTACAATGTGAATTGGCATTCCAAGAGCAACTTCAGCTGCTTCCATTGTGATTTCACCTAATGTTGGGTGAGCATGGATTGTTTGAGCGATATCTTCAGCTGTCATTCCAGCTTCGATAGCTAAACCAATCTCAGAAATAATATCAGAAGCACCTGCACCTGCAACTTGAGCACCTACAAGAAGACCATCTTCTTTACGTGTTACAAGTTGTAGGAAACCGTCAGTGCTGTTTAATGATAATGCACGACCGTTAGCAGCGAATGGGAACTTAGATACAGTTACAGTCATTCCAGCTTCTTCAGCTTGTTTTTTAGTGTAACCAACAGATGCTAGTTCTGGATCAGTGAAGCATACTGCAGGAATTCCGATGTAATCGATAGCTGATGCATGGCCACTAATTGCTTCTACAGCTACTTTACCTTCGTAAGAAGCTTTGTGAGCTAATGGTGGTCCAGGAACGATATCACCGATTGCATAGATGTTTGGTACATTTGTACGACATTGCTCATCGATTTCGATGATGCCGCGGTCAGTCATTTTAACTCCAACTTGCTCAAGACCGATCTCTTGAGTGTTTGGACGACGACCTACAGTTACTAATACGTAATCTGCTTCTACAGTTTGGATTTCACCTTTAACTTCAAAGCTAACTTTTACGCCAGTTTCTGTTTCTTCAACGCCTTTAGCCATAGCTTTTGTATGGATATTTACGTTACCTTTTTTCTGTAGAGCACGTTTAACAACAGAGCTCATAGCTTTTTCGAAACCAGCTAAGATTTCGTCGCCAGCTTCTACTACAGTAACTTCTGTACCGAAGTTAGCATATGCAGTACCTAATTCCATACCGATGTAACCGCCGCCGATTACAACAAGTTTTTTAGGAATTTCAGGTAAGCTTAAAGCACCTGTAGAGTTGATAACACGTTTAGAGTATTTGAATCCTGGAATTTCGATTGGTGTAGAACCAGTTGCAAGAACAGCATTTTTAAACGTATAAGTTTGAGCTGCATCTTCAGTCATAACGCGTAATGTATTAGCATCTACGAAGTAAGCTTCACCGCGAATGATTTCAACTTTGTTACCTTTAAGAAGGCCTTCAACACCGCCAGTTAATTTCTTAACTACGCCGTTTTTCCATTCTTGAACTTTTGTAAAGTCAACTTTTACGTTTTCTGCAGTAATACCCATGTCATCAGAATGCATTGCATTCTCATAACGATGACCTGCATTGATTAACGCTTTTGAAGGAATACATCCAACGTTTAAGCATACGCCACCAAGGTTAGCTTTTTCAATGATTGCTACCTTTTGACCTAATTGTGCTGCACGAATTGCCGCAACGTATCCACCAGGACCTGCACCAACAACGACTGTATCTAATTCAATTGGGAAATCTCCTACTACCATTGTTATTACGCCTCCATTACTAATAATTGTGGGTCATTCAATAGACGTTTAATTTGGTTTAACGCTTTTTGAGCAGTTGCACCGTCAATTAAACGATGGTCAAAGCTTAGAGATAATGCTAATACTGGAGCTGCAACGATCTCACCGTTTTTCACAACTGGTTTTTCAGCGATACGGCCGATACCAAGGATTGCTACTTCTGGGTGGTTGATAACTGGAGTGAACCATTGTCCACCTGCAGAACCAATGTTTGTAATTGTGCAAGAAGCACCTTTCATTTCAGCTGGAGCTAGACGACCTTCACGTGCTTTACCAGCAAGATCATTGATCTCGTTAGAGATTGTGAAGATAGACTTACGATCTGTATCTTTAACAACTGGTACTAATAGACCTTTGTCTGTATCAGCTGCGATACCGATGTTGAAGTAATGTTTATGAACTACTTCTTGAGATGCATCGTCTAAAGAAGTGTTTAACATTGGGTATTCACGTAATGCAGATGTTAAAGCTTTAACAACGTACGGAAGGTAAGTTAATTTAATACCTTTGTCAGCTGCTACTGCTTTGAACTTCTTACGGTGAGCAACAAGTTCTGTTACATCTACTTCGTCCATTAATGTTACGTGAGGAGCTGTGTGTTTAGAGTTAACCATTGCTTTCGCAATCGCTTTACGGATACCACTCATTTTCTCACGAGTTTCTGGATATTCACCAGCTGGGATTGGTTGTGCTTTTGGTGCTTCTTCTTTCGCTGCTGCTGGAGTAGCTTCTACTGCTGCTGGAGCCTCAGTTGCTGCTACAGTTTGTCCACCATTTGCAAATGCATCGATGTCAGCTTTTACGATACGGCCATTCTTACCAGTACCAGCTACTTTATGAATGTCTACACCCTTTTCACGAGCGTATTTACGAACAGATGGCATAGCGATTACGCGCTCATTTACTACTTCTGCAGTTGCTGCTGGAGTAGCTTCCGCTGCTGGAGCTTCTACTGCTGCTTCTTCAGCTTTTGGAGCTTCATCATGATCGTCACCTTTAAATTTAAGGTTTTCGTATCCAGGAGCATCAAATTTAATTAATGTATCTCCTACGATTGCAACTGTTCCTTCTTCTACAAGTACTTCAAGTACTTTACCTTTAACAGGAGAAGGGATTTCTACTACTGCTTTATCATTTTGTACTTCAAGAAGTACATCGTCTTCGTTTACTTCATCGCCTGGTTTAATAAACCATTTTACGATTTCACCTTCGTGGATACCTTCACCGATATCTGGTAGTTTAAATTCAAATGCCACGGAATTCAGCCCCCTGATTCATTTCATTATTATGGAATATGTACAAAAGAAACCAGCATGTGCTGATTTCTTTTGCACATGAAAAGCTAAAAATTAGAAGTTCATTACTTTGTTTACAGCTTCAACAATATCTTTGTGGTTTGGTAACCATACGCTCTCTGCTTGAGAGAATGGGAATACTGTATCAGCAGCTGCAACACGTACAACTGGAGCTTCTAAGTTTAAGATTGCACGGTCGTTAATTTCCGCTACAACGTTAGCTGCAATACCAGCTTGTTTTTGAGCTTCTTGAACTACAACTACGCGACCTGTTTTTTCAACAGAAGCGATGATTGTTTCGATATCTAATGGTTGAACTGTACGTAAGTCAACAACCTCTAAAGAGATACCTTCTTTTTCAAGTTCTTCAGCAGCTTTTAATGCAGCGTGAACCATAGCACCGTAAGCGATAACTGATACATCTGTACCTTCACGTTTGATATCAGCTTTACCTAAATCAATTGTGTAATCACCTTCTGGTACCTCTTGACGGAATGAACGGTACAATTTCATATGCTCTAAGTAGATAACTGGATCGTTGTCACGAATCGCAGAGATTAAAAGACCTTTAGCATCGTATGGAGTAGATGGAATAACAACTTTTAGACCAGGTTGTTGAGCCACTAATCCTTCTAAGCTATCAGCATGTAGTTCAGGAGTATGAACACCACCACCGAATGGAGAACGAACTGTTACTGGAGCAGTCCAACGTCCACCAGAACGGTAACGCATACGAGCTAATTGACCAGAAATTGAATCCATTACTTCATAAACGAAACCGAAGAATTGGATTTCTGGAACTGGACGGAATCCTTCAAGTGCAAGACCAACTGCAAGTCCACCAATACCAGACTCTGCAAGTGGAGTATCCATTACACGATCTTCACCAAATTCAGCTTGTAAACCTTCAGTAGCACGGAATACACCGCCGTTTACACCAACGTCTTCACCAAATACAAGTACGTTAGGGTCATTTTTCATTTCAACGCGTAAAGCATCAGTGATTGCTTGAATCATTGTCATTTGAGCCATGGCTTACTTCGACTCCTTTTCTTTGTAGATTTCATATTGTTCAGCTAAGTTGTAAGGCATTTTTTCGTACATGATTTCCATTAAATCAGTTACTTTTTGTTTTGGAGCTTGGTCAGCCTTAGCAATTGCTTGTTTGATATCTTCTTTTGCTTCTTCGATTACTGTCTCTTCAACTTCTTGAGACCATAGTCCTTTAGCTTCTAAGAACTTACGGAAGCGTACGATTGGGTCTTTTTGTTCCCATTCGTTTTCGATATCTTTTGTACGGTAACGAGTTGGGTCATCACCAGCCATTGTATGTGGACCGTAACGGAATGTTAAAGTCTCGATTAAAGTAGGGCCTTCGCCATTTACTGCGCGCTCACGAGCGAAAGCAGTTGCTGCGTATACAGCTAATGGATCCATACCGTCTACTTGAATTCCGTAAATACCTGCTGCTACTGCTTTTTGTGCTACAGTTTTAGCTGCAGATTGCTTTTCTACTGGAGTAGAGATTGCATAACGGTTGTTTTGAACAACGAAGATTGCTGGAGCTTTGAATGCACCTGCAAAGTTCATACCTTCGTAGAAGTCACCTTGTGAAGCACCACCGTCACCAGTGTAAGTAATTGCAACAGATTTTTTACCACGTAGTTTCATACCTAACGCAACACCAGCAGTTTGGATGATTTGCGCACCGATAATGATCTGTGGAGCTAATGCATTTACATTCTCAGGCATTTGGTTACCCATGAAGTGTCCACGAGAGAATAAGAATGCTTGGTATAATGGTAATCCGTGCCATACTAATTGTGGTACATCACGGTATCCTGGTAAGATGAAGTCTTCTGCTTCAAGTGCGAAATGACTTGCTAATTGAGAAGCTTCTTGTCCAGCTGTAGGTGCGTAGAAACCTAAACGTCCTTGACGGTTTAAAGAAATAGAACGTTGATCTAATACGCGAGTATACACCATACGACGCATTAATTCTTTTAATTGGTCATCAGATAATTCAGGCATAGCTGCTTCATTCACAACTTCACCGTTTTCATTTAAAATTTGTAATGTTTCAAATTGAGCTGCGATAGCTTTCATTTGCTCATCAACATTAAATAGGGTCTTTTTTGTTTTAGTACCCATTCCGTTCACCTCTTCCTCTCTTGAACCATATTCTGAAACGCTTTCACTGGCTATTTTCCAGTTTAAAAAGCGCAACGATGTAAACCAACATGTTTATATGTCGGTTGAGAATAATTTTGTGTACCTAACAATCTGTACTAATGTTTTTTCAGAAACATATTAATACAATCTTGATCACGTTTTTTAGTTTACAACTATTCTAATTACGATGTCAATTACTTTGAATACGTTTTTTTATAAATAATATGCAGGTTTCTACTACACAAACGTGTTTTTATTTTTTACATCTGTATTAGTAAGCATTGACCTACTGTTATATTATTCCCTTTTTCACTTATTTTTTCTCTTAGAATAATATGTAAACGATTTAATTCTCTTTAGTTTTTCTCTCTTCGTAACAAAAATATACAAACTACTCTTCCTTTTTTAGGTAAATACCTATACATTTCTACCCTCTCTTCCATACATTATAGTAACCGCAGTATTAGCGGGAAATAATAAAGGAGGTCATCTCATGTACGGATACTCATATTGCTATCCAACTTGTTCATATCCTTCCTACGGTTATGGCGGTTCTTGTGGCGGGTCTGGACGCGGCTTCGCCTTAATCGTTGTGTTGTTTATTCTTTTAATTATCGTTGGTGCTGCTTGCATTCGCTAATGTAAAACGAAACAACTATGGAAAGAAAAAGACGGCTTTGCCGTCTTTTTCTGTTTATCACATACATAACCTACTCTATAATAGAACGATTTCCAAAATGCCTTCCCTTTCTTGCCGATGACTTTTTCCATCTCCTTTGGTAGACTAAAGAGGAAAGGAGAGATTACATATGCTTACAATGAAAGATGTTATTCGCGAAGGAGATCCTATTTTGCGCAACGTTGCAGAAGAGGTGTCATTACCGGCAAGCGAAGAAGATACAACTACCTTAAAAGAAATGATTGAATTCGTAATAAATAGCCAAGATCCTGAAATGGCTGAAAAATATAGTTTACGCCCTGGAATCGGATTAGCGGCTCCGCAAATCGGTGTTTCAAAAAAAATGATTGCAGTTCATGTAACCGATGCGGATGGTACATTATATAGCCATGCATTATTCAATCCAAAAATCATTAGCCATTCTGTTGAACGTACATATTTACAGGGTGGTGAAGGCTGTCTATCTGTAGACCGCGAAGTACCTGGTTATGTTCCTCGTTATACAAGAATTACAGTAAAAGCAACTTCTATTAACGGAGAAGAAGTAAAATTACGTTTAAAAGGTTTACCAGCAATCGTATTCCAGCACGAGATTGACCATTTAAATGGCGTTATGTTCTATGACCATATCAATAAAGAAAATCCTTTTGCCGCTCCTGATGATTCCAAACCTCTAGAGCGATAATAATAAAGAGGCGGAAGTTAATCTTCCGCCTCTTTATTATGAAATGGGTTCCATATTCACTTATAACAATCCAGCCCACTTTAGTCCATGATATATACCGTCTTCATTAACATCCTTTGTCACATGATTTGCAAGTTTTTTCAAGTCTTCATGGCCATTTCCCATCACAATACCTGTGCCAACGGCTTCGATCATTTCTAAATCATTTAAGCCATCTCCAAATGCATACACTTGGTCACGATTAAAACCTAACTTTTCAATGTATTTCTCAATTCCTTTTGCCTTAGAACCACCATTCGGAATGATATCCATTGAATATGCATGCCAACGAATAAAATGAAAATCTGGATAATGATTAATAAACTTTTCCTCTTCATTTACTTCACAAAAAAGTAGTGTTTGATAAATATTACGTTCCTCATAAAAATTAGGCTCATATGTTGGATGCTCAAAGTTTAAGCTTCCAAAGCCTTCTTTCACATAATCATGATATTCCACTGATGCTCTCATATCTTGATGGTCAAGATATACAAGTGGATATCCTTCTTGTTTTGCAAACTGAGTAAACCTATGTAAAGCATCTGGATGTAACGGATTATTAAATATTACCTCATCTTCAAAGACAACATATTGCCCATTAAAACTAACATAATTATGTATATCAAGTTCCTTACGAATATCTTCGAACATAAATGGCGCGCGGCCTGTCGCAATTGCTACATGTACACCTTTTTCTTGTAACTGTTTTACTGCATCTCGTGTAGATTGCGGAATTTTTTTATCATGATCTAATAATGTTCCATCAATATCAAAAAAGACAATTTTATCATTCATTTGTCAAAATCCTTTCTGGCACTCTATATTCCTATTTTGAATATCACTTTTCAAATTCTAAAAAAAAGTATAACATATTAAACATCTGTGAAGAAAGCGTTCCCTTTCTGACCTTATTTAAAAACTTTGCATATATATATTAGTAAAACATGTGGATACTTGTTCGGATGAATTTTCTTTTCCATTCTTCCTCATACTATACCTATAACTAACGGCTACTAATCGTTACTATAGAATAACTTTCACTGTATGGGAAAGGACAAGATTCACCATTCACTTTTGTCCTATCTCTTATATCAGAGATAGAGTTTTCACTAGTAATAGGCATGTTTAAAATAAGGAAAGGAAGGAGTAATCATGCTGAAGAAGCTGAAGAAAAAGCTCAAGCGTTATTTAAACGGTCTAGTCCGTAAAAAGACAATCGCTTAAATTGTGCCCATTTCGGGCTTTTTCTTCATTCTCATTCGAAAAAACATGAAAATCATGACTGTTTGCTTTATAATAAGTAACAGATAATGCAAAACATAGACAAGGAGAGGTTTTCCAAATGATTTTTAAAGTATTTTATCAAGAAAAATTAACTGAGGTTCCAGTACGTGAAAATACAAAAGTTTTATATTTAGAGGCTACGTCTGAAAAGGATGTTCGTACAAAATTAAATAAGTTCGCATATAATATCGAGTTTGTTCAGTCTGTTACTGGCGCTCATCTTGAATATGAAAAAGAAAACGCTGATTTAACATTAGCGGAAATCGTATAGCGATATGAAATTTCTAAAAAACGACCAAGTTGCTGTATTTGCTCTCGGTGGGCTTGGTGAAATCGGTAAAAATACATACGCTGTTCAATTTCAAGATGAAATTATTATAATTGATGCTGGAATTAAGTTTCCAGAGGACGAACTTCTCGGAATCGATTATGTAATACCAGACTACACTTATTTTGTGCGAAACGAAGATAAAATTAAAGGGTTATTCATTACACATGGTCACGAAGATCATATCGGCGGAATCCCTTACCTATTACGTCAAGTGAACATTCCGATTTACGGCGGAAAATTAGCAATTGCACTCATCAAAAACAAATTAGAAGAACACGGCTTACTTCGTAAAGCAAAACTTTACGAGATTCAAGAAGATGACGTTATTAAATTCAAAAAAACGTCTGTATCCTTCTTCCGTACAACTCACAGTATTCCAGATTCGTACGGCGTTGTTGTGAAAACACCTCAAGGTCAAGTTGTTCATACAGGTGACTTCAAATTTGACTTCACACCAGTTGGTGAACCAGCTGATTTAACAAAAATGGCTGAAATCGGTAAAGATGGCGTACTATGTCTATTATCTGATAGTACGAACAGTGAAGTTCCAAACTTTACTATGTCTGAGCGTCGCGTTGGTGATAGCATTCAAGACATTTTCCGTAAAGTAGAAGGACGGATTATATTCGCAACCTTTGCATCAAATATCCACCGCTTACAACAAGTTGTTGAAGCTGCTGTTGAAAACAACCGTAAAGTAGCTGTGTTTGGTCGAAGTATGGAAGCAGCGATTGAAATCGGACAAAACCTTGGTTATATTCGTTGCCCGAAAGATACATTCATAGATGCATCTCAACTAAACCGATTACCAGCTAATAAAGTTGTTATTTTATGTACAGGTAGTCAAGGTGAACCGATGGCAGCACTTTCACGTATTGCAAACGGTACACACCGCCAAATTCAAATTATTCCTGGAGATACAGTTGTTTTCTCTTCTTCACCAATTCCAGGAAATACAATTAGCGTAAGTCGTACAATTAACATGTTGTACCGCGCTGGCGCTGATGTAATTCACGGGAAACTTTCAAATATCCATACAAGTGGACACGGTGGACAAGAAGAACAAAAGTTAATGTTACGTCTAATTAAACCGAAGTACTTCATGCCAATTCATGGTGAATATCGTATGCAGCGTATGCACATGAACATAGCAAATGATTGTGGCATCCCTGAAGAAAATTGCTTCATTATGGATAATGGCGATGTTCTTGCTTTACGTTCGGATGAAGCTAGCGTAGCTGGAAAAATCCCATCTGGTTCGGTCTACATTGATGGAAACGGTATTGGAGATATTGGCAATATCGTATTACGCGATCGTCGTATCCTTTCTGAAGAAGGACTTGTAATTGTAGTTGTAAGCATTGATATGAAAGAATTTAAAGTTGCAGCAGGACCTGATATCATCTCACGCGGTTTCGTTTACATGCGTGAAAGCAGCGATTTAATCAATGATGCACAAACATTAATTACAACTCATTTAGAAAAAGTAATGGAGCGTAAAACAACACAATGGTCTGAAATTAAAAATGAAATTACAGACACATTAGCCCCATTCCTATATGAAAAAACGAAACGTCGTCCAATGATTTTACCAATCATTATGGAAATATAAGAAAAAGGACAATGCCATGAAGGCATTGTCCTTTTCTCTTATCTTAAAAAGTGTTTAAATCGATCCACTTCATCGTCATGACCAATGACAATTAATATATCTCCTGCTTGAATATTCTCCGTAGCTCGAGGGGATACGATAACTTCTTTGCCTCGTTTAATTGCTACAATATTCAATCCAAACTTCGCACGAATATCTAATTCAATTAAAGAGTGCCCATCAATTTTTTTATTCGCAATAATCTCTACAATACTATGCTCATCTGAAAGCTCAAGGTAGTCTAGCACATTGCTTGATGCAATATTATTAGCAATCCTTTTTCCCATATCACGTTCTGGATGCACAATATGATCTGCACCTATTTTACTTAACACTTTTTCATGATAATCATTTTGAGCTTTTACAGTAATATTTTTTACACCCAACTCTTTCAAAATCAAAGTCGTTAAAATACTTGAATTTAAATTATCTCCAATAGCAACGACTACGTGATCAAAATTTCGAATACCAAGGCTTTTTAATACCATCTCATCTGTTGAATCTGCAATTACAGCATGCGAAGCTATATTTGCAAATTCATTAATTTTATCCTCATCTGAATCGATTGCCATTACTTCCATACCTAATTGAGCTAGTTCTCGGCAAATACTTCCACCAAAGCGACCAAGTCCAATGACAGCAAATTCTTTTTCTTTCTCACCCACAAGAATTCCTCCAATAACTTCAAGTACTATTTATTTTCAGTGTAACACACTTTATATGCGTCACAAAAACTGTAATTAGCTCTTATTTTTGTTTTTGTATATAAAAATATTGTTGCAAGTAAAAAGCGATACCAACAAGTAGCATAGCAAATACAAATATATTTCCAAAAGAACTAAATGTTTCAAAAACGAATAATAATGTTTCTTGACCAAAAAAGGCAAATAGAAGCTGTGTGAATGCAAATAACAACGCCCATATGTAATGATGTTGATGGAATAAATAATGCGTTGCACCTAAAAAAGCAATAAACGAAAAGATAAAGATCCACCAATTTTCTAAAAATAGTTGCCAATTAGAAAATTGATATCCATTTACTAATATCGCAATAAGCGCGATAACTGCCATCGTCGGCACACTCCAAAATAATGCCCGTCCTCTAAAGAAACGAGTACCTTTAACATCTCCTTTTTCATGTGCAATATATGTTAGTACTACTGTGCTTATATACAAAACAGAAAGAATTGTTAAAACGATAATAAGCCAAAAATGTAATTGATAATATTCATGCTCTATATTTGTCACGATTGCAGCTAACATGCACGGAATTAACATTCCCGTCCAACCATCTACTTTTCTTTCATTCCAAAAGACCGTATTACCAATCCTTATTCCTAACAACATAAAAATAATGATACCCAATACAAATAACGTAGTTTTATTCCCTACTAAACTCGTTGAGAAAGCAATTAATCCAATAAATAAAAAGAGCACAAACCCATTCATAATTTCTAGTACAGGTGATAAATATCTCTTCACCCATTTGTATGTTTCGTCATATTCATTATTATCTACTAGACGATAGGCATAAAAACTTATCCCAAAATAAACCGCCGCAATAATAACATACGCATATAAGACGAAACATAAAATCGCACTGCTAATTTGCACGTAATTCCCCACCCTTTTTTCTATGTTTCACATTGATTTTACACACTTTTCATACTAAAAGTAAATATATATAAGTTAGTCAAATAATTAATAATGAGCAGTGGCTAAACCCCCTGCTCATTATTAAAACAGTACAATTAACTTTAATTCTTCCATTTGTATGTAAATGTCTAAAATCAATCTATACGAGCGTTACTTACACCTCAGAACAAAAAGTTTTTTGGAACCTTCAAGAAAGCGGAAGTTTTATTTTCTATTCCCTTTCCACTTTACATATTGGCTTAAAAATGTAATTGCCTTTTCAATCACTTCTTCGTCTGGTTTTAATTTTGCATGATGTAAACCATATTCTGAATTTACTCCAAGCCAAAACATAAATCCAGGGATTTCTCGAAGCATATAACCAAAATCTTCACCTGTCATTGCCTCAGTACATGTAATAACATTCATATCAGTTTGTTTATGTACAAATTGCATAAACTCTCTCGTTAACTCTTCATGGTTATATACTTGATGATACATTGCTCCGTAATCTATAATCGACTCACACTGGAAAGAAGCTTCGATACCTGCAACAATTGCCTCAATTCTGCTTTTCACACGCTTCATTGATTCCACTGATAATGTTCGAATCGTTCCTTCTAAACGAGATTTTTCTGCAATAATATTTTGGACCGTACCACCTGTAATTTTCCCGATTGTAATTACTGCACTATCAAGAGGATTTACATTGCGACTAATAACGGATTGAAGCTGTGTAACAAGGTGACTCGCTGCAACAATCATGTCATTTGCAGTATGCGGATAGGCAGCATGGCCACCTTTCCCTTTTAAATCAATATATAATTCTGAAGTATTGGCAAATAACAGTCCTTCTTTCGTTGCAATTGTACCTACAGCGTATTCTGGTGCAATATGAAGACCAAGAATTATATTTGGTTTCCATTCTTTTAACTCTTCACTTTCTAACATAGGAAGAGCACCGCCTGGTCCTTCTTCTGCTGGCTGGAATAGAAATACAAGGTCATCATCTATTCTTTCGCTCACAACTTTCGTTAGAAGGCCTAAACCGATTGTTGTATGTACATCATGGCCACATGCATGCATCATCCCCTCATGAATAGAAGCAAACTCGTATCCAGTTTCCTCTGTAATTGGTAAACCGTCTATATCTGCACGATAACCTATTATTTTTTCGGGATTTTTTCCATTTACTTTAACGATTACACCCGTTTTCCATGTCTTCACTTCCACAAATTCATGAGAAAGTGTTCCTATATAATCTAAAATATACTGTTGTGTTTTCCATTCCTTAAATCCGATTTCTGGAATTCTATGTAGATCTCTACGAATTTGGACAAATTTGCTTACTGTCATTTTTGCACCTCTATCTATAAAAAGCGTAAGAGCCCTTTTACGCTCTTACGCTTTTTTTACTTTTTATTTCTCTGGGTTTAATTGACGAAGCTCTTGTTTAATTTCTGTTTTTGCTTTTGTCTTCTCATCAATTTCTTTAATTACACGTGCTGGAGTACCTGCAACAACTGTGTATGGAGGCACATCTTCTGTTACAACAGCTCCCGCTGCTACAACTGCACCTTTACCTACTGTAACACCCTCTAAAACAACTACGTTTGCACCGATTACTACATCATCTTCAACGATAACTGGTTTTGCAGAAGGTGGCTCAATAACACCTGCAAGTACAGCACCTGCACCTACGTGACAGTTTTTACCGACTGTTGCACGTCCACCAAGTACTGCATTCATGTCGATCATAGAACCTTCACCAATTACAGCACCAATGTTAATTGTTGCATTCATCATAATTACAGCGTTGTCACCAATTTCAACATGGTCACGAATAATAGCACCTGGCTCGATGCGAGCTTTAATACCTTTTAAATCAAGCATTGGGATTGCAGAATTACGACGATCGTTTTCTACAACGTAGTCAACGATGTGCTTATTATTCTCATCAAGAATTGTCTTAATTTCAGACCATTCTCCGAATAATACACCTGATTTTTTATTCACAAATGCTTGTACTGTTTCAGGGAATGTTACTTCTTTTAAATCCCCTTTTATGTATACCTTTACAGGAGTTTTCTTTTCACTTTTTTGAATAAACGAAATAATTTCGTTAGCATCCATCATTTTCATTCTTGTTGCCTCCTAAATCCATTTATAATGTTACTCTACCAAACGAAAGAGCGAGTAGCAAGATAATAATCTTATTTTTCCCTTTGAATTTCTTCTATAATTTCTAAAAATGCTTGCACTTGCTTCAACTGCCTTGCCGAGTCACTTGTTAACAACCATGTTTCTCTCGTCAGTTGAACAGGTGTTTTATACATATTTTCCTGTACTTCCTTTAAAACAGTAGAAGGTAAAAGGGCATAACCTATACCATTTAAAACAAGTTGTTTACATGTTTCAATTTGGTCAACTACAATTGTTCGCTTAGGCGGATTAGAAAATAAACCATACCACCAATTTTGTATTTGTCCATAATAAGTAGAGTCACTTTTAAATTGAATGAACGGCCTATTTGTTTCTTTTAACATCGAAATATCTTTTATTTCTTTATCAACTAAATACAGTTCATCTTCAAATAATTGTTGTTTCTGACCTTTATATTCTTGTGTGCCCCTCAGTATAGCAACATGAACGTCTCCTTCATAAAACTGCTTTTGCACTTCACTACTCCATCCAGTAAACAGCGATATCTTTACAGAAGGATATTTATGCACAAACTTTTTCAAAACAGGAGGGAGCCAATATTGACCAATAACTGACGCAACAGCTATTTTTAACGTTCCATGAGTTTCCGTTCTAAAAACAGCTAGCTCACTTTTTATATCTTCTTCCCTTTGCAACATTTCTTTAGCATAATTTGCTACTTTTTCCCCTTCAGGTGTAATTGTCAATCCTTTTTGTGAGCGAATAAAAAACTTCATTCCCCATTGTTTCTCCATAGATTGTAATCGTTGACTCAGCGCAGGTTGGGAAACAAATAAACGTTCCGCCGCTTTTCTCATATTTGATTCCTGAGCTAACACAACCATCATTTGAAAATCATCAATTTGCAACTTTCTCCCTCTTTCCTTAGCTTCCATACACCTTATTTTAATAAGCTTTTCATCCTTAATTTAGCCGAATGCTTTCATTCAGAAAATACAATTGTCCAGCGCAAACTTTCCTTATGTTTTATGTCTTTTTAAATATAATACATACACAAGTGATATGCACGAAAAAAAGTGACTTCTTCGTTTCTATGAAGTCACTTTTCTCACGTTATCGATTATATTGCCTTACTTTCTTATTCAACAATTTTAAAATAGCCCGACGTGTTAAAATCCCCTCAAAATAGCCTTCTTCATTAACAGCGCAAATAAAAGGATGATCAATTGTCATTTCTAAAGCTTTTGCAAATGAATCGTCTAATTTAAGAACAGGTATATCTTCCTTCATCACCTGCTCTACTTTCATATCATCGAGTCTTTCAAACTCAATACGCTCTAATCCTAACATACCATCTAATATCATGGCAGTACTAATCAAACCATGTAGTTTATACATTGGATCTAAGACAGGTATCGCCGAATATCCAGATTTCACAAGAACGAGTAAAGCATGTTCTAAACTATTTCCAATTTGGACATGAGCTACTTTTTCCGATGAAATCATTAAATCCTTCACAAGAATTTGTTGAAATTCGTCTTTCGGAATACTAATCATATTACATCCCCCATTTTCCTTTTTTCCTGCTTATGTTCACAACTCTATTCACATTTTATGACAGCGTTTTCATATTATTATTTTGTCCTAAATTTATTTCAATAAAAATACAATCACACAGCTATTTTAGCATACAGCACAAAAAAAAGACTACCATTCCGGTAGCGCTTAATACCCTTTATTTTTTAATCTGTAAAATAACCTTGTGATTTTTTTATATTGCATCACATCTGTCTGTTTCAAACCATTCTCAATATCTGTAAGTTCCACAGCTAAAATTTCACTTGCATAATTTTGCTGAAATAAAATATCTAGTAATAAACTTTCTTCTTCCTTTGTTAAAACAACTTCCCTTTGCATATACCCCTCTCCTTACACTCGCATCGTTACTCTTATTATATAAAAAATTCAACCTATTTAATAGATGTAATATTCAGTTTTTATTAAAAGATATGTAGCAATCGTACACATACAAAAAAATCATTTCGTATATCGATTTGCATAGCTAAACGCCGCATAAGCATCCGGCTTAATTTTTGCAGTTAATCCCATTGCTCGAATTTTTTCTGTCATATCTAAAATAAATTCTTTTGTTAAACCATCATTCCCAATGTCTAAATGAATTTCCATTATGAATCCAGCCCCATCTTGAGCATAAGGATGCAATAACTCCCATATTGTTTGTATATGAGTAGGCGTAAATAGACATGCGATTTCTTGACTAAACTGCGTTTCTAAATATATTTTCTCACGTAAGGTTGCCAGCTTATCTTTTACTGATCTGTGGTGTAAACAGCCCCAGGCACCTTTTCCAACACGATGAATATGGATTGCTGTAATAAACCTCGTATCCTTTTGATGCGCTTGCGAGTCTGTCCCAATGGATAATCGATATAAATTTCGCGGATCCTTTTCAATGAAACTACAAATACGGTTAAAGACCGTATCAAAATTTAAATGTCTCTCTGAAACATTGTAAAATTTATGTGCACCGTCCACAGAGTCACGTCCTTTCAATTAGACAGACTTTTCGTATTCTCATTGTATGGGACAAAAATTAAAATTATAACTTCCTATCCTTTATTCGTTTCAATATTTCGAATTACAAAGTGACAAACTTGGCACGTATAAATTACATTTTGATTAGATTGAGCCGTTAATACATGAATAATCTCAGCAGAACTTTGACAATTAGGACAAATCACAACTGGTAAACGTTCCATACGATAACCTCCTAGTTATATTTCTCCCGGCTATTTGCAGAACCCAGCGATTGTGAGAAGTTTAGCTTCACATATTCACCCAGTTGACGGGACTAATTTTCCACATGGATAAGCAAACTTGCACGGATTAAAATTTCATTTTAATACCATTGTAGGAAAAATAAAAAACTTCTATACATTCCGCTAGAAAGTAATAGAACTAAAAAAGGTACTGCCACATGGCAGTACCTTTTTTATATGTATCAAGAAATGATATCGTAAATCTCAATTGCAACCATGTCGATATTATCGAATTGATACACTTGAGGTTTTTCACCTTGTTGATACACTTCTAACTCATACATTTCACTTTTATCGAAAAATTTCACGCTACATTTGCGCTCACCGTTCACTTCAAAATAGCGTTGTGCTACTTCACCGCTTTCAGCTTGTTCTTGTAGACTAACAAGTCGAGTTAAAATTCCTTGGAGTAGAGACATGAAATCTCTCCTTTCTCTAATCTTCCTACCAATAGGTTTTACAGCTATACTCATTCTATCCGTCATAACAGAAAAAATGTTCCACACTCTAGGATAAAGGTTATTGGCCAGAAACTCAACTAAAAATTTGTCGAAATGCGAAGGAAAAAACAGAAAGAACATATTTCCCCTTCTTTATTGCGGTTTTTATACTGGAAGAATATAATAAAAAACAGAAAAAAGGAGGAATAACAATGAAAAAAATTGAGGTTTATACACAACCCGATTGTCCGCCATGTGTTATTGTGAAAGAATTTTTGAAGCATAATAACGTTGCATATGAAGAATTTGACGTAAAAAAAGACGCTGCTGCTCGCAATCGTCTTTTATACGACTATGATTCTTATTCAACTCCAACAGTCGTAATTGATGGCGAAGTAGTTGCAGGGTTTCAAATTGAAAAGTTACAACAACTACTCAATATAGAATAGGAATAGGTAAATACCTATTCCTATTCTTATCCCGCTATTTGTAGGTAGTAAAACTCCCACCCCAAATTTAGCTACAGCAAAGAAGTTAGATGGAAGAGTAATCCCTCTCACTGATTAAAAATTTCACTTTATAATTGTTGCAACCTTTTTATTTCAGTTAAAAGTTCCTGACTTTCATGATATCCTGCTAATTTCCATTTATCTTGATCCCTTTTCAATGTTACAATTTGATACTGTCCACTTTTTGTCCGCTCATATACATATAAATTTTTATGTTCTTCATCATACGACATTTTCGTTTCTGAATTAAAAGAAAACGGTGCTTCTTTTGCCGGAAGTAAATATTCACCACTTTGTTTATCACTTCTGCTATTTTCATCTGTAAATACTTGAAGGAAATTATCTGTAAAATACGGTGATAACGTCTCTATCATCTTATTCATAGGCAAATGCTTCCCACGAATTGAAAACTGTGTTTCATAGCCTTTTTGTATCGTTGTAAATACTTCTTTCCGATCGACTTCCACTTCCTCTTTTCCTAAAACAGTCGTAACACTATAACCAACTAGAAAGGCAACACATACAAATAGAACAAGCCATATTCCATATTTCCTCATTTTTTCACCTTCCTTTTAAAAGAACTTGTCTTTGTAGTATTCATTGTAACAATGATTATGCAAAGAAAGGACAGATTTCGTTCGTAAAATCTTTACAACGATAGACAGCATTTTCATCACCATTTTCACTATTACCAATTTATGATAAAAACAAACAAAAAATGCACGAATTCCTTCGTGCATTAAAATAAAACATCTTCTTCATATAAATATTCATAAGATAAATCTATAAATAAAAAGTTGTCATCATCAATCGGGAAAGAAAATGTTCGTACCATTTCTCCCGTTTCAATATCTGCATATAAATCTGAAAGCCTCGCCTTATTCTCAAAACGCATTTTCATGATATTCTCGAGAAAATACGGGCGCCAACTCCAGTTCTTCATATAATAATCCGGCATCACAATCCATTCTCCATCTTTTTTCATAACATTTCCTGATTGTTGGAAACCATCTTCATTACAAATAAATATACGAAAACTACACTGTGATACACTTTGACTAAATTGTAATAACCAATCATTTATATCTTCATTCTTTTTTTGTTTTGATAAAACATCGCCAATGCGATCGCGTAACATCTCTGTTAAATTATAAATTTTTTGTAACTTCTTCTTTTCATGCTGAATAAACTGATGACATTCATTACCCAGTCGCTCTTTCAAAACATTCGTTTCAATAAAATCAGGTAAACATTCTTTCAAATAATTACCTTGATAATATCTTCCACCGTTCTTCCAAGCATATTGCAGTTGATAAAAAGCATCTATTTCTTCATATAACAAAGTTGCACCAATTCTTCTAGCAAGTAATGATAAAGAATATAAAATATCTTGATAAGATTGTAAAAGTGCTGTTTGCCTTAAGTTCGTTAAATCTACTTTTAAAATATCAGGTGCTAACACGCTAATACGCTCTAAATTACTTGTGCCCGTTCCGACTTTATTAATCGAAATTTGAATACCATATGTACGATAATACATAAGCAAATGATTAAATTGCTCTATATCTTCTTTACATTCATGCTCTGTAATCTCTAAAACAATTTGTTTTAAATTTAAACCTTGTTCTTCATACCTCAATAAAAGTTGAAGCAAGCTTTCATCATTATCATTCATTAATACATTAGCATTCCGATGTATAAATAATAATAATTTTTGATCGCTTTCTAAATAACGATTTAAAGCTTTTTCTACTATAATATTATCCGCTTCCAGTTGAAATTCACTTGGAATCGAATCATCGTGAAAGAAAGAAGCTAAACTTTGTATGCCCTCTTCTGTTTGAATACGTCCTACTACTTCGTATCCAATTACAGTATGCTCATCAGCACTAAAAATAGCTTGATAATAAGGAAGGACTTTATCCAAGTTACTCATTACATCTAATGCATCTATCAACGTGCTTCCCTCCCTTTACTTTTCAAAAATTATAACATGATATTTACGGAAAAATAATAAAAAATCCCTTCAGTTTTCCTGAAGGGATTAGAGGGGTAAAATGCTAAGGGGAATTAGCAATTCTACTATGAAGAAAAAAGAGGTCTTAAATATAACGTATATATGACCTCTTGTAAACACTTTTCTTTCATATGTCACAATTCCGTCACATTTAACCGTAGAAAAATGAATCAAACATTCATTTTTTTATCCCTTTTAAAATGGATATTGATGTAAATGTTGTCCTCCATCCATTGTCATGCAAGTTCCATTTATGTACGCAGCTTCATCTGAACATAAATAATAAGCTAGGCCAGCGATTTCTTCTGGCGTACCCAACCTTCCAAGCGGAACACTTTGTATCGTACGTTTAGCCATTTCT
Organism: Bacillus cereus group sp. MYBK195-1; assembly: GCF_051916605.1. Lineage (NCBI taxonomy): Bacteria > Bacillati > Bacillota > Bacilli > Caryophanales > Bacillaceae > Bacillus > Bacillus cereus group sp. MYBK195-1. The sequence goes on along the minus strand of NZ_JBQAGZ010000001.1, from coordinate 823,033 downwards.
TCTGAAATCCATAATTTATCAGCACCGCCCGTACGTTCAATTGGTCCTGGCGCGATAGCGTTAACTCGTATTCCATATTTACGTCCCCACTCAACAGCGAGCGTCTTCGTCATTGCTAATACTCCTGCCTTCGCTGCAGCCGAATGAATCACTCCTGGACCTGCATCCCATGCATATGTTGCTACCATGTTAATGATATTCCCTTTTATACCTTTTTCAATCCAATATTTTCCGACAGCATGACTACAGTAAAACGTACCGTTTAATACAATATTAATGACTGAATTCCAGCCATTCACAGATAAATCTTCTGCTGGACAAATAAAGTTTCCAGCTGCATTATTTATTAAAACATCAATTCTACCAAACTTCTCATCAATCTGTTCAATCATTTTCTGAATGTCATCCGTATTTCTTACATCCATTTGTACAGGTAATACTTGCCCTGGAAATTGTTCAATTTCCAACTTTGTTTCCTCTAGTTTTTCCTTTGTACGTCCTGTAATAACAACTCGTGCCCCTTCTTTTGCAAAACGAGTCGCCATTCCTTTTCCCATTCCACTCGATCCACCTGTTATAATAACTACCTTTTCTTTCACATACATCCCCTCCAAAAAATGAATACACATTCATTTTATCACTTTATTTAATAGAAATCTTTATATTTTTAAACTTTTCTGATATTTTAGCGTAAAGAACTTTCTTTTTATTCATTTTTTTTCGTAATCTATACTACTTTTTATTATGTAAAGTATATTTTAAATAAACTGAAAGGAGATTTGAGTAGCCTATAAATGGAATGAAAACATTGAGGTATACTCATATTTTTATGAAGCACATTACAAGAAGAAATTTTTTGAAAATTGGTATGCGTACTTGTCTCTATTCATTTATAACCAGTAGCATCGGATACTACTATGCTAAATATATAGAGCCCCATTTCATTTCTTTTACACAGCACACATTAAAATCACAACTCATCCCAAAAAGTTTTCATGGTATGAAAATTCTTCAATTCAGCGATTTACATCTCGGATACTATTTCTCGCTTCAACATTTATCTAAAGTTGTTTCTAAAATTAATGCTGTAAATCCAGATATTGTCCTTTTTACCGGAGATCTCATTGATAATTATCAAACGTATACTGACACTCCTTTCGTTGCATCCATTTTAAAAAATATACAAGCCCCCTTTGGTAAATTCGCTATTTATGGTAACCATGATCACGGTGGATATGGAACTGAATACTATGAGCACATCATGCGTGAATCAGGATTTGAGCTATTGCTCAATAGTGAAAAAAGAATTCGTCTAATGGATAATAGCGAAATTTCTATTTTCGGTCTCGATGATATACTACTAGGCAAACCAAAAATAGAGAAAACATTAGAGCATGCACGGCAAAGTACTTATAACATTGTTCTTGTTCACGAACCAGATATCGCGCCCCAAGTTTCTAGATATCCAATCAACTTGCAACTTTCTGGTCATAGTCACGGCGGACAAGTACAAATTCCTTTTTTAGGAGCTATTATTACACCTTCACTCGCCAAAGACTATATTGAAGGCTTCTATACAATTCAGGATTTAACTCTCTATGTCAATCGAGGCCTGGGAAGAACACGTGTCCCATTTCGTTTTATGTCAAAACCTGAAATCACAATTTTCACACTCCAACATTCTTAATAATTCGCCTATTTTCTTACATATCCTTTCTTGTACGCGCTCATCCACGTTTTGTTTACCATATGATAAAAGTGAGTCCAATAAAGGAGGTATGTTCATGTATCCATATTATCAACCAATTCCAGTCCGTTCAGCACCTATTGGTCCAGTAGGCGACTCACGCTTCTTCCCGTTTTTTGGCGTTCCCTTTCTAGCTGGAATTGCTGGTGGATTGCTCGGCGGAGCATTAGCTTTCGGCCCTCGACCATTTTATCCACCTTATCCAACACCTTTCCCGCCGCCAGCACCTTATCCTTGTTACGGTGGACCATGTCAGCAACCATACTATTACTAAGTTAAAATAACGATTCTTTCAAATATTATTCTCTCAACGAGCCATCTCATTACACGCTTATAATAAAACTATTGTTTGTACTCATCCTTCCATTTTTGGAGCATATGAGTAGAAAAAAGTAAAAACCTCTTATTGACATAAGAGGTTTTTACTTTTTTCATTATTCAGCGTCTGTATTTTGATATGCCATCTTAAACAACTTCACTTGGCTATCAATTTCTTCTGTACTACTATTAATAACATAATAGTAATCACCATCTTTATTTTGTTCACGTGTTTTCACATTATCAGCTAATGTAAGCTGTAAAATCGCCTTAATTCGTGCCTTCATTTCAATATCTAATATCGGGAAAGATATTTCCACTCGCTTCTCCATATTTCGCGTCATCAAATCAGCTGAAGATAAATATATTTTCTCCTCCCCATTATGATGGAAATAATAAATACGGCTATGTTCTAAATATCTTCCAACAACACTAACTACACGAATATTTTCACTTACATTTGGAATGCCAGGTCGTAGGCAACATGTCCCTCGAACAATGAGCTCTACCTTTACTCCAGCTTGTGATGCTTCGTACATTTTTTTAATTAATGGTTTATCTGTTAATGAATTCATCTTAGCGATAATATATCCATTTCCATATTGCCTATGATAACGGATTTCTTCATCTATTAAATCTATAAATTGCTCTCTTATATCAAATGGAGCAACCGATAAATGATGAAAATGTGGCTTTGTTGTATAACCACTTAAATAATTAAAGAAATTGGTTGCATCAACCCCAAAGTCTTTTCTTGATGTAATATATCCAAAATCAGTATATAACTTCGCTGTTGCATCATTATAGTTTCCAGTTCCGAGATGTACGAACCTTTCGATTTTTCCGTTTTTTCTTCTTACAACTAACGTAATTTTACTATGTGTTTTCAAGTGACTTACACCGTAAATAACATGACAGCCTGCCTGTTCCAATTCTTTAGCCCAATGAACATTGTTTTCTTCATCAAATCTTGCCTTTAATTCAACTAATACTGTCACTTGTTTTCCCTTTTCAGCCGCTATCTTTAACGCCTGAATAATCGGTGAATCACCACTTACACGATATAACGTTTGTTTAATCGCAAGTACATTCGGATCGTCCGCCGCATCACGGACAAAATCAACTACCGGCTGAAATGATTCAAAAGGATGATGTAATAAAATATCATGCTCAATTGCTTTTTCAAATACATCTTCTTCATCACCTAAATCTTGAGGTGGTTGCGGAATAAGAGCCGGATATACAAGATGTTCATATAAAGGAGCTAGTTTTTTATATAAAGAAAACAAACATGTTAAATCTAATGGACCATCCATTATATATACATCTTCATCTTTTACTTCCAGAACCTCATATAATAACGCTAATACTCTTTCATCAATGTGTTCTTTCCCAACTTCTAAACGAACAGCAGCCCCCCACTTACGCTTTTTTAATTCTTTTTCAATTACCTTTAATAAATCTCTCGCACCTTCTTCATGAATCGTTAAATCTGCATTGCGTGTAATACGGAAACGAGTAACAGATGATACTGTATATCCCGTAAATAATTTATGAGTAAAGCTACTAATTACGTCTTCTAATAAAATAAATTTATGCTTTTGCCCTTCGCTCGGTAAAATTATGAAGCGCTCAAGTAATGAAGGAACTTGCACAATTCCTAACTTCGTCCTGTTTTCTTCTTCCGCTTGCTTCTCATCATATAAAAGAGTAGCCAAATTCAAACTTTTGTTTAATAACATTGGAAATGGGCGATATGCATCAATAGCTACAGGAGTTAACACCGGAAAAATTTGCTCATCAAAATACTCTTCTATAAATTCTCGCTGCTCTTTCGTCAAATCATTGAATGTTAAACGTTCAATTCCCTCTAACTCAAGTGCTGGTAATACATAATTTTTAAATGTATCATATTGTACTGTCATTAGTGCATGGGCTTTTATCGCAATTTTATTTAATTGCTTTTTTGGTGTTAAGCCAGCTTTATTTTCTGGCTGATTAAATCCAGCACTCACTTGATCCTTTAATCCCGCTACACGTACCATAAAAAATTCATCTAAATTCGAACTAAAAATACTAATAAATTTCAATCTTTCCAAAAGTGGATTATTTGCATCTTGCGCTTCTTGTAAGACACGTTCATTAAATGCTAACCAACTTAACTCTCGATTATTGTAATAAGCTGTATCATTTAAATTTACTGCATTCCCCTTCAATAATTCCATTCTCTTCACACTTCCCCTTGAAACTTTTTTACTATAATTTACTTACTTTTATTTTAGCAAATTACAATATTATAAAGTGTAATTTTTTTGTAAAGACATCCGTACAACCTAATATTTTAGTTCAAATGACAAGTTAATATTCGTTTTTAATACTCTTTCTAACTGTTTTTTTTGTTTTTCAGCTTGCACTTTTTCCGCTAATGCCGATTGTTCACATAAAGCTTTAAACGTTAATCCTTCTTCGCTTTCTGTTATAGATATGGTATCAATAAGCGATCGTTGCCTTGCATTTAAAGTAGCTGAAAATTGTAAAACAGCTCCTAACAGGCGGATTTTTTTTTGTTCGCTTTTATCAAACCAACCTTCAAATGGAGATAAATGTTGTTTAAATAACATTTTTGATTTATACGATGCAATAAGCGCTAGCCTTACTCGATCTTTATGCATCATGCCATCAATTGTCTTATTCGCTAATAAATAAAACGTATGTAAACGGCTCGCTTCTTCGTCTATATATTTGCCTATATTAAACACTTTCGCTGCTTGATGGAACACTTCCCAGTCTTTTACTGACATAGAAATAAGCCCTATTTCCTCAAGTTGTTTGCAAATTAGTCTTCCATGTTTAATAAGTTGAATAACAAATTCCATGTCCATTTCGTATTCATGTGATAGTAAATGCAGACTTTCTTCAACTACGTTCGGATAATATGAAATCCCCAAATCTTTTGTCAACTCTTCATAGAAAACACCTTCTCTTAACCCTTTTCTACTTAATACAAATGCCGGTGCCTCTATAACATTAACAAGTGTATGAAATACTTCAACCGCTGGAATAATCGTATCTGCTCGATCTTTTGCCAATCCTTCCAATTTCTGAAGTTCTATGAACGACAATCTTTCCAATTCATCTTTTACACTTTCAATATCTTCTTCTTTCATCTTGTATAAATGTAATCCTGCTATAGGATAACATATTAAATTTTGATGGATTTTTACTAAGTTCCTAGCACTACCACCAATTGCAATAAGAGGCAATTTCTTATTGATTAACCATGGTAACGTTCGAAGTTGAAACTCTAAATACTGTTGCATTCCCTCTAACTCATCTTTAGTAGGAATATCACCTTTAATAAATTGTTGCTTTAAAGAAAGTGCCCCAAAAGGAAAACTATGGTACTCTAAAATCTCTCTATTTCTAAAGTATGTAACTTCCGTACTTCCCCCACCAATATCTACCGTTATTCCTTCTGAAAACGATGTAGAATTCATAACCGCCAAGTATCCGTAACGCGCTTCCTCATACTCTGATAATACTCTAAGCGTAAAGTCCGTTTGTCCTTCAACAAGCTTTTTAATTTCCTCTTGATTCTCCGACTGTCTAATTGTTGCTGTTGCAACACAAAGTACATGATGCAACTGATGGAATCTTGTACTTTCTTGAAATTGAAATAATGTCTGTAATAATACTTCTATTCCCTCTTCATTCAACACACCATCAATTAAGTAATTCCTTAACCTAGCAACAACTTTCGTATTTTCAATCTCTTTATAAAAACCTCCATTTTGCTTTTCATAAATAACTAAACGCATTGTATTAGATCCAATATCTATAATGGCATACTGTTGTTTTAATATTTCTTTCAAACTTCTCACTCTTTCATTATCAAATTTCAAAAACATATTCTATTACTATTATACAAAATAGTTGTTTTTTGTAACAATATTGCTTTAATATTGAAAATATATACAATCACTTTTTGCGTATAATAAATACCTATTTTATTTATGGTATAATAATGAAAAATTGAAAGGAGATTCAATATGAAACCTTCACAACCACAATCTCAATTACAAAACCAACATTCTATTAATCGACTAGCTCAATCTATTTTCGTTGTGAATCGTCATGCTAAAGCAGCTACTAATCCTAAATATTTATACTGGTTAAAAAAGACAGCTTTAGAACGTTTGATTGCTGAAAAAAAAGCAATTAAAGAAGGATTACATTTTTCTAGAAACCCACGTTTTAGCCAACAACAATCTGATGTCCTTATACGTTTAGGCGATTATTTTTTCCACATCCCTCCTACGAAAGAAGATTTTCGAATTCTACCGCATCTTGGTCATCTTGAATCCTCCTATCGAAATCCGAAAACAACCTTATCTTTAACAGTGGCAAAAAAAACAATTCAAGATTATATTGGTCCTGAAGCATTAAAACAAGAAAAAAAATTAAGTGAACCTGTTCCATGGTATAGTCGTACTTATACAAAAAAATAAAACAGTTTGGCCAAGTGTAGGCCAAACTGTTTTATTTTTTCTCTTCTTTAATTTTAATATTTGCTTGTTTATAAAAAGCTACTTTTTCTGTATTATAAGACTTTGTGAATTCATTAAATTTATCTTTTTCTGACTCAATATCCTTATAAGATTGATTTACTACTTTTACTTTTTCACTAATATCTTTTAATTTAGTACCTTTATCTTGTAACATTGTATATAACTCTTTTTCTTGTTTTAAAGATTTGTCATAGCTGTCATACATTTTATTAAATGAATCGTGTCGTTTCTCATACGTGCTTTTCACTTTATCAGCTTGATCTTTCAATTTCTTATCTTCAATTTTCTTCACATACTTATCAGCTGACTTCACTTCTTCTTGCGCTTTATTTAAAACTTCTTTTTCTTTTGCAAGCACTTTTTCTCGTTCAGTTGTATTTTTCACTGCTTGATTCAGTTTTTCTTTAACAGTTTGATTATTATCTTTTCCTTCTTGAACAATCTGGTTATATAATTCTTGTCCTTCTTTCTCTAAAGTCTCAAGTTTTTTTGCATCTTCAAACATTGTTTTTTCTTGTTTAGCAGCGTTTTCAAACGCTACATATAATTCTTCTTCTGGTTTCGGACCGAAACAACCGGCTAATAAAATCATTGATAATGCAGTTACAATTGCTAATTTACTATATTTCAACATCTCTTCCTCCTACTTATAAACGACCATCGTGTAATATAAAAAAGTTATAAAATATGTAATTGTTCTATACACTCGCATCTTTTTTACGAAGATCATTAATATTGTTTGTACAAATTATTACTTGATATTACATTATTCTTTTTGAATTATTTAGCAATTCCATATCCATCTTTAAGTATACTACTTCGTGTTTTTTAAGGCCTGTTCACACTATGTATTACTTTAATGTCCACGGAATTTCACCTCAGTCTTAATAAGACTATAATAGTTCACCTGATAAAAGGTGATCGCTCCGCTCTCACGTCTATCATTCCCTTTCCAGCTTTCTATCAATTAATCTCTTTGTTCATTTTACACAGTACAATCGATATCTCGCAACAACTTACAAATATTCTTTTCATTTCCTAAAAAGGAAAAGTGTAGAGCTTGCTTTCCTCTACACTTTTAAAATAAAACACACTGTGCAAATTGCATTGACACTACCATCATAATTATATGCTTATTTCATATATTTTTAAAGACTTTTATTACAAACGTGGCGTTTTTTTGTAATAAAAGTCAAAAAAATGTTACAAATAAAACATCTTCCTATCATATATCTTCAAATCAAAGCTTCACTCATTTTCTTGCAAATTTCTATACTGGTACAATTGATTTTGCGACTTTCTCAACAGTTCTTCAAACGTTTTTCCTTCTACTGGATAGCTAGCTGCTCCAAATAAAAGAGTGACACTGAGTAAATCACCTTCTATTTCACTTTCAATATTTTTCATTAATCGTTTTGTTATTGTTGATGTTTCATGACCATTATCAATTGCTACAATAACGTACTTATTTTCATCCCACTTTGTAACAACATCGCCCTTCCGAATTGTCTTTACAATGGTACTCTCTAATTTTTGTACTAACACTCCCAACTTTTTTTCTTGCAACGTGTCTTTTAATCCTTCCCATTCTTTTACAGAAAGAATGTACACTGTAATATTACGAGAATCTCTTTCAGATAAAGCAGCTACTTTCCCAAAAAAATCAACAACAAAATCATTGCTTGCCATTCCTCCTACTTCCATACCCATACGCTCGTTCGCTCTTTTATCGTACCAATGTCCAAAATAATAACTTAGTATCATTTGCAATATATAAATAATAAAGACGGTATAAAATGATCGTGAATCCAGTTTTGCAATTACATCCTGAAGTGCAATCCATTCTGTAACTGCCACAGTATTGCCAAGCAATAATCCACTAATTTTCCCTTTATGTTTCATACTTTCCCCCCTTTTATACCAATATATGTTTCTATATCAATAATGTTTTTCTACAAAATAAAAAATGTACATATGCAATGTACATTTCTGCTTAAGCTTGTATACCTTTTCTACTCTATTTCATATATATATAATATAACTTTTATAGAAAGGAGTAATCTATATGCTACAAAAAGAGAATCTATCAGATGCTATGCGTTTACTAGCTGGTTTTCTATTATCATTAAAATTATTATTTACCTCTTTCGGCATACACTTTATTACAAACGATCAAATCGACGCTATTGTTAATGTTGTTTCATTTTTATTTATTCTATACTTTGGCTACAAAAATAACTATGTAGGAAAAAAAGGAATGGAGCAAAAAAAAATACTCAAAAAACACAACCTTCACTAAAAAAGGAACCTTTTGTACAGGTTCCTTTTTATCATTGACGCACAACAACTTCATTTGTTTGCAGTGGGCCATATGATATCTCTTTATCTTGAAATGTATATGTAGCCTGAAAGAATGTTTGTTTAAGAGCTTTATCTTTATTAGCTTTTATTTTACAACGTAGTTCCACCTTCTCATTCGGTAACAATTCATCAATTCGCCATCTAACAAGCTGGAATAAAAACTCACTTATCCCCCTATCAACTTTTAAAGAATTAGGAATATAAGCAAAGTAATCTCGAATCATATGACTTACAACGACTCTCGAAATCATTTCTACCCCTTTATTTTCCACTTCAATTCGCATAATAAGTATGTCGTTTACATCGTAGGTCAATTCATACGAAAATTGTTCTGTATACATACTACCAATTTGTAATGTAACGGCTACTTGAGGAAATTCGTTTTCCTTTTTCGATCCGTCAATCCACAATACTGGTTGTAGCGGTATTGAATACTTTCCTGTATCCGAAATTCGTCCCCATATTTTCATAATATATATTCACCTCATTTCAGATGTAACATACACACAATGAATTCCCCAAATTACTAAAGCTTGCTACAAGCAACCTTTAATATTTCTCTTCCTTTTATCCTATTCGACAATATGAAGAAAAAACCATTTTTCATCTATTAACAGAAGGTGTTCTTTATGAAATTTTTTTACAATTTACTTCATTTCCTTTATAGCAATATTCAGTATGGCTCACTCGTTCTCTACTCATACGAAAGAATATTTTGACGGAAGAAAAAGTTTGCCTTATAGTCAAATTTGACTATAATATTCTTTATGGCATATCAGTGCACTTATGGAAAAGAAATTAAAATCAACTATACATTAAAATTTTTTATCCACTGCACTCAAAACTTAATATAGTTTACTTATTTCTAAAGGAGGGTTATATTTGGAAACTCAACCATTAAAAAAAGACGCCAACAAGACAAAATTTGTTGTTGCTGGTTTACTGCTTGGTATATTAATGGCCGCAATGGATAATACAATCGTTGCAACCGCAATGGCAACAATCGTTGGAGACCTAGGAGGATTTGATAAGTTTGTTTGGGTCACATCAGCTTATATGGTAGCAACAATGGCAGGGATGCCTATCTTCGGGAAACTTTCTGATATGTACGGGCGGAAACGTTTTTATATTGGGGGCCTCATTCTTTTCTTATTCGGTTCTGCTCTTTGCGGAACAGCTTCAAGTATTGAGCAATTAAGTATTTATAGAGCTATTCAAGGTATCGGTGGTGGTGCCCTTATGCCTATCGCCTTCACAATTATGTATGATATCTTCCCACCAGAAAAACGCGGGAAGATGACAGGGCTATTTGGTGCTGTTTTCGGGACATCTAGTGTATTCGGTCCTTTATTAGGTGCTTATATTACTGACTACATAAGTTGGCATTGGGTCTTCTATATTAATATTCCATTAGGACTTATCTCCTTTTTCTTCATTACTAAATACTACAGTGAGTCTCTAGAATTTAGAAAACAAAAAATTGATTGGGCTGGTGCTATTACACTTGTCATAAGTATCGTTTGCTTAATGTTCGCATTAGAACTTGGTGGTAAAGAATATGCCTGGAATTCCACTGTAATTATTGGCTTATTTACAACAGTATTTATTACACTTATTATTTTCTTCTTTGTAGAACGAAAAGCAACCGAGCCTATTATTTCGTTCCATCTATTTAAAAAACCTTTATTCGCAGCTAGCCAAGGAGTTGCCTTTTTCTATGGTGCCGCTTTTATTATCTGTACAGTTTATATTCCAATCTTCATTCAAGGCGTTCTTGGAGGTTCCGCCTCTAATGCTGGATTAATTTTAACACCAATGATGGTTGGTTCTGTAATTGGAAGTCAAACAGGAGGACAATTAGCTTCTCGAACAAGCTATCGTAACATTATGATGGTATCTGGTGTCTTCTTCGTTCTTGGTATTTATTTATTAAGTACTTTAACAATGGACACACCTCGTTTACTCGTAACACTATTTATGATTCTCGCTGGGCTTGGTGTTGGCTTCTCATTCTCAGTATTAAGTATGTCCTCTATTCACAAGTTGGAAATGCGGGACCGTGGTTCGGCGACATCAACAAACTCATTCTTCCGATCACTCGGTATGACTCTTGGTGTAACGATTTTCGGTACAATTCAAAATCATATTTTTACAGATAAACTAAACTCTGTATTCCCACCTGAACTAGCAAAGTTAGCTCCAAAAGGCGGAGACACAAGTTTCTTATTATCACCAGGCGCTACCGCAAAAATTCCTGCTGAATTATTAGCGGGTATTAAAGAAGCTCTCGCTACATCTATTGCGAATACATTCTTCTGGGCACTCATCCCGGCTGTACTAAGTATTATTTGTATTTTACTTATGGGAAATGAACGCCTCTTTACAGGCCCTAAAAAGAAAGAAAAACAAAAGCAAGTTAGTTAATATAAAAAAGAAGCGGCATATTCCTTTATGAAAAAGGATATGCCGTTTATAATATGTATAAAGTGAAACTTTAATCAGTGGGGGGTGTTGATCCTCCACTGATTATTAGCCCTCACCAATCGGGCTTTTACGGGCAGTTAATCCCCACCTAACTTCTTTGCTTCCGCTGAATTTTTGGGTGGGGATCTTACTGGATAAAGTTTTTATATACAGGAGTTGAGACAGCATGAGCATGAAATTAGTCATTCTCGGCTTGCTACTCGAAGGAGATAAACATCCATATGAAGTGCAGCATATTATGAAAGAACGACAAATGGATTGTTACATTAAATATGCTAAAGGATCACTTTATTACGCCTTCGAGCAATTAGAAAAGCAAGGCGCAATTCATATTACAAATGTAATTAGAGACACAAATCGACCTGACAAAACGATTTTTCATATAACAGAAGAAGGCAAAAAACTATTCCACACTTTACTATTAAAACAATTCGAAGCCAAAAACCAAATATATAAACCTATTTATTCAGCCTTATCTTTCGCTCACTTTAGCAATGATCACGAATTAGTTCCTATTTTAGAAAAAAAGAAAAACGATACTCTTCAATATTTACATACTATGCAAACGATATATGATTGTAATAAAGGAAAGGTTCCACGTGCACAACTATATATTTTGCAAAGTGTAATTGAGCATATTACAGTTGAATTACAATGGCTAAACACTCTCCTTAAAGATGCTATAGCAGGCCGACTTTCAGAAGTTGCTATAGATGAAAATTGAGCTATGAAAGAAGACATCCCTACTTCTTTCATAGCTCAATTTCTCTTTTTATACTGTACTATTATTAATTACTTCAGAATAAAAATTCAGAATAATAAGAAATAAAAAACTTTAGAATTTTCTTATTTCAAAACAGTAGACAAAATTCCAAAAATTGTGTTAGAATTTGTTTCAATATCATATCGCTTGTTAAATTCCTTTCAAAAGGAAAATAGGTACACGAAAGTTTCGTTTCGTGTTTAAAAGGGAAGCTTGGTGAAACTCCAACACGGTCCCGCCACTGTAAATGCTGAGATTTCTTTTTAGTACCACTGTGAAAACGGGAAGGTGAAAGAAATTATATGAAGCATAAGTCAGGAGACCTGCCTGTTTTAACAACACTGATAGATTCACGGATGATGATGAGGTGTTAAAACAAAAAGGAAGGCTTATTTTCTATGTCTTTGTACTTTTTGTTATAGGTATTTCCTAGTAAACGGAAATGCTTACTTTCAATTAGGGAGGAATTTAAAATGGCAATTCAAACAAGTAACTTAGGTTATCCACGTATCGGACTACAACGAGAGTGGAAAAAAACATTGGAAGCATTTTGGTCCAATAAAATCGATGAAGAACAATTTTTAACAACAATGAAAGAAATTCGCCTTCAACACGTAAAAGTACAGCAAGAAAAAGGGATTGAACTCATTCCAATTGGCGACTTTACATATTATGATCACGTTTTGGATACTGCCTATATGCTAGGATTTATTCCATCACGCTTTTCTGAGTTTACATCTTACCTTGATGTATATTTCGCAATGGCGCGTGGCTCTAAAGATCACGTAGCTTCCGAAATGACAAAATGGTTTAACACAAACTATCACTATATCGTTCCTGAATATGAAGAGGGATTACAAATCTCTTTAAAAGATAATCGTCCACTTCGCTTATACGAAGAGGCAAAACAAGAATTAGGAGTAGATGGAAAGCCTGTTATTTTAGGACCATATACTTTCTTAAAATTAGCTAAAGGCTATACACAACAACAATTTCCCACCATTTTAAAACAGTTAGTTGCACCTTACGTACAACTGCTTTCAGAACTACATGCAGCTGGGGCACAAGCCATTCAAGTTGATGAACCGATTTTCGCTTCTTTAACGAAAGAAGAAGTTCAACAAGCAAAAGAAATTTATGAAGCTATTCGTAAAGAAGTTCCAAATGCGACTCTTCTTTTACAAACATATTTTGATAGCGTAGAAGAAAACTATGAAGAAATTATTACATTCCCGGTATCCGGTATTGGATTAGATTTCATTCATGGTAAAGAAGGTAATTTAAATGCTATTTCAAAATATGGATTCCCAGCTGATAAAACTTTAGCTGTCGGTTGTATAGACGGCCGTAACATTTGGAGAGCTGACCTTGATGAAGTACTTGCGTTATTTACAACGTTACAAAAACAAGTCCAAACGAAAGATATCATCGTTCAACCTTCTTGTAGCTTATTGCATACACCAATCGATAAAACAGAAGAAACTCACTTATCGACTGAGCTGTTTGATGCGTTAGCATTTGCAAATCAAAAATTAGAAGAGCTAGTTCTTATTCATTCCGCTCTCACTCAAGGTACAGAAAGCATTAATAATGAGCTGGAAACATATCGAAACGTACATCATACAATTCGGTCATCTGCTGCTCGTAACCGAGAAGATGTCAAAGCAGCACGAACAGCACTAAAAGAAGAAGATTTTTCACGCCCTCTTCCATTTGAAAAACGATACGAATTACAACAAGTTGCCCTGGAGTTACCGCTATTACCAACAACGACCATTGGTAGCTTCCCGCAAACAACTGAAGTTCGTCAAACGCGAAAAGAATGGCGTAACGGTGTTATTTCAAATGAACAATACGAACAATTTATTGAAAAAGAGACAGAAAAGTGGATTCGTTACCAAGAAGAAATTGGGCTTGATGTACTTGTACATGGTGAATTTGAAAGAACTGACATGGTCGAATATTTTGGTGAGCGCCTTGCTGGTTTCTCATTCACTAAAAACGGTTGGGTACAATCTTACGGTTCCCGCTGCGTAAAACCACCTGTTATTTATGGTGATGTAGCCTTTATTAACGGCATGACTATTAAGGAAACAGTTTATGCACAAAGCTTAACAGAGAAAGTTGTAAAAGGAATGTTAACCGGACCTGTTACAATTTTAAATTGGTCCTTCGTTCGAAATGATATTCCAAGAAAAGAAGTTTCGTATCAAATTGCACTAGCTCTTCGTCACGAAATTGAACTACTTGAATCTTCCGGAATTAGAGTAATCCAAGTCGATGAGCCCGCACTTCGTGAAGGAATGCCACTAAAAGAAAAAGATTGGGATGCTTATATTACATGGGCAGTACAATCCTTCCTTTTAGCAACTTCTTCTGTAGCAAATGAAACACAAATTCATACTCATATGTGTTACAGTAACTTCGAAGATATTGTTGACGCGATTCGCGCATTAGATGCAGATGTAATTTCTATCGAAACATCAAGAAGTCACGGAGAATTTATTGATACTTTAAAACATACAACATATGAAAAAGGCATCGGCCTAGGTGTATATGATATTCATAGCCCACGTGTACCGAGTAAAGATGAAATGTATAAAATCGTAGAACAATCTTTAGAAGTATGTGATCCTAAATATTTCTGGATTAATCCTGATTGTGGTTTAAAAACGAGAAGAACAGAAGAAGTTATTCCAGCTTTAGAACATATGGTGCAAGCAGCGAAAGATGCTCGTTCCCTTTTAAAAACAAACGCATAACAAAAATGGGTTATCCTTTTCTCAGGATAACCCATTTTTTATTCTTTACTTTCAAAAAAGAATTCGTATTGTATTTTATATAATTCATCATCCGTTGGCTCTTCAAGAGGAATTGCTTGTAAGACAACTGTATACTCACCATTTGGAATAGGTATTTGAAATTTATTAGAAAGAATACTCGTTATAACGATACTTTCATTTTCAACTGTAAAAGGAACCGTAATCGTTCTAACTACTTCTTCTTTTTCAATATGTTTCCCTGGGGTCACTTTCACTTCACAAGTATAATCTGAAAGTGCTTCAAAAATAACAGTTCCATCTGCCTTAGCATAACCTCTTTCAAAATCTTCATCAGTCCAGTCTACATAAGGCTGCTCACCGTCATAGTTCATCAACATTAATTGCGAATAAGAAATCGTTAACTCCATAGTTCCCCTTCTCCTTCATTATGAAATGTACAACTACTACTTCACTTCAAATTTTACTCGCGTACCATCTGGATATTTATCTAACTTATTCCCTACCCAAGAGCCTGCTCCGCGGTTATCCGCCGGACTTATATATTCAATATGTGCTCCTTTTCCGCCTTCCTTGCACATCGCCATTGGCCATTCATCACGATCATACCCTTTTTTTGATGGATATGGTGCTAACGACAATTTCCTTCTATCTGCAGCACCACCACGATCGATTGTACAAACTTCTGAATGCCCTTCTTTTATAGCATCCGTAATATGTTTTCCGGTCTCTGGATAACGTTCTTTCGGAAATTCTAACACTTGATCATACGTATTTGTTTTCTTTACACTTGTTTCCTCTGGCACAAGTACTTCATAAACTGCCACTAAAATAGACAGAATTGCGATAATTGAAATGATAATACCTTTTAATTGCTTCATGTATACCTCCATGTTTCTACCAGTTTCTTTTCCTCCGCTATTATAACAAACTTCTCCTGTATATGTTTTCAGACATTATTTTAGTTATTCCTTGCCATTCCGCCAAAAATTTTCATTTTTTCACTAATGCTGTAGAAAACTAATAGCCTTCCGACATTCTTTTTCAAAGGAAGTCCTCATAAAAGATTGAAATGATATATACGATACTTTTTGGGGAGGAAATATGATGGAAGCTACCTATAAAACGAAAGATGTCACGAATAAAACAGGCATCCCAAAACATATAGTTCGCAAATATAGTCAGCTGTTAGAGGAACATGGTTATATGATTTCCAAAACAGCTGATGCTCGTATTTATAAACTTGATGATTTAAAACTATTGAAATCTATACACGAAAGAGCTGCTACATTACAAGAAGATATTTCAGAAACGATACCGATTATTTTAAAAGAAAAAGAGGCCCCGCCTGTACCAGTTATACAAGATAAGCAAGAGATACAAACGAAAGAAAAAGAAGATGGGCGTAACTTTGAGGAGTTCATGTTAAAACTTGAAATGCTAGCTCAATTAAATGAAGCAATTATTCATCAAAATTCTACTCTAATTACACAAAATCGTTTAAAGGATGAGAAACTAGACGAATTGATGCAACAAGTTTATGTAAAAGAAGGCTCTCAAGAAAAAATGCTTCAAGAGTTAGTCGATCACGCCGCTCAAACAGATGCACTGCAAAAAGAAAAGATGGACTTATTAATGAATCATATGTATAAACGAGAATCCAAACAGGAAGAAAAAATGAATAAACTTGTTAGTCAAATTTATAACAAGGACAGTAACCGTGATGCACAGCTTATGCAAGTTATTCGAGAAATTCAAGAAACAAAAAGAATGGTTGCTGCCTCAAAAGAGCAAAGCTTCTTTCAATCATTTAAAAGTTTATTTAGCCGAGCAAAACAAGAAAAAACAAATGAATAAACAATATAAAATAAAAAGTTACCTTCCATCGGTAACTTTTATTCCTTATTTTGTACAGCTGGTAATATAATAATTGCTTCAGTGCCTTTTCCACTTTCACTCTTATATTCCAATGTACCATTATGCGCTTGTAAAATACTAAATGTTACCATAAGCCCTAATCCTGTCCCTTTTTCTTTTAAAGAATAATATGGTTGCCCAAGCCTTGCTAACTGTTCTTTCGTCATACCAACACCACTATCTTTAACTCTTATTATGATTGTTTCGTCTTTTTGAATAGCTGTTACTTTTAAATATCCTTTATTTCCTTGAATTGCTTCAATACCATTTTTAACAACATTCATAATAGCTTGCTTCAATTTTGTCTTATCACCAATCGTATAAAGACTTTCTGAAATTTCAACTTGTAAATACACACCTTGCATCGCTGCAAATGACGACATGAGAGTGGTCATTTCTATTAATTGGGCTGATAAACAAATGTGTTCTTTTTTCTCAATTTGCGGCCTTGCTAAATTTAAGTAATCTGAAATAATTTGTTCCGCCCGATCCAATTCAGCTAATACGAGACTCATATAATCCTTATTCTTCACATCTTCCGTACTTTCTAGTAATTGGATAAACCCACGAACAACAGTTAGTGGATTTCGAACTTCATGTGCCACACTTGCTGCTAACTCACTTACAATATTAAGCTTTTCTGATTTTTGCATCTCTGTACGTAGCAATGCATTTTCATTTAAATATTCAGTTAAATACACCTGAAATACCATTGTCATGACCATGATAAGCGAGGCAAATATAAATCCGCTATATATTTGCGAAATATACGGTGTAAATCCTGTTTCCAAAAGAACATTAATCATGCCTAATACTAAAGAAACAAGCACATAAAATGATGAAATCATAAATGCTAAAATTAATTTCTTATCCCTTGAAAAAAGAGACCATTTCTTTGATAAAAATAGCGGAACTATTAATAGAAATATTACTTCTACAACCGGAAGAAAGCTCATTCCCTTTAGTAACCATTCATATGCAACAAAAATAACCGCTGGGATTAAACCAACAATCCCACCATATAAAAACCCACTGACTATTGGAATTGGGTGAAAGTTATACCCGCACACATTGCCAAAACAAATAGAATATGTCATGGAGAGAACGAGCGTAACGCTAGATAAAAACATAATAAAGTAACGATTTGGCTTCGGAGGCATTTCTTGATAGCGATTTAAACGAATCGCTTCATATAAAAATAGTGGCAAAATTATGATGGCAATTTGAATCAACAAATCACGGATAAGCTCCATAACCTCTCATCCCCTATATGTATTTTGATATGATTATATCATTTTATAGGTGTATTTGTTTTAAAATTTTGATTTTTCTTAACATATTTGTTAATTCTTTGTTAACAACTCATAATAATTGTTACAGATTTTCGAAATGATTGTAAACCCTGTACCAAATTTCCCTCGTGCAGTATACAATGAATACGGATTACAAAGAAAATATAAAAATACTTTTTTAGACGGACAACTATAGCAAAATACAGCATATAATCCATACTATCTATGTTTACAAATAAGTGATCATTACTTTAGTAGGAGGAAGATAAATATGGCGGGTACTACGCTTGTTTTAAAAGAAGAAAATTTGGTTGTTCTAGAAAATGTTGAAAAATCAGTATATGAAGAGTTACAGCATAAAGCAGGAGATGAAGATTGTACATGTGCTGTGAACGAATCAGTTGTTCACCTTGGCAAGGTATCCTCTGTACTCTGGAATGAAGATGAAATAGATTGGGAATACGGATATTAAAAAGTCGCTTATAGCGACTTTTTTTCTCTTTTCTCTCTCTTTCTAAATTACATATACAAAGCGCAATCATAGAAAATATGATAAAATGAACTTAATTTTCAAACGGAAGAAAGGGAGATACAATGGAACAATTCATTAACCCTAGAGTGAAGGATATCCAAATTTCTGGAATCCGTCAATTCTCTAACATGATTCAAAACTATGATAATTTGATTTCTTTAACAATCGGACAACCCGATTTCCCTACACCTTCTCTCGTAAAAGAAGCGGCAAAACGGGCTATTACAGAAAACTATACAAGCTATACACATAACGCTGGTTTACTAGAATTACGTAAGGCAGCTTGTAACTTCGTAAAAGATAACTACGATTTACATTACTCACCTGAAAACGAAACCATCGTTACAATTGGTGCTAGCGAAGCAATTGATGTTGCATTCCGAACGATTTTAGAGCCAGGAACAGAAGTAATTTTACCTGCTCCTATTTATCCAGGTTACGAACCTATTATTCGATTATGCGGTGCAACGCCCATTTTTGTAGATGTTCGTGAAACTGGATTCCGTTTAACAGCTGACGCGCTAAAAAATGCTATTACAGAAAAAACAAGATGTATCGTACTACCATATCCTTCTAACCCAACTGGTGTAACTTTATCCACAGAAGAATTAAAAGATATTGTAGATGTTTTAAAAGATAAAAATATTTTCGTCCTTTCAGATGAAATTTATAGCGAGCTTGTGTATGAACAAAAGCATACATCTATCGCTCATTTCCCAGAAATGCGTGAAAAGACAATTGTCATTAACGGTTTATCTAAATCACATTCTATGACTGGCTGGCGTGTTGGACTTTTATTTGCACCAAGCTATTTAGCAGGACACATATTAAAAGTTCATCAATACAATGTAACGTGTGCTACTTCAATCGCTCAATACGCTGCAATTGAAGCATTAACAGCGGCTAAAGACGCACCCAAAATGATGCGCCACCAATATAAAAAACGCCGTGATTACGTATATAATAGACTCACTCAAATGGGATTAACAGTTGAAAAGCCAACAGGTGCATTTTACTTATTCCCATATGTTGGTCATTTGACATCTTCATCATTTGATTTTGCACTTGATCTTGTCAAAGAAGCTGGACTAGCTGTAGTTCCTGGAACAGCATTCTCTGAATACGGTGAAGGCTACCTCCGCTTGTCCTATGCATATAGTATTGAAACTTTAAAAGAAGGCTGCGACCGATTAGAAGCCTTTCTAATAAAAAAAGCTAAGAGTTAAACTCTTAGCTTTTTTTATGCATAATGATCACAAGTTTGACGTTTTAGTAATTTATGAGGAATAATGATACACTTTGCAGTGGATTCTGCATTCTCTACTTTATCAACTAAAGCTTTTGCTGCCTCATATCCTAGCTGATAAATATTCACATCAACTGTCGAAAGTGGCGGGCTCGCAATTTCTGATAATAAAGCATTATTAAAGCTTACAATAGAAACATCTTTCGGTACAATGAATCCTTTTTTAGAAAGAGCACTTAACACACCAAGTCCAATTAAGTCATCCGTTGCCATAATTGCCGTCGGCGGTTGCTGCAGTCCCATTAATTCCTCAACAGCTTGTTGACCACTTTCCCTCGAAAAATCAAAATGTAAAATATATTCTTTTGGTAATACAATGTCTGCTAATTTCAAGGCATCACTCATACCAGCTAAACGATCTCTCGTTACAAGTAAATCTGATCCACCACCAATGAACGCGATTTGCTTATGCCCTAATGAAATTAAATATTCTGCCACTTCTCTTGCAGCTGTATAATTGTCATTATCTACATATGTAATTTCATCTTTTCGATCATATGGTTTTCCTATTAAAACAAACGGGAAATTTTGTTCATGTAAATATTGAATAATCCGATCATTCTCCCTTGAATATAAAAGAATAATGCCACCAATTTGGCGTCCCTGTACCATCTTTACGACACCATTAAAAATTTCTTCTTCCGTTTCACCTGTCGACATGTAAAGCGCATAACCTTCTACGTGTGCAAATGAACTAATCCCTCTTATAACTTCTGGGAAAAATGGATTTTGAAAAGCTTTACTTGCAGAACTTGGCATAACAAGACCAAGTGTTTTCGTCGTTTGGTTCGCAAGATTTCTCGCATTTAAATTGGGATGATACCCTAATTCACTCATCACTTTCCTAACACGGCGCTTTGTCTTTTCACTTATACTTGGATTATCAGCAATTACACGAGAAACTGTTGATGGTGCAACATTCGCTTGCTTCGCCACATCTTTAATTGTAACTGTCATAAAAATCCCCCTCCTCTCATTTCTCTGCCATTTTTCATATATTTTATCTCGCACTCATTGCAAGTCATAAACTTTCATTTCTTATATCTTGCAAAACTAATCCTATTCTCCCTCTTCATGTATTGTAAGGGATATAGCTATTTTTTCCTATACTATAATATACTATTTATTTCACTTCTTTTCACATGTGATGTCAAATCTCTTTTCATCTCCCTATAAACTTATTTATAGGGAGATGAAAAGAAAAATGGGACGTAATGTCCCATTTTTCATCCTTTTGTACCTCCAGCTGTTAAACCAGAAATAAAGTATTTTTGTAGTGATAGGAATAAAATTGAAATTGGGATCGCAATTAGCACAGAACCCGCTGCAAACGTTGTAAATTCATTACCGAATTTCTTCGCAACCATTTCATATAATCCAACTGCTAAAGTATAATTTTCTGGTGTTCGCAAAATAATACTCGCTAAAATGAAATCTGTAAATGGACCAATGAAAGTAAATAGCGCTACAACCGCTACGATTGGCTTTGCAAGTGGCATAATGATTTGCCAAAAAATACGAAAATGTCCTGCTCCATCCATACGAGCTGATTCATCCAGTTCTTTCGGAATCGTATCAAAATACCCTTTCATAAGCCATGTATTCATCGGAATGGCCCCGCCTACATAAATTAAAATTAATGCAAGGTGTGTATCAATTAATCCTGTTAATTGAGCTAATACGTATAGAGCAATTAACGCTGCAAAGTTTGGAATCATTTGCAGAATTAAAAATGTTAATAAACCATTTTTTCTTCCAACAAAACGATATCTCGAAAATGCATAAGCGGTAAAACTAATTGCTAACACTGAGAAAATCATCGTTAAAACACTTACTTTTAATGTGTTTTTATACCATAGTAAGTAATTACTATTCTCTAGATCTAATAACTTACGATAATGATCTAACGTTGCATTTTGTGGAATAATACTTGATCCAGATAAACTATCACCCGGATTAAACGATGAGCCAATAATCCATAATAACGGATAGAAAATGATGGCACACATTACGAAAATAACTAAATAACTTAATGAGAGACGTAACATCTTCTGTCTTTTAATATTCATTTACATCATATCCTCTTCTTGGAATGATTTTGTTCTCTTAAATTGCCATAACGCAACTGTAATAACGATTAACGATAATATCATTGTAAGAGCTGCTGCTTTTCCGTACTGCGCTGAAGTCATCGTTAACTTATAAATCCATGAAATTAAAATATCCGTTCCACCTGCGTCTTGTCCAGCTACAGCAGGACCTCCACCGTTGAATAGATAGATGATACTAAAGTTATTAAAGTTAAACGTATATTGCGTAATTAATATTGGCGCTGTTGCGTATAACACTAGTGGCAATGTAATTTTACGAAACTGTTGCCAAGCTGTCGCTCCATCTACTGTAGCCGCTTCATATAATTCTCCCGGAATCGATTGCAGTATACCTGTTGTCATCGCAAAGATAAACGGGAACCCAAGCCACGTTTGAATCATAATTAAAGCAATCTTCGCCCAAAATGGATCTGTCATCCAAGCAATCTTTTCAATTCCGAATAAAGCTAATACTTGATTGTTAATCGCTCCGAATGTTTCATTAAACATACCAGAGAAAACAAGAATAGATACGAATGCTGGAACCGCCCACGGTAAAATGAAGATTGTTCGAATAATCGCCTTTCCTTTAATACCGGGCTGATTTACGATAATCGCTAAGAAAATACCAAGTGCAACTTGTAATGTTGTTGCAACGAATGTCCAAATAACAGTCCAAGAGAATACACTTACAAATGTCTCTCTCCACATCGGTAAAGTGAAAATATCAATAAAGTTTTTAAAGCCCACCCAATCTACTAATTTAGCTGGAGGAGAATGATATAAATCATAGTTTGTAAATCCAATTAAAATTACGAAGATGATTGGAAATACGACCACAAAGATAAGTAGTAGAAAACCTGGTGAAACCATTAAATAAGGAAAACCTTGATCTAACAAATTACGGTATTGCTCTTTTACAGAATTTAACGGTGTTCCAATATCACGTTTCTTTCCATTTTGGTATGCATCATATAAGTTAAATGCATATATGCCGAGCCCAAAAGCGATAACGATAAGAGCCAAGATTCCTTCTACTAATAGAAAGACAGAATGGTCACGTGGAACTTCTGTACCAAGCGTTACAATACCCCATAATCCCATATTTAATAAATCAGCAAAGGCTACAATAAATGAACCTGTTAATACTAGAAAAATAAGACCTTTTACAAATTGTTTATTATACATTTGGCCCACGCCTGGAATGATTGATAACATGGTTGCCATTTTCCTATGCTTTGAATGGTTTAACCCATTTGCTGGTTCCATAGATGTTTGCATGTTCCTTCCCCCTCTTTTCTTCCTACATGGAAGGGAGAGAATTCGTGCCTCTCATATTAGAGGCACGAATTTCACCTTATTTTTTCTTGTTATGATTTGCCTCAATATTACCTTTAATTTGTTTCACTGCACTATCAAGCGCCGCTTTTGGTGCCTCTTTATCTGTAACAACTAATTGAAGCGCATCTCCAGCTGGTTTCCAAACTTCTTGCATTTCTGGAATGTTTGGCATTGGAATTCCATTTTCAGATTGCGTTGCAACTGCTTTTGCAGCTTCGTTATCTTTAATAATTGGATCTTCCATTACTGATTTTACTGGAGGAATTTCTTTTGTTTTCTCAAATCGAATTTTTGCGTTTTCTTCATTTGTTACCCACTCAGTGAATTTTGTAGCTAAATCATTTTGTTTAGAGAAACTTGTTACATGCCATCCTTTAACCCCAACAAACGTTTTCATTGGTTGACCATTTGGTAATTTCGGCATTGGAGCAACGCCATAATCAATCCCGTTCTTTTCCATTGCTTGGAACGCCCATGGGCCATTCATGATAGAAGCTGCTTTTCCTTCATTGAATAGTCCATCAGCAGCAGGCCCACCTGATTCACCGATAATACCTTTTGGGAATAATTTTTCCTTGTACCATTTTTGAAGATATTCAGCACCTTGTACTGCTCCGCTATTATTTAATCCAACATCACTTGCATTTGGCTTTCCATCTTTTTCACCAAATACATAACCGCCCATACCTGCCATGAATGCATTAGCAAAGTAGAAGTTATCTCCTAATGCTAAAAATCCGTACTTGCCATCTTTCGTAAATTCTTTTGAGAAGTTAAACAGCTCGTCCATCGTTTCTGGCGCTTTTGGCATTAGTTTTTTATTGTAAATAAAGACTGGTGTCTCAATTGCTTTTGGTAAACCATATAATTTTCCGTTATATGTCTGTGCTTCTATTGATGAATTAGTAAATTTACTCTTTACAGCATCATCTGCTTTCACTTCAGAAAGTAAACCTTCTGTTACTGCATTTCCGATTTGATCGTGTGGCAATGTTACAACATCTGGTCCAGTCCCCGCTGGCCCATCAAGGCGTAACTTCTTCACTTGATCTGTCATTTGCATTTCAACAACTTTTACTTTTACTTTATATTTTTCCTCAAAGCTTTTCACTGCTGGTTCTAACCCAACACCTTTTTTATCATCTTCCCAAACAAGAAGATCATAGTCTTTTTTCGCTTTACTTTCCTCTTTTTTCCCTGAATCTTTCGGTCCACATGCAGATAACATACCAATAGATAATGCTGAAACCGTTAATAATGATAATGCTTTCTTCATCCCAAAAACCTCCCTAAATTGTCTATGTACCTCAGTAACTGAAAACGTTTGCATTTAATAGTTTAATTGAAGCGCAAACAATATCTCAATCTATGAAAACGTTTGCGCTATTTGTCTATCATTATACATTCTTTTATTCATTTTGCAAATATTAATTTAAAAATTATGTCATTATACATTGACTTTATATAAAATGAATACTACTCTTATAAGCAATATTAAAGCTACGAGAAAGGCAATCGTTTGCAATACAGGCTTTATTATTACACTTAAGGGAATACTATGTATAGAGATATTGAAGGGGGATTTTCTATATGTTTAAAGAAGCCATTTATCATAGGCCGAAAGATAATTATGCATACGCTTATGATGAACAAACAATTCACATCCGAGTACGTACTAAGAGAGATGATATTCAAAGCACCGATCTTATTTACGGTGATCCTTACGAATGGAAAGACGGGAAATGGATATCAGCAAGTACACCCATGAAAAAAACGGGTTCTACTGCATTATTTGATTATTGGTCCATTGCAATCGAACCAAAATTTAAGCGCTTACGTTATGGGTTTGAATTAAAATCTGAAACAGACACTCTTATTTATGCAGAGCGAGGATTCTTTTCTAGCATTCCAAATGATGATGTTGGTAACTTTTTCTGTTTTCCATTTATTCATGCAGATGATGTATTCAAAGCACCACCTTGGATTAAAGACACCATTTGGTATCAGATTTTCCCTGAGCGATTCGCTAATGGCGATAGTACGCTGAATCCAGAAAACACCCTTCCTTGGGGAAGTGCGAATCCAACTCCAACTAATTTTTTCGGCGGAGATTTTTCTGGTGTTATTCAAAACCTTGATTACCTTGTTAAGCTTGGCATTTCCGGAATATATTTCACACCTATTTTCAAAGCTCATTCAAACCATAAATATGACACAATTGACTATATGGAAATTGACCCACAATTTGGGACGAAAGAAACTTTTAAAGAGCTCGTTGAAGAATGTCATAAGCACGGTATAAAAGTAATGCTCGATGCTGTGTTTAATCATAGTGGATACTTTTTCGAGAAATTTCAAGACGTACTAGAGAATGGTGAGAAGTCCGCATATAAAGAGTGGTTCCACATTCATGAATTTCCGATTATAACCGAACCACTTCCAAATTATGATACTTTCGCCTTTACACCGTATATGCCTAAATTAAATACAGCTCATCCAGATGTAAAAGAATACTTACTTGAAGTAGGACGTTATTGGGTACGAGAATTCAATATAGATGGCTGGCGCCTTGATGTCGCCAATGAAGTCGATCACAACTTTTGGAGAGAATTCCGAACTGAAATAAAGACACTAAATCCTGAAGTATATATTTTGGGAGAAATTTGGCACGATGCCCTTCCGTGGCTACAAGGCGATCAATTTGATGCTGTCATGAGCTATCCTGTTACAAATGCTCTACTTTCTTACTTTGCTAACGATTCCATTAAAGCAAGTGAATTCATGAAGCAAATTACAGAATCTCTACATTCCTACTCTATGAATGTAAATGAAGCAGCATTTCATTTATTAGACAGCCATGATACTCCAAGAATTTTAACAACATGCAACGGAGATAAAAATAAGTTGAAATTGCTCTATGTATTCCATCTTTCTTTCATCGGCTCTCCTTGTATTTATTACGGGGATGAAATTGGTATGGATGGCGGCATGGACCCTGATTGCCGTAAATGTATGATTTGGGATACTAAGGAACAAGATCATGCATTATTTACCCATATACAAACATTGATTTTATTACGTAAACAACATAAAGCATTTGGAGGACATGGTACTTTTCAATTCATCGAAGCAAATGATGAACATAATTATATTTCTTATACGAAAACATATGAGGATGAAACTATCTTTTTCGTTTTAAACCCTACTAATAGTGAAGTTACAGTTTCACTCCCTCTTCATGTTACTGGTAAGAAAATAATTAACATTTATACAAACGAAGAATTTTCAGCGGAAGCAAGTGTATTACAAGTTACACTTCCTCCATATGGATTCTCCATATTAAAATGGTAATCCTAAAAAGCCTTATGCCAAGTTTGAAATGGCATAAGGCTTTTTCTTATTTCAATTTGAACACTATCGCTTCATACGGACGTAATGGAATGTTATCTATTGATCCGATTTCTACATCGTAATTGTGTATAAATAACTCTGATTCACTATAACTAATATCCTTAGGCATTTCAAATACACTTTCATCCGCAGTAAAGTTTGCAATGACAAGTAGTTTTTCATCTCCATATGTTCTTACATAAGCAAAAATAGAAGGGTCATTATCTAATATTAAATCATATGATCCATACACAACTATTTCATTATTTTTGCGTAGTTCAATTAATTTCTTATAGTAATAAAAAATTGAACCTTCATCTTGGATTGCTTGTTTCACATTAATCTCTTTATAGTTAGGATTTACAGTAATCCAAGGTTCACCTTTTGTAAATCCAGCGTGATTCTGATCATTCCACTGCATCGGAGTTCTAGCATTATCACGACCCTTTATATAAATAGATTCCATTACTTTTTCTATATCTTCACCATGGTCTATCACTTTTTCTTTATACATATTTAACGTTTCAATATCTCGATATTCATCAATTGATTGGAATCGAACGTTCGTCATTCCAATTTCCTCTCCTTGATAAATATATGGCGTTCCTTTCATCATATGAAGAACTGTCGCTAACATTTTTGCTGATTCAATGCGATACATTCCATCATTACCAAAACGAGATACAACGCGAGGCTGATCATGATTATTCCAATAAAGGCTATTCCATCCGGTATGCTCTAATGCTTTTTGCCACTTTGTTAAATTCTCTTTTAAAGTAAGAAGTGAGCATGGTTTTACATCCCACTTTCCACCTTCTCCTGAATCTAAATCCATATGTTCAAATTGGAATACCATTTGCAACTCTTTTCGTTCTTCTCCAGTATACAATTTCGCTTCTTCTGTCGTTACACCAGGCATTTCACCAACCGTCATAATATCATAATGCGATAATACTTCCTCATTCATTTCATGTAAATATTTATGAATGTTTGGACCGTTCATAAAATGCTTATGACCTGAAACATACCCCTCTTCTTCTGTTTCAACAGCTGGTAATCCCTCTTCTTTAGAAATAAAATTAATAACATCCATACGGAAGCCATCAATTCCTTTTTCTAACCAAAACTTCATCATTTCATAAACATCTTGTCTTACCTTTTCATTATCCCAATTTAAATCTGGCTGTTTTTTAGAAAACAGATGTAAATAATATTCATCTGTCATTTCATCATACTGCCATGCTGATCCACTAAACGCTGCTCCCCAGTTATTCGGCTCTTTTCCTTCTTTTCCAGGGCGCCATATATAGTAATCTCTATATTTATTATCTTTTGATTTACGTGATTCAATAAACCAATTATGTTCATCCGAAGTATGATTAACAACTAAGTCCATCATAAGTTTCATATTACGTTCATGCATTTCATGTAATAGCTCATCCCAATCTTCCATTGTTCCGAACTCGTTCATAATTTTACAATAATCGCTTATATCATAACCATTATCATCATTTGGAGATTCATAGACTGGTGATAACCAAATCACATCAATCCCTAACTCTTTTAAGTAATCTAGCTTTGAAATAATCCCTTGAAGATCTCCTATACCATCACCATTACTATCCATAAAGCTACGAGGATAAATTTGATATACTACACTTTCTTTCCACCATTGTTTTTCCATTATGCTACCCCATTTCATTCATCATTCATTTTTCTCTTTTTTAAGGCGCAAACGTTTTCATTAATGAATGATAACAGATTCTATCTCAATTTAAAATAGCGCTTACAATTTTTATTGTTCTTTTTCTAAGAAAACATATGAAAACCACTAATAAATCTCCAATAAATGAAAACGTTTTATTTTTTTATTTATTTTTTGAATCTATTCGTTTATAATGAACTCAAAGAAAACGTTTGCATAATTATTTCTAGGGGGAAATACCATGGCAGAACTTAAATTAGAAAACATTTATAAAATATATGATAATAACGTAACAGCTGTAACTGATTTTAATTTACACATTCAAGATAAAGAATTTATTGTATTTGTCGGTCCTTCTGGATGCGGAAAATCTACAACATTACGAATGGTAGCTGGACTTGAAGATATTTCAAAAGGCGAGTTTTCAATTGATGGTAAACTAATGAATGATGTTCCTCCAAAAGATCGAGATATCGCTATGGTATTCCAAAACTACGCTCTTTATCCACATATGAGTGTATATGATAATATGGCATTTGGATTAAAACTTCGAAAAATACCAAAAGATGAAATCGATCGTCGTGTGAAAGATGCAGCAAAAATTTTAGGACTTGAACAATATTTAGATAGAAAACCGAAAGCATTATCAGGTGGACAGCGCCAACGTGTTGCTTTAGGTAGAGCAATCGTTCGAGATGCAAAAGTTTTCTTAATGGATGAACCATTATCAAACTTAGATGCTAAACTCCGTGTTGCAATGCGCTCAGAAATTTCTAAGCTACATCATCGTCTTGGAACAACAACAATTTATGTAACACATGATCAAACAGAAGCAATGACTATGGCTTCGCGTCTTGTCGTTATGAAGGATGGAAAAATTCAACAAATTGGAACTCCAAAAGAAGTATATGAAACACCAGAAAACATTTTCGTGGGTGGATTTATCGGCTCACCAGCTATGAACTTCTTCCGTGGTAAATTGACTGAAACCGATTTCGTTATAGACAATACTATAAAAATTAAAGTATCTGAAGGAAAAATGAAGATGCTACGTGAACAAGGCTATGTAAATAAGGAAATTGTTTTAGGTATTCGTCCAGAGGACATTCATGATGAACTACTATTTTTAGAAGCTTCACAATCTACTGCCTTCACAACAAAAATTGAAGTCGCTGAGTTATTAGGTGCTGAATCCATTTTATATATGAAACTTGGGAATCAAGATTTTGCGGCACGTGTAGATGCAAGACATACGTTTTCACCTGGTGACCAAATTAAATTAGCATTTGATATGAATAAAGCGCATTTCTTTGATAACCAAACTGAACAACGTATTCGCTAAAAAATTTATCTTTACTATACACATACAAAAAACCGTCCACATATATTGAGGGCGGTTTTCATTATTATACTAGGGCTTCTACTGTATGAAATGATTGTCCTTTCGTGCTAATAATACCGAAAATCGGTAAATCACTAAGCACCACTTCTTCTTGCTGTTTCATAAAAGATGACGTTAATTGTTTTATCTCTATCCAAACGTCATTAATACAAAGTACATTGGAATCGTTCTCTTGTTGGCGAGAAAAAATAGAATCTATTTTATATAAACCTGCATTTTGAAAAAGCATATCAATGCGACTGAATGCATTCAAAGTAATGCTAATAACGCGTTGCCAATCTCCTTGCTTTCCCATATCATAGGATACAAAAAGTGCCTCTCCGCCTAGATTCATAATTTCCTCCACTGTTGCTTGTCCACTCTCTTGATCAATGTCCGTCACAATAACTTTTGCGCCTTGTTTAGCCAACAAAAGAGCTGTATTACGTCCAATACCGATGCCACCGCCAGTTACGATAGCAACTTTTCCTGCAAGCTTCATTTTCATTACCCCTTCTATAAGTCTTACCGTCATTCAGTATACTCCTTTATAAGATTAATCTGCAAGCAAGAAAAATTGCTATTTCATTTGTAAACGTTTACTTTTTATCCTTCTTTTTTCTTACTATTACGCTGATCGAAAACTAAACCGATGAAAATTAAAATCCCCCAAAAGATTACACTACCTCCAGTCATTTTAATCTCCCCCTTATTATATAAAGATATTATTTTAATCATTATAACATTTTCTAAATTTTCAATCTATTAAAAATAAAAATGATATTATTACATAAATGGTATTTGTATAACAAAAAAAGACCTTCTTATTTTATGTATAAAAAGGTCTTTTTTTCATTATACAAGACTTATTACTTTCGTTTTTGTAATTAAATCCTGAAAACCACAATTATCTTTGCGGAACAACATCATATATATATTACATATTAATGGAATTCCTAATAGCAATACGTTCGGTAATAACACTACAAAAAATCTTATAATTAATGTTTGCAACGTTAGCTTTTCACTCTTCAATGAAATTAATTTTATTCTCGTTACCTTTTTTCCAAGTGTAACACCGTTCCAAATAAAGGGTAACACAATAAAATATATCGCCATTAATATAAAAACTACTGCGAAATCATATCTAAAATCACCTAAGCTTATATTAAAGCGCTTAAACATAGCACTATAGTTTCCGGTCATAACAGCTACTACTGCACCATACATAACCGAGATTAAAAACATGTCAATTAGGGAAGCACCTATGCGATTCATTACAAGCGCTGGACGATGCATCTTTAACTTCATTTTATGTCGACTCCTTCATATCCTTCTTTACCCGTCTCATCGTACCACTTCTAAAAAACATTGTAAACTAGCGTTTCTCTTACTTTTCTTGTACAATTTGTTACAATAGCATTATAAAGGAGGTTCCCATATTGAAAAAATGGATAATCCTATTCGTCGCCTTCCTATTAACTGGTTGTGCAGGAAACACAGGTCACTTAACTTATACGGTTAACGATGAATACGAACTCATACGTACTTCTGGAAATGCATTTGAACTTTTCCCCTCGCCAGATGCTGTATATGCCACACAATACATCCCTGCAAAAATTACAGACATTGCTTGGGATGATAAATACATTATTGCAAAACAAACCGAGGAAAAATCAGATCCGAATAACCCTGACGCAGCAATTGCAAATAAAAAAAGTGAACATTATTGGATTATTGACGTAAAGCACAATAAACGTTTCGGTCCCTACAATGAAAAGCAATTTAATGAACAAAAAGATGCGTTTAAAATTAAGGTGCCTTTTCAAAATGTAGATTCATACATAAAAGAAATAAAAAAACAGTCAGCATAATATTTGAATGCTGACTGTTTTGTCTTACATTATTTTAGTGAGATGTTAAACGTTTGTGGCTCTTTTACAACATCTTGTGTTTCTGAATCCCCTGCAAGTAAATCATCAGTTGTAAACTGAATATCCTTTACCTTGTCTTTTCCATCGTCAAGTATTAAACCAATAATACCATCTCTTGTTTCACCAGGCTTATAGTCTTCTCTTGATACATTTTTTGTACCAACTAACGTATCTTCGTCATATAAAAAGTTTTGAGTGGCTACTTTAAAATGTTGCTTACCATTAATCATAACATCATTCATAGAGAAAAATTGCATATTTTTATTTCCGCTATTCTCCACTTTATATGTAATCTCAACGTAACGAATTGTATTACTAATCTCTGTTCCACTTAGCGATGCATATAATTCTGCATCTTCTTGGCTTACTTTATCCCCTAATCTCCGTTTTACTTCTTCAGGAGTTAGTGCCGTGTATACTTTCAATGTTTTTTTTGCCTTTTCACTCATCTGTGATAAAGAAATTACTTTCACATCTTGTACGTGAATTTTCATTGGCGCTACTTCAAATGTTTGATTCACAGAATGCATCTGCTCTAACTTGAAAGTACCCCATCCTGTTTCTTTCACTTTTTGTCCTACTTTTTTCAGCTCACGCCCACCATATTCTTTTGTTTCAGGAATAGATTCTTTCTTCTTTGGTTCAGCTTTCTTTTCTTCTTGATGGAAGCAACCACTTAACATAAGAAGAAAACTACATAAAACAAAAATACTTTTCCATGCTTTCATCATTTCATTTCTCCTAACGCTATCATTCATGAATATAAAATTAGTCCCTGGCTTTGTAAACTATAGAAACAATGACAAGTCCACAAAATGAACTTGTCAGTCCAGATACTATTATACCTCCAATTTGGAAAATATGAAAATAGGGATCTAGGAACGCGTGCATGATAAATATAATAGTTGCTACAACAATTACTGAAACCCAATACTTTCTTTTTTCCGAAGCTAAAATAAGATCTTTACCCATTTCATTTCTATACTTCCATAAAACGTATACTAATAATAGAACACCAATACATGTACTTCCATGTTGCATATATTTATAAACAGAGATACCGTACCATTCTCTTTGTAATAATGGTATTTTCATAACAAAATAGCCTGTCTTATGAGTGAATGCATCCCAAACAACATGCGTTAACATACCGAATAATGCTGAATAACAAAATACAAAAAGATTCTTCCATGTATGAAGCCCCCACCGCTTGTCTACTACATATGTATAATACCCAGCAAACGGTTTAGGTAAATGCGTTATAAAAGGCTTTTTTAAAATGTAATGATATATGTATGCTAACAAGAAGACAAGTGGTAAATTCAAATATAAGAATCCAAGCCACGTATGCCCAATTACACCATACGGTCTAAAGTGTAAAAAATATTCAAAGTCAGGCGCCATACTACCTAATATAAGAGCCGTTACTGAAATATGTTTAGAATGTTTTTTCGCAAAAGGAAGAACTGCTGCTGGATGTGCAAATGTAAACGGCATACTTTAACTCCTTCTCACATTTTCAATAGAATACCATATATCATAACGAGAGAATGGATCTTCATGCAATATTTATTTTCACATTGGAATATGATAGTTTAAATGATATAATCCACATAAAATATTCAGAAAATAAGGAAGGGATTCAGGTGTCATTAACACTTGTATTTGCCGCCTTTTTAGAATCAAAATCCTTTATGAATTGAGGTTTATATATTGATTGACGTACCTTTTTTACAAAATGTCACATTAAAAAAAGAAAATATCCCTAGTTTTTCCGCATATCCTTACTGCTTACCCGCTATTCGAACATTACAATCACTAGCTTTCCATCCAAATGTAACATTCATTATTGGAGAAAACGGAACAGGTAAATCAACATTACTTGAAGGAATTGCAATTGCGTTAGGCTTTAATGCAGAAGGTGGAACGAAGAATTTCCGCTTTAGCACTAACGATTCACATTCATCTTTACATGAATACCTTCGAATTTCCAAAAGTTTCAATACACCAAACGACGGTTTCTTTCTTCGCGCTGAATCATTTTATAACGTTGCTTCTTATATTGATGAAATAGATGCTATAAAATCTTACGGCGGCGTTTCACTACACGAACAATCTCACGGCGAATCATTCTTTTCCTTATTTATGAACCGTTTTTCAGGACAAGGTTTATACATTTTAGATGAGCCTGAG
This sequence comes from Bacillus cereus group sp. MYBK195-1, assembly GCF_051916605.1. NCBI lineage: Bacteria > Bacillati > Bacillota > Bacilli > Caryophanales > Bacillaceae > Bacillus > Bacillus cereus group sp. MYBK195-1. The sequence continues at coordinate 788,931 of NZ_JBQAGZ010000001.1, read as the reverse complement.
GCAGCTTTATCACCAATGAGACAACTTTCCATGCTCATTCGAATGCATGAACTAGCGGAACAAGGTTCACAATTTGTTATTGCGACGCATTCTCCTATTTTAATGGCCTACCCTGAATCCACTATATATTCTTTAACACAAGAAGGGATTCACGAATCCACATTAGAAGAAACTGAGCATTACCAAACGACGAAACTTTTCTTTGAAAATCGTGATCGATTATTTCATCATCTATTTGAGTCGTAAAAAAAGAAGCAGCAATAGCTGCTTCTTTTTTATAGTGCTTCTATAAATAAGGCAACCCCGATACCGCCACCGACGCATAAAGAGGCAATTCCTTTTTCTAACCCACGTCTTTTTAATTCGTGAATTAAACTTACTGTAATACGAGCCCCTGTACAACCAATTGGATGCCCAAGTCCTACGCCACTACCGTTTACGTTCACTTTTTCACGGTCTAAGCCTAACTCTTTCTCTACAGCCAAATATTGAGCCGCGAAAGCTTCATTAATTTCAAGTAAATCTGCATCTTCCAATGACCAATCTACTTTTTCTAAACCTTTACGAATTGCTGGTGCTGGTCCAATACCCATAACTTTTGGATCTACTCCAGCTACTGAATATCCAACAATTCTAGCTAACGGTTGTAAGCCTTTTTCTTTCGCTTTTTCTTCGCTCATTAATACTAGAACCGCGCTTCCGTCATTCAGGCCAGATGCATTACCTGCAGTTACTGAACCATCTTTACGGAAAGCTGGTTTTAATCCAGCTAATTTTTCTGCTGTAATATCAGCACGTGGATGTTCATCCTTTGAAAATACTACTTCTTTTCTACGTTCTTTTATTTTAATAGGAACAATTTGATCGTCAAAGTATCCAGACTCGATTGCCTTCAGTGCCAATGTATGACTTCGAAGAGCAACTTCATCTTGTTCCTCTCTTGTAATTTCATATTGTTCAACTAAATTTTCCGCTGTTTCCCCCATCATAATATGATGAATCGGATCTTCTAACACTTCCCACACCGTATCACGAATTTCTCCGTGCTGTAGACGTTGTCCCCAGCGGTGTTGTTTCAATGCATAAGGGCTTGAACTCATTGCTTCTACTCCACCTGCAATAACAACATCACTTACACCTAATTGAATTTGCATTGCAGCTGACATAATTGCTTGCATACCTGAAGAACATTGGCGTTGGATTGTATACCCTGTAACTGTGTCAGGAAATCCTGCCGCTAATGCAGCTGTTCTTGCCGTATTTGCTTCATCAGTTCTTTGAATACAATGACCTAAAATCACTTCATCAACTTCGTGTGGTTCTACCCCGCCTCGTTTTACAGCTTCCTGAAGTACAGGAACAGCTAATTCTACTGGCGTTACATTTTTTAGCGCTCCCCCAAAAGTTCCAATTGGCGAACGAACTGCAGCTGTAATAACAACATTATGCATTTTGCACTTGCCCCTCTCTTATGTACCCTAGTCAGTTTTTAGGTGAAATTCCATAAGATGTATATCTATAACTATCATACTATAAACATACTAAAAAATCAAAATATTTAATATAATAAAAATAGAAGGAATTAACCTTCTATTCTGTCAATGCATATAAAAATTTTTGTAAAATTTTCTCTGTCGTTTCATTCAATTTGGGTAACTTATCTACCGGAAAATATTGAAGCTTCAATCCTTCATGATCAAGCCTTAATTCTCCGCCCACATGATGCCCTTGATACAGATGAATGACATTAAAAATTTCATCTCCATTAGGATAACGGAAATATACTTCCTTTCCTGAAAGGACACCAAGAAATTGCATAATTTTTGCTTGTAACCCCGTCTCTTCGAATAATTCTCGGCGAGCAGTTTCTTCTGTCGTTTCTCCTAATTCCATCGCGCCGCCAGGTACACCCCAATCATATGTATCTGAACGATATTGAAGCAATACTTCTTGATTATCATTTAATATAATGATTGCTGACCCAACGAGAATAAGTGGCCTTGTCCCAACGACTTTGCGTAACTCTTCAATATACCCCAATATGTAAACTCTCCTTTCCTCACCCTCCCTTATCATAACAAAATTTTTCTCCTTTTGTTGATGTAATTTCCAAGAAAAAAAAGGAAGTTTCCGCTTCCTTTTTTCCCATTTCTATTTCTTAAAACTTTCATATTTTACAGCTTCAAAAGCTTCTTCAATTTCATCATTACGATAATGGACGTATGTAAATCGCCCTAATTCTACTAATCTTGCTATTTCTTGTAACGCTTTATGCTGCTCATATGTTTCTTCCAGCTTAATATGTACATAAAACTTCATCAACGGATGTTCATATAAAGGTTCTCCCACCTCTACATATACATCTTCAACCCCTTGCACAACTCTTACATAACTTGCAAATTGATAAAGAGCTTCTCTGTCTGAAACGATTTTTAATGTATACATATATTCTCCCCCTTTTCTTTACTATATCAAAAAGATGATCACACCATGTTATAGAACTATGAAATTTTTTCGACTTGTCATCTATATATTCAATAAAGAAGGCGTTTATCCATACATGACATCTTTTTCCCACATATATTATAGGAAGAACTTTTTTTCATTTGAGGTGTTCCTTATGGATCCATACGTCAATATATGTATTTGTATTACTCCCGGCGCCGATATTTCTGATGACCGCATCGCAAAAGATTTAGCTATTGCAGAATCAATTTGGCACCCCATTACATTTCAAATTCAAGAAGTAATTGTATTAAATGAACTTTTCCGTTTTTTTGACCGTGAAATCAGTTATAAAAATTCCATTCAAAGTCAAGAAAAGCTGGCATCCTTTTTCCAAACATGTGTAAATGAAGCTCCTGAATGCGACCTTTATATTTGTTATATTGGCAGTGATTATTTCAAAGAAACAGCAGTAATTGCCTGCGCTTATTCTTTAGCAAAACAACAGCAACTTACTGGCTATATCGTTTTAACAAATTCGGCTGCTCCTATGAAAAATATATATACGCTCGCTCACGAAATCGGTCATATTTTATTTACAAGACGTGTTCACGGAAAACTTACTCATGCAGATCCTCATTCTCCAACCGGCTCGGAGCACCACCCTTCTCCAACAAATCTTATGTATCCGATAGTCCCTCGTCCAGAAAACGTTCATATTCATTCCTTATTAACAGCAGAACAAAAAGCGCTCTCTTTACAAAGCTCTTTATTACAAAGAAAAAAACAGTAACCCTCATGTTACTGTTTAAAACAACTTATTCCAATCAACAAAACAAATCCCGGCTGCTAGAAATAAAAATAGACAACTAAATGTAAATGTAATCCCTCTAAAAATCCCTATATAATATTTCTTTGGAAATAATTTTTGGTATATCCAGAGCAGCCGCTTTTTATTGAATTTCTAGTTCATACTTTTTCTTTCTTCAATTTTTAAAGACCATTTCATTAATCCATATATACTTCCATACATAAGTAAGACCTTTGCAATTCCCCAAAATACATTACTTTCTTCTAAGTCCTTAAATAAGAACATAATCATAAGAGGAACAATTAGTACAAAAACACCCATCCAGCCAAGAACATATACTTCACCAATAAGAAGTAATAAAAAGATAATTGCTGCTAATATATATGTTTGCATTGTCGCCAATTGCAATACAGGTGTCCCATACCATTTATTCATAAACATCAATAACACCAATAATAAAATAGGAACCATTACTATTACATAAATCATTCCAAATTCTACTAATTTACTTTTAAAAGAAGACATTCTAAATGCAACAATCGTTCCAATAATCGTAATGATTAAAACGATAGGATAACCAATTAACTGTACATTTGTTAACGTAAATTGTTGATCGGGGCTTCCAAATAAAATATTTGTCAGTAACCAATATCCACCAATACCAATAATCATCCCTAAAATACTTTTTATGCTCCCGCTTTTATCCTTCTCCATCTCTTTCGCTAATTCTTCCGCATACTCTTTTGGTGAGTCACCAAATATGTCACTTACTGTCTTTCCCTTTTTTTCACCTTCTATTAAATGAAGCTCTGCATCTTCTAGAAAAGCGTCCACATCTTCTTCTTTAATCCCTTTTGTTATTAAATATACTTTCGTATCAATTAAAAACTTTTCACCTTCTTTAGAAATCTTCATTATAACTCCTCCCTTATTTAACCATTTCTCTTCTATTCGTCTTCATCATAATTTCAACAAAAATTAAAATAAATAAACTTCCGTATAAACATATAATTTGAAATAGCATTGGCATAAGATCTTCCGTTGTAAATGTTTTAAACACTAACATAATTGAAAGTGGAATGATTAAATATAAATTTTTAAACCATCCTTCAAAATATATATTTATAGTTACTGTGATGATAAAAATCCCACCAGACACTATATAACTTTGCACTTCGGTGAATGTGAGCATTTTTGTCGGATATATCACATCTAATATCGTAACAACTCCTAATAAAAACATTGGAGCAATCATAACTAAAGACCACATAGAAAACCATGTTTTTGTAAAGCTTGTTACGAAGGTCATTTTGCGAAGTAGAAAATTAGGACCTATAACAACTAAAATAAATGAAAAACTATAACCGATACACTGAATAAGTGAAATCTGTAACATTCCATTATTCACTATTAAGATAGAAGCAATAATCCAAAACGATACGATATTCATTACTGTAAAACCAATTTGCTTCCACGTTTCCCGTCTATCCTTTTCCATTACCTTTACAAGTTCATGCGCATATTCTTTCGGGGAGCTTCCGAAAATATCTTCTACACTCTTCCCCTCACTCTCACCTTCTATTAAATGCAACTCTGCATCTTCTAAAAAGTTTTCAATATCACTTTCTTTTACACTCTTTGCCGTCAAAAATAATCTCATATCTAACAAAAACTTTCGTGCTTCTCTTGATAGCATTATTTTTTTCTCCCCTTCCCTACCAGTAGACGCTCTACACTACTTTGCATCGCTTCCCAGCGATCCATAAATTCATCAAGTGCTTCCTCGCCTTTTTCTGTTAATGTATAATATTTTCGCTTTGGACCAGATGGAGATTCCTTCATTACGCTTGTTATTAGTCCTTCTTTTTGCATTCGTATTAATAACGGATAAATACTCCCCTCACTCGCCATTGTAAAACCATACTTCGCTAGCTTTTCACTCATTTCATAACCGTATATTTCGCCTTCAGAAATAATAGCAAGTAAGCATCCTTCTAAAATCCCTTTCAGCATTTGACTTGTCGACATAATTCAAATCCTCCTACTATCTTGCTTTACAAGATAGATAAGCGTAAGTATCTTGCTTTACAAAATAGTATAGCAAAGACTATTTTGCAAAACAAGATAGCTAACGATATTTTTTCCAAATGTTTGCAGGAATTTCATTATAGCTTCTCTAAATAGAGCACTATGAAAACTTTATTATGAAGGGATGTTTTTCATCATGGTTACAAATCGAGTTGTCTTTTTAACAGGTGCTGCAAGTGGCATTGGTTATGAAATGGGAAAGGCTTTTGCAAAAGAAGGTGCAAAAGTTGTGATTACCGATCGGCTTGAAGAACGTGCAAAAGAAGCTGCTGAACAATTACAAAATGAAGGTTTTCAAGCTATCGGTTTAAAATGTGACGTTACATCTGAAGAGGAAATTACAGCAGCAATTTCTCAAACAGTTGATCATTTCGGTTCATTACATATATTAATTAACAACGCAGGAATGCAACACGTTTCACCCATTGAAGACTTTCCAACTGAAAAGTTCGAGCTACTAATTCAAATTATGCAAATTGCTCCGTTTATCGCAATTAAGCATGCCTTTCCGATTATGAAACAACAAAAATATGGTCGTATTATTAATGTCGCTTCTATTAACGGCCTTGTCGGATTTGCTGGAAAAGCTGCCTACAATAGTGCAAAACATGGCGTAATTGGATTAACAAAAGTTGCTGCTTTAGAAGGTGCTACGCATGGTATTACTGTTAATGCCCTTTGCCCTGGTTATGTCGATACCCCTCTTGTACGTAATCAACTACAAGACTTAGCTACTACACGAAATGTACCACTTGAAAATGTTTTAGAAGATGTTATTTATCCACTCGTCCCACAAAAGCGCTTATTACAAGTACAAGAAATCGCTGATTATGCGATGTTTTTAGCGAGTGAAAAAGCTAAAGGTATAACGGGACAAGCTGTTGTTATAGATGGGGGTTATACCGCTCAATAAAAATAAAGTTTGCTCAAGAAGAGCAAACTTTATTTTTTATCCCGAGGATCTTCGTACTTTAGTAATTGCCGCGGGAGCTTCTCAATTGCAACAATTACCCCCTCTAATTTACTTTCAATACGGTGGAGTAAATATAATGTTACAACAATCGGAAACCCTACATTACCTATCATCTTAATCCACTCTTCCATCCTCTTTCCCTCCTTTCATTATATAAGTAAGAGAAAACACTGCATTTAGGCATAAAAAAACAAGCTATTAAATTTCAGCTTGTCTTTCAAATAATGTCAGAATTTCTTTTTTATAATCTCCACGTAAAATCCCTTTCTCAGTAATAATTCCTGTAATTAATTCATTCGGCGTTATGTCAAATGCTGGATTATAAACATCCGTTCCAATTGGTGCTACTTGTTTTCCAAAGATTTTTGTAACTTCTGTTTCATCTCTTTCTTCAATAATAATTTCGGCTCCAGTTTCTTTCGTAACATCAAATGTTGACAGTGGAGCAGCAACGTAAAATGGGATATTAAAGTGCTTTGCTAAAATAGCTAAATTCATTGTCCCTATTTTATTGGCTGTATCTCCATTTGCGACAATTCGATCCGCTCCCACAATAATCGCGTTTATTTCTTTCGTTTGAATAGCATGAGCTGCAGTATTATCTGTAATAAGGGTCACATCAATATTTGCTTGCTTCAATTCCCACGTCGTTAAGCGACCACCTTGTAAAACTGGCCTCGTTTCACACGCATATGCATGTAAACGCACACCTTTCTCTTTTCCAATATAAAAGGGAGCTAATGCAGTTCCATATCTGGCAGTTGCAATACTTCCAGCGTTACAGATTGTTAAAATATTATCGCCATCTTTAAAACATGTTAACGCATATTCCCCAATATTTCGACACACCTCTTCATCTTCCTGTTGAATACGAAGCGCTTCTTCTTCTAATATTTTTTGTGCTTCTTTTATTGTAGTAATCTCTCGAATAGATTCTCTCATACGATCAATTGCCCAAAATAAATTTACTGCCGTTGGGCGTGATGTCCCTAAATAGTTACAGTCTCTATTAAACTTCTTTTGAAATTCTTCGATATGTAAAGTATTATATTTTTTCGCTGCAAGCGCCAAGCCAAATGCAGCTACAATTCCAATTGCAGGCGCTCCGCGTACTTCTAACATTATGATACTTTTCCAAACCTCTTCAATAGTCGTTAATGTTTTGTATTCTGTGCTATGTGGCAATTTCGTTTGATTTAATACCGCAATTGCATCACCTTTCCAACTTACAGATCTCGGAACAGTAACGATTGTACTCATGCTTTTACACCCCTTGAAACTGTCTGTTGAAATAATGTTCGAAACAGTTGAATATCAGCACTTTTAGATTCATATTTTATTAGTTCTTTTCCTAAGGATAGCGCTTGTTTCTTAGCTTGAATTCTTGTTTCTTTATTTTCTATTTCATCTAAATCTGCTACATGAGCTAAACCAATTGTTCTACGAATTAGTTCACATCCGGCAAATCCAACAGCATCAGTAAAGATATTTTGCAAAATAATTGGTAACCATTGTTTTTCTTTCGTATATGCTTCTACACCTTCCCCAATCCATAACTTTGTAAAAGTCTCTACAAAATAACTCCACGTCTTTTCTATATGAAAAAATAGTACACTTCTCTTTTCTTCTTCTCTAGATAAAGCATTTAATAATAGATTTGCAATAAATTGACCTATGTCAAATCCAAATGGGCCATATGTCGCAAATTCTGGATCAATCACTTTCGTTTCAGAAGGTGACGAAAAAATACTACCAGTATGTAAATCACCATGAATAAGAGTTTCTTTTCTTGTTAAGAACTTATATTTATATTGTGCTACTTTTAGTTTTAAAGTTTTATCACTCCAAAGTTCATCAACCACGAGCTGTAAATCTGGCTCATAATCATTTGTATCATAATGTCCAAATGGATCTGTAAACACTAAATCCTCTGTAATTTTACAAAGGTCCGGATTTACAAAGGCACCTTCTAGTACCCTCTTCTCTTCTGACTGTAAACCAAAATCTGAAGTGTAAAATAAAACATGTGCTAGAAAACGACCAATATGCTGGGATAAAAGCGGATATTCTTCTCCGTCTATTAATCCTTTTCTTGTAATTGTTAGTCTTGATAAGTCTTCTATTACCGTTATCGCTAACTCTTCATCATGACTGTACACTACTGGAACATAATCCGGTACATACTGCGCAAAAATTTGCAGTGCCTTGCTTTCAATCGTTGCTCTTTTTATAGACAATGGCCAGCTTTCACCAACTACTTTAGCATAAGGCAGTGCTTGTTTTATTATAATGGATTTCTCTCCATCATCTAATTTGAACACGTAATTTAAGTTTCCATCTCCAATTTCATGACAAATGACATTTGCCTTCTCTTCAAAATAGCCATGATCTTTCGCATATTGTACAGCTGTTATTTCTGTTAATGAATAATATCCCATCGTCTTCTCCCCCTTTTTAAATTCAGAGGTTTTTCTAACATAGAAAAACCTCTTTCCACTAAGAAAGAGGTTTGAAGTTTATCTTCTCCCCTCTTATCTGCCAGAAAGTTTTACTTTCTGCTGGAATTAGCACCGTGCCTTTTGGCGTAATAAACGCCCCATTTCACAATGGTATTACGGTCGGTTGCTGGGCTTCATCGGGCCAAATCCCTCCACCTGCTCTTGATAAGAGTTATATAATTTTTTGAATTTTTAACTTTATGTTGAAGACTATACCAAGAATAAAAATCACTTGTCAACATTTTATTTGTATAATTCTGGACGGCGATCCGCAAAAACTGGAATTCCTTTACGTACTTCTTTAATTTTCTCGAATACAAGCTCTCCAAATAAAATTGATTCCTCTTCATTCGCCTCTACTACAACTTCACCCCAAGGATCCACAATTAAAGAATGACCTGCAAATACATTATTCGAATCCTTTCCTGCTCTATTACACGCAACAACATAACATTGATTTTCAACTGCTCTTGCTTGCAATAGCAAACGCCAATGTGCTAAACGAACTAATGGCCATTCAGCTACAACAAATAATAATTTTGCCCCTTTAGCAGTATGGACACGCATCCACTCTGGAAAACGAATGTCATAACAAATTGTTCCAGCGCATTCAACATCATCTAGCTTAAATTCGCCCGTACCATTACCAGCTATTAAATATTTATGTTCATCCATAAGCTGAAATAAATGTACTTTACTATATTCGTTGACTAGCTGTCCTTCATTATTTACAACATACATCGTATTTGTAACGCCTTGATCCGTTTGCTTCGCTATGGACCCACCAACAATATGTACATCATATTGCTTCGCCCATTCTATTAACTTTTCTTTCGTTTCCACTCCATCCCTATCTGCAATTTCAGAAAGTCTCGTTAAATCATATCCTGTTGTCCATAGTTCTGGTAAGACGATAACATCTGGTCTTTCCTTCATAGCTTCGCTTATTTTATTTTTAGCATTCTCAATATTTTTTTCTACATCTCCAAAAACAATATCCATTTGAATACATGCGACTTTCATTTTTTCAGCCCCATTCTTATTTTTCTCTTTACAAAATACTGGAAAGATTATATCATTTGTCACTAGAATTGTAACAACTTTCAAAAGAGGTGGAAAGTATGAAATTATTTCAACCTTCTGAGATAGTAACATCATTGCCAACACAATTTTTCGCTTCACTTGTTGCAAAAGTTAACAAAGTCGTTGCAGCTGGTCACGATGTTATTAATCTAGGTCAAGGTAATCCAGATCAACCAACACCGCAGCATATCGTAAAAGCTTTACAAGATGCTGCCGAAAAGACCATTCATCATAAATATCCGCCATTTCGCGGACATGAAAGCTTAAAGGAAGCCGTGGCTACATTCTATAAACGTGAATACGGCGTCGAATTAAACCCAAAAACTGAAGTTGCTATTTTGTTTGGCGGGAAGGCTGGACTAGTAGAATTACCGATTTGTTTTACAAATCCTGGTGATACGATTCTCGTTCCGGATCCAGGTTATCCAGATTATTTATCCGGGGTTGCTTTAGCAAAAGCACACTTTGAAACAATGCCGCTTATTGCAGAAAATAACTTTTTACCAGATTATACGAACATTGATGACTCTATTGCAGAGCGTGCAAAATTAATGTTTTTAAACTATCCAAATAATCCTACCGGTGCTACTGCATCAAAAGATTTTTTTGATGAAACCATTCACTTTGCTAATAAACATAATATATTAGTTGTTCACGATTTTGCTTATGGCGCTATCGGATTTGATGGTCAAAAACCTGTTAGTTTCTTGCAAGCAGATGGTGCGAAAGATATAGGAATTGAAATTTACACATTATCAAAAACTTTCAATATGGCTGGCTGGCGCATCGCTTTTGCTGTAGGGAATGAAAGTGTGATTGAAACAATTAACCTATTACAAGATCATATGTATGTTAGTATATTCGGTGCAGTTCAAGATGCTGCTCGAGAAGCGCTATTAAGTTCACAGTCTTGCGTAATAGACCTTGTAAATAGTTACGAATCTCGAAGAAACGCTCTTATTTCAGCCTGTCACTCAATTGGTTGGAATGTAGACATTCCAACAGGATCATTCTTTGCATGGCTTCCCGTTCCAAAAGGATATACCTCTGAGCAATTTTCTGATATTTTACTAGAAAAAGCACATGTCGCAGTTGCTCCTGGTGTTGGATTTGGTGAGCATGGGGAAGGGTATGTCCGTGTTGGTCTCTTGCATGCAGAAGATAGATTACGAGAAGCCATTAATCGAATTGGTAAATTAAATTTTTTCAAAAAGTAATTGACAACACGAAAAATATCTGACAAAATTCAGTTATCTTAAAATTTTAAACATTTCTAAATACTTCTTATCAAGAGCAGGTGGAGGGACGAGCCCGACGAAACCCGGCAACCGATCTACAATTGTAGACACGGTGCTAATTCTCGCAGCATTACGCTGACAGATAAGGAGCTGGTTGTAAAAAAACCTCTCCTTAGCTGAGAGGTTTTTTTATTTAACTAGGAGGTTATAACAATGAGCGGAATTATAGCGACGTATTTAATCCATGATGATTCACATAACTTAGAAAAAAAAGCTGAGCAAATTGCACTCGGTTTAACAATTGGCTCTTGGACTCATTTGCCACACTTATTGCAAGAACAATTAAAGCAGCATAAAGGCAACGTCATTCATGTTGAGGAATTAGCTGAACATGAACATACCAATTCGTATTTACGTAAAAAAGTAAAACGCGGAATTATTAAAATCGAATATCCGCTATTAAACTTCAGTCCAGATTTACCAGCGATTTTAACGACTACATTTGGAAAGCTATCACTTGATGGCGAAGTAAAACTAATTGACTTAACTTTTTCAGACGAGTTAAAAAAACATTTTCCTGGTCCAAAATTCGGGATAGATGGTATTCGAAATCTTTTACAAGTGCATGATCGTCCCCTTTTAATGAGTATTTTTAAAGGAATGATTGGACGAAACATTGGGTATTTAAAAACGCAATTACGCGATCAAGCAATTGGTGGTGTAGATATAGTAAAAGATGATGAAATATTATTTGAAAATGCATTAACACCACTTACGAAACGCATTGTATCTGGAAAAGAAGTTTTACAATCTGTCTACGAAACATACGGTCATAAAACGTTATATGCCGTAAATTTAACAGGACGAACTTTTGATTTAAAAGAAAATGCTAAACGTGCAGTGCAAGCTGGAGCTGATATTCTATTATTCAACGTATTTGCTTACGGACTAGATGTACTACAATCACTTGCAGAAGATGATGAAATCCCAGTTCCTATTATGGCACATCCTGCTGTAAGCGGTGCTTATTCAGCATCCAAGTTATATGGAGTTTCATCTCCATTATTACTTGGAAAGCTACTACATTATGCTGGGGCTGACTTTTCATTATTCCCATCTCCATACGGAAGTGTTGCGCTAGAAAAAGAAGAGGCTCTTGCTATCTCAAAATATTTAACTGAAGACGATGCATTTTTCAAGAAGAGCTTTTCTGTTCCGTCTGCTGGTATTCATCCTGGTTTCGTTCCCTTTATTGTACGAGATTTCGGTAAAGATGTTGTTATTAATGCTGGCGGCGGAATACACGGACATCCAAATGGAGCGCAAGGCGGCGGTAAAGCTTTCCGTACTGCAATTGATGCTACTTTACAAAATAAACCACTCCATGAAGTAGACGACATAAATTTGCATAGTGCACTACAAATATGGGGAAATCCCTCTTATGAGGTGAAATTATGAGTATTCAAGTATTTTGTGATTTCGATGGCACGATTACAAATAATGATAACATTATGTCCATTATGGAAAAATTCGCACCACCAGAAGCCGAAGAAGTAAAGAATAAAATTTTATCACAAGAACTATCCATTCAAGAAGGTGTTTCTCAATTATTTCAATTAATACCTACTAATCTGCACGATGATATTATTCAATTTTTAATAGAAACTGCTGAAATCCGTAGTGGTTTTCATGAGTTTATACAATTCGTAAAGGAAAATAACATTTCTTTTTACGTGATATCAGGTGGAATGGATTTCTTCGTCTATCCACTCTTACAAGGAATCATTCCAAAAGAGCAAATTTATTGTAATGAAACAGTCTTTTCAGCAGAGTTTATTACAGTTAAATGGCCTCATTCTTGTGATGATCATTGTCAAAATCATTGCGGATTATGTAAATCATCATTAATCCGTAAATTAAGTGATACAAATGACTTTCATATTGTAATTGGAGATTCTATTACTGATTTACAAGCCGCGAAACAAGCTGATAAAGTATTCGCTCGCGATTTTCTTATTACAAAGTGTGAAGAAAATCATATTGCTTATACACCGTTTGAAACATTTCAAGATGTGCAAGCTGAATTAAAACTTTTGTTGGAGGTGAAGGCATGAAACAACTTTTTCGTCAATGGTATGACTTAAGCGAGATAAAAAAAGAGTTAACAACACGAAATTGGTTCCCAGCAACAAGTGGTAATATTTCTATAAAGGTTAGTCATGAACCACTTACTTTTCTTATTACAGCAAGCGGTAAAGATAAAACAAAAACCACTCCAGATGATTTTCTATTAGTAGATCATGTAGGAGTTCCCGTTTTAGAGACTGAATTACGCCCTTCAGCAGAAACAATATTGCATACACACATTTATAACAATACGAATGCCGGTTGCGTACTTCATGTTCATACAACCGATAATAATGTCATCACAAATTTATATAGTGATGCAGTCATCCTTCAAAATCAAGAAATTATTAAAGCTCTAGATATTTGGGAAGAAGATGCAACCATTCACATTCCTATTATCGAAAACCATGCCCATATCCCAACACTTGGAGAAAACTTCCGAAAGCATATACAAGGAGATTCGGGTGCAGTATTAATCCGTAACCACGGTATTACCGTATGGGGCCGAGATAGCTTTGATGCAAAGAAGAGATTAGAAGCTTATGAGTTTTTATTCCAATTTCATATAAAACTATTATCAATTCAAGGAGGCGTTTCTAATGGCGCAAATTCGTATTCATGAAGTAAATACTCGTATTGAAAATGAAGTGGAAGTATCTAAATTTCTACAAGAGGAAGGCGTTTTATATGAGAAATGGAATATTTCTAAACTTCCTACTCATTTAAATGAAAATTATTCGTTAACAGATGAAAACAAAGCTGAAATATTAGCTATTTTTTCAAAAGAAATCGCTGATGTTTCAGCACGCCGTGGTTATAAAGCACATGATGTAATTTCACTTTCAAATAGCACCCCTAACCTTGACGAATTATTAATTAATTTCCAAAAGGAACACCATCATACAGATGACGAAGTTCGCTTTATCGTCAGTGGTCATGGCATTTTCGCTATTGAAGGTAAAGATGGGAAATTCTTTGATGTTGAACTTGAGCCAGGCGATTTAATATCTGTTCCTGAAAATGCAAGACATTATTTTACCTTGCAAGATGATCGCCAAGTTGTAGCTATTCGTATTTTTGTGACAACTGAAGGCTGGGTTCCAATCTATTAAGGTAGTTAGTTGAATAAAAGGACTTGGACCCCCTTTTCCAAACTTTTATTCACTCTACATATATACATCCTCCTATGGAACAGGCTTATTTCATTTTGAAATAAGCCTGATTTTTTATTTACTTGAAAGTACTATTTCATCACAAATTTAACACCTTGATTTTTCAAGTGCATTTTCCGAACATTTTTTGAACATTTATTTAATTTTTTTCTGAAAATTCTGTTTTATATGTGATATACTACAATTAACTAAGAAGGAAAATAATATCGCAAACAGAGGGGGATAATCATGAGCTTACTTATCGCACTTATACTTGGAGTTACATGTGGAGCATTTCCTGTTATTTTAGGAGCTATTATGGAAGAGTTAGAAATTGGTGTTTTAGGATTTGTCGCATCTTGTGTAAGCGCTTTATTATTTGGTTTATTCGGCGCTATTCCTGTTTCAATTCTGTGTGCTTTTTATATAATACGCCATGCTCGTACAAAACAATTTGGTCCTAATCACGTCGCACAAATTATCCCGTTCCCGGTTGAACGATGCCGCCGCGCGTCTAACTTATAATTATAAAAATTAAAGATAACTAAATAAATAAAAGTCCTCATTTGAGGACTTTTATTTACTTTCTTCTAGAAATTGAAACAATTCTTGTAGATGTAGGGCATCTTCACCATAGCTAACAGATACATGAAATATGCCGTCAATCTCAGCTTGCATATAAAGATCCACTCCATCACGATCATATTTCAATGCTAAATAAAACTCCATTTCTTCTAACATCTTTTTTGAGGTTCGAATTACATAATGCCCCTTCTCATCTCTACCATATTCAAATTCTGGTTCAAAATCATATTTTTGTTTAAAAGCTTCTTTTTGTCTTTCATTAATTTGCATACAAGTAGCTCGCTGTACAGTATCAATCATCTCATCAAACTTTTGAAGGTCCACCTCGTTTACCCCCTTATATATTTTTTATATAATACTTGTGTTCCACTATTTTCTTCGCCATCCTTAATTAACTCTTCATACAATTCTTTCGCCAAACTTAAGCCTGGGACTGGTAATTGTAATTTTTCTGCTTCCTCTAAAGCAATTTTCATATCTTTCATAAAATGCTTTACATAAAATCCTGGCTCAAAGTCTCCTTTTAACATTCGAGGAGCTAAATTACTTAATGACCAGCTACCTGCTGCCCCTGTTGAAATACTCTCTAACACTTTATCTGGATTCAGTCCAGCCTTCTTCGCGTAAGCAACAGCTTCACATACTCCAATCATATTGGAAGCAATGGCAATTTGATTGCACATTTTTGTATGTTGTCCACTCCCAGCTGGTCCTTGTAATTGAATGTTTGTTCCTAACTTTTCAAGTAAAGGTAAGCATCTATCATATATTTCTTTCTCTCCACCTACCATAATTGCGAGTTTTGCTTCTTTCGCGCCAACATCTCCTCCTGAGACAGGTGCATCTAACGTATATATTTTTTTGCTTTTTGCAACTTCATTAATACGTTTTGCTAAAGTAGGTGTAGATGTCGTAAAGTCAATTGCTATCGTACCTTCTTTTGCATGTTCTATAATTCCTTCTATACCAAAATACACTTCTTCTACATCATGTGGATATCCAACCATTGTCATTACAATATCAACTTGCTTCACTAACTCTTTTAGCGTATCACACCAATGTGCACCAGCTTGCACTAAAGAATCTGTTTTTGCTTTCGTTCTATTATATACATATACTTTATGACCATCTTGCATTAAGTGATAAACCATACTTTTTCCCATTACGCCAATACCAATGAAACCTATTGATACAGTTTTATGTTCCATTTTCTCATCCCCTTTGTTCTAATAAATCATTTACCATCTTTCGGAACTCTTTATTAAAGTCATCATCCATACTATTTTTCACATTTGAAAATAACATAACAAAAATTCCTTTTTCTTTATTAAAATTATTGAAAGTGTTCCAACCAGATAATACACCATGATTATGAAAATAATCTGGATATATATAAAAACTAAATGCATATTTCCGTTCTGCTGAAGGCGAAAACATTGCTTGTATACTTTGTTCAGAAAGAAGTTTTCCATTTATAATTGCTTCGTCTAACTTCTTCATATCTCCAACTGTCGTATACATCTCACCACAACCATATAGCCAATCCATGCCTAACTTTTGCGCTGGTACAAGCTCTTGATTTTTTTTCACATAACCCTTTGCAAAATTTTTATCTCCAGGTACCATATTTCCCATACCGGATTCATGCATATCTACTTTTAAAAATATGTTTTCTTTTATGTAATCTCCTAAAGGTTTTTTGGAGATATGTTCTATTATATAAGCAAGAACCATATAATTATAATCTGTATATCTCCAACCTGTTCCTGCAGGAAATTCTAAATTTTGACGTCCAATCCAATTAATTAACTGTAAACGGGAAGCAGCATTCACATTTCCTTTTGCATGTTCAGGTAAACCAGAGGTATGCGTTAATAAATGATATAGCGTAATATTTTTATTCTCCGGAAATGAAGGAATATATTTATTTACATTATCTTGAATATTCAATTTACCTTGTTCTTGCAACTGTAAAATAGATGTGGCAACAACTGTTTTCGTAATAGAACCGATACGATATTTTGTTTGAGGCGTATTTTCTATTTTATTTTGAACATCAGCATACCCATATCCTTTATTCAATATAACACGCTCTTTATCTGTTACCAAAACTGTTCCATTAAATTGCTTTCCGACTAAATATTGATCTAATTTTTGAGATATGCTAGCATAATCAATTTGTTGCTCTTCTTTTTCTTCTATATTCCCTTGTACTTCTGATTCAATAGTAGGATTCACTTTAGTTGTTAATACAGTGTTTTCCTTTATATTGGGGCTAACAAGAAAATAGTATACTCCGCCGCCAACTATAGCAGACAGTGAAGCCATCACCATTACTTTTTTTATCATATCGATCCTCCATAATTCCTTCGCTAAAAATTGTCCCCCCTATTCTATTATCAAACAATAAAAAAAAATCGCAACAATTTGTTGCGAAAAATTACATTTTTTCTTTTCTATACACACATACTTGATTCTTTCCATTTTTTTTCGCTTCATATAATGCAATGTCCGCTCGTTGCATTAATTCTTCTCTTGTAGTTCCTTGTTCATATAACGCAACTCCAAAGCTAGCTGTTAACTTCGAAATTCCAGTAAATTGCTTTGTTTCAATGAAGAATCGTAATGACTCCGCAACTTGAAATGCTTCCTTTTCTACTGTATTTGTCACTAATATAATGAATTCTTCTCCTCCCCATCTTGCAAATACATGTTGCTGCTCCACTTTAGATTTCATAAGCTCTGCAAGTTGTATTAATGCTAAATCGCCAAAATCATGACCATATGTGTCATTAACTGTTTTAAAATTATCTATATCAAATAAAATGATTGCTATTTTCTCATCACTACGTATTACCTTTTCCCATTCTACCTCTAGTATTTGTTGAAACTTTAAACGATTATAAATCTCTGTCAATGAATCTATCATAGCAAGTCTTTCTTGTTCTTGATAGGTTTCATCTAATTCTGTAATTTCCGTGCACTTTACAATAAATCTTGATAAATCTTCTGGCAATGGTGTCGCACGTAATAGAAAAGTAGATACTGCCCCTTCATAATTTAACATCTTAATTCTTCTACCACTAGATAAAGTATCGTCTAGCCATGTTATATCATGCGTCGTCGAGTAGTATCCATTTTCTCTAATAAAATGTTCAGCAAATACTAAATGTTGCTCACGATAGGCAAACAAATTTTCATATCCGAAAAAAGCTAAAAAATTTGTATTACAATCAACTATTTCATCATCTTCTACTATAAATAATAGATCATTTTGAAAATCAA
This sequence comes from Bacillus cereus group sp. MYBK195-1, assembly GCF_051916605.1. Classification (NCBI taxonomy): domain Bacteria; kingdom Bacillati; phylum Bacillota; class Bacilli; order Caryophanales; family Bacillaceae; genus Bacillus; species Bacillus cereus group sp. MYBK195-1. The sequence goes on along the minus strand of NZ_JBQAGZ010000001.1, from coordinate 770,647 downwards.
ACATCGTTTGAAGCAATTCCTGCTGCAAACTAACTTGCCTTACTAAAGAAAGTTGATACAAACTCTTATTCACTTCCTCTAACACTGCTTGCGGAGTTACAGGAGCTATTACAATATTACGTATTCCTAATGCAAGTACATCTGTGAATTCTTTTGTTATTTGTTGATCCCAAATGACAATGAATGTACTGTGCGGAGTATACATATTCTTTATATATTTTATTTGAGAATAATCTGTTACATACGTAATGATAATGTGTGGTTTCGTTCTTTGAAATAATAGTTCGCCCTCTTCAAAACTATTTGCTATAAACATACATTTTGGATGGATATTTTCTACCGTTTGTTGATGCTTACATCCATTTTCTATATAAAGGACATTTAACTGCAGATCTTGTAACACATTTTGGAAAACCGTATTCTCTAATAAAAAATGTAGTATGTTCATCACTAGTCTTCACTCACTTCATATATCTTGTTCTACTGAATTCCTCACAAATTTTTTTAAAAGACTGGTCTCCAATAAACTTTAATTTGTGAGAGACACATATTAACAAGCTAATTGAGAATGTTATCTTCGCTTTTCACTCTATAAATTCCTTTTTTAGTGTATGATTGTAGGAATTGTATCGTTTGTATGAATGCCCTAGCTAATTTTTAAAACTTGACAATTAAAATAAAGATATTATATTCTTAAATTCGATAACTTACAAAATGTAAGTAGTGTATATTATTTTTTTGAAAATAATTCGATATACAATTTGGAGGATATACAATGACAAACGACAACTTTTTTGATGTTCTATATGAACGCACATCTACACGTGCATTCAACCCAAATAAAGAAATCTCATCTACAGAATTACATGAGATTTTAAAAGCCGCAGCACAAGCACCTTCCGCTTGGAACTTACAACACTGGAAATTCCTTGTTTTTCAAGGTGAAGATGTACAAAAACGATTACACCCAATAGCTTATAACCAACAACAAATTCTTGATGCTTCTGCAGTAGTCGCTATTTTAGGCGATTTAGAAGCTTATAAAAATGTTGAGCCGGTATATGGTCCAATTGTAGAACAAGGATTTATGAAAGAAGAAGCAAAAGAACGCTTAGCTAAAAATATTGAATCTGCATATGCTCGTGAACAATTCCCAAGAGATGCTGCCTTTTCAAATGCATCTTTAGCAGCAATGCAACTTATGCTTGCAGCTAAAGCAACTGGTTGGGATACTTGTGCTATTGGTGGCTTCAATCCACAAGCACTGACAGACGAATTTAACGTTTCATCTCGTTACGTTCCAATTATGCTTATTACAATTGGTGAATCAACTTTAAAAGGCCACCCTGCACCTCGCATGAGCGTAGAGCAAGTGAGTGAGTGGGCAAAATAATAAAAAACGAAGGTAACTACGTTGCCTTCGTTTTTTATTTCCTGTCATACTTTTGTAATATTACTACAAATCATTCGACATTTATACTTATGGAAAAGTATATTCTATTCCCTCCTCATAAATAAACGTGACGTTTCGTGTCGAATTTTGTTAAGGTGTTGAAATATACCCGTGTATTTTTGTTACAATTGTGATACAATGATAACAAATAGATAACAAGAGAGGGATTTTCATTGAGTTCATACGGAAGCTTTATCGCACTTTTATGTTACATAGTAACTGTACTGCTTCTATATTTTATTGGTGATGCCGCAAACATCTCCATTTTACAATTTCCAAAAGAAGAAGCATTCCAATTAGAATCAGAAAAACATACTGCACGATCCATTGTGCCACTACTCCTAGCTCTTCCTGTATATATCATCGTTTTATATAAAAGTAAAAAAGTGTAAAGGCTACCCATTTCATTTATTTCGGTGGTTTTTACATTTTTTTGTTATATTCCCCCTATTTTAAACATCATTCCATACTAAACACCCAGCTAGTCATTTAAAATGAGAAAATCCCCTAGAAAAAATTCCACTCTCTGTCCAGTCACTAACTACCGAACTTACATAGATTATAAGTGTGAAGGGGGTGATGAGGATTATGTTTGGATCATTTGGATGCTGTGATAACTTTAGAGACTGTCATCATCGTGAAAGAGAGTGTGACCATCGCGAACATCGCGAACATCGCGAGAAAGAGAGAGAAGTAGTTAGACCACAACAACCAGCTGTATGTAACGTACTTGCTAGCATTTCAGTTGGAACAGAGCTTTCTCTTTTAAGCATTAGAGGTAATGGCACTTTCAATAATGTAATTTTTGAAGGTTTCGCTAACGGTGTTGCTCTTTTCTCTGCTTTAGCTCGTAATAACAAAGATAACAAAGATAACAATAAAGACGATAAGAACAATCAAAATCGAAATACTTTTACTGGTATTTTACGTGTATGCCCAACTGATATCGTTGCAATCGCTATCTAATTCTGTCTCTTATCCTCGATAGTAAGCAAATAAGATTTACTTTTCTCATAGAAAAAACCTGAGACCGATTTCAAATCGGCTCAGGTTTTTTTATTGTTTATATGCTTTTAACTAGTTCAACAACTTCTTCAGCAGTTGACATCATTAATGCTTTTTCTGCTAATGTTTCCATTTCTGCTTTTGACAACTTGCTTAGCTGTGTTCTTGCAGGAAGAATAGATGTTGCACTCATACTGAACTCATCTAAACCTAATCCTAATAATAATGGGATAGCAAGTGAATCGCCCGCCATCTCACCACACATACCAGCCCATTTGCCTTCTTTATGAGCAGCATCGATAACCATTTTTACAAGACGTAAAATAGATGGGTTATATGGTTGGTATAAGTAAGATACTTGTTCGTTCATACGGTCTGCAGCCATTGTGTATTGGATTAAATCATTTGTTCCGATAGAGAAGAAGTCAACTTCTTTCGCGAATTGATCTGCTAATACTGCTGAAGCTGGGATTTCAACCATCATACCAACTTCAATAGAATCAGAAACAGTTGTACCCGCTTCTACAAGTTTCGCTTTCTCTTCTAATAAAATCGCTTTTGCTTGACGGAACTCATCAAGAGTTGCAATCATTGGGAACATAATTTTTAAGTTACCGTATACGCTAGCACGAAGTAATGCACGAAGTTGTGTACGGAACACATCTTGCTCATCAAGACATAAGCGAATTGCACGGTATCCTAAGAATGGGTTCATTTCTTTTGGTAAATGTAAGTATGGAAGCTCTTTATCTCCACCGATGTCAAGTGTACGAACAACGACTGGTTGACCTTCTTTTACACCTTCAAGAACTGCTTTATACGCTTCGAACTGCTCTTCTTCTGTTGGAAGATTGTCACGGCCCATGTATAAGAATTCTGTACGGTATAAGCCAACGCCTTCTCCGCCATTATCGATAATACCTTGTACATCATTTGGTGTTCCGATATTTGCAACAAGCTCAACGTGATGTCCGTCACTTGTTACAGTAGCTTGGTCTTTTAATTTAGCCCATTCAGCTTTTTGCTCTTCAAATTTCGCTTTCTTTTCTTCAAACGAACGAAGAGTTTCTTCTGATGGATTTACAATTACTTCTCCATCTAAACCGTCAATGATAACGATATCGCCGTTTTGGATTTTCTCCATAACAACTTTCGTACCAACAACAGCTGGAATTTCCATAGAACGAGCCATAATTGCAGAGTGAGATGTACGTCCACCGATATCAGTAGTGAAACCTTTTGCATACTTACGGTTTAACTGAGCTGTATCAGATGGTGTTAAATCTTCAGCAATGATGATTACCTCTTCAGAAATTGTACCAGGATTTGAGAAGTTAATTCCTAGTAAATGTGCAAGAACGCGTTTTGTTACGTCACGAATGTCCGCAGCACGTTCTTTCATATATTCGTTATCCATGTTTTCAAACATAGAAATAAACATTGATGCAACTTCATTCATTGCAAATTCAGCATTTACTTTTTCGCTATTTACTTTATCTTTTACTGGGTTTACTAGTTCTGGATCATTTAACACTAATAAATGTGCTTCAAAGATCGCAGCTTTGTCAGCACCTAGTTCAGCAAATGCGTGGTCCTTAATAGCTTCTAATTCAGTTTTTGCTTTCTCAAGCGCAGCGTCTAAGCGTGCAATTTCTGCAGCTTCGTTTGTAATTGATTTCTTTTCGATGTTAAATTCAGGATTTTCAAGTCTGAAAGCCTTTGCAATAGCAATCCCACTTGATGCAGCGATCCCTTGAATGTTAAGAGTCATTATTCTCCTAATCCTTCGTTTTTCATAGTTTCTTCGATAGCTGCTAGTGCTTGAGCTGCATCATCACCATTTGCAGTGATTTTAATTTCTGCGTTTTGTTGAATGCCTAAAGACATAACGCCCATGATTGATTTTAAGTTAACGTTCTTTCCGTTATACTCTAAGTTAATGTCAGAACCGAATTTGCTTGCAGTGTTTACAAGTAGAGTTGCTGGACGAGCATGAATTCCTGAGTCGCTAGTTACTTTAAAGATTTTTTCCATGATAATTTATCTCCTTTAAATTACAGTATTTTTTAGTTGTATAGACGTGAGTACTACACCATCTATTGTATATAATAGGCGATGTTCGGTCAACCACATCGCCTATTATAATTATAAACATTTTGCGTCAAATTCCTACTGAATGTCAATAATAGCGGTTTCGCCCTTCTTAACATTTCCATCTTTTTTCAATTCGACTTGTTGCCCTTGTTGTAAGTTTGTAAAGACAATTGGTGTAATGATAGATGGTGCATTTTCTTTTACAAATGCAAGATCTACTTTTAATAATGGTTGGCCTTGTTTCACCTTGTCGCCTTGTGCTACAAGCGCTTCAAAACCTTCACCATTTAATTTTACAGTATCAATACCGAAGTGGATTAAAATTTCTTTTCCGCCTTCAGATTGAATGCCAATCGCATGTTTTGTAGGGAATACATTGACAATCTCACCGTTCACTGGAGAAACTACTGTTCCTTCAGTTGGTTCAATTGCAAATCCGTCTCCCATCATTTTTCCTGAGAATACTTGGTCAGGTACTTCTGTAATTGGTAAGATTTTCCCTTCGATTGGTGATACAATTGTTTCATTTTCATCAACTTTTTGAGGAGTTTCTTCCACTTTTACAGGTTCTTCTTTTTCAACATGAGGTGTACGACCTGACATAATATCATGAATTTGTGATTTTAATGTGTCAGACTTCGGCCCGAAAATAGCTTGAATGTTATTTCCAACTTCAAGTACACCAGCTGCTCCAAGTTCTTTTAAGCGGTCTTTGTTTACATTCTTTTGTTCGTTAACTTGAACACGTAAACGAGTAATACAAGCATCTAAAGAAGCAATGTTTTCTTTACCACCAAGTGCTACTAATACTTCACGAGGAAGTTCGCCTGCTTCTGCTTTTCCTGCGCCGTCATTTGCATTTGCCACTTCACGACCAGGTGTTTTTAGATTCCATTTGCGAATTGCAAAGCGGAATCCGAAGTAGTAAATAACTGCTAGTACAAGACCAACAATAATTACCCACCACCATGCTGTACGGCCTGGTAATACACCGAATAATAGGAAGTCAATTAAACCACCAGAGAATGTCATACCAATTTTAACACCTAAAATTTGCATTGTCATAAATGATAGACCAGCAAATACAGCGTGAATTCCGAATAATACTGGCGCTACGAATAAGAATGAAAATTCAAGTGGCTCTGTAATACCTGTTAAGAAAGATGTTAATGCTGCAGAACCTAAAATACCTGCTGCTAATTTTTTATTTTCTGGACGTGCTTCATGGTACATTGCTAAAGCTGCTGCTGGAAGACCAAACATCATGAACGGATACTTACCAGTTGTAAATGTACCTGCTGTTAATTCTACACCGTCTTTTAACTGTGCCATAAAGATTTTTTGGTCACCACGGATTAATTCGCCAGCTGCATTTGTATACTGACCGAATTCGAACCAGAACGGTGAATAGAAAATGTGATGTAATCCAAATGGAATTAATGAACGTTCAATTAAACCGAATATAAATGCTGCGATTGTTCTATTTGCATCAATCATTTGATGTGAGAACGTGTTTAAGCCACCTTGAATGTATGGCCAAATGAAGCACATGATAATACCTACTATTAAAGAAAATGTTGCAGTTGCGATCGGTACGAAGCGCTTACCTGCAAAGAAACCTAAGTATGATGGTAATTCAATATTGAAGTATTTATTATAGCAATATGCCGCTACTATACCGACGATAATACCACCAAATACTCCTGTTTGTAGCGTTGGAATACCTAATACGTTTGCATACGCTGGATCTGCAAATCCAATTTTTACTGGGTCTGCTCCAGAACTTGTTACTTTCACTAGCTTATCTACTTCTAAGAACACACTCATCGTTTTGTTCATAATTAAGTAGCCGACGAATGCTGCTAAACCAGCTACTCCGTCTCCACCAGCTAAACCAATTGCTACCCCAACTGCGAATAATAATGCAAGGTTAGCGAAAATAATATCACCAGATTGTTCCATAATTTTTGCAACCATTACGAACCAATCTGCTTTTAAAGCAGGAATAACATTTGTTAACTGTGGATTTTGAAATGCATTACCAAATCCAAGTAAAATACCTGCCGCCGGTAAAATCGCTACTGGAAGCATTAACGCTTTTCCGACTTTTTGAAGAACACCAAAGATCTTCTTAAACATGGAAACCCTTCCTCTCTTATCTATATTGATACCTTCCGACAAACGCCAAAAAGACATGAGGAAAAAAAGATAGAACGATAGCTATACAAAGGGTAGTATATCCCTTTCTCTAGCTTACATTCCTTACTTTTCTCCACTCATGCCTGATCGAATCAGTAACACGTGTCAAAAATAGGTTTACGTATAAGTTCACTATAATTAAGGCAAACGTTTTCGTTACTCACCTTAATGTGTTTGTCGAAATTTGTATAACTTTGCAATAGTTATTATACATAACTATTGTAAGCGATTCAATCATTTTTTTTAACGTTTTCATTTTAGACAAAAATATATGACTTTTTACACATGCTCTGCCTTCACTAAGCGTTGCAAGTGCATCGTTAAATAAATACTTTCAGCTTCATATACAGGTAGTTGCAACTCTTTTTGCATGACCTTAACTAGCTTCCAAGCCAAGTTATAGCAAACTGGATACTCCGCCTTTAATAAATCAGCAAAACTTTGCGATTCTTCTACTTTTTCTCCTTTTTTCACCCTCTCAATAGCATATTGAAGATGACGAATAAGGCGTAAATAATGAATGCTCTCTTGGTCTAATGTAATTTGTAAGTTTGTCTCAATTAAAGATACAAGTTGTGCAATGAGACGGGAGTTTTGATTAACTGAAGATAAATCAGAATTTGTAAGCGAACTGTAAATGTGAAGTGCAATAAAACCAATTTCTCCTTCTGGCAATGTAATTTGCAAACGAGAATTTAAAAGTTGTACAACACCTTCCGCAATTTCATATTCCTCTGGATAGAGCATTTTTGTTTCAACTAAAAAAGGGTTATCAATTGTAAGTCCTTGTTTTAACCTTTTAATCGCAAATGAAATATGATCCGTTAACGCAATATGAATATGTTCATTTAGTGGAGATTTCGCTTTTCCTTGAATGTACAGCATAATATCGTTCATCAATTCAATCAATTTTTCACTAATATGCGGCACTAATAATTTATATTGTTCACGATCACGTTCATTTTTTAAGACAAACATTTTTTCGATTTGTTCTTGCTCCAATACATCTTTCGCTTTTTTCCCAAATCCAATTCCTTTTCCAATCACTACTACTTCCTCATGTTCAGGATGGCTAGCAATGATGACATTATTATTTAAAACTTTTTTAATTTCTAGATAATTATTCATATAACACCACCCTCGTACTTAAATAGCCTACTTTCATGTTACAGAATATTCTTCTTTGTCGTCAATGTAAAACATCTGCCATTTAATAAAAATTCATTTTTTAGACATGTTTATATATGATGCGTATAATGTAAGAGCAACTGTACATAGAAAGGAGATAACAGCATGATTAAAATGTTTGTAAGTGATATCGATGGTACAATGATGCAACACGGAGGTCTTATTGATGAACAAGATGTTGCGGCACTACGCAGCCTTGCCGAACAAAATGTTATTCTTTGCTTCGCTTCCGGAAGACTTGATAATGAAATTGCAGACTTAATGAAAGCTGTAAATACAAATTTTCATCGCATTAGTGTAAATGGTGTTTTTGTATATACACATGAAAATAAACAACTATTATCTGCAACTTTTGATTCCAGCATACTTCCCGATTTGTTAGCTATGACGAATGAAGATCCTTATTTCCGTTATGTAAGTGATGAGCATAATTATTACATTGAAGAGAAAACACCTTTTATTCAAGAACTTGAACAACAAGTAACTATGACTTCTGTTGAAGAACCAAACTTACTACAGAAGATTGATGATACAATTTTCCCAAATAAAATTTCTGTCGGTGGAACAAAGGAGAACTTACAACTCCTTCAGAAAAAAATTGATGAAAAATTCCACGGGAAAGTTAGTACTTTCATCTCAGCAGAACAATGTTTAGATGTAATGCCACCGAATGTTAGTAAAGGCTCTGCCATTTCTGTTTTATTAAATGAGTTTCAAATAAAACCTGAGGAAATTGCTTGTATAGGGGATTCTTACAATGATATTCCTATGTTTTCTTTAACTCCTCACAGTTTTGCTATGTCACAAGCAGATGATGCAGTAAAAAATCACGCTCACTATGTAGTAAATCACGTCAAAGATGCTGTTAACCACGTAATTGCTCATAATAAAAATACGACTCATTCCTTATAAGGATGAGTCGTATTTTTATTTCTTTACATGTTAACCATTTTCAATTCCACTGTACTTCACAAACTGAAATATACTATTTGTTACGTGCGATATTCGTAATAAATTTATAACGATCTCCACGATAAATACATTTCACGTACTCTAGCGGTACCTCACCTTCTGAATATGACCATTGACGCATTACAAGTACAGGCGCCTTTTTAGGAATATGCAGATGTTCAGCTTCATTTTCCGTCGCAACGGAAGCTTCAATTGACTGAGTAGCGCTAACAAGTTTAAAGCCCAGTTTTTTCTCTAAATGTTCATATAAAGATTGTTGCAATATCTCTTCGTTAATATCTTTTACAAGAGCTGGCGACAAATATGTCGTCTCAAAAGCAATCGGTTCATCATCAGCTAAGCGAATACGCCTCACTTCATAAACCGATTCCCCCTCCTGTATTCTCAACCGGTCTGCTATTTTCGCAGTAGCTGGAACTAGGCGGAAACTAAGTAATTGACTACTTGGGTTCATCCCACGAGAAATCATGTCTTCTGTGAATCCTGTCATTCCTTGCAATTTTTGTTCCACTTTCGGAAGTTGGACAAATGTTCCAATTCCACGCTTCCGATATAAATAGCCTTGTTCCACTAAATTATTAATCGCCTGTCTGATTGTCATTCGACTCACTTCGAACTTATCACAAAGTTCATTCTCAGATGGGATTTTATCTCCCGGCTTCCATTCGCCGTCCTCAATTAGCTGTTTCACCCACTCTTGAATCTGATAATAGATCGGAAATGGTGAATACTTGTCGATGTTCATCAGCAATCGCCTCACTGCATAAAGATAGAGCTTCTTGATCAGCGATTACGGTTACATTCGGATGACGTTGTAAAACTGTAGCCGGACACTCTTCACTATATTCACCTTGCAATAATTCTTTAACAGCTTCTGCCTTTTTAGAACCCATAGCAACTAGTAGAACTTGTTTCGCTTTCATAATGCTTCCAATTCCCATTGTAATCGCATGAGTTGGCACATCTTCTTCTTTTTCGAAGAAGCGAAGGTTTGCTTGGCGTGTAGATTCTGTTAATTCAACAATGTTTGTTGGAGAATTAAACGGTGTTCCTGGCTCATTAAATCCGATGTGACCGTTTTCACCGATTCCAAGAATCTGTAGGTCAACTGGGTTAGCAGCTAGAATGCTCTCGTAACGTTTGCACTCTTCCTCTAAATCACTTGCCATCCCGTTTGGTACATAAGTTTGTTTAAATGGAAGATGATCAAACAACTGTTCTTGCATGAAATAATGATAGCTGTTTTTATCTTCATGTGGTAAATTTACGTACTCATCTAAGTTTACAGTGGTTACACGGCTTGTATCAAGTTTATTTTTTCGCATTTCTGCATAAATACCTAATGGAGAGCTTCCTGTAGCCATTCCTAACGTTGGATTTTCTTTTGTTTTTACAACTTCTTCAATTAATTTATAACCTGCTTCTGCTAGTTCTTCTGGAGTTTTTACAACAAGAATATTCATTTAATTACTTCCCTTCCTTCATATGAATTCCTAAACGAACCGTATCATATACATGTAAATCTTCATTCATCACAACAAAGTCTGCATCTTTTCCTACCGCTAATGCACCTTTATTATTTAATCCAAACTCTTCTGCTTGGTTAACTGATGTCATCAGTACTGCATCTTCGATTGAACAACCTGTAAATTCAATTACATTTCGGAAAGCTTGATCCATTTTTAAAATACTACCAGCTAACGTTCCATCTTCTAATCGAGCACTACCATCTTTTACATGTACTGGCTGTCCGCCAAGCTCATATAATCCATCTTCAAGACCCTTTGCACGCATTGCGTCAGTGATAACACTTACTTTTTTTGGTCCTTTTAACTTATATGCTAATTTCACCATATCAGGGTGAATATGAATGCCATCTGTAATTACTTCAACCATTACATCTGGATTTAATAACACATGACCAACAACTCCTGGTTCACGGTGATGTAATCCACGCATTTGATTGTATAAATGTGTCGCATGTGTAATCTTTCTATTTTTTAGTTGCGCATCAATTGCATCTGTATGCCCCATTGTGCCAACTACACCAGTTTCAGCAAGATATTGTTCAAACTCTAACGCTCCCTCTTCTTCTGGTGCATATGTTACTAATTTAATTAAATTCCCACTTGCTTCTTGCCATTGTTTAAATTGCTCAATATTTGCAGGAACGATATGTTCAAGTGGTTGTGCACCTGCACGTTTCTTTGAAACATAAGGTCCTTCTAAGTGAATATATTCGAAATGCGCTCCTTTTTCTTTTGCTTCTTTTGCAGCAGTTAACGCTGCTTCAATTGCCTCTGGAGCTTGTGTCATTGTTGTTGGGAAGTAAGTTGTAACCCCTTCTTTTAACATTTCTTTACCTAGAGTTACTAACCCATCGCTATTTGCATCCATCGCATCAATATCGTATCCACCATGAATATGAACATCGATCATACCTGGAATTACAATCTTCCCTGTAGCATCAAAAACAGTTTCATTTTCTTGTGGTACATATTGAGCCATCAAACCAATTTCTTTAATGGTTTCTGCGTAACGAATAAATCCGTTTTCCACTATTTCTTGACCTGTGTAAATTTTGGCATTGATGACAATTTGCGTTTTCATTTTCATCGATCCTTTCCCATGAATTACCTACTTGTTATTATTACCTTATTCGCCTAGTTCCATCTTAATATACGCACGAGTAGTTGTCTATACATTCTAATGAAATTTCCTTTTTATTCAACAGAAAAGGAAATTTCTTACGTCTCTTATAATTATAATATATATTATTCATTTTTCCAAAAAGGGACAGTATCGCCCCCTAATCTAGAAATCACTTCAATAATGGCATTAACCCGCTAGACTCTAACATAATATGTTCACCATCTGTTTCCATTTCTACTGTACGTTTATTCGTTCTATATACCATTATACCGTGCCTTTTTAAGCGTTTCACTACACTTTGGTGAGGATGTCCATACGGATTACTACTCCCGTACGACAAAATAGCAAACTGCGGTTCCACTTTTTTTATAAACGTTTCACTTGTTGAAGTATATGAGCCGTGATGCCCCACTTTTAACACATCTGCATGGACATCAAATTGTTTTAATATTTCATGTTCTGTCCGTACATCCGCGTCACCCATTAATAAAAAATCCGCTTTTCCATATCGCACCTTTAAAACAATTGAGGATTCATTATTTTCATCTTTTGATTTCCCGTTGTTTAATACTTGTATAGAAACATGTGGATCCAGCGGTATATATTGTCCTTCCTTTACTGAAACGAAAGGTATCCCTCTTTTTTTAATATTATTCCGATACGTATGATAAGTAAGAGAACTATATGTTTTTCCGCTATCTAATATAAGCGATACCGGCATTTGCTCTACAATTGGAATTAACCCCCCTATGTGATCCATATCGGGATGCGTACTGACAATTACATCTAAATGATTAATCCCTTTCTCAATTAATTTCTGAATAATAACCTCTCCTGCTTCATAAGGTCCTCCATCAATTAACATTGTTTGTCCATTTGGCATTATAATAAGTGTTGCGTCACCTTGCCCCACTTTTAAAAAGCTCACTTTCATTTTACTAAGATGTTGCCGATGCATATGTAAAGGAGACGTAGTATGAATGGACATCATATACCTTTTAGCTGATGCGCTATTTAAAGAAAAACATAATAAAACAGAAACTAATAATAAAATAATCCGCATACCTCTCATAACTCGTCTCCTTTTTTCATTTAGTATGGCACTGTAAATAATTGATATACAAAAAAAGCTTAGCAAAATGCTAAGCTTTTATTTCGATATCTCTTGTAAGGAACCGAAGAATAAATCTGCTTCATTCATTTGTTCATTCTCTTCAGAAAGCAGTGGTAAATCATCTAATGTTTTCAATCCAAATGTGTCCAAAAATTCTTTTGTTGTTCCGTATAAAATAGGACGCCCTGGTCCTTCTGCTCTTCCCATTTCTTTTATAAGTAAATGTGAAACCAACGTTTGTAACGCCTTATCAGTTTTAACTCCTCTAATCTCTTCCATTTCAGTCCTTGTGATTGGTTGGCGATATGCAACAATCGCTAAAGTTTCGAGGGCAGCTTGTGAGAGTGAAGCAGCTGTTGGTGTATCTATTAATTTTTGATAATATGAAGCATGCTCTTTCTTTGTAGCAAAACGATATACTTTTGCATACTGTACAATTTGCAAACCACGGTTTGCACCTTCACATTCTTGTTGCATTTCTTCTAAAATATTAATTACTTCATTCATTTCAATTTCAAGAACTTTTGCTATTTGTTCTGGATAAATCCCTTCATCACCAGAAACAAATAAAAGGCCTTCAATAATTGACTTTTGTTCTTTCCTATCCATTTCACGAGCTCCTTCCTTCTATTTTCCCATAAAAATACACATCAAAAAACCGAATCACAATTAATGCGTTCGGTTCAATATTTTTTCTCTTGTTCCAAACGATACATTAAAACATAGCATGAGATAAAATGTTTCTATCCCATTTTCACATACTTGCTCTATGCAGATTTATTAGAGCTTGATACGAAAATTTCATCAAAATTATGTTCTTGCTCAATTATGATTTGTTGATTTTTCATAAGTTCCAGAACTGCTAAAAATGTTACAACCATTATTTCACGTTCATCATCAACAAACAAATCATAAAAACTTTGGCGACCACCCTTTATTTTTAACTGCTTTAAAATATCAGTCATTCGCTGTTCAATTGGTATTTCTTGACGAGTAATACGTGTTGTTACAGGTTTTTTTGCCTTTTTACGGCGCATTAATTTTTGAAATGCTGCTAGCATATCATATAACGTAACATCAAGAGGTAAGCTTGTCTCCTCTTCTTGTTGCAACGATGTAAAGTCAATTGGTGGACGTGTATATAGCTGTGCTCTTTCTTGTTCTCTTTCTTTTAACTCAGTAGCAACTTGCTTATATTTCTTATATTCAATTAACCTCTCCATCAATTCTTGACGAGGATCATCTATAAAATCATCACCGTTATCAAGTACATCTTCTTCATGTTTCGGCAACAACATCTTACTTTTAATTTGTAATAACGTTGCAGCCATTACTAAATACTCACTTGCAACATCTAATTGAAGTTCTTTCATCGTATGCACATAAGATAAATATTGCTCTGTAATATCTGCTACAGGAATATTATATATATCAATTTCATAACGATGTATTAAATGTAACAATAGATCTAACGGCCCTTCAAAAGCCTCTACTTTAAAATTATATTGCACAAAGCATCCCACCACATTTTTTCTATAACAACATAAGTATAGAGCATACTCATGTTCTATCCAACCTTTTTAAGAAATTTAATTAAAAATAGACCGATGCCTATGCCATCATGCCCACCACTTCATATGATAACAGTGTAGTAAGAACAATGTAGGAGGTCAAAAAACTATGGGTCACGTTGATTGTGGTTTTAGCGGTGGGTTCGCATTACTTGTTGTACTGTTTATTTTACTAATTATTGTAGGAGCAGCTTGCTTCTGCTAATATGAACAATAACGGCTAGGGGGAAACCTCCTAGTCGTTTATTGTTCATATTTCTATGATACACTTATATGTATAACCGTTAGATAGGAGCGAGAAAACATGTATCCTACCGAATACATACAATTTTTAATTCATTTCCATGGAGATTATGATTATTTTGAATGCCACGAAATACTAGAAGAGTATTGGAAAACAAAACCAAGAGGTAATCGTGATCATTACTTAGTTGGTCTCATTCAAATTGCAGTTTCTTTATACCACCAAAGACGTGCTAATTGGAATGGTTCTACAAAAATGATGAAAAGCGCAATCACAATTTTAGAAAAAAGCGGTGTGCCTTTACAACGTTTAGGAATTAATCAAGTACAACTTCTTTCCTTGCTCAATGAAAGATTGCAATCTATCCATAAAAAAGAACGTTTTGTACCTTTATTTTTACCCTTATCAGATTCATTGTTAGAGAAGCAGTGCATAGAGTTATGTCAAAAACAAAACCTCTCTTGGAAAGACTTGAAAGCTATCCCAGGTGAATATATTATAAACAAGCACACTTTGCGTGATCGCACAGAGGTCATTACTGAACGAAACGAACAATTACAAAAAAGAAAGCAGAGATAATAAACTACTTATCTCTGCTTTCACGAATGTATATTTTGTTCTAGCCCTTTACATTTTTCGCAAAAACTTGCCGTTTGCTCATTTCCGCAAATTGTAAACTCAAGAAATTTACTCTTTAACTCTTGAACCATCTTCGTCCCAATCCCCACATGACGGTGAGACGGGTTCACACTCAAATGCTGAATTTCTAATACTTGATTCTCTTTTTTTACAATCCCCATTATTCCAACAAAATCTTCATTTTCTTTCCACAAATACAATTGCCAATCATCTTTTGCTTCATATTCTTTCATTGTCAATTGTAATGTTTTCACATCTTTTTCAGTTGGCATAAACGAAAGAAGCCCCATTGCAATTTTTTCATAACTTTTTTTAAAACGAATTAACATAACCCTTATCCCTTCTTACAAAAGTTACAAACTAGTAATCCCCTCAATCACTCTTTTCATATCACATTCATTTTACAATATTTTCAACAGAGTGAGAAGAGTCTAAAACAACTTGATAATCATACAAAGCGAAAAGAAGAAAGTCAAATCTATGTTTCAGCACTATTCCTTTAATAAATAGAGTTAAAAAAAGAAAATTTTATATGCAATGGAAAGAAACATATCATTCAACAGCACTTCATTCATAGTTACCCTAAAGCAGCACAATTCTAGCAAAATTAATATAACAAAAAATATTTATTGAAACATATAATGTAATGTATTCTATGTAATTGGTTAAAGGTTTGTTCTTACAAGCAATATATTTTAGCAACAATACTACTTGTATGATGAGCTGTAGAAGAAGTACTCAATCTCATTAAAAATAAAAAAGAGAGCAAAAGCTCTCTTTTTCCTTACCTTATTCTTCCCAAACTTTAACTTCTTTCATTACATCGCCTTGACGCATTTTTAATACTGTTTCAATACCGCTTGTTGCTTTACCAAATACAGTATGAACACCATCTAAATGCGGCTGTGGCTCATGAACGATAAAGAATTGGCTACCGCCTGTGTTACGGCCAGCGTGAGCCATAGAAAGTGAGCCTACAAGGTGTCTATGAGGGTTTCCATCAGTTTCACATGGAATAGAGTAACCTGGGCCACCTGCACCTGTACCTGTTGGGTCTCCACCTTGGCTTACGAAGCCAGGAATAACACGGTGGAATGTCACACCATCATAAAATCCTTGCTCTGCTAATTTTTTAAAGTTTTCTACTGTTTTCGGTGCTTCTTCTGGGAAAAATTCCAAGTCGATTTTTTCACCGTTTTCCATTAATATGTATCCTAAAGTTTTCATACGTATATGTCTCCTTTCAATTATCTCA
The DNA here is from genome assembly GCF_051916605.1 of Bacillus cereus group sp. MYBK195-1. Classification (NCBI taxonomy): domain Bacteria; kingdom Bacillati; phylum Bacillota; class Bacilli; order Caryophanales; family Bacillaceae; genus Bacillus; species Bacillus cereus group sp. MYBK195-1. The sequence continues at coordinate 754,261 of NZ_JBQAGZ010000001.1, read as the reverse complement.
GCACTATATTACCACATTCATGACTAGAAACAAAAAGAATCCGACAATCTAGATACTTCTTTTTTGAAATGTGGAAAAAGCTAGGTGACAAATAAGAAATATATACTATAATAACTTTGTTGCCCGAAAATTTTAGAAAGAGAAAGGGAGCGATTTTTCGTGAAAACGAAATTATTAGCTCTGCTATTAGCTGTAACGGTATTTATGATGCCAACAGCTTCATTTGCAGACATCATCGAGGGAGAATCAATTGTTACATTAGGAGAGAACTTATCCGAACAACAAAAACAAGATCTGTTAAAAGAAATGAAAGCACCAAAAGATGCTACAATTATCACTGTATCTAATGCGGAAGAACATAAATTTCTAGAAGGCATTGTTCCAAAAGCACAAATTGGTACGAGAGCAATTTCTTCTTCTATGATTACATACACAAAACCAGGATCTGGTCTTATTGTACGATCAAAGAACATTAACTGGGTAACAGATGCAATGTACACTAACGCTTTGATTACAGCAGGTGTAAAAGATGCAGAAATTCAAATTACTGCACCTTTTAAAGTTTCAGGAACTGCAGCTTTAACTGGATTAATGAAAGCATACGAAACTGCATCCAATAAACAAATTCCTGAAGAAGTTAAAAAAGTAGCGAATGAAGAAATGGTACAAACAGCCCAGCTTGGTGATAAAATTGGTGAAGAAAAAGCAGTTCAACTTGTTGCAAAAATTAAAGAAGAAATTGCAAAAGAACAGCCAAAAACAACAGAAGATTTACGTTCATTAATTAAAAAAATTGCTGATCAACTCGGCATTACATTAACAGATGAACAGTTAGATAACTTAGTATCGTTATTTGATAAAATGAAGAATCTTAATATCGATTGGAATCAAGTTGGTAGTCAATTAAACAAAGCAAAAGAACATGTTTCTGCCTTTTTAGGATCTGAAGAAGGGCAAAGTTTTCTAGATAAAGTGAAAGATTTCTTCTCAAGTATCATTGATTTTGTTAAATCTTTATTCAAGTAAAAAAGAAGCCCGCCAATGACGGGCTTCTTTTTTATACAAGTAACGGTAATTTCATAACAGCCTCTTCAACCGAACGCACTATATGATTTGCTTTCTCCTTTACATACGGATGGGCATGATGAAGAGTAAATGAATGCGGGGTTACTTCAAACATAGAAATATCATTGAAAGAATCTCCAATACAAGCAACTTCATTTGCTTCAATTTGCAAATGATCCATTAGTCGCTTTAGAGCACTCCCCTTACTCACGCCTCTTGGCATAATATCAACATAGCGTTTACCTGATATAAAAACTTCCGCTTCGCCTTGAAACGTATCTCGTAGCTCTTGATCTAACGTCACAATTTTCTCTTCTTCTCCAAAAACAAACAATTTTGCAGGGTGTACAGTCTTACCAAACTCTTCTTCTAACGCTTCAATTTCAGCGATATGCACGCCCATATACGCTTCAAAATTATGGTGATGTTCATTCTTCCTTTTTGTATATCGCTGCTCATTTGCACAAACAATATCCGCTAGTCCTTTTTTATGTATATATCGATATATTTCCTGGGCAACCACATTTTCAAAACTCGATTCATGAAATAAATTTCCATCCGGAAGTAACATTGTCGCTCCATTTAAGCCAGTTGTGTAATATGGGAATGCAAACCTTTTTACAACTTCATCAATTCTGTGTGTAAAGCGGCCAGAGGCAAAACAAATATTTGTCCCTTTCTCAGCTAACCAACACAGCGCACGTTCATCTTCTTTTTGCATATGATTCACATCGTAAACGAGCGTGTCATCTAAATCACTTACAAATAATTTAATCATGTCCTCTTCCCCTTCCATACACAATATCTACTCTAAGTGTACACAAAAAATGTTTGATTTTTGTTAAAAAATAATAAATTTTTGCTAAAAAAAATAAACGGGTGTATAATCCCGTTTATTTTTGTCTTTTTACATTTTGAGGTCTTACAATACTTGGTCGTACTTTTAAACTAGACATCGTTGGACGGAGTAAAATTTTTGTTAACGCGCCCCAATCAAATGGTAAAAACGGCCATAAATAAGGTGTTTGTAAACTTTTTATAGACGTTAAAAATAAAATTAATATCGTCATACCAATTACAAATCCCATCTCATGGAAGAGACCTGTTAAAATAATAACAAACAATTTCCCAACCTTATTCCCTAATCCTAATTCATAACTCGGTGTTGCATATGCACCAACCATCGAAACTGCTACATACAAAATTACTTCTGGCACAAACAAACCTACATCAATTGCAATTTGACCAATTAATATAGCGGAAATCAACCCTGCTGCAGACGATAACGGCGTTGGAGTATGAATGGCTGCCATCCTTAAAAACTCAAGTCCGACCTCTGCCATTAACACCTGTAATAAAATTGGTAAATGCGTCATCTTAGTCGGTCCAATAAAAGCAAGATTTGCTGGCAAAAGAGTTGGATCAAATACAAACACTAACCAAAATGGTAATAAAAATAACGAGAATATAACACCTAAAAAGCGCACCCAGCGTAAAAATGTACCGACAGCTGGATTTTGTCTAAACTCTTCCGCGTGCTGTAAATGATGAAAATATGTTGTCGGTGTAATCATAGCACTTGGCGATGTGTCAACGAGTACTAACACATGTCCTTCTAGTAGATGATTTGCTGCTACATCTGGCCTTTCTGTATATCGAATAAGTGGGAATGGGTTATAGCTTTGCTTTACAACAAATTCTTCTACTGTTTTATCTGCCATCGTAATTCCATCTACATCGATGTTATTTAATTCTTGTTTTATAATCTTTACTAAATCTGGATTTGCAACATCTTGAACGTATGTAATACAAATATCCGTTTGCGATCTATCTCCTACTCGAACCATTTCATTTCGAAGACGTGGATCTCGAATTCTCCTACGAATTAACGCTGTATTTACAACGATATTTTCAACAAATCCATCCCTCGCACCTCGTACTACCTTTTCGGTATCTGGTTCTGTCGGTGTTCGCCCTGGATAACTACGAACATCGATCGCGAACGCTTCCGTTTCACCTTCCACAAATATCACGATGAGTCCTGATAATACTTGGAGCATTACCTCATCCATCGTTTTCACTTTACTTACTTGTTGATGGATTAAGCGATTCTCTAAAAGCTTCACTGTATCTTCTTCTACATCCCTTATCTCATTTGTATCCACCGCTTCTTCTAAAATAGGGATAATATAATTTGTATCACAAAGTCCGTTTACAAATAGCACACCAATTTCTTTATTCAAAATTTGAAATTTACGAATGCCGACATCGTATGTAACGCCTAGTCCAACTGTCTGTTTTAAATAATTTTCATTGTCACTTATGAAAGTTGATATAGGGATATCCACTTTTTTAGGCTTCGTCATAAAACCCACTCCTTTCTAAAATTAATTGAATTGCTTTCTTTGTAATAGGTGACCCTCTCTCCCATTCATCATTTCCGCACATTTTACCAATATCACCAACTCCAACAATGACAGGAACATTTAAATCGTCTAAACAATATATTGTATCTCCACTAATCCTGCCAATTTCACCATCTGGAAGTCCAAATTTATCAACACCATATTCGGTTAAATTCCCGTTCCGATCTACACTTACATCTACACGTGCCCATTCCCAATGATGCGTATTAGACGCTACTGCTAAAATACCGAGCACATCAATTTGTTTATGGGTAGCCACATATTTTAATGCCTTTTCACCAGACCCTTCTCCAATAAATCCACTGTCATCAAACATGACAAATACAGGGTCATATGGCGTTTGCATAATAAGCTCAACAACTTTTTTCCCTGTCAATTTGGTTGGATTACTTTGTGATGCTGAAATACACCTTCCCCCAAATTCCTTCGTTAAAAGCTCAATTGTCCGCTTTGCATATTCATCTCCATCTGTGACCAAAACAACCCTTCGTCTCATTTGATTTATCCTTTCGGTTTACATATAAGTGCTATAAAAAATGAAAACAATATCGCTGCGGAAATGCCCGCAGACGTTAAACTAAACATGCCAATACCAATTCCTAAATATCCATGTTTTTCTGCTGCATGCATTGCTCCGTGCAATAGTGAATGTCCAAAACTTGTAATAGGGACTGTCGCTCCAGCACCTGCAAACTTTATTAGTTTATCGTACAATCCAAATCCATCTAAAATTGCTCCGATGACTACAAAAGTTGCCATTAAATGAGCTGGTGTTAACTTTACGAAATCTAACAATAGTTGCCCAATTAAACAAATAGCTCCACCTACAAGAAATGCATATATAAAATCCACAATTCACTCTCCTTTAACTCTCTCAAATACGACACCATGTGCAATTGTTGGAATCGTTTCCTTCTGTTGCATCATCATCGGGCTTAATAATGCACCAGTCGCAACGACAAAAATTCGTTGTAAATTCCCTTTTTGCATCTCGTGTAATAAATGGCCATACGTAACAACTGCTGAACAAGCGCAACCACTACCACCTGCAAACACTTCTTCTTGACTTGATTCATAAATCATCAATCCACAATCATTGTATATATGCCCAAGATCATAACCTTCCTCAAGTAAAAGTTGTTTCGCAATCGGCGTCCCAACAGCTGATAAATCACCCGTAACAATCAAATCATAATCATCGGCACTTCTTCTTAAATCTTCAAAATGTTGTTGAATTGTATGAGCCGCTGCTGGAGCCATCGCTGCCCCCATATCCAAAGGATTTGTAATTCCTAAATCTTGCACTTTTCCGATTGTAGCTGACGTAATTTTAATTGCACTTTTTTCATTGCTAATTAATATAGATCCTGCACCAGTCACAGTTGAATTTGCTGTCCCTGGTTTTTGCCCACCGTACTCTGTTGGATAGCGAAATTGTCTTTCAGCCGTTGCATTATGACTGCTTACTGTAGCTAAGACACGATTTGCAAATCCACCGTCTATAAAAGCTGAGCCAACTGCTAAAGTCTCCATAGACGTCGCACAAGCACTAAACATTCCTAAAAAAGGAATGCCCCACTTACGCGCAACATAATTTGCTGTCACTGTTTGATTCAATAAATCTCCCGCTAAAAAGAAATCAATTTGCGATGTTTTTATATTCCCTTTTTGCACTGCTTGTTGAATTGAGTCTGACATTAATCTTCGTTCGGCGAGCTCCCAATTTTCTTCTCCACAATGCAAGTCATCATATGAAATATCAAATTTTTTCCCAAGAGGGCCCTCAGCTTCTTTCGGACCGACAGCAGTACCCGTTGCATTCACATATATATCATTTTGAAATACCCACGTTTGTTTTCCGGTCAACCTCATACTAGCCCCTCCTTTAAGACATAAAAATTTTAAAGGTATACCTTATTAACCCAATGATATATGCACCAACAACCCCAAATACAATCACACTTCCTGCCAGTTTAAACATATTTGTAGCAATCCCTAGAACAACCCCTTCGCTCTTATGTTCTAAGGCAGCGCTCGCCATAGAATTTGCAAATCCTGTTACCGGTACCGCTGATCCTGCTCCAGCAAATTGACCGATTTTATCATATACACCACACCCTGTTAAAATCGCGGATAATAAAACAAGGGTTGCAACAGTTGGGTTTCCTGCCTCTTGTTCACTGAAGTGAAAATAATGTATATAAAATTTCATCAATACTTCTCCAACTGTGCAAATGAGTCCACCTACAAGAAATGCTTTGATACAATTTAGTAAATAGTTTGGCTTTGGATGATACTCCTTCACTTTATTTATGTAATCATCCTTCAATTTCTGACTTGTCATTTATATACTGCCTCCTACTTTACGAAATAAATCCAGTGAAACAACGATCCTATTACTTTCCCAAGTACAAGAGCGACGAGTAAAACAATAATCTTCCCCTCTACCCCTACTCGTTTCGCTAAAATAGGTAGAACATTTAACACCTCTGTTAATGCTGCAGCAAGCATTCCAATGAACGTGCCACAAAATATCCCTAATATAACGAGCCAATATTGCGACGTTTGAAATGTAATGTTTTTCAAACTGCACCAAGCCCCTGTTAAAGTACCTGCAATGACTGCCCACTCAAAATATTGAATATGCTTTCCACTTCTCGTTAATTGGGCTAAACGGGGGATTATACCAAGTACAGCTAAAAATGCGACATATCCGCTACCTACCGCAATCCCTCCAGCTAAACCAATTAAAATAACAAATCCAGACTCAATCATCGGTAAGTTGTTTCATATTATCCTTGTTTTCATTAACGATTACATACTGATCAAGTGACTGTTGGTATTGAAACATCTCAACTTCTAGCGGACTTGGCTCTTCATTAATTCGCTTTTGAAATACATGATTAAAGAATAAAACCATCCCTAAGCCAAGACCTAAAGAATAAGGAATTTGAAATAAAAGTGGTTGCGCATTAAATTCTCCAGTAATCATGTAATATAACCGTTGATGTACTTGTTGCATACTTACATCTTCATGGAAATAAATGATCGCAAGGGCCGCTCCAATGAAAAGTAACAGCCATACAAGCCCGAAAAAAATTGGGTGCGCCTTCTTTTTTTCGTATATAATTTCAACAAGAGTTTGTCCAGAACCGAGTAAATTAATTTGTACATGAGATGCTTTCTGTTGAATAATCTCAATTACTTTCATAACATCAATTACAACATGCGTCTTATCATGCGCTGTTATTTTGTAAACTATCTCATTTTGTAACAACTCAACTACGGAAGAATCTCCGGCAAGTTGAGCAACATCGCCCAGCTTTACTTCATAAGTAGGAGAAACCTTTAAACGATTGCGCATTTTAATATAAATCGTTTGTTCCAACTTTCATTCACTCCTTCACTCTTCCTCGTAGTTGTAGTATGGTTATTGAATTTTTTTCTAATACAATTTTTTCATAAAAAAACATCTGCACCATTTCGGTACAGATGTTTTTTACTTATGCCTTTTTCTTAAATAAGTTTGCAATACTTAATGCAAGCCCTCCCCAAATGACTACTATTCCAATAACCATCATCATAATCGCTGATCCACTCATTATGAAACACCTCGATCTTTCCATTCTTTTTCAAGCTTGGCAGAATCCGAATGAATTTGTGCATCCCATTTTTTCAGGCCAATGATTATTGCAACTATGAGGAATGCTGCTGCTATCGACCAACCATACGTTACAACAAACTCAGTCGGATAATCTCCATAATTCTTTTTAATATTTTGGATTGTACCATCAATTAGCATATACCCTAACATAAGCGGAGTAATAACGAGTAAACTCACTCTCCAAAACGTTCCTAATTTAATATCAGATACAAAGTTTGCATGATTTTGATAAACTGGTAAACGACGTAAAATGAGCCCTATCGTCACTACTTCCGCAAGTGCAATTGTAATTAATCCGAAATTATTAGCGAAATAGTCGACAACATCTAAGAACATAAGCCCACCACGTGTTGCAAATACAAGAGAAACTAACACGAGAAGGGTTCCCATAATTCCAATGGTTTTTTCCCGACTTAAACTGAATTTTTCAGATACAGCGGCAAAACATACTTCCGCGAGTGAAATAAGTGATGTGATTCCAGCAACCGTTAACGATAAGAAAAATAATACACCAAACAACGGTGACATCGGCAATTCATTAATAATTTGCGGAAATACTACGAACGCAAGCCCAACGCCAGCACTTGCTACTTTATCAACCGGTACTCCCATATTATTTGCCATAAATCCAAGAGCTGCAAAGACCCCAATACCTGCTAATAATTCAAATCCTGAGTTTGCAAATCCAGTAATAAAGGCATTATTTGTTGTATCCGAGTTTTTCGGTAAATAACTAGAATACGTAATCATAATTCCAAATGCTAAAGATAAACTAAAGAATATTTGACCATAAGCAGCAAGCCATACTTTCCCATCAAAAATACGACTCCAATCTGGTTTAAAGAATGCATCTAGTCCTTGCATAGCACCTTCCATCGTCACTGCACGAACGACGATAATAAGGAACATAACAACTAATAAAGGAATAAATATACGGTTAACAACTTCGATTCCTTTTTTAACTCCTTTAAATGCAACGCCAAGCACAATAATCCAAACGAGAGCTAACGGAATTAATACTTCCGGTACAAGTCCTCCAAATTGTCCTGGCTTATCTGCAACATGTAAGTACTCTTTAAATAAAAATGATTGCGTGTCTTTTCCCCATGCTCCAGTAATTGCAAAGTATGTATACGATATAGACCAAGCAATAATCACTGCATAATATGTTGAAACGATAAATGTTACGCACATTTGCCACCATCCAATAAATTCGGCACGCGGGCTAATACGGAAAAATGTAAGTGGTGCTGAACCACGATGACGATGACCAAGGGCAAATTCAAACGCTAACAATGAAATACCAGTCGTTAATAATGCAAATAAGTACGGTAAAAAGAATGCTCCTCCTCCATTTTCATACGCTGTATAAGGAAAACGCCATATGTTTCCTAATCCAACGGCAGATCCGACCGCTGCGAAAATAAATCCAGCTCTCGTTCCCCATTGTTGCCTCGTTTCCATGTTTCCTTCCCCCTTTATGACAAGCTCATACTTGGATTATATTTCAAATTAACTAAATTATCAATAAATTCTGTTAATTTTTGCGAAAATTAACATCTCTCTCCTATTAACGGCATAAAAAAATCGAATAGACAATTATTCGTCTATTCGATCTTTCATCTGTTTTAATATTTTCTTTTCAAGTCTTGAAACTTGTACTTGCGAAATGCCTATGCGCTCTGCTACTTCTGACTGTGTTTGATCTTTATAGTAACGCAAGTATACAATTAAGCGCTCTCGTTCATCTAGTTCTCTAATCGCTTCTTTTAAAGCAATTTTATCGAACCATTTTGTTTCAGATTGATCTGCAATTTGATCTAAAATAGTGATTGGATCTCCATCGTTTTCATATACAGTTTCATGTATAGATGAAGGGGCCCGGCTCGCTTCTTGTGCTAGAACAACTTCCTCTGGCGTTAGTTCTAGTGCCTCTGCCACTTCATTAATCGTTGGAGCCCTTCCGAATTCTTTCGAAAGCTCATCTCTCATCTTTCGAATTTTGTTTCCTGTTTCTTTTAAAGACCTACTAACTTTCACTGATCCATCATCACGTAAGAAACGTTGTATTTCGCCAATAATCATTGGAACTGCATATGTTGAAAATTTCACGTCGAAAGATAAATCAAATTTATCTACCGATTTCAAGAGCCCAATACATCCAATTTGAAATAGGTCGTCTGGTTCGTATCCTCGATTAAGAAACCGCTGTACAACCGACCAAACGAGGCGCATATTACTTTGAACGATTGTATCTCTCGCTTGTTGATCTCCATCTTGACTTTTTTGAATTAACGCTTTTAGCTCGTGGTCCTTTAACTGAGGTTTCTTCTTCTCATTTTTGACCTCTATGTCCATAGGCTATTCTCCTTAATTGCATAGAGCGTTACTATTTGATAAGTATTTTGTCAAATGGATTGTTGTCCCGAAAGATTCGTTTGAAATAACTTCTACTTCATCCATAAAATTTTCCATGATAGTAAATCCCATTCCGGAACGCTCTAATTCAGGTTTAGTTGTAAAAAGGGGTTGTCTCGCTTCATCTAAGTTAAAGATTCCAATCCCTTCATCTCGAATCGTGAGTTTCACCATTGCTTCTTCCAAAATTACAGAAATATAAACAATACCTTCTGCATTTCCTTCGTATCCATGAATAATTGCATTTGTAACCGCTTCTGACACAACTGTTTTAATCTCCGTTAATTCTTCCATCGTTGGATCTAGTTGTGCAATGAAAGCCGCCACAGTAACGCGAGCGAACGATTCATTTTGACTTAATGCTGAAAATTGAAGGTTCATTTCATTTCTCATCTATGCCACCCCCAACGTCGCGAGCGCGTGCGCTTCACTTTCTTCTAAGCGAACAATTTTGAATAAGCCCGACATTTCAAATAAACGCTTAACAGGCGGTGAAATTGCACAAACAACCATTTCTCCACCTAATCCCTTTACGTGTTTATATCGGCCTAATATAACACCTAGACCAGAACTATCCATAAAAGATAAGTTCTCTAGGCTCAAAACAATATGATGAACACCATGTGTCTCAATCATATCTGTTACTTTCGTTCGCAACTCTTCAGCCGTATGATGATCTAATTCACCCTCTAGTCTCACACATAGGACGTCACGTTTTACTTCTAATTGCATGGAAAGACTCACACGATTTCCTCCTTATGCTCAAACTTTACTTATTCACATACATAAAGATTTTCGTGATACAAAATAAGAATCCTTCCTGCTGACAAAAGAAGAACTATTTCGTCATAAAGTGAAACCTTTCAGCATTATTCACTTACATACGAATAGAAAAGCGGCAAAATATTTGCCGCTATTTTGATGTTGAAAACATCCCAAAGCTTCTTTTAAATAACTCCCACCAGCTCGCTGCAGCAACATCTTCTTTTGCTACAATTGTTTGTTTTAATAAAACATCCTTATCTTTTTTAATAACAAGTGTACCAAGCGCGTCACCCTTTTTAATCGGTGCTTTTACTTTCTTTTCAGCAATTACTTCTTGTTTTACCTTGTCCATATTCTCGCCCTTCTTCATAAGAAGAGAAACATTATCTGATGCAACTAAATCTACTTTTTCTTTTTTCCCTTTCCCTACTTGAACTGTCTTAATTTTTTCGCCGCGCGTATACAATTTCTTTGTCATATATTGTCCAAATGCATAGTCAAGAAGCTTCGTCACTTGGTTGTTCCGTTCTTTTGATGTTGGTGCTCCCATGACAACTGAAATGATACGCATGCCATTTTTTTCAGCCGATGCTGTTAAACAATATTTCGCTTCTGTCGTAAAACCTGTTTTTACTCCATCTACGCCAGGATAAAAACGTACTAGCTTATTCGTATTAACGAGCCAAAACTTTTTATCCGTATCTTCACGTAAATAATCTTCGTACTTACCTGTGTATTTACGAATAAGTGGATACTTCATCAATTCTCTCGCCATTATAGCCATATCATTTGCTGTCGAATAATGGTCTTTGGCCGGAAGACCTGTTGGGTTTTGAAAATGTGTATTTTTCAGCCCTAGATCTTTCGCCTTTTTGTTCATCATATTTACAAATCCTTCTTCTGAACCTGCGATATGCTCGGCTACTGCAACAGATGCGTCATTTCCAGATGCAATTGCAATACCCTTTAACATCTCATTTACAGTCATCTCTTCCCCAGGTTCTAAAAAGATTTGCGATCCACCCATTGAAGCTGCATGTTCGCTCGCTCTAACTTTATCGGTCAGTTTTAGTTTTCCTTTTTCAACTTGTTCCATAATTAAAAGCATTGTCATAATCTTTGTCATACTAGCAGGTGGTAATTTTTCATTTGGGTTTTTATCAAATAAAACTTTACCTGTATCTTGCTCAATTACGATTGCTGACGACGCTTGTTCCGCTAACTTCGGCGTTGTTTCTTCTGTTTTCTCCTGCTTCGTTTTCTCAGATTGTGCGAAACTCACTGAAGTTCCAGAAAGCAATAACATGAAACAAACAAGTATTCCAAAAACTCGCTTCATGACTAACCCTCCATTCTATATCAGACCTATTTTTTCCAATTTATCCTTTTTTAATACCAAATTTTTCTAACATTTTCAGTTGACAAACACATTCATCCCCTATATTGTATTAAGTGTATTACACGAAGTAGTACACTTAATACATATGAGGAAGGAGACATTGCTCTTGCATATTCAACTTGATCCAAGAAGCAACACTCCGATATGGGAACAAATTGTTCAAAATATAAAAGAACTCGTATTGAAAAACATATTGGCTCCAAGTGATAAACTTCCTTCTGTACGCGAACTCGCTTCTTTACTCGTTATAAATCCAAATACAGTGAGTAAAGCGTATCAAGAGTTAGAGCGACAAGGAATTATTGAAACGTTACGAGGAAAAGGAACATTTGTATCCCAATCGATTACCCCAACATTAGACGAAAGGAAAATCGCTATGGTTGAAAAGCAATTTCATCAATTACTATTAGAAGCCTCTTATCTTGGTATTACGAAAGATAAAATTCATGATTGGATAGATTCATACTATAAAGAGATTGGAGGGAATACAGATGTTGAAAGTGACAAACTTGAAGAAAACAATTGATAATCAAACAATTTTAGACGATGTTTCTTTCACATTGCAAAGAGGGAGTATCATCGGATTACTCGGAAGAAACGGTGCGGGGAAAACAACTTTATTGCGAACGATGGTCGGCATTTTGGACCCAGACGAGGGAACTGTTACATATGAGGATATCGACATCCATAAAAATCCTGAAACGAAACAAAAAATCGTATATGTTCCTGATTCTACTAATATACTGAACGGCTATACGATAAAAGAAATCGTAAAGTTTTATAAAGAAGTTTATACCGCATTTGATGAAACACATTTCTATGAACTGTTAGAACGTTTTAACTTACCAAACAAACGAATTCGTAGCTATTCAAAAGGCATGAAAGCACTGCTCGCCATCATTTTAGCCGTTTCTACAAAGGCAGAATATGTCATTTTAGATGAACCGACAAATGGACTTGATCCTATCGTGAAAAGGAAAATTTTACAGTTTCTCGTTGGAGAAGTTGCAGAAAAAGAGATTACCATTTTCATCTCCACTCATCATTTAGATGAAGTAGAACAAATTGCAGATACAATTATTATATTAAAAGGCCATACTATCTCGTCTATTACATCACTAGACGATGCAAAATCACGATTTGCAAAAATACAAGTAGCTTACGAACGTTCATTACCTCAAAAGCTAGAAAACTTAAGCAATATTAAAATATTAAATCAAACAGGAAAAGTATATACAATCTTAATTGAAGGAAATGTGGCAGCTACATTAGAAAAGTTTCATAAAGAACAGCCACTGCTCATTGAAGAATTAACAATGTCACTTGAAGATATTTTTATCACTACATTTGAGGAGGATTCACATGTTTCATAAAGCTTTATGGATGAGGCAATGGAAGCAAGGAAAATATATAATTCTATTATTTTGGTTAACTAGTTTATATCAACTACCTTATAAATATTATCAAGAAGCGCAAATGCAACTAAAACTATCAAAAATGAAGTTTGGTGACTATGCATATTACTACTCCTACTATTTTCAGACATCTGATGGTGCCGTCTTCTTTCAAGGAGCTACTCTAATTGCACTCGCTTGTCTTTTAATTGGATGGGAACGTAATAATCAATCAACTGATTTTCTATTCTCGATGCCTTTTAAACGAAAGGATATTTTTTTAACAAAATGGTGGCTTGGTGTTTTGAATATTATTACAGTACAAATTGTTTGCTGGATTAGCATGTACGGAATAAAGAACATGTCGTTTCACAATGAGTATCAAACCTTTGCTCCGTTCTATAGTTACTTTCTATATGCTACCGTTGTACTTATCGCTATTTATACATTCGCCTTATTTATCGGGACTCTTACTGGACATATATTTTCTCAAAGTATTTTAACTATCATTCTATTATTTTTACCATACGGTTTTGGATTGTTAATTTCCGGATTCATTTATTCACACACACAATGGTCTGTAGATGCAATGGGAGAAATAGAGCACCATACTCATGAGTACTTACAACATATAGGTATCATTTCACCATTAGAATATTTTTCTATTACTTATGATTACCACCCGATAGAAACATTTGATGACTATGGCAATAAACTTCCCAGTGTATCACAGGACAATCCTACGGAGCGTATTTCTGTACCTTCTCCTTGGACACTATTAACACCATTTGCTTACATCATTACCTTTTTATCAATAGCAACCTTTCTATACACACGTACACCGAACGAACAAAGTGGAAAAATACTATTGTTTCCTAACTTGCAAAAATGGTTCATAATTTGCACTGTTCTATGCTTCGGACTACTTGGTGGTAGAATATTAGGCGGACGAGATGCACTTCTGTCTTATTATGTTGGATTTTTCCTATTCGCTACCATAAGTTACTTCATTTTTACACGTCTATTAAAATTGAAGTTTGCTTTTGTAGGGAAATAAATATGCATTAAGATGGTGGATACATGTTTCCAAAAGCATTATAGATGTGAAACTATAAACACGGAACAATGGCATTAATAGAAGCTGACAAAAGAAAGATGTTATGAATTATTTAACTCTTATATGAACTAAATAAAAAGGCATTGCACAAGAGCAATGCTTTTTATTATATATGTCCCTATCTAAATAAAGAGGTTATTTCACATTCTCTCTCCTATCCCCATACACCATCTCTTCTTTCATCCCAAATCCATCACCATTTTGCACAATTTGCTCTGTCGGTGCAACTACACTTTCAGCAATTTTCCATTCCCCACGCTCTTTCACAAATACTTGTAGAAAATAGTTCATGCCATCTAGTTGATATGCATTTTCTTTTTTCACATTATAGTGAATCGCAATGTAGTATACTTGAATGTTTTCTTTTCCTGCTTTTGATACGTATTGCGATAATCTCGGTATATAGAGGGCCGCTTTCTGAAAAGGTAGTTGTTTCGCTTTAACAAGCGATGAACTTGTTACATTACGTAATGTGTCCTGATTACGAATATTATCGCTATGGTGGAATAATACTGCGTTTTGCATAGAACGAACCCATAATTTCGAATATAAGACTGTATTATCGGTTTCAATGTACTTCACTTCTTTTCGTACCACTTGGATAGGCGTATCTGCGTACGTAAATGTTTGAAAATAGAAAAAACCACTAAATAAAATGGTAAGTGCAGCAATATATTTCATAATCTTTCCTCCGATCTTTTAATTAAAGTATCGGAGTTTCAAAATATTTTTATTCAAAAGAAAAAGGATAGGAATGCTTTCGCTTCCTATCCTCATTTATTATAATACGCGGCCAAATAGTTCTAAGACCATTTCTATTTCTTGGTCGCTCCAACCTTTAAATCTCTCTTTATAATATTCTTTACGCACAGCTTCAAGTTTTTCAGTTACTTCTCTTCCGTGCTCTGTAATTTCTAAGTACACGATTCGACGATCTGAATTAGAACGTTTTCTTTCTACTAATCCTTTTCGTACGAGACGATCTGTAACAGCTGTAATATGACTGGAGGTTACGTTTACTTCACTCGCAATTTGCGAAGCCATCTGTGGACTCTTTAAAAATAACGCACGTAATACAGAAAATTCATTATATGGCATATGTTCTGCAAAACGTGTATTAATATCATTTTGTAATAAACGTATCATTTTTCGAAATGATGCAGATAAATCTAAAATCAGTGTTTCTCTTTTTTCGTTCAATAGCCTCGTCCCTTTTTTATCATATTTACACATATTATAATCTATAAATACCTATGTTGTACATGCTTTCTTTCCTCAACATTCTCATTTATGTAACTTTTTTCATATAAATTTCTTTTTTGTTCACACATATACATATAAAAAGGATGGTGATGGAAAATGCAGGGTGGAATGAATCCTTATTTACACAACGTACGCACAGCTAATACTGGTAAAGAAGCTACTATTACTGTACAAGGCGAAGGCGTTGTCAAAGCAAAACCGAATGTTGTTATATTAACGCTTGGCATTCGAACAGATGATAAAAATGTAAAACAGGCTCAAGAAGAAAATGCAGTGCAATCCAAACAATTGCTGGATGCACTTAAACAGCTTGGTATTGCCGATAAAGATATAGAAACGATTTCTTATACGATTACTCCTCAATACGAATATGTAAATGATAAAGCATTGCTACAAGGATACCGTGTGGAGCATTTGTATGAAATTACCGTTTTAAATGTACAAAAAGCTGGGGAAGTATATGATATAGCCGTTTCAAATGGCGCAAATGTAGCAAAAGGTTTACGTTTCCGAGTATCTCATCCAAATAAATATTATGAGCAAGCTCTCATTCAAGCTCT
Source organism: Bacillus cereus group sp. MYBK195-1 (assembly GCF_051916605.1). Taxonomy (NCBI): domain Bacteria; kingdom Bacillati; phylum Bacillota; class Bacilli; order Caryophanales; family Bacillaceae; genus Bacillus; species Bacillus cereus group sp. MYBK195-1. The sequence continues at coordinate 738,190 of NZ_JBQAGZ010000001.1, read as the reverse complement.
GCACCAAGCAGTAGAAAAAGCTCGTGCTATTGCGAGTACATATAATTTAAATATTAATCCTGTTCCCCTCTCATTCGTTGAAGAATCTGCCCAATTACCACGGGAGGTTACGTCTTATGCTACTTTACATGCGCAAGCAGCCCCGCCCATTCAATCGGGTGAATTAGAAATCATTTCATCCATACGGGCTATTTTTACGTATTTATAACGAATTCTCTTTACAAGTAAACGTTATCATTTTACTTGTTGTAAAAACATGATGTTCTGATATAATAAAGAACGGTGAGCTCTTACAAAAGAGATATCACGGGTGGGAGAGGGATATGAAAAAGAAGGTTTAACATGAAAGGAATACTTGAAAGAACATTTAAATTAGGTTTACACGAAACATCACCAAAACAAGAAGTTTTAGCTGGAGTTACGTCATTTTTCACAATCGTATATATTATGATTGTAAATGCGTCAATCTTATCAGATGCTGGCATTCCTCTTGAAGCTGGAATTTTAGCAACTGTTTTTAGTTCATTTGTCGGATGTCTACTCATGGCATTTTGGGCAAATGCACCTGCTATTCTTGTCCCGGGTATGGGTGTAAATGCATTCTTCACGTACACAGCTGTGCATACGCTTGGACTAACTTGGCAAGAAGCATTGGCTGCTGTCTTTATCTCTGGTATTATTTTTGCAATTGCCGCTTTTACACCAATCGCTCGCGTGCTATCAGTATCAATTCCAAAGTCATTAAAGGAAGCGATTACTGTCGGCATCGGATTATTTTTAGCGTTTATCGGATTGCAAAAAGGTGGTTTAGTCGTTTCGAACCCAAATACTGCTGTGGCAATGGGGAAATTAAGTAATCCTGTCGTTCTTGCGACATTACTTACTCTTATCATTGCACTTGTATTATTTATTCGTAACGTACGTGGAAACTTTTTATGGACGATTGCAATAGGAACTGGTATCGCCTGGCTATTTGGTCTTGTGGATACGAGTCAAGTGGGAAGTAGTTCATTCTCATTCGCCAATTACGGTGATGTGTTTGGAGCTATGTCATTTGGGAAACTTTCTTCCTTACCATTTTGGATTGCAACATTCTCTTTAAGCATGGTGCTTATTTTTGAGAACATGGGACTTCTGCACGGTTTATTAGAAGATGATCGTAAATTCCCACGTGCTTACCAAGCCAATGCAATTTCAGCAATGACATGTGGTCTATTTGGCACAAGTCCTACCGTTTCAACAGTAGAAAGTGCCGCAGGTATTACTGCAGGTGGTAAGACAGGTCTGACGTCTATCGTTACTGGGTTGCTATTTTTTGCATCACTGTTTGCTCTTCCATTTGTCAAATTAATTCCTGATAGTGCCATTGCACCCATCTTAATTATTATTGGCGGTCTGATGATTACAAGCATTCAACAAATTCCTCTGAATGATTTTTCAGAAGGATTTCCAGCATTCTTAATTATCGTTATGATCCCGCTCACATATAGTATCGCTGATGGCATTGCGTTCGGATTTATTGCTTACCCTATCTTAAAAGTTGCTCTTGGAAAGCGTAAAGAAGTCGCACCATCTATGTATATCATTACATGCTTATTCTTAGCTATGTTTGTATTACATGCTATTGGTTAAAAAAACACCGAGGAAATCCTCGGTGTTTTTTTACTTAAACCATCCTTTTTTATAAAACCAGGCCATCATTCCGCCGCCAATTAGTGCCATAATAAGTAGACAAATAAAATAACTATATTGTCCACCAAGCTCTGGCATATGCGTAAAGTTCATTCCATATACTCCCGCAATAAATGTTAATGGCATGAAAATAGTCGAGAATACAGTTAATGTTTTCATAATGTTATTCATATGATGTGAGTTTAATGAAAAATAACTATCCCGAATATCTGCTGTTAACTCTCGGCTTGCCTCAATCATTTCTGTTAGTTTAAGCAAATGATCATGTATATCTTTAAAGTAAATTTCATGATCGCTTATACCGTAAAAACGAGTCGAATTTAAAATACGATATAATAAATCACGCATCGGAATAATTGTACGCCTTAGCTTTGATAAATCTGCACGTATATCAAATACCTCTTCTAATACACTTCCTGCTGTCTCCCCCGTTAAATTATCATCAATTGCATTTAAATGATCCTCAATGTAATATACAGGCGCAAAATAGTCATCTACAATTTGGTCGATAATTGTATGAGCTACGTGTAAAGGACTATTTTTAATACGCTTCTTTTCTCCAAGTGTTTTCCATACTCTTTCGATTGCATTGTTATGAGAAAAGTGGAAAGAAACAATATAACGATCACTAATAAATAAATCGATTTCGTGCGGTTCTAGTCCATCTTCCCCAAATGCATGAAGAACTAAAAAGTTATATCCATCATAAAAATCAACTTTTGGCCTCTGTACATATTCTATACAGTCTTCAATTGCAAGGGGATGGAACTTAAAATGGTCTTGCAGAATATATGTATACTCTTCTTTCGTTGGCTTATATAAATCTAGCCAATACCATACAATATGGTCTTTCTTTGTTTCTTCTAGCGAAACATCATATAATACTTCATCTGTTTTTGTTACTGCACAAATTCTAATCATAATTTCACCCATTATTATTATAAACAAAAAATAGTAAAAAAAGCCAAGGAGAAATCTCCTCAGCTTTTTTTATTACTTCGTTACGATACTGTGTACTAAAGTTGGTGCATCTACATGTTCTTTAGAAATCTTCATGTTCTCATAAATTTTCGCTTTTACATCTTCAACATTTTCGCGGTTTGCGTAAATTGTAACAAGGGATTCACCTTGCTTCACGCTATCGCCTACTTTTTTGCGCAGCATTAGACCAACTGCTAAATCAATTTCAGACTCTTTCGTTGCACGTCCTGCTCCTAAAAGCATTGCTGCTGTTCCGATTTCGTCTGCAACGATTTCTGATACATATCCGTCTTCTTTCGCTTCCACTTCAATTTTAAATTGTGCTTGTGGCAATTTAGAAGGATCATCAACAACAGATGCGTCGCCGCCTTGAGCTGATAAGAACGTTTTAAATGATTCTAGCGCTTTTCCGTTGTTCATTACTTCAATTAGCTTTTCACGTGCATCTTCTAAAGATGAAGCTTGTCCAGCAAGGTACACCATTTGACTTCCAAGTGTTAAACATAACTCTTCTAAATCTTTCGGCCCTTTACCTTGTAATGTATCAATTGCTTCTTGTACTTCTAGTGCGTTACCAATAGCTTCACCAAGTGGTTGACTCATATCCGAAATAACTGCCATCGTGTTACGACCAACGTTATTACCGATACGTACCATTGCTTCTGCTAAACGTTTTGCATCTTCATCCGTTTTCATAAATGCACCTGCTCCAGTTTTTACATCAAGAACAATTGCATCTGCACCAGCAGCAATTTTTTTACTCATAATCGAACTTGCAATAAGCGGAATTGAGTTTACTGTTGCTGTTACATCACGAAGTGCATATAACTTTTTATCAGCAGGTGTTAAGTTACCACTTTGGCCGATAACTGCGATTTTGTTTTCATTTACAAGACGCATGAATTCATCGTTTTCAATTTCCACATGGAATCCTGGGACTGCTTCTAATTTATCAATTGTACCACCAGTATGTCCTAAACCGCGTCCAGACATTTTCGCTACTGGTACATCTAAAGCAGCTACTAATGGACCTAATACAAGTGTCGTTGTATCACCAACACCACCTGTTGAATGCTTATCTACTTTTACACCTTCAATAGCTGATAAGTCGATTGTATCACCGCTATTTACCATTGCCATCGTTAAATCAGCACGCTCTTGATCGTTCATATCTTGGAAGAAAATTGCCATTGCAAGTGAACTTACTTGATAATCAGGAATATCACCATTTGTATATCCTTCAACAATAAAGTTAATTTCTTCTGTCGTTAATGCATGTCCGTCACGTTTTTTTGCAATTAGGTCCACCATTCTCATTGTGAGGTCACCCCTTCATTTGTTTTACGATTGCTTTTACTAATGCTAAGAAGTTCGCTTTAACACGTTCTGTCGTTTCAATTACTTCATCGTGGTGAAGTGGCTGATCTAAAATACCAGCTGCCATATTTGAAATACAAGAAATACCTAATACTTTCATACCAGCATGACGCGCTACAATTACTTCAGGTACTGTTGACATACCAACTGCATCTCCGCCAAGTGTACGAAGCATACGAATTTCAGCAGGTGTTTCATATACAGGACCTGTCATTCCTACGTATACACCTTCTTGTACTTTAATATTTAAGTCTGCTGCAACTTGTTTCGCCATTTCGCGAAGTTCTACCGTATATGACGTAGACATATCAGGGAAACGTACGCCCATTTCAGAATCATTTGGTCCGATTAATGGATTCGTACCCATGAAGTTAATGTGGTCTGAGATTAACATAAGATCGCCTGGCTCAAATGATGTATTTACACCACCAGCTGCGTTTGTTACAACAACTGTTTCTACACCTAGTTCTTTCATAACACGAACTGGGAATGTTACTTTTTGCATGTCGTATCCTTCATAGAAGTGGAAACGTCCTTGCATTGCTACTACTGTTACACCTTGAAGTGTACCGAATACTAGTTGACCTGCATGGCCTTCTACAGTTGATACTGGGAACTCAGGGATTTCACTGTAAGGTACTGTTACTGCGTTCTCAATTTCGTCTGCTAATACACCTAGTCCTGATCCAAGGATTAGTCCTACTTGTGGTGTCTCTTGAAATTTCTCTTTTAAGTATGAAGCTGATTTTGTAATAAGTTCACGATTCATTTGTTTATCCCCCTATTTCTTTAGCTCGTTTAAGAAGCTTGTTCCGTATTCTGGCATTTTCACACCGAAGTTTTCTGCTACTGTTGCACCAATATCAGCAAATGTTTGACGAAGTGGTAACTCTTGTCCGCCTTCTTTCATGCTTGGGCTATATGCTAATAATGGTACATATTCACGTGTATGGTCAGTACCAGGATGAATTGGATCATTACCGTGGTCTGCTGTAATTAGTAATAAATCATCTTCTTTTAGTTTTGCGAATACTTCTGGAAGACGTGCATCATATTCTTGCAGAGCTTCTCCGTATCCTTGTGGATCACGGCGGTGGCCGAATAATGCATCAAAGTCAACTAAGTTTAAGAAGCTAAGACCTGTAAAGTCCATATTTAATGTATCTACAAGCTTATCCATTCCATCCATGTTAGACTTCGTACGAAGTGATTCCGTTACCCCTTCGCCATCATAAATATCAGAGATTTTACCAATAGCAATTACATCGTAGTCACTATCTTTTAATTCATTCATTACTGTACGGCCGAATGGTTTTAGTGCATAGTCATGACGGTTTGGTGTACGTGTAAAGTTTCCAGGTTCACCAACGAATGGACGAGCAATAACACGACCTACCATGTATTTCTCATCTAATGTTAATTCACGTGCAATTTTACAGATTTTATATAACTCATCAAGTGGCACTACTTCTTCGTGTGCTGCAATTTGTAATACGCTATCAGCAGAAGTATAAACGATTAAAGAGCCTGTTTCCATTTGCTCTTGACCAAGTTCATCAAGAATCTCAGTTCCTGAAGCTGGCTTATTACCGATAATTTTACGGCCTGTTTTTTCTTCTAATTCATCAAGTAATTCTTTCGGGAATCCTTCCGGGAACACTTGGAATGGTGTATCAATGTAAAGGCCCATGATTTCCCAGTGACCTGTCATTGTATCTTTACCAGTAGATTTCTCTTGCATTTTTGTGTAATATCCAAGTGGTTTCTCTACTTTAGAGATACCTTTCATTTCTCGAATGTTACCAAGACCTAATTTCACCATGTTAGGCATTTGTAACCCATTCATATGTTCAGCAATGTGACCAATTGTGTCAGATCCTAAATCACCAAATTGCTCAGCATCTGGTGCTTCACCGATTCCCACAGAGTCCATTACGACTAGGAATATACGTTTATATTTATTCATAACTGCGACCTCCTATAAGTTCAGTTCTACTTCTTGTAGTATGTTCAAAACGCTATAAAGTGAAACTGTTATCCAAAAGAATTCTCATTGTCAAACAGTACTTCTTTAAATCATTTTCTAACCTATTTCGTTTACTTGAAACGATTCAAAAACATTTCTAGTTTTTTCTAAGTCAGATGTCAGACATCTGATACTGATATCATAACATGTTTACGCTTTCTTTTTAATACATTTTCGTAGAATTTCTCATTTTCTTCACACTTCTATTGTAATCCATTCTGCAACGAAGTGCTAATTTTTTTATGATTTATTTCTTCATATTAAAAATAAAAAGTAGCTCTAAAGAGCTACTTTTTATTTTACTTCTATTGTTTCTTCTTTATGTTCATGCAATTCGCCTTTTCTTACATGTACTTTCACTTTGTAAGCACCGTTCTCTTTGAAAGTATGTTTTGTTTCATACTCTCCTTTATTCCCTTCTTTTGCTGGAATAAATTCGTGTTTTTCAACACCATCTTTCCAAATCTCTAGTTGTACTTCAGCACCAGTTAGGGCTTCTTCTTTTTGTTTTAAATGAACTTTCATTGTAGATTCAGCATTTGCCTTTATGTCTCCAGCCATAAGATGGATCATTGTGTCACTTTTATGATCTCCATGTCCTGCACTGTGATCACTATTTTCTTTTTTTGCATCTTCTACTTTCGCATTTCCTACAGCAACTTTTACTTCTGGCATAACGTGCATTTCACGTGCATTTGTGTGAGCGATAATATGGTATACTCCATCCGTTTCGAATGTTTTCTCTACTGCATAAACACCTTTTCCTTTATGCTTACCATCTAACATCTCGTGTTTTTCGTCGCCATCTTTCCAAATTTCAAACTTTACATCATCGGCATCCGTTACTTTTTCTTTCCCTTGTGTAACAAGTGCTTGTACTTCTGTTTTTTCACCTGGTTTAATTTCTTTCGGATTTGTTTGTACTGCTACTTTTACAGCTTCAAGTTTCTGTTCTTTTTTCGGTTCTTCTTTGTTTGTATTACAGCCAGCCAACGCTAGCATCGCGATAAATAAAGTTATAATCAGTTTTTTCATCATCATTTCCTCCTTTATACTTTATTTAGTATAGAGGAAATACATTGTAATATTCCAGTCTTCTGCTGAAAACAATATACGAAATGTTTGTGAAGTTTCTGTGAAACGCTCTTCCCCTCTTAATCTATGAAAAAAAGAGCATAGTAACTATGCTCTCGGATGAAACTGTTTATATACATCTTTTAATCTAGTTTTTGAAACGTGCGTATAGATTTGCGTCGTTGAAATATCTGCATGTCCAAGCATTTCTTGTACAGCACGTAAATCTGCTCCATTTTCTAATAAGTGCGTAGCAAACGAATGACGCAACGTATGAGGTGTAAGCTCTTTTTCAATATTTGCTTCTTTCGCTAATCGTTTTAATATTTTCCAAAATCCTTGTCTTGATAATCGATTACCATGATGGTTTAAAAAGAGTGCATCTACTACTTTTTTCCCCATTAATTCTCTTCTTCCTTTTTCAATATACTTTTGAATCGCTTCCGTTGCTAAACTTCCTAGTGGAATAATTCTTTCTTTATTCCCTTTCCCTATGCAACGAACAAATCCCATTGTTAAATGTACATCTTCTAAATTGAGTGCAATCAATTCTGAAACACGAAGTCCTGTCGCATACAGTAACTCTAGCATCGCCTTATCACGAATCCCAAAAGCACTTGTCATTTTTGGTGTTTGAAGTAACGCCTCTACTTCATCAACTGATAATACTTTTGGTAATTTCCGTTCCCCTTGTGGCGTTTCAATATGTACGGATGGGTCGTGTTCTACCGCTCGTTCACGAAGTAAAAATTGGTGGAACGAACGAATTGATGCGATATGACGCGCCAATGTTTTCGAAGATTTTCCGTTCTCTTTTAAATACTGCAAAAAGTTAACAATGTGTAAACGGGTCACTTCATGAAAAGTTTTCGTCTGTTCCACATTTTGCAAATACTTTACGTAGCTTTTTAAATCCCGTTCATAAGATACTACTGTATTCTTTGCTAATCCTTTTTCGACAACCATATAATGAATAAAATCTTTTAATTGATCTTCCACTCTACACTACTCCCCATTTTCATAGAAAAACATCATTCTATTTACGAAAGCATCCTTTGCCGGTTCTTCATTCCCTGATACTTTTTCTACAGTCTCTTCTTTAGGTTTTTCATAACGATGATAGCTTTCATATTCTTCATTTATCCATAGTATAGCGAAATAAAACAAAATCGTACAACTTGTAAATAATAAAAATACTTTTATTCCATCAAAAGTTAATTTTAAAGCTCGGCGCATTGTAAATTCCTCCAAAATATAAGTTATTACAACATATGCCAAGCTTTCACCAATTTATACCTTATTCAAATAAAAAACCTCTTCCTAGATAAATAGGAAAAGGTTATTTTTCATCCGTTTCATTTTCTTGACAATTTTTACAAATCCCATGGAATGTTAAACGATGATCTTTCACCTTAAAGCTCCAGTCTCGTTCTACTTTCCTTTCCACTTCACCAAGTAAATCTTCTTGTATTTCTTGTACAGCACCACATTGTGTACAAATCAAATGATGGTGGAAACGCTGCGCACCTTCTTGGCGTAAGTCATAGCGTGAAACACCGTCTCCGAAGTTAATCTTATCGACAACTTTTAACTCAGATAATAGTTCTAAAGTTCGATAGACGGTTGCTAATCCGATCTCTGGCGACTTTTCTTTTACAAGGAGGTAAACATCTTCTGCGCTTAAATGATCTTCTTCATTTTCTAGCAGCACACGAACTGTTGCTTCACGTTGCGGTGTTAATTTGTAGCTCGCTGCATGTAATTGCTTCTTAATTCGTTCAATTCTTTCTTCCATTCGGTACTACTCCCTCCTCGCCACTCTTACACCATTATATCAGAAGAAGGGCTTCTGTCAAAAGAAAAAACAATAAAAACAAATTGATAATTATTCTCAAAAAGTATTTATTTTTTATTAATAGCCTCAACGACTTCTTTCATTAAAACTGGTGATGCGTAAGCCTCCACACTAGAAGCAAGTGCTAACACTACTCCAATTACAAGAAAGAAGCATGTATAACGGATTAATAATGGTAATAGTGGCTCGGTTATTTTTCTAATAAATTGATGCCTAATCATCCGTAAAGAAAAACTTGCAGCAATAGTTGTCATAACGAGAAAGACTGGAATGATAATTAAATTTTGTGGCAAAACAGATACAAATGCTAATAATAGTCCATTCCATCCATGCTGACTTACTAAAAAACCAACTGTAAATCCAACGACAACTCCTTTTACAAATAATAAAATAAAAATAAGTGGTAATCCAATAATTGAAATCCCTAAAATCCAAATAAACCCGATGTATTTTAATTGCGAAAAGTAACTTTCTCGAAACATTTCGCCCGCAATAGCAAATTCTCCTTTAGAGACTTGTCCAAAAAAACGTTGTAAATAAAATGATAAATCTTGTTTTTGATTGATTTGTAAACTATTCACCAGAATGGCTCCGAATATTACTCCCATCAATAATAAAACGGCGTTAAATATATATAATGAAGAGTTTTCCTGTATGTGAGACATTACACGGTCTTGCCAATTTTTTCGCCACATTTTTCTTCCCTCCGTTCACACTCTTATTAAAAATGTATGAAAGAAAGAAAAAAGTATGACGAATTAACATTGAAATTCCGCTCTACTTTGCTAAACTAAAAAGTAGAGAATAGGAGGGATTTCTCTTGAAACCATTATTATTAGATTTTCCAACATTATTTCAAACTGAACGCTTGCAAGTTCGTAAACCATTTCCAGGTGATGGTGCAGAAGTATATGAAGCAATCCAAGCTTCTCTAGAAGACTTAGTACCGTGGATACCAATTAACGCTGAAACAGAAGAGAGTGCTGAAGAAATTGTTCGCGAAGCTCACGGACAGTTTTTACTTCGTGAAACACTTGATTTTCACTTATACGATAAAGTATCTGGTACATTCATCGGAGCAATTACACTAAAGCCTGAAAACTGGGATATTCCAAAGTTTTCACTTCACTTCTGGCTACATAGTGCCTATACAAAACAAGGCTATATGACCGAAGCTGTTAAAGGTGCAATTCAGTTCGCCTTTGATAAACTAGGCGCTAGAAGAATTGAAATTCGTACTGATGCAACAAATATAAATGCATGTAGCTTAGCAGAACGTCTAGAATTCATTCTAGAAGGTACAATGGAAAATGATTTCCTAGCACCAGATGGTAGCTTACGTGATGCACGTGTATATGCAAAAATCAATTAAAAAACACTCGCCTTTGGCGAGTGTTTATTTTTCTAGTTGTAAATATTGTACTGCAAACATCGTCTTCGCATCATGAATACGAAGATCTTTCATAAGAGTAATCGCTTCTTCTAACGATACTTCCATTAATTCCACAAACTCATCTTCATCTAACTCAGCTTTATTTTCTTTTTTTGTCAAACCTGTCGCTTTATATACATATAAAATTTCATCTGCGAATCCTGGAGATGTATAGAAAGAAGTAATGAGCTCCATATTTTCACATACATATCCTGTTTCCTCTTCTAATTCACGAACTGCTGTTACCTCAGGTTTTTCACCAGGTTCTAACTTGCCAGCCGGAATTTCTATAATCGCCTTTTCAAGTGCTTTACGATACTGCTCAACAAGCACAATTTTCCCCTCATCAGTAATAGCAATAATAGCAACTGCACCAGGGTGATTTACAATTTCACGTTTACTCATTGCTCCATTTGGTAATACTACATCATCAACACGAACTTTTATAACTCTACCATCAAAAATCGGCTCAGTTTTTACTGTTCTCTCTGCAAGATTACTCACACTACTTCATCTCCCTGTTCTATTTCCTATTCTTTCCTCATACATTTTACCACATTGAAAGGAGCGTGATAGAAATGAAAGTTTATATTTTACCAAATCGCGTCACTTTAGTCGGAAAAGCATGGCAAATTCGCCATAAGCTAAAGCAATATAGCAAAGAGTATACAACTGTACAAGAGTGGATTACAGCAAATAAAGTGAAACATTAATCATGCTTTTACGGGCAGTTAATGCGCAGCGAAAAGTAAACGTTTGTCAACCTCTTTTCCCTCTCGTACAATAAAGGTAAGGAGGTTGACCTATGAAAAAACGTCAATTAGGAAACTCAGATTTGTTTGTTACAGAAATGGGCCTTGGCTGTATGTCTCTCGGTACATCTGAAACAGAAGCTATGCATATTATCGATGAAGCGATCGATTTAGGAATTAATTTTTTTGATACAGCAGATTTATATGATTACGGATTAAATGAAGAATTTGTTGGAAAAGCCTTGAAGGGAAGAAGAGACCAAATTGTACTTACAACGAAGGTTGGAAATCGTTGGACAGAAGAAAAAAATGGCTGGTCTTGGGATCCTTCTAAAGCTTACATAAAGACTGAAGTAAAGGAAAGTTTACGTAGACTTCAAACTGATTATATTGACCTTTACCAACTTCATGGCGGAACGATTGAAGATCCAATAGATGAAACAATTGAAGCTTTTGAAGAATTGAAAAAGGAAGGTATTATTCGCCATTACGGTATTTCTTCTATACGCCCAAATGTCGTTCGTGAGTATGCAAAACGCTCAAACATCGTTAGTGTACTAATGGAATATAGCCTTTTAAATCGTCGTCCAGAAGAATGGTTCCCCCTTCTGAATGAACACCAAATTAGCGTCATTGCCCGCGGGCCACTTGCAAAAGGAATTTTAACTGACAACAATGCAAGAAAAATAGAAAGAGTAAAGGAAAAGGATTATCTCTCTTATTCTTACGATGAATTACATACAACTCTAGCGAGTGTAAAAGAAACGATTGGAGAACGCTCTTTAACAGGAACAGCTATTCAATATTGCTTACATAATAAGACTGTTGCAGCTGTTATACCTGGTGCAAGCTCGCTTCAACAATTACAGGAAAATATACGAGCTAGCCAACAGTTACCTTTAACGAAAGAAGAATATATACAACTTCAAAAGATTGTTAAATATGACACATATGCTTTGCATCGTTAAAAATATCGAATTACCGATAAATAGAAGATTGTCTCCAGTATTAGGAGACAGTCTTTTTTATAACGTATCATATTTATCAGGATTCGTTCCTACATGTAAATCACGATTCAACGTGTTAATTTGACGTATCTCTTCTTCAGTTAGTGCAAAATCAAAAATAGTAAAGTTTTCTTTAATACGAGATGGTGTAACAGATTTAGGAATTGTAACAATCCCGCTTTGAATATCCCACCTTAATATAACTTGTGCAGGTGTTTTTTCATATTTGTTAGCAATAGCCTGAATGATTGGATGCTGGAATACTTCTCCGCCCCTCATTAACGGACTCCATGCTTCCATTTGAATTTGCTCATCTTGACAATAATTGCGCAACTCAAATTGCGTCAACATCGGATGAAGTTCCACTTGGTTTACCATCGGCTTCACTTTGCAATTTGGTAATAATAGTTCTAAATGATGTTTATGAAAATTAGAAACACCAATCGCGCGCACTTTACCTTCTTCATACAATTTCTCCAAAGCTCGGTACGTATCAACATACTTCCCTCTTACCGGCCAATGTATTAAATATAAATCTACATAGTCCATTTGTAATTTTTTCAAACTCTTTTCAAATGCCTCGAGTGTCTCCTCATATCCTTGATCGTCGTTCCATACTTTTGTTGTAATAAATAGATCTTCTCTTGAAATTCCTGATTCACGTATCGCCTCTCCGACACCGCTTTCATTTTCATATACAGTTGCTGTATCAATCGAACGGTATCCAACTTCTAACGCTGTTTTTACTGCTTGTTTTACTTCGTCTCCTTCTTTCGCTTTATATACGCCTAGACCAATCATCGGCATTTTCACGCCATTATGAAGTGTAGTTGTTGGAATATGCACAGTCGTCTCCCTTTCATTGTTACATTTTTATAAGCCACAACTTTATTTCAACAAGATTCATCCCAAAAGTCAAAACATACGTACAGTTTACATAACACTTTTATATAGCTAAAAAATAACGTGAATTCATTCATTCACGTTATTTTTTCTCCATTCTTTCGCTTTTTCATCCACATTGCGCACAAACTCATTTTTTCCTTCCGTATATAACGCGCCATCATATGTATACTTTTCGGCTAATTCTTTCTTTAAGGTTGCATATGCCTCTGCTTCTTCACAATGAGCCATCATATAATCACGAAATGCTAAATGCCTTACTATCTCTGGATTTCCTTTTTCAAACACGTGTAAATGATACGAACGTTTTTCTTCAGTTCCATGAATATAATATCGGCGTCTTGAAATACCATTTTCCCCTTTTACGATGTAACCAAGCTCTATAAATCGTTCATTCCACCCATCTACTCTTTCGATATTTTCTACTTCCATGATCATATCAATAATAGGTTTAGCTGCCAGTCCAGGAACTGACGTACTTCCAATATGATGAATTTTTACCGTTTCTGGCATCGCTGATTTTAATCTTTTAGCCTCCATTTGAAATTTTTCACTCCAATGGTTTTCATGTGGAACAACGACAATTTTTCTCATTCTAACTCCCCTTTTCTTACAAGCTCGTCAAAAAATGATCAGTGGTATTTCACTGATCATTTTTTATTATTTAAAGTCTTTCCAAGTAAGGTTACTTTCACTTAGCAGTTCTTCAAATGATTTATTCTTTTCACGTTCTTTTTGTTCTTGGCGCTTTCTTTCCAGTTCAGCTGCCTCTTTTTCCTCTTCCCTCACTTGCAACTCTTTCTTCTTACTCTTTAATTGTTGCATGAGTGAATCATTTAATTGATCGCCTAATGTAAGTGTTTCTTTCTTTGGTTGATTCACTTGTGATTGTCTTTGTCTTTGTATTTGTCTTTGTTTCTTTTTCTTCATGCTACTCACCTTTTACTTTTTTCTCCATTATAGTAGATACACGATGAAATCGACAATAAAAAAGGGTCTTTACTCTATTATTCACTTTTTGTAAATATGTTAATTTTTCGAAAAGACTAAATTTTTGTGTAGCTATAATCCTATGAATCTATTAAAATTATGTCGTATGATGTCAGATTATAAAAAAAGGAGAATTATATTATGTGGAAAAAAATTATTCCTGCCGTTGCTGTTTTAAGCACCATTACTTTTTCAAGCGTATTTGCCGCTCCCCCATCTCAGAATCCAGCTGAACAAAACCACTACATAGACGTACAAATGCTTGGTATTAATGATTTCCATGGACAACTAGATACTGTTAAAAAAATCAATAATAAAGAAGCTGGTGGCGCTGATTACTTAGCTACTTATTTAAAAGAACGTAAAAAACAAAACCCTAATACACTTCTCGTACATGCTGGTGATATCGTCGGAGCTAGTCCACCAGTTTCAGCATTATTACAAGATGAACCGACAATTGAATTTTTAAATGACTTAAAATTTGATGTTGGTACAATCGGAAACCATGAATTTGATGAAGGTATTGATGAAATGCAACGCCTCATTTACGGTGGATATCATGAAAAAACAGGAAATTTCAAAGGAGCTAACTTCCCCTATGTAGCTGCTAACTTCTACAATAAATCAACTGGCCGCTTATTTTTACCACCGTTTACTGTAAAAATGGTAGATGGTGTTCCTGTAGGATTCATTGGGGTTGTTACAACTGATACACCAAATGTCGTTATGCCTACGATGCTTAAAAATGTACAAATTACTGATGAAGTAGAAGCAATTAATAAATCAACACAACAATTAAAACGCCTCGGCGTTAAATCTATCGTCGTTCTTGCTCATGTCGGTGGAACAACCGATGAGTCTGGGGTAACAAATGGCGATCTTACTCGAATTGCAAATGAAACAGACCCAGAAGTTGATGTTATTTTCGGTGGACATAGTCATACGTATGTAAATGGTACAGTAAATAATAAACTAATTGTCCAAGCAAATTCATACGGAACGGCTTTCTCAGACGTGGATGTAACAATTGATCGTAAAACAAAGGATATTGTAAAGAAAAAAGCTGAAGTTGTTACAACGTATCATGAAGGTGTAGAACCTGATAAACAAGTAAAGAAAAAACTAGATCAATATAAAGAAAAAATCGCACCACTTGTAAATGAAGTGGTCGGAAAATCTACAGCACCTATCGACCGTAAACAAAATGATGCTGGTGAGTCCACTCTTGGAAATTTAGTTGCCGATGCTCAGCGTCAAACGATGCAAACTCAAATTGCCCTCATGAATCCTGGTGGCATTCGTAATGACTTAGATGCTGGTGATATTACGTGGGGTGAGTTATACGGCATTCAACCTTTTGGAAATCAATTGATTAAAGTAGATTTAACAGGTCAAGACATTCGCGATATTTTAAATCAGCAATGGCAAAAAGGAACAACAAGAATGCTTCAAATTTCAGGTATTCAATATACGTGGGATGCAAATAAACCAAACGGTGAAAAAATTACAAATATACGTTTAACAAACGGAGAAGAATTATCTCCATCTACAACGTATAGCGTAGTTGCAAATGCCTTCTTAACTTCTGGCGGTGACGGATTTGTATCATTTAAAAATGGTACAAATGCAGAAACTGGTCCAAACGACTTTGAAGCGTTAGTCGATTACGTAAAACAATTAAAAGAACCAATTCAGCCAGTTATTGATGGAAGAATTCAAAAAGTAAATTAAGTGTTTCTCTAATAATAAATTTCATTTTTCACACCATAAAGGATTTGTACTGATCCTCTATTTTATACGTAATATACATCATAAAAAGGATACTCGTTCTTCCAATGAACATAGTATCCTTTTCTTTAGTTATCAAAATGTGATGTTTTGTCAACTTCATATTGCTGTAAAAATTGTTGCAACGCTTCTTCTACAAGTTTAGATTTTTGAATTCCTTTCGATTCTGATATAAGGTCCAATCTTGCTAATATTTCTGTATTAATAGAAAAAGTTCGTCTCTTTTTCTCTGTACTTTTACTCACAATTGGTGCAATTACTTCTTCTCTTTTTCTTAATAACTCATAAATACTTTGTAGTTGCTCATAAATTAATAATTGATAATCTGTTTTCTCATATTGAAGGGCGGTCGCTTCTTGGAGTTGTAAGTGACGTGGTTCTTCTCCATCTCCTACAAAAATACGTTTCTTCTGCTCTCCATCATATTCGTATCCAATCAATCTTAATTTCTTCGATAATGTATACGGGCTTATTTCAAGACGTTTTGCTATAATAGCGATGGATTCACGTCTATTTAAACCATCTATAATTTCTCCAATCGTCACAATTTCCCTCCTCCCGTGTTGAAATGACACTAGTATGGTATGTTACAATGATTTTCTAACAGTATATGCAAAATGAATAGCCTGTGCGATTCATACGATTTCACAAAAGGAGGTTTTCAATATGCTTTTTCGTAGCTACACCCCTCAGTTCTATAATGAAAACAAACAACTCATTCCTAATAGTATCGCTACGATAGAAAGCGTTATGATTAATAATCGAAAACAAACTCTCCTTATGCGTGGACAAAACGTAGAGCAACCTATTTTATTATGCTGTCACGGCGGACCTGGGATGGCACAAATCGGATTTATTCGCCATTTTCAAAAAGAATTAGAGAAGCAATTTATTGTTATTAATTGGGATCAGCGCGGGGCTGGTAAATCCTTTTCAATGAAAGATTTCGGAGCAAATTTCACAATCGAACAATTCGTTTCCGATGCAAAAGAAGTGATTCAATATGTACTTAAAAGGTTCAACAAACAAAAACTATTTCTCGCTGGTCATTCTTGGGGAAGTATTATTGGGCTTAACATAGCACATCAATATCCAAAGTATATCGAGGCTTACATCGGTATTGGGCAAATTGTACATATGAAACAAAATGAAGAATTGCTATATCAACATTTAATTCATTCTGCAAAAAAACATGATCATAAAAAGGCATTAGCTTCCCTTTTAAAATTAGGCAAACCACCATTTTTAGATACGAGACGTCTCATTATTCAAAGAAAGTGGCTTGGCACATTTGGAGGCGCAATCCAAAACGGATCTTCCTTTTCTTTCATACGAAAAGGTTTCTTTTCTCCTGAGTATACGCTATTAGATTGGTTCAAGTTTCTCGCAGGAAATTTAAAATCTGGCGTTTTATGGGAAGAAATGCTGACAATCGATTTCTTTTCTTCTATCTCAAGTTTATCTATTCCAGTTTATTTTTGTTCTGGTCGCTATGATTATCAAACTCCTTATGCACTCGTTCAGGAATATTGCGATATTATTGAAGCGCCTATAAAAAAGATGATTTGGTTCCCAAATTCAGCACATTCTCCTGATTTAGAAGAACCAGAATTATTCGCTAATTCTTTGCAATCAATTAAACAAGAGCTAGCTTTTCAGCATTAGTAACAAAAGGCTCTTTTACATTTCATAGAAAACATTTTATAATAATATGTCGCAAGTATGTATAAACATAGCAAAATGTTTCATATTTACTTGTCTTAACAGAATAAAAATTTAGGGAGATTACATTTATTATGAACGCTGTACTCGTCGCAGTAGCAATTATGCTATTGCTTAGTTTGTTACGTGTCCAGGTCATTGTCGCCATCATTGTTGGAGCTTTAACAGGCGGAATTATCGGCGGACTCGGTATTTCAGAAACGATTAACACTTTTACAACTGGTCTTGGAAACAGTGCTCCAATCGCTTTAAGTTATGCAATGCTTGGTGGTTTCGCTATTTCCCTTTCCAAAACAGGACTTCCAGATGCTATGATTCAAACTGCATTAAAATGGATTGGCAATGAACAAGACACGAAAAAACAAGTTTATTCTAAAATACTTATTTTATTCATTATCTTAACGATGGCTTGTTTCTCGCAAAATGTGATTCCTGTTCACATTGCTTTCATCCCCATCTTAATTCCAGCACTTTTAAAAGTATTAAATGAGCTGAAAGTGGATCGCAGACTTGTCACATGTATTATTACATTTGGATTGATTACTCCTTATATGTGGATCCCTGCAGGGTTCGGAAAAATTTATCATGACGTATTGCAAACCAACGCTGCGCAAAGCGGCCTTACATTTGATGTCACACTTATTCCAAAAGCAATGACTATTCCAGCAATCGGTATGATTATTGGATTATGTGTAGCAGTATTCATTACGTACCGAAAACCTCGTACGTATGAAACAGAACAAATTCATACTACCGAAAATGAAATCGTTCCCTATACAAAACGTAGTATTACTTTCGGGTTATTATCTATCATTGCTACATTAACTGTTCAATTAACAACAGAATCAATGATTTTCGGTGCTTTAGCAGGTATTATCGTCTTATCAGTTAGTGGCAGTCTACCACTTAAAGAAGCAGATGCGATATTAACAAGCGGAATGCGTATGATGTCCTTTATTGGCTTTGTTATGATTGCTGCCGCCGGATTCGGCGCTGTTCTTCGAAAAACAGGACATGTTGAATCTCTAGTGCAAACGAGTGCACATATAATTGGAAATAACAAACCACTCGCTGCATTTCTTATGCTCGTTATTGGACTTCTCGTTACGATGGGAATTGGTTCATCCTTTTCAACCATCCCTATCTTAACAACCATTTTTGTACCTCTTTGCATTCAGCTTGGATTTAGTCCAATGGCCACAATTGCTATTATCGGTACAGCCGGAGCGCTAGGTGACGCAGGATCTCCAGCATCGGATAGTACCCTTGGACCAACATCCGGTTTAAATGCTGATGGTCAGCACCATCATATATGGGATACATGTGTACCCACTTTTCTACATTACAATATACCGTTACTTATATTTGGCTTTATTGCCGCAATTACATTATAAAAAGGTGCGTATAAAACGCACCTTTTACTTTTTCATTTTTCCTTTTAATTGTTGAAAAGCTACTTTTCCGTTATCTTTGACACAGCTTTCAATTGTCGGTAGTGATGAACCTATCCATTCACACTCTATGCTCCCATTCGGTCCAACAATTTTTAATTTATCTGGTATATGTATATTTAGAAATCTCGCTGACCGAATTAACTCAATAGCAATCTGATCACTTGAGGCTACAATTCCATCTATATATGGATTGTTTTGCAATAATGTAATAAATTGTTTATTTGTATACCCTTGTACACATTCTTCTCGATAAGAGATTCCTTCATCCCAAACAGCGTCTAAAAACCCTGCTATATGATCTTCCATTTCTTCACTTTCTTCTCCCTCACCGAAATATGCAAGAAAGTGACACCCTTTCTCTTTTAATAAAGAAACAGCTCTCTGTCCACTTTCATAATAATTTCCATGTAATTGTTGCTCATCAATCACAACAAACGGAAATGGAATTTCTCCTACACTTTTAAAAACTGCTCTTGTCAAAATAACACCTGCAATGTTATTTTGCTTCAGCATATGTATGTATCTATCTTTATTCTCTATATTACAAATAATGATTTGATAACCTTCTTTATATGCTATTTCCTCAATACAATGTAGCAAAGTGATGTTTGATTGGTTACATAAATTATCTACAAGTAATGCAATTATCGTTGAATTCTCTTTAAATAGTGGCTTCGCTGCACTGTTTGGCCTATAACGTAATTCTTCAATTGCTTCCTTTACTTGTTTTACTGTGTCCTCATGAACGTATCCTTTTTCATTAATAACTCGTGAAACGGTTGCGACTGAAACACCTGCCAATTTTGCAACATCACGTATAGTTGCCACATCGTCACCCCTTAATATGGTAATAGATTACAATTTTACGGTAACCTAAATTACACTATCCGTCAAGATTAATAACTCACATTTCTGAAAATTGTTACATCACTTCACTAAACGATACTCCAACTGAATTTCATGTAAAATTGGGATATTATCATATCCAATACGTGGAATTTCTTTCTTTATTTTTCGTGCCTCCTCTACCGCATTCAAATATAAATTAGTCATTACAAAATTACGTTTTTGGTAAAATCGTAACGCATTCATATTATCATTAGTTGTAATAAGCCAAACCTGTCTGCACCGTTCTTCTTCTGCAACTTGTAATACACAATCCACAAGTTTCGTCCCTATTCCTTTTCTTTCTTCAAAGCTATCTAGCGATACAATTTCGCACATATTTCCGGTCACTTCATACGTTATAATTCCGATTATTCTGTCATCTGAGAGCGCAACAAATCCTGGCAACTCTTCTAACTGATGTCCCTTACCACGTGAAACCATCAATGAACTTCCCCAATTCTCACACATGAACATTCGGATTGTTTCTTTCATCGCTGGCGTAATTTTTTGTATATGCAGCATTTCCTATTTCTCCCCTTTTATATCATTGTGATACAATATAAGTGTATCACATGTAACGGTATTTGGAGGATGAGGTAAAGTATGAAACGTTTTTTTGCAGCATTGTTTACTATACTAGGTGCAATAACTGCGCTTGGGATTTTCTTTACAAATAAAGTGATGTACTTAAAGAAAAAAACAGAGGAAGAAGTACTCGAAAGAGAAACGAAAAAACATTTTCGTATAGAGGATTTTGATGCTCTTCATAAAGAAGAAATTCATATCCCTTCACAATTTGGATACGACCTTCACGGATATTACATTCCTGCTGGTCATTCCACCAATAAGTTTATGGTTTTTTGCCACGGTGTAACTGTAAATAAAATAAACTCTGTAAAATATGCAAACTTATTCTTAAAAAGGGGATATAACGTCCTCATTTACGATCATCGTCGTCATGGTAAAACTGGCGGAAAAACAACAAGCTATGGATACTATGAAAAACATGATTTAAAATCCGTAGTTGACTGGCTAAAAAACCGTTTTGGCACCAATATTACACTTGGTATTCATGGTGAATCTATGGGAGCTGCAACACTTCTTCAATACGCAGGATTTGTAGAAGATGGTGCTGATTTCTATATTGCAGATTGTCCTTTCTCTGATTTTCACGGACAATTACAGCACCGTTTAAAGGTTGAATTCCATTTACCAAAATGGCCTTTATTACCTTTAGCAAACGCATTTTTGAAAGTTCGTGACGGTTATACAATTCGTGAAGTTTCACCAATCGATTGTATAAAAAACATTAACAATCCCGTTCTCTTTATTCATAGTAAAGATGACGACTATATTTTAGCTGATATGACAAAAGCATTATATGAAGCGAAAGAAAATAATAAGCAACTTTATATTGCAGAACACGGTGCACACGCTTGCTCTTATAACGAAAATAAAGAAGAGTACGAAGCAGCCGTCGATCAATTTTTAAACACATATGTGAAAGAAACAAAAAACAGGCTTGCATAAGCCTGTTTTTTATTGCGCTAAAACGTCTGTAACTTGTTCCATATTTTCAGAAATCCATTGCATTGCATCATCTAACGTTGGGAATTCTGTCGTTTGAAATGTTACTTCATCTTGCAGTAACCAAACATCCTTTGCCTCTTGCCCTACACCTGCAATGGACCAATGTAACAAACTATATGGATGATTATCATTCAAAAATGATGCCCACGTGCGCTCATTTGCAATGTTTCGTAATGTATGTAATTGTTTATCCATCTCTCGTCACCTTACTCTAGTCAGTTATGAAAACTATTATAACACTCTCTTCTTTCTCAAACAAAGTGCTCTTTTTTCCCCGCTATTTGCGGGTAGTAAAACTCCCACCTCAAAATTCGGCTGAAACAAAGAAGTTAGGTGGGAGATTAACTGCCCCTAAAAGCCCGATTGGTCAACTAATAATTAGTGGGGGATGCCTCCCCCACTAATTAAAGTTTCACTTTATATTGCCAAGCACTTCCCTTGATTATATGATGAAATTAAGCGTTTGGGAAGGAGGGATAACGTTGGCAAAAGTACAAATTAAAGTAAATGATAATGGCTCTTTTCGCGTTACAGGGGACGTGGAATTAGTCGACTCACAAGGGAATGCATTCCCAGCAAAACCGGCATTTTCTTTATGCCGTTGTGGTTTATCAAAAAATATGCCTTATTGCGACGCTTCGCATAAAGGTAAATTCGAGTCTGTTGTTAGAGCACCAGAGGCAGAATAATTTTACATGTGACATGCACATTTTTTTGTGCATGTTTTTTCTTTTTAGGAACTCCGTTATATCCCTTCTCTTTACAACATTTCTAATACTTTTATTTCCATTCCAGCCTGCATATATTTTCACACAATTCTTCACATTCGAATATTTTTTACTAGCCTTTTATTTTTTTTGTGCTATAATTTGAGCAAACAGCATCCTTCGGGGTCGGGTGAAATTCCCAACCGGCGGTGATGAAGTGAAAACTTCTAAGTCCGTGACCCGTTTTCAACTCGAAAACGGTGGATCTAGTGAAACTCTAGGGCCGACAGTATAGTCTGGATGGGAGAAGGATATGTTTCTAGTTTTTTATATAGTGAATACACTTTTATTTCAGTATGCATATTTTTAAAGATTCATTTTGATTCTTTATATATGTTTAATTTTCTATACTTATTTTTTATACTGAAATAAAAAGAGACAACTAGCGTTTAAAAATTCGATATTTTGCTAGGTTTTTTCCTTATGCAGAAATATCAATTATCGTTAGGTTTCTTTCCTATGCTTTCGTATTCAAACTATATTTCTAGAAATCACGTCTCCCAAACCCCAAGGATATTAAATCCTTGGGGTTTTTTGATTTTTTTTGGAGAGGTGAAGAAAATGACAGATCAAGAATATATGAGGATTGCCCTGCAGTTAGCAGAAGGAACATCAGGACAAACAAGTCCAAATCCTATGGTTGGTGCTGTTGTTGTAAAAGATGGAAACATCGTTGGTATAGGGGCTCATTTACGAGCTGGTGAAGAACACGCAGAAGTTCATGCCCTTCAAATGGCTGGTCAGAACGCCAAAGACGCTACCGTTTATGTAACACTGGAACCGTGTAGCCACTTTGGAAAAACACCACCTTGCTGTGAATTGCTCATCGAAAGAGGAGTTAAGCGTGTTGTAATTGCTACTCTCGATTGTAATCCGCTCGTTTCTGGTAACGGAAAAAGAAGATTAGAGGAAGCTAGAATTGAAGTAACTACCGGTGTTCTTGAAGCAGAAGCAGTTTTATTAAATCGCTACTTTTTTCACTACATGAAAACGAAACGCCCTTTTGTAACAATCAAAACAGCGATGAGCTTAGATGGAAAAACAGCAACTGTAACTGGTGAAAGTAAGTGGATTACAGGTGAACAAGCACGTGCTGATGTTCACCAATATCGCCATACACATGATGCAATTCTTGTTGGAGTGAATACAGTTATAGCTGATAATCCTCATTTAACAACAAGAATTCCAAATGGTGGGAAACATCCTATTCGCGTTATTTTAGATACCCATTTACGAACGCCACCATCTTCTCATGTCATAACAGATGGTTTAGCACCGACGTGGATTATTGTCGGTAAGGATGTAAAGAAAGAGAAGATATCTTCTTATGAATCTAAAAATATAGCTATATTCCAAATGGAAACGAAGTATATAGAAATCGAAGACCTTCTTTCCTTTCTTGGAGAGAAACAAATTCTTTCTCTATTCGTTGAAGGTGGCCAATCGATTCATGCAAGTTTCTTAAAAACAAACAATTTTAATGAAATTGTAACCTATATAAGTCCGAAATTAATTGGTGGGAAAGATGCTCCTACTTTATTTGGAGGAAATGGTTTTTCAAAATTACAAGATGCGCTTTCCTTGAAAATTCAAGAGATGAAACAAATTGGTGATGATATAAAAATCGTTGCGAATGCCCGAAACGAGGTGACGAAATGTTTACAGGAATTGTAGAAGAATTAGGAACGATAGCAAACATGCAACAAAGCGGAGAAGCGATGAAATTAACGATTCATGCAAACAAAATTTTATCAGATGTTCACTTAGGTGATAGTATCGCTGTTAACGGCATTTGCTTAACTGTAACAAGCTTTACAACTACTTCATTTACAGTTGATGCAATGCCTGAAACGATGCAGTCGACATCACTTCGCATGCTTAAACCGCACTCTAAAGTAAATTTAGAGCGAGCAATGGCTGCAAATGGACGATTCGGTGGACATTTCGTTTCAGGACATATTGATGGCATCGGAACGATTTTAAATAAAAAACAACATTACAATGCCGTCTATTACAAAATAGCAATTTCTGATGAACTGCTGCGCTATTGTTTGCAGAAAGGGTCCATTGCTGTTGATGGAACGAGTTTAACGATATTTGATATAGACGAATCTTCCATAACGATTTCACTCATCCCGCACACAGTAAGCGAGTCTGTCATTGGAGAAAAAAATGCCGGAGATATCGTAAACATTGAGTGTGACATGATTGGTAAATATATCGAACGCTTTATTACTAAACCTACAAAACGAGTAGGTTCAATGACTGAAAGCTTTTTACAAGAAAACGGATTTCTATAAGGGGGAAGCACAATGTTTCATCGTATTGAAGAAGCTCTAGAAGATTTAAAACAAGGTAAAGTCGTTATCGTATGTGATGATGAAAACCGAGAAAATGAAGGCGATTTTATTGCTTTAGCAGAGTACATTACACCAGAAACAATTAATTTTATGATTACACATGGCCGTGGTCTCGTTTGTGTACCGATTACAGCAGGGTACGCAGAACGTCTACAATTAGAACCAATGGTATCTCATAATACAGATTCACATCATACTGCGTTTACAGTGAGCATTGACCATGTTTCTACAACAACAGGGATTAGCGCTCACGAACGTGCAACTACGATACAAGAATTGTTAAACCCCGCATCAAAAGGCGCTGATTTCAATCGACCTGGACATATCTTTCCATTAATTGCGAAAGAAGGCGGTGTCCTGCGTCGTGCAGGTCATACAGAAGCTGCTGTTGATTTAGCAAAGCTATGCGGTGCCGAACCAGCTGGAGTTATTTGCGAAATTATAAATGAGGACGGCACGATGGCACGTGTACCTGATTTAATAGAATGTGCAAAACAATTTGATATAAAAATGATTACAATAGAAGATTTAATTGCTTATCGCCGCCATCATGAAACACTTGTGACGAGAGAAGTGGAAATTACATTACCTACAGATTTCGGTACTTTCCACGCAATTGGCTATTCTAACTCATTAGATACGAAAGAACATATCGCACTTGTAAAAGGTGATATTTCAACAGGTGAACCGGTACTTGTACGTGTTCATTCTGAATGCTTAACAGGAGATGTATTCGGTTCACATCGCTGCGATTGCGGACCACAACTCCATGCAGCACTTGCTCAAATTGAGCGTGAAGGAAAAGGTGTTCTTCTTTATATGAGACAAGAAGGAAGAGGCATTGGGCTTCTTAATAAGCTTCGCGCTTATAAATTACAAGAAGAAGGATTCGATACTGTAGAAGCAAATGAAAAACTCGGCTTCCCTGCTGATCTTCGTGATTACGGTATCGGTGCTCAAATATTAAAAGATTTAGGTTTACAAAGCTTACGATTATTAACGAATAACCCAAGAAAAATTGCTGGCTTACAAGGTTACGATTTAGAAGTAGTCGAGCGTGTACCGTTGCAAATGCCGGCAAAAGAAGAAAATAAATCGTATTTACAAACGAAAGTAAATAAATTAGGACACTTACTAAACTTATAATTAAAGGAGAGATTTATTATGGTATTCGAAGGTCATTTAGTTGGTACAGGATTAAAAGTTGGAGTTGTTGTTGGACGTTTTAACGAATTTATTACAAGTAAGTTACTTGGCGGAGCTTTAGACGGATTAAAGCGTCACGGTGTAGAAGAAAGTGATATTGATGTTGCTTGGGTTCCTGGTGCATTTGAAATTCCTTTAATCGCTAAAAAGATGGCTAGTAGCGGAAAGTATGATGCTGTTATTACATTAGGTACTGTAATCCGAGGTGCTACAACACACTACGATTACGTTTGTAATGAGGTAGCAAAAGGTGTTGCGTCTTTATCACTACAAATGGACATCCCAGTTATTTTCGGCGTATTAACGACAGAAACAATTGAACAAGCGATTGAACGCGCAGGTACGAAAGCTGGTAATAAAGGATATGAATCAGCTGTTGCTGCAATTGAAATGGCTCACTTATCAAAACAATGGGCATAAAAAAAAGAGGCTGCGGCCTCTTTTTATTTTTTCACCTTTTTTTGTACATCTTTTATTAATTCATTCATCGTTTTTCCTTCTGTTTTTATATGAAGAGCTTGTGCTGTTCTCCATACATTCTCTCTTTTTTTCGCTTCTTCTATAATAGTAATTTCTTTTCTAACTTCCTTTAAATCTTTTCCTTCCGTTTTCAATCCAAAATGTTCAGCTTTCGTTCGAAAGTGTTGTTCGATTCTTTGTTGCATCTCTTTTTGTTCAGGATTTTCAGCAGCCTTAACTGGATCAGAACTTATTGCTTTTATTAAAATTAAACAAGTCATAATCGCTAATATGTATTTGTACATGTAAAATCCTCCAACCCAATATAAATTACATATTTACTATGTACAACTAGGGCTTGGAAAATTCGTCCACAAAAATTCTTTTTTTCGCTCAAAAACCAATAATATCAAGCGTTCACAACTATTTATTACATTTTATTTACAAAAAAAGCAAACCCTTTTACAAGTTTGCTTTTTCATCTATCTTATAATGCACATTCTTCAATCTCAAATCCTAAATCTGCAATCATACCCCAGTCCGCAGTCGGCTCTTGTCCAGCTGTCGTTAAGTAGTCCCCGACAAAAATAGAATTTGCTGCAAATAAACCGATTGGCTGTACAGAACGTAAATTGATTTCACGTCCTCCTGAAATACGAATTTCTTTTGTTGGGTTTACAAAACGCATCATTGCAAGTACTTTTAAACATTCTACTGGCGTTAACTCTTTTTGCCCTTCAAGAGGTGTCCCCTTTACAGCAACAAGGAAATTACAAGGGATAGAATCTGCATCTATACGTTGTAATTCAAATGCAATTTCAGCACGCTCTTCAATTGTTTCTCCCATGCCAAAAATTGCTCCAGAGCATGGTGAAATACCAGCTTGTTTTGCTTTTTGAACTGTATCAACACGATCATCATACGTATGAGTTGAACAAATACTATCGTAATTATTTGCATGTGTATTTAAGTTGTGATTATAACGGTGCACGCCTGCTTCCGCTAAACGTCCTGCTTGATCTTCATTTAAGAAACCTAAACAACAACAAATCTTCAAGTCTGTCGTTTCACGAATTTCCTTAACTGCTCCAATTACGTGATTTACCTCTTTATCCGTCGGACGACGACCAGACGCTACAATACAATATGTACCTGCTTTACGGCGTATTGCTTCATGTGCCCCTTCTACAATCTTCTCCTGCGTTAACCATGCATATTTATCAATCGGTGCTTCTGAAATAATAGACTGTGAGCAATATCCACAATCTTCAGGACATAATCCAGATTTCGTATTAATAATCATATTCAATTTTACTTTCTTACCAAAGTGATGATGGCGAATAATGTAAGCTGCATTCATAATTTCTAAAACTTCTGTATCATCAGCTTCTAATATCGCTATTGCATCTTCTTTCGTAATCATTTTCTCTTCCACTACGTCGTATGCAAGTTTTTTCCAATCCCTTTTTGTTTGTACTTGTTTCATTTCATCTCTTCCCCTCTTTTGTTATGTGTATAAATAAAGCATGATACGTTGCCATTATCCCTTCATTTCCCGTGAAGTCTCTTTCGTATATGCGTAGCATCGCACGAAAGAGTGAGGGACTTTGACAATATGATCCTTCATTGCTATTAGTTGCTCCTACTTTTCGAATAGAATGCAGAAACTCCTTAACTTCTGTAAAACTCTCTATGTAACATGTTTCAGAAACATGCACATCCCCTGTTTCTATCTTACATATATGAAGCAACTGATCTTTTGAATAAAAACGTTGACCAATCGATGTTTCATTTTTTATATTTCTTTCTTCTTTCGCACGTTGGAACGAAGCATGCAATTCTTGAAATGTTTCATGTCCAAACGTTGAAAAGAGTAATATCCCATCTATAGACAAATGTTGAAATAAATTTCTTAACACTTGTTGTAAATTATTTAACCATTGAAATGTAGCATTTGAAATAATGACATCATATGATTCTTCTAATCGTAATTGCTCAATATCTTCACAGTGAAACGTTACATTTTTTACATTTTGTTTAGTTTGCGCAATCGCAATCATACTTTCAGCAAAATCAACTGCTGTAATATGTGCTTTCGGAAATAACTTTGATAATTGTTCTGTTACATACCCCGTCCCGCATCCCAGTTCTAAAATACGTATTGATGCCGTTTCACTATATCGTTCCTTTAAGATTGAAAGTAATGAATGTGCCATCTTTTTTTGTACATTTGCATATCGATCGTAAGATACGGCTGCCCCATTAAACCGTTTTTGTAGTAACGTTTTGTTGATCATGTCGTATCCCCTCTACAAATTGAATCATCTCATTTGCACAATATTCAAAATTCGTTACACATAATGCATGCCCTGCTTCACTTACTACTTTCAGCTCGCTGCTGCTATTCTCCGTCATACTACGTGCCGCAGACAATGGGCATATTACATCCTGTTCTCCGTGAATAAGTAGTATAGGTACTTTAATTTCTTTTAGTTCTTCTCTCATATCTGTTTCTATTAAATAATCCAAACCTAGTTGTAAAGACTGAATAGAATCACCTTTAAAACGGTCTACAATGTCTTCAAAGTTTTTATTCCCTTTTAGCTCATCTTTCGTAAACATATTTTCATAAAAACGCTTGAGCGTATCCTCTCTCCTTCTCGCCAAATTCCTTTTCAGCCGTTCTACATGCAAAGCATTCCATCCATTACTATAGTCGCTCGTATTTGTAAATTTAGCAGTCCCACCAATTAATACGATGCCTTTTGCCTGAATCTTTTTATAAGCTTCAACTGCTGCTAACGCTCCTAGTGACCATCCAACTAAAATTACGTTGTCGTTATGCGCTACATCTATAATTCGTTCCGCAAATTCACTTCGTTCTTTCACATTACGCCAATCTACGCATTCAACAGGATATCCTTTAAAATACGGAAGTACTAAATCCCAAATATTCTCTTCCATTCCCCATCCGGGGATAAAAATAATCTTTAGCTCGTTCATACGAAAATCTCCTCTTCTTTCGCAATGTGAATAATTCGGTCAATAGCCCATTTTAAATCAGCTATTGTATGTTGCGATGTAACTGCAAAGCGAATTCGAGAACTATGAACCGGCACAGTTGGCGGACGAATTGCAATGGCCGCAATCCCTACCTCTTGCAACCTTTTACTAAATCGTAAAGCATGTTCATTTGAACCGACTACAATCGGTACAATATGAGTTGAACTATTCCCAATATCAAAACCAGCATCCCTTAATTTAGTTCTGAAGTATTCTCCGTTTGCTATAAGGTTCTCTCTTCTTTCGTTATCTTCTTTTACAATTTCAATTGCTTTTTGCACTGCTCCTAACGTACTTGGTGGTAAAGCTGTAGTAAAAATAAAGCTTCTCATCATATTTTGTAAATACTCTATATAAATTTCATCACCTGTCAAATACGCACCATAACACCCTAAAGCCTTGCTAAACGTCCCCATATGTATATCAATTTTTTGAGCAAGATTTTTTTCTATATGAGATAACCCAGCTCCGCCGATTCCATATATTCCACTCGCATGTGCTTCATCGACTATAATGATTGCCCCGTATTTCTCTTTCAGCTGTACTAAATCTCTCAAATACGCAGTATCACCATCCATACTAAAAACGGTATCTGTTACGATTAATTTTCTGCTTTCAGGCGAAGCCATTTTCAACAGCTTCTCTAAATGATCCAAATCATTATGACGATACCTTTTATGCTCTGCCCCGCTTAATATGATTCCATCAACAATACTTGCGTGATTTAACTTGTCACTAAAAACAATATCGTGCCGAGAGGCCAAAGAAGATATGGCACCTATATTTGCCGTATACCCACTATTTACAATTAAAGCTCTTTCAGTACCTTTCCAGTCACATATGCTTCTCTCAACCTCTTCATATAATGGATGATTTCCTACAACGAGACGAGAGGCAGTCGCTCCAGTTCCATATCTTTTTGTACAGGCAATAGCAGCTTCTTTTAACCTTTCATCTCCAGCTAACCCTAAATAATTATTTGACGCTAAATTTAACATCCTTTTTTTATCTCGAATAAGCCAAGTCTCTTCTGCCTTCTCTGTTACATGCAAATCACGATACTGCCCTTGCTCATGTAATTGTTGTAATTTACATTGAAGGTGCGCCCGCCACGTTTGATTCATTTTGGATAAACTCCTCTAATTTTGAAATCATAATATGTTCTTTTGCAGATTCTAATACTTCTTCTTTCGTAAACTCACCTTCAAAGAATGGTAATAATCCTAAAACTGGTACCCCGCTCAGCTCTTCAATCATCTCTTTATTTTCTTGCACTCTTTCCATTTCACATTCTTTGCAACCTGATAAAATGACACCCGCTACGGTTAAGCCATGCGCCTTTGCATAAGCAATCGTTAACACTGTATGATTTACTGTTCCTAATGTAGGACGAGCTACTACAATAAGAGGCAACTGTAATTCTTTTGCAAAATCAATTACTAAAGCATCTTCTGTATATGGGACAGCAAGCCCACCTGCCCCTTCTACAAATAAGCTATTAAACTCTTTTAATAGTTCATTATAGTAATCAGTAATTTCTTTTAACTTTACTACTCTTCCAGCTCTTTTCATGGCAAGTCTCGGAGCAAGTGGTGCTTCAATAGAATAAGGGCAAATTTCATTTTCTTGTGTCGGCACACCTGATAATGCTTTTAACCTTGCCGCATCTCCCTCAGGGTTTGATGCAACATGCCCACTTTGCAACGGTTTATATACTCCGATGTTATATCCCAATTCTCTAAATACACCGGCTAATGCACCGGCAACGACAGTTTTCCCCACTTCAGTATCTGTTGCTGTTATAAAAAAACCGCGCATTATTCTCCCTCCGTAACATCCGAGATTGCTTTATACAAAATACGTAACATATCATCAATCTCCTCAATTGTAGAAGCAAGAGGTGGCATAAATACAATCGTATTACCGAGCGGTCGCAAGATCATACCCAGCTCTCTTGCGCGTTTACATACTTGAACACCGACTCTTTCTGTCCAGTCAAACGCTTCTTTCGTTTCCTTATTCTTCACAAGCTCAATACCAACCATTAATCCGCACTGACGAATATCACCTACATGTTTATACGCAAAGAGCTTTTCTAATTGCGCTGCCACATAATCCGTTTTATGTGCCACTTCTTCTATTAAATTTGTTTTTTCGTATAGCTCTAAATTCGCGATTGCTACGGCACACCCTAACGGATTGCCTGTGTAGCTATGTCCATGGAAAAATGTTTTTTGTTCTTCATATTCTCCTAAGAAGGCATTATATATTTCATCCGTCGTTACCGTAACTGCAATTGGTAAATATCCACCTGTTAAACCTTTCCCAGCAGTTAAAATGTCTGGCGTCACATTTTCATGTTCACACGCAAACATTTTCCCTGTACGCCCAAATCCAGTCGCTACCTCATCTGTAATAAATAATACATTGTACTTAGTACATAAATCGCGCAGTCCTTTTAAATATCCTTTTGGCATTGTAATCATCCCGCCAGCACCTTGCATTAATGGCTCCACAATGATGGCAGCTACTTCTTCATGCTTTTCTTTCAACAATTCTTCCATTTCTTCTAAATGGCTTTTTACAATTTCCTCCCTATTATTTCCGTAAGGAGAACGATATGTATATGGATACGGCATTTTAATCGCATCAAATAAGAGCGAACTATACACTTGGTGAAACAAGTCTATTGCTCCTACCGAAACAGCTCCAATTGTATCACCGTGATATGCTTCTTTTAATGTAACGAATCTTTGTTTCTTTCGTTTCCCTTTATGCTGCCAATATTGGAAAGCCATCTTAATTGCAATTTCAACAGCGGTAGAACCTGAATCAGAATAGAATACCTTCTTCAATCCATCTGGTACAACCTCAATAATTTTTTCTGCTAATAAAATAGATGGAACGTTAGCAAGTCCTAACATAGTAGAATGAGCAATTTTATTTAATTGCTCACGAATTGCTTCATCTAATTCCGGTACTTGATGTCCGTGAACATTTAACCATATAGATGAAACACCATCCCAATATTCATTACCATTTACATCGTATAGCTTTCTTCCCTCTCCACGTTCAATAATGACAGGATCTTCTTCTAAATAATCTTTCATTTGTGTAAATGGGTGCCATACGTAAGCTTTATTTTTCTCTGCTAATTCTTCATATGTATAAGATGATTTTTCAATCGTTTTACTATTTATTGTCACAATTGTCACCCCTAATGTTAACTTGTTTATAAATACAGTTAACATTAAATCTGAATGACTGTCAATTATTTTAAAATCAAATAGTTCTTAAAAAAGAACAACTTATCATACGATAAGTTGTTCTACTTTCCATGCTGTATCTTTCCAATTTCTAAAATAATTTCTTCATCTTTTTTCCACTCTGTATCAATTCCAAGTTGCTTAGCGTGCTCAATTAATAAATCATGACGCTTCTCAAACCTAGCGGTATTTACTTCTTTCGTAACCTCTTCTTTTGTTTTTCCCTCTGTAGAAACTCCTAGTTTCTCTGCTGTTTTTTCCATTGATTTCTTCTCTTCTATTTCTTTTACTTTCTTCACTTCTGATTGTTGTATTTGCTTTTGTTTCAGCTGCTCTGATTCAGCCGCAAAAGCTGTGTAAATTCCAGCACTTCCTCCAATAACTAATAAAGTGGTAAAAAGAATTATTTTTTTCTTCACTCTTTCCTCCCCCTTTCAAATTCATTATAACGTACATTTTTACAGCATTAAAAACAATTATCCTTTATTTCCCTAAAAAAACATTTAATATTTTTATTGACATGTAAGATGAAAATATGATAAAAATTTAACTAACATCATATGAATCGGCGTTGATAGGATTTAGTAGTATTTCGATTTCTGATTTCAGAGAGCTGGTGGTCGGTGCGAACCAGTACAGAGCGAATTATGAATTACCCCCTGGAGCTTCTTTTACGAAACGTGAGGAGTAGTGAAAGACGGTTATAGACCGTTATGTCTAAAGAGTGGTGAAACGACACTGTTTCACAATTTAGGGTGGTACCGCGAATTTTTCGTCCCTGCATATATTGCAGGGACGTTTTTTATTTTATAAACGCATATCATATGACCCTTTATTTTGTGATACATTCATTTCACAAGCTAGGGTGGTACCGCGATTTCTTCGTCCCTGCATAATTATATGCAGGGACGTTTTTTTATCCAATTATTTCCGTATCATATAGAAGAACAAACAATTACCGGTAATTTGTCACAAAATTCTAAAATTTAGAAGGAAATATACAATATTGGCGAATTTTATATAAAAAAGAGCTATTTCATATTACTTAGGAGGGGAAAACAATGGTTTCAAAAATTGAGTCTGTTCTTTTAACAATTTTTATCTTTTTCTGTATTGGTTTTAGTGTTATTCAATTAGAAGTTTCACCACACATCCCAATTTTATTTGGTATCGTTCTTTTATTAGCATTTGGATTCTTGAAGAGAATCTCTTGGTCTACTATGGAGAAAGGGATGATTAGTAGTATTTCAGCTGGTATTCCATCTATATTTATTTTCTTACTTGTAGGCGTATTAATTAGCGTTTGGATCGCAGCTGGAACTATTCCGACTTTAATGGTATACGGCTTCCAACTTGTATCTCCAAAAATTTTCGTTCCAACTGTTTTTGTTGTTTGTGCAATTGTTGGAACGAGTATCGGTAGTGCTTTTACAACTGCTGCAACTGTAGGACTTGCCTTTATGGGAATGGGTACTGCCCTTGGATACGATCCAGCTCTTATTGCTGGTGCAATTATTTCTGGTGCATTCTTCGGAGATAAAATGTCTCCTTTATCTGATACAACAAACTTAGCGCCTGCTGTAACGGGTGTAGATTTATTTGAACATATTCGTAACATGCTTTGGACAACAGTGCCAGCTTTCATTATTGCTTTTATCGCATTTTTCATTTTAGGAAGCGGATCTGATGGAAACGTTGATTTCTCAGCATTTATTAACACATTAGAAAAAAATGCAACGATTTCTATCGTTACACTTATTCCTATTTTATTACTGTTCCTATTCGCATTTAAAAAGGTACCTGCAGTTCCAACATTACTTGCAGGAATTGTGGTAGGGATTATTATTCTCTTTATTTTTAAACCTAGCACTTCTTTAGCTGATTTAATAAAAATTATGCAAGACGGTTACGTTTCTAAAACTGGTATCAAAGATATTGATAGCTTATTATCTCGCGGTGGCCTGCAAAGTATGATGATGTCAATTGCTCTTATTTTTCTAGCTCTTTGTATGGGAGGATTATTACAAGGAATGGGTATTATAGCGCAGCTGATGAATATTATCTCTAGCTTCGTAAAAACTAGTACACGCTTAATTATTTCTACTGCTTCAACTGCAATTGGTGTAAACTTCTTACTCGGTGAGCAGTACTTATCCATCGTTTTAACAGGACAAGCATTTGCTAATAAATACGATGAAGTCGGTTTAGAACGTCGTAATTTATCACGAGTATTAGAAGATGCTGGTACAGTAATTAATCCACTCGTACCATGGGGTGTAAGTGGCGTATTCTTAACAAACGTTCTTAGCGTTCCAACATTCGATTACCTGCCATACGCAATCTTCTGTTTAGCATGTCCAGTCGTAACCATTATCGTCGGCTTTACTGGATTCGGTCTTTCATGGAAAAAAGAAAAAGCAGTACCAGTTTCATAATATAACAAAAAGGATTACCAAATCGGTAATCCTTTTTATATTTCTCGACTATCTATTCGCTTTCTTTCTTCTAAATAACATAAGTAATCCCGCTCCAACAAACGCAAGACCCGCTCCAATTGTAGAAGCAATACTTGCACCTGTTTTCGGTAAATCACGTTCATCTTTTTCAGCTTCTTTATTTTCACTTACAGTTGTTGTTGTTTCTTTTGTATTTTGATCATCTGTTGTAGTTTGTCCAGATCCAGTATTGTTTCCATCTTGTTTTGGTTCATTACCATTATTACCTTCTTCTGTTGGTGGTGTTGGGTTTTCTCCATTACCTGTTGGCGGTGTTGTTGGATTTTCTCCCCCACCTGTTGGCGGTGTCGTTGGATTTCCTTCACCAGTTTCTTTATCATCATTTTTCTTCGTTATATCAATTGCATATTTAGCAAATTCATTTTCAGATGGTCCAACATATGATATGTTCCCATCTTTCTTTATATACTTTTGTGCATTTGGTGAAGAATCAAATGTTGTATGTAATTTATCTGCAACAATCGGTTTAAACGTCCAATTTTGATCAGCTGCTGGATCAATATTTTTTATTTTTTGCATATACTTCACAATGATTTGACGTGTTTCATCTTGTGATTGGTATACAACCTCCCCTTTACTTACACCTGGGAACGTTTGACTACTTCCACGATAGTTATTTGTAGCGACGATGAACTCTTGATCATCAGCTACTGGCTTACCTTCATATGTCATATTTACAATACGATTCGTATTTGCATTTACAACTTTTCCATCTTTATCGTATTTCGCCGGTTGTGTTACATCAATTTCGTATTTTAAGCCATCTAAAATATCGAAGTTATATGTAGGATAGCCTATATTTACTAATGGCTGTTCTTCTGTTTTCTTTGGATCAATTGTATTAAACTGACCTGCAGACATTTCAAGCCATTCTTTCACTTGTGCCCCATTTACTTTTACAGCATATAACGTATTTGGATACACGTATAAATCTGCAACGTTTTTAATTGCTAACGTTCCAGCTGGAATATCCGTATAATATGTAGCACCGTTTCGGCCACCTGCTTTAAATGGTGCGCCTGCAGATAAAACCGGAATATCTTTAATCTTTTCGTACTCTGGTTTTTTAAGTTCTTGTTCTACATACCATTTTTGCGCATTTGTCACAATTTGTACGGAAGGATCATCTTGTACTAATGAAAAATAACTATTAATTGGTGCTTTCGTTTCACCTACAGGTGTATTTACATAGTCGATTGTCGCTTGATGCTCATCTTTAATTTCATTAACTAATTTTTGATCAGATTCTACTAATGGGGTACCTTTACTATTAGCAATCGGGCGAAGTTGTGGCTTAGATTGATCTTTTTGTACTTCCCATTTTCCGTTTACCTTTTTCAATTGCATATCAATAATACCTAAGTTACTACCAAAAACACCAGGCATTACAACTGGAACACCATTAAATACATCCTTCACTTCAGTATGTGAATGTCCCATTAATACTGCATCTACGCCAGGAACTTGTGTTGCTAAATGATATGATGCATTTTCCATTCCTTCGTTGTATCCACTCTTATCAACACCTGAATGCGCTAGTGCAACGACAATATCTGCATGTTCCTCATTTTTCAGTTTCGGTACTAATTTATTCGCTGTTTTGACAATATCTTTCGCTTTTACTTTTCCTTCTAAATTTGCCTTATCCCAGTTCATAACTTGAGGTGGGACAAATCCTATTACACCAATTTTTACTATTTGTTTTTGGCCTGCTTCATCCACTACTTCTTTCTCTAAAATATGATATGGTTTAAAATAATTTTCATCGTTCGCTTCATTATTATCATGGTCGTCTTTATAAACATTCGAGTTAATAACCGGGAATTCCGTTTTACTAATTACTTTGTTTAAATAGTCTAAGCCGTAGTTAAATTCATGATTCCCAAGAGAGATGACGTCATACTTCATTAAATTCATTACACGATATAATGGATGTGTATAACTAGGATCCACAGGATTCTTCGGATCTTTTATTTTATTTGCTACATAATCTCCAAGCGGTGTCCCTTGTAATGCATCCCCATCATCAAATAGGACAGAGTTTTTCGCTTCTTCACGTGCTTTATTAACGAGTGTTGCAGTTTGCACGAGACCTACTTTATTATCTGTTTTCGTTTGATAATAATCGTAATTCATTAAGTTAACGTGAATATCTGATGTTTCTAGAATTCGTAAGTTAACTGTACTCTCCCCAGTGTTCTCATCTGCATGAGCTGTTGTTGGCATTACTTGCGGTGCTATAACACCAATCGCAAGAGTTGCTCCAGCTAGCATTTTTTTTGACTTTTTCACAAAAAATCCCCCTTATACAATTACCAGAAATAATGAAATGAATCCCTATCTGTCTCTAACCACATACCTTTTTTCTTCTATTAGAGACACAATTTTCATTTCACCCTGCGCTAACGAGTAGTCCCCTTAAACGCCCGATTGATGAAGACTATTAATTAATAGGAAATAAAGCTCCCACTCATTAAAGTTTCACCTTATCTGACATTATCATATATAAAGTTCTTTCCTATCGTCAATATTTTTTGACAAACTTCAACAAATTTTCTGTAAAGTTATTATAAACTTTTCATAAACATATAATATGCCCTTACATTGCTAATACTGCTGAATATGATACAATTACCAATTACAAGGAGGATGAATTTATGAAAAAAGTCATCTTAACAATTATTTGTCTCCTCCTTCTGATCATTTCTTATTCTTATTTTGAAAAGAACGACGAGACAAAACAAAATGAATCTGAAGAAAAAACAGAAAAAACATCTGCCCCAAATTGGATTGATAAGCAAACAAACGAATCTTTTTATCATCTTGTATTAGGTGATTCACTCGCTAAAGGATATGGATCGACACAAGGTGGATTTGCTGAATTAGCTTCTAAGCAAATAGAAGCACAAATTCATAAACCAATTACAGTAGAAAACCTTGGGGTAAACGGTCTTACAACAGATCGTCTCGCTAAAAAAGTTCAATCAGAAGATGTAAAGGAAAAAATTAGAGCAGCAAATATAATTACAATTAATATTGGAGGAAATAATTTATTTCGTTTAAATCGTGATGTTGGTGTTATAGATGGTATAAAAATGTTAAATAAAGAAAAAGCCCATTTTGAAGCGGATATAAAAAGTATTGTAAAGACAGTTCGAGATCAAAATCCGGACGCTTTACTCATTCTCTCAGAACTCTATAACCCGTTACAACTCGATGACTCCATCGCAAGTTATGCAGATATGTTTTTAGATGGCTGGAATGAATCTGTTTATTCCATTTCCAAAGCAAATCAACCATCTATCGTTTTACCAATTCGCAAATTAATATCGAATGATAAAAAAGAGTTATTATTTGACCAAGTACACCCAAATGATAACGGCTATGCAATTATTGCCAATACATTTACAAAGCAAGTGTTATCCTACAAATATTAAAGCGACCATGAAACAATTCTATTTTTATAACATGTCTTTTTTGTTACAATGATAGTGGAAGGGGGCCTTTATATGGAATCACGCGAGTGGGAACGTATTGTTGATCATCTTCTTTCGCTAGTGCCTCTTTTTTATCGCAAATTTATGCTTCCTGGAGAATTTTCTTCTCAAAGACATATGCCGCCATCACATACACAAGTATTACTGCTTTTGCATGAAAACGGCACATTAGCAGTTTCCGAAATCGGCAAGCGGCTAGCGATTTCACGGCCTAACATGACACCTCTATTAAACAAACTTATTCAAGAAGAACTAATAGAGCGTCATTATAGCGAAAAAGATCGACGGGTCATTTTAATTTCCCTAACAGCTGAAGGGAAATTATTAGTAAATCAGTATCAGCAATTCATTTTAGACAAACTAAAAGAAAATTTCCAAACATTATCTGAGGAAGAGCGCGAAAAGCTCATTCATTCTCTTCAAACCATTCAAAATTTAATTTTGAAAACAAACGTATAAAGCTGCTTCTAAATAGAAGCAGCTTTATGATTCGTAATAATTACCATAGTATACATTGGAATATGGCCATGTTGTTAAATATGGTTTTTTTTCCTGTGTAGGCTGTTGTGTTGGTAATTGTGGTATTTGTGATAATTGCTGTAATTGTTGTTGCCGATATAATTCGTATTGTCTACTCGTATCATAAACCGGATAATAATTTACATATGGATATACTTGAGGTACGTAATAATAATACATTATCCTCTCCTCCTTTTTCTTAAACATATTCAAAGGAGAAAATGAATGTGACATTGTTTATAATTGTACAAGTGGTTCTCTCACTCGTTTCTTCCTTTTCTTCAAACGTAACTTACGGTTCTTTTCGTATAAATAATGCACAACGAAATATGAAATGAGACCAAACACAACTCCTAAAATCGTCATTCCAATTAATACATACACTTCACTTTGTAATAAGCTCTTTAATATCGTAAAAATGTGACTTGAAAACAAGTCCGATATCGTAAATGGTTCATGATGAATTTTCTGTACATGAAATGGATAAATCATTTTTCCTAGCGCATACGCAAGCGGAAATAAAAATACTGGGAGAAACGATATTTTCCCAATAATATTGCCAATAACTGCCGCAGGAAAAGATCCCTTTGCTAACCTGACGATTGGATAAAATATTACATATACGAGCGATGCCGTATAAATGACTAACATTTCTAAGCCGAATCCTATAGCAAACCCTAACGATACTTTCTTTGCGCCTTCTGGCGATCGAAGCAACTTATAATATTGAAACTTTAATATTCTCCACATCCGCTGGAAAAACGAATATGTTTTCTTAGTTGTTTTCACCCTCATCATCTCTTTAACTATATTTTTATATGTAGTATGTCCTTACACACTCTGAAAAACAAATTTAGTTTTCTCTTTTATTATAAATGATATCGAAATGGTTAACTAAATATACATATGACATTTTAATATAAAAAAACCTCCCTTTTAGGAAGGCTCTTCTACATTTTTAAATAAACTCACTAATAACGCTTTTTGAGCATGCAATCGATTACCAGCTTGCTCAAAGACGATAGACTGCGGTCCATCTATAATTTCTCCTGTTACTTCTTCTTCACGATGGGCAGGTAAACAGTGTAAGAAACGATATGTTTGCTTCGCATGCTTAACAAGTTCGTTATTGATTTGGTAAGGTTGAAATAAAGAATATTTCTCTTCTTCGCCCTCTTGCCCCATGCTCATCCAAACGTCAGTATAAATGAAATCTGCTTCATTCACCGCTAATTCAGGATTATGCAAAACTTCAATTTCAGCTCCTGTTTCCTTGGCAATTGCTAACGCTTTTTTTACAATCTCTTCATTCGGTTCATATCCTACAGGCGTTGCAACAGTCATATGCATTCCAACTTTTGCACTCGCTAGCAACAATGAATGACACACATTATTGCCGTCACCTACGTAAGCCAATTTTATTCCTTTAAATGTATTTGTTTCTTCGTATATCGTCATAAGGTCTGCCAATGCTTGACAAGGATGATGATCATCCGTTAAACCGTTAATAACAGGAATACTCGATTCTTTTGCAAGCTCTTCTACATCCGCGTGTGAGAATGTACGTATCATAATCCCGTCAATATACTGCGATAATACTTTCGCAGTATCTGAAACGCTTTCTCCTCTTCCCATTTGCATCTCTTTCCCACTTAAAAACATACCATGTCCCCCGAGTTGTACCATTCCCGCTTCAAAAGATACACGAGTACGAGTTGAATGCTTATCAAAAATAAGCCCTAATATTTTGCCTTGTAATAAAGGCTCTTGCTTATTCTTTTTTAAATATATAGCGAACTCAATTAAAGAAATAATTTCTTCTTTCGTTAATTCTTCTAGTGTTAAAAGATCTTTCGTATTTAATTTCGGTACTTGTACAGTTGACATGAAACTTCCCCCTTATATGATTGATACGTTTTTTGTACAAACTACTTTTTTTATTATATATACTGCCTGTTCTAACTCTTCATTCGTGACAATGAGTGGCGGTAATAGTCTTATCACATTAGGACCTGCTTGTAATACGAGAAGTCCTTCGTTTTCTAGTTGTTCTATAAAACTTGCAACTTCATGCTTACACTCAATCCCAATCATAAGCCCCTTACCACGTATATTTTGAATACATTCGACATGCTGTAATTCCTCTTGCAACTTCTCTAATACGTACTCGCCTTTTTCTTGTACTTCTTTTAAAAACGATGGTTTTTTACTTACTTGCAATACTTCTTTCGCTGCAGCCATCGCGATGTAATTCCCGCCAAAAGTTGAACCGTGTGATCCTGCAGTAAACGACGCTCCGAGCTCTTTCCGGCCAATCATCGCTCCGACAGGAATCCCATTCCCAAGCGCCTTTGCAACGGTAACGATATCAGGCTCTATTCCCACTTGTTCATAAGCGAATAGTGTTCCAGTTCTTCCTATCCCCGTTTGTACTTCGTCTATAATAAATAAGGAACCGAACTTATTACATAATGTTTCAATCTCTTTCAAAAAAGATAGATCAGCAGGTATTACTCCTCCCTCTCCTTGAACAACTTCTACCATTACCGCCGCAACTTCTTCATTCATTACTTCCTCTAATGCTTTAATATCGTTAAAAGGGATATGTAAAAAAGATGGAAGTAATGGACCAAATCCTTCTTTTACCTTATCTTGGCCCGTTGCACTCATCGTTCCAAATGTTCTACCGTGAAAAGACTGCTGGCATGTTACGACGAGAGATTTTCCAGTATGCTTACGTGCTAACTTTAAAGCCGCTTCATTTGCCTCTGCCCCACTATTACAGAAAAACACATAATCTAATGCTCTATTTTCTGTTAATAATGACGCAACTTCTTCTTGCAAGCTGTTTGTAAACAGGTTAGATATATGCCATATATCATCAAGTTGCTCTTGTACACCTTTGAGAACAGTAGGGTGACAATGTCCTAAATTACATACGCCAATTCCTGATGTGAAATCTAAATATTCCTTACCGTTATTATCAATAACTTTCGTTCCAGTTCCCTTTACAAACTCAATAGTTCTTCTGCCATACGTTTGAAAAAGATGACTCGTCATGCAATACTCACACCTTTCGTTACCGTCGTTCCAATACACTCTCCCGTAACCTCAGTAAAATCTTTTGTACCATTCACAATACTTATCTTTTGCACTCCCATTTTTAATGATGCTAGTGCCGCCTGTACTTTCGGAATCATCCCACCTGTAATAACACCTGTTTCTATAAAAGTAGCAATTTCAGATTCATCCGTTTCCTTTACCAAATTCCCTTCATGTAATATTCCATCTACATCCGTAATAAAAATAAGCTCTTTTGCCCCTAACGCAGCCGCAATCCCAGCTGCAGCATTGTCCGCATTTATGTTATAAACTTCATTACCATTTACCCCGATTGGAGCAATAACAGGAATATACTCCATATTTATTAATCCTTTTAATAAGGCTGTTTCTACATAACTTACTTCCCCCACATATCCTATCTCTTCACTGACAGGTTGAACTTGAAGTAAATTGCCGTCACATCCTGAACAACCTACCGCAAGTAAATTATGCTTTTGTAAATTCATTACGAGTTTTTTATTCGTACTTCCGCATAGCACCATTTGAACAACATCCATAACTTCTTTTGGTGTTACGCGTAATCCATCTCTTTTTTCTACGTTGATGTTACAATCTTTTAATTTGGCATCAATTTCTGGCCCACCACCATGAACAATCACTACTTTATACTTCTGTTGCAATTTCTTTATACATTCAAAAAACACAGCTTTTAATTGATTCAACATACTACCGCCGCATTTCACTACAATATATTCGCTCATCTTCTCTCTCCTTATGTACGATAACAAGCGTTTATTTTCACATATTCATAGCTTAAGTCACAGCCCCAAGCTGATCCTGTCTCTTCTCCTAAGTGTAAGTACACATTAATGACTATTTCATCTTCTTGTAATCTCTCTTTCATTTCTTCTTCAGAAAATGTTTGAGGCTCACTATTTTTTAATACCAATATAGATTGAAGAGTAATGTCAATTGTATTCGGATTAATAGCTACTTCACTTTGTCCAATACTGCTAATAATTCGCCCCCAGTTTGGATCTTCACCATGTATTGCTGTTTTCACAAGACTCGAACCGACTATTTGCTTTGCAATTTTTTTTGCCTCTTCATTCGTTTGAGCTCCTAGCACATTTACTTCTATTAACTTTGTAGCGCCTTCACCATCTTGCGCAATTTTCTTTGCTAAATCTTCACATACCTTCTGTAAAGCACATACGAAAATTTCCCAATCTGTATGTTCCATATTTATCGGCCTTGTTTCTGATAATCCACTTGCCATAACGATGACCATATCATTCGTAGAAGTATCTCCATCCACCGTAATTTGATTAAATGTATGATTCGTTATTTGTGATAATGCTGTTTGCAATACGTCATGCTCTATATGAGCATCTGTCGTAATAAAACTAAGCATCGTTGCCATATTCGGATGAATCATCCCTGAACCTTTTGCAACACCCGCAATCGCCACTTTCTTCCCATCAATAATCATTTCATAGCAAGTTTCTTTCGTTATGAGATCCGTCGTTAAAATTGCTTCAGAAAAAGAATATGCTTCACTTTCTTCCTTCGTCGGTATAAGAGTTGCAACTCCCTTTCGGATTATATCCATCGGCAGTGGAACACCAATTACACCTGTTGAAGCTACTGCAACGTAATTTTCTTTCATCCCAAAATGTTCCGCCCCTAATGCGCGCATCTCGTATGCGTCTTGTAATCCTTGCATTCCAGTACAAGCATTTGCATTTCCACTATTAACGATAATTGCTTGTAACTTCCCTTCTGCCGTTATACTATCCTTCGTTACTTGTAAAGGGGCTGCTTGTATTTGATTCGTTGTATACACAGCGGCACATGATGCTGGTACGTCACAAACGATTGCCCCTAAATCCTTTTTCTCCTTTTTTAAACCATTTGCAGTACCAATTGCCGAAAAGCCTTTCGGCGTTACAATTGAACCATTTTCTAATTTTGTAATAGACGCTACTTTAATCATCATGTCCCCCTTATAGATAAAGCGGCATATGTTGTAAACCTGTTGTCTCTTCTAGTCCCGCTATTATGTTTGCATTTTGAATCGCTTGCCCAGCCGCGCCTTTCATCATATTGTCTATAACAGAAACGACCGTAACTCTTTCTGTTCTTT
The DNA here is from genome assembly GCF_051916605.1 of Bacillus cereus group sp. MYBK195-1. NCBI lineage: Bacteria > Bacillati > Bacillota > Bacilli > Caryophanales > Bacillaceae > Bacillus > Bacillus cereus group sp. MYBK195-1. The sequence goes on along the minus strand of NZ_JBQAGZ010000001.1, from coordinate 693,797 downwards.
CATCGTAAGCTATGCCAATATCACAATAATTTGAGCCTCTCACTTCTTTTGGACTTGGAAATTTCCCTTGCGTACAAGTTCGGATGAAAGGCGATTGTTCATACGTTTCTTCATACAATTTTTGAAGTTGCTTTATTTCCATCTTTTGTTTTACTTTTGCATAAAGTGTAATCATGATTCCTCGTGATATCGGTATTAAATGTGTGCTAAATGTAATTGGCTGTAATTCACTATTCCATTCTGTAAGCATTTGCTCAATCTCTGGAACGTGCTGATGCTGGTTTACTTTATAGATGTGTAAGTTATCGTATAGCTCAGGAAAATGAGTCATTGTTGTTGGTGTTTTACCTGCTCCTGATACCCCTGATTTCGCATCAATAATAATTGAATCTTCTTCAATCATGCTACTACGTACTAACGGCGCTATCGCTAGCAATGTGGCTGTAGCAAAACATCCTGGGTTTGCAATTAAATTTGCCTTTTGAATCTCAGTCCTTTTCCATTCACTTAACCCATACACTGCTTTTCTAAGAATTTCTTCTTTCGCTGCTGGCCTTTTATACCACAGTTCATATGACGAAGGATCTATCATACGAAAGTCTCCAGATAGGTCAATTACTTTTAAACCTTCAGCTAATAACTTGGGAGTTAACTCCGCCGATACTCCTGCTGGTGTTGCTAGAAATACGATTTCTGCTTCTTTCCCTATTGTCTCCACATCAATTTCTTGTAACGTATGAACGAGGACATTTCGAAGATGCGGATATACATTTGTTATACACTCACCAACTTGTGAAAAAGAATGAAGAGATGCTATAGAAAAATATGGATGTTGTTCTAATAAACGAATTAACTCAATGCCCCCATATCCAGTGGCTCCAATAATTGCGACTTTCATAAGTTCCTCCTCAAATCGATTCTTTAAATTAAGTATGATTATAATATTGTATATTTATAGAGTCAATTAAATATTTATAAATTTTACAAACTTAAAAAACTTAATTTTACTAGAAAAACAATATACAAAACCGAATTTTTATACAAAAGTAGTGCGTGGTAGTTTTTTCATTTCACTTCAAGTACAATAAAACAATACATACGTACATACAGGCGGGAAAAAATATGAACGAAAAATTAATTGAGAAAATGATTATAAAAAGTTTTCAGCAATATCAATGCAGTCCAATATCAAAAGAAGATCAGGAAATGCTAGTGAAACATATTCAAACGGTGATTCATTCAAATATTGAAATTGATTTATACGAGGAGATTGAGGATATTGTTTATGATTATGTGACTGGAAAACAATAAAAAATAGGAGATTTCCATGTGGAAATCTCCTATTTTTTACTTAATGATTTACCTGCTACACGTTCAAATAAACCTGGGAATAAAGCATAAAGTTTCGGGCCAATTCCCATCCACTTCGGTAAGTTTACTTCACGTTTTTTCGTGTGCATCGACTTTACGATTTGTTCTGCTACGTATGTTGGTTTTAACATGTAACGTCCCATATTCTTTACATATGTACCAGATTGATCCGCTATTTCAAAAAAGTTTGTATCTATCGGACCTGGATTAATTGCTGTAACATAAATATCTGTATTCGCTAATTCCATGCGTAAACTATTCGTAAATCCTAATACAGCATGTTTCGTTGCTGCATACGCACTTGATTTCGGAGTTGCAATTTTTCCGGCAAGGGAAGCAATATTAATAATATGTCCTTCGTTCTTGTTTACCATATAAGGTAGTACCGCTTTCGTACATGCTACTAATCCAAATACATTTACTTGGAACATATCTTTCACTTCATCCATTGACGCATCTTCAAACGTTTTAAAAATACCAAATCCCGCATTGTTTACTAATATATCAATACGTCCCACTTCTTGTAATACCTTTGAAAAAACAGACTGTACTTCCATCTCTTCACTTACATCTAATACATAATAATAGCAAGGCGTATTATAAGTTTCTTTAATTTTGTCTACTAACGCTTGTAGTTTCTCTTCTGTTCGAGCCATTAATACTGGAGTCGCTCCCTGTGCTGCAACTTGCATTGCAACTTGCTCACCAATCCCACTAGAAGCACCTGTAATGACGATTACTTTATTTTGTAAACGTCCTGTCATTGCTGTCACCTACTTTGCATAATAAATCAATTGTTGCGATGACTCATCAATCATCACTTGTTGATTATATGCTAAATAGTCCAATTGTCCAACCGTTTCTGAAATAGTAAGTGGTAATTGTTCTTTATATAATACCGGAAATAGTTTTACACATACTTCAAATGCTGTCATTGGTTTTTCCTTTAATAACTCAAGCACTTTAAAAGCACGTGTTTCTTGCTTTTGTAATCTCGTTTCAATAAGTTGTTTCACATTTAGAACATCTTCCCCATGCCCTGATAAAATGCGTGAAATATTCATTTCGCTTAAACGCTGTAATGTTTGATTATATTGTAGTAATGGGCGTGCCCGTTCTGTTTGCCCTTCATATGGTGGTTCTAGTATTGGATTCGAAGAAATATGACTGATGAGAGCATCTCCACCAATTAATATTCCATCAGATTCTCTATATAAAGAAATATGAGTAGAAGCATGACCTGGTGTTTCAAGTACTATAAATCCAGGCAAAGAATCAATACGATCTCCTTCTCTCACAGTATGCGTTAACGATCTATTACAAGAATATTTAAGTGTCCTCGTCGTCAATAACGACTCGTCTTTCAAAAATGCTGCTGGCACACCAAACTGTAAGGCCGTCTCTCTAAAAAATTCATGATACCGCTTTAAAAATTCTGGATTTTGTGTAATCCAAGGCTCATTCCAAGGATGTCCAATAATATTCGTCTTCTCAGAAAATATATTTAAAAGTCCACAATGATCTGCATGATGATGCGTAATGACTACTGTTTCAATATCTTCTAGCGTATGTCCTAATGCACCTAATTGACTTTCTAACGCATTCCTTGCCTCTTCTGTATTCGTCCCTGTATCAATTAATGTTAATGTCTCCCCCTCAACTAAAAACACATTCACAGTTTCCACTGCAAATGGTACAGGAATCTCCATTCGGTGAATCGCCGTCATGCTTAGCCCCCCTGTCTCTTTCCGGTTCAAAAATGAATACTTCTTCAGTTTACAACTTCTATATATATTTGTCATTATTTTCAGATAAAAAGAGGTGTTTCCTATAAAAAAACGAATGTATGTACATTTATAAGAATTTCTAACCAAAATTAAAGGAGGAACATCATGTCTATTCAAAACATTTCCTTTCTCGGTGCAGGCTCCATTGCCGAAGCTATTATTGGTGGCTTGTTACATGCAAATGTTGTTAAAGGTGAACAAATTACTGTAAGTAATCGTTCTAACGAGACAAGATTACAAGAGCTACATAAAAAATACGGTGTCAAAGGTACTCATAATAAAAAAGAATTACTTACTGATGCAAATATTCTTTTTCTAGCAATGAAACCAAAGGATGTTGCAGAGGCACTTACCCCTTTTAAAGAATACATAAATAATAACGTGCTTATTATTTCATTACTAGCAGGTGTTTCTACTCACTCAATTAGAAAACTACTTCAAAAAGACGTTCCAATTATTCGTGCAATGCCAAATACATCCGCAGCCATTTTAAAATCAGCTACCGCTATCTCCCCTTCAAAACATGCAACAGCGGAACATATTCGCACTGCAACATCTTTATTTGAAACGATTGGTCTCGTCTCTGTTGTAGAGGAAGAAGATATGCATGCTGTCACTGCATTATCCGGAAGTGGACCTGCTTATATTTATTACGTAGTGGAAGCTATGGAAGAAGCTGCAACAAAAATTGGTTTAAAAGAAGATGTTGCAAAATCACTTATTCTTCAAACGATGATTGGTGCTGCTGAAATGCTAAAAGCAAGTGACAAACACCCTTCTATTTTGCGAAAGGAAATTACTTCTCCTGGTGGAACTACCGAAGCAGGTATTGAAGTATTACAAGAACATAAATTTCAACAAGCACTTATTTCTTGTATTACACAGGCAACGAAACGATCACATAATCTTGGAAAAACATTAGAACAACTAACAAAAGAAAAATAGAAAAAGGAGCTCAAGTTTATTTGAGCTCCTTTTTTTATAATTACACTTAGTTATTGTTCTTCCCAAAAATCTCTTCTTGCAGGCGACGACCAGTCGGCGTTGCTGCAAGTCCACCTTCTGCTGTTTCACGAAGTGCTACTGGCATCGTTTGTCCGATTCTAAACATTGCCTCAATTACTTCATCACATGGAATTGTACTCGTTACACCAGCTAATGCTAAATCTGCTGAGATCATCGCATTTGCAGCTCCTGCTGCATTACGTTTTACACAAGGTACTTCTACAAGTCCTGCAACAGGATCACACACTAAACCAAGCATGTTCTTTAATGAAATTGCCATCGCTGTAGCTGCTTGATCTTGTGTTCCACCAGCCATCTCAACTGCAGCTGCAGCCGCCATTCCACTTGCTGAACCAACTTCAGCTTGGCATCCTCCTGCCGCACCAGAAATACAAGCGTTATTCGCAACAACCATACCGAAAGCTCCTGCTGTAAATAAGAATTCAATCATTTCTTCACGTGTAGGCTGCAATTTTTCTCTTAGTGCAAATAGTACACCTGGCACTGTTCCAGCAGACCCTGCTGTTGGTGTTGCACAAATAATTCCCATCGCTGCGTTTACTTCATTTGTTGCAACAGCTTTGCTTACTGCATCCAAAATCGTATCCCCAGATAAGCCTTTTCCACTCTTCATATACGCTTGAACTTTTACAGCATCTCCACCAGTTAAACCAGTTGGTGATTTCACGCCGCGAATACCACGTTCTACTGCTTGCTCCATCACGACCAAGTTCTTTTCCATACCAGCAATTACTTCTTCACGTGAAATACTTCTTGTTTTCATTTCACATTGAATCATAATTTCTGCGATTTTTACATTTTGTTCTTTAGCTTGCGCCACTAGTTCCGCTGCGTTCCGAAACATGGTGTGTCCCCCCTGCAATTATTCCATAATAGTTACTTGACAAATATTTTGTTGCGCTTTTATTTCTTCAATTACTTCATCTGCTAATAATTCATCTGTTTCAATGACCATAAGCGCTCTTCTTCCTTTTTCTTTACGAGATACACTCATTGTACTAATGTTAATCTCATGTTTCGCAAGGATTGAAGCTACCGCTGCAATAGCACCGAAGCGATCGTTATTTACAATAAGTAGTGCTGGGCTCGTGCCTGATAATTGAAGATCGAATCCGTTTAATTCTACAACTTCAATTTTACCGCCACCAATTGAGCAAGCAACAACTTCAATTTCATCTTCACCTTTATACAAACGAATTCTCGCTGTATTTGGGTGAGGTGCATTGGCATCTTCTTCAATGAATTCCACTTCAATTTCGCGCTCTTTTGCTATTTCTAGCGCCTCTGGAATACGTAAGTCATCTGTTTCAAATCCTAATATCCCACCTATTAGCGCTACATCCGTACCATGCCCACGATACGTCTTTGCAAATGATCCATATAACGAAATGCTTACTCTTTCTGGTTCATGACGAAACAGCTGGCGAGCAACTTGCCCCATTCTTGCTGCGCCTGCTGTATGTGAACTTGATGGTCCAATCATAACTGGACCGATAATATCAAATACTGAGCGATACTTCATCATAACTCCCCCTAAACCTCTATGAAAAAAATTTATTCTACTATTCTATTAAGCTGCTACATCTGTCGCTTTTCCAGTTGTACCACAAATTTGTTCTGCTATACGAATTGGATAGTTTTTGAATAAAAGTAATCCAATATAACCTGAAATAATACCAGTTATCATAATACATAAGAATCTTAGCATTATTTTCATTTAAAAATGATACAAGATAATCCACAATAAAGTCTGGTAGCAATCCAAAGTTTAACACAGAAGCCATTACAAGCATAGCATAAACAAGTGATATAACCATTGCTAATGCAACTAAATTTGCACCCGCTATTCCGCCTAGACTACCTGCTGATGTTCTGAACTCTTTTAAAGAGTGGTGTACCAATTAAATCTCCACCACCTTATTAATAAAAAGCTTCTACTAAGGAACTTGCAATAGATACACTCGCTAATCATATCGTTTAGCTAAAAAGTGAAAAAGACTTATGACAAATAATAGTAATATCTTTCCTATTATAATTCTCGTGTTACTCTCTCATGATTTAGTCAACTTCACTTGTTACGATAATGACTAAAATACATGTGACTTATCATAAATTATAATCTGCCCTCATTATAGCTTGTTTTTTATAAAACGCTTACTTTTGTTGAATTTTAAAAGTTCTGAATAAAAGTCCATTTCTGCTATTTGTATCACTTGTATGTCATCTGACTTATATAACAGTTTTTCTAAATAATCATTATTTCGTATTTTTATCCTATATATTCAAACCATCCTAATTTTCTGTATCATCCAAGTATAAGTATAAAATAATAACAGTTTTATTTTTAAATTTTTTTAGACATAAAAAAATGGTAACCCGCCGTTACCATTTTTTATAAAATCATCATTTTTCTACTGGGAATGATTTCAAATCCGTCGCTATTTCTGTATTAGAAAACAACTCTCTAGCCTCTTTCAATAATTCCTTATATGTATCTCCTTGATAGCGAGAACTAATGTGAGTTAATATTAGTCGCTTCGCATTTGCCTGAAGTGCAATGCTCGCAGCTTGCTTAGATGTAGAATGAAAATAATCATACGCTTGTTGCTCATCTTCTGCTGCGAAAGTCGCTTCATGGACAAGTACATCTGCATCTTGCGCAAGCTCCCTACTCGCTTCGCAATATCGCGTATCACCTAAGATAGTAATAATTCTCCCTTTTTGAGGTGGGCCGATAAACTCATTTCCATGTAATATCGTGCCATCCTCTAATTCAACTGCTTCACCATCTTTTAAACGTTTAAAGATTGGACCTGGTTTCACACCCATCTCAAGCAACTTATCAACTAAAAGAGCACCTTGTATATCTTTCTCTACAATACGATATCCAAAACATTCTATACCGTGTGACAATCTTTTCGTTTCTACATAAAATTCATTATCTTCAAATACGGTACCTTCTTCTGTTATCTCCACAACTTCAAGTGGATATTTCACATGTGTCGTACTTACCGATAATGCCACTTCAATAAATTGTTTAATTCCTTTCGGTCCATACACCGTTAAAGGCGTAGTTCCTCCTTGAAATGAACGGCTACCTAATAAACCAGGCAATCCAAAAATATGATCGCCATGTAAATGCGTAATAAATATTTTTTCAATGCGGCGCGGACGTACAGATGTATGTAATATTTGATGTTGCGTGGCCTCGCCACAATCAAATAACCAAGTTTGTCCTCGTTCTTCTAACAATTGTAAAGCAATTGCTGAAACGTTCCTTCCTTTTGAAGGAACACCTGCACCAGTTCCTAAAAATACAAATTCCACTTTCTTTCCTCCAGCTCTAAATATACTCTATCTCTCATCTTACGGAATGTTATTTCAAATGGCAAATTGAATTTACATAACCAATCATCTAGACAACTATATAACACGAACGTTATACTTAAAAAATTTAGCCATTGTTCGTGTTTTATGGTAAAATGATTATACTACATTTTAAGGGAGCGTTTTATTATGAAAGAAGTATTTCGTTTACAAACTGATTTTTCATCTTCATTTGATCGCTGGGTAAGTTCTTTCGTGTCTGATCACCCAGCACAATTAGAATGGACAACTTTAAAGGAATTAATCCATGAATATACAACATCACATACAAATGATACGTTACCAGCATATATTTCTTCAGCTCTAACATATTACGCCCAACGTGTTTCAACTACAAACAGTTCAGAAATTGTTATTTTTGAAAACCCTACAATCTCGTAATCTATAATAAAAAAGCACTGGTTACAGTGCTTTTTTATTTATACTTATTTAACAAATGATCATATTCCGTCCAAAAGTCGGTATACATACTTCGCTCAAACTCATTTGAAATTATCTTTTCACTTGATTTATTAAATAATTCTTTTGCTTGTAGTGCAAAAGAAACAATTTGTTTTCTATATTCATTTTCATTCAATTCTATATGAAGTCCTTCATAGTATATAGCCTTTTGATTAGTAGAAATAACTTTGACAAAGTCCTTTAAAATCACGTTTTCACCTATATGATTTATAGTCCAATGAATTGAAATTGGGCATCCTAACATTAGCATAGTGCCACATCCGTGCAAAATAAGCCCCGCTTCATTTTCAATATCACAAATATATTCTTTATCTAAAGTTCGTAACAAAGCTAAAGCTGATTCACTTATTCCCCATTCCTCATCCATACCTGTCTGCGTAATAATCGTTCCAGCCACATTTAAATATATTTCTCCATGAGAACATAAATCTTCATGCTCATTAAACAACCATTTTTGATTCTCAATATTTATAATAAAATTTTGTGGTCCCATTACAAATTCCCCTTTTATAAAAATATTTTTCCATATTATTCATAATCAATATCATGCATTTCATCCCACATATCTATTATAAATCCGTTTAATATTTTAAAAACACAGATAAAAAAGATATTGACACTACGATTTTCCATTGCTAACATTCAACATGTAATTGAATATGGTCTCTGTTAGGTGAGGCTCCTGTATAGAGAAACGCTGCTGCCCAAAAATGTCGAGAGACGCCAATGGGTCAACAGGAAAGGTCGGAATGAAGGCCTTTTTTAACGTAGCTGGTTTCAGTACCTATGCTATACAGTGCTAAAACTCAACGAGGGAGAGGTGCATGTATTTTGTCATACACAAAAACTGTTTTTATTTATGTCTACTAACAGTCTTTGTTGTGGACTCTTTTAACTGCGAATTCAGACCTTTACTCGTTTTGAGTAAAGGTCTTTTTACGTCTATATGCACCTTACTATGAAACAAACATAGCATATTCAGAAACTACTAAATTGTACGGAGGTGAGGAACAGTTGGCAATTGATGATTCGGCCCAGATACCCATACGTTTTACATTCATATTTCATCATGTAGGTAGGAAAGAAACTGTTCCTCACCATTTCAAATAGTTAGGTAACAGATTGTTTCCTCCTTCATGACAGAGGAGGAACTACCGATGTTTAATTTACAAAGACAAGAAACAAAGCATGCTTATGAGCAAGATAGCATGCAAACAAATAACGAATTATTAGTGGAGGTTGCAACACAAGATGTAAGCTCTGCGTTAAAACTTTTAGAAACAACACAAGGTGGATTATCTAAACAAGAAGCGTCTCGTAGACTTTCTTTATATGGTCCGAATGAAATAGCTCATAATAAAATGGCGCCGTGGTACATTCAATTTCTATTGGCATTTAAAAATCCATTTATTTTCGTTTTATTAGCTCTTGGAGCACTCTCCTTTTTCACAGATGATATGCAAGGAACGATTGTCGTATCTGTAATGGTCCTACTTAGTGCAACGATTCGGTTTTCCCAAGAATTTCGTTCTCAAAAAGCTGCCGATAAGTTAAAAGCTATGGTTCGAACAACTGCGAGCGTATTTAGAATAAATGGATTTGTACATGAAACAAAAAATGTAAAGAATTTAAACCGAAATTACACAACAGAAATTCCAATTGAGGAACTTGTACCTGGCGATATTATTTCCCTTTCAGCTGGTGATATCGTTCCAGCTGATGTGCGTGTTGTATCCGCTAAAGATTTATTTGTTAATCAATCTTCTTTGACAGGGGAAGCACTTCCTGTAGAAAAATACGAACACTGCTACCATACAGAAAATAAGCATATCTTACCGAAAAACATGAAAAAAAATTACAATCCACTCGATATGGAAAACCTTTGCTTCATGGGAACAAATATTGTAAGTGGTAGCGCAAAAGCTGTTGTCATCTCAACAAGTACCGATACGTATTTCGGCTCTTTAGCAAATAAGGTAATTGGAAAGCGTGTAGAAACAAGCTTTGATAAAGGTGTAAACAAAGTAAGCTGGCTCTTAATTACATTCATGCTTATTATGGCACCTATTGTCCTTCTCATTAATGGATTCACAAAAGGAGATTGGCAAGAAGCTTTCTTCTTCGCTATTGCCGTCGCTGTTGGCCTTACACCTGAAATGTTACCAATGATTGTAACTGCTAATTTAGCTAAAGGTGCCGTTAACATGTCTAAACAAAAAGTAATTGTAAAACAGCTAAATTCTATTCAAAACTTAGGTGCTATGAACATTCTTTGTACAGATAAAACCGGAACTTTAACAGAAGATAAAGTGGTCCTTGTTCGTCACTTAGATCCCAAGGGAAATGAATGCAATCGCGTCTTGCAATTTGCCTATTTAAATAGTTTCTATCAAACTGGATTGAAAAATTTAATAGATAAAGCTGTTATTAAGCATACAGAGGAAAACAATAAATTTAATCCATCAGCTTTTCAAAAGCTAGATGAAATTCCATTCGATTTCGCCCGCCGGCGTATGTCAGTTATCGTAAAGGATATTTCAGGTGAACATACAATGGTTTGTAAAGGTGCCGTAGAAGAAATTTTATCAATTTGTAACTACACTGAAGTGGATGAAAAAATCGTTCCACTCACCGAGGAAATACGTTCAAATGTCAAAAAACTAAGTGAGACACTAAATAGTGAAGGTATGCGAGTTATTGCTGTGGCTTATAAAAAAGATAGAAGAATAAATGATACAGAGTACGCAGTAAAAGACGAAACTGATATGATTCTCAGTGGATATATCGGCTTTTTAGATCCACCGAAACCATCTGCAGCAGCTGCAATTCAAGCATTACAAAAACATGGTGTACAAGTGAAAATTTTAACTGGCGATAACGAAATTGTTACAAGAAAGGTTTGTAAAGAAGTTGGATTAGATATCGGCGAACCAATCCTCGGTTACGAGATTGATTCTTTACCAGATAAAGCATTAGCAAAACTTGCTGAAGAAACGACTGTATTTGCGAAGCTTAATCCAATGCAAAAATCTCGTATTATACACGCATTACAAGGAAATGGACACACTGTAGGTTACATGGGAGACGGCATTAACGATGCTGTAGCATTACGTGAAGCTGATGTCGGAATATCTGTTAATACTGCTACTGATATTGCGAAAGAAGCTTCCGATATTATTCTACTCGAAAAAAGTTTAACTATATTAGAAGCAGGTATTTTAGAAGGACGTACTACATTCGGAAATATTTTAAAATATATTAAGATGACAGCTAGCTCTAACTTCGGTAATGTGTTTAGCGTGTTAGTAGCAAGTGCTTTCATTCCTTTTTTACCGATGCTTGCCATTCATCTTTTAATTCAAAACTTACTTTATGATATTTCACAACTTTCTATTCCATGGGACAAAATGGATAAAGAGTTTCTAGAAAAACCACGAAAATGGGATACTGCAAACTTACGAAGCTTCATTATTTCTATCGGCCCAATTAGTTCCGTATTTGATATTATCACATACGTAGTCATGTGGAATGTATTTGGTGCAAATACACCGAGCGAGCAATCATTATTCCAGTCCGGTTGGTTTGTCGTTGGATTGTTAACACAAACTTTAATTGTTCACATGATAAGAACACAAAAGATTCCATTTATTCAAAGCACTGCATCAACACCAGTCGTTTTATTAACCGCTCTTATTATGGCAATCGGGATTTATATTCCATTCTCACCACTTGGTGCAGCCGTTGGTTTGCAAGCATTGCCACTTAACTACTTCCCTTGGTTAGTAGGAATACTATTAGGCTACGCTTTTTTAACACAGTTCCTAAAAAAGCTTTATATTAAAAAGTTTCATAGCTGGTTGTAAAAATAAGAATGAGTGGGTATTCCCCGCTCATTCTAAAAAACATAACACATATTTATATATGGAGGTGACCATGATGGTATGGTACGACATTGTATTCAGATTAGTTATCGCAATTATTGTAGGAGCTTGCATTGGAATGGAAAGACAATGGAGACACCGAATGGCTGGGTTACGGACAAATGCTCTCGTATCACTTGGTACCTGTATAATAGGAAAGGTGTCATGATTTTACTACTTCATGACACCTTCTACATAAATTTATTTTCTAACTTTTGTTGAAACGACTTCTCTTGCTTACGTAGTAGTTGACTACCTCGTTGTAAAATCGGTGTTCCATACTTATCATTAATTTGATCAATGACAGCAAGTAGTGGTTCTTTTTTCGCATCCTCTTCAAATGAAAACAAATTTAATTGTTTCACCGATTCTGTCTTCCACTCTATTTCAGTAGCTGTAACACCTAGTAAACGAACGGAATCACCATCCCAATGTTGCTTCCATAAACGGGATGCTGCTTGAAAAATATCGCGTTCTTCCCAAATTGCATTTTTCAATTGCTTACTCCGTGTTACTGTTCGCCTATCATGGTATTTAATCATAATTTGAATATTATAGCTGACAAGGGTTCGCTTTTGTAATCTTTTACTCACTGATTTTGATAAACGTTCTAACATATCAAGCAATTCTTTCTCTTCATCCATATCCTTTGAAAAAGTCATCGAGTTACCGACACTTTTATGTTGGCCCATTTGACTCGGATCCACTTCCCTATCATCCGTACCTTTTGCACGCTTTTGTAAATCAATACCGTGCTTCCCAATTTTAGCGCGAATGATATGCTCGTCTCCCTTCGCTAACTGTTCAATTGTATGTATATGAATTTCATTTAATTTTTCAGCTGTTTTTTCTCCAATCCCATGCATTGCTTCAACTGGAAGTGTCCAAATCATTTCTGGAATATCACGTTTTCGAAGTACGGTAATACCGAGAGGTTTTTTCATATCAGAAGCTGTTTTTGCTAGGAAAAGATTTGGAGCAATTCCGATACTACACGGAAGCTGCAACTCTGTTAATAGTGCTTGTTGAATCATCTTTGCTATTTCAAGAGGCGAACCAAGTGCGTAGCAATCTGTAATATCTAAATATCCTTCATCTATTGAGACTGGTTGTATCTTTTCTGTAAAACGGGAAAGGACTTGAAACATTTGAAATGAAGCTTCGCGATATAATGTGAAATTAGGACGCCTTACAACTAATTGCGGGCATAACCTTTTCGCTTCCCAAAGGGGCATCGTCGTACGTATTCCGTATTCTCTCGCCTCATAACTACATGTTATAATAATTCCTTTTCTCTCTTTTTCATTTCCAGCAACCGCTAATGGCTTTCCTTGTAATGATGGATCATGAGCAATTTCAACAGATGCGAAAAAGCAATTCATATCTACATGTAAAATAACACGACCATTTTTCGGATACATTTCTCGCATAGTACTCACTCCCTAATCAGAACGTTCGTTCTTTCATTATATCAAATTTTGCACAATAGTTATAATAATTACTTGTTCTTTTTTATAATCGATATATATGTGAAAGGGTCTGATTATGATGAGATCAGCTAATAAAGTGAAACTTTAATCAGCCTCACCAATCGGGTTTTTGCGGGCAGCAGGGCCCCCACTTAACTTCTTTACTTTCGCAGAATTTTGAGATAGGGAGCTTACTGTCCGGCAAATAGCGGGATAAACTCAACTATACATTCCTTGTAGTTATATTAATCATTGCAATTAATTATTTACTACTTCCGATTTTCAATATGAATACGTTAGGATTATTCCTTCGTCTAGTACATGTAGCAACAACGTATATACTTCCATAGGTTTTCTTATATTGGCTTATACGTCTTGTCAAAGCAATCGAATCAAAATAAAAAGCGTGTAAATCACAATTGATTTACACGCTTTTTCTATTTCATTACTTCGCTACTTCTTCAATAATTGCAACAACTAATTCTGCTGTTTTTGCTAATTCTTCAACAGGAATCTTCTCGTTTGTTGTATGAATTTCTTCATAACCAACTGCTAAGTTAACTGTTGGGATACCATGTCCTGCAATTACGTTTGCATCACTTCCGCCACCACTTTGGTGAAGAGAAGGTGTACGACCAATTTTTTCAGCTGCACGTTTTGCAACTTCTACAACGTGATCGCCATCAGCAAATTTAAATCCTGGGTACATAACGTTTACTTCAACGTCTGCATGCCCGCCCATTTCTTTTGCAGTTGTTTCAAATGCTTCTTTCATTTTCGCAACTTGTGCTTCCATTTTCTCATTGATTAAAGAACGAGCTTCTGCAAAGATTTGTACATGATCGCAAACGATATTCGTTTGTGTACCACCTTCAAAACGTCCAATATTTGCAGTCGTTTCAGAGTCAATGCGACCAAGTGGCATCTTCGCAATTGCTTTCGCTGCGATAGTAATTGCAGATACACCTTTCTCCGGCGCTACACCAGCGTGAGCTGTTTTTCCGCGAATAATTGCGTTCACTTTCGCTTGTGTTGGAGCTGCAACAACGATTTCACCAACTTTTCCATCGCTATCTAATGCGTAGCCATATTTCGCTGTAATACGCTCACGGTCTAATGCTTTTGCACCAACAAGACCTGATTCTTCTCCGACTGTAATAATAAATTCAATTTTACCATGAGGGATATTTTTCTCTTTTAAAACACGGATTGCTTCGAACATTGATGCTAATCCAGCTTTATCATCCGCACCTAAAATTGTTGTACCATCTGATACGATATATCCATCTTTAATAGAAGGCTTAATTCCATTACCAGGAACTACTGTATCCATATGAGAAGTAAAGTAAATTGTATCAACACCATCTTTTGTTGCTGGTAAAGTACAAATTAAGTTACCTGCACCATGACCAGTTACAGCCATTGTGTCATCTTCAAATACTTCTACACCTAAATCTGTGAATTTCTTCGTTAATACTTTGCAGATTTCTGCTTCAAATTTCGTTTCAGAATCTACTTGTACTAATTCCATAAATTCATTTACTAAACGTTCTTGATTAATCATAAGACTGCGCCTCCTGCACTACCATTATGTATGTAACACTATTAATTATAACAGAATTTCGCAAAAGTTTCGAAATACAAGACAAAAAACAGATGGTTTACATGTCTAGATAACCATCTGCTTTCTATTACTCATTTAACAATACCCAGCGCATATGATCTTCCCACACGCCATTTACCATTAACATCTTCCTAGACACGCCTTCATATTGAAAACCTATCTTCGTTACTACTTGTATAGATGCTAAATTACGAGGCATAATCGGAGCTTCTATACGATGTAACTGAAATTCCCCAAAAGCAACTTGAATTGCTTTTCTAAGCGCTTCTGTCGTATACCCTTTGTTTAACTCTGCTTTATCTAATTTATAACTGAGTACACAAGATTGATAAATGCCACGAACGATTAAATTAAATGAAATACACCCAATTATTTTCGTATCATCACCCTTTTTAAAAATCCATAGTCTGATGATTTTCCCTTCTTCGAACTCTTTTCTATCCTTTTGCAACTTTTTCTTTTGATAATCTAGCGTAAAAAAATCATCCGGTCTATACTCTTCCCAAGCTTTTAAAAATTCACGATTTCTGTCGTAATATTGAAGAACTGTTTCAGCATACGACTCATCAATTTCCCTTAAGTATAAACGATCTGTTTCGTATATTTTCATCATCGTATCTCCATTCTTCAGCTTGCCCAACTAAAAATTAACAATATACCCTTTTACTATATTCTCTACACACTCTCAAATTTCCTGTTATATTTTGCAATCCCCTCCCGAATTTTGTCCTCACTCTCCCCTTGTCCATAATTTCATTTCTCGTTACAATGAAATTGTACTGATTTGCAAGGAGGTATAACGATGCATAAAAAAGCTCAAAAAGTTATGGTTTATGTGATGCTAATTTCTATGCTTGTAACAACATTACTTGCTGGCGCGAGTATGTTTTGGTAAAAAGGGCGATGTGTTCGTCCTTTTTTTACTTTTTACACATAACAAAATAAACCATCTCGACATCGAGATGGTTTATTTTATATAAAACACAATCGCTACAATACTAAAGGAAAATGACATTACAAGCGCTATTACAAAACTTGTATATTGTTTCTGCTGAAATGCCCCAATAACAAAAGTGAGATTAAGTAATGCCATACATACAATCGCTACAAGATAAGAACATATATTAAAAGTTGCCAATATGAATGTAATAACAAATAGAAATCCCATAAAAAACTGCATATACGAAAGTTTTGGATTCAAGTACATATGAGCAACCCCTTTATCTAATTTTATCTTTCTATACTCTCATTAACGCACGGTTATGTACACATGTCAAGACAACTTATTATAATAGAAAAAGCCAACCTTTTCGTTGGCTTTTTCATATGCAACGGCTCCTTTTTCTTTTGCCAATTGCTGAAATGATTTTTTCGATTTCACAATCCATACTTTCGTTCCAATTGGAATGCGATCAAACAAATATTCCACATCGTTTTTCTTCATTCTTATACACCCTTGTGAAATATACTTTCCAATTGAACTCGGTTGGTTTGTTCCATGTATTCCATATTTACTTCCATCAGTTCCTCTTGCATTAAATCCAATCCACCTTGACCCAAGTGGATTTTTTGGCGATCCACCTGGAATATCCTTCGCAATGTAATACGGATCCTTTGCTTTCATTACAACATCAAAATTTCCTTCTGGAGTTAATTCATTCGTTTTCCCTGTCGCTACTGGAAAAACCTTTTGAATCTTTCCATCGTCAATGTAAGCTAATTTATTCGTTGCTTTATTTACAATAATAAAAGTATCTCCGGCACGTGGATTATCCCCAAGAGGCCAAATCGGCGATAAAGAAAGACATAATATGATAGAGAGAAGATACGGCATAGATAATTCCTACCTTCTATATAAGTTCTTTTATATTATCCTTTCCCTTAAAGCGACTTTTAATGAGTAAATATTGTTCCATTTCATACACAAGTTGAACAAGTTTCGCACGTATCTCAAATTCTTCGCGTGTAGCTGGCAATGGCATGTCTCTAAATAATCCCCTCATTTCTTGAAGCTGCCTTAAGGAAATAACGCCAGTACTCTCAGGGCTAATAGCATTACCAATGTTTTCAACAACATCTGCAATCATGTCAGCTTGTTCATATGTCCACGATAAAGAAGCTGCTAGTGGTATCATTCGCTCTAAAATTTCGAATTGTTGCATACGCATATTAAAATAACGATAGTAATAATCATCTTCTCGCATAAATGCATTCTCAAGTTTTTTAAACGATAAATCTCTTGCTTCATTTAACATATTCTCGGTTTCAATGAGTTCTGCTCCACTCCAACTACTTTCTCGATTTCGTAAATACACAACCATTTCAAACAAAATCGTTTTAAAATTATTCTCTATTTTATCCTGATACTCTTTTAGCTTATTTTCACTACTCGGCATATACATATTTACTAATAACGCCACGCTAATCCCTATCGTTAATATAGCAATTTCATTTCCAACTATAAGCCATGTAATTTGCTTCAATGAATATAGATGCATAACAATAACTGAACTCGTGACAATACCTTCTTGAATTTTAAGCATTACTGCAGTCGGAATAAATGTAAGTAACAATATGCTAATTGCAAGTGGTGTATAGCCAATCGTTTCAAAAATACAAAACGCGAATGCCATTGATAATACACACGCTAGAAAACGATGTAACGACACTTGAAGTGATTTGCGCTTCGTATTTTGTACACATAAAATAACTAAAATGCCTGCTGAACTATAAAATTCTAACCCTAATAACTGAGCAATAAAAACTGCCGCACCTGTCCCTATTGCTGTTTTTACTGTACGATATCCAATTTTAAACATATCATTACTCCTATATGTATAAACGTATTTACAGCTAGTATAAAAAAAGGATGACACAATGTCATCCTTTTCTACTTATTATTCACATAACCTTTTCATATTACAATATTTTTTGTAAAAATT
Organism: Bacillus cereus group sp. MYBK195-1; assembly: GCF_051916605.1. Taxonomy (NCBI): domain Bacteria; kingdom Bacillati; phylum Bacillota; class Bacilli; order Caryophanales; family Bacillaceae; genus Bacillus; species Bacillus cereus group sp. MYBK195-1. The sequence goes on along the minus strand of NZ_JBQAGZ010000001.1, from coordinate 675,809 downwards.
GTTGCGCACGTTCACTTTTCGGCGCTGCAAAAAATTCTTCTGGCGCACTATCTTCTACAAGCTTTCCTCCGTCCAAGAAAAGAACACGATCTGCCACTTCTTTTGCAAAGCCCATTTCATGTGTAACGATAGCCATCGTCATTCCTGTCGTAACTAACGATTTCATAACTTCTAACACTTCTTTCACCATCTCTGGATCTAGCGCCGATGTCGGTTCATCAAATAACATAACTTCCGGTTCCATCGCTAACGCTCTTGCAATTGCTACACGTTGCTTTTGTCCTCCCGAAAGACGATTTGGATACGTATCTTTTTTATCTACTAATCCAACCTTTTCTAAAAGTTTCTCAGCTTTCTTTTCAGCTTCTTGCTTCGTTACCCCTTTTACATTGATAGGAGCATACGTAATATTTTCTAATACAGTCATATGAGGAAATAAGTGAAAATGTTGAAATACCATACCGACATTTTCACGAACATGCATAACATTCGTTTTCGGATTCGTTACTTCTTCCGTCCCAATCCAAATGTGACCATCCGTTGGTGCTTCTAACATATTCATACAACGTAAAAATGTTGATTTTCCTGATCCAGAAGGCCCTATAATTGCGACTACTTCCCCTTTTTCAATTGTTGTTGTAATTCCTTTTAATACTTCGTTTTTACCAAATGATTTATGAAGGTTTTCAATTTTAATCACTTTTCTTCATTCTCCCTTCAATTGCCTTCCCGACTAATGTAAGAATAATGACTAACATATAATAAATCAGTCCAACAAAAAGTAATGGTTCAAGATATTTAAATGTCTCACCGCCTACAATGTAAGCACGACGCATTAAATCAGTCGCGCCTATTACTGTTACTACAGCCGATTCTTTCGTAAGTGTCGCAAATTCGTTCACAAGCGCTGGTAATATATTTTTTAATGCTTGAGGGAAAATAATATTTCTCATCATTTTTCCGTACGGTATCCCTAAAGCCATTGCTGCTTCTGTTTGTCCTTTATCAACCGCTTGAATACCAGCACGAATTACTTCTGACATGTATGCACCTGAATTTAAGCTAAATGCAAGTACAGCAGCTAAAAATGCTGGTATTTCATAACCAATTATTTGTGGGACGCCGAAATAAATAATCATTAATTGCAATACAAGGGGTGTACCACGAAAAATTGATGTATAAAAATCTGCTGCTATATTTAATGCTCGTATTCTAGCAATTTTACAAAGTGCTAATAGCGTTCCTAAAATAAATCCTGCTAAAGCTGATACTGCTACAATTTTCAAAGTAACTTCTAAACCTTTTAGTATATATGGTATCGAAGGCGTAATCGCCGAAAAATCTAAGTTCATTCTTTTCATTCCCCTCACAGAAAAGTGAAAAGCAGCTTATTTTCCGCTGCCAAACCATTTCTTCACTAATTTATCCATTTCTCCATTTTCTTGCATTTTTTTAATTACTTTATTAAATTCAGCTGTTTTATCACTGTTTTTCGGAAGGGCAATTGCTGCTCCAACTTCTTCTGGTGCTTCTTTAATTTCAATTCCTTGTAAATCTTTCATTTTCTCTAAATAATTTTTAGCAACTGTATCTTCTATAATTGCAGCGTCAAAACGACCAGCTTTAATTTCTTGTACGATTTCTGGTATACGGTCACGTCCCTCAACTTGGAAATCTACTTGTTTTTTAAATTCTGCAGCTTTCTCTTCTTGAATAGACCCTGTTTGTACCCCTACTTTTTTCCCTTTTAAATCCTCTACAGATTTAATGTTAGAATCCTTTTTAGAAACGACCATATTTTTCGCAACAAAATAAATATCTGTAAAATCAACATTATTTTTACGCTCTGCAGTTGGCGTCATACCTGCCATTACGAAATCAACTTTTCCTGAACTAAGAGATGCTAATAAACCACCAAAATCCATATCTTTCACTTTCACTTCATACCCAAGTTCTTTTCCGATATATTTAGCAACATCAACATCAAAGCCAATAATTTCATCGCTCTTTGACGCATCTACATATTCATAAGGTTTATAATCTGCTGAAGTTCCCATTACGAGTACTTTTTTATTTCCTTTTGTTTCTTTCGATTCCCCATTACTACAAGCGCTGAATATACTTACAATTAAAATAAGTGCAAACGATATTGATACTAACTTCTTCATCTTTCTTCCCCCTAATAATGTATATTTAAAAGTTTAATAGAATATTTATTCGATGTTTGTATTGTATCAGCACTTTTATTTTTATGCAATATATAAAATAAAAATAAATAATATAACAATACAAATGCTGTTTGTTATGTATAAAATGATGCATAAAATAACATAACTATGCATATCTCAGAAATTTTAATAATAAATAAAAAAGGCGGCACATCCACTTGATTGTGGACGTGCCGCCTTTTCTCTTATTTTTTATAGTTCTTCACAATTCTCTTCGAAATACGATTGTAATTTCGCAATAACTTGCATCGGTTCATGACCTTCAATTTCATGACGCTCTACCATCGTTACAATTTTTCCATCTTTTAATAAAGCAAATGATGGAGAAGAAGGTGGGTACCCTTCGAAATATTCACGCGCTCTTGCTGTCGCTTCTTTATCTTGACCTGCAAACACCGTTACAAGGTGGTTAGGACGTTTATCATAATGTACGGAATGCGCAGCAGCAGGACGAGCAATACCACCTGCACAACCACATACAGAGTTTACCATTACAAGTGTTGTTCCATTTCTTTTAAACGCTTCTTCTACCGCTTCTGGCGTCGTCAATTCTGTATATCCAGCAGAGACAATCTCTTCACGCGCTTGGCGGACAACATCATTCATAAAAAAGTTAAAATTAATCACTCTTTTCCCTCCTCTAAAACTACCTATTTGTATCTTACCAGTTAATGTTTATGAAATACAAGTAAGTTTACTTGTATTTAAGTATAGAAAAGGTGTTAGAGCTCTTGCTCTAACACCTTTTCTTTAATGACCACGATGTTTTTGCTTTGCTTTTTGTACTTTCATTAAACGTCTTCTTTCTTTTTCAGCTTCTCGCTTCTCTTTAGACTGCAGTTTCTTTTCTTGTTTATGCAATTCATAAGATAAACTAATCGCCTCTTGCGCCTTAGTAAAACGTTTAATAGTTGTTTCTTTTGCTGCTTGTCGTATGATACGCTTTATGTTTTTAGGACGCTGCTTTTCTTTAACTTCTACACCACATTTTGCAAAGTGCTGAAAATGCTCTAAAAGTGAACCATTCACAAACATAAGCACTTCTTCATCTGACGGTTCCGCCCCAAAAATATACCTCGCCCCATACAATTTCCCTTTTTCTTTACATGTAATGATTCCAACAAAAAATTGGCCATCGTGATATACTGTCAAATCCATTGACAGCCCCTCCTTTAAAAGATTAGAAATACGGGACATCCCGGAGGGGAAGGTTACTGACATGAAATCATGCGTCTGGACTACCAACCAGAGCTGTGTTTTTGTATTTCTTTCACTATTATTATATCTTTTTTTCCATAATCTTCATATATTCAGCAATCATTTTTTTATGCGATCCTACAATATAGTCAGGTAGTTCTGTTACTGAAAAGAATTTAAGCTGAACTGCTTCTTCTTTATTCATAACAAAATCCCCTTCGTATTCATCCGTATAATAGGCGGTTGTTACAGATTGAAATTCATCACCGTTTTCTAATTTTGTAAAGTAGTTCGCTCCAGAAAATACATTGATTAGTCGCAAGTTCTTCACTTTTATTCCTGTCTCTTCATATACTTCACGATAAGCTGTTTCTTCTGGTGATTCACTAAGCTCCATTAGCCCGCCAGGTAGCCCCCATTTTCCGTACGGCTCTGTCCGCTGCTGCAATAAAACATATCCATTTTCATTTATAACGAGTACAACAGCACCAACTAAAATTAAAGGGCGATGACCAACTATTTTTCGTAATTCTTCTACATATCCCACCGTATCGCCTCCTTTTTCGTTGTCCACACTATTGTATCATATGTACGAAACGACAAAATGCGTATATTTTTCATTTTTTTAACAAAATATTTATTTTATGTGATTCATCTACTGTAGCTAACATAATAGATTCGACTTCTGTACTCTCCTCTAGAAATTCTCTCGCCCACGCTTCTGTTTTTCCTAATAATGCAAGAACATCTTTCTGTATCCTCCCATCCTTTACTAATACAAAAGAAACTGGAGATTTTTTTCCCGCCACTTTAAGATCAAGCCGCGAAACTGCTTCATATTCTGGATACCGAAATATAGAAACGACACCGTTTGCTTCCCATAACGCTAATTTAATCGTTTGAATATCGCTCACATTTCGCATACGAAGTTCCGAAAACAAATATTCCAAGGTAATTCTCGCCTTTTTCAAATTGCTAAAATCAATGGAACCATTGTGTATAAGAATAATAGGTGCAGGCTCTAAAAAGCGTCTCCATCTATCCCATTTCAGCATTAACACTGAGCTTATAATATGAAGTACAACAAGTATGAACGTTGTAATCATCGATCCCAGTAACCCTACTTTTTCATCAGACAATGCGTTAGAAATATTCCCACCAAGCAATAACACTAATACAACATCTAAAAAACGAAGTTGTGCGATAGACCTTTGCCCCATCGCTTTCGCAACTAATATTAAAAATATGTATGCTATAATAGCCCGAATAACCCATTCACTAGTAGAAAGATGTCGTGCTCCTTCAAAAATATGCATATGCATCACTTTGCACTCCTTACCCGTCTCAAACTGCTATCCTGTTTAGTTTGCAACGTTTATGAGCATATATGTAAAAAAAGCTGGTTCGTTTAAAAACGAACCAGCTTTTTTTACTTAACTGAAAACATATATTTTTTATAAGTTTTCCGTACCGATAATATGAGCCCCATCATAATCATATTTGAGAATAAGGAACTTCCCCCATACGATAAGAAAGGTAATGCAATACCTTTTACAGGCATTAATCCAACGATCATACCGATGTTTTGGAATATTTGAACTGTTAATATACCGATTGATCCAGCGCATAATAATGTACCAAATAAATTATCAGCGGAATAACCAATAATAATTGTTCGATATAGTAGTAATAGGAACAAGAAGACAACTAAGGCTGCTACGATAAATCCACCTTCTTCGGCAATTGTAGCGAAAATAAAGTCAGTATGCTTCTCTGGGATATAGACGCTTCCTCCACCGTATCCTTTACCTTCCATTCCTCCACTACCTACAGCTAAAATCGATTGTTGTGTTTGATAACCTTGATCTGCATTTTCAAATGGATTTAACCAACCTACAATACGCGACTGTTGGTGAGGTTTTAGTAAAGTAACTAACTTATTATAGAAAAAATCTGGATACTTAAAGAAAATAAATATTAAAGCAGATAATATGGTCAACGGAATAACTGTACATAATGCTATCAATTTCTTTTGAATACCTGACATAAATAAAATACATGCAATAGCAGCAGCATATAAGAACACCATACCTGTATCCGGTTGGCTATATACAACAGCCATAGGCGGAAGAGAAACTAGCATAATTTTACCTACTAATTTTAAATCCGTTTGGAATGTCCTCGCCATATACTGCGCATTATGTTTCACAGCTATGCTTGCTACTACAAGAAGCAATGCAATTTTGAAAAACTCCGACGGCTGAATTTGTCCAAGTACTGGAAAAACGAACCATCTTTTTGCACCTAATTTTTCAGGTGTGAAGGTGGAAACCGGTAGTATTTTCAAAAGAATAAGTGAACCAAACCCGGCAATATAAAGTGGCCAAGATAATTTTTGCAATTGATCTAAGTCGATGCTTGCAACAAGAAGTAACAATACAACCCCAATTATGTAGTTAACACCTTGTTTCATAGCAAAGTTTGCAGCTCCATACTGTCCCGTTTGCTGACTGCTATATATAGCAGCTATACTCGTCACACATAGTGCACACAAAATTAAAATTAATTTTACATCTAAACTTTTTAGAAACTCGGTACTTCTTTTCATGACATCCTCCTGAAACATTGTTACGGCAAAAATAAAAAACCAGGAGTCAACATTCTTCATGTTTTGACGACTGATTACACATTATCTATAAAACACTTATATAGAATAACTCTCTTTTTCATACAATACAATATATTATACTACAGTTTCGTCAGTAAGATTTGCCAAAAAAATTATTCTTTTCTTATTTTATATCCATATACCATATATCAGCAATGTATTTTCGTAAATTCCTAATACATAATCGTTTATTGTAAGATTACTGGGAAAGATATTTATACATATAGTAGGATGTAGATGAAGAAATAAGATAATAAAAAGCTCGCATAAGCGAGCTTTTTATTAATATACAGATGTATTGTTTTCTGACATGTTTTCTAAAATTTCTTTAACACGTCCTAAGAACTTACCACAAATTAAACCATCAAGTACTCGGTGATCAAGTGATAAACATAAGTTAACCATATCACGAGCACCGAACATTCCATTATCCATAATTACTGGGCGTTTTACAATTGATTCAACTTGTAAAATAGCTGCTTGCGGGTAATTAATAATACCCATAGATTGAACAGAACCGAATGATCCTGTGTTATTAATTGTAAATGTTCCACCTTGCATTTCGTCTGCTTTTAACGATTTCGTACGTACTTTTCCTGCAAGTTCTGTAATTTCACGAGCGATACCTTTAATTGTTTTCTCGTCCGCTTGCTTAATTACTGGTACAAATAGTTCTTCCTCTGTTGCAACAGCGATAGAAAGGTTAATATCTTTCTTCTGAACAATTTTATCGCCAGCCCACATTGAATTAATTTGAGGATACTCTTTTAACGCTTGTGCTACTGCTTTTACGAAGAAAGCAAAGAACGTTAAGTTAAAGCCTTCACGCTTCTTAAAGTCACCTTTAATTGAGTTACGGTATGACACAAGGTTTGTCACATCTACTTCAATCATCATCCAAGCATGTGGTGCTTCGTGTTTACTACGTAACATGTTTGCTGCGATTGCTTTACGCACACCTGTTACTGGAATTTCGATATCTCCAGGCATTGTAGGTACAGAAACTGGTTTCGCAGCTTCTACTTTTTGCGCTACTGGTGCTGTTTTTGGTGCTTCTGGGCGAGCTTCTACTACTGCCGCTACAGCTTCCTCTTTCTTCGCCGCACCTGCTTGTGGGATATTTCCAGATTCCACTAGCTTTAAAATATCTTTACGAGTGATACGGCCGTTTGCTCCCGTACCTTCTACTAGATCTAAATCAACGTTATGCTCACCTGCAAGCTTTAACACAGCTGGTGAAAAACGTGGTTTTCCATCAGTTGGTTGTTTTACTTTCGGTGCTTTTTCAGACGTAGCTACTTCTGCCTTTGATTCTTCTTTTGTTTTTTCCTCAACAGCTGTTGCTGCTACTTCATCTGCGCCTTCTACTTGAATAACACAAACTACTTCACCTACAGCTAACGTATCACCTTCACCAGCGATTAACTCTTTCACAACACCCGTGAAAGAAGATGGTACTTCAGCATTTACTTTATCAGTCATTACTTCTGCAAGCGGATCATACTTATTTACGTGATCGCCAACATTAACGAGCCATTTACTAATTGTGCCCTCTGTAACGCTCTCCCCGAGCTGAGGCATTGTAATATTTTCTACAGCCATGTATAGTCCCCCCGATTAAAATTCCGCAAGTTCACGCATTGCTTTTTCAACTTTATCTGGATTTACCATAAAGAATTTTTCCATTGTTGGTGCATATGGCATTGCTGGAACGTCTGGACCTGCAAGACGTGCGATTGGCGCATCTAAATCAAATAGACAGTTTTCAGCGATAATTGCTGCCACTTCACTCATAATGCTTCCTTCTTTATTGTCTTCTGTTACAAGAAGAACTTTACCTGTTTTAGAAGCTGCTTCAATGATTGCTTCTTTATCTAATGGATATACAGTACGTAAATCAAGAATGTGTGCAGAGATGCCATCTTGTGCTAACTTTTCAGCCGCTTGAAGAGCAAAATGAACACATAATCCGTACGTGATAACTGTAATATCATCACCTTCACGTTTTACATCTGCTTTTCCGATTGGTAATACGTAGTCATCCTCCGGTACTTCACCTTTAATTAAACGATATGCACGTTTATGTTCAAAGAATAATACTGGATCTTCATCACGAATGGCTGCTTTTAATAAGCCTTTTGCATCATATGGTGTAGAAGGGATAACGATTTTTAAACCTGGTTGGTTTGCAAACATCGCTTCTACAGATTGTGAATGATACAATGCACCGTGAACACCCCCGCCAAATGGTGCACGGATTGTAACTGGACAAGTCCAATCATTATTAGAACGATAACGAATTTTTGCTGCCTCAGAAACAATTTGGTTTACTGCTGGCATGATGAAATCAGCAAACTGCATTTCAGCGATTGGACGCATACCATACATTGCTGCACCAATTGCTACCCCAGCAATTGCAGATTCTGCAAGCGGTGCATCAAGCGCACGATCTTCACCAAATTGATCATACAAACCGTGTGTCGCTTTAAACACGCCACCTTTTTTACCAACATCTTCTCCTAAAACGAATACTTTCTCATCGCGTTCCATTTCTTCGCGCATTGCTAATGTAATAGCATCAATATAAGACATTACAGCCATGAAACGTTCCCCCCTATTCTGCGTATACGTGCTTCAATGCATCTTCAGGTGCTGCATACGGAGCATTTTCTGCATATTCTGTTGCTTCATTTACGATATGCATAATTTCGTCTAACATTTGTTTTTCGGATTCCTCAGTTAACACACCAGCTTCTTTTAAATAAGCTGCGAATGTTATAATTGAATCTTTTTTCTTTGCTTCTTCTACTTCTTCTTTATCACGATAAACACGATCATCATCGTCACTAGAATGTGCTGTTAAACGATATGATACTGTTTCAATTAAAGTTGGTCCTTCACCACGACGACCGCGATCTGCTGCTTCTTTTACAGCTTTATATACTGCAAGTGGATCGTTTCCGTCTATTGTATATCCAGGCATACCGTAACCAATCGCACGATCTGATACGTTTTTACATGCTAATTGTTTTTCAACTGGAATAGAGATTGCATATTTGTTATTTTCACACATAAAAATAACAGGTAGTTTGTGTACACCAGCAAAGTTTGCCCCTTCATGGAAGTCACCTTGGTTTGAAGAACCTTCTCCAAATGTAACGAACGTTACTAAATCTTTCTTCTCCATTTTTCCAGCTAGTGCAATACCAACTGCATGTGGTACTTGTGTTGTTACTGGAGATGAACCTGTAACAATACGATTTTTCTTTTGACCGAAGTGACCAGGCATTTGACGACCACCAGAGTTTGGATCTCCAGCTTTCGCAAAAGCAGACAACATAAGCTCTTTAGCTGTCATACCAAATGCTAGTACAACACCCATATCCCGGTAGTATGGTAATGCATAATCTTTCTCTCTATCAAGAGCGAACGCCGCTCCAACTTGTGCAGCCTCTTGTCCTTGACAAGAAATTACGAATGGAATTTTACCAGCGCGGTTTAATAACCACATACGTTCGTCAATTTTACGTGCAAGTAACATCGTACGGAACATTTCTAATACTTGCTCATCACTTAAGCCAAGCTCTTCATGGCGCTTTTCTTTTACTTCTGCCATTTTTCATAACCTCCTAAATCCACATTTTTATGCGTGTAACGCTCTTCCATCTACAGCAAGTGCTGCTTCACCAATCGCCTCAGATAATGATGGATGCGGATGAATTGTATGTGCTACTTCCCAAGGTGTTGCATCAAGTACTCTTGCAAGACCCGCTTCAGAAATCATATCTGTTACATGTGGTCCAATCATATGAACACCAAGAATGTCATTTGTCTCTTCATCAACTACAAGTTTTACGAAACCATCTGATTCTCCGTATACAAGTGCTTTTCCGATTGCGCGGAATGAGAACTTACCTACTTTTAACTTATAGCCTTTTTCTTTCGCTTCTTGTTCTGTTAAACCGACAGAAGCAACTTCTGGACTGCTATATACGCATTTTGATACCATAGAGTAATCAATTGGTGTAACTTCTTTCCCTGCAATATGTTCTACTGCAGCAATTCCTTCATGAGAAGCAACATGAGCAAGTTGCAGGCCACCGATTACATCTCCAATTGCGTAAATATGCGATTCTTTCGTTTGATAAAACTCATTTGTTTGAATGTATCCTTTTTCCACAACGATATCTGTGTTCTCTAAGCCAATATTTTGCGTATTCGCTTGTCTTCCTACAGATACAAGCATTTTTTCTGCTTTAAATTCTTTATTTTCACCGTTGTGTTCAGCTTGGATTGTTACTCCATTATCTTTTACCAATGTTTCTGGTAATACTTTTGCACCAGTTACCACTTTAATACCTTTTTTCTTAAATAGACGTTGCATTTCTTTTGAAACGTCTTGATCTTCTAGTGGTAATATTGTTTTTGCATACTCTAATACTGTAACTTCTACACCGAAGTCAGCAAGCATAGATGCCCACTCAATACCGATTACACCGCCACCAACGATAATAATCGAACTAGGAAGCGTTTCCATTTTTAGGGCATGATCTGAAGACATTACGTACTCTCCGTCTAATTCTAAACCTGGTAATGAATTTGGACGAGAACCTGTTGCAATAAGTACATTTTTTGGAATTAACATTTCATTCTCTTCTCCACTTGCAAGTTCAACTGAAATTGTCCCTGGCATCGGAGAGAAAATAGATGGGCCAAGAATACGGCCAATACCTTCAAACACATCAATTTTACCTTGTTTCATTAAGTGTTGAACGCCTTTATGAAGCTGCGTTACAATCTTCTCTTTACGCTCTTGTACTTTCGCAAAGTTTAGTTCTACATTGCTTGCAATAACTCCGAACTCTTCGCTTTTTTTAGCAGTTGCATATACTTCCGCACTACGTAAAAGAGCTTTACTAGGGATACATCCTTTGTGTAAACAAGTACCACCAAGATTTTCTTTTTCGACTAGTGCAGTTTTTAACCCTAGTTGTGATGCACGAATTGCAGCAACATATCCACCAGTACCGCCGCCAACGATGACTAAATCATATTCTTTTGCCATTATCTCAACCCCTAGCTACCGTTTCTTTTTCACGTACAACGTATTCTTTTGGAGCTTCTTCTTCACGTAATACACGAAGTGCTCCTTCTGCTAACGCTTCTAACTCATCTTCGCCTGGATGTACGATAACATCTGCAATCCAGTCCACTCGCTCTTTTATTTCATCGACAAGAATTTTACTGTATGCCAGTCCACCAGTTAATACGATTGCATCGATTTTCCCGTGAAGTACAGCGCTAGCTCCGCCAATCTCTTTTGCAACTTGATATGCCATTGCTTTATAAATAAGAGTTGCTTCAGGATCACCTTTTTCAACCATTTTCTCTACTTTAATCGCATCATTTGTACCGATTAAACTTACAAGTCCACCTTGTCCGACAAGCTTTTTAATCATTTCATCTCGGTAATACTCACCAGAGAAACACATTTCTACTAGTTGCCCTACTGGCACTGTACCAGCACGCTCTGGACTAAATGGTCCTTCTCCGTTTAAACCGTTATTCACATCGATTACTCTTCCTTTTTTATGAGCACCAACTGTAATACCACCGCCCATATGTGTAACTAATAAATTTAAATCCTCATATTTGTGGTTTAACTGTTCGGCTACTTTACGAGCAACTGCTTTTTGATTTAATGCATGGAAGATACTTTTACGTTCCATACCAGCAATACCACTTATACGAGCAACTGGCTCCATCTCATCTACAACGACAGGATCCACAATAAATGCAGGAATGTTTAATCCAGAAGCAATTTCATATGCTAAAATGCCTCCAAGGTTTGAAGCGTGATGACCGCTAAACCCATTTTTTAAATCTTCTAACATCGCATCGTTTACTGTATACGTACCGCCTTCGATTGGACGAAGTAATCCACCACGTCCACAAACAGCGTTTAATTTTGAAATGTTAATACCATGAGAATGTAGAACTTCTAAAATCGTTTCTTTTCGAAACTCATATTGGTCGATAATTCGCTTGTATTTCCCAATCTGTTCTACGTCATGACGAATCGTTTCTTCTAAAACGGGTCTTTCATTATCAAAAACACCAATTTTTGTGGATGTACTACCTGGGTTAATAACAAGAATTCGATTTACAGACAATGTTGCTACCTCCACTAATAAATTCAAAAGGAAGTGGAAACCTCATAAGAGGTAACCACGCCTTTTGTAAAAGTTATATATGAATGATTAGCGACGGCTAATAATATCGTGACCGTTGCGTAAGTAAGTGCTACGAGAATTTTTCAAGCTTGCAATGCGCTCTTCAGCTAGACGATCTGCCGCTACATAAGTTGCTATGCCATCGCGTTTTGAAATTTCGATTACTTTTGCAATTGTGTCATAAATAGACTCAACACGTTTTAGTGCACGTTCTCTATTGTATCCATATAATTCGTCTGCTACGTTAATTACGCCACCTGCATTAATTACATAATCTGGTGCGTATACAATACCCATTTCATGAATGATGTCACCGTGACGATTTTCTTTTAATTGGTTATTTGCAGAACCTGCGATTACTTTTGCTTTAAGTTGTGGAATAGTTTCATCATTAACTGTTGCGCCTAATGCACATGGTGCGTAAATATCGCATTCAACACCATAAATTTCATTTGGTTCAACTGCTGATGCACCGAATTCTTCTACAGCACGTTGTACAGCTTCTTTATTAATATCTGTAACGATTAATTTTGCTCCTTCAGCGTGTAAATGTTTGCATAGGTGATATGCTACGTTACCAACGCCTTGAACAGCAATTACTTTTCCTTCTAAATTGTCAGTACCGAAAGCTTCTTTTGCAGCTGCTTTCATACCACGGTAAACACCGTATGCAGTTACTGGAGATGGGTTACCAGAAGAACCGAATGATGGTGAGATACCTGTTACAAAGTCAGTTTCTTCATGGATAATATCCATATCATCTACTGTTGTACCAACATCTTCAGCTGTAATGTAACGTCCGTTTAGTCCTTGGATATAACGTCCTAGTGCACGGAACATTGCTTCGCTCTTATCTTTACGAGGATCACCGATAATTACTGTTTTCGCACCACCTAAGTTTAAACCAGCTGCTGCGTTTTTGTATGTCATCCCTTTTGCAAGACGCAATGCATCTTCAATCGCCGCTTCTTCAGAATCATATGTCCACATTCTTGTTCCACCAAGAGCCGGTCCAAGTGTTGTATCATGAATTGCAATAATTGCTTTTAAACCAGATTCTTTATCTTGACAAAATACTACTTGCTCATAATCATATTTTTCTAAGTATTCGAAGATTTCTAATGTCATTGTCGTTTCCCCCTAATGTTTTACCCTTTTTGGTTTATTTTGAAGCAGTCGCAACTGCCAATGCTAATGAATATACTTTTGTTTCTGCTGAATCAGCACGAGATGTTAAAACAATCGGTGCTTTTGCGCCAGCAATCATTGCTCCTACTTTTGCATCCGCAAAGTATACGAGTGATTTATATAGCACATTTCCAGCTTCAATCGTTGGGACGAGTAAAATATCTGCCTTACCTGCTACATCACTTACTATGCCTTTATGTTCTGCTGCAATTTGTGATACTGCATTATCTAAAGCAAGTGGTCCATCAACGATACAATCTTTAATTTGTCCGCGGCGATTCATTTGTGTTAACATCGCTGCATCAATTGTCGCCTGCATCGCTGGATTCACAACTTCTACTGCTGCGATTGGTGCCACTTTGGGCAAGTCGATTCCTATTGCCTGGGCAACTTCTACAGTATTTTGTATAATAGCAGCTTTTTGTGTTACGTCAGGTGCGATGTTCATCGCTGCATCTGTAACGAAAATAAGACGGTCGTAATTTTGAACTTCAAATGCTGCTACATGTGAAAGTACGCTACCTTTACGTAGGCCCCACTCTTTGTTTAACACAGCCTTCAAAATATTCGCTGTTGGGATGTTCCCCTTCATAAGCACATCTGCTTCACCATTTCTCACAGCTTTAACAGAAAGTTCTGCAGCTTCAGCACTAGACATTGCTGCAATCACTTCAACATGTTCTGAAGTTTGTAAACCATGTTCTTGTAGCATCCCCATTATTTTTTCTTGATTTCCATATAGACGAAATTGAGCTAGCTGTAATTTAATTGCTTTCGCTACAGCTTCAATTACTTCATGATCTTCAGCTACTGCTACAGCCACAGTTTTTTTAGGCTTTCCTGCTGCTTGATCAATTAAGTATTCTAACTTCATATTTTGTAATCAACCCTTTCCGTCGTCCCTCGTCTATTTATAAAGCAAATACCGTGCCAACTTTTAAAAGTGGTCTTACCAATAATGAAAACGCATTCAAAATGCAGTAAAATCAATACTTTGGAAAATAACGAAAGATTCTGTCTTATTTTGTCGCTTTTTGTATACCATGCAATAAATTGCACGGTACGCAATTTATTGCATGCTATTTTTTGCATGGTCATACTTTTCTAGCTTGTAATATAAATTTCGAACGGAAATTCCTAACGCTTTTGCAGTTTGTGTTTTATTCCCATCAAATCTCTCCAAATATTCATAAATAATATTCCCTTCAAACTCTGTCACTAAATGTTCAAGTGGCTTTTCTTCTAATTCAGGTAATAAATGAGATTGCTTTGACTCCACCTGCTCTTCGTTATGTAATGGCGGTAAATGGTGTACATCAATATAGGTCTCGTTATAATTCATAAAGATAATAGCTCTCCCCAAAATATTTTCAAGTTCCCTCACATTTCCTGGCCATTCGTATGATTGTAAATATAAAACGGCTGAATCAGTGAGCCCTTCTACATTACGACCGTAATCTTGATTAATTTTTTGAATCAATCTGTCCGCAATTGTCGGTATATCTCCTTTACGTTGACGAAGAGATGGAATTTGAATTGGAATTTTATTTAATCGATAATATAAATCCTCCCTAAACTTCCCTTCTAGAATAGCCTTTTCTAAATTCACATGTGTCGCTGCAATTACTCGAACATTAATAGGTATCGCTTTCGTTCCACCAACTTTTACAATTTCTTTTTCCTGCAATACACGAAGGAGTTTCGCTTGTGTATTTGCAGACAACTCCCCTATTTCATCTAAAAAAATACTACCGTTATTCGCCTCCTCAAAGAACCCACGTTTCCCGCCTCTTTTCGCTCCAGAAAACGCCCCTTCCTCATAACCAAATAATTCACTTTCTAACAACGTCTCCGAAATGGCCGCACAGTTTACACGGACGAACTTATTGTATTTTCGATTACTTCCATTATGGATTGCATGTGCAAACAATTCTTTACCAGTCCCAGATTCCCCGCGTAACAGTACTGTTGCTGGTGTATTCGCTCCTAGCTTCGCCTGTTCGATAGCTGCCGTTGTTTCATCTGAATTTCCGACAATATCATCAAATGAATATTTCGCTTCTAATGTACGAATAATTTGCCTTGCTCTATTCAATTCATTTGTTAATTTTTGAATTTCCGACACGTCACGGATAACGCCGACGCTTCCTTTCAATATTCCATCCACAATAACTGGTGCTACGTTTACAATTACATCTCGCTTTTTTTGCCCAATCTTCATATGTATTCCGCGCACCGCACGACGCGTTCGAAGTACTTTCATATGCATACTTTCGCCTTCTACAATATCAGTTGTAGCAGGCTTCCCAATAATATCTTCTTCTGTTAAACCCGTTAATTTCGTATATGCTGGGTTAATGACTAAACCTCTTCCTTTTTCATCCACAACCGAAATCGCTTCTTCAGATGAGTTAATAATTGCCTCTAATAGTGTTTGAATTTCTTTTAAGTCTGTAACTTCTTCCGCAAGATCTACAACTTCTGTTATATCTTTAAAAATTGCAAATGCCCCTTGTACCTCTCCTCCTTCTTTTAATATTGGAATACGCGTTGTAATAATTTTCTTTCCATTCTCTAATGTCAGTTCATAATTTACTTCTATTTGTTTCGTACGTATAATGCGAAGTAATTTACTAGTTGGAATGACTTCTAAAATATACTTTCCTATCGCCTCTTCTTTTTTATATCCGATAATACGCTCTGCACTTTTATTAAAAAGACGAACTTGTCCCTCTCGATCAATTACAATCATGCCGTCATGTGTAGAATTTAAAATTAATTCTCCTTGTTGCGTCTGTTCCTCTAACCGCCCAATTAGCCCTTCCTTCTCATGCGCTAATCCTGTAACAATTTTTGCGATATCACCTGGTATAAGAAGAGTGTCTTTTTTCTTTTTTTCTAATAAAACTTTATGTACATCATCTTCACCTGTCATATCAAATATTACATCGATATGCATAGAAAGAAATGGAGTTACACTTTCTCCAATTGCAATCCCGTATTCCTTAGCAATTTGTAGTCCTTTTGCCAACGGATTTATATCAATAATCCCTATAATTTGAAATATATTCGAACTTTGTAACAGATTCAGCAGCGCGCTCCCGCCTTCACCTGCACCAACAATTAATACTTTTTGTTTCATATATTACACTTCCTCTCGAAGTAACTCTGCAAATTTTTTCACACCCTTATCTTACTCGTTCAGCACCCTCTTGACAAACCCCCTTTCCGTATAACATCATTAAAATATACGAAATAATCTGAAAAGGAGCGTTATGTATGCAGCGTTACGTTGCTCTACTATTAGCACTCATCCCTATTTCATTAGCTGTGTTTGGCATAAAGTTAATGAGAGATACTGTATTCGGGATTCTATTTCCACCAATTTCTATACTGTGGTTACAATTTTTAATCGGCGCTCTCTGCTTCGCGCTCGGGTTTTATATCTTTGGTGGCTTCGTCTTGCACCGAGATCGCAAACGAAATAAAGTACAAGCTCGCTTTAGAAGATAGGAATACCCCACTATTTATAAATAAAAAAATGAGACCGTTACACGCGGTCTCATTTTTTTATTGGCAATAACGTTCTTGCCGTTTCAGGGTAATCAGTAATAATCGCCGATATATTCATATCAAAATATTTACGCATAAGCGTTTCTTCATTAATTGTATAAGGGCGAACTTCTACACCACTTTCCATCGTTAGTTCGGCAATTGCATCTTGAAGATAACGATAATTCGGATGTACTGCTGTAGCCCCCATTTTTTTCGCGTATGCCCACGGACTATGCAAACCTTCGCGATATAAAATTGCTGTTTGAATATCAGGGGCCATCATATGGCACCGTTTCATACTGTAGTGATTAAACGAAGAAAATATAACACGATCCTCTAGACTAAATTTCCGTACAAGCGTTATAACTTCTTCCTCTAAACCTCTGTATGGAATTTTATTATTTTTAAGTTCAATATTAAGTAGCAAACTCGTTTGTTCAAGCCATTCTAATACCTCTTCTAAAAGTGGTATTTTACAAAAACCTACTTTATCACCAAATTTATAACTTGCATCTAACTTGCATAAGTCCTCATATACATAATTCCGAACCGCACCTTTTCCATTTGTTGTCCGGTCCACCGTTTCATCGTGAATGACGACAACTTTTCCATCTTTCGTTAATTGAACATCAAGTTCAATTCCATCCGCTCTAAAAGACTCAGCTGCTTCAAATGAAATCATTGTATTTTCTGGGTACGTTCCAGCCGCACCACGATGTGCAAATATAAGAGTCATCCTCACTCCCCCAATCTTATGCTATACTATACGAAAAAGGAGGTACTTCTATGAGACCATTACAAATCTCTCCAGATACTGCAGTCCGCTTATCAAAAGCACTAGGTGTTCCACTTGAACAACTCATGCATATGCCGCAGCACATTTTAATTCAAAAACTAGTTGAATTAGAAAAACAAAATAAAGACGAAGAATAATACAGTCCTGTTTTGCAGGACTTTTTATTATTTTCTATTATATCACGGATGCCTTTCCTACTAAAATCCTTTAACAGATGTACTACGATGTGATTTAGCCGTTCCTTCATCATTTAATAATGAATCACATCTTTTCTTTTTTGTTACACGTCATAAAGAAAGCAGACCATTTATTTATAAGTCCCCATTGCGTCCTAAAAACACGATCATAAAAAAACTAGAAGCCCTTTATATTGTTTTTATTGAACGTGCGGAGCATCCCCTGATTCGTATAGTTCTTTCGCTTTTTCCTCCCCGAATGTAGTTAAAATATAATGTTGCTCTTCTAACGCATCCATTGCTCTAGTTGCTTTACAAACGCTATCTTCTTGAGCATCTGAGAAATAATTGTGATCTTCTACAATTTTACTAAAATCTTTTTTCGCCCATCTATCAGCAATTGCTAAAAGTTCATTTTTCTTCGCAAAGCTACTCTTATTTATAATTTCTTTTAATTTTTTAGTATTACTTTGAATCATTGGGATAGAGCCCAATTTTCGTTCTGCCACCACTTTTTGATGAGTCATGCGATGCATGGCTGTAATGACTTCGCTTTCAGTAGAATTTTCAGTAACATACACATCAACAAAGACCCCATCTACCTCTCTACCTACTATTGTTTGGTCTTCTTTTTTATCTATTTGAGCACTCACTTCTTTATCTACGGGATTATCTGCAAGTTCTAACATTCCAAATGTAACTGCAATAGCAAGAACTCCCATAGCTGCTACTATTCCTAGCCAAGTTGAAATTTTATTTTCCATTCCCCTTCTCCCTATCTATATCTATTTTATTGCCTTATAAAAAACTCACTTACATGTAATATTACTAAAAATAGGTTTTATTTTCCATACTATCAAATAATCTCTTTTTCTCAACAAAATAAAAAGACCAACGAATTATAACATTCATTGGTCTTTAAATAAAAAGTTCATTGGTTTTAAATTTGATATCGAGTATCAATTTCAAGAATTATTAAGCTTTACTAAAGCTTAAATCCCTTACTACTTTTACTCTCAACTAGCTTTATGTTCAAGTCTCAGCTTATCCGCAACCATTGCGATAAACTCAGAGTTCGTAGGTTTTGCTTTTGACATGGATACTGTATAACCACCGTTATATCAAGGCATTGTATATTTCATAACTATCATTAAATGCTTCTATTTATTGGTGCCCATCCTCAAATTGATAGGTCAACTTAATAAAAGTTTATCACTTTCTTCCTATAATAACAATTAATTTTCAAACAAAAAAATTAATATATTCATTCATTTATATTTTTGCTAGGATATATAAAGTAGAAGAATCATACAGGAGGGATACATTTTGAGAACTTGGCTTGAATATCTAGATATACCTAGTTTTGTTTATGGCATAATTTTTCTTTTTTTAATGCTAGTAACACGTAATATCCTTAAAGAAAAACCTACCGAACAACTAAAAACCGAAACAGGTTTGCACGATTGGGTACAGAAAAAAGATTTAATCTACTGGCTTATTATAGTTATGGTTTGTGCTATTTCTCACTATACATATAAATATAAAGATTCAGGACAATTAATAAGTCATTGGAGTTTCGGAGGAACTATCGTATCAATCATTTTAGCTATAATTGCAATTGTTTATACATTCTATGATAATTTCACTAGCAAATCTTCAGTCCAACAATTAGAAAACTCTGCTGGAAAGATTAAGGACATTACTGAAAAGTTAGACTCTAGCCACCTAGTTAATTCAAGTAATAAAATCGAAGAAATAAGTGTTCAACTTGAAATTATTATGAATAGTATGGATACCAAAATGAAAGGTATCAGTACAGAATTATCTACTATACGGGGGATGAATGCACAAAATTTTTCAGATTTCACAACAAAACTAGAACAACTAGGATTGAACTTAACAAGTAAAAATGATAATGAAAATAAAGCAGATTCCCAAGATGAAAATACTACGGAATTAAAAAAACTTTTATCATCGTATGCGAAGGTTATTATTTGGAATCGAACAGCTTTACTATGTATATCATTAATAAACGAAAAAAGGTTACCATTTAAAGAAACAGATATACAAAAACTTTCAGATGCGATAAGTAAAATAACAAGTGAAAAAGACCAATCACAAAAAAAGCTTCACTTTTCATTAATGTACGTGGCATTTTTAAATACCTTTACTATTTTTAATATATACGGTTTAACTTTTAGTGCTGATATGATATTAAAATTAGATACTGAAATAAAAGGACTTCTAGACGAGTTTTCGTCCGATTGCAAAAAGGCCGAAAAGAATACTTTAATTGAAAAGAATATTGACAAAAATCCATATGAAATAGCTTTTATGGCAGTAAACGAAGTATATAATTTATCTTAATTATTACCCTGTATAGCGTTACAAATTACTTATATTAATTATTAATTTCACCGCCTTGTGTGATTATCACTACTTAGGCGGTATTTTTTTATTCCCTTTATACCCCTACCGTATTGTTTAGAATCATGTTTAATTATTAATAAACTTAGTAAGTTATACTTTACTTTGCCACTTGTAATTACATAATAAAAAGCATTACTTCAAATAAAATGAAATAATGCTTTTTATATCAGATTGTAATCATTGTTTTATTTTCGTATATCTTGACTTACGATTTTTAATAATTTATCTGCATCAAGGTCTTTCAAATCGAGTACTTTACTAGATAGGTCACTGTTTTTAAACTCTTCTCTTCCTTTTTCATTATTTATTTGAGTGGCACCCATATTATCTACACTATAATATTGAATATGCTTCTCATTATAAATGTCTTTATACCATACTTTCACATATGTCTTCAATTCAGGATATCCAATCAGAAAAGCTTTGCCCGTTTGTTTTTCTTTTTCATCATTTAACGACTTTGTCTTTTCAGAAAATTCACTGAATACACGGTTAATCTTCGCATGATTTCCTTCTTTTAGAAATAAATTATCATAAGTCACCAGTTTCTTTTGAGATGCACCAGACTTACCACTTATATCATAATAATTATGAATAGGTATTTTAAGAGTCTTCTCCACTTTATCCTTACTAAAGTCAGAAATCCGCAACTCTAAAATCGTCACCAAATCTACACCATATTCTCTCAATAATCCACCTTCATTAGAAACCTCTAAATTAGTGCCAATAAAGTTTCCCTTATCATCTTCATCGTAATTCATGTCAAAATATATTAAGGGACTTTTTTCAGCCTTTGCAGTTTCTATTTGTCGATTCGCAATTTCCTTTGCTTGCCATGCTACAAATAAAGAAATCACAGCAATAATTACACTTACCACCGCCGTCAAAGTATTAATTGAAAACAAAACAATATCTCTATTATCCTTATCACTTAAAAATCTTTTTAAATTCCCCAACTATGTAAGCCTCCAACAATTTAAAAGTTCCTTATTCTTCCTTCATTCCAATACTCCCTATTCTACTATAAACCCTAATATTATTAAACATTTTATACCCTACACCGCTTCAGTAAAACTACTCCTACTGCCAACACTTTATTTATGAATTATATATGCATAATCTCCCTTAGCTTCCTCTTTGCAGAATCAAGTATTCGCCTTACTCTTTCAGGGTGATTTATCCCATACAAACGCCCCAAGTCTCTGTATGATAAATGAGGACTTTCAATATACGTTGTTATTAAATCCGCTTCAATATCATTACAATACTGATTAATTAATAGTTTAATTTCTATATCATTCTCAATACGAAAAGGTGAATCCATCTTTTCTAAGTCTGCCATAAGGTCAACATTTTGATGATTAGCCCTTCGCTTATCCGTCGTTAATTTCGCTTTTACTAGGTTATAACCTGAACATTCTAATGACTTTCTGATTTTTTCATACAGATAATACTCATCGTTCCATGAATGTTCTCGACACACATGCCATAACTTCTCCCAAAATACACTTTCAAAATCATCTCGATAAATCCGCTTATTTTTCCATGCATTTTCAAATTTATTGAGATTTGTTTGAATTAACCATCCTATTAAATAATCATTAAAAATGATATGGAAGGCATCCTCTCCTTCTTCCAATCGAAGTAAAGCATACTTATTCCATGTTTTTTCTACGGCAAGCACCTGCTTTACTTTTTTATCATCATAAATTCGCTTTATTCGTTCTAGCTTATCTTCCTGCTGTATTTGAATGTGTGTTTTCTTTTCTCTTTTGTATAATTTCATGTTGCCGTCCCTCACTGATTTTTATAATTTTAAAAGTTTACTGTGACAAAATCATAAAAAATGTTGTATTTATGAATGTCTAAGAGGAGAAAGGAACTACCTCTTCCCTTTCTATTCGTCTCTACACGTATGAAACGTGACATTACACTCTAAAAAATTATTATTTATGGACGGATGGCACTGAAATAAAAAAAGACAAGGAACAATGTCCCCATCTTTTTACCTTCCTCTATTCTGTTCTTCTACTTCTAACCAACATTTTATGAATTCTCTTAGCTTATTTGAAAACGCATCAATTGTTGTAAATCCTTTTTCTACTCCTTCCAAACTATATCCCGATAACAAACCCGCTAAATCCTCATCCACCAAAAATTTCATCATATAACCATTATTTTCACTTAGAATATATTTCTCTATACTTTTAGGATTATCATCTTTTATTATGTGTGCAATTGTTTCACGTTCTGCCCCGAATCCTTCTTTAATCATACATTCATAAAAATCCTTTTGTGTTACTCCTAACCCTTCAAAATCCACCTCACAATATATTACTCTCTCCATACTCAACCTCCATCAACTTTTATATTTTCATAGTATATACATCTCTATATTAAGCCTAAATATTTATTCCATTCTACCTTATCTTTAAAGTTTCACTTCCAATAAAGTTTACATATATATTTTCACTTGAATTCATCCATTAAAAATATCGAAATAAAAAATTCGAAGAATAATATCCTAAAGGAATGAAAACCACGAATTAAATCGTGACGTTTTCTTATTTTTAGGCATCTTTCATAATATCAGAAACTTCCACACCACTACTTACACATATTCCCACCATTGCAGAAATAATGATTTTAAATTCCTCGGGATGGATAACACTTATATATGAAGCCCTAGGATTACTTTTTCTTGCATTAGTTCTTCGAGATTTCAAATTAATTCCTCTCTCTAATTTGTTTGCAAGATGATGACGAAGGTCTATCCAACCTTTGTTTGTACTAATAGTACCGTGAACCACTTTGGAATAATGGTTAACAAGTTTACGAAGAAGTGTTCTAGGGTTTTTATATTGAACTTCCTCTTTCACTAATATTTTAATTACCATTTGTTGTTCTTGTAGCTTGTTCTCCATTCCAGTAATATGACGATTTTTAAACTCAATTAACTTTTCAGAAGCATGTGCCAATCCGTTTATATCCCCCGTTATTAGGGCTTTTCCCACAGCAATTTGTAACGCTTGTTCTTCGCAAATATCAGCGACTTTAATCTCATCTGATGTTCTCTCTTCCATGTTTAATAATTGAGTACGAACTTCTTTTGCAACAAGGCTGTCTCGTAATAACATTCCGACACGCAAAATTGCACGTTTAGGGAAAAGTGCCACCTCGGTATATGGAAGTCTCATTTCACCGTTAATTAGTATATGCCCTCTTTTCCTTTCAACTTTAGCGTGTGAAATAAGTTCACGGGCTAAATCCTTACCTACATTTATTTTATAACCATCTTGTAATAGTTCCTCTTTATTTTCTTTTATTACATGCCGTATAACACTATCCTCTATCTCATAGAACTCCGCAACCTGCTTTGTTGTTGCCATTTCTATATTAGGTAAAAGTAATAATCCTTTTACTTTTTCTAATACATCTACACGGTTCATATAAGATTCACGAACATTAACGTTGATAATAAATGTTTCTTCATTTTTGATTAAATTTATCATAATAAAATTCCTCCGAAAGTGTTTGATTTTGTCCTTACACTTTCTATTGGTCTTTTATTATCCATTTCGTGACACATAAATTGTAATTAATTAAAAATTACTCTACCTTATCAATTTTATATTCATCAAAAAAATTGGATAAAACTAATACAATAATATGCACCTTACGCAGTTCAAATTTATCTAAAAAAGCATTCAATCCCCCTCTTATTTATCACTATTTTTGTACGAATTCTTATTCTTTAGGAAGCTTATTAATTTCGGTAGATACGATAAAACAAAGACATAGATTCCCAAACTCAACTAATTTTTTATTGTAAAATTTTCTAGCCTTGACTAGTCGCTAAGTTCTCGTATCCAATGAATAATATTCCCTGTATTCTCTTTAGCTTATACTCGCAGATAAGTATGCCACTTCCCCCATCTACCGGGTCGGTTTTCCTTATTCAAATGAATTTACGAATTTATTTTGCTTGAAGGAATTGATTGGCAAAAATTCATCAATCAAAAAGAATTAAAGAAGAAATTGAATTTTAATAATCAAAACAAAGCAATTCAAATAGATGAAATGATGAAAGGTTTTGAAACAATATTTTGAAACGAAAGAAACATTGTTGTATCAACTTTTACTCATAATAAGTAGAATTGTTTCATAAACGTTGAGTATTTGAACGTACAGAATAGTATTAAATAATAATGATTGTAATGTAAAAGACTGCTAGACACATGATGTATCAGACCCTAGAAGGTTATGCTTACGGAATGGTGGAAGGCAAACGATAGCTTATAAGAAGATTATGATTATGAGAATGGAGAAGAAGAACCTCGCGGCTTCGTAATTTACTTGTACACACAAGGTTATTTAATACAAGCTATACTTAAATAAACAGCCCCCTTAAAAGGGTATACCTACTTTAAGATGTATCCCTCATGTTAAATAGATGCCACCTTGTTTAAAATAGCCCATCTTCAAAATAAAGGTCGCCACTAATTTGCGAAGACATAGGGGGATATGGTTCACCCCCCTTTTAATTTTAGGAAGGTGACTTTTCTGTCCCTCTAAACCCAATGTACGTTTTTAAATAAAAACATACATTCATTTTGTTAATTCTATTGATTTAAACTTGAAATACCGCTATTATATAAATATCTTTAAAAAACGTACATTCAAATCATTGATTTTACTATACATACAAAGGGCGGATATATTATGAATCAAATCAAGGACGTGCAACCTATTCGAAGCAAAGAACAAATTGAAGATATGAAGTGGGCGTTAAAACGTCATTGTTCCGAACGAGATTACATTATGTTTCTAATTGGAATTAATACGGGATTACGTGTAGGCGATTTACTGAAGCTAAAAACTAGCGATGTTAAGAGGAAAAAGAAGATTGTTATTCAAGAAGGAAAGACGAAGAAGCCCCGTACAATTAAGCTAGATAACATTTACAACGAAATACAAGCTTATGCTAATACAGTGAATTCGGAATGGCTTTTCCCAAGCCGTAAAGGGGACAAGCCAATCACAACAACACAAGCATACAGACAACTTAACAAGGCGGCTGAAATGGCTGATATCACTGAAGGAATCGGGACTCATACAATGCGTAAAACATTCGGGTACTGGTTCTATAAGCAATACAAAGACGTTGCGAAGCTACAAGCAATCCTAAATCATTCCCACCCGCAAATTACGCTTACTTACATTGGAATCACTGAGGAAGAAATTGAAGATAGTTTAAATCAATTTGTTTTATAAGGACGCAAGGTGGCACAATGCCCCCGCGTTCTTTTTTGTTTTCACAACTAGTATTAATCACATTATTTGTGATTGTTTATAAATCCAGTAATGACATATATTCCTCTTGCTTCGCTACACAAATATGAAAATAAAATCTGTTACGCACTTGGGGTAAATCATGGATATTTGCAGCGTCCATTTTGAGATATCCAACGTCCTAACGATTCATAGACTTATGATTCTGTATATAAAAAAAGAGAGGAACAGACAGCAAATGCCGCCCAGTTCCCTTATTGTGCATATTTATCATGAATAGCCGCTATACGCCCAGCAATTGCTTCTTGTTCAGCTTGAAGACGTTGAATCTTTCTAGCATCTTTATGAAGACCAGGGTCGTTTTCCCCAACACTCTTTGCATATCCATTGCTGATATTTACAAATGCATTGACATTACTATATGGATTATTCGTTAGCATTTGCCCGAATGTCTTCGTTTCAGGTCGTTGTTGATGCGTTACCGCTTCCGTAATTTCTTTTTCATCTGCATACGGGTCTTCGATTGCCCCGTAACCTAACATTACTTTTTCCATTGGTGATAAGTTGTATGTCATAATTATTTTCCTCCCATTAGATAAACAAACTAACCTTTCAATAATGCGTCTAGTTCCGCAAGTAGGTCATCCGTAATTCCTTCTTCTTTGATTGTGATTGCTTGTTTGGTTTGGATTTCAGCGACGTCTTTAAGTCGCCCAGTTGATTTTAAATAGAGTTCCGTCCATTTTGGCGATTTCCCCGAAACCGCGTTTTTAACTAACGTTTCCATAACGGATTCGTACGCATCATTAATAAGACGTCTTCGCAATTCCTTTTCCATTTCGACCCATTCAGTACGTTGACGCCAATTGTAAATGGTCCGACGGTCTAGTTTCATATCTTTTGCGATAGCTGTTAACGTTTCGCCCGCCCTTTGTCTCTCGAATATTTGTGTTAGGGCTTCTAATTGTTGAGGTGTAAGTTTACGCTGTTTCATCCACAACGCCCCCCTTTTTGTTCTACAAACATATTGATTACGTAAATATCCTCTACGGAATATCCAAGCCCCGCTAACGCTTTCCATAAACGAACGTTCATTATATTCGAAATCGGGACTTGTCCGCATTCGGCTTTCTTTACTACCGAATGACTTACAAACATCCTGTCAGCTAATTGAACAGCCGTAACACCTTTGATTCGACGTAAAATACCGACTGTTTTTGGATTCAACATAATTTCGATTTTGAGTTCTTTTTGTTCCATATGAATATTCCCCCCGTTTGTTTTTTTACTACGGAAAAGGTAGCTAAGCTTTCCCTACTCTTATGTCCATCTGTACCCCTATTTAACAAGAAGAAAATGAAACTTTTTATACAAATTGAGAAATATGAAGACATAAAAAAAGAACCCACGACAAAACGCCGTAGGCTTCAAGAAGAAATATTAATTTAGTAAGAAAACGAAAAGGCTTATCCTCTAATTTATCTTGTAGTTTGTTGGAGACTTATCAAATATCTTTTTCTTTTAAACAGACTTGGCGTAGCCTAGTGAAGACCCTTAGGTCTGAACTACTTCTTTTATCTTTTCAACGAAATATCGTTAGATTTATTCATTAAAAAGATTATAAGCAAAGCTTAAAAGCTAAAGCTTTAAATTCATTAATAACATTTATTTATTTCGTTTAAGTTCTTCTTTACTTATAGCACAAGCTGTGTGACCATTTTACAAGAAATAAAATGTTAAATTTTCATGACAAATCACGAATCCTTGATACCACTGGCTTTTTTAAAGTCACAATATTTGTGATTGATTTGAAAACCCCTTGTAGGAAGTATATTCCATTTTAATAAGCACAAAATATAGAACACCCTCCCTTATGCCGCATATACCCACAAAACACTGATTCTATGCCGCATGAATCACAATATCAATCACAATCACAAACGTATGTGACTCTTAATGTCAAACGACTATTTCGGCATATCTTAGGATGATTTTGGGATACCTTTGTTGTCTTCCTTAATTGCCTCCATATCCGAACGAACATCTTTTAACATTCCTCCAACATCATTCAACGTATCTAAGAACGAATCTAGCCTATCAAGACGTTCTTCCAATCTATCAAAACGTGTAGTCATTTCTTTGAAAAAGACACCAAGTTCCTTATCCATAAATTTTTGTATATCTGGACAATCCTTTTCGTTCATAAAGTTTCCTCCCGTTCCAATAAAAAAGAATCCCATGAAAACGCTTATACCCTCTCTTTAGGAGTTTATTCGCTACCCCTAAAGAAAAGAAAGCATACTACAAACAGTCCAACTCTCCTATTAATAAGTATTTTACTTTCATACTGTCCAACTCCTATTGCTTTGTACCGTTTACTCTCTTATATCCGTCTTCGTCCATAATTAAGAACGAGTAGAAGTTTACAGGTTCTCCTCCACCGCTTATCTGATAGTACATGTTATCTTTAGATGTAGTATGTTTATCACCTGTCATAATTTGTTGGTTGAAGTTTAATTCATTATCTACTATCATTTGTACATCGTCTACAGATAGTTTTGGGTTTGAAATACGAATTAGATATTGCATTAAGTCATGGTATTGGCCTATTGCAATTTCATCCATATATCCTGCTTGTTTTGTTATAACTGCGTACGTGTTTGCTAGTTTACCATTCTTCTCTAATCTTGTTGAAATCATAAAACCATTCCAGTTAGCGGTATATAATCCTGTACCATCACCTTTTTCGAAAGGTTCTGCTTTCGAATCTGTAATGGTAATTTTACCGTTTGATATTTCTTTTAACTTGTCTTCAAACTCTTTTTGAGTTAATTCTCCACCGCTACTACCTCTGAAAAAGAGAAACCATATTGCTAACAGTCCCATTACCCCTATTATCGGTATTCGATACATTTTTATTCGTTCTTGTAACTTCAAAGCCTTTACCCTCCCTGTTATTCTTTAATATTTAAACTTGTTTTTAATAGTTCTAACATATACTAATTGCATCTATATTTTCTACTTTTCTTTTTTTATAACACCAAGAGATGCACTCTAACGCAATTATCTTTTGATTTACAATCTATTGCGTTGCTAATCATCTTCTACCGCCCTTTGTTTGCTGTATGTGGCTTATTAGCTTATTTATCATAGATACTGAATACTAATAGTTAGTATTACGTAAGGTTTCATAAATATTGTTGCGTAGTATTAACTTCTTTCCTGTCTTATACAATAGTAAATACAATATTTTTTGGTAGTTTGTCACATTTAATTATATAAAATCAAAATTATTTAAAACTATGTTTGGAATTTCTCCTAATACTTTCTTATCCTATTATTTCAAGTTTACATAGAATATAATTGTTTACGTTATTTTATACATAGAAACCATTTTAAAACTTATTATTGTAATTTTCAAAGATACAACCATTAAAATCGTGATAAAATAATTCTATTGCACCTACAGAAAGGAGGTTACTTCATTGGGAAAAGAACTATTACCAAAATTTATTAGAGATAATTATGTGGTGGAAGAACGAAGACACGCATGTGCAATCCTCAAAGAGGATTTCCCCAAACATTGGGAAGAAATCATAGAAGTATTAACCAATTTCACATTAAAAGAAAGCCAGATAACCGTTGGTGGTGGAAGTAAATCAAGTGTTGCCAGTAGTTTTGATGAACCATTTTCACAGCTAGGTTGGGTAGAAAAGAAATTTATTATAGAATCAAAAATTGATGGAGAAATTATTAAGTCAGAAACTCATAAGTTAGATTGCTTCAAAGCTGGTGTAGGACTTGAAATTGAATGGAACAATAAGGATACATTTTTTGATAGGGATTTAGAGAAATTTAGACTATTATTTGATTCAAACAATACCATTAGCGTAGGTGTAATAATTACACGTTCTAAGGATTTACAACAACATATTTTTAACCCACTAGGAATTGGCAAAAAGTATGGTGCTTCTACCACCCATTTAGGTAAACTACTTCCTAAACTAGATACAGGCGGTGGAGGTGGTTGTCCAATACTAGTTTTTGGAATAAAAAGCAGTTTATATGAACCGGATGTAACCGGTGTTATTCCTATCCCAATTCCTAAAGGAACTAGGACTAAGAGAAAGTAATAAAAGCAGCCCTTAGACGTTTCAACATATCTAAGGGCTTTAATTCGACTATTTTCTTTTAATTAATATTAAGCACTCTAATACATCCCGACTCTTGTCCTCTGTACGCCCCATTGTACTATGTGCATAGTCCTGCAAGCGAAATTCAATTGAATAATTATCATCAAACGTATTTTCTGCAATTTGAATTAATTCATCTGCCTCAATCATACCAGTATCGCTATAACTCAATACCAGATTTGATTTTTTTTCATTTATTTTTTTAAACATGGATTCAAATGCCTTTTTGACCTTCGTCTTAATACAAAACGGTGATTGATGGCGGTCCATACGATATCTTCCCTTGAACTTCACCTCAGGATAATCATAGCGTACAAGGGTTTCAATCGCATGATAAAAACGAGAATAGTGTACAAAACAATATGGTGGGTCTGCATAAACCGTCGAATTCACTTCCATTCCTTCTAAACAATCCATATAATCTTGAGAAAAAACCTCATGTCCTAGATTATTTTGCCCCAACGTTTGCTGGAACTCCAAAAACTTTCTCTCGAAGAACGAAAGAATATCTTTGCGACGGTAAATTAAAATATCTTTCATTGAAGAAAGTTTATTTGCATCTCGATATTGTGCATAGTGCCCCGTACTTTGGGAATTGTACGACATAGCATACATTAAACTTGCTAGTATAGGGTAAAACACAGGTTCATCACGATACTCATCCGCAATCCCCCTTATCGCATCAATCCACAAACATTGTTCAAAACTCCAATATGTCCCTGAATAGTTTTTTACAAACAAATGATAAGGAAACTCACAAAAATCTTTCTCAATCAATTTTTGCTGTGCTTGTTCTAATTCATTGAATTCTTCTATTGTAAACTCCTTGTTGTAATCGAATTCCAACTCAGGATACGCTTGTTTAAAAGTATTCACTACCTCTTCGGCTTGTTCTATAATATCATTAAGTATATTTGGATATCTATCCCATTCATAACTAGATAAATATGTTTTCGCTAATATCGCAGAATATTGTTGAATATCGTTGGATATCATAGGAACTTGGTTACGCAATGCACCAGATAGGATGCTTGAACCTGCGAAAAGGTCAACAACAACTCCCCCTGTATAGCATTCCTTAATCCCATCTACTACATATTGAATAATTGCACGCTTAGAACCCATATATTTAATAATAGAAGGTATATTTTCCTCTACAAATAGCAAACTGCCGTCCAGGTTATGTGCTTCTATTTGTAAATTTTCACTTAAAATCTCAGTCATAGTATTTCTCCTCCTAGAGAGTAATTATATCATTGGATAACCATTAATTATAGTAATTAGCTATCTTCGTTTAAACAAATTCCACTTGGCATGTTTTACCTGTATCAACTTAATATTATTATTTAATTCTATACTTTGTACAATCCGTATAAATTATCATTTTTACCATCTTTTATGGCTTTGTCTCATTTCAAATTTTTTCCCTAGCAGCATTAACTTGGAATACTCGTTCTTTATCATGGGATGAGGGTAGCAGGACAACGGCTAGGGCATAGAATAACTACCTTATATCACAAAACAAAAAGTTAATGCGATATAAAGCAGACGTTCCTTGTCACTTCTCATGGTCTATCGGGTTAAGGAATCCGTATAGTAACACCTCGTTTGAACACTAGATTTTCACCTACAACGAACTTTTAACATGTCATGCTTGTCCAACATGCTGAAAAATTTAGGAAAGGAATTGTACTGCTGACATATCCTTAATTACTCGGAACCTAATGTATCTTTCTTATTCGTTGCTACCTGTACCGTCGTACACCAAGCAACCACCAAACTGATTATGTGCGTTCTCCACATAGACTAGACACAAGCAAACGAGGAAAGCTTCTAACGTGCCTACGAACCCCATTTTCTGACGTTGGCTGATTCTCACCTGTTCAAGTGTTTATCGTGGTGTTAGGTCATTCCCACGTTCGGAAATCCCTGTACTTACCCTTGTAAAAAGACAATAACTAACTAAGCCCCTTGCTATCCATTTTTCAAAAATGGTATAATACAAGTGCTAAATGTACGGAATATCCGGTATTTAGTTTTAATACACAACTTTTAACTTTGAGTCTCCTACTGCAATAGGGGACTTTTTTCTTTGACTTAAAATTTCATACTTGCTAATGGCGAATGACGTTGATATTTATTTTTAATTTCATCGTCAGTAAAGTCTAAGTACGCCCTTTGCGTTACTTCGACTGATGAATGACCTAATACTCTAGACAAGCTAAACCAATCACCACCATTAAGAATGTAATACTTTGCAAAGTTATTTCTTAATTGGTGAGGTGTGAAATGTACCCTTACCTTTTTACCAATACTTCTAATACTCGCTTCAAAATTATTAACGTTTAACATTGTTCCTCTTATCGTAGGGAACAAATACTCTGCATCACTAAATCTATCCCTATACTTCAACCAACGCTTTAAATCGTTAGCCATAATATTAGAAAAATAAACATATCGTTGTTTCTTATTTTTCGGATTCGTAATTAGAATACTTTTATTTTTTATATCTAGGTCTTCAGCTTGCATACTACAACATTCTCCTGCACGTATACCTGTATCTAAAATAAGTTTAATCATGACGTAACTTCTAAACCCATGGAATGTACTTATATCAATTGAATACAACACTTTCTTTATTTCATCTACGGATAACAATATCTTTTGTTTCCGCTGCGGCTTAATTGATTCAATATTGGATATTGGATTCTTAGCAATATCACCTTCAGCTTCTAAAAAATTAAAAAACACTTTAATATTGCGAAGGTAATTAGCAATTGTTGTTTCACTAATGGTCTTTCCATAATCTGTTCTACGTGTTGGATAATTAATTTGTTCACTAGCCGTATTAGATGTAAATGTGTATTTACCACGTTCCCGCAAATATTTAATGTACGTTCGAATATGAAGAGGTTTCACCTTATCAACATCCGTAATCTTTAGTTCTCTTTCTAAATATGAAGCAAAAAGTTTCAACGTTTGGTCGTATGACCGAATTGTTTTCCTACTTAAATGCTTTGCATCGCAATGAAGTAAAAAGTTTTCAACATTCATCTGAAAGTTATTCATACAACAAAAAACCCCCTAACTATTGGAATTAAAATTTCAATCCAATAAATAGAAGGTTTTTAAATTAACCGCCAATTACCTATGTACTTTATTGCCTACATACGTAATTCGTTGGTTATTAAATTTTATTATGAAATACACTTAACATCTTGATACAACAACGATTAGCTAGCTTTATGTTCAAGTCTCAGCTTATCCGCAACCATTGCGATAAACTCAGAATTCGTAGGTTTTGCTTTTGACATGGATACTGTATAACCGAATAAGGACGAAATAGAATCAATATTCCCACGGCTCCAAGCTACTTCAATTGCGTGACGAATTGCGCGCTCCACACGGCTTGCTGTTGTATTATATTTCTTTGCGATATCTGGATACAATACTTTCGTAATCGATCCTAATAATTCGATATCATTGTATACCATGGAGATTGCTTCTCGTAAATACATATATCCTTTAATATGAGCGGGTACACCAATTTCATGAATGATACTCGTAATACTCGCATCTAAGTTTTTCGGTTTTCCATCTACTGTTGTGGCTGATCGGAATGATGGTAGTGGACGCTTAATCATAGTGTTTGCTTTACCACTCACTTGACGAATATGACTCGTTAAATTCTCCATATCAAATGGTTTTAATATGAAATACGAGGCACCTAAGTCAACTGCTTTTTTCGTCACATCTTCTTGGCCAAATGCTGTCAACATAATTACGCTAGGCTGTTTTAACCTTTCAATATGTCGCATTTTCTCCAATACAGCTAAACCATCTAAGTGTGGCATAATAATGTCTAAAACGAGTACATCAGGTTGCTTATCTGTTAATAAGTTTAAACACTCTTGACCATTATAAGCAGTACCGATTACTTCCATATCATCTTGAGCGGCTACATAGCTCTCTAACATTGATACTAGTTCTTTATTATCATCCACAAGACATACTTTAATTTTCTCCACAGCTTTTCCTCCCTTACCGAATCGATTCTCCGACATGTGTATCCTTCTAGGCTACATGAATTGTTCGACAATTGTGTGAAAATTCCCTTTTAAAGTTTCTTACTTTCCGATAAAATCACAAAAAAATATGTTTATCGTTCATTTATTCCCTTTCGCAACACATTCCATCATAGAAATACAACGAAACGTTCAACCCTTTCCTTTTATTTTACAACAAAAAACACCTCTTGCGGAGCTTTTACAAAATTTCAACGAATTTTTCAACAGAAAAAGCGAGCTAATAATATATATTAGCTCGCTTTTTTCTCTTGATCATAAATATTAATTCCAGCTTGATGTAACATCCATTCAATATGAACACCATATCCTGATGTTGGATCATTTACAAATACATGTGTAACAGCACCAATTACTTTTCCATTTTGTACAATTGGACTTCCGCTCATTCCTTGTACGATACCGCCCGTTTTCGCTAATAGACGTTTATCTGTTACTTTTATTACCATACCCTTTGTGGCTGGGAATTTTTGCTGCACTGTACTAACAACTTCAATATCAAACGCTTCTACTTTATCTTGATCAATAACTGTTAATATTTTTGCCGGTCCTTCTTTTACTTGATGAGATAATGCGATAGGCATTGCTTTATCCATTATACCGTTTTTCATATTCGTATTTAATTTTCCAAAAATACCATATGGACTATTAATTGTAATATTGCCAATCACTTCACGGTCTGGTGAGAATCTTGCTAATTTCTCCCCTGGATTCCCATGACTACCTCTTTCAATTGATGTAACTGTCGAGCGCATAATTTGTCCATCTTCGACTTGAATCGGCTTTTTCGTATCATTATCAGAAATAACATGACCAAGTGCCCCATATTTCATAGAATCTGGATGAACAAATGTCATCGTTCCAATTCCAGCTGCCGAATCACGGATATACAAGCCAATTCGATAAGACGATTCACCGTTGTCTTTTTGTGGAGTTAGCTTCGTACGAATATATTTTCCATCTCTTAACAATACAAGATTAAGCGGTTCACCTGTTTCTCCACTATTATGAATAAACGGTGCTACATCACTCATTCTTTCAATTGTTTTACCATTAATTTCAGTAATCATATCTCCAATTTGTACACCTGCTGTTTCACCAGGAGATATTTTACCTTTTTCAGTTTGAATTAAATGATGGCCTACAACAAGTACACCTTTTGTATTTAATTTCACACCAATTGATTGTCCACCTGGAATCACTTTAAAATCTTTTAACACTTTCACATTTACTTTTTTCACTGGAAAACCAGCAAGCTGAAATACCATATCAGCTTCACCATTTTGATGAGAATTTACCATAAGTCCTTGTTTTTGTTCATTCGAACTCACTGTAAATACATGACGATTTGTGGATGAAGCTTTGAAAACTGGTAATGATGATATTTCTGATTGTTGTCCTTCAAAAACAACAAGTTGTTTCGGTGATGAAATAAACGTTCGAAGCGGTTTAAAACATCCAATAAAAACTAAAGAAACAAGGAGACAAAGACCTATTATTTTTCGAAATTTTTCTAATTTCAACTTGTTCACTCTCCTCGCTCCTACCCCACATTCAGCCTCTTGGCTTCACTTTTTAATCTCTCCTTGCAGTGCTTTATTTATAACCGGAAGAATTAAGAAATCGTCATTTGAGAAAAAAAGCTATCCATTACTGGATAGCCTCTGCTGTCTGTTTAAAATGATGCGCTTGCGTAAGTAATTCTTTCGCATGCTCTGTCGTTAAATCTGTGATTTCCACACCAGAAATCATTCGAGCTATTTCTGTTACTTTATCCTCCATAGTTAAAACAGTAACTGATGTAATTGTCCGATCATTCGCTACTTGTTTTCGAATAAATAAATGTGAATCCGCCATTGAAGCTACTTGAGGTAAGTGCGTAATACAAAGTACTTGCGAGTTTACTGATACTCGATAAATTTTTTCCGCAATAGCCTGTGCGACCCGGCCACTTACACCCGTATCCACTTCATCAAAAATAACAGATGCAACCCCTTGATGCTTAGAAAAAATGCTTTTTAAAGCTAAAATGATACGAGATAACTCTCCGCCAGAAGCAACCTTTGAAAGTGGTTTTAGCGGCTCTCCTGGGTTCGTTGAAATATAAAATTCCACATGATCGTAACCATCCGCCGTAAGTCTTACCGGCGCACCTTCCACAAGGGGCTCTTCTGCATTTCCTTCTCTCTTCATAATTCTCACTTCAAATTTCGTTTTTTCCATATATAATTCTTTTAATTCCTGATGAATTGCATTTGTAAGGTGTTCTGCAAGCTCATGACGCATATTACTTAAC
Source organism: Bacillus cereus group sp. MYBK195-1 (assembly GCF_051916605.1). Lineage (NCBI taxonomy): Bacteria > Bacillati > Bacillota > Bacilli > Caryophanales > Bacillaceae > Bacillus > Bacillus cereus group sp. MYBK195-1. The sequence goes on along the minus strand of NZ_JBQAGZ010000001.1, from coordinate 639,472 downwards.
AACGTTGCTTCTTTCATAATAACACTTTCTAATTCCTTCAACTGTTTCTTCGTCGTTTCAATATGAACGTCTTTATTTTCAATCGTAAAAATTTCCTGTTCAATTTTATCAGCATACGCTAAAATCTCTTCTACATTATTTCCATATTTTCTCTTTAGCATACGAATTTCATTCAAACGTGTTTCGATTTCATCTAAACGATTTGGATCATATTCCATCATATCGAGCTTTTCCCTCAGTTGATAGGCAACCTCTTCTAATAAGTAATAGCTATTTGCAATTGAATCATGATTCTCTTGATACACTTCATCTAAATGTGTAATACTTTCCATTTGCCCCATTGCACTTCTTACATTATCTAATCCTTGTCCGTCGGCACTTAAAGAACGATATGCATCACCTAACGCTTTATAAATCTTTTCAAAATTAGAAATTTGCAATCGTTCCTCAGTTAATTCATTTTCTTCATCCATCTTTAAATCCGCCTTGCGAATTTCCTCGTGCTGAAATTGAATTAAATCTAAGCGATGTGCCATTTGTTGCTCATTTTCACTTAACGATTTCAATTGTTTTTTTAATTTTTCATAGTCAGCGTATACGTTTTGATATATGTCTAATTGTTTAACGATTCGATCCCCATCAAAGTGATCAAGCATAAACAGATGTCGTTCTTCATTCATTAAATCTTGCGTTTCGTGCTGTCCATGAATATCAACAAGTGTTTTCCCAATTTCTTTTAATATGCTAAGTGTAACAAGCTTCCCATTTACACGACATACACTCTTCCCGTTCGCAGCAATATCACGCTTTAAAATAATCATACCATCTTCTATTTCTATATCTAACTCTTCTGCCTTTTCAATACATGGATGCTTCTCATCTTCAACATAAAATAGCCCTTCAATCTCAGCCTTTTCTGTTCCATATCGAACAAATTCTGCTGACCCACGGCCACCTACAAGTAAACTAATTGCATCAATAATAATCGATTTTCCGGCCCCTGTTTCACCGCTTAAAACCGTTAAACCTTTTTGAAAAGAAATATTTAATGCTTCAATAATAGCAAAGTTTCTAATCGATAATTCCGATAACAATGCCCCATTCACCTCGTTATAAAATAATCCCTTACTAAAGGATTTTCTCAGTTCTTCATTCAAATAATCATGCTATATATTTGTATGTATATACTCTTCTAACCCGCTTCATTGTACCAAACATTTGTTTTACGGGTCAATCCATCTATTTTTTAACTTTATGCAAACAAAATATTATATTACAATTGAAAATTCATATTTTTAACCAATAAAAATATCTTGTTCACTTTCCACTTTACGATGGAAAGCAAACAAGATTTTTTGTTACAACATATTTAAGAAACGATCAGAGACAACACCTGTATCGTCAGGTGTACGGCAAATAATTAAGCAAGTATCATCACCACAGATGGTTCCGATGATCTCATCCCACTCTAAATGATCAATAAGTGCTCCAAGTGAATGAGCGTTACCAGGCAATGTTTTTAGCACAAGCATATGTCCTGCCGTGTCTAATTTTACAAATGAATCCACTAGATTTCGTTTTAATTTTTGTAACGGGTTAAATCGTTGATCTGCTGGCAAGCTATATTTATAGCGCCCATCATGTAATGGCACCTTCACTAAGTGCAGTTCTTTAATATCGCGCGATACTGTTGCTTGCGTTACATTAAATCCCTCATTACGTAAAATATCAACTAATTCATCTTGTGTTTCAATTTCTTTGTTTGCAATAATTTCCCTGATTTTAATATGGCGCTGACCTTTGTTCATACATTTGCACCTCACACTATCTCTTACCATAGTTTAAACATTGGTATACTTCACTTATTTATGTTAACTTATAATTCGTTTCTTGTACACAATTGTTTTTACAATCATTATACAATTACAGCAAAAAGAGGAACAACATATGTTATTCCCCTTTCCCTTTTTGTTTTAGAACGTCATGCGCTTCTGTAACAACTTGCTCTATAGAAATCGGAGAATGATTTTCGCCATTCTCACGTTCACCATGCCATTTCAGATGAATTAAAAATTCAATATTACCATCCCCACCCGTAATTGGTGAGAATGTTAAACCTTCCACATCATAGCCTTCTTTTAAAGCAAACTCGACAATCATTTCTACAACAGCTTCATGTACTTTTCTATCGCGAACGATACCTTTTTTCCCAACTTGCTCTCTTCCAGCTTCAAACTGCGGTTTAATTAACGCTGCTACATCTCCGTTAGGCATAAGCATTGTTTTTAAAACTGGCAGTATAAGCTTTAATGATATAAATGAAACATCAATACTTGCAAATTGAGGTAAACCACGTTCTAAGTCTGCTGGTGTCACGTAACGGAAGTTTGTTCGTTCCATTACAACAACACGCTCATCTTGACGTAATTTCCACGCTAGTTGATTGTATCCTACATCTAATGCATAAGATAATTTCGCTCCATTTTGAAGCGCGCAATCTGTAAAGCCACCAGTTGATGAACCAATATCTATCATAACTTTATCTTGTAAATCAAGATGAAATGTCTCTAATGCCTTTTCAAGTTTATAACCACCACGACTTACATACGGCATAACTTGTCCCTTCACCGTAATCTCAGTATCTTGCGAGATTTTCTCTCCTGGCTTATCAAGTCTCATCTCATTTGCATATACGAGTCCGGCCATAATGGCGCGCTTTGCTTTCTCACGCGTTTCTATAAGTCCTCGCTCTACTAATAGTACATCTACTCTTTCTTTTTTTACGCTCATTTGTTACGCCCTTTTTTGTTTTGATGGAATCATTGTATGAATACGGTCTATAACAGCATCTGTCGTTAAACCAATTTCTTCTAATAATTTTGTTACACTTCCGTGCTCTATGAAGCGGTCTGGAATACCCATTCGTTCAACTAATGCACTATGGTAACCATTTTCAGATGCAAATTCAACTACTCCTGTTCCAAAACCACCGATTAAACAAGCTTCTTCAATCGTTAAAATCGGTATATTCTTTCCTAGAAGATCATGTAAATATGCTTCATCCATTGGTTTAATAAAGCGAGCATTCACTACTTTCACTGAAACCCCAGCTTTTTCAAGACGCTCAGCTGCTTCCATTGCCATTGGTATTGTCGTACCAAACGTTAAAATAGCTGCTTGTGTACCCTCTTTTAACGTCTCCCACGTACCAATTGGAATCGCCTTTAATTCTTTATCCATATGAACGCCAAGTCCATTACCGCGAGCATAACGCAATGCGATTGGTCCATCTTCATATTGCATCGCCGTATAAACTAAATGTTGCCCTTCATTTTCATCTTTCGGCATCATAAGCACCATATTCGGCAAGTGACGTAAGAATGAGATATCAAATACGCCTTGATGCGTTTCACCATCTGCTCCTACTAATCCCGAGCGATCTATTCCGATGAAAACATTTAAATTTTGGCGGCATATATCATGAACAACTTGGTCATATGCTCTTTGTAAAAATGTTGAATAAATTGCTAAGAATGGCTTCATTCCTTGCGTTGCCATACCTGCTGCCATTGTTGTAGCATGCTGTTCTGCAATACCTACATCAATCATACGATCTGGGAATTCTTTTTGGAATTTCTCAAGTTTTGATCCAACAGGCATTGCAGGTGTAATTGCTACGATACGCTCATCCGCTCTCGCTAGCTTAAGTACTGTTTCACTAACGACAGCACTCCATGCTGGTGCAACTTCTTTCGGCTTAACGAAGTCACCTGATTCAATTTTATAAGGTCCTGTTCCATGCCAAGTTCCAATAACGTCACTCTCAGCCGGTTTATAACCTTTTCCTTTTTTCGTAATAACGTGAACAAGCACTGGGCCTTTTGTTTTCTTTGCATATTGCAACGTTTCGAATAACTTTTCATAATCATGCCCATCGACTGGACCTAAATATGTAAAGCCTAACTCTTCGAAAAAGACACCAGATACTAGTAAATATTTAAGACTATCTTTTATTTTCTCTGCTGTCGCAGCCACTTTCCCGCCAACTGCTGGGATTTTCTTTAATATATACTCTAATTCATCTTTTACCCAGTGATATTTTCCTGCGGTACGTAAACGACCGAGCACATTATGAAGCGCACCAACGTTTGGTGCAATTGACATTTCATTATCATTCAAAATAACAATCATGTCTGTTTTTTCATGTCCAATATGGTTCAATGCCTCTAAAGCCATTCCGCCTGTTAAAGCACCATCTCCAATAATTGGTATAACATATTCTTTCGTTTTCTTTAAATCACGTGCCAGAGCCATTCCCATTGCAGCCGATAACGAAGTCGAGCTATGACCAGTTTCCCATACATCGTGCTCACTCTCGCAACGTTTCGGGAAACCACATAGACCTTGATATTGCCTTAATGTACCAAACTCTTTCGCACGTCCAGTTAAAATTTTATGTACATAGGATTGATGTCCTACATCCCATAAAAATTTATCTTGCGGGCTATCAAATAATTTGTGCAGAGCAATTGTGAGTTCTACTACACCTAAATTAGGTGCAATATGTCCACCTGTTTGAGAGAGCTCTTCAATTAAAAACTTACGAATATCCTCACTCAATCCCTCTAGTTCACTGATAGACATATCTTTCAAAAAACTAGGGTTTTGAATTTGCGTTAGATCCACATGGATCACTCACTTTCATTTCATAATCTGTCAACATGTCAAATATTATAAAAAACATTTACACAAAACAAGAAATTCTCTTTTCTATTTTTCGTCTTGTCCCGCTATTAACCAGTCTATTGCGCCCTAATCCTATTATAAACCATATTTCTTTAGGCGATGAAAAAAATAGCCGCTAACACGAAGTGATAACGGCAATGTAATCTACATATATTTTTGCCAATAACAAGAAAAGAAAAACCTTTTCCTACATTTATATCATAAAATGATGAATGACTCAACAAATGAAAACGCTGTTATATTAGTTATTACGTTTTGCAATCAAATCACAAATAGATAGTAAATATTCATCTTGTAATTGCAAGGAACTAATCGCACCTTTTGCTTCTGCAATTGTTTCTTCTAAAATATCTTTTGCTCTATCTACAGTAAACAACGTTGTATATGTGCTCTTTTCATTAGAAAGATCGCTACCAATCGGTTTTCCAATCTCTTCTTCAGTTCCTTCGACATCTAAAATATCATCTCGAATTTGGAAAGCTAGACCGATATATTTGGCAAACGTAAGCAACTTTTCTTCTTGCTCTTCTGTCGCATCAGAAAGTATCGCACCCGCAAGTACAGCAAATTCAAGCAGTTTTCCGGTCTTATGTTTATGGATGTACTCCAATTCATCAATCGTAAGGCGTTTCCCTTCAGCTTCCATATCTGCCACTTGTCCGCCAACCATTCCTTCTGGTCCTGCTGCTTTTGCAAGTTCAAGTACAAGTCTTACTTTTTTTTCGGCAGAAATTTCTTTTTGCTCATATGCCATAATAACTTGAAAAGCATACGTCAATAAGCCATCTCCTGCTAAAACTGCCATCGCTTCACCAAATACTTTGTGATTTGTGGGCTTTCCTCTTCTTAAATCATCATCATCCATACAAGGTAAATCATCATGAACTAATGAATATGTATGAATCATTTCAAGAGCACAAGCTGCACCTACTCCAAGATTTCTTTCTTTCCCAAACGCTTGTAATGTTGCAAACAAAAGTAACGGGCGGAGACGTTTTCCACCCGCTTCCAAAGAATATGCCATCGCTTCACGAAGTACATTTGGACATTGTAATTCATTTGCATAGCTTACAAGTTTTTCTTCTACGAAAGTTTTACTTTCTTTCAAAAAAGTATCAAAAGCAATCGTCACTATGCTTCATCTCCTAAAGCAGTAAACGGTTCAAGCTCTCCATCTTCCCCAAGAATAACTGCCATTTGTTCTTGTACATTCTTCAGCTTCTCATCACAAAGCTTAGATAATTCCATACCTTCTTTAAAATAAGAAATCGCTTCTTCTAAAGGTACGTCACCTTGTTCTAGCTTAGAAACAAGATGCTCAAGTTGCGAAATTGCCTCTTCAAAGCTTAATTTATTTTCCATTATTCAATTCACGCTCCTCTATGCCTGATACGCTACAATCTAGTATTCCATCTTGTAATTGAACTGAAACAGCATCTCCAAGGCTTACATCTTTCACACTTTTTAACACTTGCTTCTCTTCATCATATACAAGCCCGTACCCTCTCATCATTACTTTAAGCGGACTTAACGCTTCAAGTTTTTGAGCAGCTCTTACAAAGGCAAATTCTTTCGTTTGAAGTAACGTTTGCATTTCACGTTGTAATTGCTTTTGCAACGTTTCAACAGCTACCTTCGTTTGCATAATTTTTTGAGATGGGTGGTGCTTCTCTAAATAAAATGAAAGTTGCTTTAACTGATTCACCTTTTTATCAATATAGCGCTCTTTCGCTAAAACAAGCTGTTCTAGCGCTCTATCTAATTGCTCTTCCTTTTGCTCATATACTTGTCTTGGATAACGGAACGCATACGATTTTTGCAACACTTGTAGTTTTTCTTCTTTTTTATGTACTAACTCTCTCATTGCTCTTTGCAATCTCAAAGTTCTTTGTAATACCTTTTCTTGTAACTCTATAATGTTAGGTGCTGCCAGCTCAGCTGCTGCAGTCGGTGTTGGCGCGCGTAAATCTGCAACAAAATCTGCGATTGTAAAATCCGTTTCATGGCCTACTGCCGAAATAATAGGAATTTCACTCTTAAAGATTGCTCTTGCAACCATTTCCTCATTGAAAGCCCATAATTCCTCAATAGAACCTCCACCACGACCAACGATTAGTACATCTATCTCTCCCATTTCATTCGCTGTACGAATCGCTTGTACAATCGAGGGAGCCGCTGACTCCCCTTGTACAAGTACCGGAAATACAATAACATTCCCAATTGGATAACGACGTTTAATCGTTGTTATAATATCACGAATCGCTGCTCCTGTTGGCGACGTAATCACACCTATTGTTTTAGCGTAAGGAGGAATCGCTTTTTTATAAACTTGAGAAAAAAGTCCTTCTTCTTCTAAACGAACTTTTAACTGTTCGTACGCTAAATGTAAATTCCCGACTCCGTCAGGCTGCATGTCTTGAATATAAATTTGATAAGAACCACTCGCCTCGTAAACAGAGATTTTCCCTTTCACGAGTACCTTCATCCCATTTTCAGGTTTGAATTTAATATTACGATTATGGCCCGCAAACATAACCGCTGCGATTCTTGCATTTTCATCTTTCAATGTAAAATACATGTGGCCACGGCTATGATTTTTAAAGTTGGAAATTTCACCTTTTAACCAAACAGACTGCAAATGCGGATCATATTCTATTTTTGTTTTTATATAGCGTGTTAACGCTGTAACGGTTAAATATTGCTTCTCCATTTCTCTCTCCTCATAGCCGACTCAAATTATTTACAAACGACACCTGCACGTTTGGCAGATTCAACAGTATTATGAAGAAGCATTGTGATTGTCATTGGACCAACACCCTTTGGCACAGGTGTAATGTAACCCGCAACATCTAACACGTTGTCAAAGTCAACATCACCACAAAGTTTTCCTGTTTCTAAACGGTTAACACCAACGTCAATTACAACCGCTCCTTCTTTAATATAATCCGCTGTTATCATTTTAGGTCGTCCAACAGCTACGATTAAAATATCAGCTAACTTCGATAACTCTTTCATATTTTGCGTCTTAGAATGACAATATGTTACAGTGGCATTTTCATTTAAAAACAATTGTCCCACTGGTTTACCGACAATATTACTTCTTCCAATTACTACTACATGTTTTCCAGAAATATCAAGATTTGTTTCTTTTACTAATTCTACAATACCATGCGGTGTACATGGAAGGAATGTATCTTGTCCCGTCATCATACGTCCCACGCTGATTGGGTGAAATCCGTCTACATCCTTTTCTGGTGAAATTCTTTCAATGATAGCTTTTTCTTCAATATGTTTTGGTAAAGGTAATTGCACTAATATGCCATTAATACGGTCATCTCCATTTAAGCGATCGATTTCAGCAAGCAAACGTTCCTCAGTAATTGTTTCAGGAAGTTCAATTAGCTCTGAGTAAATCCCTACTTGTTCACAGCCTTTTTCTTTTCCTTTCACATAAGAACGAGATGCTGGATCTTCTCCAACTAAAATAACTGCTAATCCTGGTACAATACCTTGCTCTTTCAACTTCACAACTTCTTCTGTTAATTGTGCTCGTTTTTTCTCCGCAACTTCATTTCCTTTGATGATTACTGCTACCATTTTAAGATTCCCCCTTAAAGAATTTACAGTGTATCTTTTATATTAGATAAAACGCCGTTAATAAAACGACGAGATTCCTCATCCCCAAATGTTTTTGCAATTTCAATTGCTTCGTTAATTGTTACGTTGTGTGGAATTTCTTCCATGTACTTCATTTCATACACAGCTACACGTAAAATACTGCGATCAACAATACTAATACGCTCAAGCTTCCACTTTTTTAAGTTTTGACGAATCGCTTCATCGATTGCTTCTTTATTTTCTACAAAACCTACTACAAGTGACTCTAGAAACTCATTTGTTTCTTCGCCTTCATCCAGCGTGTTTTCCACTGCTACTTTCGGTTCTAATTCACCTGTAATATCCATTTGGTATAATGCTTGCATTGCTCTTTCTCTAGCCGTCCTACGTTTCATTGTAACTCTCCTTTATGCTTCAAGTCTTTCCTTATACTTTGTTATATTATTATAATTTATAAGCCGTCAATTCACTTACTCTTACAGTTTTCATTGATTTTCCAACCTTATAATACAATGATAATAACACAATTTATCGTTTCACACACGGGTTACAAGGCTGAAAAATAATAAAAAGATTAACTTCAAGTTCCATATCTTATCACAATGTACGTTTTTTGGAAAAACGACACATTTTCTTGTTTATTTCTTATTTTTTGAAATAGTATAATAATTAGAGGGTTGTAATTTGTGAAGAAATGAAACGATAAAAAAGATGCCTATGTTACTAGGCACCTTTTCATTCTTACACTGGTTCGATTTCTGTTTTTTGTGTTTCGAATGTTACGCCAACGATGTGAACATTCACTTCTTTTGGCTCAAGTCCTGTCATTGTAAAGAGTGCTTGGCGAATATTGTCTTGAATCTTTTGTGCAACAACTGGAATTGCTACACCAAAATACATTACAACATAAAGGTCAACGATAATATCTTCGTTTGCTAATTCAACCTTTACACCTTTACCATGATTTTTCTTACCTAACTTCTCAACAACATCTGTAGCAAAATTACCGCGCATTGCCGCTACACCTTCTACTTCAGCAGCTGCAATACCTGCAATTACTTCAATTACTTCTGGTGCAATTTCTACTTTACCAAGAGTTGTATCTTGACCCATATCTAACATATGTTCAGCCATGAAAAAAACCTCCTTTAATGTATCACTGCGTCACAAGTTCATGCTCTTCCAAAAATTTCGTATTAAACTCACCTTTTACAAAATCAGGATGATCTAGCAATTGCAAATGGAACGGGATTGTTGTATGTACGCCTTCAATGACAAATTCACTAAGTGCGCGCTTCATTTTTGCAATTGCCTCTTCACGTGTTTTTCCGTGAACAATTAATTTAGCAACCATCGAATCATAGAAAGGTGGGATTGAATATCCCGGATATACAGCTGAATCGACGCGAATACCAAATCCTCCTGGTGGTAAGTACATTTCTACTTTACCTGGAGATGGCATAAATTTTTTGGCAGGGTTTTCCGCATTAATTCGACATTCAATTGCCCAACCATTAAATTGTACTTCTTCTTGCTGTAACGATAACTTTTCTCCTGAAGCAACAAGAATTTGCTCTTTAATTAAGTCCATTCCCGTTACCATTTCAGTAACCGGATGCTCAACCTGAATTCTCGTATTCATCTCCATGAAATAAAAGGTTTTCGTTTTATATTCATAAATAAACTCAACCGTACCAGCACCTGTATAATCAACCGCTACCGCCGCTTTAACTGCCGCTTCACCCATCTGCTTGCGAATATCTTCATCAAGTGCAGGTGATGGACTTTCTTCTAATAGTTTTTGCAAACGGCGCTGAATTGTACAATCACGCTCTCCTAAATGAATGGCATTTCCGTGTGTATCTGCCATTATTTGAATCTCAACATGGCGGAAATCTTCAACGTACTTTTCTAAGTATACACCAGGGTTCCCAAAAGCGGTACTAGCTTCTTGCTGTGTAATTTGAATTCCTTTTATAAGCTCTTCTTCATGGCGTGCAACACGAATACCTTTTCCACCGCCACCTGCAGTCGCTTTAATAATAACTGGATATCCAATTTGATTAGCAAGCTCGATCGCTTCTTCGGTATTTTTAATAATCCCTTGTGAACCTGGTACAATCGGAACCCCTGCTTCTTTCATTGTATCACGAGCAACGTCTTTTGTGCCCATCTTTGAAATAGCTTCTGGACTTGGACCGATAAAAATCAAGTTACATTCACGGCATAACTCTGCGAAATCTGCATTCTCTGCTAAAAATCCGTATCCCGGATGAATAGCATCGCAGCCTGTTAACTTCGCAACGCTAATAATGTTTGTCAAATTTAAATAGCTTTCTTTCGAAATCGTTGGTCCTACACAATACGCCTCGTCTGCAATCTGTACGTGAAGTGACTCTTTATCTGCTTCTGAATAAATTGCAACTGTTTCAATATCCATTTCTTTACAAGCACGAATAATTCGTACAGCAATTTCCCCACGATTGGCTATTAATACTTTTTTTATCATCACAAAGACTCCCTTATTACGCTTTTACAAGAAATAGCGGTTGTCCATACTCAACAAGCTGTCCGTTATTAACAAGAATTTCAACAATTTCGCCCTCTACATCAGCATCAATTTCGTTAAATAACTTCATAGCCTCGACAATACATACGATAGAATCTTTCGATACTCTATCCCCAACACTTACATATGGAGGTGTATCAGGCGAAGAAGAAGAATAGAATGTACCTACCATCGGTGATGTGATTTTATGTAGGTTTTCATTTTGAACAACCTTCTTCTCTTCTTGTTTTGGCGCTTCTGCTTGTGCTGCTGCTACTTTCGTTTCAACTTCAACAGGCGCTACTGGTTGCATAGCTTGTTTTGCTGCAGGTGCTTGCACAGCAACAACTTCATTACCACGCTTTTTCATTTTGATTGTTGTACCGTCTTTTTTGTATTCAAATTCATCAATATTAGAGCTATCAATTAATTTAATTAATTCGCGAACTTCTTGAATTTTAAACATGTAAAATCCACTCCCATACTCTTGTTTGTCCCGTTTTTACAGATTCTCGTCACGAAAACTAGATTGACTGTAAAAATACGATGTATTCTATTAGAAAATATATTTCATTAACTAATAGAAATATTTACTATTTCCATCTTACGATAAATTTTTTAAACATTCCAATTTATATTTCTTTATAATAAATCGAAACTCCTGTAAAAATATTATTCCAACAAAAATTTAATACCTAGTAATAATACCAAGTTTCACACGAAATTGGCAAGACCACTTCTTAAAAAACATTCACTACTTTTTCAAAACGTTACACAGCAAACATGCCATCCCCTCTACACTCTTCACACATCTATAGTCAACAACATATTTTTACCAAATATTATTTTTTTGTTTACACGCCATTCATCATTCCTTCATATAAGAATAGTATGTTCAAAGTGTAGAAAATATATTGTGTCGAGGTGTGGAAATATGATATGGCTCATTCTCTTTTTACCTGCCGTAATCGTTTGGGCATGCGTTCTTTGCATCCACGTCAAATCCGGAAAAAGTAATCATCAGTACCATGAACCATTAATCTTTTACTCACAACGTGTTTCTCCATTCCGAGTTGAACATAGTAAAAATAATTACAAAGACGAAATAGAAAAAAGCTATCGAAAATGATAGCTTTTTTCTATACACACGTTTACTTACATACTCTATTTTACTATTTGCATACCCTTTGCTTAGTAAAAGATAATAATCCGTAGGGAAATCCCTACGGATTAAGGTTTCACTTATTTCGCTGGTGGATCAAATTTCACACCTACATCTTTTGATCCGCCTTCACTTCTTACAAGTTGAATAATTTTATTTGCTTCTTTCTGTGAATGTTTTGCCGCTTTAACCGTTACTCTAATATCAGTACCATCAGCTCTTACAAGAGCATCTGGATATCCTCCTTGAGATTTAATTACTGTCTCAAGTAATTCTTGCTTCGTTTCCATTGTCGTAATGGCATCAAAATTTTCTTTCGCTTTATTCTTTTCTGTTGCTGAAGCTTTTGTTGAACTCATCACTTCTTGTAATTTTGCTTTTTGTTCACTACGCTGATCTTCCATTTGCATACGTAAAGCTGTGAAATTCTCATCACTTGATTGAACTGATACATTGCCCTCTTTTTTACTTGTTTCTTTTTTTGCATTTTCTTTTTTGTCTGTTTCTTTATTTGTTGTTTCTTTGCTTGTATTTTCTTTTTTCGGAGTTTCTTTAGGCGCTTCGTTTGTTACTGCTTTATCAGTACCTTGTTTTTCTTGTCCAATCTTTTCACCTGTTGCTGGCGATGCTGTATTCATTTTGTCAGGAGTTGTCACGTAATACACAGATAGTACAACAACTAAACTTAACATCGTTAATAACCAAACTGTTTGTTTTTTTAACACTTTATTTCCTCCCTATCAATTTTTCGGTGAAACTGAAACGCGATGGGCCGGTACATCTAGCAGCCTTATCACAGCTTCTTTTACCATTGCTTTAACTTGTATATTATCCACTCCCTTTGCTACTACAAGAACACCACGTACTTTCGGCTTCTCTGTTCGTAAAACAACAGGAGTTTCTTTATCCCCTTCACGTATAATGACAGTCTTTTCATCAAGAGACTCGTCCTCTACTTCTCTCTTACCGCCTGTTTTATCTGTTTCACCTGTTGTTTGTGAGCGTTTCACTGTATTTTTTTCTAAAATTTTTTCTTCAGATGAATCTAAATTCACTTTAATCGTTACGTCTTTTACTCCTGCTATTTCTTCTAAAGCAGTTTTTAATTCTTGTTCATACGCTTTTTCATATTTTTCTACATTTGACATACTATCATTACTTTTTTGTCCGAAAGTTGGTACGTCTTTTTCTTGGTTTTGAGTTTTTTGTTCTTTAAATACAGGTACTTCTTCTTTTTTACTTGAAAAGAGACTACTAGAAAACATAAGCAAAATTCCAAGTATGAGTAGGACAAGTAAAAACTTAGGTGTTACCTTTTTACCCTTCTCGTTGCTTTCTTTTTGATCCCCATTCAATAAGTTTCGGAAAAATGAGAACTTCGAATTTTTATCTTTATTGTCCATTTACTCTACCTGTCCTCCCTTCCACTTGAACTTGGATTTGTTTACCCTCTAGTTGCCACCTGCTTGAAAAGAAATCTTTCATTTCTCCATTCGTTTCTTCCACTTTTTTTGGAGGCTCTTTCGTGTTAATTTCAATTGGCTTTACTGTTTCGATTGCATCATTTTTACTACGTTCTTTTTCTTTCAACGTCACAACAACAGATTGAATATCTTTCGCTGACTTTACTTCTTCTATATTTTCTGCTGCGACTATTTGTATTTCAGAGACAGTCATACCATACTTTTTCTCAAACTCTTTTCCTACTTCTTTTTTCATTTTGGTAGCCATCTCTTCTAAACTATATGCACGTGTTAGAGCTTGTATTTCTTTTTTCTTCGAATCTATTGAATTTTTTACAGATCCTTCTGCTACGTACTTTTCTTTATTAAAATTTGCAATTACTTCATTTACATCTGTCTGCAATAGTTTAAAAAGGGGTGTTAAAATTAATACGACTAACAAAAGACTTACAACAAATTTAACGTATTTTTGCAAATTCGAATTTGGAAGAATAAGATGAAGCATTGTCGCTAAGAGCAAAAAAACGATAATATTTCTGATCCACTCTGTAACAAATTGCATACTCTTCACCTCCTACCGCATCATAAGTGTAATATTCCCCGCAGCAATAATAATTGTAATACTTAAAAAGAACATAAATGATACGATAGCTAAGCAAGCAAATACGTAAATGATGCTTCTTCCAATAATGTCTAAACATTGAATAATTGCTCCGCCGCCAACCGGTTGTAATACTGCTGCTGCGAATTTATAAATAAATGCAATACAGAAAATTTGAATCGCAGGAAAAGCAACAATTAAGCATAAAATGACGAGCCCAATAATTCCGACTGTGTTTTTCAATAATCCTGATGCGCTAATAACAGTATCTGCCGCTTCCGTAAACATTCTTCCAACTACTGGAATGAAGTTTCCTGTTACAAATTTAGCAGTTTTCACAGCTATGCCATCAGCAACGGCTGTCGCTGTTCCTTGTACAGATAATACCCCTAAAAAAATCGTTAAGAAGATACCGATAATCCCAACGCTAACGTTTTGCAGAAGCTTGGACAATTTTGTAACTTTATATTGATCACTCATTGTACTTACAATACTTAATATCGTTGCCAGTAATAAAAGCGGTAGAACGATATAATTCATAAGAAGCCCGCTTGTATTCATTAAGAAAATGATAATCGGATGAAAGAAAGATACAGATACAACCCCGCCACCAGTCGCTATAAGCGCCAATAAAATTGGCAATAGCGCTAATATGAAATCTACCATTGTTTGTATCGTTTCTCTTGCATATGTCATAACGACATAAAAACTATTTAAAGCAAAAATAATAAGTACCATATATACAACAGCATCAGCAATTTTACTTACACTACTTTTTGAAAAAGCGGATTGCAGTGATTGCAACAATGCACTAAAGATTGTGAGCATAATGAGTGTGCCAAGCAGTTTTCCATTAGCTGCAAGCTCATGAAATAAATATTTTAATAACCCTATCATCCACTCTTTTAGAGAGAATTCTTTTTCTCCCTTTACAAACTCCATAAAACTCCCTTTTTGACTCTCTGGCAAATAGCCACCATATTTTGTAACAAGCCCGTCCCAAAATTGCTTCACATCTTCAATTCCGAGCTTATCCAATTGTTGATCAACGACGTTTGTTTCTACAGGAGAAGCTTGTACAACAACCGGTAAAGAAAAGAAAAGGAAGCAAGCAAATAGCAGCTTAGCTCCAAACCTCCTCAACATTCACTCCCCCTTATCCCGTCGGTAAAAATCCGAGAATAGTTTCAATTACAACCGTCAAAATAGGAATTGCCATAACGAGAATTAAGATTTTCCCAGCAAGTTCAATTTTCGAAGCGATGGCACCTTGACCAGCATCTTTTGTAATTTGAGCTCCAAACTCGGCAATATAAGCAATTCCAATAATTTTTAGTAACGTTTCCACGTAGACGTTGCTAACTTTCGCTTCACTCGCTACTCTCTCAATCATTTGTAAAATAGAATGAATTTGATCGATTAAAATAAGAAACATCACGCTACCTACGAACACAATAAATAAAGATGTAATACTAGATTTATGCTGGTTCAAAACAGCAGCTAAAAACGTAGCAACGAGGCCTAATCCGACAATTTGTATAATTTCGATTCGAACCGCCTCCTTTACTGGAAGAGAAAGACACTTTTAATCTTGTCGAATAGCGTATTAATTAAAAATGCAACATGAAATAAAATGACGACAAAACCGACAAGGATAACCCAATTTGCAATATCCTCACGCTTCAATTCTTTTAGTACAGTATGAATGAAAGCTAAAACAATGCCGATTCCGGCGATTTGAAATATTAATCCAACATCAATGGACATCGCCTTTCTCCCCCCTATAGCAGTAAAATTACAATAAGTAGCCCTGCTAGTACCCCTAAGCTCTTAATCATTTTTTCGTATTGCAGTTGTAAAGCTTTCGCTTCCTCTTCTTCTCTCTCCAAATGTGTAATACATAAGCGAATATGTTTTTGTTGTGATTCACGATCATGTTGCCCGAGCGTTTCACCAAATTGCTGCAGTATTTCATACTCGGTTTGTTGAAAAGCCGTCAACTTCCAATTCTCTTTCAAACTACCTATCCAAGCTTCCCTTACTGTTTGTTCTCCACTTTCTAGTTTTTTAGCGAAACTTTGAAATATCCAATTTAATGGCTTTGGCATTTGTTTAACTAATCGCTCGGCAGCCTCAGATAAAGGTGTGTGTCCATACATAATTTCTGCCTCTAATGATTGAAGTGCTGATTTTAATAACCTAAGTTGCCTCGGTCTCTCACTGTATCTTTTAGCGTACGAAAACCCGAAAAAGGTGCTGACCGCAACGATTAACACTGCACCAAATATTTTCACCATACGCCCTCAGCCTTTCTATTTGATAACACTGGTTTTCCATATTTATCTTTCACCTGCATAACCGTTCCTGGACCCCTCGCTTTTGACAACTCCACAAACCTATCAAATATACCAAGCTCTAGCACTGCCTTGAGCGATGGACGTCTCACAACATCCTCATAGGAAAATCCGTGTGCGCTTATAAAAAGCTGGACACCTGCATGCACTGCCTCCATAATTGCTTCACTATCTTCTTTACGGCCAATTTCATCTACGATCAAAATATCAGGACTCATAGAACGAATCATCATCATCATTCCTTCTGCCTTTGGACATGCGTCTAACACATCGACTCGGGTACCAAAATCATATTGCGGGATCCCTTTCACACAACCAGCAATTTCTGACCGTTCATCAACGATCCCCACTTTACAGGAAGGAATTTCCGAAGCACTTACCCCTTGACTCATGCAACGTGCTACATCTCTTAAGAGTGTCGTTTTTCCCGTTTGGGGAGGGCCAATTACCATCGTGTTTAACCACCTTTTTTCATACAAATATGGCAAAAGCGGTTCAGCAATCCCTATTTTTTGACGAGCAATACGAATATTAAAGGAAGAGACATCACGAATCATTTTCACTGCGCTTTTTTCTGTAATGACTTTTCCTGCTAACCCGATTCTATGCCCTCCGCGAAGCGTCACATACCCACGTTTTAATTCCTCTTCCATCGTATAAATTGAGAATTGACTTAACTTATTCAATAAGTAAATAGCATCCTCTGCAGTAGTGATATAGTCATAAAAAAACACCTTTCCGTGTGCAATACACTCTAGCGGCCTTCCAATTCGAACACGAATTTCCTCTAAAGCATCGTATTGCTTACATTCTTCAATTAAGTACTTCATCGTTTTTGGTAAAACTTCTAATACCTCTTTCATCGGCTTCTCCCCACTATACTCGACTTACTATTTCAGTAATGCGATAAAAATACAGCAAATTCCAAGCGCTAGAAAAAAGAGCTTCAAGAAAGAAATTTCACTTGCTACACTCGCTATCCCAATTGTCATTGTTAAAATTAATACGGTAGGTCCAACAAACGCCAACATACCATTTATAAACAACGCTTTCTTCGCATCATTCACATAAAGCATAAGCAAAGCAGCAAATATCTCCGCACTACCTGAAAATAATCGAAGTGCCCCCATAACAAGCACGGATGTTTCCATTGCCGCTAGCCACTGTTTCATTCTTCCACCTTCTCCCGTAACAGTTACTAACTTCGTATTCTAAAAAAGAATATATTTGTACAACCATATGCAGAGGTTGTCTATTTCAGAAGTAAAAACATAATTTTTCTCTAAAGTCTGAATTAAAATCTGAATATTCATATTGTTTAACGGTATATTATGGTATATTTAGTTTAAAAGAGGTTTAAACCATGCAGCACGTCACTTTATTACCACTAGATTTATGCTATACAAATGTGATTTTCGAGCTATCAAGTGATCCACATATAAAAAATGCATTGGGGATAACGGTAGAAAATATCGAAGACACGAAAACATTTCTTCTTTTCGCAATAGAAGAAGAGCGTCAAAAGAAATCCTTATCGAGAATGATTGTGAATGAAGAAAATGAAATAATTGGCCTCACCACACTTAAACATATTAATAATGAGAAAAAGCAATCTCACATTGGTAGTTGGCTCGGCTATCCGTACTGGGGAAAAGGCTATAACGAGGCTGCTAAAAAAGAAATCTTTAAAATCGCCTTTTTAGACTTACAACTTTCCTACGTATTTGCTGGTGCTAAAACGAATAATATCCGCTCTTTAAAAGCACAAGAAAAACTACCTTATATTTCATTGCATGTGGAAAACAAGTTTCCAGACGAACACGCTGCACTAGAGAAAGAAGTAAAGTCACCTTGCTCTCTGCATGTCGTGTCACGTGAAAATTTTTTAAACTGGTTGAAATTAAAGAATGAGGGGGAAAAATATGAAGGCATTGAAAGTTAGTTTAACCGTTGTAGTAGAATTAGCTCTTATT
Organism: Bacillus cereus group sp. MYBK195-1; assembly: GCF_051916605.1. Taxonomy (NCBI): domain Bacteria; kingdom Bacillati; phylum Bacillota; class Bacilli; order Caryophanales; family Bacillaceae; genus Bacillus; species Bacillus cereus group sp. MYBK195-1. Next base: position 621,007 of record NZ_JBQAGZ010000001.1, on the reverse strand, counting down.
TATCTTTTTTCATTATTGGTCGGTTGGTCATTTATAGAGACCTTTTTCCTTGGTAGTTTAGCAATATTTGCAATTATGTGGTTAATTATTATGAGTAACCATAGAAATAACATTACAGATCACGCAATAAGTAAAACATTAACTGGCGTTGAGACTGGCGAAATAAAACCATTTCAAATTGTTTTGACTCCATCTATTATGGGTACTCTTTCACTTGTTTTAGTCAGTTTTATAATAACAGCTATTTACTATCTACCCTATTTCCTATAAAAAAGCACTCGTGAATTATCACGAGTGCTTTTTTACTATGCACGAGAAACGTATTTACCTTCACCAGTGTTGATGATAAGCATTTCGCCTTCGTTAATGAAGATTGGTACTTGTACAACAAGACCAGTTTCCAATGTAGCTGGTTTTGTTACGTTAGAAGCAGTATCACCTTTAATACCAGGCTCTGTTTCTGTAACTTGTAATTCAACTGTGTTTGGAAGTTCAACACCAAGTACTTCGCCTTGGTAAGTCATGATTGCTACTTCCATGTTTTCTTTTAGGAATTTAAGCTCGCGCTCGATTTGTTTTTCACCAAGTTCGATTTGCTCATAAGTTCCGTTATCCATAAATACGTGAGCCTCACCGCTTGCGTATAAGTATTGCATACGACGGTTTTCGATGTGTGCTTTTTCTACTTTCTCACCTGCACGGAATGTTTTCTCTTGAACAGAACCTGTGCGAAGATTACGTAGTTTAGAACGAACGAATGCAGCACCTTTACCTGGCTTTACGTGTTGGAAATCAAGTACTTGCCAAAGGGCATTGTCCACTGAAATTGTTAAACCTGTACGAAAATCGTTTACTGAAATCATGTAAAAAAATCCTCCTGTGTATTACAAAATAATAAGTTCTTTTGGTGATTTCGTAATTACTTCATTACCTTCACTTGTCACAATGATATCATCTTCAATACGTACGCCGCCAATACCTGGAATATAAATACCTGGTTCTACTGTTACAGCCATACCTGGTTCAAGTACTGTATGAGAACGGAATGCTAAACCTGGTGCTTCATGGATTTCAAGACCTATTCCATGACCAGTAGAGTGTCCAAAGTATTCACCATATCCTTTTTCCGTTATGTAGTCACGCGTTAGCGCATCAGCCTCGCGACCTGTTAAACCAGCTTTAATACCGTTCACACCACGTAGTTGTGCTTCTAAAACGATATTATAAATTTCTTTTAATTTATCAGATGGTTCACCGACTGCAATCGTACGAGTAATATCAGAGCAATATCCTTTGTAATAAGCGCCGAAGTCTAATGTAACGAAATCTCCTGTTTCTATCACTTTTTCAGATGCCACGCCGTGCGGTAATGCCGAACGAAGACCTGAAGCAACGATAATATCAAACGAAGAAGATGTTGCTCCTTGTTTTCTCATGAAAAATTCAAGTTCATTTGACACTTCAATTTCAGATACTCCCGGGCGAATGAATGATAGAATATGCTCAAAGGCAGCATCTGCAATCTGTGCAGCTTCCTTTAATATCTTAATCTCTGAATCAGTCTTTATCAAGCGTAACTTTTCTACAAGTCCAGAAGTCGGGATAAATTCAGCATCAATCGCTTCCTTATGCACTGAATAAGAACTATATGTAAGAGTATCTTGCTCAAAACCAAGCTTTTGAATTCCAAGCTCTTTCACTTGCTTTGCCACTTCATCAATGATCAATCCTGCGTGCTGTACAACCTCATATCCAACCGCTTGTTTACTTGCCTGCTCGACGTAACGGAAATCTGTAATAAATTGAGCACGACCTTTTGAAATAAGAACAACGCCTGCTGTTCCTGTGAAGTTAGCCATATATCTACGACTATGTTCATTTGTTAACAAAATACCGTCAATACCAGCCTCATCAAATGCACTTCGTAATCTTTCAATTTTCTCCATTACTTTATGCCTCCCTCAATTTCTCCATTAATGCAAATAACGCTAACTTATAGCCATAAAAACCAAATCCTACAATTTGACCTGCACAAACAGCTGCCGTCACAGATTCATGACGGAACGATTCACGCTGATGAATGTTAGAAATATGTACTTCAATAACAGGAATCGAAATGCTCGCAATGGCATCACGAATCGCATAGCTATAATGCGTAAATGCTCCCGGATTTAAAATGATCCCTTCATATATATCTTCCGCTTCATGAATAATGTCGATAATGGCACCTTCATGATTCGATTGGAAACATTCTAACTCCACTCCCATTGTTTCTGCTTCTTGCTTCATATCTGCTTCAAGTGTCGTTAGCGTGCCCTTTCCATATACATTTACCTCACGAACACCGAGGCGATTTAGGTTAGGACCGTTTACGAGGAGTAACTTTTTCATATTCTTAAAACTCCTTAATATTAAATATCTATACAATATTTTAACATAGGAGTTACTTATTTGAATAGTTCGTCTTCTCTTACCCTTCTTGTTCTGCTTTATTGCTATTTACTGCGTAAGAAACAGAATATGCTATAAACACACCATACAATATAAAAATACATATTGTCGTCACAATTGTCTCTTTTGGTAAATGGAGCGCACTTTTAATAACAGGAGCCATTAAACCCATCCCCAAAAACAGTAGTGCCCACCAAAATAGCCCATAAATAATTCCCGCTATAATCCCTTCAAACTTTGCAAAAAATGCTTTATACAAAAAGGCAATTAAAATTGAAAGAAGTCCCATACACACTATTCCGAACACATTGCCCCATACACCCTCTTTCCAACTTCCAAACGCAAATGGTAAAAGGAAATAATTCGGGCCCGCCTCCGTGAATGAAAATATATGAAGGAAATACCATATCCCGCCCCAAAAGATTCCACCAAACAAACCAATCTGCACAAAATTCCTTGTTCCTAATTGTTCTTGACTCACATCGACACCTCCGCTCAATAGTATGCCCGAAACTATTTTGAAGCATGTTTAAATCCTGCGAAATTTGTCTATAAAAAGAATAAGAAATGTCCGACTCTCATAACATTTTCCCTTGTCATCTACTTGTATTTGCCGATAAAATAAAGGAAACTCGGTGATTGTCTTATTTCAAAACGACAGAACCCAGTATGACAATTGCCTCTTTTTCTACATAAGAGAGAAACAAATACAGGTTGGTGTTAACATGACAGAAGAGTCAAAACAAATATATGGCGGGCAAGCGGTCATAGAAGGAGTTATGTTTGGCGGTAGAGAATATACTGTTACAGCGGTTCGTCGTAAAGATAAATCGATTGAATTTTATCGATTACCACGCGTTCGTAATAAAGTACTATCTACCCTAAAAAAATTTCCATTTTTACGAGGGATTGCCGCTATTGTGGATGCAAGTGCGAATGGAGCAAAACATTTAAACTTCGCTTCAGAACGATTTGACGTCCACCCAGAAGATGATGAACAAATTGCAAATAAAAAAGAAGAACAATCAAAATTAACGATGGTATTAGGAGTTGCAGCTGTTGGCGTTTTATCTTTTATATTCGGTAAAGTCATTTTCACAGCAGTTCCTGCACTATTAGCTGAATTAACGAGACCGATTTTCCCATCTCATACTGGGCAAATTATTGTCGAAAGTGTCATTAAGCTCATGCTATTATTGAGCTATATATACTTTATTTCTTTAACCCCACTTATTAAGCGGGTATTTCAGTATCACGGTGCAGAGCATAAGGTAATCAATGCTTACGAGAATAACCTTCCTCTGACTGTAGAAAACGTTCAAAAGCAAACTCGTCTCCATTATAGATGCGGCAGTAGCTTTATTATATTTACAGTCATTATTGGAATGTTCGTTTATTTCCTAGTCCCTACAGATCCTCTTTGGGCACGAGTTATAAACCGAATTTTATTAATTCCAGTTGTACTTGGTATTTCTTTTGAAGTATTGCAATTTACAAATCGATTACGAGATATTCCTGTATTACGCGTACTTGGATATCCTGGATTATGGCTACAACTATTAACAACGAAAGAACCAACAGATGATCAAGTGGAAGTAGCAATTGCATCGTTTGAAGAATTATTACGTTTAGAGAACAAACAATAATTATTTAAAAATGGTGTTCAACTCCTTTCCTCATCGTTAATATACTAATTTTAATATACGTTTTTAGGAGGTGTCCCTTATGAACGGTCGTTCGTTTACTTTCGCTATATTTGTGCTTATTATCGGATTGGCAATATTCGGCCTTGTTTCATCTGTTATTACAAATCCCATGGGTGTATTAAGAAATATCGGGTACATGTTACTTGTTGTCGGTATCTTTTACTTGCTATACAAGATGTTTACAAATTCCAATGGTTCTGCAAATTCACAAAGCTCATATAAGCGTGCGGCAAAACAATCGAACCGCAAACATGGGAAACAAAATGTAGCACCCCTAGGCAATTCTTTCTTTAAGTCAAATACTTCTAATGACAAAAGCAAAAAAGGGAATTCTCCCACTTTGAAACGAAAAAGAAAACAGTCTCATTTAACTGTCATTGAAGGCAAAAAAAGCAAAAAGAAAGACCGTGCTTCCTTTTAGGAAATACGGTCTTTTTTTATACTTTGAAGCACTTCTTTTAAACTTTTCTCTCTCATACTTTCAATTCGAAGATGATGATTTTCAAATGGTAAATTCCGTGTCACATCATTAGGTACAACAACGCACGTTAATCCCGCTGCAACCGCTGCTCTCAATCCATTTAATGAATCTTCAAATACAACAGCTTCAGACGGCTTAATTCCTAATTCTTCTATTGCAACTCGATAAAGAGCTGGATCTGGTTTTACCTTCTCAACATCTTCTCTCGTTTTAATCACTTCAAAATATTCTCGAATCTGTAGCTCTTCTAAAAAATGAATAACCCATTCTCTAGACGAACTAGAAGCCAGTGCGATTTTCAATCCCATTTCTTTCGCTTCTTCTAAATATTCTTTTACCCCGTCACGAGCTTCTGGTATTCTCATTTTCTCTTTATGTAAAGTTGCCACTTTTTCTTTTAATGCACTTTTGTTAAACTTCTCTTTTAATTGATCATTTAAATATGTATAAAGTACCTCATCTGTTGTTCCAATACATTTCGCAAATTCCTCTAAAGGTAGTTCCCCGCCGTATTCACGAACAGCATCTCTGAAAGAGTGAAACCATATCGTTTCTGTGTCCACAATTAATCCATCAAAATCAAAAATAATTGCTTTCATAATTCTCCCATCCTTTTCGAATTGAAATAAAAAAGGAAACGCCATACGTTCCCCTTAATTACTTTTCTCTTCATTTGCTCTTTGAACACCACGAAGTGTTTCCACTCGGACTGCATCTTGTTCAAAGTATTCCACTAAATCACCAATGCGATCAATTGCTTCCCAACTTAAATGATGTTCAATTCCTTCTACATCATTGTAAATTTTACTTTCATCCACACCGATAATACGCATAAATTGCTCTAGCAAGTCATGACGATATACGAGACGTTCTCCGATTTTTTTACCTTTTGTTGTTAATACAAGCCCTCTATATTTTTCATAAATTAGATATTCATCTTTGTCTAATTTTTGCACCATTTTTGTTACAGAGGATGGATGTACACTAAGCGCTTCAGCAATATCAGATACGCGGGCGTAACCCTTTTCATCAATCAACAAATAAATTTGTTCAATATAATCTTCCATACTAGGGGTAGGCATCGGTTTCCTCCATCCAAGTTCATTTTGCTTATTCCGTACGAAGCAATCAATAAAATGATACACCAGAAAGAATAACGTGACAAGTTGAAAACGAGCCTAAATATATAAAACAAAAAAGAATCTGTATTTGCATACAGACCCCCCTTAAGTAAAATATTGTATTTCTGCATTAGGAAAAAACTCATTTATATAACCTCTTATCGTTTCTTTTAATACTGCTGCATCATCCTTTTTATATACATATTTTCCGATGGTTTTGGAAAACGATGCTGAATCAATTCAAACATTAAATTTGGTATCGTCATATCTTTGTCGCTCAAATAGTTTACGGTTCCTTCTTCCCATTCTTCATGCATTTAAATTGGCGCAACTATAAAACCAAGTGGATATTCAAGTGCCTTTCGTTCAAAGTAAACGAGCTTTGGCATAAATGGTCTCATATGCTTTTCGCCCTCTCGTTAGTATGGGGGACATTAAAGTTTTCCACCCCAGTAACTTGCGTTGCAAGTTACTGAATGTTATAATTTGGATACCAGCTACCTTGCAACGCAAGTTACCTGAATAAAAGGTGGTGAAATCATGCACAGCCAAATGTTAAAAGGCGTGCTCGAAGGGTGCATCCTATACATCATTTCACAAGAAGAAGTGTACGGATATGAACTGAGTACAAAATTAAATAAACACGGATTTACATTTGTAAGCGAAGGAAGCATATATCCATTATTGTTACGTATGCAAAAAGAAAAGTTGATTGAAGGAACATTAAAAGCTTCCTCACTCGGTCCAAAGCGAAAATATTATCACGTAACCGATAAAGGATTAGAACAGCTTGAAGAATTTAAACAAAGCTGGGGGATGGTTTCTACTACGGTAAATAACTTATTACAGGGGGAGTGATAGGGATGAATGCACAAGACATGATTGAATTGAATAATAAAAAACGTGAGCTTCTAACTTCCGAAAACGAAATTGCTTATGGTGATATGCTAGTATATCTTCGGTTATCTAATGTACCCGAACATCAAGTAGAAGAACTTTTGTTAGAAATATTAGATCATCTTATCGAAGCACAAGTAGAAAATAAAAATGCTTATGACATTTTTGGTGATGACTTACAATCTTATTGTGATGAACTTATATCAGCTTTACCAACCCAAACAAAGTTAGAAAAAACTTCTTTAATTGGATTTTCTGTTAGCTTACTTCTTGCTATACAGTTTGGCATAAATGCAATTATTTCATTTTTTATGTTTCTCTTTGAAAAAAATAATACATTATCAAGTCCGCCTTTTAGCATCCTTGGAACTACTTTGTCTGTTTCAATAATTATACTAGGTATATTATTTATTTTATATTTATTAAAGCGTTACTCCTTTGATCAGAAAATGAATTGGAAAAGAAAAATTCTATTTGGATTCGCATTTGCTACTCCATTTTGTTCCGCTGTATTCTTAAATATTTATTTTCAAAAGCAACCTTATCTCATTTATCATCTAACCTTTTGGCAAAACGTCTTAATCGCAATCTTATTTTTTATTTTATATAAACTACTATACAAAAAATCAAATTTTTAACAGCCCTTCAAAAGGCTGTTTTTTCTTCTGTCTAATTTTACAAATTGAAAAATTTCATAAAGAAAATAAGAAAAATGCAAAATAATTAAAGTTAATTGTTGACGTGATGCTTTTATTATCGGTATCATAAATCTTCGTGAGCAATTATTTTTCGTTATACGATTTTTTTATTATTACTGAATTTTTGAGAGGAGAAATTAGATGTCAGTTAAGAAGAAAACGCAAGTACGCACCGGCAAAATGGTACGTGAACTAATGTTAGCAGACGAAGATGTAAATGCTTCGCTAATTATGGTATATAGTGAAAACGGTGTAAACGCAGAAATTAAAATCGAGGGCTTAACGCCGAAATGTAACGAAGAATTATTTTTGAGCGGAAACGTGGATTGGAACAAGAGTGTTATTTATAAAATTGTTGATTTCACTGGAAACGCTGAAGTTGGTAAAGTTACATTAACAGCGATGAACAAAAACAATGTTTCTCTAGAAATTGAACGCGTTATGTGGAGTAAAGAAAATAAAGAAGCTGCCGAGCAAGAAGAAACACAGGTAGAAGCAGCACCGAAAAAAGAAGTAGTTGTAGAAGCTCCAAAAGCAATTACACCTGCTCCTAAGCCTGTTACGCGTGTGGAAACACCTGCTATGGCTAAGCCTACTCCAGTACCGACACCGAAGCCAGTAAGCGTAGAAGCAGCTGTAGAACTAGTTACTCCAACGCCTGTGAAAAAAGCAGTCCCTACTCCAGTTACAAAGCAAGAGACAGCACCGGTTGCTCCTGCAAAACCGAAGCAGCCTGCTTTGACTGAAACAAATTCAAAACTACAAGAAAATTATGTTAAACTCGTGAAAAAGACAATTGAAGTTTGTCAAGATTACGAGCTTGGCATCGACATAGATGATTCTATTGAAAGCTTAAAAGAAGAACTACAAAGCCAAGGTATTAGCGTTACATTTGACAAAGAAATTATGGACGTTGTAAGTCGCCTTCGTTCTTTACAAGATAAAGGAATCAAAGTAGAAAAAGTACTTAATTTACTATAAAAAAATAAGAGGTGGCTATCGCCATCTCTTATTTTTTATAATTCCACTCATTACTTTCATACTTTTCTTTCGCTAACGTTTGAACTTCATGTAACTGTTCTTCTGTTAATTCATATGGAACAAGTTCTACATCTAATCCTTTTTCAAAGCCAACTTCAAACGCTTTAATTAACTGCTCTATCGTAAATGTACGGTCTGTTAATTCATTAATTGCTACTGCTTTAGAAGAGAACATACTCTTCATACGTTCCTTCACACGTTCATTTGGGAATAAAAATAGATCATATAGTTCATCTAAATCAATTTCTAATGGAATCGATCCATGCTGTAAAATAACACCTTTTTGACGTGTTTGAGCACTACCAGCAATTTTTCGTCCTTCCACTACAATTTCATACCAAGATGGTGCATCAAAACATACGCCTGAACGTGGATTTTTTAAATTTTCACGATCTGCTTCTGTTTTTGGAACTGCATAATAGGCTTCTAACCCTAATGCCTTAAAACCATCTAATAAACCTTGCGAAATAACACGATACGCTTCTGTAACTGTTTTCGGCATATTCGGATGATCTTCAGACACAATAACACTATACGTTAACTCTTTGTCATGTAGTACACCCCTGCCGCCTGTTTGACGACGAACGAATCCATATTTCTTTTCGTTAACTACATCCATATTAATATCTTTTTCAACACGTTGAAAATATCCAACTGTTAATGTTGGTACTTCCCATTCATAAAAACGAATTGTTGGTGGCATTTTCTTGTCACTTTGCCAATTTAATAAACATTCATCTAACGCCATATTAAATGCCGGTGAACATTGACCAGAGTTAATATAACACCATTTTTCTTTTCCCATCCTGCACCTCATATAACCAATTATTTTTCACATTCTCTAGTCTACCAAATTCGACAAAATTTGTGAAAGAATACGAAATTTCTTCTTATATGCAAATGAATCTGTTGCATAAATACATATGGGCATTATAATATTGAAAGTAGGATAAGAAAAAAGGGAGCGATAGAATCGTGTCAACAACTTGGATTATTTTATTAGCCGTAATCGTAGCATTTATCGGCTACACTGTATGGATGTACTTCTATCAGAAAAAATTAATTAAAACTCTTACAGAAGAAGAATTTCGCGCTGGCTACCGTAAAGCACAGCTTATCGATATTCGTGAAGCAGACGAATATAACGCAGGGCATATTTTAGGTGCACGTAACATTCCGTTATCACAAATTCGCCTTCGCCATAAAGAACTTCGTAAAGATCAACCTGTTTACTTATATTGCCAAAGCGGATTCCGTACAGGTCGTGCAGCGCAATACTTAAAAAAACAAGGCTACAAAGATTTCTACCAATTACAAGGTGGATTTAAATCTTGGACAGGCAAAATTAAAAAGAAATAATAACATACAAAAAACTAGCTGAATAAATCAGCTAGTTTTTTCATTTCATCTTATTCGCAATGTATAATAAATTCTGCTTGATTACCTTTTCATCGTTCTCTTCTACATTCCGATACAGCAGTTGATATTCAATTCCTTTCTCTTTCCATATAAGCGTAGCAAATTCGTCACCACGTTCATAATCATCTTTATTTTTAAAATAAGCAGACGTTCCATTATTCAGTTTCATTTGTTCTTGAAATCGCTTCTCTTCCACAAGATCCGGAAAACTATAAGGAAAGTTCGCGACATTTAACTCAATATACTCATTTCTACCTGACTCCTTCTGTTTATATTTAATCGTTAAGACAGTGTTCTTTTTCCCAAGCGTTCTTACTTCCCCCTTCACATCACTTGTAATGTCGTACGGTAAAAACGTTGGAACTTTAAACTTCACCGGAAAATATTTTGGGAGTTCCTTTAGCGGAATAGGATCCGTAACACGATCCATAGCTCCTCCTGTTGTTCCCACAAAGTGTTTTTCTTCTTGCATCGTTTGTTGAAATGAACACGAACTAAGCATGAAACTAGAAAACACGAAACAAATGATTCTTTTTTTCAATTTGTTTCCGCCCTTTCATACCGCTCTCTTAACGAACGAAGCGTTGATATTCTCTTCATATTCGCTTTGTCACCAAACTCCACCTTTGAAAACTTTCCACGTTATTCTCACACATTTTGACAACACTTTTTGCAAACAAAAAAGACCCCTATCATTCTTACGCCCAAGTGAAAAGGTTACGCGAATAAAAAGAAGTCTTATTAATACCATAGTTTGTGAAAAGCTTTTCAGGTCAAGATTTTTTCTTTCTTATTATTTTCCCTTTATAATAAGGGAAAGAGGTGATACATATGGCCAATATAAAACAAATTGCTAAAACTGCTGGTGTATCGATATCAACTGTTTCTCGTGTCCTGAATAATCACCCTTACGTAAAAGAAGAAAAGCGTAAGCGTGTTCTAGATGCTGTTGAAGAATTAAACTACGCAAAAAATATAAATGCTGTCCATTTAATAAGAGGGAAAACATATACAATTGGCGTTATGCTTCCTTTCATTAACCTCCCCTACTTCAGTACCATTATTGAAGGAATCGGAAACGAAGCGTTAGCTGCTGGCTATCACATTAATTTATGTCAAACGAACTACGATAGCATTGAAGAAATTCGTGTTCTTGAAATGATGAAAATGAAACAATTTGATGGGATGATTATTTGCTCCCGAACGAGCTCTTGGGAACAAATCGAACCTTTTGCAAAATTTGCCCCTATTATTTCATGTGAAAAAATGAAGCATCCCCTCATTTCATCCATCTACGTAGATCATTATGAAGGTTTCCGTCTCGGTACTGCCTATTTACTAAGTAGAGGCCATGAAAAAATCGGAATTTGTTTAGCAAGAAAAACAAGTGTAAATTCCATAGAGCGAGAAAAAGCGTTCGCCGATACACTTCGTAACGAAGGGAAAACGTTGCATCCTGAATGGATTTTCCACCAATGCTATACAATGCAGGACGGAGCACAAATACTCCATCGTATTTTAAATATGACAAATCGTCCAACTGCTATTTTCACAGCGAACGATCAAGTTGCAGCTGGTTTATTAACAGAGGCTCGAAAACATGGTATTCGAGTACCTGAAGACCTTGCTATCCTTGGATTTGATAATCATGAAATTTCAAAGGCATTAGAAATTTCCACAATTGAACATCCCGGTCTCGCAATGGGCTCACATGCTTTTTCTTTATTTCATAAGCAGATTCAAAGCGAGCAAATTGTCGGCAGTGCAAAAGAGCTTTCATTCCATTTAATTGAGCGAGAGACTGTCTAAAAAGAGCGTTACCTATAACGCTCTTTTTCAGCTCTTCACCTATTGACTTTATATTTTCCATCTCATATAATGAACCTAACGAACGGTAGGTAGGGGATAAAAATGACAGCAAACCGCATTAAAGCTGTAGCACTTTCTCATTTCGCACGCTACGGCTACGAAGGAACTTCATTAGCAAATATTGCTCAAGAAGTTGGGATTAAAAAGCCATCGATTTACGCACACTTTAAAGGAAAAGAAGAGCTATATTTTATATGCTTAGAATCCGCTCTTCAAAAAGATTTACAAAGCTTCACTGACGATATCGAAAAATTTTCAAATTCGTCTACTGAAGAATTGCTCTTACAATTACTAAAGGGCTACGCAAAACGATTTGGTGAAAGTGAAGAATCAATGTTTTGGTTACGAACTTCTTATTTTCCGCCTGATGCATTTCGCGAACAAATTATCGAAAAAGCGAATGCGCACATTGAAAACGTCGGAAAACTTTTATTCCCTATATTTAAACAGGCAAACGAGCAAAGTGAACTGCATAACATTGAAGTGAAAGACGCTCTAGAAGCTTTCCTATGCTTACTGGACGGACTTATGGTTGAACTACTATTCGCAGGTTTAAATCGCTTTGAGACTCGTTTAAACGCCTCTTGGCAAGTATTTTGGCGAGGCCTTTCAAACTGACGGATTGCTCCTTTGCAATGCGTCGTTTTTAAGCCCTTTACCTAACGACTGGTAGGAAGGAGAAATGACAAATGGCATGGATTTATGTAATCTTAGCTGGTATTATTGAAATCTTTTGGGTGATTGGATTAAAACACGCGGAAGCACCACTTGAATGGGCTGGTGTTGCTCTATTAATTACAATTAGTTTCGTCTTATTATTTAGAGCTTATAAAGATTTACCTGTCGGCACTGTATACGCAGTCTTTACAGGTATTGGAGCTGGTGGAATCGTTCTTACTGAGATTTTCGTTTTCGGAGAACCTTTCTCTATCGTAAAAGTTTTATTAATCGGTTTAATCTTCTTCGGAGTAATTGGTTTAAAACGAGTAACAGAAGAAAAAGAAGCGAAGGAGGCTGCATAAAATGGCTTGGGTATTTTTAATTCTAGCTGGTATTTGTGAAATTATTGGTGTACTCTTTATGAAAGTAGCCACTGAAAAGAAAGGCTGGGCACCAAAAGTTATCTTGATCGCTAACTTCGGCGTAAGCTTCTTCTTCTTATCTCTTGCGATGAACACATTACCGATGGGAACTGCTTACGCGATTTGGACTGGAATTGGAACTGCCGGAAGCGCACTTCTAGGCATCCTTATTTTCCGAGAATCAGCGGATTGGCGTCGTCTTGCTTTCTTAAGCTGCATTTTATGCGGCGCTGTTGGCTTAAAACTATTAAGCTAACGTGAGGTGAATGTCATGTGGAAAGAGCAAGGAAAGAAAATATTAGCATGGATCACACTTTGTATCGTCATTCTATTACAAATAAGTTTTCATATAATAGAATCATTGTTTCATAAAGTATTATCCATTCTCACATTCCTTCCTAACATGACACTTGAAATTATATCGATTGTTTGGTCTATTATCGCCTCCATTGCAATCGTCATTATATGGAGTATCGCCAAACTATGGAATAAGTTATTTAAAAAGGACAGTACTTCTGAAAAAGAGTAACTGTCCTTTTTTATATTCATTCAGACTTTCTGTAGAAGTTAGATGTGATAAGACAAAACAGACCAACTATGGCAATATTTATACTACCCCCTTTATGTAAACTTGGAAATAACGGTGGTATATTCGAGTAAACATTTGCTAATATGAGACCGATTGAAAATAAAAATATTCCTATTCTATATAACCATTTTCTTTTGTTCATCATTCTCCCCTCCTAAAATTTTTCATACACTCCTTTCTTTTGGACATACTACCCTAAAAAAGGAGTGGATAATATGCAAAATTCTATACATAAGCAAATCCTATTTTTATTTTTCCTATTTCTTATTCTCATCATCGTTTTCAGCTTTATATTACATACTCCAAAAGATGTACCAAATAGCGTTTCTTTTTATAAACTACTGCTCTCGTATTGTCGTTATTGAAGAAGGTGCCTTTTTTTAAGGCACCTTTTAAAATTCTCTTTTTTTATATATTTTTACTGAAACAAAGATAGATATTATGAACATGCATATTGAACTAACGAATAACATGCTGTTATATAATTGAATTTGTTCCAAGTTGATTTGAAACAAAGTTTCTAAAATAACAATCGGCGCCATGAATATTACTATTGTAATAAGAATAGTTTTTTTATATCCTAACCAAAAAGATATTGGTAGAACAAAGCTTAAATACACTAAAATAAAGCTAATACTAGCAACCATTGTCGTTTCAATAAATTCAAATAAGTTAACCTCGCTCTTCATTCCTATCGTGAAACAACCGACCGTTACACTTATAAAAAGAATAATTATTGCTACTATATATTTCGCATACACAATTTGTTTTCTCAATATTGGTAAACTATTTACTATAACTTCACTCTCATTTTTACTATCTGCTTCAAATGTTTTTACTGTTGCCCCAATTGTAATAATTACTGACATAATGATGAATAAATTTTCCGTATCTGTTAAGGCCATATAAAAGAAAACAGGATACAGTATGTACCAAATTAAAAATTTCCATTGAATGATGAAATCTTTTAAAATTAGTTGCTTGATCATGTATTACACCTCCTAATATGAAAATGTCCCTTCTATAACTCTGCCTCCTGAAACATTTTCATTGAGAGGAACATGGATACGAATATACTCACTAATACTCCGATACTAAGAACACCCATTGCTTGTGTAGCCTCTTGAGAGTGAAGTACTTTTAACATAATTGTTTTATCACCAAAAATATTGCACATAAGACCAATCATACCCATTAAAGGAAAAAGCATAATCAAATTCAAGACAGTAATAACTTTATATCCCCCAATGTAATTAGTCGGTATCGTTACTGCACAATAAATCAAAGTTGCTACTATTGCTGAAAATATTGCATATCCAGGCATAACTATATCTCTGTTCAATAAAATATTCCCTAATATTACGACTATAAAAGTTACACTCAAACCAGCCATAATAAATAATGTGCTTGAAATATATTTAGCTATAATTATCTCTTTTCTCGTTATAGGCAAACTCACTAATACTTTTTCTGCTTTACTTTTCTCGTCATAATAAAAAGAAATATATATAATCGTACTACATGTTATAAATACTCCTATTGCAATCCCCATTGGTTCGACAGAATTCTTAAAAATAGATAAAATAGGGATTAAAAAATAGAAAGGAAACATCTTCTTCTGTAAAAAAAACTCCTTCAAAATCAACTGTTGCATATGAATTCTCCTCTCTATAAATCACGCGTTTCATAAATTTTAATTGTAAGAAGCATAGAAACGATATAGACACTAGCTAGTGTGATTAATCCAACTATAAATATGCCAAAATGTAATGGATTCATAATCCAATTAATGAATGATGCCGTAGCACTTTCTCCGTCACCAATAAACATTCCAACAATAACACCTATTCCAGCGGCTCCACCTGTAAATATTCCACGTACTACTTTTGATTTTGTCCCATAATAACTCGGGAATAATGCTGTAATATAAACTAAAGAATATACAGCACCTCTGACTACTACATACCAAGGAATTTCAATATACAAATTGGGATGATAAGCTCCAATATCACCAATGACAGCGATACCTCTTATAAGAAAAACAACTAGCGTAGTAGAAATCATGCCACCTACAATAAATATTACACCCGAAATATATCTAGCAATAATGATATCCTTTCGTCCAACAGGTAAACTATTTATAATAACATCACTTTTATTTTTTTCATCCATCGCTATTAGTATCATAGAAGATGATATCGTTATGAGTAAGCAACTCATTGGAAATAACAATTCACCATCTGGATCTAATCCAAAGAAAACAAGAGGCATAATAAAATACACTAACCACATAACCCGAAAAAAGAACAAATCTTTATAGATTAGCTGACGCATAGGCACCTCTCCCTTTCGCAGTGTAAACGATAATGTCATCTAATGTAGGCTTTTCTAGTACAACCTCATTTCCAAACCAATCGATAATTCCTTGTTTATCCTTCGCTAAACCTTCAAAACCAAACTTATTTTTTCGTAATCCAACAAATAGTTCTTTTCCTTCTCGGTCTAATAAATCATTACTTCCTTTTACGATTACGTAGTTCTCCATTAAGTCTTCTTTTTCACCAGTAAATATAATTTCTCCATCATTGATGAACGTAACATAATCTGCAATGCGCTCTAAATCTGTTGTAATGTGCGTTGAGAATAATACGGATACTTCATCTTCCATTACAATTTCTTGCAACATATCAAGTAATTCACTTCGAACAACTGGATCTAACCCTGCTGTCGGTTCGTCCATAATAATAAACTCTGCGTGGTGCGAAAGTGCGATTGCAATCGCAAATTTCATTTTCATTCCTTTTGATAATTCTTTAATTTTTTTATACTTTGGAACTTGTAATCTATGCATATACGATTGATACTGCTCTTCGTCCCACTTTTTATATAACGGTGCAATAATACGCTTCATTTGTTCACACGTTAAATCTTCGTAATAATGATTTTCATCATATACAAAGCCGATATTTTGTTTTATTTCCTTTTCAGCTTTCTTATTGTCCTTGCCAAAAATTTTTATATCTCCGTTATCTTTTTTAATTAAATTCATAATCATTTTGATCGTCGTACTTTTCCCGGCCCCATTCGGTCCGACAAACCCCATAATATATCCGCGTGGTAACGTAAAACTTATATTTTTCACTGCGAAACCTTCATAACTTTTACAAACGTTTTTTAACTCTAACATCTCTCTCATTCCCCCTTATATAAAAACGCAATCATCTGCTGTAATTCTTCAAGTGAAAGCTGCAACGCTTTACTTTCATTCACAATCTCTTCCGCTTTACTTTCCAATAGGCGAAGCCTTTGTTCTTTTAATAGTTCATTATTTTTACGTGAAACATAAGTCCCCTTCCCAGCAACAGTTTCTATATATCCTTCTTTTTCAAGCTCCTCGTATGCACGCTTCGTTGTAATGACACTAATTTGTAATTCCTTCGCTAAGCTACGAATAGACGGTAATTGATCTCCACCCTTTAAACCGCCATTTAAAATAAGCTGGCTTAATTGTTTTCTTATTTGCACATAAATAGGGTCTTGGGAAGAATTCGAAATAATAATATTCATGTTTTCCTCCAGTTTGTGTATATACTGTATATACCTTATATATACAGTATATACACACAATCCTATTTTTAGCAAGAAAAAAAGACCAACATTTTCCTGTTGGTCTTTCGTATATGTATCACTTTTCAAAGCGATCTAACATCTCGTCTCTCATTCCGAAACTTACTACTGCAATTCCTATATACATAAACAGAAGGAATGCCGGATGAACTGTGTTGTACCAGCTGCTGTCAACGATTAAGTAAATCGTTAATGCCACAACAAGAACAAACGCTAAGATAAACATATAAAAGTGTCTTGTACTACCCATGATAAACTCCTCTCTTCTCACTTCACCATTCAACAGTTTATTTTATCGAATAATTCGATATGACTCAAGGTTAACTTTCTGTTATGTAATCAAGTTCCACCTTTACAATGTCCTCACATGCTATTGAAATGATTGTTCCTTGTTTATCAATCGCCGTCACTTCTCTATTATCCATTACACGATTTGCTACTCTTTCTAACACTTTTCCTTGGTCTCGATAGCAAAATTCTTTTACATCTTTAATTGTTTCTCCATTTTCTAAATGGTATACCATTCTATAACATCGATATCCCAAAATTTCACCCCCGTCTTGTTCGTTTTTTCACATATACATAAAAATGAGTAATCTTTGCCTCATCACATCTTCTTAATTTCAATAAAATTCTAACAAAAATAAATACTTTTATCAAACCGACTTTTTCAACAAAACTACCTATAAAACTACACCTTTACACCATTAGGAAACAAAAAACATATTTTTTTAACATTTTCTTCACTATTTCTGCATAAAGTGAAACTTTAATCAGTGGGGATTTACGGACAGTTTATCTCCCACCTGGCTTCTTTGCACCAGCTAAGTTTTGAGTTGGGAGTTTACTGTCCGTTAATGCGGGACAAATTATCCATACAAAAAAAGAACCCGCCTCAGCGAGTTCTTCCTTTGTTATTTTAATCAAACTTGTACAGGAGCTGGCTTCGCATAACGTAAAACTGGTTTACGTGCAGCCATCGTTTCGTCTAAACGTTTAATGACTGTCGTATGCGGTGCTTCTTGTACAACTTCTGGATTTTCTTCTACTTCTTTAGCGATTTGAATCATCTTATCAATGAAACCATCTAATGTTTCTTTTGATTCTGTTTCTGTCGGCTCAATCATAATACATTCTTCCACATTTAATGGGAAGTAAATTGTTGGTGGATGATAACCGAAATCAAGCAGACGTTTTGCAATATCTAATGTACGTACACCAAGTTTCTTTTGACGACGACCTGATAATACAAATTCATGTTTACAATGTCTATCGAATGGAAGATCGTAGAATGGCGCTAATCTTCTCATCATATAGTTCGCATTTAATACCGCATACTCAGTTACTGCACGCAATCCATCTGGCCCCATAGAGCGAATATACGTGTATGCACGAACGTTAATTCCGAAGTTACCATAGAATGGTTTCACACGACCAATTGCTTCTGGACGGTCGTAGTTGAAGTGATAACCATTTTCGGTTTTCTCTAAAATCGGTTTTGGTAAGTACGGAATTAAATCAGCTTTCACACCTACTGGACCAGAACCTGGGCCACCACCGCCGTGAGGACCTGTAAATGTTTTATGAAGGTTTAAATGCACAACGTCAAATCCCATATCTCCTGGGCGTGCTTGGCTTAATACCGCATTTAAGTTTGCACCATCATAGTATAATTTACCGCCTGCATTATGGACGATTTCTGCCATTTCTAAAATATTTTCTTCGAATAGACCTAATGTATTAGGATTTGTTAACATAAGTGCTGCTGTTTCTTCGTTTACAACACGTTTTAAGTCTTCTAAGTCAACAAGGCCATTTTCATTTGATTTTACTGTAATTGTTTCAAAACCAGCTACAGTTGCAGATGCTGGGTTCGTTCCGTGAGCAGAGTCAGGCACAATTACTTTCGTACGGTTAAAGTCACCATTCGCTTCATGGTATGCACGAATTAACATTAAACCTGTCCATTCTCCGTGTGCACCAGCTGCTGGTTGTAAAGTAACAGTATCCATACCTGTAATTTCAATTAAATGCTCTTGTAAGTCGTACATTAATTCCATTGCACCTTGTACTGTCTTTTCATCTTGCAACGGATGAATATTTGCAAATCCTGCGAAACGAGCTACACTCTCATTAATTTTCGGATTATATTTCATCGTACAAGATCCAAGTGGATAGAATCCAGAATCCACACCGTGGTTACGGTTTGAAAGTGCTGTATAGTGGCGCATAATATCAAGTTCAGATACTTCTGGTAGCTCTGCATCTTCTACTCGAATATAATCGCTCTCAAACACATCTTCTAGTTTCACTTCTTCTACATCTAATTTGGGTAAGCTATATCCTATGCGTCCTTCTTTACTCACTTCAAAGATAAGTGCTTGGTCTTGGTTCTTCATTGGATAGCCCCCATTTCGTTTACAAGTGTGTCAATTTCCTCTTTTGTACGAAGCTCAGTTACTGCTACAAGCATATGGTTTTCATGCTCTTTATAATCACGGCCTAGATCGTAACCGCCGATAATATTCTTTTGTAATAATGCATCGTTTACTTCTTTCACTGGACGTTTGCAATCTACAACAAACTCATTGAAGAATGGTCCAGCAAATGTTACTGTGAAGCCTTTCGCTTCAAATTGACGTTTTGCATATTGTGCTTTAGAAATGTTTTGACGTGCCATTTCTTTCACACCTTGTTTGCCAAGTGCCGTCATTGCAACAGAAGCTGCTAATGCATTTAACGCTTGGTTTGAACAAATGTTAGATGTCGCTTTATCACGACGAATATGCTGTTCACGTGCTTGTAACGTTAATACAAATCCACGTTTACCATCTGAATCTACAGTTTGTCCAACAAGACGTCCTGGAATTTTACGCATAAATGCTTTCGTTGTTGCAAAGTAACCACAGTGCGGTCCACCAAACTGCGTTGGAATACCGAATGGTTGTGCATCACCGATTACAATATCAGCACCAAATTTCCCTGGTGGTGTTAATGCACCTAATGATAATGGATTTGAAGAAACGATAAATAATGATTTTTGTTGATGAACGATTTTTTCAATATCAGCTAATTTTTCAACTTGTCCGAAGAAGTTTGGATATTGAACGATTACACAAGCAACTGTATCATCTACTTCACTTTGTAATACGTCTAAATCTGTTACACCATCTTTATGATTAATTTCAACAACTTCAAGATTTTGACCTTTTGCATACGTTTCAAGCACTGCTCTTGATTCTGGATGAACCGCGCTAGATACAAGAATTTTCTTTTTGCGAGTATGGCCAGCTGCTAACATTGCCGCTTCAGCTAAAGCTGTCCCCCCGTCATACATAGAAGAGTTTGCTACATCCATTCCTGTTAATTCACAAATCATTGTTTGGAATTCAAAGATTGCTTGTAATTCCCCTTGTGAAATTTCCGGTTGGTATGGTGTGTAAGCTGTATAAAATTCTGAGCGAGAAATAACATGATCTACAATTACTGGAGCATAATGATCGTATACGCCTGCTCCTAAGAAAGAAGCGTATTCTTTTAAGTTAGCATTTTTACTAGCCATTTGAGATAGCTCTTTTAAAAGCTCTGGCTCTGATTTTGCTTCTTTAATTTTTAAATCCCCTTTAAAACGAACACTCTCTGGAATATCAGAGAATAATTCATCGATCGTTTGAACGCCGATCGTTTGTAACATTTCTTTTTTGTCTTCTTCTGTCATTGGAAGATAACGATGCAACATGAAATCTACCCCTCTCCCCGTTACTTTGAACGTTTGTAAAATGGTGTTGGAACAACTACTGCTTTGACGCGTTTATTACGAATTTCAATTTCTACTTCTGTATCAACTGCTGCGTATTTTACATCAATTAGTGCTAAACCAATGCTTTTCTTTAACGTTGGAGATTGTGTACCACTCGTTACTTCCCCAATTTTTTCTTCACCAATAAATACAGGGTAATGCGTACGAGGAATTCCACGTTCGATTACTTCGATGCCGACTAATTTACGAGGCGCACCGTTTTCTTTTTGCTCTTTTAACGTTGCTTTTCCAAAGAAGTCTGCTTCTTTATTTGTTTTTACCGCAAAGCCAATTCCAGCCTCAATCGGTGTAATATCTTTTGATAATTCTTGTCCATAAAGTGGTAATGTTGCTTCGAATCGAAGTGTATCACGAGCACCTAAACCACATGCTTTTAAGCCCTCTTCTGCTCCAACTTCAAGAAGTTTCTCCCAAAGTTTTGCAGCATCTTCACTCTTACAGTAAATTTCGAATCCATCTTCACCTGTGTAACCTGTACGAGATACAAGTGCTGGAATTCCATCTACAAGAATATCGTTTTTAAATTTAAAGAACTTAATTTCTTTCAAATCTTCTGACACAACTTTTTGTAAAATGCCTTCTGCTTTTGGTCCTTGAATTGCAAGCTGTGCAACTTCACTAGAAACATTGACTACTGTCGCATCGCCAATTACATGACTTGCTAGCCATTCGTAATCTTTCTCGATATTTGATGCATTGATTACTAATAAATAGTCTTCTTCACCACGTTTGTAGATTAATAAATCATCTACTGTACCACCATTTTCGTAGCACATAGCTGTATATTGTGCGCCCCCTACCTTTAAGGTAGATACGTCATTTGTAACAACACGTTGTAAAAATGCTAAACTATCTACACCTTTTACTTCAACTTCTCCCATATGAGATACATCGAACAAACCTGCAGCTGTACGTACAGCTTCGTGTTCTTCTTTAATGCTTGAAAATTGAACTGGTAATTCCCAACCACCGAAGTCGATTGTTTTCCCACCATACTTCGCGTATACATCAAATAACGGTGTACGTTGTAATGTAATCATGCTCTCTCCCCCTTATGCTTTGACAAATCAATAAAAGTTGCTTCCCTTTTCTAAACATTTTCATTCTGAAAAGATAGGATATACGGAATCTCATTATATTTTTTTATGAAAGCGTAAATAAAAAATCACTTTCTTGGATAAAATACGAAAGATTCCACACATTTCACACCATTATCCTAACATCATTCGCTATATTTCATCAATATTCTAGCATAAAAAATAATTTAGAATTTTTTATGTTAAAACACAATAAATACAGCTTTTGAGATTTAATACTTTATTATTGTCTATCATATAGCCTTTAATAACGATAATTATGCCTTCTTTTAAGGCAAATCATCATACATTAAAAAATAATTACTTTAGTTTATAAAAGGTGGGAGAGTCGTAATGAATGTCGATATTTCCGTAGATCGGACGTGGCAAAACAATTTTTTGAATAGAATTGACGAAGATGGTCCTTGGACAAACTGGGATTTATATCACTTAGCTTATGAAACAGAAAAATCGTTACTTGTTCCTACTTTTGATGGACTACAAGCACCGAAACATTTATCCCATTTCACGCCGCTTCCGCATCAATTAGAAGTCGCTCAAAATGTGATTGAACAAATGAACGGTAAAGCGATTCTAGCAGATGAAGTAGGCCTTGGAAAAACTATTGAAGCTGGACTTATTTTGAAAGAATACATGGTCCGCGGGCTTGTGAAAAAGGTACTTATACTTGTCCCAGCCTCTCTCGTATCACAATGGGCATACGAACTGAATACAAAGTTTTTCATTCCCGCTGTAGCACAAAAGAAAAGCTACTCGTGGGAACAAGCTGACGTAATCGTATCATCAATTGATACTGCGAAACGTTCACCACATCGCGATATCGTTTTGAACTTAGAATATGACCTTATTATTATCGATGAAGCACATAAACTGAAAAATAATAAAACAAAAAACTATGAATTTGCACAACGATTAAAAAAGAAGTTTTGTTTATTACTAACCGCTACTCCTGTTCAAAATAAGATTGATGAAATTTTTAACCTTGTTTCTTTATTAAAGCCAGGACATTTAGGCAATCAATCCAACTTTGAAGAATATTACGCTTCCAAAAATCGTTCAGCCGAATCAGATGAAGACTTAAAAGCTCTCATTAATAAAGTAATGGTGCGAAATAGACGACATAATACCGGTATCGATTGGCCGAAGAGACATGTACGTACAATTTTTGTTGAGTTTAATGAACAAGAACAAGCTCTATATAATGATATCGAGAATTGGCGAGGACAAGACGCCTTCACATCTGCTTTCTCATCGTTAACTTTAAAACGGGAAGCGTGTAGTAGTCGTGAGGCTGTTTACTATTCATTGAAAAAGCATGTAGAAAAAAGACAGAAAGAAAACGAACATTATATAAAAGATCCACATATCGATGTGCTAATGGACAAAATTAATCATATTCCTTTCAACTCAAAAGCAAATAAAGCTCTTGAGCTTATAAAAGAAATTGACGATAAAGTCGTTATCTTCACAGAATATCGAGCGTCACAAATGTACTTACAATGGTTTTTACAACAACACGGTATTTCTTCCGTTCCATTCCGCGGCGGGTTTAAACGCGGGAAGAAAGATTGGATGAAGGAGCTTTTCCAAAACCACGCACAAGTATTAATTGCAACTGAAGCTGGTGGTGAAGGGATTAACTTACAGTTTTGTAGCCATATGATCAATTATGATTTGCCATGGAATCCAATGCGTCTTGAGCAAAGAATCGGACGTATTCACCGTCTCGGTCAAAAAAATGATGTTCATATTTATAACTTAGCTACAAAGCATACTGTTGAAGAACATATTCTGAAACTGTTATATGAAAAAATCAACTTATTCGAGCGTGTTATTGGTGAACTCGATGAAATTTTAACGAGAATTAATATGAAAAACATCGACGCGCACATTCAAGAAATTTTCGCGCAATCAAAAAGCGAAGGTGAAATTAGAATTAAGATGGAAAACTTAACATCTATTATCGACTTTGCGAAACGAAATGAAGCTGAGGTGCAAGGCTATGCAGCAACATGAAATTCATAATTACTTATACAATTTCTTTGAGGCGAATAACTGTGAAATTTTAGAACGTTCTCCTCATTTATTAGATGTACAGTTAACAATTGAGATGGATAAATTATTAATGAATCGCCCTTTTTATTGGCACTATCTTGAGAAAACAGGAGGCGTACCGAATCCGATGCGCCTTACTCTTATTACAAATCCAGAAAATGAAGAAAATGATGGTGAGCTTATTCACTACGGTTCACCACGTCTACATCAAATTTTCCAAACGACAAAAGAATTAGGCTCATACATACGTTTATATGAGGATGTAAGACATAATGGGGCAACACATACACCGCTCCACCCTTGGCTCGGTATTAATATAAAAGTTTCCTATCAATGTGATCGAAAAAAAGACATCCTTCACTCGATTGGTATTCATCTCATTTCTGGAACAATGATGGCAAACTTTCATGAAACATTAACAAACATTAAACTTACACCAAAAATACCTGATTTTTGTTTTACGCTCTCGCCTATCATTAAACCGCAAAGTGGTTTACAACGTATAGAAGACGCTTTAAAAAATATAATTGCAGAAGATGACCATACGTGGGCAAAAGAAGCAAGAGTGCGTTGGAATCATGATTTAGACCTTTTAAACCGTTTTTATGAAGAAAGTGACGAACTTCCTGAGAGCTATGAAATTGAAAAACAAGCTCTGCAAGAACAGTATGAACCACGTATTACAGTGCAAATTATTAACGGTGGACTCTTTTATGTTACCGCGAATCATTTTCTATCAAAATAAAGCTCCTTCTGCTTTAGAAGGAGCTTTATTTCGAGTTATTCTCTATCCTCATTACGCTCTTGTTGTTTTTGCTTTGCCATGCGTTTTTGATGCGCACGATCCTTCGCGCTCACATGATTTGCATCAGTTGGAAGATTTTCTTTCGAACGTCCAATTCCATTGCTCATCTTTCCCACTCCTTTTTACGTTTTTCAGAATACATGTTTATTTTCAGCTAGAGTTACAATCCTTATACAAAAAAATAAGAGCAGCCATTGGCCACTCTTACTCGCTCACATATTTTTGAAACATATCATGGATGCCTTTATTTACTAGGTTCGAGATCTGCTCGTCAGATTTATTCGGATAACGATCACGCAATCTGATAGATGCCTTCACCATTAAATTTTCTAATACAGAACGGCCACCTTCTCCATAAATAATTTCAGCATATTTAACAAGCCTTCCATCCTCTACTGTTGCTGGATTATGATTGAAGAAAAATTTACTCATTGTCTCCACCTCTCTCTTTTGATAACGTTTACATTTATATAGATTATTTATGTTATTTATTTCACAATATTGTATGCATGTATATTTAATTAGTTTCATTATAAAGCAACATATCGATAGTAAATATGTGATTTTCCGTCCATTTTGTGAACAAATCAAAATGAAAGCGTTTCCTTTATTATATATTAAAAAAACTTACTACGCTAGGGGCAATTTTTTTCAATCTACTAACCCCTCGAAAATTGATATATTTTTTCTTTTCCCATTAAACCTTATACAATTTTCAGAAATTATATTATAAAATATATGTATGACTTAAGGAGGCTTTGTATGAATCAAAATAAAAAAGCTATATTAGATCTTGTCTTTTATCTCGTAATCCCATTCCTCATTTGGAAATTTGCAAAACCTTATATCGATCCTTATTACGCGATGTTACTTTCCTCTGTGCCGGGGATTATTTATACACTGTATACCTTTAAAAAAGAAAAACAGTTTAACGTGACAGGGTTCTTTATTTTAATTACACTCATTTCTAATACAACGGTAGATTTATTATCTGGGTCAGCTGAACGAATGTTGTGGAATGATGCATATTATCACATCGTACTCGGTATTATCGTCATCTGTACAATTTTCATAAAAAAACCACTTATGTTATATTTCGCTGCGGATATTGCAGCGCTGCAAGGCCATGACCGCGATAAAAGTCGTGAGCTTTATCGTGATAGTCGTATATATCCAGCACTGCAATATTTAACGTTATTTTTCGGACTGCAATTTATATTAAAAAGCTTTTTAAAAATTTATTTCATCTCTGTTTTTGGTGTAGATGGCTATGGTGAAATGAGAGCGATTATGACCGCTGTCGGCTGGGGCATTTCTATTTGTATCGGAATAGGATTCGTATGGGTGAACAATAAAATACATGCCGTTACGGAAGAACAAGAATCCGTGCAGTAAATAAAAATCCCCTAGTGTAATAAGACACTAGGGGATTTTTGGTTTGCTAAACATATGACTAAAATTTAACTTGATTTTTTTCTTTTACTTTTTACATTTCGGTAAAACAAAGCAGCACTCAGCGGCATAACACCAAACCACTTATTCATAAATGGCTCTTTTTCAGCACGGCGTTGTTCTTTCTTTTGTTTTCGATCTTCTTTTGGAGCATCCATATACGACACAAACTGCTGCGTCACAAAGCGAACATAATCATTAGTAGACATATTATCATCACCTCTACTTGATTAGTATGTCCACTTTTTTATACATTAATCTTTTCCTTTAATTCATTCATAATTTGCTTTACAGACTTATTTGTCGTATCGATATGAATATGAGCCTCTTCATAATAAGCTCGGCGTGATTCAAATTTCTTTACGAATGCATCTATATCTTTCTTTTGAAATAGTGGACGTGTCGTATCTTCCCGAAGCCTTTCTGCAATTACATGCGGATCACAATATAAATACACGACAGTTCCGTTCTCTTTCATCCACTTGCGATTTTCCGCTCGTTCAATAATTCCCCCACCAGTTGTAATAATAACATTATGGATTGGTAGCGCACGTAACATTTCGCTTTCATATTCCCGAAAAGCCATTTCGCCTTCTTCGGCAAAAATTTTTCGAATTGCCTTCTCTTGCTTCTCTTCGATTTTTTGATCAGTATCTACAACATCCATTTGAAGTTCTTTACTTAACGCTTTTCCAATTGTTGTTTTCCCTGCTCCCATGTAGCCGGTTATGTATATAGATTTCATTTCTTGTCCTCTCAATCGTCATTTATTAATTGTTATTATAACGAAAGATGCTACTTTGTTTAATAAAAAAACGTTTTGTTCTTATACTATAAAGAACAAAACGTAACACTCGCTTTTACTTATAAGTACCTCTTCTCACCCACTGCGTTGCAATCCATTTCTCGCCTTTCGTTACAGGTGCCCCTCCGTGTAACGTAAGCTCGTTTAGTGATTGATCTTGATAAAAATACTCAAAGTATACTGCCATTCCCTTTCTAGGGTGTACAGAAAGATTTAATTTTGGGAAGTACGTTTCTCCGCCTTCTTCTACATCATTTAAATACATTACAAGCGTACTAATACGATTGTTAGCAGCTGATCTACTATGTTCCGCAAAATAATCATAGTGTGCTTTATATTGTTGATCCACTTCATAATTTAAAATGTGCAATCCTTCTCCGTGCGCCACCGGAACATTCATGATAGATGAAATTCGTTTTTCAATCTTTGAAGTAAGTTCATTGTCTTCCAGAAATGCACCGCTACTTGTTCGAATATCATTTACATCACGTGATGAACCAATTTTAGAACGCTCCATTTTATTTTTAGACATTTCAATCAATTCGTCACATTCTTCATTACTTAGTACATTTGCTAATACGACAATAAGAGGTTCTTCGAATTTTGAAATAATGTGTATTTCTCTATCTTCTGTCATAATCGTATTTCCTTTATGATCAAAAATAGTTTGTTCCTTATTTTCACCTATTTGATTGTTGTTTGTCATTTCCCTATTCTCCCTAAAAATAATGATTGGATAGCATGAATATATCATATTCTTTCTACCTTTCTCTTTTTTGAGAAAATTTAAACTTTTAATCATTATATTTATCCATTTCTTCTAAAAAATCAATTCAATTTACAATAGGAAATCCTGGTTTATCTATATATATATTTTACATATTATCTTTCTATCCAATCGACTATTTTCCCATCCTTTTTTCTATACCGAAAACTCACCGTATAGAAAGCTTCCTGTTTGAGTGTACACTGCAAAGCAACGAGAATTAAATCATTTTCAAAGACATAATTTCCACTCGCTTCTCCCTTTTCATACTGAAAGAAAAATGTATCTTCTTTTTCTTTTTGCTGTAAGTCTTTTTTTATATCTGTAATAGATCGGTTAAGTAATTCATCCAATAAAAATTTTTGTTCTATTCCTATATAAAAATTTTTATCTGTAAACAACATATTTGTTTCGTATATAAAAAAAGAAGTTAATAAAATAAGAAAGATAATCGTTCCAGGCATTGTAAATCCCTTTTGCTTTCTCATACGTTTATTCCTATTTCGCTATATCGCATAACTACACCTTCATATATTTTCCCACTAGTATCTTTCACATTTATAATGAGTACATGAGGTGTTAGTTTGTAAGAAACCGTTCCAATATTTTGTAAAACAACTTCCCTCCCGCGCCTATTTACCTTTCTTATAAGACGACTATTCTCTTTTTCATACGATACTTCACTCCCATTACGCGATCGGAATTGTAAAATACTTTCTCCATTTTCAAATGCTAGCTGTTCTCCAGATGATACTTCACGAAACTCCAATTGCATTTGCCCTAAATACACATCCCACTCCCAATCATTTAACCCTTTCGACTGTTTATTTTCCATTTCAATGAAATGTAGGCGGGGAAAGAGCAAAAAAAATATTGATAATAGAAACAGACATACAATCATTTCTATTAATGAAAAACCAAATTCTAATTTATTTTTTCTCCTACATAAAAGCATTGTTCCATCATTCTGTCTTTCACATCTTTCCACATGGTACAAACTTCATTTCCTCCCCAATATGTGTAATACACAATTCCATTTATATTCTTTTCTATTATTCGCTTTTCTTCATTTCCATACATATATATAGCTGCTTCTTTTTTTAATAATCCAGTTGCCTTATAACGAATTTGTATATTTTTTCTTTCTTGCATAACTAATACTGTTTGCGGTAGTAGTAACGATACAGCCATCATTAAAACACTTAACGATACAATCATTTCAGCCATTATGGATCCTTTTTGACATTTCACGATACGTAAATCTCCCTCTTCCAAGCTGAAATACAATTTCATATTTATAATTTCTATACGAAATTATAATCGTACCACCTCTATTAATATTTCCACTTGGATTATATGTCATCGGATTTGGAAACGTATGCAAATCAATTTGTATATCTTCTTCATACTCTCGCTTAACGATATAATACTTTGTACCTGACTCTTTTATAGCATACATATTTCTATCTTTATGCCAACGTAATGTGTAGTGCTTTTGACGGTTTATCGCTAATTGCTGCATATACAAAATATCATTTGAAAACTGTCTCAAAAATTGTTCAACTTTTTGTCGCTCGTATAAGGAATGAACACTAAAATACGTAACTATACTTAATACAGAAATAACAAATAAAACGAGTAACATTTCTAAAAAAGTAAACCCTTGTTGTTTCACAATGCCCTAATTGATACTGTGCCATCATCTGATATATGAATAGATTCGCCATTCGGACACTTATCAGTTGTAATATACTTTTCATCTGCCAGTTCTTTTAACGATGGAATTTTATTATGTTGTAATTGATATACTTGTATTTGCGCTTCTATAGATTTCATGTAAGCTGCACACCCTTTTCCTTGGACCGATGAACGCTGTGTAACTACATTTGGAATAATTAATAGTAATAATATAGTTATGACAACCATTACTAATAGCATCTCTAACAGAGTAAATCCTTCCTCATTCTGCATACAAATGCCCCCTAAATAGAATTCATCATTTGAAACATCGGCATAATCATCGCTAAATACATAAGGACAACGATTCCTCCAATACATGTAAATAAAATAGGCTGAATGATAACTAACATATGTTTAATTTTTCGTTCCATCTTTTCCATAATAAGATCGCTATAGTCACCTAATTCAATCCCTAAATTGCCATTTGCTTGTCCATGCGTAATAACATAAGAAAGTTCTTTCTCGTAATACCCACTTTTAGCAATGATAGATTGTAACTGTTCTCCTCCAATTAATTGTCTTTCAATCCGATTCGCTTCATATTGAAAGAACGGATGATATCTTTGCTCCATCATTATTGTTAAAGCTTCGCATACTGATAGTCCACCATTTAATAAACCACTCAACTGAGTAGCAAAATAATGTGAATGCTTTAAAATAAGAAATGTTTTGATGAGAGGAATACGAAGCATGATTTTTACCTGTCTAATATGTGGAAGTTTCCTAAAATACAACATGTATAAACTACATCCAATAATAATAGTTAAAATAGCGGTTAAAATAATGTATGGTAGCAGTTTTATTGCACTTAAAATTTGTTCTGTAAGTAGTGGTGTATTAGAACCGAACGAACTATAAACCATTTCAACCTGAGGTAATAAAATGAGGTTAAAAATAAAAAGCATGATTAGTAGAAAAAACATCAAGAACATAGGATACTGCATTATTTTCATCATGTCTCTCCTATACTTATCTTTCTTATAAAGAAGTGCACTTCCTTGTTGCAAAGCAAAAGAAATATCACCATGTTGCTCGGCATAAAATAGATAACTTAACATGTCCTGATGAAACTTTAACTGATGAAAAGAATCGTGTAGACTTTCCCCATCTTTTAACCCCTCAATCATGCGCTGCAATTGTACTTTCTTTTCTACAGGTAATTGAAACTGTAAAAATTCTAATGCTTGTAAAAGAGAGTAGCCTTTTTCTAATAATTCTCCTAAACGTTTCAACAATACTACTTGATCACTTAAACTCCAAGTTTTCTTAAACATAAACATCTTCTTCTAAAAAACCTAAAGCATATCCTTTTCGTATTGACGATTCTAAAGTCTCATGTTTGTAAGTAACACATTCTCCATCTGCTTCTTTAAGTGCTTGTTTTAACTCATGTCCATATAGTAGCTCATAAATGCTTGCTTGCCTTACTTGCCTCATTGATTTACATAAAGTTGAGCACTTTCCTCTGCAAAACGGACACTTCAATTCGACAAGTCGCTGTGCAGCTACAGCCAATAAAGACTGTTCGATCTCTTGCCTCGTTATACCATAATCCATGAAACGAATGATTGCTCCTTTCGCATCATTCGTATGCAGCGTTGTCATTACTAAATGTCCTGTCAAACTTGCTCTTATAGCTATTTTTGCTGTTTCCTCATCCCGGATTTCACCGACTAAAATAATATCTGGATCATGACGTAAAATAGCCTTTAATCCTGTTTCATATGTGAGACCCGCTTTTTCATTTATTTGAATTTGTAATACATCGTCACTTCTTTTTTCAACAGGATCTTCAAGTGTAATGATGCGACGTGTTTTCTTTCTTCTAATTACTTCTAATAATGCATACATTGTCGTCGTCTTCCCAGATCCAGTCGGTCCAGTAAACACGAGTAGCCCCTGTGAATATCGTAAAAACGAGAGTAGTTTTGCTGCCGTACTTGGAAATAACGAAAGATGTGATAAGGGCTGAACAGATGCTTGTAAATGAAGGCGAATAACGAGACTTTCTTGATATACTGTTGGAAGTGTTGAAAGGCGTAAATACACTTCTTGTCCATCAATTTGCAAATACAACGAACCATTCTGTGGCTTCCGTTTCTCTCCTATGTCCATAGATGCTAAAAATTTGAAATGTGAGACAAGTTTTTCTCCAAACTCCTTTTCAATACACTGGCTCGTCATTAAATCTTTTCCTATACGTAGTTGCACTGCTACATCCTTCTGCCGGGGCACAATATGTAAATCTGACGCTTGTACCCTACACGCTTCTTTTAAAATTGTATTCGCAAAAATTTCAATCCCATTCATCACTTTTCCCTCCTCACTATGTATATAGCATGAAAACATGCACAATAAAAATTTGGACTTTTGTATTTTCAATAGAGTAAAAAGGAAAAATATGTTTGTGAAATTATGAACAATTTCCGAATTATTGTCTGAAATTACCTATAATAATGTTTATCTGTATTATAATGTTATTATCTTGGATAAAGTGATAAAGGTGGAGATCCTCATGGAACAAGCTTTAAAAATTACAGGTGTATTATCTGACCCAACTCGTTATTACATTTATAAATATATTTCGCAAAAACATAGTTACGTAACGGTACAAGAAATTGCAGATGAATTCGATATTCATCCAAACGTAGCGCGTTTACATTTATCTAAATTAGAAGATGTTCATATGCTAAAATCGGAAACGAAGAAAACTGGAAAAGGCGGAAGACCGAGCAGATTGTATGTCTTATCTGAAGATGTTATCCAATTACAATTTCCATTCCGTGATTATCAATTGTTAGCAAGAATCGCATTTAATTCTTTACTTAGCCTTGGCGCTGCTGGTGAGAAAGCGCTATACGAAACAGGAAAACAATTCGGAGCTGAATTAATGCAACAACATATGCAACGTTTAAATGTGAGTGAAGATGCTTTAACAGTGGAACAAAAAGTTCAAATTGCAAAAGAAGCTTTCTCAACAGCTGGCTTATCACCTGCATTTGAATTAAGTGCAGATGGAACAAAAATTTTCTATGATGTACACAATTGTCCATTTAAAGAAGTTGCTGTTCATCATCCAACTGAAATTTGTAACATGCACGGAGATATGATGAAAGGAATTTTTGAAATCCTATTCCCTAACATGGAATTAACTCGAAATGATAGTCTATTAGATGGATGTAAATCTTGTAATTATAAACTAACAATTTAATTTCTCATATAAAAAGAAGCCAATAATAATTGGCTTCTTTTTATATGAATGAATATTTACAATAGTAAGAAAAATAAACTATAATGAGGTGAGGTTTACTTTTTTTAGAAAAGGAGGGAGATGGCATGGAGCGCATGTTTCGCGTTCTCGGCTTTTGGACTGGAATTTTCTCGGTTATGTTTTACGTAGGGGATATGCAACAGACCGCACTACTATTTTTAGGACAAACAGGTTTCTTCGTACTTTTAAGCTATTTAAAATTAACAGAGCGTATGTATATATACGTATTTGGGGCATATTTAACTGTTTTCTTCATAGGATTTACATACTACACGACGTTTTTACTTGTCCCTGGGGCTGGACATTAAAAGATGGCATTTTGCCATCTTTTTTTAATTCCGGAATTTCCTAGTTGACTTATAGGTTTTATTGCCTTATATTCTATATAACAGATTGGAATTAGGGGGAATCAACATGAATACACTGCTTGTCGGAATTAACGTTGCAGTCATGCTCATTTTAGTTGGCGTATTATATTATATGCAACGTAAGCATGTATCTTTTAATAAACGTGTATTTACTGCTTTAGGAGTCGGAATTATATTCGGTCTTATATTACAATTTATTTATGAACCAACTTCTAAAGTAATTATTGAATCAAATACTTGGTTTGGCTTAATCGGTAACGGTTATGTGAAATTACTTCAAATGATCGTTATGCCACTTATTTTAGTATCTATTATTTCAGCCTTTACAAAATTACAGTTAACGAAAAACCTTGGTAAAATCAGTGGTCTTATTATCGGAATTTTAATTCTTACTACAGGAATCGCTGCAGCTGTCGGTATCGCTGCAAGTGCAGGATTTGATGTATCTGCAACAGGCTTGCAACAAGGTGATGCAGAATCTGCTCGTCTGAAACTAGTTGAAGAAAGATTTACTTCTATTGAAAAGACAACAATTCCAGATAAATTATTAGAGCTATTACCTACAAATCCGTTTCTTGATTTAACAGGCGCTCGTCCAACATCAACAATTTCTGTCGTAATATTTGCAGCCTTTATCGGCATTGCCTTTATAGGTGTAAAACGAAAATATCCAGAACAAGCAGAACTATTTAAGAAAATGCTTGATGCTGTATATGCAATCGTAATGCGTATGGTAACATTAATTTTACGCCTTACTCCATACGGCGTATTAGCTCTTATGGCAAAAACAGTTGCTGGTAGCGATATAAATGCTATTTTAAAACTTGGTAACTTCGTGTTAGCCTCTTACGTAGCACTTATCGTAATGTTTATCATTCACTTATTATTAATTGCATTGTCTGGTTTAAATCCAATTCAATATTTGAAAAAAGTGTTCCCTGTACTAACTTTTGCATTCACATCTCGCTCTAGTGCTGGTGCGATGCCATTAAATATTGAAGCTCAAAAAGAAAAGCTTGGTATTTCCGAAGGAATTGCAAACTTCGCAGCTTCATTTGGGGTATCTATCGGACAAAACGGTTGCGCAGGTATTTATCCAGCAATGCTTGCAATGATGGTCGCTCCAACTGTAGGAATTGATCCATTACAACCACAATTTATTTTAACTTTAATCGCTGTTATCGCTATTAGCTCATTCGGTGTTGCCGGAGTTGGTGGCGGCGCAACATTCGCAGCTTTAATCGTACTATCTACAATGAACTTACCAATCGGTATTGTTGCTCTAGTTATCTCGGTTGAGCCATTAATCGATATGGGGCGTACAGCTCTTAACGTAAGTGGTTCTATGACAGCAGGTCTTATTTCAAGTAAATGGCTTGGTGAATTAGATCAAGATACGTACAATCAAGATGATACAAAAACTGGTGAAATTGCTTCATAATGAAAAAAAGACGCTAACATACAATTGTTAGCGTCTTTTTTATTCCGTTCCCTCTTTATAGATTTTATCTTGAGAATTCTTACTCCAAGTATTCTTCTAGTTGCTCTTTTAACTCCTCCTCAATCTCATAACAAGATTCATCAACAAGTTCCCCTACTTTCTTACTCCCAAAAATGTTTGATTGAATTGACATTCCTAACAAGATTCTTTCGCATTTCCAAATTGGAATATAGTGAAATTCAATCATCTCTTTTTCTTCATCTAATATAGCTATGGCAACTGATGAATAATAACCCACCTCAAAGGGATTCTCTTTTTCTCTTGCAAATCCCATATCTAATTCCATGTGTTTTTCTATGTATAAATGCGCATACTCTTTATGCAGTTTAAGTGATATTCGCTCTATTTCCTTCTCCATACATTGAATGTTCTCTTTTAACTCCAACGTAAACTCCTGTTCTTTATATTTCATTTTCGCCTCCTTAAACATAGAAAAAGAGAATATAATAACATATCCTCTTTCCTCAAATATATTTCATTATCTCACAGCCCGTCCTTTTCACAAATAACCATTTTGTTCGCACCATTTATGAAATTGTCCTACGTCTACTCCAACTAACACGATATCCTTGAGCTCTACATCAATGATTTGTTCTCCAATTACAATAGCAAACTGCGATGCTAATTTTGTCTCGTTTTTCTTTACAATTCCAATTCGGTTCCGATGCGGTCCATCTTTTATATATGCTTTTTGTCCTACAATATCAAAGTTCAAAATTCTCACCTCTTTTACTGCGCTCAAATTGGAAATACGATCTCCACCTCGGAAAATTTCCTTTCATTGCACTATTTCTCTATATATATGACGAAACAATAAAAGAGTCCTTCCTTCTTTACAATTATTTTTTCTTTGTTTCATTTTTGTGATTGAAACGTAAAGTTTATAATAAAATACACTTGGAAGCGCTTTCTATGTAATTTTTTATGTTATAATATATAAGTAGAACTTCGTAAAGAGGGTTAAAAAATGAATACAAAAATGATTAAAAAAGTAATTGAAGCATTAAAAGTATATGGCTTTCAGGATGTATCATTCTGTGACAAAACGAAGCAATTTTTATTTCATAACGAAACCGATATTATGAGCGGCTATGCAGAAATAACATATAGTAGTCAATTTGAAAAATTCAACGTACAAATTCATCCGATTGAAACGCATCACCAAGCAGAGTTACAAGAGATTGAAAGACATATACAAGCTTGTATAAGAAAAGTGGAATATTTAAACGCACTTCTTACCGGGCAGACAAAACTAGATGATAAAATTATTATTATGTAAAAAAAGAACGTGATCCAATCACGTTCTTTTTTCATTATACGTTCATCTTTTCCTTTAGTTGTAATCCTGTAACAGATTCTAATACATCCATCGATTCTCCAAATGTCATATCAAAAATTGTCTTGTCCTCTATGTATGGAAACTGTCTGAAACGCTTTTCTAACACCTTCACAGCATCTGATGTAAAGTTTGCACTATCAATGCCAAATTCTGTTTCAAGAAGAACGATCCAATCTAGCACATGAAAACCTAATCCATTGACGAATGAAATAAGTTTTTCTTCTGGATTTGAAGATAAGAATACTTGGCGTTCCATCTCACTAAAAAGTTCTTCTCCTAAGATTTCAGCTAACTCATCATCATGTTCACGTTCAACAAGTTCTTCGTAGCCGTAATCATCCACAAGCTCTTCTACTTCTTCACTATCCTGACAAAGCAATTGACTAAGAAGTGCCTCTTTCTTAAATTCACTATTTTGTACGACTT
The DNA here is from genome assembly GCF_051916605.1 of Bacillus cereus group sp. MYBK195-1. Classification (NCBI taxonomy): domain Bacteria; kingdom Bacillati; phylum Bacillota; class Bacilli; order Caryophanales; family Bacillaceae; genus Bacillus; species Bacillus cereus group sp. MYBK195-1. Next base: position 584,581 of record NZ_JBQAGZ010000001.1, on the reverse strand, counting down.
CTAAAAAGCTCGTTTCCCATCCATTTTCTAATTTCATATTATGTACTCCTTTATATACGTTTCTTATCATCACTGTACCCAAAAGATCACTTTTATAACCTTTTAGGTAGTTACTATTATTTCACATGATTCATAACATAAGATGCAAACTCAGCTACATCTCCTTCAAAAATATTTATTTCTGGCAAGTGATAGAACGTTGTTTGGAGCGGGTTTCCTGCATGATATACATATATCGTTTTCTCTAGTGCAATCGCCATTCCAAACTCTGTATGGCTCCCGTTTCCACCATCTAATATAAGTAAAAATACATCCGCTTCTTTTACAGCATTTCGTTCTGCCTGACCAATTTCTCTTAATCGTTCTTCATTCGCTGCTCTTTCGTTTTTGGTCCAATCATATGTATGGTGCCATCCTGCATGTTTCAGTTCATTTGCTACGGAATGTACAAGATGTTTATTTTGGAAACCTGAGGCGATATAAAAATTCATTTATATACACTCCTTCATTATGTATGGGGAAACTCCTTTTTAGCGTTATTTGTTATAGCTATAATAAAGAACAACTTCAAAAAAAATCCCCATCTTTAAAACTTATTTGCGTTTAAATGATGGGATGCTTCATGGTCTTCTTTTATTTTTTGTTTTTTATAACTTTCATCAGCTAACATTTCTAGTTCAGCTGTTATCTCTGACTTTTCAAGCTCTCTTTCTTGCGAAAATTTCCTTGAAATATAAACAATAACACTACCAACGTACAACACAAAGCATATAATAAGTGCAGTATTTTCATAGAGACTTAGCTCCAACACAGTCACTCCTAATCCATTCGTATTTTCACGCCTCATTAATTGGAATTTCCCTATTAACCCATTTGTTATCCCGCTATTTGAGGGCAGTAAGACTCCCTCCTCAAAATTCAGTAACAGTAAAGAAGTTAGATGTGGGATGAACCCAACTGATTAAAGTTTCACTTTATTGTAACATAAAAATATCAATTCTTGGAATCTTTCACCCTACTAAAAGAGGCATGATTGTTTCATCATGCCTCTGAAATATTTTGAATGATTGTTTTAATTGCTTCTTTTCCATTATATTTTTTTAGTGCTGTTTTATACTTTTCATTATTTTGATTCAATTCTTCGACATACTTTATAAGAGATTTTACAGTTACATCTTCTTCATATAATACGGAGGCATACCCTTGCCTTTCAAAGGACTCTGCATTTAATATTTGATCTCCACGGCTTGCAAATTTCGATAATGGAATTAAAACCATCGGCTTTTGTAATGTTAAAAATTCAAAAATTGCGTTGGAGCCCGCGCGTGAAATAACAAAATCTGTTACCGCTAATATGTCTGGCAGTTCTCCATGTACATATTCAAATTGTCTATATCCTTCTTTATTTTGTAAACTTTCGTCAAGGTTACCTTTTCCGCAAAGGTGAACAATTTGATATTTTTTAAGAAGTTCTGGTAATGCTTCTCGAGCCGTATCATTAATTTTTTTCGCGCCCAAGCTGCCTCCCATAATCGTAATAACTGGCTTTTTACGTGAAAAACCTAAAAACGCTAAACCTTTTTCACGATTTCCCTTCAGCACTTCTTCACGTACAGGAGATCCCGTATATATTACTTTTTCTTTCGGTAAATGTTTCGCTGCTTCTTCAAACGTAACAAATATTTTCGAAGCAAAACGAAGCGCAATTTTATTTGCTAGTCCTGGTGTCATATCAGATTCATGTAATAAAACTGGTACTCTATTTAGCCATCCTCCAATTACGACTGGTACAGATACGAAACCGCCTTTTGAAAAAATCACATCTGGTTTTAGTTTTCGAATCCTTACATACGCATCCATAACACCCTTCATTACAAGAAAAGGATCTTTTATATTTTTCAAATCAAAATAACGACGTAGCTTTCCACTCGAAATACTATAGTAGGGAATGCCTTCCTTTTCTATAATCGTTTTCTCAATACCTTGATGAGAACCAATATAAGAGATATCCCAGTTGTCTTCCTGTAAATATGGGATAATGGCTAAATTAGGTGTTACATGTCCTGCCGAACCGCCACCTGTAAAGACTATTTTCTTCATACGTCTCCCCCTTCTAGACTATAATACACTAAAATATCTTGCCTCAGGGTGAGAAAATACCATAGCCGTTACAGACGCTTCTGGCTCCATCATGAATCCTTCTGTTAATGAAATACCTATTTCCTCTGGATGAATTAAGCGAAATAGCTTTTCTTGATCTGCAAGTTCTGGACACGCCGGATAACCAAATGACACTCGTATTCCTCTATATTTCGTACGGAAACGTTCTTCCATCGTCAGTTCCGGTGAGTCCGGAATGCCCCAGCGGTCACGAATGAGCATATGTGTTTTTTCAGCAAGTCCTTCCGCTAATTCAAGCGCTAACGATTGAATGGCATGACTACGTAGGTAATCACCTTTCGCCTTCCACTCTTCTGCAATGTCCCGAACTCCTTCCCCAACCGTAACAGATAAGAAAGCAACATAGTCCATCTCATCTCCTATTGGGCGCAAATAATCACCTAAAGTACGATAGGGAGCCTTTCCTTGTCTAGGGAATGTGAAACGCTCTATAACACGCATATGATCTTCTGGATCATATATTACAATGTTTTGTCCGTCGCTTTGCGCTGGGAAAAATTGATACACTGCTTTCGGCTTTAACCAAGATTGTCCTTCCTGCAATAATTCATCTATTAAATCATTTAATTCATGTGCTCTCTTATCTCCCTCTTTCAAAAGCTTCTTCACATTCCCTTTTAATCCAAGGTGATGCCCAAGTAGCATTTGTCTATTTAAAAATGGAGCGAGATGAAGGGCCGGAATATCGCGTAATACAATTCGTTTTGTTGAATCAGGCACGATAACTTCAGCCTTCGGTAATGGCTCAATTACTGCTGGAATTTCTACTTTCTTCTCCTCTTTTTTTACGATATGAAGATGACGTTCTTTTTTATCCTGTTTCATCTTCTCACGCTCTTCTTCTTTTTGAAGCTTATTAATAATATCGAGCCCCGTCATCGCATCACTCGCATAACAAACGAGCCCTTTATATGATGGTGAAATCCGATTATCTGTAAACTTTCTCGTTAACGCTGCACCACCTACAACAATGGGAACATCAATATTTGCTGCTTTTAAATCTTCAGCAGTCGTTACCATTTGTTGCGCTGATTTTACTAATAAACCTGAAAGGCCTATAATATCCGGCTTCTTTTCTTGTACTTCTTGAACAATTCGATCCGAACGTACATTAATTCCTAAATTAATAATCTCATATCCGTTATTTGCTAAAATAATTTCAACGAGATTTTTCCCAATATCATGCACGTCACCTTTTACAGTTGCTAATAATACTTTCCCTTTTTTCGCACTATCACTAGATTCCATATGTGGCTCTAAATAGCTTACAGCAGCTTTCATACTTTCAGCACTTTGCAATACTTCAGCAACAATAAGTTCATTATTATTAAATAGTCGTCCTACCTCATCCATCCCTGTCATAAGCGGACCGTTAATAATATCAAGAGGTTTTCTTCCTTCTTCAAGCGCAAGACTTAAATCCTCGTGTAATCCTTGTTTCGTACCTTCTACAATATAATTTGCTAGTCTTTCATCAAGCGTTAACGTTTCTTGCACAACGATATCTTTCTTTTTAGCAACTCGGTAAAAGTTTGTAAATTCTTCTAACGTCTCTTTCGTCGTTTCAAACAGTAATGCATCTGCAAGGCGTTTTTCTTCCTGTGGAATTGACGCATAGCGTTCTAATTTTTCCGTATTCACAATTGCGTAATCTAACCCTGCTTTCGTAGCATGATATAAAAAGACTGAATTTAATACTTCACGTCCAGCCGGTGGTAAACCAAATGATATGTTACTTACCCCTAAAATCGTTAAACACTCTGGTAACGCTTCTTTAATAAGGCGAATTCCTTCTATAGTCGCTGCCGCTGAACCAATATATTCTTCATCACCTGTCCCTACCGGAAACACAAGTGCATCAAAAATAATATCTGACGGGCGTATCCCATACTTCTTTGTAAGTAATTCATAGCTTCTTTTCGCAATTTCTATCTTTCGTTCCGCACTAACCGCCATACCGTCTTCATCAATTGTTCCTACAACTATAGCAGCACCATACTTCTGAAGAAGCGGTGTCACTTTTTTAAATCGTTCTTCTCCATCTTCTAAATTAATTGAATTAATAACAGCTTTTCCTTGAATATAAGTAAGAGCTCGTTCCATCACATTTTCATCTGTTGAATCAATCATAATCGGTACTTTTAAAACTTTCGTAACTTCTGCTAAGAAGTTTTCCATATCTTCTATTTCATCGCGATCAGGATCTGCCATACAAATATCAATAATATGAGCATTTTTCTTCACTTGCGCTCTTGCCACTTCAGCAGCCTCTTCAAATTTCCCTTCTGCTACTAATCGTTTAAATTTACGTGACCCAATAACATTCGTTCTTTCACCTACAAATAACGGTCTCATAGACTCATCATATTGCAGTGCTTCTAATCCACTAATTCCATGTCCTTCTCTCTCATGGTGGTCACGAGGCTTAAGAGATGCTAGCGCGGATTTCATTGCTTTTATATGTTCTGGTGTCGTGCCACAACAACCACCAATAATATTAATCCATCCTTCTTCAGCAAATCGCTTCACCTTTTCAGCAAGAGAAGATGGAGATTCATGGTAATGTCCATCTTCATCAGGAAGACCTGCATTTGGATAACAAGAAATGTAACACTCCGATAAATCAGATAGTGAACGAATATGGTCCCTCATAAACTCCGGACCAGTCGCACAGTTTAACCCAACAGATAATGGTTTCATATGTTCTACTGATAAATAAAAAGCTTCAATTGTTTGCCCAGCCAGAGTCGTTCCCATTGGCTCAATCGTACCTGAAATCATAATAGGAACCGTTTTTTTTAGTTCTTCAAAAGCGGCTTGAATTCCAATATAAGCTGCTTTCACGTTACGCATATCTTGACTCGTCTCAACGAGTAATACATCAACTTCTCCTTTTAATAATCCTCGTGCCTGCCTTGTATAAGCCTCAATCAATTCTTCAAAAGTCACACCACCAGTAACACTAATTGCTTTCGTTGTTGGTCCCATCGCTCCCGCAACATATACTTCCTTCCCGCTTTCTTTAACAGCTTGCTTCGCCAAAAGTGCTGCCTTTTCATTTAGTTCTTCATCTAAATGAGACAGCTCATAATCACTTAGTACAATATTCGTTGCCCCAAATGTATTTGTTTCAATAATATCCGCTCCAGCTTCAATATAAGCTTTATGAATCTTTAAAATAACGTCTGGTCTTGTTTCCACTAAATATTCATTACAGCCCTCGTACTCTTCTCCTCCGAAATCTTCAGCAGTTAAATCCTCTTGCTGAATCATTGTCCCCATTGCACCATCTAATATTAAAATGCTATTTTTCAATTTTTCTTCTATACACTTCATCAATTAATACCTTCTTTCACTTCTTGCTTTTCTCTTACATATTTAACAAGATGTTCTGTAATTTCATACTTTAAAAATGGTGTAATAAGATAAATACCATTAAAATATTTCATCGCCGCATCGATCAATTCTTGTGAAATGCGAATCCCTTCCTCAATTGCTGCCTCTTTCGTTTCATGTCCATCCATTCTCTCTCTTATTTCTTCAGGAAGAGTAATACCCGGCACCTCAAAATGAAGAAAATCTGCATTCCGCTTACTTACTAACGGCATAATTCCAATAAAAATAGGTTGTTCCAAATGCTTTGTCGCTTCATACACTTCTTCAATTAACTTGATATCGTAAATTGGCTGAGTTAAAAAATACTCCGCTCCAGCATCTATTTTTCGCTCCATTCGCTTAACCGCTGCTTTTAAGTGCCTCACGTGAGGATTAAATGCGCCGCCTACAGAAAACCTTGTCGCCGGTCCAATTGATTTCCCTAAAATTGAACGTCCATCGTTCATTTCTTTAATCATTTTAATAAGCTCAATAGAGGATAAATCATATACAGAAGTGGCACCGGGAAAATCACCAACGCGCGCTGGATCACCAGTTAAAGCTAACACTTCTTCCATCCCTAACGCCGATAAACCTAACAAATGAGATTGTAGTCCAATGACGTTATGATCTCTACACGTTAAATGCGTCAATACTGGGATATCATGCTTCGTTAATAACGCACCCATCGCCATATTAGAGACACGAGGCGATGCTAATGAATTATCTGCTAGAGTAATAGCATCTGCTCCCGCTCTTTTTAACGCTCTTGCTCCTTCAAAAAAACGCTGTGTATCTAACGTTTTCGGTGGATCTAATTCCACTACAACTGTCGTTTGTTTTTTTGCTTTCTCTGCTAGAGTGACGTGAGCCTTCGAACGTTTCTCATGCGTATGAACGACTTTTGGCCTTTGAATCGTTTCTTTTTCTATTACAGGGGTAATATTCGCAACAGCGCGCTTCATACTTTGAATATGTTCTGGAGTCGTACCACAACAGCCACCCAATAACCGAATACCTTGCTCAATAAATTTCGGTGTCATCGCTTCAAAATAAGCTGGGCTTCCCTCATATACGTAACGTCCCTCTACATAATTCGGGAGACCTGCATTTGGGTATGCTGATAAATAGCCATTTTGCGGAATCGATATCATTTTGAAAGCTTCCGTCATATGAAGCGGCCCCAGTTGACAATTCAATCCAACAACATTTGCACCGTAATCTATAAACTGCTTTAATATTTCATTGACATCATTTCCATTTTGAGTCGTACCTGCTTCATGTAACGCTAATTGCGCAACAATCGGAATATTCGTTTGCTTACGCAACACTTTAACAGCATGAAGTAATTCAAATTCATCATAAAAAGTTTCTAATAGTAATCCATCAACCTGTTCTTCTAGTAAAGCCCCCGCCTGTTCAAGTAACATAAACTCCCTTTCCATATCAGTCGTTGTAACAGCTCCGATATGTTTCATACCACCAATTGTTCCTAAAATTGCATTTTTATCTGTCACAGATGCTTTCGCCAATTTCACTGCCGCTCTATTAATTTTTGTAACTTGATTTTCTAAACCATACATACGTAATTTCGCCTCATTTGCTCCATACGTATTCGTTTGAATTACATCTGCTCCAGCAGCTACATATTGTTTATGAATGGATATAATTAGATCTGGATCAGATACGTTCAATTCTTCAAAGCTACTTTGCAAACCATGTGAATGCAATAACGTTCCAACCGCACCATCACCTATTACAATTCCTTTTGATAATAAATCTAGTAATTTCACGAATCTCCCTCATTTCTATCAATATAAAAACCCCCTCTTCACTTTGAAGAGGGGGACATAATTGTTCCTCCTCTTATTATGCAAAACATTCGTTTTGCAGGTATTAGCACCGTTTCAAACATTTCGTTTGAAGGTTGCCGGGTTTCACAGGGCCTTTCCCTCCACCGCTCTCAATAAGAGTTGTCTTTATTATTTTATTTATGTAGCTAAAAGGAAATGCGTTCCCCTTTTAACAATGTTTGTTAATTTTTTAATAAATTTAGCATGCACAAAAGTAAAAGTCAATGACACTTGCGGAAAAATAAAAATTATTTAAAATAAAGTTGCAATTCAATTATCTTTTATTGTAAAGTTAAAAACATAATAAAAATTTCATACGAACATTCTTATCTAGAGAGGTAGAGGGACTGGCCCTGTGACGCCTCAGCAACCATTAACATTTTGTTAATAAGGTGCTAATTCCAGCAAATTGTGAAAGATTTGACAGATGAGAAGAAGACTCTATTCAAACCGAAAGCCTTCTTCTTAGAAGGCTTTTTTTATTTTATATTCACTTAATGTTTCAATTTAAAAAGGAGGAATTTTCACATGTCAACAATCGAAACCAAACTAGCACAAATCGGAAATCGTAGTGAAACTACAACTGGAACGGTTAATCCACCAGTTTATTTCTCAACCGCTTATCGTCACGAAGGAATTGGTAAATCTACTGGCTTTGACTATTCACGAACTGGCAATCCAACTCGCGGTCTTTTAGAACAGGCGATTGCAGACTTAGAATATGGCGAACAAGGTTATGCCTGTAGTTCAGGGATGGCGGCTGTTCTCCTCGTCCTTTCTCTATTCCGCTCTGGAGACGAACTTATTGTATCTGAAGATTTATACGGGGGAACGTATCGATTATTTTCTGAGCATGAAAAAAAGTGGAATGTTCGATGTAGATACGTAAATACACAGTCTATTAAACAAATTGAGCAAGCTATCACAACTGAAACGAAGGCTATTTTCATAGAAACTCCAACTAATCCATTAATGCAAGTTACTGATATTGCTGCTGTCGCAACTGTAGCGAAAAGGCACGGACTACTTCTTATTGTAGACAACACATTCTACACACCTTATATACAGCAACCATTAACAGAAGGTGCTGACATTGTACTTCATAGCGCAACGAAATATTTAGGGGGACATAACGATGTACTAAGCGGGCTTGTCGTTGCAAAAGGAAAGGAACTTTGCGAGGAAATCGCTCATTATCATAATGCATCAGGTGCAGTTTTAAGCCCATTTGACTCATGGTTATTAATTCGCGGTATGAAAACGTTAGCGCTTCGCATGAGACAACATGAAGAAAATGCGAAAGCAGTTGTTGCGTATTTAAGCGATGAAGACGGGGTAACAGATGTATTTTATCCAGGAAGAGGCGGCATGATTTCATTCCGCCTTAAAGATGAAGCTTGGATTAATCCATTCTTACAATCTTTATCCTTAATTACATTTGCCGAAAGTCTTGGTGGTGTAGAAAGTTTAATGACTTATCCAGCAACGCAAACACATGCTGATATTCCTGAAGAAATTAGAACAGCAAACGGCGTATGCAATCGTCTTCTTCGATTCTCAGTTGGCATTGAAAATAGTAACGATTTAATTCAAGACTTAAAGCAAGCCATTAAACTCGTAAAAGAAGGTGTAAGAATATGAGCTATTCTATAGATACACTCTTACTACACAACCAATATAAACATGACTCGCAAACAGGCGCTGTGAACGTTCCTATTTATAACACATCAACTTTTCACCAGTTTGATGTAGATACGTTCGGAAAATATGACTATAGCAGGTCAGGAAATCCAACTCGTGAAGCTCTTGAAGATATCATTGCTTTATTAGAAGGCGGAACAAAAGGATTCGCCTTTGCATCAGGCATTGCAGCGATTTCCACTGCATTCCTCCTTCTTTCACAAGGTGATCACGTACTCATTTCAGAAGATGTGTACGGAGGCACTTACCGAGTGATAACTGAGGTACTCTCCCGTTACGGTGTTTCACATACATTTGTTGATATGACCAATTTAGAAGAAATAAAACAAAACATGAAACCAAATACAAAGCTCTTTTATGTAGAAACACCTTCTAATCCACTTTTAAAAGTGACAGATATTCGCGAGGTTTCTAAACTCGCAAAATCTATTGGCGCTCTTACTTTTGTTGATAATACATTTTTGACACCACTATTCCAAAAACCACTTGAACTTGGAGCTGATGTCGTTCTTCATAGTGCTACAAAATTTATTGCTGGTCATAGTGATGTTACTGCCGGATTAGCAGTAGTAAAGGATGCAGAACTCGCTCAAAAGCTTGGATTTTTACAAAATGCATTCGGTGCTATTTTAGGACCTCAAGATTGTTCTCTCGTACTTCGCGGTCTAAAAACATTGCATGTACGCCTCGAGCATTCAGCTAAAAATGCGAATAAAATTGCACATTATTTACAAGAGCATGCTAAAGTACAAAATGTCTATTATCCGGGATTACAAACACATCTCGGATTTGATATTCAACAATCTCAAGCAACATCAGCTGGAGCGGTCTTATCGTTTACTTTGCAGTCAGAAGATGCACTCCGCCAATTTTTATCAAAAGTAAGATTACCTGTTTTTGCAGTTAGTTTAGGAGCTGTAGAGTCAATTCTTTCTTATCCAGCAAAAATGTCACATGCAGCACTGTCGCAAGAAGCTCGTGATGAAAGAGGAATCTCTAATTCATTACTTCGGTTATCAGTCGGTCTTGAAAATGTTAACGATTTAATATCCGATTTTGAAAATGCCCTTTCTTATGTAGAAGAACCTGTAAATGCATAGAGAAAAAGAAGATATGAGATTAGGTTTTCATATCTTCTTTTTCTGCGTTTTAGTTATATTCATTTGAATTTCTTCTTTTCTTATAGTCCATAAAAAAATAAAAGTATATCATCTATTTCTAAATAATGGATTAATTGATATATTAAGAAATAAAAAGGGGTGAAAATAATGGATACTTGTTCAGATATTTTAATCGTTATCGATTTACAAAATGGCGTATGTTATAGCGAGGAGCATTTATTTGATTTACAGAACTTACTAACAAAAGTAAATAAAAGAATTTATTCATACAGAAAATTAAATAAACCAATCCTTTTTGTTCAACATTGTGATGATGATTTAGTACCCGAGAAAGAACTTTGGGCTATTCATACCGATCTAGATGTTCAAGAACAAGATTTTTTTGTAAGAAAAACACATGCAAATTCATTTTATAAAACAAACTTAAAAGAAATTTTAGATCGATTATCTGTAAATTGCATTGAATTTTGTGGCGCCCAAACAGAGTACTGTATGGATGCTACGATTAAGTTTGCCCACGGACTAGGATACGAAAACTTTATGGTACAGAAAACAACCTCTACGTTGAATAATCCTTTTATGTCCGCAAAAGAGACAATTGATTTTTATGAGAACATATGGAATCACAGATTTTTAACGTTGCTAAAAGATGAATTTTAGAATAAATGACTAATGAATTGATCATCCTAAGATTTATCAGCCGTAATCAAATATTTCATTATCACCATAAAGAAGCGAATTACATTCAGCTTCTTTTCTTTTAACCTGTTTTATATTCTATATATATCATTATAATTCCTTTGTCATATTATTTTAAAAATTTCGTATATTCATTTGAAAGAATAAGAAAATCATGATAAAATTGTGTTACAAATATATCTATATCTTTCAATTTTTAAAACGCATCGAAATTTTCACCCAAAAATGTCATTTTACAAAAACATGCTAATTTACCTATTTTATTTACATCAGGGTCTCTTTTCTTACAATTTCTTTACTTTAGGACTTTTTTTCTGCAACAACTATTTTCTTTTCTTTAAATTTTTGGTATGTATAGTATGGTATAATAGCTCACACGGAGGTGGAAAAGAACATGTTAGAAACCTTTCAAAAAGAATTAGAACTATATGAAAGTAATGCAGAATTATTAAAAGTGCTAGCTCATCCTGTTCGTTTATGTATCGTAAAAGGATTAATCGAGCGCGGTCCAAGCAACGTTTCTACAATGTATACTGGCTTAAACATGCCACAATCTACAATTTCACAGCATTTAGCAAAATTAAAAAGCGCTAAAATCGTTTCTAGTGAAAGAAAAGGATTAGAAATTTATTACAAAGTAGAGAATGAAACAATCATTCAACTCGTTCGCGTATTATTAGGTTAGGGACTAATAATCGAAGAAAAAGAACGTATTCTATATTTTTCATCTCATATCTTTAATATAAATATATATCATGAGAGGAAATATATAATACTACATAAGTCGTATTAAAAAACAAGACACAGTATATACTGTGTCTTGTTTTTTATATTGTTACATACCGATCCAAATGTAAATGTTGCATATCTTTTGTATGTATAACAACATCAAATGCACTCCCTACTCCTCCATTCAAAATCATAGAACGAACTGCTCGATTTTGTTTTTGCGTTTCAGAAAAAGGATTCGTATCTTGATGGCTCGTAAGCTGTTCTAATATCCCTGCAGCTAACAAGAACTCAGATTGTTTCTTATGCCATACTGCATTCATTCCTTGCATACTAAACATCTCCTTTAGCTCGTCCCAATGAATATGAGTAGTAAGATCCATTTCACCTGGATGCGCTAGTGGGTTACGTATTAGCTTATGCTGATAATACCCTCGCAAACTTCCTTCACGGTGTGCTGGATGCATCCATTCTTCTTTTGTGTATCCGTAATCAACTGTAATACATATACCTTTTTGAAACCATTTCGCAATTTCTTTTATATACTCCTCCATCACAATTGGTACTTCAAAACGTTGCCCTTCAGCAATATGAATATTATATTTCAATAAATAGCGACCAATTCTTTTATCTAACGGCCTACATACTTCTGAAAGGCTTCCTTCCTCTGTATATGTAATACGTACTTCATACAACATACCATTTCTTTTCTCAATTATTTCAACAGGAAATGCATCAAACAACTCATTCGAAAAAAGAATTCCCTCGAAAGAATCTCCCATTTCACTATAGGAGGTATAGTACGATACATTAGAAAATGAGCCAAGGTGCTCCTGCTGTAATTTTCTATGAAAGGGGCTCACTTCAATCATTGAATAGTTTAAATCAATAAAGGTTTTTGGAGATAATTGCTTCCATTCTTGTAAAACATCATAGGCAAACTTCCCTGTTCCTCCGCCAATTTCACAAATATTCGGAGCAACTTCACCATTTTCAACAAGACGAATAAAAAGTTTAGCAAAAGTTTTTGCAAACACAGAGGATACGTTGCTACTTGTAAAAAAATCCCCTTGTCTTCCAATCTTTTCACGTTCTTTCATATAATATCCATGACCTTCTGTATACAATACAAGGTTCATATACGTACTATATGAAATTGAATAATCCTTTTCTTTCCCCATCCATTCTCTTAAAATGAGCTCCATTCCCATAATGACTCCTTATTGTAAAAACGGATTATTTTCTTTTTCAAAGCCAATGCTTGTTTCTGGACCATGTCCACATAAAACCGCTGTTTCATCTGGTAATACAAATAATTTCTCTTCAATACTTCCAATTAATTCAGCGAAACTTCCACCAGGTAAATCTGTTCTTCCAATGCTCATTTGGAACAATACATCTCCTGAGAATACAGCATTCGCCTCTTTACTATAATAAGAAATACTTCCTGGAGAATGTCCTGGTGTCTCAAAAATTTCAAAATTAAATGATCCAATTGTTAATGTACCTTCTGCATCAATAATATGATCCGCTGGTTTTGCTGTAATACTGCGGTTCATCATAAAAATTTGAGAGCCGTTTACAGTTGCATCTCCTAACCAATCTGCTTCTTCTTTATGTACGTACACAGGAATATGAAAAGTGTCTCTTACCGCATCAACAGCACCGATATGATCAAAGTGAGCATGTGTTAATAAAACAGCTAATGGTTTTAATTGTTCTTCTTGTACATATGTAACGAGCTTTTCACCTTCATGACCAGGGTCAAAGATAATGCACTCTTTTTGATCGTTCATTAAAATATAAGCATTTGTTTGTAATGGGCCTAACGGCATTTGTATCCATTTCATATGAAAATCTCCTCCAGTTATTAAACTTACTTTTAATGATACAACATTTCTTTCTCTGAGGAAAAGAAAGGATGCTATCTCGACAATCATTTTTAAAACATGTACAATATAAAAGAGTAAATATTCCAAAAACTCATAATAAGAAATGGGTAGACAGAGGAGGATATTGTATGGGCCTTGTTATTATTTTTACACTTGTCACTCTGTTAGCTGTATTTGCTACGCTTAGAACACTTCGTGAAAAAAACTTTTTCGCGAGCGGCTTTGCAATTGCAACTGTACTCGTTTTCGGATGGTTTACGATCATGACTGTTCTATATAACGGGTATCCACCAGCAGCTTAATTCGTTTACACTTTATTCTTCATCGAGATTTCACACAAAAAAGAGGAAGGGTTCCCCCCTTCCTCTTTTCATATTTCACAGCTTATATCATCTTCGCTTCGTATTTGTGCTTTTTTACAAGCCAAGCTCCTCCGATAACACCTGCATCATTACCAAGTGTTGCAATAGCTAACTTCGTGCTCTTTACAGCACGTGAGAAAGCATATTGCTCGAAATAGCGTTGAATTGGTTCTAATAGCGCATCTCCAGCTTTAGACACGCCTCCACCAATAACAATTTTCTCTGGGTTCAATGTACTAGAAAGGTTCGCTACAGCTAATCCTAAATAAGAAGCTACTTTTTCTACTACTTCACCTGCTAATTCATCACCTTGTCCAAGTGCTTCAAAGACATCTTTTGATGTAATACGTCCTTCTTCAGCTAACATAGAACGCAACATGCTCTCTTTATTAGTCTCTTGTATTTTTTGCATAGCAACACGTACAATACCTGTCGCAGATGCTACTGTTTCTAAGCAACCAGACTTTCCGCAATTACATGGGAAAGCATTTTCTGTAACGACTGTAATATGTCCAATCTCACCAGCAGCACCACTCACGCCGTGTACAATCTCACCATTGGCGATTACACCACCACCAACGCCCGTACCAAGTGTCATACAGATTAAATCTTTTGCACCTTCACCAGCACCTTTCCACATTTCACCAAGCGCTGCTAAGTTTGCATCATTATCAATAACAACAGGTAATCCTGTTTCTACTTCTAATAAATCTTTTAGCGGATAGTTTTTCCACCCTAAATTAACCGCTTCATAAATCATTCCAGACGCCACATGTACAGGACCAGGAGCTCCCATACCAATACCAATTAACTTGCTCTTCAATTCGCCTAATTCTTCTAGCTTTTTATCAATTGCTTTCGCAACATCAAGTGTAATATGTTTTCCTTGCTCACCTGTATTCGTAGGGATTTCCCACTTATGTAAAATTTCACCGTATACATTAATAAATGCTAATTTAATCGTTGTACCACCAAGGTCAACACCAACTAACCATTTCTCTTCCATGTTGCTTACCTACCTTTATCTAATTCTTATTTAGCTCTTTTTGAATTTCTTGCTTCAATAAAAATAAAGCTGTTTGATAGTCTTGTGGATCGATTAGCTGTGATTGATTTAATTCACGCAATTCATCTTGCATTAATTGTAAATCTGCAATTCGATCTCCCGTATAAATAATCGTACCAAATTTCTTTAGCAATTGCTGAATATCATAAATGGATACCATTTCATCACCCTCTATGCTCACTTACTATAAAAAATTATAATAAGAAAACGTTCACATATTTTATTATAATCAAGAAGAAAAAGTCTCGTCAATTTTTATTTGTCTATACAAGCTTATTTGTAAGCATTGTTCCTTTTTCTGTAATAATTTTTTCTATGTTTTTATCAAATGGTTCTACCGGAATGTGTTTTACCATTTGAAAATCATACGCTAATGATAGCGTTTTCCCTTTATAATACACGAGATAACGATCATAATAGCCACCGCCGTACCCAATTCGCTCTCCTCGTTCTGTATAAGCTACGCCTGGGACAATTTGAAGATCAATTTCATCCATATTCACTTCTTCCGTAAGCCCGGGAATCGGTTCACGTAAATTCATATACACCGTTTCTAATTGATCAAAATTATTAATTTGCCGGAAGGACATCGTTCTTGTTCCTTTATTACACTTAGGAACTACAACTTTCTTTCCTTCTTCCCAAGCTTTTTCAATAATAGGATATGTATTCACTTCATTTTCCATTGAAAGAGTAATTCCAATTGTTTTAGCTTCAACCCACTCTTTTTGCGCATACAACGAAAATGCAATCTGTTCTGATAAAGTTGTATACTGTTCTTCTGATAAAGAATTCATGTGTTCTATTATTTGTTTACGTAAACGCACTTTCTCTGCTTTCACACATTCTCCCCCTTACAGTGACACTTTACTCTATGCTGATAGTGTATCACTTTTAACATAAGAATCGAATAAAAAAAGAAACAGTAGGAAAATATTCCTACTGCTTACTTTGTTTCACGGTGTAACGTAGACTTCTTGTCACGCTTGCAATACTTTTTAAGCTCGATACGCTCAGCGTTGTTACGTTTATTTTTCTTTGAGATATAGTTACGATCTCCGCATTCTGTACATGCTAGAGTAATATTCACACGCATTCTTATTTCCCTCCAGTACTAATAACTTAAATCAGACTATACTATAATACCACTTTTAAAATAAAAATTCTACACCTTTTGATATTGTCTAATTTTTTCTATAAGATTTTTCATGTTTTCCCTTGCTATTACTGGGTTTCTAGCATGTGAATACACCAAAAATTTTGGTTGTTTTGTGTCAGAAACGATATAAGACCACTCTTTTTCAGTATATTTGAACTGTACTCCTTCAAATATACCTTCTCCCTTCCTTTCTATATCATCCAATAATTTCCTCATAATTTCCCCTTTTTCATTCCATGAACATACCACTTCATCATAAAGTAAATAGAGCGGAGGTGATTGCTCTACTATGCTGAGGAACGTTTTTCCTTGCAATGCTATTAGCTCAAATAATTTTCCAATCCGATATAAAATATCTCGCTTCCACCTTACTTGAAACGACTTTCTTTCATCCTGCGTATAAAATAGAAGATAACATTCTCCTAACTTCAAAGACATTGGGTAAATATTTCCTGTCGATTCGAGTAAGAAATCTGGAATATCTACCTCTTCCAAATCTGTCCCCTGGTAAATATTACTATGATTATCGTATAACTCGAAATGATTTCCTTGCTCAGAAAACATAAGAGCCATATTCGCTTTACTTGATTTCATCAAAGCTTTCACATGATCTTTTTGTTCGCTTGCATAAATCCATGTAACTGTACAACCAAGTCTTTGCAGAAAGAGCATGAGTAAATGTTGCAACGTATCATTTCTCTTATTAATAAGAAGATGAAACTTCTGCATCTGTATTTTCTCGATATCAATATGCTCCAATATAACTTCTATATACTCATTCATAGAAACATGAGCGAGCTTATTACGCCCCATTTCTTTCTCATGCACGTAATAAAACAATTCGGACATATATACTTGTTCTATCTCTTTTTGCTGCTTATACGTTAACGGCATGCCAGCTTGACCGTATAACTTTATAACAATCTCATTCTCATTCTCCACTTGAATGAAAACACCACCTGCACATTGCAAATGATGAACACTATATTGAAAAAGTGACTCGTTCATTTCTTTACATTCCATCGTATGAATCCCTATACCATGAATAGCATGTAAAAATAAATTTTTATAAGAGGTTGTTTCTATATTTTCTTGACTTCCAATTAATATACTTTCTCCTTTTGTAAAAAGAGAACCATACGCCATCGCAATCTTTACGATAAACTGAGGAGTAATTTCAACATTCCCTCTTCCTACAATGCGGCTTTTTTGTAACCACCCTGCACTCATTTCACTCTCTTGAATACCAGCCGCTCCTACTATCGAATGACTATCAATCGCCTTATAAGGCCATACTTTTCCTTTTTGCTTAATTACCGTACTTCTCCCGATATGACAGTGATCCGCTACAACGCTTTTTTGAAACAGTGTAACATCATCTTCAACTATTGTACGCTCTCCTATTGTCGTTTCTAATAGTTCACAATACTTCCCAATGTGGGCATTCGCAAAAACAATACTTTTTTGAAGATGAGAATAACTTGAAACGATACTATTTTTCCCAATAATAGAATATGGCTCAATTACAGCTCCTGTACCAATCTTTACTCCTTCTCCAATAAAAGAGGGGCCATGAATTTTCGTCCCTTTACCAATCGTCACCCCTTCTCCCATCCATACCATCGGTAATACTTCCGTATAAGGAATAGGTACTTGTAACTTTTTCGTTAACAAATCAAATTGTGCTTGTCGATATTGATTAAATGTGCCGATATCTAACCAATAACCTTCTGACAAATATGCGAATAATACATTTTTGTTTGCCAATAACGGAAACACATCATGACTGAAATCAAAAAATTGTCTAGGCGGTATGTAAGAAAAGATTTCTGGCTCCATAATATATATGCCTGTATTCACAACATTAGATACTACCTCATTCCAGCCCGGCTTTTCTATATATCGTGTAACCTCCTGGTCTTTATTCATTACAACCAAACCAAATGAGAGTGGATTTTCTACTTCTTTCACAAACATTGTTACCATTCTTTTCTTTTGTTCATGAAACCTAATTCCTTCTGATAATTGAAAGTCAGTTAATGCATCCCCGCTTATCACAACAAATGTTTCATCTAAAAATTGTTCTGCTTGTTTAATACTCCCTGCTGTGCCAAGCGGAGGAGAGTCTTCAAAATAATACAAGTTAACTCCCCATTTACTACCGTCACCAAAATATTGCTTAATGGTCGTACTCATATATTGAACAGTAATTGCAATTTCACGAATACCATGCTGACGTAATAACTCAATATTATATTCTAAAACTGGTTTTTCTAATAATGGTAACATCGGCTTTGGAGTATTACATGTTAATGGTCTAAGGCGTCTTCCTTTTCCTCCAGCTAAAATAACCCCCTTCATATACTTCAGCCTCCACTTATATAATGTTCAGTAACTCCATATACCATATGTATATTCCCTATCCCACATGAACTAGCAGCATAAACTTGATTAGTTAAACAAATCCTCATTTAGAAGACCATATAATTAAATTTCTCACCTATAAAAACGTACATTTCAAACAACAGGAAAGCGCTTACTATTAATTGTTAAATAATACTTATTAACGACCAACATATATACTAATTTTTCCATTACATTATGATACATCTTATCATCATAAACTAAAGGAAACAACGAGCTTTTTTTGTCATGTTTTGACTAAAAAAAGCAGGTGATTTCCCATCACCTACTTTAATTCCTACTCATTCAATAAATAATGCTTTCCTTTTACTAAATAAAAGACATTTTCAGCAATATTTGTAATATGATCTGCTACACGCTCAATATATCTCGCGACAAATGATAATTGTGTAATTTGCGTAATTGCTTCTGGTTGTTCCGGAACCGAAGATATAAACTCACGAATTGCTTTTCCATATATTTCATCAACGGAATCATCCATTTCAGCAATTTGTTTCGCAAAAGTTAAATTTTCTTGTTCATATGCTTCTAACGCTAAATGCAACATCTCATTTGCAACCGCAAACATTTCATCCAGGTTGTGCAAACTAACAGCCACTTCTTTTTCCCCAAGACGAATTGTAGCCTTTGCAATATTAACAGCATGATCTGCAATACGCTCTAAATCTGTCGCTGTTTTAATTGAAATAAAAATCCTTCTTAAGTCACTTGCTACAGGTTGCTGCTTCGTAATGAGCATAAGCGCAAGATCGTTTATTTCCTCTTCTAAATTATCCATGCGGTAATCACCATCAATGACCTCTAACGCTTTCTCTACATCCCTTGTATGCAGACCTTCCATAGCAATCAATAAAGCCGCATTTGCTAATTCTCCAAGCTCGATCACCTTTTGCTGTAACGCTTTTAAATCACCTTGAAACTGTTCTCTTACCATTTTTCTTCCCCCTCAATATTATGTGCCATTATATAAAAGTGAAACTTTAATCAACCCTCATCAATCGGGCTTTTATGCTTGTAATAAACCTTAAGATAAGGAGAAGTATTACTTCTCTATTAACAGTAAGATAAAATAAGAAATGCCCTCTGTTAAGAGGGCATTTGCTCTTAGCTTTGAAACGATATCAACCAAATCGACCTGTAATATAATCTTCTGTACGCTTATCTGAAGGAGTCGTAAATAATTTGTTTGTATCTGTATACTCCACAACTTCCCCGCTTAAGAAGAAAGCTGTTTTGTCTGAAATACGCGCTGCTTGTTGCATATTATGCGTTACGATAACAATACTAAAATCTTTCTTTAGCTCTTGAATTAATTCTTCTACTTTTAATGTTGAAATTGGATCTAATGCCGATGTTGGCTCATCCATTAAAATAACGTCTGGCTCAATAGCTAAGCAGCGCGCGATGCATAGACGCTGTTGCTGTCCACCAGATAAACCGTATGCATTATCGTGCAAACGATCTTTTAACTCATCCCAAATCGCTGCTCCACGTAAACTTTTTTCAACAATTTCATCTAATGTCTTTTTGTCACGAATACCATGGATTTTTGGACCGTATGCTACATTTTCATAAATAGATTTTGGAAATGGATTTGGCTTTTGGAACACCATTCCTACATGTGTTCTTAATTCTTCAACTGGATATGATTTATCAAATATATTGCGTTCTCTATACTCAATTACACCTGTAGTTCGAACGATCGGTACTAACTCTACCATGCGATTTAATGTTTTTAAATAAGTTGATTTACCACAGCCACTTGGACCGATAATGGCTGTAACTTCATTCTCATGAATACTTAAATTAATATCTTTTAAAGCATGGTCTTCCCCATACCATAAATTTAAGTTTTTCGTATCAAATACTACCTTCTTTGGCGCAGTCTCGATTTTCTCTTCGTTTTTCACCTGTACATTTACTACTGTTGCTACCATTTGAATTCCCCTTTCATCCACTTCCAACTTATTTTCGATTTCGTAACCATAAAACAAATATATTAATAAATAGCAACAAACCTAACAAAACAATCATCCCAGCTGCTGCTACATACTGAAATTCTTCTTGCGGCCTACTCATCCAATTAAAAATTTGAATTGGTAGAACTGTAAATCTATCAAACATACTAAATGGAACATAATTTGCAAACGCAAGTGCCCCAATAACTAATAGTGGTGCAGCTTCTCCAATTGCTCTTGATATCGCTAACGTACAGCCCGTTATAATCCCTGGGAAAGCATATGGCAATACAATTTGATACATCGTTTGCCACTTCGTAGCACCTAATCCGTAAGAACCCTCTAATAATACACTTGGTACTGATCGAATTGCTTCTTGACTCGCCACAACAACTGTTGGTAAAACGAGTAAACTCATCGTCAGTGCTGCTGCAACTATACTCTCTCCTAAATGAAGAGCATATACAAAAATAGTTAAACCAAGCAATCCAAATACAACGGATGGTACTCCTGCTAACGTTTGATTATTAATCTCTATTATTTTTTTAAATAGAGATTCCTTCGCATATTGCTCTAAATAAAGCGCTGTTCCAACTCCAAATATAAAAGAAACAGGTATAACAATACTCATAAATAATATTGTCCCTGACAAAGCTGCAGCAATACCAGCTTCTTTCGGATTACGTGAAGCGAAATTTGTAAAGAAATTTATTGAAAGATAACTTATACCTTTTTCAACAATTTGAAAAAGTAACAAAAACAAAATTACCATTGAAAATAAAATTGCTATATAAAATAACAATTTGTAAATTCGATCTTTTAAAAAGCGTGATGCCATGTTTTTTTGTATTTTTTTATGATTCAACATTCGCATATTATGTCATCCTCCTAAAACGGCGCATAATAGACTGCGAAATGATGTTCATAATAAAAGTAAACAAAAATAACGTTGCACCTACAGCATACATGCTGTAATACGTAATCGTTCCATGCGGAGCATCACCTAAACTTACTTGCACAATATAGGCTGTTAACGTTTGAATAGAATGTGTTGGATCAAGCGATACATTCGGTGTGGATCCTGCTGCAATTACAACAATCATCGTTTCACCAATTGCACGAGAAGCCGCTAATATAATCGCTGCCATAATCCCTGTAAAAGCGGACGGAAACACCACTTGTTTTACCATTTCAAACCGCGTCGCTCCGAGTGCTAATGAAGCTTCTTTCGTCCCTTTCGCCACAGCTCTCATCGCGTCTTCAGATAGAGATGCAACTGTAGGCATCATCATAAATCCGATAACGATTCCTGGACTAATCGCATTAAAAAACTGTAAATCTGGTATAAACCTTTGTAAAAGCGGCGTAACAATTGTTAATGCAAAAAAACCATATACAATTGTCGGGATACCTGCTAATAGCTCTAACATCGGCTTTAATATTTTCCGTGCACCATTTGAAGCATATTCGCTTAAAAATACGGCACACGCTAAACCGATAGGAATTGCTACAAACATAGCAATTGCTGTTACAAGGAACGTTCCACATATAAGTGGTAATATACCGAATTTAGGATCTTCAAAAAATGGTAACCATTCTTTCTCCGTCAAAAAGGAGTATAATGATATTTTTTGAAAAAACATGATTGTTTCATTAGAGAGCGTAAAAACAATTCCAAGTGTCGTCACAATAGAAACGCTAGCAATTATTTTTAGTAATAAAGGCACTATTCGATTGATTCGCTGCGTTTTTTTTCTTTGCTTTATATTTCTTTCAATCAAATGTTGTACAGAAAATGTAATTTGACTTTTGTCATTATGAGCCAAAGATGAAAACCCCTTTCCACCCCGACATTACCTTTTTATTTCTGTTAACATACGCAGCTGTTCATTGTATTTTTCTTTTCGTAATTTTACATACCCGACCTCTTCAGCGAGGTTACCGACATGCTGAATCATAAACTCAACATAGTTTGCTACATTCATTTTATTTCGGATAGATGCATTATTCACAT
This sequence comes from Bacillus cereus group sp. MYBK195-1, assembly GCF_051916605.1. Classification (NCBI taxonomy): domain Bacteria; kingdom Bacillati; phylum Bacillota; class Bacilli; order Caryophanales; family Bacillaceae; genus Bacillus; species Bacillus cereus group sp. MYBK195-1. Next base: position 562,047 of record NZ_JBQAGZ010000001.1, on the reverse strand, counting down.
AAGCAAGTAGCGGCCTAGATAACGGCTTATACTTACCTGATTGAATGGTCTCTTTCGTCGGAAATACACCATTTACTTTTATTGCTTTCACCTTATCTCGATTAGCCATATAATAAGCATATCCTACAAAAGCAATGGCATGTTTATCATTCATTACCCCTTGCATAATAACTTGATCATCTTCAGACAAAGAGACTTTTTTTACAATGCGATGATTTTGTAAGATGACATTTTGAAAATAATCATACGTACCAGAGTCTACGCCTGGTGCATAAAACTTCACTTGTTCACGTGGCCATGTTGAATGAATTTGTGACCATCGCTTCTCTCTTCCATCTTCACTCCAAAGTAGTCGTAACTCGTCTACTGACATATCGTCTATCCATGTATTATGGCGATTCACAACAATCGTAAGACCGTCGTTAGCAACCTCAAAAGGTGTGAACTGAATAGAGTTTTTCTTCATTTCATTTTTCTCGACTTGTTTCATTACTCTCGAAGCATTATTTATATCTACTTCTCCTTTACTGAAACGATTAAATCCTCCCCCAGTTCCAGAAATACTGATGGAAATTTTCACGTCTGGATGCACCTTTGTATATTCCTCCGCTACTGCTTCTATAATAGGAAAAACCGTTGAGGATCCATCAACTCTCACTTCTCCCGTATCATTTAAAGCAAATGCAGTAGACATTTCAAAACAGAGGAACCATATTGATAATACGAAAATCTTAATCGGTGTACGCATCCATTTCACGTGTTCTTCCTCCTAGAAGTAACCGGAAATAACAGGATTACAGATATAAGAATACTGCTAAACTATTAATTCGGTTTTAATTGTTTGTAAAAGTTTTGTAAAGTTCCACAAAAATCAACATACGATACAATTTTAATTCAGTAGTAGCTATTCATTTCCTCTGATGATTTCCCTATAAAACAGTTATCTCCTATCCCATCATATACAAGTATCATTTATACGGCCGCGTTTTTTCAATGTTGTATACTTGTCCACATTTATTACACGATATGCATAAACCATAAAAAAAAGCACACTATCTTTTCAGATAGTGTGCTTTTTTACAACTTTTTTATTCATCATCTTGCTCTTTATTTTTATTGTCTTTATCATCTTTTGGAGCTTCACCATTTACTTCTTTGTTTTTCAAATCAAAGTAAGCGTCCATAATTTCACGACCAATATATCCATTAATACCAGTCTTATCATCATGTACCCATGGAACGACAACAGAGAATGCTACTTCTGGATCTTCAAGTGGCGCATAACCTACTAATGTTAAGTTATATGTTTCCACACGTTCACCTTTTGCATTTCTACCAATCTCTTTATCTCCACCATACACAGTTTGAGCTGTACCAGTTTTCCCAGCAGCTTTATATTTTGCACCTGTAAAGTACTTTGTAGCTGTACCACCTGAATCATTATACACTTGTCTAAATCCTTCTTGAACACGTTTAATTTGCGATTCCGGCATATCAATACGATTTAATACTTTCGGTTCCATAGATTGAACAACTTTCCCAACTTCATCTGGTTTCACTGCCGGTTGACGAATTTCTTTTACAACTTGTGGTTGCATACGATATCCACCATTGGCAATCGTCGAAATATATTGCGCTAATTGAAGCGGTGTATACGTATCATACTGTCCAATTGATAAATCTAGTAAGAAACCTGGTTGACTACTCTTACCCATCTGACCAGCAGATTCATTCGGTAAATCAATTCCTGTTTTTACACCAAGTCCAAACTGTCCGAAATAATAACGCATCGTATCAAATGCTTTTTGAGGTATATCTAACGTACCACCTCTCACATATGGAACACCGGCGATATTCATCGCTGTTTTAAACATATAAACGTTAGAAGACATTTTTAAAGCTGTAAGGTCATTAATGTATCCCATCGTTTTCCAAGACGACTTCGTAGGTGTACCTTTTAATTTAATTGGTTCATCCAATTGTACTGCCCCTGGTTGAATCGCACCAGTTTGATATCCAGTAAGTACTGTTGCACCTTTTACAGTTGATCCCATCGGATAAGAACTTGTCATGGTACCTAATGCAAAGTCATTTACTTTCGTTTGGCCATCTTCGTTAACTAATTGTTTCCCCGCCATAGATAAAACTTCACCATTTTTTGGGTTCATCATTACAACAAATGCGCGATCTAAAAGAGGTTCGCTTCCTTTAAACCTCATTAAATTCTTCGCAAGAATATCTTCCACGCGCTTTTGTAATTCCATATCAATTGTTAAGTTCAGGTCATTACCACTTTGTCCTTTTGATACATTAATCGTTTCTAAAATATTACCGTTTTTATCTGTAACATTTCTAACTTCTGCTTTCGTACCGTGCAGGCTATCTTCATACTGTTGTTCAAGATAACTTTTTCCTACTCGGTCATTTCGATTATAATCACGAACAAGATAGTAATCTAGTCTTTCTCTCGGTAAGCCTTCATCAGATGTCGACACCCCACCAAGTACACTTCGGAATAAATCATCGTACGTATATTTTCGCTCCCAATCAACATTCGTATCTACACCTGGTAATGCTGCTAGGTTTTCACTAATAATCGAATATTCCTTTTCTGTAGCATCCTTTTTAATAACTTGAGGTGTCATTGCATATCCGCCGTCCATCTTACTCTTAATCGCGAGTATTTCTAGATCTTTTGCGGATAATTGATTAATCTCTTCTTCTGTTACACGACTTCGCTGACGCTCGTCTAATTCTTTATCATCAATTTTTTTATCTTTAAACTCTTGACGATCTTTATTCGTAACTTTTTCTTTAGCTTCCTCTTTATGCATAGCAAGCCAATAATCTTTTTTATCACGATCTGTTAATTTATCTGTCGGTACTTCAATCAAATCTGCTAGCTTTTTCGCTGTTTCTAAGCGATCTTCTGCAGTTGATCCTTTCATTTTTGTAAATGTAATAGTACGAACGGCTGCATTATCTACTACAGGTCGCCCATAACGGTCAAATATTTTCCCACGCGGTACAGGATTACTTATCGTTGAGTTTTCTTTCTTCTCCACTTCATTCTTATATTCTTCACCGCGAACAATTTGTACATATCCGAGCCTTACAATAACCGCGGAGAACATTAAAAACACGCAGAAAAACAACACGTTTAATCGAAAAGGAACGTGGGTCTTTTTCTTATTTTGCTTCTGCTTCTTGCTCATACAAACCCCCTCTACCAACAGCTATGTAATGTGAAAGGGACACCTTCATACAGGTGTCCTCACTGCTGTCTTACATCTTTTTCTATTCTAGCATAAAACAAACGAGAAGTTAACCTTCTGGTTCAGTTTGGTTTTGCGCGTTCCCTTGCGTTACAACACTTGTTTTACTCGCATTTCCCTCATCATATTTGACATTTTTAACTGCAAAATAAATAAGAAAATGTCCAGCACCTAAAATACATAATAAGTAAGGTAAACTTTTTTCAGGTGGAAAGAATAGTACAGCACATAAAAAACTTAAAATGGAACAGATTCTTCCGGCGTTTAACCACAGCTCCCGAACAACGACATATTCCACACGCCATTCTCTCGCATTTTTTGCTCTACCAATTACGTCATATGTCATTGATCCGTACGGAACAAGTAAAATAGGATATGCAATTGCAATACATGCCGCATAAATAAGTAATTTCGTGTATGTAACATTGAAAATAACTAAAAAGACGACAGCATATAAAATAATGCCTCCAAGTAAAATTGCTTTTTTTCGCCACTCCTTCTTTAACATACGAGCAACTAAGTAATAACATACAAAGGATACAGCAGAGTTCACTAAACTGTATTTCCCTAATGCGAACTCACTATTAGTTGCTAAATAAACATATACTGAAATGACAAAAATAAACGTTCCTTCTCTCAATCCTTGGAAAAAATGAGCTCGTGTAATCTTTCCCCAATTTTTATCAATCCGTCGTTCTTTCAATACTTGCACGATTTCATAACGCCCTTCACATTCTCTTTTAGATAAAAAGAAGCTTAAGACGACAGCAATTGCAAATAGAACTAATGAAAGAAAGAATATAACAGTATAACCACTCCATTTCTCCATACGTGAAATTGTGTATCCTGCTGCTATTGGTCCGATCATTCCAGAGAAGGATGTAAGAAGTCCAAGAAACCCATTAAAGAAATCTCTTGTTTCTGGTTCCGTAATTTCAAATGTCAATAAGTTAAAAGCCAACCAGTAAAAACCGTATCCTACTCCTAAAAGAGCCCCCATTAATAAAATATACTGAGAAGCACTTTTTCCTGCTACTAAGACAACGATAAAAAAAATTGCGAGCGTTCCTACCCCTATTCGTAATAAAATCGAGCGATCGATACGTTTCGCTAATTTCCCCCCTACAAGAAATGTGAGAGGCTGTAATACCACGCTGGCTAAATTATACAAGCCAAGATTCACATAATTTTGTGTTTGTTTCCATAAATAAATATTTACAAACGTATTCGATAAAGAAATTGCGAGCGTGTATAAACCTCCTATAAGGAGCAATAACACTAAATCCCGATTCACTTCAACGTCACCAATTATATGTTTCCATTTCATACACAACTCTCCTTTACTTCATGTTCTAGTCTTCCAAAGACAAGCCCAATTATGTAAAAGGAAAGCATAGAAAAAAGCTAGGGGCTCTCCCCTAGCTTTTTCTATATTTATTACGATTATTTTGCTTCTTGGTAACGTTTTTCAGCAGCGTTCCAATCTACAACGTTCCAGAATGCACCGATGTAGTCTGGACGACGGTTTTGGTAGTTTAAGTAGTAAGCATGCTCCCAAACATCTAAACCGATAACTGGCGTTTTACCTTCAGTTAAAGGAGAATCTTGGTTTGGAGTGCTTGTTACTTCTAACTCACCATTGTTTACTACTAACCAAGCCCAACCAGAACCGAAGCGAGTTGCGCCAGCTTTTGCGAATTCTTCTTTGAATGCATCGAAGCTACCGAATTTTGCTTCAATTGCAGTTGCAAGTTCACCTACAGGTTGTCCTCCGCCGTTTGGAGATAGGATTGTCCAGAAGAATGTATGGTTAGCATGTCCGCCACCATTGTTACGTACTGCTGTACGGATTGCTTCTGGTACTTCGTTTAAGTTTGCAACTAATTCTTCTACGCTTTTGTCAGCTAATTCTGCATGACCTTCTAAAGCAGCGTTTAAGTTTGTAATGTACGTGTTGTGATGTTTTGTATGATGGATGTTCATTGTTTCTTTGTCAAAGTGAGGCTCTAAAGCATCATACGCATAAGGTAAATTTGGTAATTCGTGTTTTGCCATTGTTATATTCCTCCCAGTTTATGTATTGCCACTTAAGTGACATACAACTTCATTCTACCCTAATTGCCATAGGGTGCAAACAAATAAATCACATTGTCTTGCTATCATTAAAGTAGCAAAATTCCCACTTCTTTTCAATTAAAATGCTCATATATTCCGTAAAAAAAGCTTCCTTCTACAAGGAAGCTTCCTGCTAACATAATAAACATGCGAAATGGATATGGACCCTGTAGGACTCGAACCTACGACCGGACGGTTATGAGCCGTCTGCTCTAACCAGCTGAGCTAAGGGTCCACAATTATGTATGTAACAACATATCAAATAAAGGAATTCCTATCGGATATGCCCTTTAAGAAAGGTAAGATAAATTTACCATATAGAAAAGAAAAGTGTCAATTGTATTTTTCTTATTTAAAAGAAGAAAGTTAATAAAAAGAAATTTAGTTATCTCCACTATATGTAAATATAATATATCTTGAGATTCTCTAGATTACTACGTTACAATGATTTTATACATACATAAAGGAAGTGAATCTATGTCCATATTTACCCAATTCGTAAAAAGCATATACTCGCCTAAAGATATGGCGCTATTCCGTTTTCAAAAAATCGGTAAAACCATTTTGTATATTATGCTACTTTGCTTAATTACTACTATTCCAAGAACTTTTTTGTACGGTAGTTTTATCCAAGATGGTGTAAGCATGGTAAATCAAGTCATCGATAAAGATTTACCTGATTTTAAAATTGAAAATGGCGAACTAAAAGCCGATATTGATCAACCTATTGAAAAAGAAGAAGGAAATGCACTTTTCGTATTTGATCCAAATTCAACAGACCTAGAAAAATATCAAAATAAAACAGGTTTATTTGTTTTAAAAGATAAAGTAGTCTCTATGGGAAATGGTCAAACACAAACGTATTCTTATAACGATTTGTTAGGTGCATCTCTTGAGAAAAAAGATCTACAAGAATTTATTTCTTTATTCGATAATATTTATCCGATTTTATTATTTGTTATTGGATTCTTAGTGTACCTATTCCAATTATTCATCACTTTTGTAGGCGTGACTTTACTTGCGTTCATCGGTTCTGCTATGAGCGGTCAACGTAAACTATCCTATAAACAAGTTTGGACACTAACTGCATACAGCTACACAATCCCAACAATCTTCTTTATGATTATGGATGCATGTAAGATTGTCGTACCTGGATCAACATTCATCTATATCGCAGTTGTTTTAATTGTTCTGTACTTAACGATTAAAGAAGTTCCAAAACCAAAAGAAAAATAAGAACGAAAAAAATGCCTAAATAGGCATTTTTTTTTTGGACAAGCATATATTCCTAGCAAAGGAGTGAAGAATATGAAGAGATTAGGTATATTCCTATTCGTGCTTGTTCTCGGTTATATATTTTATTACGATATAAAAATCGGTACTTTACCGATGTTAAGTTCATATAAAAAAACAACTGCTGCTCAAACGATTAAAAAAGAAAACACAGACAGTCAACAAAATAAAGAGAACAAAACAGAAAAAGAAACGGATGTATCTTATAAAACAATTGAAGTAAAAACTGGTGAGACAGTTCTTTCTATTACAGAACAAATTAACAAGAAAAAAATTCCTTCCATAGAAAAAGTCATTGACGACTTTAAACAATTAAACAAAAGTACATCTGCTACAAAAATACAAATTGGAAAGTCTTATAAATTCCCCTTATATCAATAAGCTATCACTTAATCCTTGTCAATTACATAAAGGCGCTGATACAATAGTAAAAGTGAAACCGAGTACTTCGGTTTCTATAGCCCTATATCACGTATACTATCATTGATATGAGGGACTAAATAAGAAACTTCTTTTATAAGGAGAGCGATCTATTCGTGAATGAAATGACTCATCGTACAAAAACACGTCCAGTTAAAGTCGGTAATTTAACAATCGGCGGTAATAATGAATTAATTATACAAAGTATGACAACAACAAAAACACATGATGTTGAAGCAACAGTTGCTGAAATTAAGCGTTTAGAAGAAGCCGGCTGTCAAGTCGTCCGCGTTGCCGTTCCAGATGAACGCGCAGCAGATGCTATTGCTGATATAAAAAAACAAATCAACATTCCACTTGTTGCTGATATTCATTTTGATTATCGCCTTGCTTTAAAAGCAATTGAAGGTGGCATCGATAAAGTACGTATCAATCCAGGTAACATTGGTCGTCGCCATAAAGTAGAAGCTGTTGTAAATGCAGCAAAAGAGCGCGGTATTCCAATCCGTATTGGTGTAAACGCTGGTTCATTAGAGCGTCACATTTTAGAAAAGTACGGGTACCCAACTGCAGATGGTATGGTTGAGAGTGCGCTACATCATATTAAAATTTTAGAGGACTTAGATTTCCACGATATTATCGTATCTATGAAAGCCTCTGATGTTAACTTAGCAATTGAAGCATACGAGAAAGCTGCTCGTGCTTTTGATTATCCATTACATTTAGGTATTACAGAGTCCGGAACATTGTTTGCCGGAACTGTAAAAAGTGCTGCTGGTCTTGGAGCAATCTTAAATAAAGGTATCGGAAATACACTACGTATTTCATTAAGTGCTGATCCAGTTGAAGAAGTAAAAGTTGCTCGTGAACTATTAAAATCATTCGGTCTTGCGTCTAACGCAGCAACACTTATCTCTTGTCCAACTTGTGGTCGTATTGAAATCGATTTAATTAGCATCGCTAACGAAGTGGAAGAATACATCTCTACACTTCAAGTACCAATTAAAGTTGCAGTACTTGGTTGCGCTGTAAATGGCCCTGGTGAAGCTCGTGAAGCTGATATCGGTATTGCCGGTGCACGTGGAGAGGGATTATTATTCCGTAAAGGGCAAGTCGTTCGTAAAGTACCAGAAGAAACAATGGTAGAAGAACTGAAAAAAGAGATCGACGTAATTGCTGCTGAAATGGCTGCTGAGCGAGAAAAAGAAAAAGAGACACAAGAACAATAAAAAGAAGGTTGCCACAATATTTGTGAGCAACCTTCTTTTCTACGTAAAAAAGCTCGTCAGTTTAACCGACGAGCTTTTACTTTGCACATTTTGGACAACGACCATATATTTCAAACTTATGACCCGTTACTTCATAACCGGTAAAATCTTTATTCATAAAATCCATTGGGCAGGAAGTAATCTCTTTCGTTCCCCCACAATCCAAACAAATAAAATGATGATGATGTTCCATAATAGAACAAGTAAAACGAAAATGTTTTTCACCATTTAATTCCGTTTGTTCTAAAACACCAATCTCAGCAAAAACTGTTAAGTTACGATAAATCGTATCAAAACTAAGTCCTGGATAATCGTCCTTCATATGCTCTAAAACGTCTTTCGCAGTTAAATAACGATTATGTGCTGCAAATAATCTGAGCATCTCTTCTCTTTTTCCAGTATGTTTGTATCCTTTTTCTTTCATTAGGCGTAAAGCTTCTGTTAGATTCATACCTATCCCTACTTTATGCAGTTTTTTTCTTCTTCCATAAAATCGCACCGATTAAAATAAGAACTGCTATCATAACAATTGTACCACCTGGCGCTAGATCAAGTTGATACGAAGCAAACATTCCACCAATTACTGCAATTTCACCGAATAAAATGGAAAAGAAAATTGTTTGTTTAAATCCTTTAGCAATACGAATACTTGCTGCAACTGGTAACGTCATTAATGATGATACAAGAAGAACCCCCACTACACGCATTGATACTGCAATGACAAGAGCAACTAATATAATGAAAATAAAGTGAATCCATTTCGCTCTTAAACCAGTTGATACTGCGTATTCCTCATCGAATGATAATAGAAACAGCTCTTTATATAATAAAATAATTGTCGCAACAACAACAATTGCTACAATCCCAATAATAATTAAATCTGTACTTGTTACAGCACTGACACTACCAAATAAATAACTAAATAAGTCTGTGTTAAATCCATTTGCAAGTGAAATGAAAATAACTCCAACCCCCATCCCTGCCGAAAGGATAATTGGAATTGCTAATTCTTGATAGTGCTTATATACAGTTCGTAACTTTTCGATTAGTAGCGCTCCACCAATCGAGAAAATCATCCCCATATATAAGGGGTTTAAAAACCCACCTGTAAAAATGGTTTTTTCAAGTAATAAACTTGCTGCAATACCCGATAACGTCACGTGACTTAATGCATCCGCAATAAGAGATAAACGACGAATAACAACAAACACACCAATTAGCGGTGCAACAAGTCCAATTAAAATACCTGCGTATAAAGAATTACGTAAAAAGTCATATTGTAAAAAATCTTGTATCATTATATCCTCCCGTGATGCTCATGTTCGTGTTCTAAACGATGAACATGATGTCCATATAAGACGGACATTTCTGCATCTTCTAACTCTCGGAACTTCTCTACATTTCCATGGAAATGTAGATGTTGGTTTAGGCATGCAACATGTGTTACTTTTTCAGTAACAGCTCCCATATCATGAGTAACAAGAATTAATGTGATCCCGAGCCTTTTGTTTAAATCCTCTAATATTTCGTAAAAACTTTCCACATTTTTTACATCGATTCCAACAGTAGGCTCGTCCAAAATAAGCAATTCAGGATCACTAACGAGCGCACGAGCAATAAATACACGCTGTTGCTGTCCACCAGAAAGCTCTCCAATGTTACGACCTTGAAACTCACTCATCCCTACATCAGCAATTGCTTTTTCTACCTTTTTCTTATCCTCTTTTGTGAAAAAGCGAAAAAGCCCTTTTTTCGAAACAAGTCCCATTGACACAACTTCAGAAACAGTTGCTGGAAAACCAGAATTGAAACTATTTGCCTTTTGGGATACATAACCAACTTTGTTCCATTCCTTAAACTTCTTACTATCAACGCCAAACACGCGAATGCTTCCTTCTTTTGGCTTTAAAACACCTAATAAACACTTAAGTAGAGTTGATTTACCTGAACCATTCGGTCCCACTAAACCTAAAAAAGCTCCCTTCGGAACTTGCAAATTAATATTTTCTAACACATTCCGATCTTCGTATCGGAATGTTAAACCTTCAATTTCTAATATATTATTCATAGCATCTCACCTATTTTAATTCAGAATGATTCCGATTTATATCTATTTGAATTATAGTACAGCTTATTATAGTTGTAAACCAATCTGCCTAAAATATATCTATTTTTTCAAGAAACCTTACTATTATAACAAAAAGCAGAGAAAAATTCTCTGCTTTCGAAAAATATTCCTATAAACTTTTTAGTGAATAGCCGATTTAAACTTACCACCATTTGTCTCTTGCGTGCTCATAATCGTAACAAACGCATTTTCATCAATTTCATGCACAATTGATTTTAACTTCGTCACTTCTAGACGCGTTACAACTGCATAAATAACTTCTTTTTCTTTATCCGTGTAACCACCTTTCGCTACAAGCTTTGTAGTTCCACGGCCAAGACGATGCAAAATCGCGTTTGATACTTCCTCATATTGATCAGATACAATTAAAACCGCCTTCGTTTCATCTAGCCCTTGAATTACTGTATCGATCGTTTTAAATGCGATATAGTACGTCATAACAGAATACATCGCTTGTTCCACACCAAACACAAATGCTGCCCATGCAAAAATAAATAAGTTCACAAACATTACGAATTCACCAACAGAGAACGGTAATTTCTTCGTTAATAAAATCCCCATAATTTCAGTTCCATCTAGCGATCCACCATGACGAATTACAAGTCCTACACCAAGACCTAAAATAAGACCACCAAACACTGTCGCTAAAATAGGTTCTGTTGTAAATGGTGGTACCGCATGTAACGTTGACTCAATGAAAGCTAACGCTACAATACCAAATGTCGAAGATAACATAAATGTTTTTCCAATTTGCTTATAACCGGAATACATAAATGGGATATTGAGAACAACGACTAAAGTAGAAAAACTTAACCACCAAATGTTAGGAGTAAGATAATCTAATATAAGAGAAATACCAATAATTCCACCATCAATAATTTTATTTGGCATTAAAAATAGTTCAATTGCTACCGCCGCGCATGCTGCTCCAAAAATAATCATAACTAAACGATAAATGAGATGAATAACACTTTCTTTTCGATGTTGCTTTTGCTCCATAAGTCCTCCCTTTACTCTTTTTCTGTAGTTTTGTCCTTATATTATAACATACGCTTCTTTTCCTCATGAAAAAAGAAACTCCATACGAATATGTACAAGCTATATGCTCATATATTTCGATAGAAGAACGCGTGAAGGAGGATAATAAGATGAACCTCATTAAACAAATTGTTAATAAAAAATTAAATCATATTTCTACAAAAGAGTTATTAAAATATAGCAAAGAATATGAAGTTCCCATTACAGCCGCACAAGCTGATCAAATCGTTTTACTTATGAAGGGTAAAAATATTAATATTTACGATAACAACGAGCGACTAGAGCTCTTAAAACAAATCGCAAAAGTAACTTCCCCTGCCACTGCCCAACAAGTAAATACATTATTTCAGCAACTACTAAAATAAGGAGGGGATTTCCCCCTCCTTATTGCGCTTTAATTTTTTCAAGAAGCCCTTCATCAAAAGTGCCGTTTTTCAGCATTTCAATTTCCAATTTGTATGGTGGCTTCTTATCTTTTTTATCTTCCCCTACATACGGTGTTTCAAGAATTTTTGGTACATGCATTAACTGTGGATGATGTACAATGTGATGCAATGCTTTATACCCAATGTGACCAAATCCAATGTTTTCATGACGGTCTTTTCCTGCTCCGCGTACATTTTTACTATCATTAATATGAAGTACTTGTAAACGATCTATACCAACGATCTTATCAAATTCGTTTAATACGCCGTCAAAGTCATTTACAATATCATATCCTGCATCATGCGTATGACATGTATCGAAGCATACAGATAGCTTTTCATTATATTTTACACCATCAATAATTTTTGCAATTTCTTCAAAGCTACGACCGCATTCTGTTCCTTTTCCTGCCATCGTCTCTAACGCAATGTTAACCGTCTGTTCTGGCGTTAATACTTCATTAAGCCCTTTAATAATTTGTTGAATACCAGCATCTGCTCCAGCACCAACGTGCGCTCCTGGGTGAAGAACAATTTGTTTCGCTACACCTAATGCCGATGTTCTTTCAATTTCCATGCGAAGAAAGTCTACTCCTAATTGGAATGTTTCTGGCTTCGTCGTATTCCCAACATTAATAATATACGGCGCATGGACGATAATTTCCTCAATTCCGTTCAGCTCCATATGTTTTCTTCCTGCTTCTATGTTCAATTCTTCAATTGGTTTTCTTCGTGTATTTTGCGGTGCACCTGTATAAATCATAAACGTTGTTGCACCGTATGAAACAGCCTCTTCACTTGCTGCTAATAACATTTTCTTACCACTCATGGAAACATGAGATCCAATCTTTAACATACAATCACCTCTTCAATATACAATAGATATAATGATAGCATAATTTGTAGAAATATGTAGTGAATTGTTTGTTCACAAAAGATGCACTACACAAATTTATATGACTATTTATACAGACTATACTTTTCATTTAAATTAGCTGGATTAAGTGAAACTTTAATCAATACTTTTCTATCCATATTGATTACACCTCCCACAAATAGCGGGATAAAAAAAAGATAAGGGAAACCCCTTATCTTTTTTTATTGCCATATTTTTTCTTCACTTTGTCACGTTCTGTTGCAAGTTTACGTTTATAGTTTGGTTTTACTTTTTTTGGTTTTTTAATAACTTTCGTTGCCATAACATCAAGTTCGTCATTTGGTTTTTTACGGCTCTTACGACGACGACGCTCACCTAAATCGGCCCACTCATCTCCGCGTAAATCTACATGCTTGAACTCAATATGACGTTGTTTTTCTAAACTATCTAACGCTTCTTCGTTTGCTGGATCATATATCGTCACTGCAATACCAGAATGCCCCGCACGTGCTGTTCTTCCAACGCGGTGAACGAAGAAATCTAAATCTGATGGTAGCTCATAGTTAATAACATGGCTAATCCCTTCAATATCAATACCACGTGCTGCTAAATCAGTCGCAACAATATATTGGAATTCAAGGTCACGAATTTGTTTCATCATTTTTTTACGATCACGTGGTGATAAATCCCCGTGAATTCGTCCAACTTTCAAGCCACGTTCCATTAATCCATCAGCAACTTGGTCTGCCATCTTTTTCGTATTCGTGAAAACAACTGCTAAATACGGTTTAAATTGAAGTAGCATTTTATGCACTAAATCAATTTTATTACGATGTTTAGAAGGCACTAAATAGTGTTCAATGTTTCCAGCTGCAACTTGTTTTGGATTGATATGAATATGCTCTGGATTCTCCATATACTTCTTCAGAAACGGTTTTAGTTTTTGAGGAATTGTTGCAGAGAAAACTAACATTTGCAAGTTTTTAGGCATGCGTGCTGCAATTTTATCTACATCATGAATGAATCCCATATCAAGCATTAAGTCTGCTTCATCGACAATAATCGTATTTGCTTTATGAACAAATAATGCTTGCTCTTCTACTAAATCTTTAATACGTCCTGGTGTTCCAACTACGATATGAGGTTGTTTTTTCAACTTTTCAATTGAGCGTTGTTTATCAGTTCCACCAATTAAACAACGTGCTGTAATCATTTGGTCTTCCGCACAAAACTTTGTTAATTTCACGATTTCTTCGTAAATTTGTTGTGCTAACTCACGAGTAGGCGCTGTAATAACAAGTTGTACTTCTTCACGACTTGCATTAATTCTGTTTAATGTAGGAAGTAAGTATGCATGTGTTTTCCCAGAACCTGTTTGGGATTGTCCAATTACACTTACACCTTTTTTCACGACCGGGAAAATTTTCTGCTGAATTCCTGTCGGCTCTGTAAAGCGTAGTTCACGAACTGCATCTATTAAAAATGGTTTAAAATCATACTGTGTAAAAGTTTGTTGTGTCATAAGTTACACCTTCTTTCTAAAATTTCTACTGCGCGCACAAATCAGCCAAGTCTACATTATATCGAAATCTACAAGTAAAATCCATCTTTAGTTTAGGTTTTCACTTCAAAAACTAACCTTCTTCCCTTTTATTGCATATTGTATGTGTATATACCTAACTGAAGAAAGGAGGATTTCTCACATGTTTCCGAAATCCCCTACAAGGCAAATGTATCCGAATCCAGGGCAGCAACCTTATACACCATATCCAATTCCACAACTACCACCAATGGCACAAAAAAAGAAAGGTTTTCTTGCTAAGCTTTTTAAAAAACACGATCCAACCGAGCCTTTTATGCAAATGGTTCCACCTTACCGACAAATGGAAGGGCAACTGATGATGCATCAGCAACCACCACCGCCGCCACAATATCAACAGCAATATCAGCAGCAATACCAGCAACAATATCAGCAGCAACATCCACAATATCAACCATACATGCAGCAACATCCTGAGCAAATGATACCGCCTCAAATGTATGAATCAAATGAAACGCGCGGCGGCGCAACTACAGCTGCCGCAACAGCAAGCAGTGGCATCGGCAGTTTCTTTTCGAACTTAATTTCGAATCCTACTAATATGATAAACAACATCGAAAAAGTATCCCAAGTCGTTCAATCTGTAGGTCCTGTCGTCGAACAGTATGGTCCTATTATGCGTAGTCTACCAAGCATTGTTAAAATCCTCACCTCTGGAAAAAGTACGGAAGAAAATCAAACGGAAAATGTAACAGAGCCAGTTGAGGTAGAAAGTCCGCCTCCTGCACCTCAAAAAAAGAAACGAAAACGAAAGAAAATAGTGATTGAACCTGTAATAGAAAAAGAGTTACCGAAAGAACCAGTTCAACAAACAGCAACAAAACCAAAACTATATGTGTAACAATCCTTTGTTTTCTATCCACTCCTCCTTTATAATGTAAAAGACTATGCACAAAAGTATCCCTTGTTTAGAAGGAGAGGATTACTCATATGAAAATTGTTAAAATTTCCCCTCGTGGTTATTGCTACGGTGTTGTCGATGCAATGGTAATTGCACGTAACGCTGCATTAGATAAATCATTACCGAGACCCATTTATATTTTAGGTATGATTGTTCACAATAAACATGTTACAGACGCTTTTGAAGAAGATGGAATCATCACATTAGACGGTCCAAGTCGCTTAGAAATTTTAGATAAAATTGATTCTGGTACTGTTATTTTCACAGCACACGGTGTTTCTCCAGAAGTTAAACAACGCGCAAAAGAAAAAGGTTTAACAACAATCGATGCCACTTGCCCAGATGTTACCAAGACGCATGACCTTATCGAAGCTAAGAAAGCGGAAGGGTATCATGTCATTTATATCGGTAAAAAAAATCATCCAGAGCCAGAAGGTGCAGTTGGTATTGCACCTGACATCGTTCACCTTATCGAAAGAGCCGATGATTTAAAAACATTAGAAATTCCAACAGATAAAATTTTAGTAACGAATCAAACAACGATGAGTCAATGGGATGTTCAACATTTAATGGAGGACATTCAAAAAAAATTCCCAACAGCAGAATTCCATAAAGAAATTTGTTTAGCTACTCAAGTTCGCCAAGAAGCTGTCGCTAAACAAGCTGATGTTGCAGACTTAACAATTGTTGTTGGTGATCCGAAAAGTAACAATTCAAATCGCTTAGCACAAGTATCACAAGAAATCGCGGGTACAAAAGCATATCGAGTTGCTGATGTAAGCGAAATTCAATTAGAGTGGCTACAAGGTGTAGAAAACGTAGCTGTTACAGCAGGTGCTTCTACTCCAACGCCGATTACAAAAGAAGTTATCGCGTTCTTAGAGCAATATGACCCAATGAATCCAACAACGTGGGAGAGAGTTAGAAAAGTACCACTTCAAAAGATATTACCTCGCGTAAAGGTGAAGAAAGAACAATAATAAAAACCGTTGCCCTAATGGAGCAACGGTTTTTATTTTTCTTATACAAATGTGAATGGATCTGTATGTAACTGCGAAGCATGAATTTGAACATTTAATTTCTTTGCATCCACTTTTTCTTGCAGTTGCTTTTGTACACCTTGTTTCATTACTTTTTCAACATTATGTCCTGGGTCAACTATATTTAAACCGAGCATCATCGCATCATGAGCAACATGATAGTACATGTCACCAGTTACATATACATCTGCTCCTTTAAATTTCGCTTGGTTTATATATTTATTACCATCTCCACCAAGTACAGCTACTTTACGCACTTTATCATCTAACTTACCGACAACTCTTGCCCCATTCACGTCTAATGATTGTTTCACATGTTCTGCAAATTGACCAAGCGTCATTTCTTCTTGTAAGTATCCTATTTTTCCCAGGCCTAACGTTTCACCTTTATTATCAAGCGGGTACACATCGTATGCTACTTCTTCATATGGATGTGCCGTTACCATTGCTTTAATCACTTTCCGCTGTAATGAAACTGGAATAATCGTTTCGATTCGTACTTCTTCTACACGTTCTAACTGTCCAGTTTCCCCGATATAAGGGTTTGTCCCCTCTTGAGGTACAAATGTGCCTGTACCCTCGCTACTAAACGTACAGTGGCTATAATTGCCGATATGACCAGCACCTGCGTCTCCTAATGCTTTCCTTACTTCTTCTGCATGAGTGACTGGCACAAACACAACAACTTTTTTCATTTCTTCTGCATATGTCGGTGCTAGAACTTCTGTATTTTGCAATCCTAACGCCTCAGCAAGTAAATCATTTACCCCGCCCTTAGCAACATCCACATTTGTATGCGCTGCATAGATTGCAATATCATTTTTAATACACTTTTCAATAATTTTCCCATACACCTTATCTGTATGAATCGCTTTTAACGGGTTAAAAATTAAAGGATGATGAGCAATAATGACATTTGCCCCTAATTGAATTGCTTCATCCACAACTTCTTCCGTTACATCTAGCGCAATCAATACGTGCTGCACGGGTTTATTAAGCGCTCCAATCTGCAGACCAATCTTATCTCCTTCCATTGCCAAATGCTTCGGATACATACTTTCAAATAAAGAAATAATTTCATGGCCGTTTGGAATTTTACTCATGATAAAACCTCCCCTATCATTTTCATTTTCGCTTCTACTTCCCCACGCTTCGCTTTTGTTTCTTCAGAATCAGCCGCACGTTCTAACTGTTTTAAAATATTTTGGAAGTTTTTTAATTCTCCTTCCCATTTTTCAACGAAGGCTTCACTTTTTTCTGTTATTAAAAATGGTCCCATAAACAATTCAGCTTGTTTATTTTCAGAGTAAGGCGCTACAACATTTCCGCGCTCCCCTACTAAAATTTCGTAAATTTTCCCATCTTCTTTTACGATTTTTTCATGGATAAGCTCCCAACCATTCTCAATAAACCATTCACGAATATGATGCGCTGCAATATTAGGCTGTAAAATTAAACGTGTTACACCTTCTAATTTCTCTTTACCACTTTCTAAAATGTCACGAATTAACGCTCCGCCCATTCCGGCAACCGTAATTACATCTACTTCTCCTGGCGCGATAACAGCTAATCCATTCCCTTTACGCACATCTACTTTATCTTGTAAACCACTTTCAGCTACAGTTGCTTGCGCAGAGCGAAATGGTCCATCTACAACCTCTCCTGCAACTGCTTTTGTAGCAATATTATTTATAATTGTATAACACGGTAAATACGCATGATCCGATCCAATATCAGCAACTGTAGATCCTACTGGTATTTCACGTACAACTTCTTCTAATCGTTTTGAAAGCTTTACTTCATTCATGTATTTCCATTACTCCTTCTCTTGTCAGTCTGTCTGTCTGTCTCCATGATAATGAATTTATAGTAGTTGTTGCAAGCCCATAACAACAATTCACCGCTCTATCATTCATCGTATTTTAGAAAATATAGAAAAACAAGCCCTTTGCATAAGCAAAAGGCTTGTCATACGGAACTTTATTTTTTCTTCGATAACCAATCAGCTACTTTAGCGGCTTGATCAGCTGGAACTATATTGGCAGGCATATTGCCTTTTCCTTTCGAAAGAATTTCTTTAATTTCATCCTTTGAAAGTTTCCCACCAATTTTTTGTAAGTTAGGTCCAACTGCCCCTTGTAACTGATCACCATGGCAGCTCGTACAGCTTTGCTTCACAATATCCTCTGGCTTTGATGCTGTTTGTGCTGGCTTCCCGCCATTTTTTGCATCAGCTAACTCTTTAGATTTATTTAGCCCCTGAAATGAAAATACAAACATAACGATAATACCCAATGCTGCAATAAGAGCGAACGGAATCAGCGGATTACGTTTCATATCTCTTCTCCCCCCTCTATACCCCTAAATAGTTAGATGATTCAGTCATTTCCATTGTACTTGAAAACGCTCTATCAGAAAAGAGTAAACTACCACTTGTTAAAAATATTCCATAAATTCAGTTTATTGTTTTTTATTGTCATATCGCTTATTATTTCGATAATTATTAACGTTTCTCATCATATTTTTCGCTTTTCTACATATATTTTTGTATATAATAAACAAAATTAATCGAAAAATCGAAAAATGAGCATTTGCAAATCAAAAGACAATTCTGTAAAATAAATTACAAGAAATTGTAATCGTTGCCGATAGCTAAATTTTAACAAAAATTAACAAAATAAAAAAGTTTACTTCACAAAGGTGAAGTAAACTTAAAAAATAACCTATTCTAAGAAATCCTTAAGACGCTTACTACGGCTTGGATGTCTTAATTTGCGAAGTGCTTTTGCTTCAATTTGACGAATACGCTCTCTCGTTACGCCGAATACTTTCCCAACTTCTT
The DNA here is from genome assembly GCF_051916605.1 of Bacillus cereus group sp. MYBK195-1. Lineage (NCBI taxonomy): Bacteria > Bacillati > Bacillota > Bacilli > Caryophanales > Bacillaceae > Bacillus > Bacillus cereus group sp. MYBK195-1. The sequence goes on along the minus strand of NZ_JBQAGZ010000001.1, from coordinate 542,825 downwards.
CAAGCGTACGAGTTCGTCCATCATCTAAACCGAAACGAAGACGTAGAACATTTTCTTCACGATCTGTTAGCGTATCTAACACATCTTCTAATTGTTCTTTTAGCAATTCATAGGCCGCATGGTCCGCAGGCGATGTTGCTTCTTGGTCTTCAATAAAGTCACCTAAATGGGAGTCATCTTCTTCACCAATTGGTGTTTCAAGAGAAACTGGCTCCTGTGCAATTTTTAAGATTTCACGTACTTTTTCTGGAGCAAGATCCATTTCTTCACCAATCTCTTCAGGAGATGGTTCACGACCTAAATCTTGTAATAATTGACGTTGTACACGAATTAACTTATTAATCGTTTCAACCATATGAACTGGAATACGAATTGTTCGTGCTTGGTCTGCAATGGCACGTGTAATAGCTTGGCGAATCCACCAAGTTGCATACGTACTAAATTTGAAACCTTTACGATAATCGAACTTTTCAACAGCTTTAATTAGACCCATATTACCTTCTTGAATTAAGTCTAGGAAAAGCATGCCACGGCCTACATAGCGCTTTGCAATACTTACTACAAGACGTAAGTTTGCTTCTGCAAGACGACGTTTCGCTTCTTCATCGCCTTCTTCAATACGCGTTGCAAGTCGAATTTCTTCTTCTGCAGATAGTAAGTCTACACGACCAATTTCTTTTAAATACATACGAACAGGATCGTTGATTTTAACCCCAGGTGGTACACTTAAATCATTGAGGTCAAACTCTTCTTCTGTTTTTGTAATTTGGCGATTATTAGGGCCTTCTTCGTTGTCATTATCACCAACTAAATCAATGCCTTGTTCACCTAAATATTCATAGTATTCATCCATTTGATCGGATTCAATTTCAAATCCATTCATGCGTTCTGCAATCTCTTCATATGTAAGAACGCCACGTTTTTTTCCGAGCTCAGTGAGTTGTTCTTTCACTTGCTCAAGGGTCATTTCAGTTTCAATTTGTTTAGAACGAGCTGGTTTGTCAGCCATCTGTTCCCCTCCTTACGCGAGATACAAACATTCATTATACTAAAACTTTATCAAAAAAGCTATTTTCTCGCTTTTTGATTTTGTAAATATGCTACATAATATTTAGCAGCCTCTACAGGATCTGTTTTTTCCATTTGTTTCACTTTAAAGATAATTTCCATCTTTTCAAGTTTTTCCTGATGCCGTCTAAGCGTCTCCAAATGGCCTTGCAACACTTCTTCTGTGTATTCTGGATTAATAAATTCATCCGTCGAAATATCAGTGATAATATTTTTCAACTTTTCATCAGAGAGCCAACTTAAAAATGTTCCGACTGAAGGTTCATTTCCCTTTTCATAATATGCGTATAGTTCATATAAAATCCCTTTATGTTCTTCTGTATGAAAATCTTCTATATGGGATTCCATACGAACAGCTACTTCTGCACTTTGCAACATATGGTAAATAATTTCTCTTTCCGCTCTTTCAAAACCTGTTAACTTCGGTTTTGTTTGAACGACTTGAGACGGTTTAGCAACCTGCTTTATTTGTTTTTGCTGTACCTTTTGTTCTTTGCGATATTGGTGCAATTGATTCAAAAGTGTTTCCATTGAATACGAAAATTCTTGCGATAATGACTTCAAATATGACTCTGCCTGCATCGCATCTTGTAACAACGATAACTCTTTTAAAACACTTTTCACATATTCTTCTTTGCCAGACTCATCTTGCAAATTTTTCCCTAAACGCAAATAATTTATTTTAAAACCAACAAAACTCACACTTGATTTCACAAGATTTTCAAAAGCAGTAGTCCCATATTGTTGCACATATTCATCAGGATCAAGCTTATCTGGCAAGGATGTGACTTTCACTTGGCAACCAACTTTTAGCAATAATTGCCCTGCTTTCATCGTCGCTTCTCGCCCTGCTTTATCACCATCATAGCAAAGAACAACAGTTTCAACGTTACGTCGCAGAAGTTTTGCTTGTTCTTCAGTTAAAGCTGTTCCCATTGTCGCAACAGCTTCTTCCACACCACTTTTTACCGCAGCTAGTACATCGGCATATCCTTCAAAAAGAACCACTTGCCCACGTTTTCTAATAAACGGTCTTGCTTGGTGGAAGTTATACAACAATTTACTTTTGTGAAAAATCGGTGTTTCAGGGCTATTTAAATATTTCGGAGTGTCATCTCCTAACGCCCTTCCACTAAACGCTATCACCTTACCTTGTAACGTATAAATCGGGAACATAACTCTTCCACGGAAGCGATCATAATGACTACCATCCTTCTCACTTCTTATTAGAAGGCCAGCTTGTTCCATACTAGACAGCGATAAACCTCTTTTTTGTAAAATTTTCGTCGCTGCATCCCAGGCAGGTGATGCATAACCAATTTCAAACTTCTCAATCATCTCTTTCGTAATACCACGGTTTAATAAATATGAAAGTGCTTCATTTCCCTCTTCCGTATTTACTAATAAATGATGATAATACTTTTTCAATAATTCATGAGCTTGTTGCATGATGACAGTGTCATCAGATATGTCTTCTTGTTGTCCTTGCCCTGATGTATACTCTGCAACCGCAATTCCATTTCTTTCGCCTAGCTTTTGAACAGCCTCGGTAAAAGCCAGTCCTTCCATTTTCATTAGAAAGGAAAATACATTTCCACCTTCTCCACATCCGAAGCAATGAAAAATTTGCTTATCAGATGAAACAGAGAATGAAGGAGAATTCTCACCATGAAATGGACAAAGGCCGAAATAGTTACGCCCCTGTTTTCTAAGTTGAACGTATTCACCAATGACTTCTACAATATCGGATGATGTCCGAATCTGTTCAACAACTTCTTCGGGAATTCTGTTCCCCATAACTCCATCTCCGTGTCGTATTTTGTATTCGATATAAATTAAAAAATTCCTTTATAATTCGACAATATTTTTCTAAACTTGTTAGAAAGTGTTGCCGATTACATTGTATAAACGATTTTAAACCTTTCCTATAGGTCCTTTATCTGCATAAATCGCATATACTTGCTATATAAAATTGTATACATTTGCTCATCTGTTACAAATGTATCTCTTAGAAACAATACATATACACCTTTTTATAAGAAGAGTAGCAAGCCACATATACTGTTTGATCTTGAGATTTGTAACTTTTTCATGTTGATCCATATAACGATCAACTCCATTTTGTTCAGTATCTACAAAGATCCAATGGCCTTACTATTTCCTTAAAGGATGAGCATATGATGCGACAAACAAAATTCCGACATGAAATTCCGCTCCAACTTGCACAATTTCAGCCTTCACGGGATATACATCTACACCAACTAATATGTTGTCGATGCTTTGCATATTTCTGTATTCTACATCCCTTCTGTGAATCCTTCCATAATGTGCGTTTTCTTGTATAGATTTTGTCGATTTAACGTAATTACATGTCTTTTTCGTAAATCCTATCCCTAGTTTATTCTGAAAAATTAAAGTCTAAACGTAAAATATAGGTTTTTATCACAATTTTTTATTATAATATATTTTCTTCAACTACGCTACATATCCCTTTATTTTTTCATCTTACATTTCAGGATGACAAACTCACACCTTGAATATACTAAAAGACAAAGGAGTATAAGTATAACCATTACACTACAATCTATTACAAAATCCATAGGTATCATATTTCACACGAGCGAAAAAAGCACATTCACCTTTGGTAAATGTGCTAAAACATTTTTTGGTTTTGCACTGCATTCACAATAATATTTGCTGTTTCTTCAATTGCTTTATTCGATACATCGATTACTTGACAATTTATTTTACTAATTACTTCCTCAAAGTGATCAATTTCTTCTTGAATACGATTAATATTTGCATATGTTGCTCCATCACTTAATCCAAGTGATTTTAATCGTTCTTTTCGAATATGATTTAACTTATCTGGCGTAATTTTCAAACCGAAACATTTTTCTTTTGCCACTTGATATAGTTCTTCAGGTGGGTCAACTTCTGGCACGAGTGGTACATTCGCAACTTTCAAGCGTTTGTTATGAGCTAAATATTGGGAAAGTGGTGTTTTTGATGTACGCGAAACACCAATCAACACGATATCCGCTTTTAAAATACCTCGTGCATCTCTGCCGTCATCATACTTCACAGCAAACTCAATCGCTTCAATCTTTTTAAAGTATTCTTCATCTAACCTACGGACAACGCCTGGCTCACATCTCGGCACTTGCCCCGTAATTTCTTCAATTTGATCAATAAGAGGGCCGATAATATCGTATGCCTCTACCCCTTCTTTTGCAGCCTCTGTTACTAAATATTTGCGCATATCAGGCTTAACTAACGTAAAACATATAAGTGCTTGATTACTCTTAGCAATCGAAATCACTTCTTTTAATGTCCCTGTATCTTCTACATACGGTACACGTCTAATATCAGGAGCAAACGGGAATTGCCCCATTGCTGCTCGAACAACCAAATCAGCCGTTTCCCCTACAGAGTCAGATACGACATATACGATTTTATTATCCATTACATTACCTCACTTTAAACAAATTACACTTATTCGTTATTTACTAAATTTACAAACGCACGTGTAATATTTGTTTTTGTAATTCGCCCAATCACTTCTAAACCTTGTTTCGTATCTTTTACAACTGGCATTGCATCAATCTGTCTTTCTATTAATTCCATCGCAATATCATATAAAGAATCCTCTCTACGACACATCGCAATGTTTGGCATCCTTGTCATGATAATATTAACCGGAAGAGAGGTTAAATCCTGCTTTCCTAAGCTCGCTCTTAATAAATCTTTACGAGACACAACACCAACTAATAGAGTCATCTGATCTACAACGAACAATGTACCAACGTCCTCTAAAAACATCGTACAAATTGCATCGTATACGGAAACATTTTTATCAATTACAACCGGTCTAGATTGATAATCTTGTACTTTAATTTTCTTAACAGCTTCAGATAATAACTGCCCCCCAGTTTTACCCGTATAAAAATAACCTACGCGTGGACGTGCTTCTAAATAACCAGCCATCGTTAAAATTGCTAAGTCTGGTCTTAGCGTCGCACGTGTTAGACCCAATTGCGCTGCAATTGATTCCCCTGTAATAGGACCGTGATCTTTTACAATCTGAATTATATGTTCTTGCCGTTTATTCAGCTCTATGATAATCACCACCTTTAATGCACAACGAAAAAAGTTATACTATCTCTTAAATATTATATACTAAATATGCTATTCGAAAAAGAAAGTATGTAAAAAGGACCGTATACGGCCCAAAATTATATTTGAAACTTATCAAGTTGTTCTAAAAAACGTCTTGATTTCAAATAAATTCCGCAATATTCATCATAATATGTATTCAATACTAAACGCATTTGTTTTTTTGTGCTATCCTTTACCGATACATTTCCGAGCCTATGTAAATCGAAATGGAAGAAAAGACGTAATAATTTATGAACAGCTTCTCCTACCGGTATACGATATGGGTCTTGCTCCGCATGACGTGAGCACAGAAAACCGCCTTCCCTAACGGAGAAGGCGACAAAGTCTGTTTCTTGATGACAAATCGCACATGTATCAAAGTACGGGCGCATCCCTAATACCGGAAGCATTTTCGTTTGATAAATTAATGATAATACTTCTGGATCAACACCCTCACACATATAATGCAACGTTTGATATAACATTTCAAATAAATACGGATTATGTTTTTTATCTTCTGTTGCTTTATCAGTTAATTCAACAATAAATGATGCATAAGCAGTTAAAAATATATCCTCGCGAATTTCTTTCATAGTTGAAATAATCTCGCCTTGTTGCAATGTTCCAAGCCCAGATCCCATTTGAATAAGAAACTGGCCATGTGTCATTAATTGCGACACAGATGCTAATCGGCTTTTCGGTTTTTTTGCCCCTCTTGCCATTGCACTTACCTTACCAAGTTCTCTTGAGAATATTGTAACAATCTTGTTCGTTTCTCCGTAATCTGTCGTACGGATAACGATGCCCTCAACTTTTTGAAACATGTTCGTCACCATCCAAGGTTTGAACAAAACGGGTCAAGAAATTGGAGAGTCTAGATGCGCTAGCTCCTCTTCATGTTGATCCATCTCATCGTTTACGTCTTTTTCCATTTCTTTCAAAAGCAAGTACGTTTCAATGCTTCCTGTTTTGGAGAAAAACTTCCAGGTAAAATCTAGCATAAGAATCCACCTTTCTCAATAAGCGTAGCCTATAAACCAATTTCCTTTGTTGTTATTAAATTGACCCATTTTGTCCATTTTCATGTGAGAAAAATTTTTCCTAATTTATCAAAGTTCATAAAAACCAATAATCAGTGGATGAACCAACCATCCACTGATTACAGCTTGACTCTATTTTAGTACTCATCCTCGCGGAAACCTAGGTCACGAAGCTGAGACATTTTATTACGCCAATCTTTTTGCACTTTTACCCATACTTCTAAAAATACTTTAGAACCAAGTAGCGCTTCAATATCAAAACGAGCTCGCTTACCAACTTCTTTTAACATTTTCCCTTGTTTTCCGATGATGATTCCTTTTTGTGATGCACGTTCAACAACAATCGTTGCATTTATATAAACTGCCCCGCCCTCACGCTTTTGAATCGCATCGATAACAACAGCCACAGAATGCGGCACTTCTTCACGTGTTAAATGTAGTACTTTCTCACGAATAAGCTCTGCAATAATAAATCTCTCCGGATGATCCGTTACTTGATTATCTGGATAGTATTGTGGTCCTTCTGGTAAATACTTTTTAATTGTTCCAATTAAAGCGTCCACATTATTACCGTCTAACGCAGAAATTGGTACAATTTCTGCAAACTCATGTAGTTTACGATATTGATCAATTAACTCTAGTAATTGCTCTGGATGAAGTTGGTCAATTTTATTAATAACTAAAAATACTGGTTGTTTCGTTTCTTTTAACTTCTCGATGATGAATTCTTCACCACGACCAAAGCCTTCGACAGCATTAACCATAAACAGAACGATATCAACTTCTTTTAATGTCGTTTGCGCCATCTTCACCATGAAGTCGCCTAGTTTATGTTTAGGTTTATGTATTCCTGGTGTATCAATGAAAATAACTTGTGCATCATTTTCTGTATATACACCTTGAATTTTATTACGAGTCGTTTGTGGCTTATCACTCATAATAGCAATTTTCTGGCCGATAATACGATTTAAAAATGTAGATTTCCCAACATTCGGTCTGCCAATAATAGAGACAAAACCTGATTTATAACCTTTTCTATTCATGTAAATCCTCCGCTAAAAATGCTCCTGGTAACAATTCTCCGACTGTCGTCTCCTGAACGTCACCATGTAAATTTGATAAGTATACTTTCGTATCCTGTTTACATAATTCTACCATAACTTGTCGACATGCTCCACAAGGAGGTACTGGGCGCTTTGTATCTGCTACAACCGCAATGGCTACAAATTCTTTATCTCCTTCAGAAACCGCCTTAAATAAAGCTGTTCTTTCAGCACAATTACATAAGCCATATGATGCATTCTCAACATTACATCCACGATATACTTTTCCATCGCGCGTTAATAGTGCTGCACCTACTTGAAATTTAGAATATGGTACGTACGCTTGTTTACGCGCTTCGATTGCTTCTAGAATTAATTGTTTACTATTCATATTCCCGCATCCTTCCTGTTCACAGCTATGAAGAGGTACACTCTCTCATTAAAGGCCCTTACGGCACTTCCAAAGCTTAATAAAAGCTTCGGAATGCAACTATACCATATACGGTAAAAAGATAATAGCACCAATTATAACAGCTATAATTGCAAACAATAAAACCGCTCCTGCCGCAACATCCTTTGCAATTTTTGCAAATGGATGAATATCGGCAGTCGCTAAATCTACTGTTTTTTCCACAGCCGTATTTACCATTTCTAAACTCATTACACTACCTATTACAATAAGTAATATCATCCACTCTGTTCTCGTAATATGGAAATAAAAGCCGCAGCATATAACAATGACTGCGGCTAAATAATGGATTTTCATATTTCGTTCATGACGAAAACAAAAGAATATACCAGCTATAGCATATCCAAAACTATCTATAAGTTTTCCTTTTTTCATCGTCCTAATCCAAAAGCTTCTAAAATTTCTTTTTGTCTTCCGAACATTTCTTTTTCATCTTCTTCTGTCATGTGATCATAACCAAGTAAATGTAAAAAGCCATGTAACGCCAAAAATCCAAGTTCACGATCGAAAGAATGTCCGTACTCTTCAGCTTGCTCTTTCGCCCTTGGAATAGAGATAATAAGATCACCTAACATGCGCGGCATCTCTGCACCAACAATCTCCATTTCTCCTTCTCCCATTTCTTCCATGGCAAAGGATATTACATCTGTAGGTTGATCTTTATCTCGGTAATCACGATTAATTTCTCTAATGCGCTCATTATCTACAAATGTCACCGATACCTCCGCACCATCCTCAATATTTTCCATTTGAGCTGCTTTTTCTAACACTTCACGAATTAAACTCATATACGCTTCTTTTACTTCTTCTGTTTCATCAATAAAATCAATTAACAAACTCATTCTTTCTCCTTTTCTTCCGAAAGTTCCGGATATGTAATACGCGAATGGAAAATACCATTTAACGTTTCACACAACGTTTTTCCAACGATTTGTAGTTCCTTAAACGTCAAATCACATTCACTAAATTGACCGTCTTGTAGTCGATCTTTAATAATACTTTGCACCAAATTATTAATTTGTTCTGGCGTTGGGTGATTCATAGAACGTACCGCAGCTTCTACACTATCAGCAATACCAACAATTGCCGATTCTTTCGAAGTTGCTTTTGAACCTGGATAACGGAACATCTCTTCTGTATATTTTTCTTTATCTTCTTTAATAGCTTTATAATAAAAATATTTCAGTAACGTTGTACCGTGATGTTGCCCAGCGATATCAATAATTTCTTGTGGAATATGATATTCTTCGAGCATTCTTACTCCATCCGTTACGTGAGCAATTATAATATCTTTACTCGTTACAGGATCTAATTTATCATGCGGATTTTCAATTCCCATTTGGTTTTCAATAAAAAATTGCGGTTGTACTGTTTTTCCTACATCATGATAATATGCCCCTACACGCGCTAATACACCATTTGCCCCGACTGCTTCACAAGCAGCCTCAGAAAGATTCGCTACCATTACACTATGATGATATGTCCCTGGCGCTTCTAATAAAATTCTGCGTAAAAGCGGATGATTTGGGCTTGATAGTTCCATAAGCTTCATACTTGATACGATTCCAAGTCCACTTTCTAAATATGGTAAAATCCCCATAGCCAAAACGGATGATATAATCCCTGAAAGCGAAGCCATTAATAATTGCGTACCAATTTCAAGAGGCGAAAAATTCCCATTACGTAATAATAAGAGCGCCGCCAATACGACTACATTTAATACAGAAACGAGTATACCAGCTTGTAAAATCATTGTACGACGATTTTTTTCTCGCAAGAAAATACTAACCGATAATGAACTTAACAATACGTAAATCCCTACACTATAATTTAATGTACTCGTTACTCCTTCATTAAACATAATACTTCCGCATACAGAAAAAATCATACTCGTTAAAAAGACAAATCGATCACCAATCATTAGTTTTACAAGTATTGTTCCCATCGCAACTGGGACAACATATGCAATCCCCGCGTATTCAAGTTTTTGAAACAAACTAATGATTTTCATTAAGACAATTGTGATAGACAAAATTGTAATATACGCTAAAACATACGGTCTATCTTCTCTTTTTCTCTTTAAAAATAATTCAAATTGTTTATGCATAAAGTATAGTAACACACCAATGAGTACCGCTAATCCAACATAAGGTTGAAAGCCGTTCCCTTTTTCTAACAAACCAACTAATTTCAACTGATTATACACATCACTTGAAATTGTTTCACCTTCTCTAACAAGAACTTGTCCTTGAAGAATATAAACAGGTGGAACTAAATCTTCCTCTGCTTTTCTCTTCTCTTTCGTTAAGATCGGGTCATAAAAATAGTTCGCTGAAATTGCATATCTTCCTAGCGCCTTAATCGACTCTTTTAAACCATTATCAACATTAACACTATTCATCTCACTTACATATCGTTCTTTCGCATCTTTCAATTCGTCCATTTTAATATGCTCAGTCATGATACTATTAATTGCTGTGACCGCAGCATCTTTCGCTAATACTAATTGGCTCGAATCTGCATTAATCAAACTTAGTAAGTTTGAATCAGATAATTCTTTCGTTAAGTCAGCGGGTAGTTTCTTTTTTAACTTCTCCACTTTCTCAGCATCAGTCATCTTTTTTTGATCATCCGGTCCAACAGCTTTAATCTCTTGCACCACTTCATCCACTTTAGCAAAGACGTCATTCACAATATCAACTTTGTTTTGTTTATACTCACTTTTATATGTATATTGATCTTCAACTTTTGTAGCGGCTTCTTTTTTCTTTTTATCCGTTGTAACTTTATCTTCAATTTTTATAGGAGAATGGATTGTCTTTTTCGCAATAGAATACATATTAACATCTAATTGCTCTGGTTTTACATTATTCATAAGCGCAAAAAACAGCACCGCTCCTAATACAACGTAAGAAATCCAACTTAGTTTTTTCGAATGTTGTAAATTACGAAACCACTTAGAAATTTCTTGAGATCTTGACATGATTTCAATACCTTCTCCTCTCCAGAAATAAAGTGAAACTATTTATAGCTTTCATTTCTTCTACCAAACGATACTTTGAGGCAACATTTTATACACTAGTACCTATAGTTTATTTTCCTTATCTTTCATGATAGTAAAAAATATGACGTTCGCCAACCTTATCATACAAAAAGAAATGATCCTGACAAATAGGATCATTCCATTTTATCATATGCCTCAATAATACGTTGCACCAATGGATGTCTCACAACGTCCGTTTGTTCTAATGTAATAAATGACAGACCTGATACACCAGATAAAATATTAGCAGCTATAGATAGCCCTGATTTTACCCCTTTTGGCAAGTCTACTTGTGAAGGGTCCCCTGTAATAACCATTTTAGAACTAAAACCTAATCTTGTTAAAAACATTTTTATTTGAGCACCCGTTGTATTTTGAGCCTCATCTAAAATAACAAATGAATCATCAAGCGTACGCCCCCTCATATAAGCAAGCGGCGCGATTTCAATTACTCCTCGCTCCATCATACGCTGCGTATATTCTTGTCCAAGAATATCATGTAAGGCATCATATAATGGGCGTAAGTATGGATCTACCTTCTCTTTCAAATCCCCTGGTAAAAAACCTAAATTTTCTCCAGCTTCTACAGCAGGTCTTGTTAAAATAATTTTCTTTACATACCCTTGTTTTAAAGCCCTCACAGCCATTACTACAGCTAAGTATGTTTTTCCAGTTCCTGCAGGCCCTATCCCAAAGACAATATCATTCTTCTTCATCGCATGAATATATCGTCTTTGCCCCATTGTTTTTACACGAATGGATTTACCTTTTGCAGTCTTGAAAATTTCTTCTTCATATAACTCTTCAAATTGAGCAATTTTCCCTTGTTGTGCAAGCTGAATTGCATACGCAACATCTCTCTCTGAAATTGATATACTTTTACGAATTACAACAAGTAATTGCTGTAAGATTTTTTCTACGAGTGTCACCGTTTCAACTGCCCCAGATACATGAACAGTTTCTCCTCTAGTTACGATCGATACATTCAGTTCTCGTTCAATTACTTTTAAATGTGCATCATTGACTCCAAAAAGAGCGATTGCTTCGTTAGTATTTTCCAATTGTTGGTTCATTTCTACTAATTGTTCTGCCATTACTCAGTCTCCTTGAATATCGGATTCGGATATTGGTTGTGGCTCTGCAATATTTTCAACCACAGTATAATGCAATGTGACCTTTAGTTGACCCGCCTCAACCTCTTTACTCAAAATCTTATCACTTACAATCATAGCATGTTCATCCAATTTTTTCTTTAGTTCTTTTTCGGCCATCTCTTTCGCTACTTTCAGCGCTTGCTTTTCTGTATATTCTCGATTCGCTTCTTCCTCTTCTCTCACAACATCTTTTTCATATGCAATCGGCAGTGTAAAACCAAATAATTTCACATCATGCTTTACACTTTCAGTACGAGAGCGTTTATACTTATCATGCTGAAATCCCCATATTTTTATTTTCGTATCCCCAAATTTAAGAAAATGTTCATTGTATACATTACCAGTATACACTTGGAATTGCGTCTTTAACGGGACATCCACCTTAGATGTATACCACGTTTCTCCATACACAATACCTTTCGCTGAAACAATCGTCGGACTTTCCTCATTACCATATATTCCTGATACGAGAATCTGCCCTTTTTCTACATGATCATTTTTCAGTACAACCGGCTTTCCAACTTCTACGAACGTCTTTGTAATAATCGCTTCTTTTTTTGCTACTAAATTTTGCGGCCTTTGTTCCTTTTCTTTCTTCGGTTCGTTTTTTTCAACAATTTTAAAATGATACGTCGTTCCTCTTACTTCTAGTCCCGCCCAAGTAATGGCATTAATATTATCTGTCAAATGGCGTTGTACATCTTCTACATTCGGCATTTGAAATTGTAGTTTCCCTTTTTTAATACCCATTTTATCCAATTCTTTCATCAATATATATTCTGTTTCAGGTTTTGCTCCTGTAATTTCAATTTTCCAAACCATATTTGACATTGCAATCACACCAAAAAAGAAAATTAAAAAACCAATTAAAAATCCACTATTTTTAATTAAACGCTTATTCCAAAAAGGAAAACCATAACGTCCAATAAAATATAATTTACATTCATTTTTTCTATAAATTGGTTTTATTTTTTTCACATCGCGTAACAATATACAAAAAACTAACGTTTCATCAGCTATCTTTTTAACATCCCAAACTAATAAATTCCTCCGTACACATTCATTAACAAACCGTTCCGCTCCTCTACCTTCAATTCGCACTTTTACATATCCAAGCCACTTTATAAACCATTTATTTTTCATTTACCACCTTCACTACCTTTCTAAAAGTAGATATACTACTTTTTATTTGAAGCATTAAAATAGCTCGTACTAAAATGAAACCGAGTAAAACTGTAATCCGTCTCTATCAACGGAACTTTTACAGGATAAAGAAGAAAAACTTCACAAATGGAAGTTTCACTTCAATCACCTTTTTTTTCATTTTCTAAAAATGTTACTTGCTCAATTATCCCTTCGAGTAAAAGCTCTTCTGGAAGAATCGTTTTAATAACAAAGGATTGTCCTTTAATTAATAATTGACCGTGTTTTAAAAGCAATCGCACTTCTTTATCTGAAAACACTAATAACCCCCGATGATTTTCTATATAAATATGTATTTGCCCAACAAGAGTAATCCGAGGTAGATCCATTAATACATCCACTGGTAGGTCTACTTGTTTTGTCAACCAATTTTTCATTTGTTCTAATTTCTTCATCTCGAAAGACCCCCTCTCATCCCATATATATGTATTTCTTCACAAGCGCCTATCGTGTTATAACGACTTCACTAACATAACTATATTCTGTAAGAGTTCATATCATGTTAATTAAAACAGTCGCTATATGAAATCATATTTGTCAGGACAATGATGGATTAGAGGATGTTACCTTTAATAATAGAAGTATTAATACAAGAATATGCGCCCCTACAGGATATCAGTACAAGTTACATTAAGAAATTAAGCCTAGCGAGAAGTTGGAAACTTGAAAAAAACTGTTACAATTCGTTCTGGACGTGACATACTGACCATAGAATAAGTAGTTGTCATTTATTGGACACATGAGATAAAGTGAAACTTTAATCAACCCTCACCAATCGGGCTGCCCGTTAATGAGGGATAAAATCAAAAAAAGAAAATTTCTCCACTCTGAATGTTACGTTTTAAGTAAGAATATTTTATAGATGGTTGTTATATGAATTTCAAAAAATATTAGGGTTCATTAAAAAATGAATTAATAAATGAGGAAATACGAAAGGAAATTGGCTTTGGTCAAGAAATTTTGAATGTTATAAAACAAGTTACCGACAGTAATATCCGGCCATTTTATGCAACTGATGCAAAATCTAAAATAGTTAGAATCTCTTTCATTACCTTTGAGGATTATGCTGAAGAGCAAGCTATAAAACTTCAATCTGAGTTTCAGAAGGTTCAGTACTTAGCTTTTATTTACGAAAGAAGTTTTAGTCAAGGAAGTAAGAACAGGTGTAGAATCGGAATTATACAAGGAAATAATAAATTGAAACTTTAACTAGAGGGGGTTCTATCACTTACAGAAACCCTTTTTAAGCAATATAGCGTTTCTCCTTAATAAGAACAATAAAAAAACGTCTCATACGAAATGAGACGTTTTTTTACGCTAATAGCTGGATAACCAGCTTATTCACAAGTGATCCGTCTGTTTTACCTTTTACTTTCGGCATAACAGCAGTCATCACCTTACCCATATCTGCTTTAGAAGTCGCACCAACTTCAGAAATAACTTGCTTGATTACATCAACTAGTTCTTCTTCAGTTAATTGCTCTGGCAAATATGCGCTTAAAATCTGAATTTCACTTTGCAGTTTATTAACAAGGTCTTCACGACCAGCTTTTTTAAATTCAAGGAGGGAGTCCTTATACTGTTTTACTTCACGAGCTAAAACTGTTATTTCCTCTTCTTCAGTAAGAGTATGTTGCAGTTTAATACCTTCATTTTGTAAAGCAGCCTTAACCATACGAATAACGGTTAATTTTTCTTTTTGTTTATTCTTCATCGCTTGTTTCATATCATCGTTTAAACGACCGAGAAGACTCATAACTTACACCCTCTCTTAGAATTTACGCTTTCTTGCCGCTTCAGATTTCTTCTTACGTTTTACACTTGGTTTTTCATAAAACTCGCGCTTTCTTGCTTCAGCAAGTGTACCAGTTTTAGAAACCGATCTTTTAAAACGGCGAAGTGCATCCTCCAAAGACTCGTTTTTACGAACGACTGTTTTTGACATTCTCTTTCCCTCCCTCCGAAACATCACACTTACATACTAACTTCAGCATGCAAAAAGAAACACTTCTTCAGCATGTCTTTTACGATTATAATACATTTTATCACTTCAGGTCAACTATTTGGCAGAATAAAAGAAGAATAGAAGCAATTCCTTTTCAAAAGTTATGCAAATAGCTAGTATCCTTTACTGATGAAGACAACTATATTTTTATCATTTCATCTTTTTTCATACAGGGATGCATGAAACGCCTCCCCACCTTATAGTACTTAACCGCTTCAAATAAAGAAAGCATGCAAACCGTTTCCGGTTGCACGCTCTTTTTATGCGCTAGCTGATTCTTTTTTTACATCATCTTCAAGAACACGAACAAATTGCGCTTCGTTATATGGATAACCAGCTTTCGTAATTTTCACTTTCACTAGCTTACCAATTAATTCTTCTGATCCTTCAAATACAATTTTTAAGTAGTTATCTGTATACCCTACATATAACCCTTCACGGTCGCCCTCTTTAAATTGCTCTTCCGGAATGATTTCAAGCACTTCACCTTCAAACGCTGATGCGTACTCTTTCGCTAATTGATTAGATAGCTCAATTAAACGATGAACACGATCGTTCTTCACATCTTCAGGAACTTGATCTTCCATGCGTGCTGCAGGTGTTCCTGTACGTTTTGAGTAAGGGAACACATGTAACTCAGAGAAGCGGTTCTCTTTAATGAAATTGTATGTTTCCATGAATTCTTCTTCTGTTTCACCTGGGAAACCAACGATTACGTCAGATGTAATCGCAAGGCCTGGTAACGCTTCTTTCAAACGATTTAAACGCTCTTGGAAGAACTCCATCGTATATTTACGACGCATACGTTTTAATACAGTATTAGAACCAGATTGCAACGGAATATGCAAGTGGCGTACAACTACTTCAGATTTATCTAACACTTCAATTACTTCATCTGAAATTTGACTCGCTTCAATAGAAGAAATACGAAGACGTTTTAATCCGTCTACTTCCGCTTCCATATCACGAAGTAATCCAGCTAAGTTATAATCTTTTATGTCTTCGCCGTATCCACCTGTATGAATACCCGTTAATACGATTTCTTTATAGCCTGCATCCACTAATTGTTGTGCTTGTTTAATAACTTCTTTTCCATCACGAGAACGCATTAAACCACGCGCCCAAGGAATGATACAGAATGTACAGAAGTTATTGCAACCCTCTTGTATTTTTAAAGACGCACGTGTACGATCCGTGAAATAAGGTACATCAAGTTCTTCGTACACACGTGTTTTCATAATATTACGGACAGCATTAATTGGTTGACGCTCTTTACGGAATTCTTCGATGTAACCTAACATCTTTTCACGATCCTGTGTACCAACTACAATATCTACACCCGGAATCGCCATAATTTCAGCTGGAGATGTTTGTGCATAACATCCCGTTACGCAAATAACTGCATCTGGATTTTGACGCACAGCACGTCTGATTACTTGACGGCTTTTTTTGTCCCCAGTATTCGTTACTGTACATGTGTTAATAACATATACATCAGCTTTCTTTTCATATTCTGTTCTTTCATAACCACCTTGTTTAAACAATTGCCAAATGGCTTCTGTTTCATAGTGGTTTACTTTACAACCTAACGTATGGAACGCAACAGTTGACATTGATCATCACCCCATCAATTCAAAATGATACGAAGCAGCACTTAACGCGTATAACGGCGCCGTTTCTGTTCTTAAAATTCTTGGTCCTAAACTACATGGTACAAATTTATGTTCACGAAGCGCTGTAATCTCTTCCTCAGCTAAACCGCCTTCTGGGCCAAATACAATCAATAGCTTTTGACCTGGTTTCATTGTCGTTAAAGCTTTCGCAAAATTAGATTTCTCACCTTGTTTTGCTTCCTCTTCGTAAGCAACAAGACAAACATCATACTCACCACTCATTGAAAGCAATTGCTTAAATGATGCCGGAGCATGTACTTCTGGAATTTCACTTCTATGTGATTGTTCCGCAGCTTCTTTCACAATTTTTCTTAAACGCTCAACTTTTTTATCAGCTTTTTTCGCATCCCATTTTACGATAGAGCGAGATGCTTGAAATGGTAAGAATGCAGCTGCCCCAAGCTCAGTTCCTTTTTGAAAAATTAACTCTAGCTTGTCTCCTTTTGGCAGTCCACTTGCAATCGTCACGAAAACAGGAAGTTCACTTGACGCCTCTACCCATTCTACAATAGCCGTATTAATAAATTCACTGGTAATTTCATCAATTGAACATACTGCTGTTTTTCCGTTTACACAGCAATAAATATGATCACCAGCTGACATACGCATCACTCTTGCGATATGATGTACGTCATCACCTACAATCCGAATACTTGTCTCATTTACATATTTCTCTTCTACAAAATAACGTTGCATATAATCACCTTAGTAGAGTTTCGTTCCTTTCGTAAGTCAACACTTACGAAAAGAACGAAACGTTATCATTTTTCATATAACAAACGGCAAGTCTCTCACCTTATAGTGAGAGACTCCCCTTTTCATTATAGACTAAAATCTATATTACGCATTTCGTGCAATAATTGCTACCCAATCTTCCATTCGTAACACTTCTTCAATTGTAAATCCAGCTTGTTCTAACGCCTCAGAAATTACTTTTTCCTTCGCAGCAATAATGCCCGATGTAATAAATAATCCACCTGACTTCACAACTCTTGCTGCATCTTCAGGGAATAATAGAATAATCTCTGCTAATAAGTTAGCTACGATTAAATCAACAGGACCTTCAATACCTTCTAAAAGACTATTTTGTCCAACAGACACGATATCATCTGTTTTATTTAAACGTACATTCATTTCTGCACTTTCAACCGCAACCGGATCTAAATCATATGCTTGAACAGAAGACGCACCTAATTTTGCAGCCGCAATACTAAGTACACCAGAACCTGTTCCTACATCAATAATAGTGTCACCTGGCTGTACTGTTTTTTCTAAAGCACGGATACACATCGTTGTTGTTGGATGAGTTCCTGTACCAAACGCCATACCCGGATCTAATTCAATGATTTTTTCATCAGGAGAAGATGGTGTATATTCTTCCCAAGTCGGTACGATTGTGAATGTATCAGAAATTTGTACTGGATGGTAATATTTTTTCCAAGCAGTAGCCCAATCTTCTTCATTGACTTCGTTAACGGTAATATTTCCAGTACCAATTTCGATGTCGTAAGATGGAAGCACATCAATAGATGATTTTACACCTGCAATCGTTTCATGTAAAGAATCCGTTTGCGGGAAATACGCTTTTATTAATACACCTTCCGCCGGATATTCATCTGGGTTCAATGCATAAATTTCACCATATTGTTGCTCGCGCTCTTTCGTTAACTCCGCTGGATCCTCAATCGCAACTCCGCTAGCACCAGCTTCATGTAAAATATGAGAGACAGCTTCTACTGCTTCTTCTGTTGTATGAATACTAATTTCTGACCATTTCACAATTTACCAACTCCATTTTTTATTTCCATTATTCCCCTTTGAAAGCACGTTTAAGCTTTCCGAATAAACTATCATCCTGCTCTTCTTGTCCTGCAAATTCACGTAATAAATCTTTTTGCTGCGAAGTCAATTTCGTCGGTACAACAACACGAACGACTACATATTGATCTCCTTGGCCGTATCCACGTACGTTCGGAGCACCTTTTCCTTTTAAGCGGAATTCTGTTCCAGTTTGTGTTCCTGCTGGAATTTTCAGCTTCACTTTACCATGAACAGTAGGAACTTCCACTTCATCACCAAGCGCCATTTGCGCAAATGTTAATGGCATTTCGCAAATAATGTGATCTCCTTCACGCTCGAAGAATTCATGATTTCTTACATGAACGACAACATATAAGTCTCCTGCTGGTCCGCCATTTACGCCGGCTTCACCTTTTCCAGACACACGAATTTGTTGACCATTATCGATACCCGCTGGAATTTTAACATTGATTTTTTTACGTTTACGAACTTTACCTGAACCGTGACATGTCGTACATTTTTCTTTAATAATTTGTCCAGTTCCTGAACAATGACCACAAGCTTGACGGTTTACGATACGACCAAACGGCGTGTTTTGTTCTACACTCACTTGACCAGAGCCTGAACAATGTTTACATGTTTCTTTTGAAGTTCCTGGTTTTGCTCCACTACCTTTACAAGTATCACATGGATCTTCTACTGGAATTTCCACATTTAATTCCTTACCAAAAATAGCTTCTTCAAAATCTAAAGTGACTTGATATTGTAAGTCAGCACCTTGGCGCGGAGCATTTGGATCACGACGTCTGCCACCGCCACCGCCGAAGAAAGAACTAAATATATCTTCAAAACCGAAGCCACCGCCGAAGTCTCCTCCGCCGCCAAATCCACCGAATCCTTGATTTGCACCAGCATGACCAAATTGATCGTACTGTGCACGCTTTTGATCATCACTTAACACTTCGTATGCTTCTTGTACTTCTTTAAACTTTTCAATTGCATTTTCTTCTTTGCTTACGTCTGGATGGTATTTTTTAGCCAAACGACGATACGCTTTTTTAATTTCATCTGTTGAAGCGCCCTTGCTAAGTCCAAGGACCTCATAATAGTCTCGTTTACTCATAAATTTACAACCCCCGAATCTTTCACATAAACGTAATTTTAACACCGAAAGAAAGTGCTTTGCAACAAAGTTTCCTCACTTACAGTATGCAAAGCGAAAAACTTAAGATCCTCACACATCGCTTCTCATTCGTGAAAAAAGCCAAAGTCAAGGCACGCTTGACTTTGACTTTTTGTCATCTTACTTATTATGTTTACAGTTGAATTACTTGTCTTCTTTTACTTCTTCAAACTCAGCGTCAACTACATTGTCTTTCTTTGCGCCAGCGTCTTGTGCACCTTGCGCACCTTCTGCTTGACCAGCAGCTGCTTGAGCTTGCTCGTATAATTTAACAGTTAATTGTTGTACGATTTCTTGTAAAGCATCTTTTTTCGCACGAATTTCTTCAAGCTCGTTTTTCTCAATTGCAGCTTGTAATGCTTCTTTCGCTTCTGTTGCTTTTGCAACTTCAGCTGCATCTACTTTACCTTCTAAATCTTTTACAACTTTGTCTGTTTGGAATACAAGTTGGTCAGCTTCGTTACGAAGTTCAACTTCTTCCTTACGTTTTTGGTCAGCGTCAGCATTTGCTTCCGCTTCTTGTACCATACGTTCTACTTCTTCATCAGAAAGACCTGAAGAAGATTGGATTGTAATAGCTTGCTCTTTGCTTGTTCCTAAGTCTTTCGCACGTACGTTAACGATACCGTTCGCATCAATATCGAATGTTACTTCGATTTGTGGAATACCACGTGGTGCTGGTGGAAGGTCAGTTAATTGGAAACGACCTAACGTTTTGTTGTCAGCCGACATTGGACGCTCACCTTGTAATACGTGAATGTCTACTGCTGGTTGATTATCAGCAGCTGTCGAGAATACTTGTGACTTACTTGTTGGAATTGTAGTGTTACGCTCGATTAATTTCGTGAACACGCCACCCATAGTTTCAATACCTAAAGAAAGTGGAGTTACGTCTAATAATAGAACGCCTTCTACATCACCAGTAAGTACGCCACCTTGAACTGCAGCACCTAATGCTACAACTTCATCAGGGTTTACACCTTTATATGGCTCTTTACCAGTTTCACGTTTAATAGCTTCTTGTACAGCTGGGATACGAGTAGATCCACCAACAAGAATAACTTTATCTAATTCGCTTGGAGCAAAACCAGCGTCTTTTAATGCACGACGAGTTGGCTCTAATGTTCTTTCAACAAGACCTGCTGAAAGCTCTTCGAATTTCGCTCTTGTTAACGTTAATTCTAAGTGTAATGGACCAGCAGCTCCAGCACTAATGAATGGTAATGAAATTTGAGTTTGTGTTACACCAGAAAGATCTTTTTTCGCTTTTTCAGCTGCATCTTTCAAGCGTTGAAGCGCCATTTTATCTTGGCTTAAATCAATGTTATTTTCTTTTTTGAACTCAGCTACTAAGTGATCGATGATAACTTGGTCAAAGTCATCGCCACCAAGACGGTTGTCACCAGCAGTTGAAATAACTTCGAATGTACCGTCTGCTAACTCAAGGATAGATACGTCAAATGTACCGCCACCTAAGTCATATACTAAGATTTTTTGTTCTTCGTCTTGTTTTTCTAAACCGTAAGCAAGTGCTGCTGCTGTTGGCTCGTTAATGATACGCTCAACTTCTAAACCAGCGATACGACCAGCATCTTTCGTTGCTTGACGCTCTGCATCGTTGAAGTATGCAGGTACTGTAATAACAGCTTTCGTTACTGTTTCACCTAAGTATGCTTCAGCAGAAGCTTTTAAGTTTTGTAAAATGATTGCAGAAATTTCTTGAGGTGTATACTCTTTACCTTCAACTTCTACTTTGTAGTCTGTACCCATATGACGTTTAACAGACATGATTGTATTTGGGTTTGTAATTGCTTGGCGCTTTGCAACTTCCCCAACTTGACGTTCTTCATTTTTGAAAGCTACAACAGAAGGTGTTGTACGGTTTCCTTCTGGATTTGGGATAACCTTTGGTTCTCCACCTTCCATAACAGCTACACAAGAGTTTGTTGTACCTAAGTCAATACCGATAATTTTACTCATGGCGAATCCTCCTAGTTTTATGTAAATTATTGATTTACTTTTACCATTGATGGGCGAATCACACGGTCTTTTAGTTTATAACCTTTTTGGAATTCTTCCACAACCGCGTTTGATTCAAATTCACTATCTTCCACTTGCATAATAGCTTGGTGTTCATTAGGATCAAACTGTTTACCAACAGCTTCAATCACTTCCACACCTTCTTTAGTCAGCGCTTCTAACAATTGACGATGCACCATTTCCATACCTTGTAACAAGGATTTCGTTTGCTCATCAGTCGCTTCCACTTGCATTGCTCTTTCAAAATTATCAAGAGCTGGCAAGATGTCTGAAACTAGACTTTGTGCTCTATATTTTTCAGCAGCCTGTTTATCCATTTGGACACGGCGCTTATAATTTTCAAAATCAGCTTGTAGACGTAATGTGCGACCTTCCGTTTCCGTTAGTTTCGCTTGTAGCTCATCTACTTTTTCTTGTAAAAGAGCAGCCTCACTTTTTTCTTCTACAGTTTCTTCACTGTTTTCTGGCGTGACAGCTTCTTCAACTTGCGCTTCTTTTACTTCTTCTACCACTTGTTCGTTACGCTCTTCCACAATATTCACCTCCTTAAAAGGTATTAGGTATCATGCATAGCATGATTACCTAAGCATTATATATTACACACAGCAATGAAAATTTCATCACTTGAGCGAATGTATTACTCTCATTTACTTTTTAAGTCCATCAGTAAATTGTCTCGTAAATAACTGTAACAAACTAATTACACGAGAATATTGCATTCTCGTAGGACCTAAAATAGCAATTGTTCCAAGTTGCTCTTCGCCGATCGAATATGTTGCAGAAATTAAACTACAATCCTCCATAGCCGTCGAAGAGTTTTCCCTACCAATTTTCACTTGAATCCCGACTTGTTTATGACGCAAAATGTCATAAAATTCGGCTTCATTATCAATCATGGTAAGTAAAGATCTAACCTTTTGAATGTCATGGAACTCTGGCTGCGAAAGCATATTTGCTTTTCCTCCAAAGTATATCTTTTCCGATAACGGAACTTGAAATGTACCATCCAACATTTTTATTGCACTATCGTAATTATGAACATACCCACGTAAAACTGTAACAATCTCCTTAAAGATCTTATTATGAAGTTCTTCCATCGGTACGCCAGATAGCTTTTCATTTAAAATATTAACCATTTTTTCTAAATCTGATAAATCAACAGATTCCGGAACGGTAATCGTTTTACTTTGTACATGCCCTGTATCGGTTACAATAATAGCGACAGCAGTTTGACGATCAAGCGGCACAATTTGTACATTTTTAAGTTTATTTGTACTTAACTTCGGTCCAAGAACAATGGCCGTATAATTCGTAAGTTCTGATAAAATTTGAGCAGATTGTTGTGCAATTTTTTCCGCTTCAAAAATTCTTTCAGCAAATAAATCTTTAATTTGTACAATTTCAGCGTTCGGTAAGTTTTGCGGTGCTAAAAGATGGTCTACATAAAATCGGTAGCCTTTCTCAGAAGGAACACGTCCAGAAGAACTGTGCGTTTTTTCAATAAAACCTAATTCTTCTAAGTCCGCCATTTCATTTCGAATAGTAGCTGAACTAAATGTAATTTCATCTTTTTTAGCCAACGTTCTAGACCCAACGGGCTGCGCTGATCCAATAAAGTCATCAATAATTGTTTGTAAAATTAAGAGCTGACGTTCCGTAAGCATCTCATCATCACCTCTGTTAGCACTCTTTGTCTTTGAGTGCTAAATCTATTAATAACTTACCAAAATTGACATTCAATTGTCAACGGAAACGTCACGAAATAATGAAACTTTTTCACGCCTATGGAACATTTAATTAGTCAATCAAAAATGATTGGAATACTTCATTCCCTAATAATTTTCCTTTTCGCGTTAAACGCACATGCCCATCTTCCTCTTCAAGCAATCCCTGCTCTTGGTTGCTTTGTAACTGCTTCGCGAAAACTTGATCCATCTCTACATTAAATTTATTGCGGAACGCCGTTTTAGAAACACCTTTTGTTTTTCGAAGCCCTAAGAACAGCTCTTCTTCCATTCTTTCTTTCTCCGTCACTTTGTGAACATCTAAATACGGAAATCCTGTTTCATCAATTTTATTAAAATATTGCTTCAGCGGACCTACATTTTGAATACGTTCCCCGTTCACATAACTATGAGCTCCAGCTCCAAATCCATAATACTCTTCATTATTCCAGTATGTGAGATTATGTCTACTTTTATTGTCACCTTTTGAGAAATTACTAATTTCATACTGGTTATAACCGTGTTTCTCCATTTCATCCATTACTATTTCATACATTTTCGCTTCATGGTCTTCACCCGGAAGACGCAATTTCCCTTTGTTCATTAAGTTATAAAACACTGTTTTAGGTTCCACAATTAATGAATATGCAGAGAAATGTTGTACATCAAGCGTAAAAGCAATATCTAATGTTTCTTTTACATCTTCTATCGTCTGTCCTGGCAAAGCATAAATAATATCTACATTAATATTTTTAAATCCTACTTCCTGTGCTTCTCGAATCGCGAGGAATGCATCTTCCCTCGTATGCTTGCGCCCGATTTTCTCAAGCAGTTCATCACGGAACGTTTGCACACCAAAACTAATTCGATTCACTCCACCTTCTAGCAGTACATTCAACTTCTCTTTCGGCAGATCTCCTGGATTCGCTTCAAATGTTAATTCACAATTTGGGGCGAACGGACGCAAATGACGATTAATAATCTCGAGTAATTTTTTTGTCTGTTCCATATTTAACGCTGTCGGAGTTCCCCCGCCCACAAAAATCGTTTTTATACTATCAAACGGAACTTTTTGAACCGTATTTATTATTTCCTTCTCTAAATAATCTAAATATTGATCAACCGGTTGGCGTTCAATAAACACTTTATTAAAATCACAATAGTGACAAATGTGCTGACAAAACGGAATATGAATATATGCAGCTTGTACCAAATATAACTCCTACCTTTCTAAAAAGAAAACCTCCGCACTCCGGAGGGTTCTCTACTTCTCTAACGTATTACGAATTTGTTCCATTCGCATTTTTCCCCAATCATACATCATTTCAACGATCGGTAAAAGTGACACGCCTAGTTCCGTCATATAATACTCAACGCGAGGAGGAATTTCGGGATATACTGTCCGATCAACAATTCCATCTTCCATTAACTCTTTTAATTGGTTCGACAAAACTTTATGAGAAATGCTTGGGAATAACCGTTGTAATTCACTGAAACGATGTGGCCCTTCCACACCAAGATGCCACAGTATCACAACTTTCCACTTTCCACTAATAATAGAAAGCGTCAATTCCTTTTCACAATTAAAATTACCATTTTGTATTTTATCTTGAATATCTTTTCGAATATTTTCGGACATTAACAATCTCCTAACTCTATATGAACTAAAAAGCTCTCTCATTATTGTAAATGAGAGCTGCTCAGATGTCTAAAAAGTAATTATACAGAAAAAAGAAGCCGCACAAACGACTTCTTTTTTATTTCAAATATTAGTTGTCATCCATTTTCAGTACAGCCATAAATGCCTCTTGCGGTACTTCTACAGAACCAACAGACTTCATACGTTTTTTACCTTCTTTTTGCTTATCAAGAAGTTTACGCTTACGAGAAATGTCACCGCCGTAACATTTTGCAAGTACGTTTTTACGCATCGCTTTAATTGTAGAACGTGCTACAACTTTATTTCCGATAGTCGCCTGAATTGGCACTTCAAACTGTTGTCTCGGAATTAATTCTTTTAATTTCTCTACAATTACTTTACCACGGTCATACGCTGAATCACGGTGTACGATAAATGATAAAGCATCCACTTGTTCATTATTTAAAAGAATATCCATTTTCACAAGTTTAGATGGTTTATAGCCAATTAACTCGTAGTCAAATGATGCATACCCTTTCGTATTTGATTTCAATTGATCGAAGAAGTCATATACGATTTCTGATAACGGGATTTCATATGTTAATGTAACACGCGTTTCATCTAAATATTGCATATCAATAAACGTTCCACGTTTACCTTGGCAAATCTCCATTACAGCTCCAACATAGTCATTCGGAACCATAATTGAAGCCTTCACAAACGGCTCTTCTACACGATCAATAGACTGTGGATCTGGCATATTAGATGGGTTATCAACAATAACATCTTCACCGTTAGTTAAATAAACTTTATAAATAACGCTTGGCGCTGTTGTAATTAAGTCAATCTTAAATTCACGTTCAATACGTTCTTGAATGATTTCCATGTGAAGAAGCCCTAAGAAACCACAACGGAAACCAAATCCTAGCGCTTGAGATGTTTCTGGTTCAAACTCAAGAGCAGAATCGTTTAACTCTAATTTTTCTAATGCATCACGTAAATCGTTATAACGAGCAGAGTCAATTGGATACAGACCACAGAATACCATCGGGTTTAACTTACGGTAACCTGCTAACGGTTCTGCAGCTGGACGTTTCGCATGTGTAATCGTATCACCAACACGTGTGTCACCAACATTTTTAATCGATGCTGCTAAGAAACCTACATCACCTACTGTTAACTCGTCACGTTGCGTAGTTTTCGGTGTAAATACACCTACTTCTGTTACTTCAAATTCTTTACCCGTTGCCATCATACGTACTTTATCGCCAACTTTTACTGTTCCATTTACAACACGGATATAAGCAATTACACCGCGGTACGGATCATATAAAGAGTCGAAAATCATACATTGTAATGGCTCTTCTGAATCACCCGACGGAGCTGGTACTTTTTCAACAATTTGTTCTAAAATTTCTTCAATACCAATTCCAGCTTTCGCAGAAGCAAGTACCGCTTCTGATGCATCTAAACCAATTACATCTTCTACCTCTTGACGTACACGTTCTGGATCCGCACTTGGTAAGTCGATTTTATTAATAACTGGTAAAATTTCCAAATTGTTATCAAGCGCTAAGTATACGTTTGCTAACGTTTGCGCTTCAATACCTTGCGCTGCATCTACTACAAGAATCGCGCCTTCACAAGCCGCTAAACTACGAGATACTTCGTACGTAAAGTCGACATGTCCTGGTGTATCAATTAAATGAAGAATATACTCTTCACCATCTTTTGCTTTATAGTTTAATTGTACTGCGTTTAATTTGATTGTAATACCACGCTCACGCTCTAAATCCATAGAGTCAAGCAACTGAGCTTTCATTTCGCGTTGTGTTAACGCGTTTGTTTTCTCTAAAATACGGTCTGCTAACGTTGATTTTCCGTGGTCAATATGAGCAATAATAGAGAAATTACGAATTTTGGACTGTCTTTTTGCTCTTTCTTCTTTATTCATCTATGTTCTCAACTCCTAATAGTCTCGCCAATATACACTAGCACTGATTATATCAATAGAGCAACAAAGATTCAATGAAAACTCGTGCTGCTTACGATACAAATCATTCTATCTATATCTTATGCGAATAAACCATAAGAGACAAACCCTTTTCAAATTTTAAAACGGCTGTCCTACAAATCAGTAAAACAACCGCCTCCCATGTTACTCTTAGCTAAAAATTTCTTTTATTTTCCCAACAACTATATCCGTCCCGAACTTCGTCATTTCATAAGCTACACTTGCTACCGCCATCCCAATTCCTTCTACAACATTAAAACTTCTTAAACGTTCTAATTGCTGTTGTTTTTCTGAGGCCGAAAACGAGCTACCCAAAATTTCTGATTCAGCACCTGTACTTTCTGTCCCTGTCATATGAGCTATTTGTTCATATGACAATTGCTGATAGCCTTTCATACTTTTCAAACCATGATTAGCAAGTGCCACTCCTGCTATCATCATAAGTAAACATAAAGCTACACTACATATACACAAAAGCGCAAAGCGACTCAAACCATAATCATCCGTTCCCCTCAATGTGTATATGCTCCCGTATTATCTTGATCAATTTGATGATGTAGCGCTGCATTTAAACCACTCGCTATTACATTCGCCATATCCTCAATAAAAGTATCTACTTCTTTTGGGGTTACCATTAAATTATGACCAAGAGGAGATAGCACTTCATAAATCAGCCTTCTTTTTTCTTCTTCTTCCAACGTACCAACAGCACCTAAAAACATATTTCTGCTCTTTTCATCCGGCATATCTTCTTCTGTTAATTTTTTCTTTTCTCCAAATGAAAATCCCGCTGGTAACAAAGATCGTGAAGGTTTATTTCCTTCTTTCATCTCTCGACCAAAATGTTTCAAAATAAAATCAATCGTATCACTTGTAATCGAAACAGCATCGACCACAGTCGGAACACCAATTGCGATAACAGGGATACCTAATGTGTCTTTACTTAGTTCTTTACGTTTATTCCCAACCCCTGATCCAGGATGGATTCCAGTATCAGAAATTTGTATCGTGCTATTTACTCGTTCAATAGAACGGGCAGCTAATGCATCAATTGCAATTACAAAGTCCGGGTTCGTCTTCTCAATAATTCCATAAATAACATCGCTCGTTTCGATTCCTGTAATCCCCATTACCCCCGGCCGAATTGCACTAACAGGCCTAAATCCTTCTTCTACACTTTCAGGCTGCAATTGAAACAAATGTCTCGTTACTAATACATTTTCTACAACTATCGGTCCAAGAGCATCTGGTGTTACATTCCAATTCCCAAGACCTACAATTAAACAGCTTGCTTCTTTTGTAACTCCAACCTCTTCTAAGAAACAAGAAAATTCTTTTGCAAAAATACGCTCCACTTTTTGTTGAAGTTCTGTATCTTGCTGACGTATCCCTTGTACTTCAAGTGTTAAATAATTTCCAGGTTTTTTCCCCATCGCTTCAGAGGCAGCTTCATCAATCGTTACTTTTGTAATTATAGTACCTTCTTCTTCTCTCTCTTTTACAATAACTCCCTGTATCCCTTTTTGTTCTTCTTGGCTTTCTTGCAACATTTGATGAGCTTCTACAGCAAGGTCAGTTCTAATGCTATATTTACTTAAATCTAATGGTTCTTTCATCGTATCTCCTCCGTAATTCATAGTAAATATCGTTAGATTTCCCAAAGTTATATAAGGTCATTCTTTCCTTTACGTGAAATTTCATGGATATACTATTGCAATTCTCTTCACCGTTTGATAGAATATCACTTGTTCTATGTAAGAATCGAGTCATTCGATTGCACCAGGGAGGTGAAAAGTATGGCAAACATCAAATCTGCTATCAAACGCGCTAAACTTAGCGAAGAGCGTCGTGCACATAACGCTTCTATCAAGTCTGACATGCGTTCTGCTGTTAAAACTGTAGAAGCTTTAGTTACTAATAACGATCTTGAAAATGCTAAAGAAGCTTTCAAAACTGCTTCTAAAAAACTTGACAAAGCAGCTCGTAAAGGTCTTATCCACCAAAACGCTGCAGCTCGTCAAAAATCTCGCTTAGCGAAACAAGTAAACGCGTAAGGCGTTTAAAAAACGATCCATTTGGATCGTTTTTTTATATACAAAAAAGTTCATGCACTAAATACATGAACTTTTTTGTGTCATCACATATGATTTAATCGCATTAAGAAAAATTCGAGCACAAGCTTCTTATCCATCTTTCCCGTCTTCATACTATAATCAGCTTCCGCTAATTCTATAATCACTTTTTTTAATTCTTCAAAAGAGAAAAACTTCGTTTGATTCATTGCTAACTTTACACGATACGGATGTACACCAATATGAGACGCAATTTGATTTTGTCCATAACCACGTTGCTGTAGCTCTTTCACTTGATACAACAAGCGGAATTGACTCACTAATAACGCAAGCAATTTAATCGGCTCTTCCTGCTGCGTAAATAATCCATCCAAAATTTGCATTGCACCTGCAATATCTTTTTTCACCACTTTTTCTGTCAAAGCAAATACATTTTGCTCAACTGATTTTGGCACAAGCTCTGCAACAAGTTTCGTCGTAATCTCTCCGCCCATACCAACGTATAACGTTAACTTGTCCATTTCCTTCGCCAACATCGTTACATTACTTCCCACAAGCTCTAGCAACAAACTAACAGCCGCGTTATCAATATGCACATGCACTTCATCTGCACGAGCAACAATCCACTTCTGAACATCCTGTACTTGCATCGCATTCGCTTCTACTACATCTGCTGTTTTCTTTAATAGTTTTGTAATTTTTTTTCGCTCATCAAGTTTTTCGTAAGGCGCAACAAAAACAAGAATAGAAAATGGAGAAGGTTCACCAATGTATTCTTCTAAAATTTTTATATTTTGCTCTAACTTTTCTTTTTGCGAAGTCAAAAATAGCGGTGATTTTATTAACAGTACTTTCCGTTCTCCGAAGAAAGGAAGCGTACGCGCATCCTCAACCACATCTTCTAAATACGCTTCTTCTAAATCGTATGTCACAACATTAAACTCTCGATCTTCTTCTTCAAGTGCTTCTGTCGTAATAAGCTTTATCGTTTCATTTATAAAAAAAGCTTCCGTTCCATATATTAAATATAACGGAGCAAACTGTTTCTTTTTAATTTTTTTATGTATATCACTCATACTTTTTCCTACTCCCTAACTTGGCAATATATATTTATACTAATGCCCTAGCTGTTGTTTTACAAGTACAAAGGAACAGGCTTTATAACCCGTCCCTTTATTTATATTAAACGCCACGCAATAAGCCCCGGGTTTCTTATTGGTGTGCGGTAATCACCTTCCCTTTATTATTCGCAATAAAAATTTGAGTATAAGTGCCAACTGTTAACATGCTTGGAAACGAAAAACTCACATTACTTCATGATTTACAAGTAACAAAAAAGCTCGTTTTCTCTTCATATGGAAATTGTAGATTTTTTTCTGACAATATTTTATACTAAAGTGGAATGTTGGGGAGGGATTCTAAATGAATGATTTTGAACAAAACGTTCAAAGTAAACGCAATGACGCTATTGATTCAGGGGTAGGATTTATCGTCTCATTTGGTTTTTTCGCAACACTTTTCATCATTGCAACTGTTATTAAATTTATCGGTTCTTAAAGACTGCCACTTCATGGCAGTCTTCTCTTTTTCATCTATTATGTGTTTTATCATATGTGATTTTACTTTTAAAGGTTCCATTTTCCCCTTTAAAAACATAGGAAATAGCACCTTGCTTGTCCGTGCGCCATATCGCACTCCCCATCTTCTCAAAACGCTCTATCACTTCTTTATGCGGGTGTCCATACCTATTCTGCTTACCAACAGATATAATCGCTACACGAGGCTGTATGACGTTCAAAAAAGGCTCTATAGATGACGTATTACTCCCATGATGAGCAACTTTTAAAACATCCACTTGTAAATCTGGATATGCCTCTACTAAAATCTTTTCCCCTTCTTCTTCCAAATCGCCTGTAAATAGCCACTTCAACCCTCCAAATTTTGCCCATATTACAATTGAAGCGTTATTTTCGCTTTTTTCTTTTCCTTTTGGAGCTAAAACGAAAAATTCCGCTTCATTTACACTCCAACTCTCCCCTTCCCCCACTTCAGTTATTTTCATTTCCTTTTCTAATGCCCGTTTCTTTACTACTTTTTCTAATACTGCATCTTTTCCCTTTCGGCCAAATACCACTTCTTTTACAGGTATATATGATAATAATTCTTGCGCAGCACCTATATGATCTGCATCTCCATGCGTTACGATTAATTTATCAATTGTTTTAATACCTTCTTTTTGTAAAAAGGGGATTAAAACATCATTTCCAACAGAAAATTCATGCTTTTTTTGTTGCCATTCTTCCTTATTTACACGAAGCGTTCCACCTGTATCAATAAGATAAATCCCTTTATCATACGGAAGGCGAATTAATATTGCATCACCTTGTCCAACATCAATAAATGTTACACTTCCGCTTCCTCTAAAATATGGATATATATAATGACATGTGCTAATAAAAAGAAATACACTCGCAACTATACAAACTATTTTTTTCGGCGCTCTCCGTTCCCAAACCATCAATATACTGACAATACTCGCGCAATATACAGCTACAAGATTGAAGGGCGTTTCCCCGAAGATAAGCTGGGTAAATGGTAAACTTTCACAATAACTTAGAAAATCATTAGACATACTCAAGCCTATTGATAATACATCGGCAAATCCTTTTGCGAGAAACGGGACAATTGGCATACACAGTAAAATAATAATGCTACATGGTAATACAATGATAGATAAAAACGGAACGTATAAGAGATTGAGGAGAATGCTGTATGGAGAAAAATAACCAAAGTGATATAACAAAATCGGAGTACTAACGAGCTGTGAAATGATAGAAATATAAATAGAATTTCGGATTACTCCGTTGCTACTCCCTAACAATAACGGAGCAGACAAAAGTAAAGCGAAGCTACCTACAAAAGAAAACTGAAATCCAATATTAAAAACAAGATAAGGGTCATATATAAGCATGCATATAGCTGTTACACTTAAAGCATCTAAACTAGATAAACGAATCGAGCACATAAAAGCAATCAACATCAAAACTCCTGTTATAGAAGCTCTTATAACAGAGGGTGACGCCCCTGCTAAAACCATATACAAAGGAATACAAACGATAAGGCAAATTGTTGCTACCTCCCTTGTCACACCGCTTCTTAGCAAAATAAAATATACTATCACCATTAACAATGCAATGTGCGAACCTGAAATTGCTAACAAATGTACAAGACCAAATTGTTGATATTGCTCTTCCACTTCAAACGTCATTTGTTGTCTATCACCAAATAGTAATGCATTCATAAAAGCACCTGATTGCTCTGGAAACATTTCTGTAACTTTCGAGATTGCTTGTTGCCTCAAAAGAAGAATCCATTGCGTGAGCGACAGTGATGTTTTATAGCATTCAGAAATATATGTAGCCTCAAATGTGAAATGAATATGTTGTTTGTATAAATAATCACGGTAATTAAAACCATGAAAATTCCGAGCTGTTTCCGGTTCTTTCCTCTCACCCTCGAATACACATGATATCCCTGCGTATAATTGTTGCATTTTTTTCTTTTCCAAGACTGATTTGATTCTATAACTTAACTGCACTATATTTTTATTCTGATCTTCAAATTGAAAAGATAGGCGATCCCCATTAACAAGCGGTGTATTTTGTATAACCCCTCTTGTAACTCCATAGGACTCCCCTAGAGGCTTATTCCACGTTTGAACATAGGAAGTGTATATAGCGCTACTAAAGCACGCTACAATACAAAAAATGAAGGTTTTACGCGAAGTGCGATATAAACAGAAGAAAACATTTAAAAAGAGGCAAAAAACTATCAATAAAAGTGACGAGGAAAAAGCAATTGCAACCCCTATTATAAACGAGATTGCAACATACCCCCATTGTTCCTGCAACTTATACTCACTCCTTATAGCATCATTTTTGCTTTCGTGAATACATGCTGTAATTCTTCCATTGATAAATTATCTTTTTCTAAAGACGCAAATAATTCTTTCAACTCTGTATAACGTTTTTGCTCCTCTAATGCAGCAATATCATATTCTAGCGGAACGTGCTTCACTGTTACGTTCGCTTGTTCAAATAACTCTATGGCGTATGGATGATTTTTATAATCCTGTGCATAATAAACCGCTGTAATACCACTTTGAATAATCGCCTTACAACATTGTAAACAAGGGAAATGCGTAACGTAAATTTCTGCTTCCTCTGTTTTCGCACCAAACTTGGCACATTGTAATAAAGCATTCATTTCGGCATGAATTGTCCGAACACAATGATTATCGATTACGTAACAACCATCATCTATACAATGTACGCCACCTTTAATTGAACCATTATACCCACCAGCAATAATTCGTTTATCGCGAACGATTGTCGCTCCTACCGCAAGCCTTGTACATGTACTACGCAAAGATAGTAGATGGCTTTGCGTCATAAAATATTGATCCCATGAAATTCGTTCCATATTTTTCACCTACTTTTTTGTCTACTTGTAGTGTAGCGAAAGAAGAAAAACTTCGTCAATCTTTTACGGAATAATAATTTGATCTTTTATCTTTTCAAGAGACTTCGCACCAATCCCATCAATCTCTAATAAATCTTCTATTTTCTGAAACGGACCATGTTCTTCTCGATATTTCAAAATACTTTCTGCCTTTCGAGAGCCAATCCCTGTAATTTTTTCTAGTTGTTCTTTCGCCGCTGTATTTATTCGAATCTTGCCATCTTCCTTAGAAGAAGTAAGCACCCCTTGTTCTGACTCATTTTTACTCGGTATATAAAGAAGCATTTGATCTTGTACAATTTGTGCTAAATTTACTTTTTTCATATCTACTTCTGATAAAAAACCACCAGCCTTTTGAACCGCATCCTTTACGCGATCTCCTTCCTTCATTTCATATACCCCTTCTTTACTAACCGCTCCTTTCACATCAATTATAATTGTTCTTTTCTGTTCCTTTGTATCCGATATTTTCGGTTTACCCTTTTTTTCTATCTCCTTCTCTTGTACATTCATTGTAATAGGCGTTCGTTCTACACTCTGATTCGTTTTCCAAAAAACAAGAAAAAGTAAAGTTCCAATAATAGCTACTAAACCTAACCACTTTTTCGGAAAATCCCACATCATTTTACACCTCTAATCATAAATTTATAACATCATTCATATTGTTTAGGAGAAAGCTGTTACGAAGGAGGGATGAAACTTTGAACATAGGAATTATAGGGACAGGAAACATGGGAAATATACTAATCGATGCATTTTTAGAAACCCGTGCTGTCAAACCTTCTTACCTTACAATCATTAATCGGACGCCTGCAAAAGCATATCATATAAAAGAAAAATACCCTTCTGTTCAGATAGCAAAAACAATCCCGGAAGTAATCGAACAATCACAACTTATTTTTATTTGTGTTAAGCCGATAGATATATACCCTATCCTAAAAAAATACGCTGAACATTTTTCTGATGAAACGTGCTTAGTTTCTATTACAAGTCCAATATCTCCATCACAATTAGAGACTCTCGTACCTTGCCACGTCGCGCGTATCATTCCAAGTATCACAAATCGCGCGCTCTCTGGCGCCTCACTATTTACATTTGGAGATAATTGCTCTGAAGAATGGCAACAAAAACTACTTCGTCTATTTAAAAACATTTCTACACCTCTTGTAATAAAAGAAGATATAACGCGCGTTTCATCTGATATAGCAAGTTGCGGTCCTGCTTTCTTTAGTTATTTACTACAATGCTTCATTAACGCTGCTGTAGATAAAACAAATATTACACACGAAGAGGCTACTACTTTAGTAAGTGAAATGGTCGTGGGGATGGGGAAATTACTTGAAAAAGAAATCTTCACATTACCTACCTTACAAGAAAAGGTTTGCGTGAAAGGCGGCGTTACTGGGGAAGGCATTCGGGTTTTAGAAGAACACGTTGGAGATATGTTCCATAAGTTAATCGAGCGAACACATGAAAAATTTGACGAAGATTTAGAATGCGTTAATCAGCAATTCAATAAACACACATAATAAATACGTCATTTTCATTCCAAATCCTTTTTATAAATACTTACTTTTTTACAATACATTTTCACTTCAACTACTATTCCCACACTTTACGCATACGATCTTTAGATTATGCTAGAACTAAAAATACATCTTCTTTATAAAACAAAAGCAACCTTCTCGGTTGCTTTTGTTTTTATCCGTTTTTCTTCGCCATGAAGAAAATACGCTCTGTTTGTTCTGTAACTTCAAGTCGCTCAAAATCACCTGTTACACGAAGCACTGTAAAGCCTGCTTCTTCAAGCCATTTCGTTAACTCTTCCACTTGATATGCACGTTGCACGTGACATTCGTCAAACCGATGGTACACATCTTCTTCTGGATCTTGAACAAAGAATGTTAAATCATGCTCTACACTATTTGATTCTTCACCAGGGAAGCAATTCCAAATAAGAGATATTTCTTCTCCATTCACTGTATACGTTTCATTTTGAAATACATGATGTATTTTATATAAAGAGTGTACATCAAATAAAAACAAACCATCTTGACGTAAATGGTGAAATACTCTTCTAAATGTTTCTTGTACTCCATCTTCTTGCAATACATAATTTAATGAATCACAAAAAATCGTTACACAGTCAAACTCACCCGGAACATCAAGCTCGCGCATATCTTGTTGGTAAAAAGGAATAAAATGCCCTTCTCCGCCTAGTTTTTGCTGAGCGACTGTTAACATTTCTTCTGAAAGATCGACACCTATTAAATCGTAACCCTTTTGCACAAGCGGCAGGGTTACATTACCTGTACCGCATGCTACATCAAGAATTTTTGCCTCTTTCATACCTGCCTGCTGTAAACTTCCCTCTGTAAATTCCACCCATTTATCATAAGGGACATCATTCATTAGTTCGTCGTACAACAATGCAAATTGTTCGTATTTCATTGGCCTAACTCTTCTGTAATATCTTCACGTGGCACATCGCCCCATAGACGCTCTAAATTATAGTGATTACGCTCATCTTTATGGAATACATGAGCAACTACATCTCCAAGATCAACTAATACCCAACGTGCTTCGTCAAACCCTTCCATACGTTGTACGTCGATTTGGAACTCATGTGCTTTTGATTTAATTTCACGTGCAATTGCTTGTACTTGTTTATCTGAATTACCGTGACAAATAATGAAATAATCTGCAATTGGTGAAATACCTTGCATATTTAGGACAACCATATCTTCTGCTCTCTTATCATCAGCTGCCTTTGCCGCTAATACTAATAAATCTTTATCGTTCATTTACTCATTTCCTCCTTGATAACTGCATTGTATGTTTGGAATGTTAATGGATAAATCGTCTGATCTTTTTCCATTAAAAATTGAATTGTTCTCTTTAACGCAAATAATAAAGCTTGATTTATATCCGTATATGCGAGTTTACGAGCCTCTTCCACTCCTGGAAACTTTCGCCCAGGTTCAATGTAATCAGCTACATAAATCACTTTATCTAACATCGTCATATTCTCATGACCACTTGTATGATATGTAATAGCTTGCAAAATTTCAGAATCCGTAATGCCTACTTCTTTTTCTACTAAGTATGCCCCAACAGGTGCATGCCATAACTCTTTGTTATAGCAAAGTAAATCTTTCGGCAAATCTTCACGTTTAATAATCTCTTCCATTTCTGAAATTGCTCTACATTTCGCATAATCATGGAATATAGCTGCCATCTCTGCTTTTTTCTCGTCCACACCGTATAACTTAGCAAGCTCAATCGCTGTCTCCATTACACCAATCGTGTGTATATAACGTTTTTCATGCATTTGTTGTTTGACAATATGCAGTGCATTCTCACGATTCATACAACCCATTCCTCTCGATATATACCTGTACTTTTTCAGGAAGTAAATATTTACACGTTTTCTTCTCTTTATATCTCTCACGTAATAAGGATGAAGAAACTGCAAATTCCGGAATTTCCACTGTAGTAATCTTATATGGTGTATGCAATGTATACCCAGGTCTTGCAACTCCAACAAACGTTACAAGATTAAGTAAAGCTTCAATGTTATACCACTTCGGTAAATATTCAACCATATCCCCACCAATAATAAAGTGAAACTGCACATCCGGATACTTCTTCGTCAATTGTAACATAGTGTCATACGTATAAGATGGGCCCTTCCTACTTAGCTCTTCTAAACAAATAGAAAAGTGTTCTTCTGCCTCAGTCGCGAGCTCCAACATATGTAAACGACTTTCTACACTTGTAATATTCCGCCCTTGTTTATGTGGCGGAATCTGGTTTGGCAAGAACCATACTTCTTCCAAGTTCAAAGCGTGATATACTTCATTTGCAATTAGCAAATGTCCATAGTGAGGCGGATCAAATGTACCGCCAATGATGCCAATTTTCCTCAAAAGAAACGCCCCTTCCTTTTATATACAGCAACTCTCCTCGGTTAGGAATGAAGAGAGTTGCTATTAATAAAAGTTCAATTGGTTTCGCTCTCTACATCATTACGCATCAGCGATAAAAATAGCGCATGCTAATCTTTTTATCGAGGAAGCTTAATTTGTTTATTTTCTCTTGATTCTTTGTATAAAACGATTGTGCTTCCAATTACTTGAACGATTTCAGCACGTGCACCTTTTGCAAGTTCTTCCGCAACCTCACGGCGATCAAATTCACAGTTTTGTAATACACTTACTTTAAATAACTCACGAGCTTCTAAAGTATCTGCAATTTGTTTAATCATATTTTCATTTACTCCGCCTTTTCCTACTTGAAAAATTGGTGTTAAATGATGTGCTTGTGCACGTAAAAATCTTTTTTGTTTTCCTGTTAACATATATGTTAGCCTCCAAGCTTTTCTATAACTAATTGTTTCATTCTCTCGATATTTGGCGTGCGTCCTGTCCACATTTCAAATGCAAGTGCTCCTTGATAAACAAACATATCAATACCATTTTGAATGATTGCACCTTGCTCTTTTG
The DNA here is from genome assembly GCF_051916605.1 of Bacillus cereus group sp. MYBK195-1. Taxonomy (NCBI): domain Bacteria; kingdom Bacillati; phylum Bacillota; class Bacilli; order Caryophanales; family Bacillaceae; genus Bacillus; species Bacillus cereus group sp. MYBK195-1. The sequence continues at coordinate 504,471 of NZ_JBQAGZ010000001.1, read as the reverse complement.
CCTCATATAAAATTTTCGTTTCAAATGGATTATAAATTATATCTGATACAATCGTTCCTTTTTTTAACGAACAAATTTGTAATGGCGTATATTCTACGTGCGGATGCATACCTATCGTTGTCGTCTGAATGATAATATCATAATTTCCTTGTTCTTCTGTCGCTTTTTCTAACGACAAAGCAACAGAATTAACATCGGCCGTACGTGCAGCAATAAGTTCCTTCGCCTTATCTACTGTACGATTGGCTACATCAATCTCTTTTACACCTACATCAGCAAGAGAAAAATAAATAGCTCGGCTAGCACCACCTGAACCAAGTAACAAAATACGTTTCCCTTGAAGTGGTTCATTACTAATTGACTGCAGCGCTCGAACAAAACCAATCCCGTCTGTGTTATAGCCAATTAATCTTCCATCCTTATGAACCACTGTATTTACTGCACCGATTTTCCTTGCCAATGGGTCAATCTCATCCAAATACTCCATAATAGCAACCTTGTGCGGAGTTGTTACATTAAATCCTGAAATACCTAATGCTTTTAAACCTCTTACTGCTTCCCCTAGCAATTCCTCTTCAACAAGGAACGCATGATAATGGGCATCCATATTCAAGTGTTCAAATGCATCTTTATGCATAACGGGTGATAATGAATGTCCAATTGGATTTCCGATTACACCATATAATTGTTTCATAAATCCCTCTCCATATTAAATTAAAGATTTACGTAGTGAAACACTTACTCCTTTTGGTACGTGTGCAACAATTTTTGCTCCTGGTTCGTTCACAGTAACCCATCCTAATCCAGAGAATACAACATCCGTTTTAGGTTCACGAATATTAAATTCGTATTTCACTAGCTCAGGCATATTTGCTAATTCTTCTGGCGTTGGTGGGCTTAGTAAATCCCCGGCATGATTTTTATATAATTCATCTGCTTTCTCAAGCTTTGTACGATGGATTGTTAAGCGATTCGAGAAGTGACAAGTAAATGCACGACGACCACCACTTACATAATCAAAACGTGCCAATCCACTAAAGAATAACGTTTGTTCTTCATTTAATTGGAATACCATCGGCTTAATTTCTTTTGTTGGTGTAATAAGCTTTAAGCTTTGCTTTCCAACATAATGAGCCATTTGGTGGTGGTTAATAATACCTGGCGTATCATATAAAGAAGACTCTTCGTCCAATGGAATATCAATTAAATCCAGTGTTGTTCCTGGGAAATGAGATGTTGTAATTACATTTTCAGTCTCATCACTAAATTCTTTAATCATACGATTAATAAATGTCGATTTCCCTACATTCGTACATCCAACAACATAAACATCTTTGCCGCCGCGATAATACTCAATAGCATCTGCTAGTTCAGCAATTCCTTGTCCCTTCGCTGCACTAATTAAAAAGACATCTTCTGGTTTTAATCCTAGCTGCTTTGCACTATAGCGCATCCAATGTTTTACTTTATCATGTTTTACTGACTTTGGAATTAAATCAGCTTTATTTCCAACAAGTAATACTTTATTATTCCCTACGAAACGATGTAAGCCAGGTAACCAGCTACCATTAAAATCAAAAATATCTACAATTTTGACTACTAATGCATCTGATTTTCCAATTCCATTTAAAATGCGTAGGAAGTCATCATCTGTTAACGATACATCTTGAATTTCATTGTAATGCTTCAGGCGAAAACAACGTTGACAAATGACTTGTTCTTTCTCTAAAGATGAGGCAGGAGCATACCCCACTTCGTTTTTATTTTCTGTTTGAATTTCTACACCGCAACCAATACATTTAATTGTTTCAGTCAAACTTTATTCCTCCCAGTTAATTAAACCTTTTTTCTTCATATTTTTCATAATTCTTCGTTCAATTTTTCGATTAAAGCGCGTTACTAATCCGTCCGTTTGTGCTACCGGTACAACTAAAATTGTATGAAGGCCTACTCGGTTTCCACCAAGCACGTCAGTCAGTAACTGGTCTCCAATTACTACAACTTCATCTGGCTGCAAACGCATCTCTTGTATCGCACGCTTAAATGCGCGAACAAATGGTTTACGTGCACTATGAATAAATGGAATACCTAATGGATCAGCAAAATCTTTCACACGTTGCTCATTATTATTTGAAACGACCGTTACTTGAATGCCTTGCTCTTTCATTTCCAAGAACCATTTTTCAAGTTGTGGCGTTGCATTGGGACGATCCCATTCAATTAAAGTGTTATCTAAGTCAGTAATAACGCCTTTAATCCCACGTTTTTTTAAATCTTCTGGTTGAACATGATATACATTTTTCACATATTCATTTGGTAAAAATAGTTTCAATTTCTTTCACCTCTTTGAGGATTTTTCATAAAATTTTTCGACAACATTTTTCGATATATAACCTGTGGATAAAATTGTACACATTTTCCACATTAATTTTTCAGTTAATTTGGAATTTACTAACAAACTATACACACTTTATCCACCTAGTTATGTGGATAACCACTCGTTTGTGACTGTCATATTTTTTTGGTACATTAAATGCATCAACGAATCAATCCTTATATTATTAGGAGGTGACTCACCTTGAAAACAAAACATATGGAACAGTTATCCACTGAGTTACTCACTGAGTCTTATTATAAAGCAAAAGAACTAAAATTAAATCCCGACTTCATTTTACTTATAAAACAAGAAATCATTAGACGCTCATTAGAGGACAAGCTTGTCAAATCATCTTGATTACATATAAAGTGAAAGTTTAATCAGCCCTTACCAATCAAACAGTTACAGGATAAATTATTAGATGCCTTGTAAAAAGAGCCATCTACGATGGCTCTCGAATAAACAAGTACTCCCATCTAGGGGATTTCATCATTAAGTATCTTTGCCCATAACTCTTACTTACGGTTATAAAAGCTTTTCTTTATTTATGAGCTAAGCGAGTAGCTATTTTTTCACCAAGACGAAGCTCTTGTCCACTCTTTAATTCCTGCACTACTTCTATCATATCTTTTTCAAACAATAACACAACTGTTGAACCAAATGTAAAGTATGCCATTTCTTCACCTTTTTGAACAGTGTCTCTCTCATGCAAAAGCTCGATACTATTAACAAACATAGCACCTACTTTTACAAGAGCCATATGCTCGCCATCACTGCTTACTTCTGTAACAGAACGATAATTTTTTGACAGTGGTTCTTTCCCGTATTCCATACCAGCTGCATTTACCGGATATGATTTTCTACCGAGTACAAATCTTTCAGTCACAGAACCAGAAAGCGGACTATGAATGCGATGATAATGACTTGGACTCAAATAAATTACCATATATGTACCGCCTGCATATCGCGTTGCACGTTCTTCATTACCTAGCATATCCACAATTGAATAGCGCTTTCCTTTAATATCAAATGTTTTTGCATCCTCAATAGGACCATGATCTGCAAAAACACCATCAACAGGACTAACGATACTCGATGCATCTGTATCAATACTACGCTTTCCTTCTTTTAGCTTACGCGTAAATAATTCATGCAATGTTCTATATTCCTTCAAACCCTTTTCCATCTCATCTTGATTAATTTGAAAAACTTTCGCGTACGATGGAATAATGATAGAGCTCAAACGAGATTGTGCAAATTTACGTAATATATAAGAAGTAAAGCGACCATTTGTAAGTTCTATCATAAGTCGATATAATGTACGTCGCAAATTGCGAAACCCCCTAATCAGTCTATAACTTTAGTTTTCCCTTCTTTTCTTTCTATATCATATGTAAAATTGGTTCTTATTCCCACATATCATATAAAGCAGCCTTATTATATATACAGAAAACTAAGTATGGTATTATTCTTAAATTATTTAGCACCTTCTAATATTACAGATAGAATCCGTCATTTTCAACAGTGAACATGTATTTCTTCTTAGCATAACGCGTTTTCTTTTCTTATTTACAATAAGAAAAGCAGCCCATTTTAAATATGGCTGCTTCTAATACACTTTACTCTTTCGCTTTTTTCTCTTTCTCTGCCCTTACAAACTCGTGGAACATTTTCATTAAAGCACGCTTTTCAATCCGTGATACGTAGCTTCTAGAAATACCAAGCGCCTTAGCGATTTCCCGCTGTGTTTTCTCCTTATCTAGCCCAAGTCCAAAACGTTTCACAATCACTTCTTTTTCTCTTTCGTCTAAAATATCGATATACTCTTTAATTTTTTCTAACTCCATACTAAGCTGAATCATATCAATTACATCTTCAGACTCTGATTTTAATATATCAATAAGCGATATTTCATTGCCCTCTTTATCTTGCCCGATCGGATCATGAAGTGAAACATCTTTTTTCGTTTTCTTTAGTACACGTAAATGCATCAAAATTTCATTTTCAATACAGCGTGCTGCATACGTCGCAAGCTTCGTTCCCTTTCCTGCAGAATAGCTCTCGATCGCTTTAATGAGCCCGATCGTACCAATTGAAATTAAATCTTCTGCATCTTCTCCTGTGTTCTCAAATTTTTTAACGATATGAGCTACAAGCCGTAAATTATGTTCAATTAAAAGATTTCTCGCTTGAGCATCACCTTGCTCCATTAACTCTAAGTACTTTCTCTCATCATCTGATGATAACGGCTGCGGGAACGCATTGTTCTTCACATAAGAAACAAAGACAAACACTTCTCGAACCATATATCCAATTGCGGCGAATAGACTCAAACCTTTCACCTCCGCCAAAATAGTGGTCTTTATTATGTGTATGTGGGCGTGAGGTTGTTTGTGTCTGTACAGTTTATTTATAAAACTCAACACTTCTAACATTTAAAATATTTTATCGTTATATTATAATTAAATAAAATTGTTATTTATATATGAATATGCTATTAAAGGGGACACTATTCATGATTACATTAGAACGATTATTAAATGTAACAATTTATTTAGGGGTGTTTTTACTTTTCATTTCGTTCATTACTTTTGTTATTAAAAGAGGGCCTGATTTATTATTTTTTCAATTTGGAATTTCTTTATTTTTTGGAGCTCAAATTATAACTGGAATAAAATTTTTTCATAACTATGGTTTCTCCTTTCACTCAAAACTAGAACTACTTATCTTTATTTTCTATGTAATTGGAATTATTACATGTATACTATTATTCTTTCACTTTCAAAATCCGTATCGAATTTTTTTATTAATCTGTAGTTGTTTATTTTTAACTGGATCCAATTATTACTTTAAAGAAACATTAAATTTTAGTAAAAAAATTCCAAAGCAAAACAAAACTTTTTTAAGTACACAAGAAGACTCTTTTCCAAAAGAAGTTCGTAAATTTTCAGAGGATTACAACAACATAATAAGGAATGATTTTTATGAAATACCGATGATTCCTACTGAATTACAGATTACAAGCAAAAAAGATTCTTCCCATAGTACATCTTACTTAGTTGAACTTCATAATAGCGAGAATGAAATTACTGATGACTCTGTACAATTAACTCCATCAGACCGTTTTTATGTGCTGTTAAATAAACAAAAAACAAAAATATCAAAAGTAGTATATGAAGGGCAGAATTTTTTCACATTTACAGTCACACTAAAGGCTCTTAATTTACAGCAAGAACCAGAGATTCATAATATGTTTTTAGAAATAGATAAACGTAGAGCGATGAATCTTCTTAATTTTGAAATTAAAGCCCATACTAAAGAATGGAAAGTAATATTTAAAAGTGATAGTTCTCATTCCAATCTTCCTATCACATTTACTTTTGAAAAACGAACAGGCAAAGTATAAAAATAAAAAGAGTTATTTTCTTTGAAAAATAACTCTTTTTATTTTACTTACTCCAAATCTTTCTCCCCGCTTGGGCATCAATATAACGAATTTCCCGCCTACAATTAAAAGGTTCTTTATGTTTTTCATCTGTCGTTTGTTTGTAAAGTAGTTTGTATTTCGTTTCCTCTGCATCATGATCTAAAAACCATTCTAATTTAACTCGGATAGCCTCTCTGTATATTTCTAACGCTTTTTCTTTAGTTACTTTTGGTGTTATTTCATATGTGAGCAATTCTTTAATAAAGTTGCTAGACTCCCCCGAGTAGTGCATAACAGCACCATTTTCTGCATTGATGTTAATCATAAATTGGTTATACTCTGCCGGAATATCATTTATATATACAGAAAAGATAAATCTTTCAATCCCATCTTCTGCTTCTTCACGTTCCTCCCAAAGACGCAGATATTGTGTGATATCTGGAATAACTCGTTCTAAAAATTGAAGTGCTTTTTGTAAACATTCCTCTCTAGACAGTATTTGCTTTACTTCTTTATCATCTGTCAGTTTTATAAAACCAGTTAATTCATTGGTTAATTTATCAATTTTAACGCTAACTAAATTATTATATTTCAACATCGGTAAATGCTTTTTAAAGAATTCATTCATTAAATATGGATCCTTTTCTTCTTTCTGTTTTTGTAATTCCTCTTTCGGAACAAATTTCATCCTTATTTCATCATCATTTTCTGTCTCATCTACTTTTGTAAAACCTTCTTTATTCCAGTCAAATAATTCGAATACGTCACCTCGTTCGTTACCTTTTTTCGATTTTTCAACAGCTACAGCCGAAGGTAATTTATAATGATCTGGTCCAAATAAATCTTTACCTGTACTTGCATCAATAAACGCATGACTAGGCTCTGGTTCATATACAAGATGGTACCCTTTTACTTCTTCCCCGCTTTCATACTCACATGAAGAGTATGTTAAATCTACAAATACAAGTCTCATATCTTGTCTAGCTTTCAAATTTTCTAAAACGATATTCTCCTCAACAATTTCACTTGGCCATAACGGTTTTTTCTCTATAGCTTTTTGTCCATTGTAATGAAAATGCACAACATTACCTGAAGGGTGCACTCGCACAACGCACCCTGTATTCGGCAATGGATAGCTATTCACTTCTTGCATATAATTTACTTCTTTCCAACCGCGCCTGTCGTCCTTAACCGTTACATATGTATAGAATTCATATCCTTCTTTTGTATATTTTTTCAAGAACGCATTTGCAATCTCTCTTGCCTTCTTCTCCTCTATCGCTTCCTTGCCACTTGAAAAAGAATTTTCATCATCTATCCTAAATTCAATTAAATTACCAGTATGTCTATTTAATGTAATTTGTATCTGTTTCTCCTCATCATCTTTATGTGCCCACCACAATAAATGATACGGGTCATCAACCCCTTCTTGATCATCTACAACAAGCCTATAATCACCTGGAATATCAATAATATGAGCCACTCGCTCTTTTCTCTCTTTATCTTTTTGATTCATTATTCTCCTCCTCAATCTTACAATTTAAGGTAATTATAACAAAGAAAACTAAAATTTATTAACAAAAAAGACTAGAGATATCTCTAGTCTTCTACTTCGTTTCACGATGTAACGTTACTCGCTTTAACCGTGGACAATATTTTTTTAGTTCGATGCGTTCTGGATTGTTTCGTTTATTTTTTTTAGAAATGTAATTACGATCGCCGCACTCCGTACAAGCTAATGTAATATTTACACGCATATTTATTTCTCCTTTCTTTCAAAGATCGCAACTAAAACGTAATGATTACGATTTATATATTATAAAACTTCATTCTATTTGTCAATTGCAAAAACAAGAAGATTCCATTTAGAATCCCCTTGTTTTTATAGTTAAATAAATTTTCTCCCGTATTAACGGGCAGTAAGACCCCCACTGATTAAAAGTTTCACTTTATTAAAACGATTCGTATGTAACAAACTCACTAATCGGCTTTCGATATCCTCGTGGACGAGTTTTAGTCGTATCACTTTTTCCTATCGTAATCATTAAAACAGGTACTATATGCTCCGGCATCTTCAATTCACTTTGTACTGCTTTTTCATCGAAACCAATCATTGGACATGTATCATAGCCATAATATTTAGCTGCGTACATAAAAGTCATCGCGCTTAACGAAGCATTTCTAATCGCTTCATCCTCCATGAAACGCTCTCCTTTTCCTTCATATAAACCTTTCGTTTGCCTAATTGTATCTTCATATTCACATTCATCAATCATTTTTAAAACTTTCATACCGAAGTAAATATTTTCAACATTTTGGTATGCTTTTTTATCACCACAAACGAGCACTACCGCTGATGCACTCGATACTTTATATTGACCAAAAGCTAATTCTTTTAATCTTTCTTTTCGCTCTTGATCACGAATTACAACATAATGTGTGTGCTGCAAATTATAGCAAGATGGAGAAAGCTTAGTTAACTCAAATATTTTTTTAAAATCCTCATCAGAGATTTCTATACCTTGTATAAATTTCATTGCAGAACGTCTAGCAATTGCTAATTCTTTAAAGTTCACCATATATCCTCCTCGATAACTGTAAATTTAAATATACATTAATTTATCCAAATAGATAAATCAAATAAAAATACTTTAAATCGAATAATAATTATGATTAACAGCAAAAAAGACAAAAAGCTGAAACAATTAGTTCATACGAAATTCACACGAATCTATTACTATAGAAACTGTACATAGTGAACTTATTAACAATCACGTTTATTTATATAAAATCTTACTCGAAAGGAGTTGAAAGTATGAAAACTAAATATCGCTTTATGATCTCATCATTTGCTGCTTGCGCTTATATGATTTGGTATTTAGTATAATAACGACCTCACTTGCAAATAGGAAAAGGTGTGTATATAAATGGAATATAATCAATCAACAGTTAACTACTGGAAAGCTTTTGTATTACCATATACATTTGCTTTAGAAGAGTTAAAAACTAAATTTGAAATTATGAACCGGGAAGCTCAATTTCTAGAGGATTACAACCCGTTTGAACATATAAAAACAAGACTAAAACAACCTGAAAGTATTATTAAAAAACTAGAGCGCAAAAGCTTATTACCAACAGTTGAAAATGCTCAAACACATTTACAAGATATTATTGGTATTCGTATTACATGTTGCTTCGTAGAAGATATCTATCATTTGAAAGAAGTCATTCAAAAACGCGAAGATATGGAAGTCATAGAAGTAAAAGATTATATCGCTAACCCAAAACGAAACGGATATAAAAGTTTACACATGATCATTAAATACCCTTTATCACTAAATTCTGGTACAAAAGATGTATTTGCAGAAATTCAGTTACGTACACTGGCAATGGACTTTTGGGCAAGTTTAGAACACAAACTTTATTATAAATATGAAGGGAAAATACCGGAGTATTTAAAAGATGAACTACATGATGCAGCAATGAAAGCTGAAGATCTGGATAATAAAATGGCCACTATTCGTCAAGATATTGATGATATTGAGGCATGCTCAAATCAAATTATGCTACCACTATAAAAAAGGTTCTCGCCAATGAGAACCTTTTTTCTATCATTTTTGGGAAGTACGACTCCACACTTATTAAAGTTTCACATTATTTTTTCTCTATCGTTCGAACCTCTTCAATCTTCCATTTCTCCTCTTCTTTTCCAAGAGCATACTGTACTTTCTTTTGAAGAGTAATACTGTCGTCTACTTCCTTTTCTTTCGTTTCAACAATAACATACCCTACTTTACTAACTTTCATATCTATATGTTCCAATTCAATTTTCTTATTTCCCTTTTGAAATGCGGCTTCTTTTTGTGTTTTTAAGTCTTCAGCACTAGGCATCTTCTTTGAAAATAACTCCATATGTTCTGCAAGATTTTTTTCATTCGTCGTTCGCACAAATGTATGAATAACATCTTGAATAGATCTCTCTTCTTCTTTTGTTATTTGTACCTTTTCCTCAGTTTTTTTAGTAGTAGATTTTTGTGCTACATTATTCTCTTCTTGTTGACATCCAACTAGTAGTACTACAAACACTAAAAGTAACCTTAATTTTCTAAATATTTTTCCCATATTCCCAACTCCTAAAAAGAAAAGTGAGGCATTCCGCCTCACTTTCGCTCTTAATTAGCGTCTTCCTTTATTCGGATCGCCACCGCCAACAATATCAAAGACACGTTTCGCTATATTTGTATTCTCTTGAACGCCAGAGAACAAGTATTTACCTGGACCAAATGCATACACGTTCACATCTTCCCCTGTATGTCCACCTGTTGTCCAGCCTGTAACCGAGCGCTTATTGAAAATATCTTCAATTGCATTATCAATCTTTGTTACATCTTTTGACGGAGCTATATCATTTACAGCTTGAATTTCTTCTGGAGTTAATTGTAAATCAATATACTTTTTCAATGTTTCTTCTACATTTGCACCTTTTGCAATCTCATTTGCCATAAAGTCTGGTGTGCGTTTTGCAGCTTTAATTGGATCTACTTTAAAGTTATACTCGCCATTGGCACCTAAAGATAAGCCACCAGTAGCGTGATCTGCCGTTGCAACAACTAACGTATTTTTATCTTTTTTTGCAAACTCAATCGCTGCTTTGAAAGCTTTTTCGAAGTCTTCCATTTCACTCATTGCACCAACAATATCATTATCATGTCCAGCCCAGTCGATTTGACTTCCTTCCACCATTAAGAAGAAACCATTTTTATTTTTGTTCAAACGCTCAATTGCTGCATTAGTCATTTCTTCTAATGAAGGTGTTTTCTCATTGCGGTCAATCGTTTTATCTAATCCACCTGGTGCAAATAAACCAAGAATTTGATCATTTTTATCATTTAACAATTGATCTCGATCCGTTACATAGCTATAACCAGATTTCTTAAACTCTTCTGTAAGATTACGATCTTTTCTAACAAAGTTCTTTACGCCGCCTCCAAGCATAACATCTACCTTATGCTTCCCTTTAATTTTCTCATCAAAATAATCATTTGCAATTGCGTCCATATTTTTACGGCTAATGTCATGCGCACCGAAAGCAGCTGGTGTTGCATGTGTAATTTCAGAAGTTGCAACGAGTCCCGTTGATTTCCCTTTTTCTTTCGCTTGCTCAAGAACTGTTTTCACTTCCGCTTTATCATTATCAACTGCAATTGCAGCATTATATGTTTTAATTCCTGCTGACATAGCTGTTGCTGCCGATGCAGAGTCTGTAATATTTTCATGTTCATCTTCTGGGTATGTTTTTTGTGTTCCTACAAGATGCTTATCAAATTCTGTAGATTCCATTTCAAAGGTTTTTGGATTATCTTTCATATAACGGTGAGCCGTCATATATGAAGGGCCCATACCATCCCCAATTAATACGATAACATTTTTAATCTTTGCATTGCTTCCGTTCTCATCTGCATTAACCTCACTAGAACGAGTAAAATTCCATGTTGCTACCGAAGTAACTGCTAATGATGCCACAACTGCAAATGGCCATGCTTTTTTCACAAACTTTTTCACTGTCTTGTCCCCCTAATTAGGTTATTCATTTCCCACTATCAAATTTAATGGAAGACTATTAAGAGAAAATTAGCTGTATGTAAATTTTTTGTTAACTTATGTAAATATCAGTTATAATTTGTATAAGTTTGTCTTTTTGTATCAATCATTCCGCCCTTTACAATTTAAATATAAACAAGTTGGATTTCATTTAACGTAAATCTCTTTTTTTACATTTTGACTCTATGTTTATGAAAATAAATAGAAATGCGGTGAGCCTTTATGAAAATAGTAAAGCTAAATGAGTCTTTTATTTTTGAATTACTTAATCTTTGCAAATCTGTTGGATGGTTACACGATGAAATTTTTATGGAAAAACAATTCGAAATGTATCTTTCTATCGGCACACTTGTAGGTTACATTCATGAAAACAAACTCATTGCGACTGGAGGAGTATTTCCCTTTACAAGTAACTTCGCTTCCATTGGTATGTTAATCGTTCACCCTAATTTTCAAGGACGCGGAATAGGGCGCATGTTGCTAAATCATTGCTTGGAACAAATTCATCCAAAACAACCCACTGCACTTATTGCGACAAAAGCTGGCGAACCTCTATACACATCATGCGGATTTCAAACAGCAACAACGATTCATCGTTTTGAAAAGCAAACTATTAAGACGTACCCTTCTCACTTACAACAAGTACAAGAAGAAGACCTTATATCTCTTACTTCTCTGGATCAAATTGCAACTGGTATGAATCGTTCTCTACTTTACTCTTTGCTATTACCAAGGGCCGTACACTCTTTTAAAATTGAAAGAAATAACTGTATAGAAGCTTTTTCATTATGCATACAAAAGGGCAATATATTATGTATCAATCCACTTATCGCCAAGCAAGAAGAAGATGCTATTCAATTATTAAAAAAGATATGTGAATGTTGGAATGGTATAGTACGAATTGATGTCCCACACTCACAATTTACATTCCGTAAATTTCTTCAAACAGAAAATTTCCAAGAAACGCTCCTTTCACCTCTTATGATAAAAAATGGTAGCCAACTTCCTGGAAATCGTAATATGCTATTTGCTATGATAGATACAGCGTTATGTTAGAAAGGAGACACCTAATTGAAGCGATTTAGCTATTTTATGGTAGGTTGTCTTACTCTTACACTATTAGTAGGATGTAGTGCAGCAGAAAAGCCAGTAGAACAAGTAAAACAAGTTAAAAATACAATTACAGCGAAACTAGCTACCGAGGAAAAAATGGTAGAAATAGATGGTCAAACCATTTACTTTAAAAAGATTGGTAATGAAAAACCACCTTTACTTATGATTCATGGCTTTGGAGGGTCATCAGATGGTTTTCAAAAGATTTATTCCGATTTAGCAAAAGATCATACAATTATTTCTGTAGATGCTTTAGGATTCGGGCGCTCATCTAAGCCAATGGATTTTTATTATTCTTTTCCAACTCATGCAAATTTGTATTATAAATTAATGAAAAAACTTGGGTATGATTCATTCGCAATACTGGGGCATTCCATGGGGGGAGAAATTTCTCTAAATTTAACATATTTATATCCTGAAGCAGTTACTCACCTTATTTTAACTGATGCTACAGGTGGCCCTCATACATTCGTTAATAAACAAGGCTCACCAAAACCACAATTGTCGACTGATTTAAATGCCGTTTCTTCTATTACAGATTATGATGAAAGCAAAGTGAAATTCAAACGTAATGATGAAGAGCATTATAATAAAATGAAATTATGGCCTAGACGTCTTAAAATTAATGCAAATGAAATAAAACAGCCAACTTTAATTATATGGGGCAGAAATGATAGTAGCGTATCCTGGAAAGAAGGAGAAACGTATCATCAATTCTTAAAAAATAGCACTTTACATATTATTGAAAAAGGTTATCATGCACCATTTCGCCAAGAACCACAAGAATTTGTCGGGTATGTAAAAGATTTCTTTAAGAACAATCCGATCAAAGTTGAAAAATAACATAAACGGGTATCTCATTTTGAGATACCCGTTTTCATATATTAAGCAGCTTGCTTTTGGCGTTTTTGAGTTTTTGATCCTAATACTTTCGGGATAACGAAGCCATCCATTCCAAATTTCCCAGCGTTCATACCGGAAACAAGAACAAACATAGATAAGATAACCATCTCAGGGTTCACACCAATTGACCCACTAAACATATAGGAAAAGTTCATTACAAGGCCAAAAAAGACCGCTGTTTTTGTTAAACAGCCTACAATTAAACCAATTCCGACTAAAATTTCTCCCCATGTTACAAGTGTATTAAACAAATCTACATTTGGAATTGCAAATTCTTGTAAGAATGATGCCCACCAAGATTGAACAGCCGGTTGTGCACCTTTAGATTTTTCAATTGCCCCTTGCAAATAACCTGTTGCATCGAATCCTTTTCCTTGTAGTTTACCGATTCCTGCCATTAACCATGTGTAACCAAGATATACTCGAATTACTGCTAATACAAAAGAAACTGCTTTGTTTTCTCTTAAAAATTGAATAACCATATCTTCCTCCTAAAGTTGTAATTAAGTTAGTTACAGATAATATAATAACATTAGTTACTTATTTTTCAAATGTTAATTATGAATAATCTGTGACATGCGTATGAAACATTAAAAACTAATGTTTATATAGTAACTTTTATTACCTGTAAAAACTTGAACATATCATACCACAAGTGATAATCATTTTCATTGAAAAAAATGTAAAAAAAATGTGAGTTAAATGTGAAACACGTTTATTCGAATATAGAATAAACGTGTTTCACACTAATTATAGAATCGAAATGTATGTGTCTCCTCATCAATTAAACTCGCTTCTTGAAACGCTTCTTCTAACGTTTTCCCATGGTTAATAACCCCATAAAATAAGCGTATAGTAAACATAAGTGCTGCATTTCCATCTACATAATCAATCGATCCAATATATGATTTCGCCCCACTATGTAAAAAAGATTTTGCTAGATTTTTCTCCCCTAACGTGCACCCGCTATTTACAATATGTGTATTATGCAATTTTGCATATTTATAAATTTCTTCTGTACCAAAATACCCTCTCGGTTCATCTTGTTCATATACTTCTTCGCCTAACTCTTCCATGACAAACTTCCCTTCTTCACCATGAAAGCAAAAAATAATATAATTAATATCGTTAAATAAGTTCTTTCCAGAAAGAACTTCCACAAAATCTTTCGGTCTACCAATCCAATATGTCACAACCCTTGCACCAAAATATTCAAGAGATGCTCGGATTGATTGCGCCTCTAAATCCGAATTAAAACCAACTACTAATGCAATATTCAACATACAACCCCCATCCTATAATCAGCCCTTATCAATCAGAATTTTATGGGATAAATCCATTTCATATATGCCCGTTTCTTTCAAAAAATCTGATCTAGTTAAAACGACTTTCTGTAAATATTGCCTATATGCTGTAATTGTTCCATCGTGAGATACAATGCAAATTCTTTCAGCACCCAGTTCATAACACCAAAGAAGAAATTCATTTACTATTTGCTGAAAACTATTCTCTGAAATAGTGTTTATACCTTCCTTCCATAACTGATTATTTGAGCTTTTCTCTATCGAAAAATGCGGAAATAACTTTGTTATCATTCCCTGATCTACTATATAATCGCACGGTAATGTTTTCGCTCCTTCTCGATAAGGAAAAATACGCGGGGATACATATGGATGGACGATTTTTTGACAAGCAACTTTCGCACTCCATATTGTCGCCGTTTGCAAAGTTCTAAGTGTAGGGCTAACAATTAATATATCCGTTTCTTGCAATGGTACATCAAGTTGAAGTAATTTAGCTTGAGCCTTTCCTACTCTCGTCAATGGTGGGTCAAACACTTGTAAACTTTCTGGTAAATCCGTTGTATGTTCACCTTCACCATGCCGAACAAAAACGATTTTCATATTCAGCCTCCTCTTACTATAAAATCCTCACACATATTTCTTCCCTATTGCATTCTTTATTCCTGCTGTATAAAAAACGATATGTAAAAAAGGTTTGACACTAATCTTTGTAAAATATTACAATATCACATGTAAAATACTTTTTACACCGAAAGGAGAATTACATATATGAAATGGATAATTGTCTTTATTGGAATGATTGTATGGGGATATATAAACGGCTTCTTTAGTAGTGATAAAACTGCTAATCCTTGGATTACAGATGATGAACGTGAAACAAAAATTAAACAAAAAGCAATTGCGGCAAGCTGGTCCGGTGTTTTTATGTTTTGTACCATTAGCCTCTTAAATAAATGGTTAGGTTTAAGCACAAACGATAAATCACCGTACTTACCAGACCCTATCGCAGCTATTTTAAAGGAAAATGTAGAGTTACAAGTTTTACTCATGCTATTTGTTATGTATGGAATATTTTACTTACATTATCGAAGAAAATTAAGTGCCTAACTTCTAACTCATGATTATCCTCCTAAATGGTTATAGTAATTAGGACGAAATGAAAGGAGCGATAGAAAAATGAGTAACTCGAATGACTTTTTAGATACACTGCATGAAAAACAAGCAAAAGATGAACAAAATAGAAAGCGCCAAGGGAACGGAAACCCAGCGAAAAAAAAGCCAAATAAAACGCATAAATAACAATAAAAAACTGCCTAAAATGATCTTTTAGGCAGTTTTTTATTGTTATTTCACCGAGATGACATTTTCCCAATTCCATTTCTCATAATACCACGCTGGTACATCTATATTTTCAATCCACTTCTTTTCCTGTTTCCCATCTTTATGAACAAGCCATACATCCGCTTTCTTACGGTCTGAACGTATCCAAATTAATTGATTACTCTTCTTCATGAAGATCGGGTGGTAATCCCCTTGCTTGTTCGTTTTCTTTGTGATTTGATGCTGTGCATTACTTGTACTATCGACCTCATACAAAGATGGTAGTGGCCTTTTTTCTGGTGGAGTTTCTATCCCTGCCTCTTTTGCTCGTGAAACGATAATTACTCTATCGTTCTTCCATACAAAATCCCAATCAACATATCCTTTCGGCGTAAATATGTTCTGCTGAAGTGCTGGCAATTCCTTTACTTTTAAATGCTTATTTTCTAATGCAACTCTTCCGCTCCCTTCAATATAAGCTAATATATTTTTTGATGGTGCCCATTGAAACCATTGTGCGTTTAATAACATTTGATCTACTTTTTCAAACCGACTGCCATCTGCACGAACTAAGCAAAGCGTATTACTATCAGCTGACCATGAAGCTGTCGGTACTGCTAAAAATGAAATCCACTTTTGGTCTGGTGACCACTTAAAGCCACTTGCTACTAGCGCTAGGAAATCATCATGTTCATTTGGCAATGCATACAAATGCTTCATTTTGTGAGGATTCATATGTGCATCTTTTTGCACTTCATATAGCTGAGCACCTGTCCATCCTGTTGGAAGTAAGTGCGCTTCAGAGGATACAAGAAAGTTCTTTCCATCGGGGTACCATGCATAATCCCCTACACCAGCCGATACATTTTCAAAATCTGCATTCTTTTTTTCTACATCAAATGTATTTAATGTACCTGTAAATATAAATGCAATTATATTTTCTGTTGGTGACCATTGATAATTTGATGCTTCTGAGTGAAACGGCGTAACTTTCTTTCCATCTTTCATCCGATATAACTCAAGAATACTTTGTTTCTTCCCTTTTACATATGCTAGCCACTCCCCATCATATGACCACTTCGGCCCTGTTATGTACTCTCCTTTTGTAATCTGTATTTCTTTCCCATCAACTTTAATCCAAAGGTTATGATGACGAATAAAAGCAACTTTCACACTATTATTTTCTGCACTAGTAATAGTGATAGAAAATAAAAACATAAACAACACTACACTACCACTTACTATTAGCCTTTTCATACCATCACTCCATTTCCCTCATAGCATTCCTCACTTTCTCCCTACAATATGTGAAAAATATCGATTCGACATAATCAGAAAAAATTTCCCAAGAAATTTTCAATTCATAGAGGATTGGTATGAATTATGTCGAAAGTATAGTTTATCCAACATTTATATTTATAATTTTTAACTAAAATGCAAGATTTTATTTCTGAATATTAGCACTTTTATTAGGGGGAGTATCAATGAAAAAAACTACATCTACACTATTAAGCATGGCGCTTGTCTTTTCTAGTTTTGGAGCTTTAAGCGCTCATGCTGAATCACTACAAAAGGAAAAGCAATTTAGTCCACAATTAAAAACAACGATTGAACAGTGGGGAGAACATAAAATTGCTCAAAATGTTGAAACGAAAACAACAAAAGAAATATCAGTAATTGTAGAATTGCAACACGCACCTCTCGCTGCTCAAAGTAATATTCAGCATGCTCCAGATTTCCAAAATAGTAATGCGCAGTCTTATCATGCTGAGCTAAAAAAAGCACAAGAAGATACGACTAAGAAAATAAAAGAAAAAGCACCTGGTGCAAAAATTAAAGAAGTGTATAATACGTTATTTTCCGGATTCTCTATTTCAGTTCCTGGAGATCAAATTACCTCTCTTGCCTCTTTACCTGAAGTAAAAGCAGTCTATCCGAACTTAACATATAAATTGCATGAAACATCAAAAAGTGCTACTAACGAAGAAGCACCAAATATCGGTGGACCGACAATTGGTGCACCTGAAGCGTGGAATTTAAAAGATCCATCTGGCAAACCGCTTGATGGAAAAGGCATGAAAGTAGCCATTATCGACTCTGGCGTAGACTATACACACCCTGACTTAAAGGCAAATTATATCGGTGGATATGACACGGTTGATGAAGATAACGATCCAATGGATGGTAACGTACATGGTACTCATGTAGCTGGAATTATTGCAGGTAACGGAAAAATTAAAGGCGTTGCTCCAAACGCTTCTATTCTAGCCTATCGTGTAATGAATGACGGTGGAACTGGTACAACAGATGATATTATATTATCCAAGGGATTGAGCGAGCGATTCAAGATGGTGCGGATGTGTTAAACCTCTCCCTTGGGCAGGATTTAAATGTACCTGATCAGCCTGTAACATTAACGTTAGAACGAGCAGCGAAACTTGGTGTTACTGCTGTCGTTTCAAATGGAAATGACGGACCAAAACCTTGGTCTGTTGATGCTCCCGGTAACGCAAGTAGTGTCATTTCTGTTGGAGCATCTACGGTTTCTATCCCGTTTCCAACATTCCAAGTAGCTGGTTCCAGCAAAACATATCAAGGGTTACCGTTATCAAAATCCGATTTTCCAATAGGAAATGATTCCCCTCTTGTATATGTTGGTTATGGCAATCCAAGTGATTATGCAAAACAAGATGTAAAAGGGAAATTCGCACTTATTTTACAAGGTACTTCTAGTACATTAGTAAAAGCAGAACAAGCGAAGCAAGCTGGTGCACTTGGTGTGTTATTAATCTCTAGCGAAAAAGAAATTAATATGATGCCGGAATATTTTTCACGTGAACATCTAGCTGTCCCAGTAACGCAATTATCAAATACAAATGGGGAAGAATTAAAAACTTTAATTACAAAACGAAAGAAAAACATAAAAATTGGACAACCAAAGCAAACAGAACTTATCGGTAACTTTAGTTCAAGAGGACCATCACAAGGAAGTTGGCTAATAAAGCCTGATGTTGTTGCACCTGGAGTACAAATTACTAGTACAGTACCGCGAGGCGGCTATGAATCGCATAACGGAACAAGTATGGCTGCTCCGCAAGTAGCTGGAGCGGTTGCCCTCTTGCGTCAAATGCATCCTGATTGGACGACAGAACAATTGAAAGCGGCTCTTGCCAACAATGCCAAAACATTACATGATGTCAATGAAAATACATACCCTGTTATGGCACAAGGATCTGGTTTAATTAACATTCCGAAAGCAGCTCAAACAAATATATTAGTAAAACCTAACAATGTCAGCTTCGGTCTTATTAAGCCCAATAGCGGAAAAGTAAAACTGACGCAAAATGTTACATTACAAAACCTTTCTAGTAAAAAGAAAAGTTTTTCAACTCGTGTGGAATTACTAGATGCAAACACAAAAACAAAAGTAAAAGCTTCTGTCCCTTCATCGATTAGCATACAACCGAATAGTAGTACCGAAAAACCATTTACTATCACTGTAGATAACTCACTACAACAAGGTGTATATACTGGAAATGTATATGTAAAAGAACAAGGGGCAAAAGAAGAAATTCGAATTCCATTCACATTTAGTATCGATCCTAAAGATTATAAACGTATCGATGGACTTGAAATTATTAATTCTACTTTTAGCCCAAATGGCGACCACGTACTAGATGATAATCTCATCAACTACTATTTAGTTGCGCCTGTGGATGATATCACATTGCATGCAAATTTAGTTACGAAAGAACATGTAACGTATCAAGGGATTATCCATCAAGCTAAAAATGCAACTCCTGGGTATAAACCTTTCAAATGGAATGGTACAAAAGCAGATGGCACTCCTTTAACTGACGGGCTATATCAAATTGAAGCAGTTGCTTCTAATTCTGGCGGAGAAACAAAGCAAACAGCTGCTGTATTTCTTGATCGAACTGCACCTAAGTTAACACACGAGGTTGACCAAGAAAATCTTGTAATTAGAGGAAAAGTTGATGATATTCTACTAGATTGGATGTCAGAATCTGGTTGGATAGCACCTGGTATTCCAGTGAGAATGCAATATGAAATTAACGGAAATGGTGTATGGGAACAGGCATTCCTGAACCCTTGGGAGAAAAGCTATGACATTTATTTCGATCGCACTCAATTACACGAAGGAAAAAATACTATTCACATTGTAGCAACTGATGCAGCTGGCAATACCTCTAATTTAACTGTTAATTTAGAAGTGAAATAAAGTGAAATTTTAATCAGTGGAGATTTCGTTCATCCCCACTGATTATTAGCCTTCACCAATCGGGGGTTCACGAGCAGTTAGGCTCCCATCTTACTTCTTTACTTCTTTACTTCCACTGAATTTTGAGGTAGGAATTTTACTGCTCATTAACACGGGATAAAAAATTTTTGTTGACAATTTTTTTAATATAGTTTTATAATACAAAACATAGTTTAGTTGAACGAATTATATATCGGCTTTGAAGGAATGCTAGTAGCGACTTATATCACTGTCTCAGAGAACTGATGGTTGGTGCGAATCAGTACATATACAAGCGTGAATTACAATTCTGGAGCTTCTTTCCCGTAATGCTTTTTATGGCATGAAGAGAAAGACGGATCTTTCCGTTATCGTAAAGTGAGTGGTAAACAATTAGTTGTTTACAAATAGGGTGGTACCGCGATTTTTATCGTCCCTATCGGATTTTCCGATAGGGACTTTTTTGCATCCATCCTCTTACACAATTTCATATATACGCGTTGAAAGAATCGCAGTAGTATCTTATATCCCTGTTACAGAGAGCTAATGGTCGGTGGAAATTAGCACATATATAAGTATGAATTACAATTCTGGAGCTTCTTTTTCGTAGTGCTTTTATGCATGAAGGAAAAGACGGAATTTTTCCGTTATCATTAATTGAGATGTAAGTATATTTTCTCTTACAAATAGGGTGGTACCGCGATTCTTTCGCCCCTATCGGATTTTCCGATAGGGGCTTTTTCTATTTCTCACAGAAACATATGTTAAATAATTCCGAATCTTATGATAAAATTTTATAAGCGCTTACAAAAATGAAAGGAGGTGATACAAGCTATACGAAATCGATATTCAATTTTATTGAAAAAAAAGGAGGATGTCTAAATGACAAAGAAAACAGAAATCCCATCGCATTTAAAACCATTCGTATCCACACAACATTATGATCAATACACACCGGTGAATCACGCTGTGTGGCGTTATATTATGAGACAAAATCATAGTTTCTTAAAAGACGTTGCTCATCCAGCCTATGTGAACGGACTACAATCATCTGGTATTAATATAGATTCAATTCCAAAAGTAGAAGAAATGAATGAGTGTTTGGCACCAAGTGGCTGGGGCGCTGTAACGATTGACGGACTTATTCCCGGTGTAGCATTCTTCGATTTCCAAGGACACGGATTACTACCAATCGCAACAGATATTCGGAAAGTAGAAAATATCGAGTACACACCAGCTCCAGATATCGTACACGAAGCCGCAGGACACGCACCGATTTTACTTGATCCTACATATGCAAAATATGTGAAACGTTTTGGGCAAATTGGTGCAAAAGCTTTCTCTACAAAAGAAGAACATGATGCATTTGAAGCTGTTCGTACATTAACGATAGTAAAAGAAAGTCCTACTTCTACTCCTGATGAAGTTAAGGCTGCTGAAAATGCTGTAATCGAAAAACAAAACTTAGTTTCTGGTTTATCAGAAGCTGAACAAATTTCACGTCTTTTCTGGTGGACAGTAGAATATGGATTGATTGGAAATATAGATGATCCAAAAATATATGGTGCTGGTCTCCTTTCTTCTGTTGGCGAAAGCAAACATTGCTTAACAGACGCTGTAGAAAAAGTTCCATTTTCTATCGAAGCATGTACAGGGACAACTTATGACGTAACAAAAATGCAACCACAACTATTCGTTTGCAAGTCCTTTGAAGAATTAACAGATGCGCTTGAAACATTTTCTAAAACAATGGCCTTTA
Organism: Bacillus cereus group sp. MYBK195-1; assembly: GCF_051916605.1. Lineage (NCBI taxonomy): Bacteria > Bacillati > Bacillota > Bacilli > Caryophanales > Bacillaceae > Bacillus > Bacillus cereus group sp. MYBK195-1. Next base: position 482,406 of record NZ_JBQAGZ010000001.1, on the reverse strand, counting down.
AAACAGGTGGAAAAGAAGGTTTAGAAAAAGCAATTCGCTCTGAGAACTATGCAACAGCTGAGCTAAATAGCGGATTACAAATCACAGGTACATTTAGCGAGACAATTGAAAACGATGCAGGTGAATTAATTTACATGCGAACAAATTCGCCAACGGCATTAGCGCTTCATAATAAACAGTTAGCGAATCATTCTACTTCTGTACACAGTGACGGATTTGGAACACCGATTGGATTACTTACTGAAAATATTGCATTAGAAAATTGTACAGACGAACAACTACAATCATTAGGAATTACAATTGGAACTATCGCTGAGTTTACTTTTGCAAGTGGTATTCATGTAAAAGGAACAGTAACAGATATTGTGAAAAACGATAAGAAAATTGCTCTTATTTCCTTTATCGATTGCACAGTTACTTATAACGCCCGCGTTTTATTTGATGCTTCATGGGGCGCATTTGATATGGCTGTTGGCTCACAAATCACTTCAGTATTCCCAGGTGCCGCAGATGCAGCAGCATTTTTCCCAATGGATGAAGAAGTTCAAGAAATTCCTGCTCCGCTTGTACTGAATGAACTCGAGCGTATGTATCAAACAGTTCGAGATATTCGAAGTAAGGGGATTTTACACGACGCGCATATCGATCAATTAGTAGCAATTCAAGAAGTATTAAATAAATTTTATGCGAAAGAATGGTTGCTGCGCCTTGAAGTATTAGAGTTACTTTTAGAGCATAACAAAGGGCATGAAACATCTGCAGCATTACTACATCAACTTTCTACTTTCACAACTGACGAAGCTGTAACACGCCTTATTAACAATGGTCTTGCGTTACTTCCAATAAAGGATGTGAAAAATGATGCTAAGATTAACTGAAGAAGAAGTTCACGAGGAATTATTGAAGGTAGATAAATGGATGGTAAAAGATGAGAAATGGATTGAACGAAAATATATGTTTTCCGACTACTTAAAAGGAGTCGAATTTGTCTCTGAAGCCGCCAAACTATCAGAAGAACATAATCACCATCCATTTATCCTTATCCAGTATAAAGCAGTTATTATTACTTTGTCATCTTGGAATGCAAAAGGTTTAACGAAACTAGATTTTGAGCTTGCAAAACAATTTGATGAACTATTTTTACAAAACGAAAATGCAATTATAAGAAAATAAAAAAGAGAAGCCTTTTTAGGCTTCTCCTTTTATTTTGAAATGGATACAATGTCCAAATGGATCCTCGACTTGTAATATTCCATCTTTGTACGTAGCAATCTTGCCAATATTTTTTAAGCTTTCACATACTTGTTCTTTTTGTTTTTCATCCGCTAGTACAATTGTGAAATATTTCAAACCAACAGAACCTGGCATTTGCGGTGGTACCCCTTCACCTTGCCATGTATTTAAACCGATATGGTGATGATAGCCACCTGCTGATACGAACAACGCTCCATTACGAGCTGGGATCGTTACTTCAAAACCAAGACCATCAACATAGAAACGTTTCGCTTCCTCTAAATCAGCTACATGGAAATGAATATGCCCCATCACAGTACCAGCTGGAAATCCACTCCATGTACTTCCTTGCTGCAATAATTCTTCACCAGCTAACGGGTTACTAACAAATGGGAGCTCTCCATTCTCATCACGCCAAACTTCTTTTTGTCGATCATGATAAATTTCAATCCCGTTTCCATCTGGATCAGCTAAATAAAGAGCTTCACTAAAGTAATGATCGGCCCCGCCATGTAGTGGATATACCATTTCTACAAGATGACGAAGAACATTCGCTAAATCCTGCCTACTTGGTAATAAAATTGCGTAATGATATAACCCTGTTCTTCCTCTTTGCTTCGGAAAAGCTTCTTTCTTTTCTTCAATGATAAGAAGTGGTTCATCATTTTCATTCCCAAATGTAACGACTGCTTTTTCTTCTTTTAGCACCTTCATACTTAGTACTTCCGTATAAAACTCTAGTGATTTCTTTACATTAGATACGTATAAATGAACAACATCAAGTGTTGTATTGGGATGAAGTTGAAAACTCATCTTGTTAGCCTCCCCCATTTAAATTATTTCTTCTTTGACATTTTTTCTTTTAAGAAATTATCTACAAAACCATCAGCTTTTGCAACAAATAAGTATGCACCCATTGCTAATAATGCAAGTTCTAATTCGAAACCAGGATTTTTTCCATCTCCCAATAAACCAGCTGACCATTTCACTTTTACGATTGCTCCAACCATAACAAGTGCAAATAATAATCCAATATATCTTACACCTAAACCTAGAATTAATAATAGGCCTCCAACTAATTCAAATGTTGCTACACCGTATGCAAGTCCTCCTGGTAAACCAATGCTTGTAAACCACCCTGCAATATTGTCAATTCCTGATTGGAATTTTGTTAAACCGTGCATGAAGAATGTTACCCCTAACACGATACGAATAATTAAGTTACCAATATGTTGATTCATTTCTTTCTCTCCTTTATAGTTTTATTATATAAAACTTTTATTCACATTACAAAACATACACTAATTTTTTTTATTCGTCAATTCATTTTCACTGGGAAAAAATATATTTTTTTTGCTATGATACAAATAGTTGTTTACAAAAAGGAGCTTGATTTTATGAATATTGGTTCTGCAATACGTGAAATTCGTCAACGTAGGGGCATAACAATCGCACAAATTTGTGAGGGAACAGGTCTTTCTAAAGGATTTATGAGTCAGGTTGAAAATAATAAAACATCACCATCTATCTCAACTTTAGAAACGATCTCCAATTTTTTAAACGTTCCCCTTCCCTATTTATTGTTAGAGCAAAAAGATCGATTAAAAATTGTCAAAAAAGAAGAACGGAAATACAGTGTATACGGCAAAGATGAGCAAAGAATTGAACATGTTGCGGAGCAAGGGGGCCTTCGCCTATCTTTAGTAGAAATCCCTACTGGATTCCCGAAAGAAAACTCACCAAATGCCCATGAAGGGGAAGAATGTCACCTTGTATTACGCGGAAAACTAGAAGTTCAGCACGGTGAAGATATTGCAATTGTAGAAGAAGGTGATTCTTTCTCATGGAATGCATGTGTTCCTCATATTGTTCGTAATATAGGAGAAGAAACTGCATTATTACTCATCTCTAGTTATGCAGAAAATCGAAAACGTGTTTACTAAATAATAAAAAAGAAGCCTGTTAAACAGGCTTCTTTTTTATCCCCTTATAATTCCATAACTTGTCCCAACTAGTACAGTCTTTTCATGCTGATTGCGATAAACTGACTCGATTGAAACTTTTTTATAGCCTTCCATTTGCTCAACATTTGTTAAAGTTAGTTCACAAGTGATCGTATCTCCTGTGAACACTGGTCTAATAAACTCACTTACTAATTCTCTTGCTATGTAATGTAACTCTTCTCCCACTTTCGTCCCAATGCTAGCAGTCAATAAACCATGAACCATTAATCTTCCATCTTCATCGTATTCCACATGGTGTCTACCTTTATCACCGGTAATATTTGCAAATTCAAAAACCTCTTCCTCAGTAAATCTTCTTTCATATTTAAATACATCCCCAACTTTTATACTCATTTTTATCCCCCTAGAAATAAACAGAATTTTCTTTTATTTTATCATAAAACGAGCCTCAATCCATTCTCTATTATCAAAAGTCTCAAAATTACCTCGCTATACTTTTTTACTTGCCATTCATTTATCGGTGACCATCTCTTTTGGCGACTTGATATCCATAATACGCACATGTTCCATTTCTCGATAGCTCTCTAACTTCAAATCCACAGCTTCTATAAAAATCAAAATTGTTCGCAGAAGTATGTGCAAACCAGTCACCATGTGGTAGCTTTTGCAAACAAAGAGCGACAAGTTTCTTACCTAATCCCTTCCCTCTATATTCACATTTCACAACTAAATTTACTATGTTCGCGACCATGATTCCATCAGAAATGACTCTAACCATGGCAATCATCTCTTCTTCATCCCAGATTGTGAATGCCCATGTTGAATTTTCAAATGCTATCGTGAATTTTTCAATTTGCCAAGAAGGGATATTATCATTGCTCCAACCGGCATCTTCAAATAAAGTCTTAATTGCATATGCAGGTACACCATTCGTTCCCTCACGAATAATAAGTCCATTATGATAAATGTACATGTAATCCCCCCTTTATTTTTATATACCATTCTTCAAAAAATGCAATTAACCTTTTTTCATCCAACGCGCCTAATGGAATAAACGAGAACATCCATCCCATGAAATGAAGTTGTTTTCTCATAACTAAGCCCCGTTTTTCTAGCGACAAAGATTGAGGCGGGGTGGTCCGGATTAATAAGAGAAATCAATTTATTCATTCGTAACGCTTGGAAGCCATAGTCTCGAAATGCTGCCGCTGCTTCTTTCGCATAGCCTTTTCCCCAATACTGAGGTAATAACCAATAACCAATTTCAATTTCCTCTTTTCCATCTATCTGCTGCTTTACTAATCCTGCATGACCAATCCGTATCCCCGTTTCCTTTTCAATTAATACAAATAAACCGAGGCCGTTTTTATAGCTAGGAATTACCCACTCTTCCAAACTTTTTTTACATTGCATATATGTTTTTAAATTCCCATTTCCAATATAGCGCATTACTTTTTCGTTTCCCCATAGTGAAGCGTAGAACTGTAAATCATCCATTGTATATTTACGAATTTGTAAACGGTCTGTATGAAACATTCCTTCACTCCTTTCTACTAATTTCTTCTTAATTTCACAATCATATTTTGTATGCACAATAAATGTTACCATTTATTATAAATGAATCAACTACATAACACAGAATATTCAATCTTATAGAAACAAAAAAAGCAGTAGACAAATATTGTCCACTGCATCCATATCATAACTAGCATAAAGAAAACTACAATTGAGGGGGGTGTAGGATTTTCAAATATACTAGATACTTATCCCGTTCTAACGGGCGGTAAACTTTCCAATTGTTTCAAGTGAAAAGTTTACCGCACATAAGAACTTCCTTCGTTCATTAAGATAGTATTGCTAAATAATCATATACACGCTTAGATTTCTCTCCACCCATTCGTGCATGTTGAAGAAGAGAAATACCATGAGGACCAGATGCGCGCAATGCTTCTGGTTGAGCTACTAAAATAGCTTGTACAACTTCTAATTCACCAAGCATAGCTGCTGCAAAAATATCCATCCGAGCACCCTTTTCTAGTAAATAAAGAGCAATATCTTTACGACCTACATGTGCCGATGCGCCTAACGCACTTTCCCAATCTGATCCACCCCAATTATAAGAGGCGTGAAGTAAGCTTGGTGATTCAACCAATAGCTCTTGTACTTTCTCTAAATCCCCGTGAGCTGCCATAACAAATTTTCTTACTAATTCAATGGTAATACGCTCTTCTGTTTGCATCGCTCTTCTCCCCTTTTAGAAATTCGTTTCGGTGTAAAAAAAGGCTTGTCACTTCCCTGAAAAATATCTACATCTATGCCAAATATATGTTGAAACATTTCATGGCATAGTACTTCTTCTGGTATACCATCATACTGAATTTTCCCTCGCTTTAATACAAGTAAACGATCGCTATATTGAGCAGCTTGGTTAATGTCATGTAAAACCATTATAATTGTCATTCCAAACTCCTCATTTAATCGTTTCACAAGTTCCATTACTTCCAACTGGTGAACGATATCTAAAAAGGTTGTTGGTTCATCCAATAATAAGACATTTGTACGTTGCGCTAGCGTCATCGCAATCCAAGCACGTTGCCGTTCTCCTCCTGATAAAGAATGTAAAAGACGATATTCACACCCTTCAAGATTTGTAACAGACAATGCCCAATCAACAATTTCTTCATCTTCTTTATTTAAGTGGCTACTCCATGATTTATGTGGACCTCTTCCGAACTCAATTAGTTCTTTCACTGTTAAATCTAATTGATGATCATGCATTTGTGGTAACATTGCTAATTGCTTCGCTACATCAGCACTCTTCATCATATGAATATTTTTCCCATCTAAAATGATGTCCCCTTCGCTTTGTTTCAGTAGCCTTGCTATTAAACGAAGCAAAGTAGATTTTCCCGATCCATTCGGACCAATTAAACTAACGATTTCTCCAGCCTTAATATGTACATTCATATTTTGCATTTGAAATCTTTCAGAGTGTGCGTAAAACACTTTGTTAACGGAAATCACTTTGTTTTCCTCCTCTATGAATTAAATATAAGAAGAACGGACCACCTAAGAAGGACAGTAAAATACCAACAGGCAATTCGATTGGGTCAAACCAACTTCGAGCTATTGCATCCGCAAAAACAAGTAATACCCCGCCGCCAAGGCATGATAAAGGTAGCAAATATCTATAATCATTTCCAACTAATAAACGTAGCATATGTGGTACGACAAGACCGACAAATCCAATCAGACCAGACACACTTACTGCAATTCCAGCTAATAATGTACTTACTACGATTAAATAAAACCGACTTTTTTCCACGTTATGTCCTAATAACTTTGCCATTTCATCTCCAAGCATTAACACTCGAATATGCTTAATACCAAAGAAAGCTAATATAATGGCGAATATTGCATAATAAATAATCATATTTAAATGTGCCCAACTTACACCACCAATACCACCCGCTAGCCACGGTAACACCGATTGTACTTTGTCACTATGTAATAACATTAATGCTGACGTTGCTGCACCAATTAATGCATTGATCGACACCCCTACTAAGACGATTCTTGAAGGTGGTGCCCCTTTTTGCCATGATAAAGCATAAATAACCATCGCTGTTATGAAAGCTCCTAAAAACGCCCCTAGTGGTAAAAAAGCTAGATGCTGTGGGAATAAAATCATGATGACAATTGCTACAAGGCCTGCCCCAGATGAAACTCCGATAATACCAGGATCTGCAAGAGGGTTTCTCATAACTCCTTGTAGCAGTGTACCAGATGCAGCTAAACATGTTCCTACTATAAACCCAATGAGCACTCTCGGTATGCGAAGATCCCATACAATTCGATGAACTGTCGAACCTTCATCTTGTATACCCGTTAGAATATCTCGTACAGAAAAGGATAAACTTCCTGCGAAAAGACCGTAAAAGAGACCTAGGATTGTTAATACAACTAAAGTAACTGCTATTATCCATCTTTTTTTCGCAAAAGGATGTTCCTTTTCTCTTACTACTTCACTACTTTCCATACGTATCATTTCCTTACATCTTGTATACTTTTATACATAAAGTCCATTGCTTCTGTAACTTTTGTACCAGGATTAGATCCAAATAAATCAGGTGGCAAAATAACTACGCGGTTTTGTTTTACTGCCTCTAAATTTTTCCACGCTTCATTTTTCATCATTTCGCCTTCGAATGCTTTTTTCACACTTTTTGGATCTCCGTGTGTAATTAAATAAATCACATCTGGATTCGCCTCAATAATACGTTCTACACTTAGCTGTGCATATTGCGGATATTCTTTCGTTTCTGGAAAATCAGAAGCAATATTTTTTCCGCCTGTTTTTTCTAAAATATCACCTGATAAAGATGTTGGTAATGCCGCTAAATAAGTTCCTGGTGCGCCATACACTAGCAATGCTTTCACATCGCTCTTTTTCTCATATTTCTTCATTTGATCATTCATTTTTTGAATAATTTCTTTTGCTTTATCTTCTTTCTTCATTACCGTTCCATATAATTCAATATTCTTTTGAATATCTTGTACAGAATTCGCAGAAGAAATGATAACTTGCGTTCCTTGTCCTTCAACCGTTGGCACATTCTTTTGGAATCCATTGTTAGCAACAAGTACATCGGGCTTTAAACTAACAATTTGCTCAAAATTCGGTTGATGTGCATTCCCAATTACTTGTGCTTTCTTTAGCTCATCCGGAAGAGTTAATTTCGTATCCGGGCGACCTACTATTTTTCCACCTAAAGCATGAATAATATCCATGTCCCCCATACTTAATGTTGCAAAACTTTCTGGCACTTTATCGAATGTTACCTTTCTTCCTGATAGGTCGGTAATTTCGATTTTCTCTTTTCCTTTTTCTGTTTTGGTTGCAGACGCTTTTTCGTCCCCTTTGGCACTGCAACCTATTAACAAGAAAAAAATAGATAAAATCGCTGTAAATAGCGTAATAGATTTTTTCATTTCTTCACCTCTAATTGATAATGATAATCATTAACTACTATTCTACTTTAATTGATAAGGATTATCATTGTCAATACGAAACGCATATATTTTCCTACAAAAAACAAAAAGCGCGACAAAAAGATTTTTTCTTTTCGCTGCGCTCTAGTTAACAATATTATTCACATTCATTTTCCTCTAGCTGGTCACGCATCACTTTCACACGCTGAAAGAAAAAGAACGATAAGCTTAAAAATATAACGATGCTCCCCATCATAACAAAAAATTGGATTGTCTCTTTTGCTCCACTCGGAATCAATAAGCCAACCATTAACAATGTACTTACAGCGAGAAGCATTTGTCCAAACCGAGTATAATCTTCTATTTTTCCTTTTAATTCTTTCATTATATTCTCACTCCTCCATTTCACTGTATCATATTCTATGAAACTGAAAGACCAGTAAATACAGCCATTCTGGGAGATATTTTCCAATAAAAAAAAGAGCCGCTTTTACTGCGGCTCTTTTTTTATCATTATTCACCTTTATATGCTTCCATATAAATTTCTTTCAGCTCTGAAATAAGCGGTAACTTTGGATTAGCAGTTGTACATTGATCTTCAAAAGCTCTTTCTGCTAATACTCCAACAACCTCTTCAAATTGCTCTTTATCGACTCCTTGTCCCGCAATACTCATATTAATATTTAAGCTTTTTCCAAGCTCAATAATTGCTTGGACGAGTGATTCCACCCCTTCTGCTGCCGAACTTGCTGGAAGACCGAGCATTCTCGCTATATGTGCATATCTTTCATCTGCCACAAAGTGCTCATATTTTGGGAACAATGCGTGTTTTCTTGGCTTAATAGCATTATAGCGGACTACGTGCGGCATTAGAATGGCATTTGCGCGTCCGTGCGGAATATGGAATTCTGGTCCAATCTTATGTGCTAAGCTGTGATTAATACCGAGGAAAGCGTTTGCGAATGCCATCCCTGCAATTGCAGAAGCGTTATGCATTTTTTCTCTTGCTTCTTCATCATTTCCATCTTTATATGCTCTCGGTAAATATTTGAATACGAGATCAATGGCTTTTAATGCTAATCCATCTGTATAGTCATTTGCCATAACAGACACATACGCCTCAATTGCATGTGTTAAAACATCCATACCAGTATCTGCTGTTACATGTGGTGGTACTGTCATTACAAATTGTGGATCAACAATTGCTACATCTGGTGTTAATTCATAATCTGCGAGCGGATACTTTATATTATTTTTCTTATCTGTAATAACCGCAAATGGTGTCACTTCTGATCCCGTTCCTGATGTCGTTGGAATCGCAACAAACTGCGCCTTATTTCCTAATTCCGGATATTTACATGTACGTTTTCTTATATCTAAAAATTTCTGTTTAATACCATAGAATGTCGTTTCTGGATGCTCATAGAATAACCACATTCCTTTTGCTGCATCCATAGCTGAACCACCACCAAGTGCGATAATTACATCTGGCTTAAAGCTTTTCATCATTTCCGCACCTTTGAAAACAGTTTCATCTGATGGATCTGGTTCGACCTCAAAGAAAACTTCAACTTTCACATCATTTGCATTCTTGTTTAAATAGTGCGCGACTGTATCGACATAGCCATGTTCAACCATTCCGGGGTCCGTTACAATAAATGCACGTGAAATGTTAGGCATATTTGCTAAATAAGCTGTAGCATGTTTTTCAAAATAAATTTTTGGTGGCAGTTTGAACCACTGCATATTCTTTTTTCTATTTGCCAGCCTTTTTATATTTAATAAATGAGTCGCTGTTACATTTTGGGAAACTGAATTCTTTCCGTATGAACCACAACCAAGTGTAAGTGATGGAATAAATCCATTATATATATCCCCTATTCCACCTTGTGATGAAGGTGCATTTACAATGAGACGGCAAGCTTTCATACGTAACCCAAATTGCTTTTGCACATCTTTATTTGTAGAATGGATAACTGCTGAATGTCCTAAACCACCGAGGTTCAACATTTCTTTGCAATATGTAAATCCTTCTTCTAATGAATTCGCCTTCACACAAGCTAATACTGGACTCAGTTTCTCACGAGATAACGGATATGCTGCTCCGATACCTTGAATTTCAGCTACAAGCATTTTTGTATGTTCAGGAACAGTGATCCCAACTAAATCGGCAATATACTGTGCTGATTTCCCTACAATATCACTATTTACTGCACATGTATTTTCATTTATAACGAGCTTTTCTAATTTTTTTCTTTCTTCTTCTGTTACAAAGTAACAATTGTTTTCAATCATTTCTGTTTTAACATCATCATAAATTTCTTTATCGACAATGATTGCTTGTTCCGATGCACAAATCATACCGTTATCAAATGTTTTCGATAAAATTAAATCATTAACAGCTCGTTTTACATGTGCTGATTTTTCTATATAACACGGTACATTACCAGGACCAACGCCTAACGCTGGTTTTCCAGTAGAGTAAGCTGATTTCACCATACCAGCGCCTCCAGTTGCTAGAACGAGTGCTACACCATCATGGTTCATCAATTGTTTCGTCGCTTCAACAGACGGTCTTTCAATCCATTGAATACAGTGTTTTGGTGCACCAGCTTTCATCGCTGCATCATATACGGTTTTCGCTGCTGCCACAGAACATTTTTGTGCGGAAGGATGAAATGCGAAAATAATTGGATTTCTTGTTTTTATCGCAATTAACGCTTTAAACATTGTTGTCGACGTTGGATTCGTTACTGGCGTTACCCCAGCTACTACACCGACAGGTTCCGCGATTTCTATTATTTCTTCATGAGGATCTTCGTGAATAATCCCTACCGTTTTATCTTGCTTTATACTATGCCAAATATATTCAGTGGCAAAAATATTTTTAATGCATTTGTCTTCATATACACCACGGCCAGTTTCTTCAACTGCCAATTTTGCTAGCGGCATATGTTGATCAACACCTGCTAATGCCATTTCATGAACAATGTTGTCAATTTCCTCTTGTGTAAAACTTTCTAATGCTTGTAAAGCTTGTTGACCATTATTTACTAGCGTATCAATCATCTTTTTTACTTCCTGCATTTCATTTACAACTTTCTCTTTGACTACCATGTGAATTTCCTCCTATTCTACTATCGCGGTCCTTATATGTCCCTATAGGTCAAAATAAGTCCCAATTAACACAAAAAAATAGAGATGCTTTCCTACATGAATTTCATTGTTTGTGAAAAGTTTCACAAGTTTGTTCGTGAGTAACATTTCCTGAATTCAATATACATGAAATCATTTCGTTTGTGTATGTCTATTTTGTGAAATGTTTCACAAATAATGTAATAAAAAAATGCACCGCTAATATAGAGCAGTGCATTTTTTATTATGCTAGCGCTTGTGCTAAATCTTCAATTAAATCTTCACCATCTTCAATACCGACAGAAATACGAATTAATGTATCTGTAATTCCTAATCCTTTGCGGCGATCGGCTGGGATTGATGCATGTGTCATTTGAGATGGAATAGAAATTAAACTTTCTACCGCTCCTAAGCTTTCAGCAAGTGTAAAGTATTGTAGTTTCTCAAGTACTTTATTTAATGTCTCTTCACTATCTACATCAAATGAGATAATAGCACCAAATCCGTTTGCTTGTTCTGTTGCTAATTCGTGGTTTTGATGTGATTCAAGACCTGGGTAATATACTTTATTTACTTTTGGATGATTATTTAAGAACTCAGCAATAGCGCGTGAATTCGTTTCATGTTCTTCCATACGAATTCCTAATGTTTTTAAACCGCGAAGTAGTAAGAAGCTATCTTGTGGCCCAAGAATACCTCCTGTTGAGTTTTGTACAAAGTGAAGATCTTCTGCTAGTTGTGGACTATTTACAACTACTAAACCTGCAACTACGTCACTATGACCTCCTAAATATTTCGTTGCACTATGAAGAACAATATCTGCTCCTAAAGAAATCGGCGACTGCCAATATGGCGTCATGAATGTGTTATCAATAATTGTTAATAAGTCTTTCTCTTTAGCAAGAGTAGATATTTTCTTAATATCAGTAATTTTTAGTAGTGGATTCGTTGGTGTTTCCACATAAATTGCTTTCGTATTTGGACGAATCGCTTCTTCAACTTCCTCTAAGTTTGTTGTATCTACAAATGTATGCTCAATACCGAAACGGTTTAATACTTTCGTAATAACGCGGTATGTTCCGCCATAAACATCATCTGTTAAAATTACGTGGTCACCTTTTGAGAACAACATAATTGTCGCTGTAATAGCAGCCATTCCTGAACCAAATGCAAATCCAGCATGCCCATTTTCTAATACAGCAATCATTTCTTCTAAAGCTGCACGTGTTGGGTTACCTGTACGTGAATATTCATATCCTTGATGCTTACCAACTGCTTCTTGTTTGTACGTACTTGTTTGATAAATCGGTACGTTTACAGATCCAGTTGAAGGTTCTCCTATGCGAATACCATGAATTAACTTTGTCTTTGCTCTCATTTTTTATTCCCATCCTTTGTATATGTCTTTACTTAAATAGCGCTCACTGCTATCAGGAAAAATGGTTACAATATTTGTACCTGGTGCTGCCTTCTCTGCCTCCAGTAAGCTCGCATGAAATGCTGCTCCTGAAGAGCTCCCAACGAGAAGTCCTTCTTTTTGGGCTAATTCTTTCACTCGTAAAAATGCATCTCGATCAGAAATCGTATGAATTTCATCAAAATAAGATGTCTTCAAAAATGGCGGGATAAATTCCAGTCCAATTCCTTCGGTCTCATGTGAACCAGCCTTACCACCATTTAAAATAGATCCTTCTGGCTCTACAATCACTGTTTTAATATCTATATTTTTTTCTTTCAAATAAGATGCAGTCCCCATAAACGTACCGCCAGTTCCTGCTCCAGCAACAAATATGTTAATCTCTCCATTCAATGCGTCCCACAGTTCAGGTCCTAATGTTTTAAAATATGCACGAGGATTTGCCTCATTTGCGAACTGACTTGGAGAATATGAATTCGGTAGTTCATTTACTAACTCTTTTGCTTTAGCAATTGCACCGGTCATTCCTTCCTCAGTCGGTGTATGCACGACCGTTGCACCTAGTGCTTTCATTAATTCTTGTTTTTCAATACTAAATTTCTCTGGTACACAAACGATAACACGTAAATCATGTTCTAATGCTGCAAGTGCCAGTCCAATACCAGTATTCCCAGCAGTCGGTTCAATAATTGTTCCACCCTGGGTAACAAGCCCTTTTTCTAGCGCATCTTCGATTAATTCTCTTCCTAAACGATCCTTAACGCTTCCGCCTGGGTTATAAAATTCAAGCTTTGCAAATAAACGGACCCCTTTCGGAAGTGAAAAACGAGTAATTTCTACAATTGGTGTATGACCAATTAACTCATGAACTCCACGATATACATTCATCGTGTTCTCCCCCTTGTTTGCCAATAAAGAAAAGGCAACTGTATGTATTTTCTTTATATGAGACAGTTGCCTTTTTGTTACATTACTTTAACTCTTCTAACACTTTTACAATAAAGTTTGTAGAGTGAAGAGCTGCTTGATCTAAAAACTGATCAAATGAAACATTTGATTCTTTACCAGCAATATCAGAAAGTGCGCGAATGATAACAAACGGAATTTCATATTGGTGGCATACTTGTGCAACTGCTGCTGCTTCCATTTCTACCGCATAAAGATTTTCAAATTTATCACGGATGGCTGCAACGCGGTTCGGATCACTCATAAATGAATCACCTGTTGCAATCATACCTTTTACAACTTGAATATTTTCTTCAGCCTGCATACATTTCTCAGCTAATGCAACTAACGCCTCATCAGCTTTAAATCCAGGCGGCATTCCTGGTACTTGACCATATTCATAGTTAAATGCTGTTACATCTACGTCATGGTGACGAACTTCAGTGGAAATAACTACATCACCTACGTTTAGAGAATGATGGAATCCACCAGCTGAACCAGTATTAATTACTTTTTCAGGCTTATATTTTTCTAATAAAATTGTCGTTGACATCGCTGCGTTTACTTTACCAATACCAGACTTTAACAAGATTACTTCATGCCCTGCTAATAGCCCTTTCGTAAATTCACAACCTGCAACTGTTTCTGTCTCTGCTTGTTCTAATTTGTCACGTAAAATACGTACTTCTTCTTCCATTGCTCCAATTACAGCAATTCTCAATCTAATCCCTCTTTCTATTGCTTAGTTGCCTCCATTACCCAAACGAAATGATTTAATCTCGTGAACGTTACATGGAAGCCATTGTTTTCAAAAATAGTCTGCATAACTGGAATACGTGTATAGTATTCCGTTTGCAAATCGTTTGCTAACTGGTGGAAACCTCTTTGTTTTGCTGTTTCAACAGTTTTATCATATGCATCTTGATCTGCAAATATCGTATCAGCAAACACTATTTTACCACCTTTGTTTAGCAATTGACTATACTTCGCAATCGCTACATTTTTTTCATCATCTGTTAAATGATGAAATGCATAGGTGCTTACAATGGTATCAATTGAATTTGGAACTTCAAACGAAAGAAAATCACCGTCTGTAATTGAAAATTCTTTTGGCAATTTCTCTTTTGCAATCATGCGCATTTCACGCGACGGTTCTATACCGTAAACTGTGCGGCCAGCAAGTAATAATTTATCTGTTAAATTACCTGTACCGACACCAAATTCTAATACATTACCAAATGACTTGTTAACTACATCCTCTAGAATGTCCTCATAATGGGCGAAAACTTCTTTATATTGTATATCTTCGCCTTGTACAAATGAGTCGTACGTATGAGCCCACTCATCAAATAAACCATTAAATTCTGTACCCAT
The DNA here is from genome assembly GCF_051916605.1 of Bacillus cereus group sp. MYBK195-1. Taxonomy (NCBI): domain Bacteria; kingdom Bacillati; phylum Bacillota; class Bacilli; order Caryophanales; family Bacillaceae; genus Bacillus; species Bacillus cereus group sp. MYBK195-1. The sequence continues at coordinate 467,346 of NZ_JBQAGZ010000001.1, read as the reverse complement.
AAAAATTCCCCTTTTTCTTATCGGTTTTATCAGTATGATATTCCCTCTTTCTAAAAATGTCAATTGAAATGTACATGGTATTTCCTTCTTTTCTTTGTTACACTATAGTTGATTACATAGGAGAGGGGCCGTCTTCATGTCATTTACCTTTGAAATGTTAGAAGATAAAGTAGAGTTTTTTGAAGCGGGAGACTTAGCTTCTTTAGAACGAAAAATTAGTGAACAAATTGATAATAATAAAGCACTTATGCTTGAAGTTCATCACATCTCACATCAGATGGTTATGGATCCTGAAAGCAAAAGACCGTATTATAGCGCGGTTGTTCATTTTAAATTAAAGAAATTGCGTTAACAAAAAAGAGAAGCTCCTAAGGAGCCTCTCTTTTTTAGTTTAGAGTTTGAACAAGTACTGGTTTCCAGCCCTCATTGTCTACCCAATCAATATTTACATAATATCTTTTCCCACTTTGCTTATCTTGAACATCACCATAAGCTTTACTCTTTCCAGTTTTGTCTCTTCCAACAAAATGGAATACTAATTGCTCTTTCGGTACTTCAACACCTGCAGCAATTGCACTTTGCATCTCATTCCAATCTGATGAACCCTGTTTAAACGTCATCGCTGGTGATGAACCTTGTTCTGTTCCTACAGCTTTCCAAGAAGGTTTTGTATACGCCTCTTTTGCCTTAGATACAGTTTTCTCAGCTGATACTTTCTCGTTAGCTTTCGCTTCTTCTTCAGCTTTTTTCTGTTCTTCTTCAGCCTTTAGCTTCTCTTCTTCAGCTTTTTTCTTGGCTTCTGCTTGCTCTTGTTCTTTTTCTTTTTTCTTAGCAGATTCTTTATCTTCTGATTTTCCAGCTTTCTCATTCTTTGTTGTTTGTTGAGAGACTTTCTTATCAGTAGAAGATGCTTGCTCTTTCGTACTAGGAACGAACAATTGATATGCTACAATAGCTACTAATAGTAATACAATAGCGATTGCAATATTTAAAACACCGTTTTGACGACGTTTTTGTTGTTTCTGTTGGAATCTTGATCCTCCTGCCATTCTCCAAACCTCCATGCAGTTTTTCCTAATTGCTATTGTAACATTAAATCTAGAAAGGTTGAACATTTACAATGATATTTTCATGAAATGAAGACATTTCACTATAAATTGCAAGATTACTTTTCATTCTCCAATTGATAGATTGCTCCTACCATATCTTTAAAAATAGGTGTAACTTTATTCACTTTGCTATCAGTCTCTAGATCAACAACAACTAAAGCATATCTTGGATTCTCATACGGAAAATAACCTGCAAACCAGCGATTCACCCTCGTCCCTTTCCCTGTTTGCGCTGTCCCGGATTTTCCAGCGACACTTAGTGGCAACGAACGGAATGCCGTTCCTGTTCCTTTCTCCCTTGTTACAACGCCTCTTAATAACTCTTGTAATGTTTTCACTGTTTCATACGAAAGCTGTTTTCCATTTAACGTATGGCTCTCAAATGTAAAAAAATCCGCTCCATTTTTATATACTATTTTTTCAACTGCTTTCACTTCCATCTTTTCTCCATTCCTCGCAATCGTCGCCATCATATTTGCAATTGCTAGAGGTGATATACGTACATCTTTCTGTCCAATTGCTGTTTGTTCTACCGCTTTTTTACTATTTTTATTTTCTTCATTCCCCCAAATAGTAGTACCCTTTTCTTCTGGCATTTGCTCAAAATGAGGTGTATGAAATACAGAACCTTTCCATCCAACCTTTTCATTTGCTCCTAAAGCTGCTACGTATGTTTCTAGTACCGTCTTATCCTTTTGTAATAGCTCGTTACCTAACTCGGAAAATGTCCTGTTACAACTCCTAGCAAAGCTCTCTTTAAAGTTAAGTGTACCCATCCTAACTTGCGGGTCGTTTTCACCATATAAATCTTTATTACAGTTAAATGTCCGATTAAACAAATTTACTTTTTGATCAATGACTGCAGCTGCAACTACTGTTTTAAAAACAGAGCCTGGAAAATGTGGCGTTAACATTTGATTTTCAAGTGTAGTTTTATATAAATTCTCATCCCTTACTTGTAAAGACGGCTTACTAGCCATCGCTAATATTTCATTTGTCTTTACATCTAGTAATACTAGTCCCCCCTTCTTTATTTCGTTCGCTTCAATCACTTCTTCTGCTTTTTGCTGCAACTCTTTATGTAAAGTAGTTTGAATCCTAACTGGATAAAATGGATTTCCTGGTGAAGTGTATTTCGCTTGCTTTCCGAAAATTGGTTCTCCTTGCCGATCTACTTGATATAATACTTTTGCCTCTCCATCAGTCAATAGAAATTCATCAAATGATTGCTGTAATCCTGAAATACCTATCGGCGTTTGTTTTGAGATTCTTTTCAATTCTCCATATCGCTTTTGAAACTCCCTTTCGTTCTCCCCTACATCACCAATTAAATGATTTATCTCTCCAGTTTGTTTTAATCGCACTTCAGCTGCTACAATACCTAATACATGTAATTCATTTACCTTCTCCATCTGCTCTCGTGTCACTCGAAATGGAGCAGTTTCTCCTTGTAGTGTAAATGCATTTTTATTATTTTTCATTTGTCTTCTAATCTCTTGTCTCGACACACCAATGATATGCGCGATTTTCTCTAACATGTCATTTTTTATTTGTAAAAATGGAAAAATAATTAAAACAGGATATTTTTCCTCACCTATTTTTTTACCATTACGATCTATAAACTGCCCACGTCCATCGTCTACTGTAATGGATTGTGTGCGTTGCGTAACACTTTTTTCAATTAAATTTATTTTGCGATCAGTAAATGATTCTGTATCTATAATTTGAATTTGGATTAAACGACAAAGCAATACAAACATAACGCACATAAAACAAATTAAAACAATTGTAATTCTCCGTTTTATTTTCATAAAAAACACCTCGTCTATTGTAGTTTAGACGAGGTACTATTTTATTTATACAATCTCCAAAACAAAAACAGATATTATATAAGGCTATTATTGTTTCTTTGGCTTCTCTAAAAATTTCATAAGAAGCGATCTAAATTCAGTTTCATTCACTCCAGTGTTTTTAGCAACTTCAATTACAGTGGTTGTTACATTAGCCGCTATTTTTAAATAATCCTTACTAAGATTATCCATTTCATTTCTTTTTTCTTTTGCATTCTCAACTGTTACAGAATCAATACAAGTAATCATCTTATCTACAATATGTAAATAATTATTTTGTGCATCTATTATTTTTTGAATATCATCTTTATTACTTACTTTCGATTGTTTTAAATATGTATATGCTTGATTCACTTCATCTTTTAAAATTTTATCATTATTCTTCGCCTGTTCTTGTAACATATTCTTCATATCATCTATTGTTTTTTGATCCATCGAATCTCGCAATAAATAATCTGGATTCCCAATTGCGTAATCATACTTAATCGTTACATCTTGAAATATTTTCATGACAATTGCTAATTGATACGCTACATCAAAATCATTAAATTCCTTTTTATCTTGTGGATTTTCTAAGGCTTTTGAACTCTCAGTTGCTTTAATATCCTTTTTTTCTTCTTGCTTTACTTTTTCTCCCTTTGATGATGTAGTTTCTTCATTCGTTCCGCATGCAGCAAGTCCTAATATAGAGATACTACAAACCAATCCTGTAAAGATTTTATGTTTCATAATTAGCCCCTTTTCCCTTTTAAAAACTATGGTCTCTAATTATGATATCAAAGCTTAAAATGTTTTTTTGACATTTTTTGTCGAATCACTCTAAGGTTTACACAAATTTTTCTATTCTACAGATAAAAAGAAACTTTAATTAGCCCTCACCAAGCGGGCGTTTACGAGCAGTCCGATGCCCACCTAACTTCTTTGCTTCCGCTGAATTTTGAGATGGTGGTCTTACTGTCTGGCAAATAGCGGGATAAAAAAAAGATTCTCCCGATAGGAGAATCTTTTTTTTATTTTACAGAGACAATCTCTACTTGCATTTCTCCGCCTGGTGTTTGGATTGTTACTTTCTCACCAATTTGCTTACCTAATAAGCTTTTTGCGATTGGAGAATCGTTAGAAATTCTTCCTTCGAATGGATCAGCTTCCGCGCTACCTACGATTGTATACGCTTCTTCATCTCCGTTTGGTAATTCTTTAAATGTTACTGTTTTACCTAATGTAACAACAGTAGATACTTCGCCAGTATCTTTAATGATAACTGCGTTACGAATCATATTTTCTAATTGTGTAATACGTCCTTCTACGAACGCTTGCTCATCTTTCGCTGCATCGTACTCAGAGTTCTCAGAAAGATCCCCGAAGCTACGTGCGATTTTAATACGTTCTACTACTTCTTTACGTCTTACTGTTTTTAATTGCTCAAGTTCGTTCTCTAGTTTTTGCTTACCCTCTTGCGTCATAGGGTATGTTTTTTCTGTTGACATATTTTCCACTCCTTTTATATACCAATCCCCCGAAAAAAAGAGGAGTTCCATATGAAAACTCCTCCGCTTCCATTGTTAGCGGAGGTTTCTAGTACCCTTGCACTAGCGGAGTTGTCACATACAACCCCGTATTTCCAATTCTTCTTTATATAAAGAAGATATGTATGGAAAGTTGATATAAATATGCCCTCACCTATATATAGATGAGGTTGCATGTTTCATTGTATTCGATAGGAAGGGAAAAAATCCCTTCCTACCGTATATCTTTTACTATGCTATTACAAATTTACTTTTTGTTCAAGAATTGTTGCAATTTTTGTCACCATAATATCAATTGCAACGTGGTTTTGTCCACCTTCAGGGATAATAATATCCGCAAATTTCTTAGAAGGCTCAATAAATTGATTGTGCATTGGACGTACAACATTTACGTACTGATCAATAACTGAATCCATCGTACGACCGCGCTCTTTAATATCACGTTGCATGCGGCGCAGAATACGAAGGTCAGCATCCGTATCAACGAATAATTTAATGTCCATTAACTCGCAAAGACGTGGGTCTTCTAAAATAAGAATTCCTTCTAAAATAATTACATCTTTCGGCTCAACCGGAATAATTTCTTCTGAACGCGTATGCAATGTATAGTCATATACAGGCTTATCAATTTGCTCATATGCAAGCAACTGCTGCAAATGTTCAATTAACAGATCATTATCAAACGCAAGCGGATGATCATAATTTGTTTTTAAACGCTCTTCCATTGGTAAATGGCTTTGATCTTTGTAATAATAATCTTGCTCTAAGATTAAAATAGAATGACCTTTAAAATGGTCAAAAATCGCTTTCGTTACACTCGTTTTACCTGATCCCGAACCACCAGCAATTCCAATTACAACAGGCTTATTCGTCCCCATTCGACTATCACTCTTTCTTATTGAAGTATGCTTTTGCGCATCATATTATTCACATACACTCGTTGATCCACTTTGAATTTCACGATTTGCAACGGATGTCTCGCTGCATCTAATTCGTTTCCATCCTCATCCCAAATTTTCTCCACCGTTTGCGTAAAGTTTTCTATTTCTGGTCCAAAGAACTCCACTTCATGTCCTGGTTTGAAATGATTACGTTGCTCAATCGTTACGATGCCCGTTTCTTCATTATAATCTAACACTAAACCAGCAAAATCATACGTTGTTTTCTTACTATGATTTCCAAACATTTGCTCTTGATGTCCTGGAACCCCTTCAAAGAATGCAGGAGCTGTATCACGATTTGCACATTTATCAAGCTCATCTAACCATTCTTGTTTAAACTCAAAGTTATCTGGATCCGCACAATACGCATCAATTACTTTACGATATACAGTTGCTACAGTCGCTACGTAATGGATTGATTTCATACGTCCTTCTACCTTTAAGCTATCGATTCCGATTTCAATCATTTTTGGAATTGATAAAATTAAATTTAAATCTTTTGGACTCATCGCAAAGTGAGCATCTCCTTCTTGGAATAGAGGAAGCTCTTTTGCATCTTTATGTTGTGATACTGTTTGAACTAAATCATAATCCCAGCGGCAAGATTGGCAACAACCACCACGATTAGAATCACGCGCTGTCATATGGTTACTTAATGTACATCTTCCTGAATATGCGATACACATTGCACCATGGACGAATGCTTCAATTTCAATATCCACTTTTTCTTTAATTTCTTTCATTTCTTCATAGCTTGCTTCACGAGCTAATACAAGGCGATGTAAACCTTCTTCTTTCCAATACTGTGCTGCTTTCCAGTTGGATAGTGATTGCTGTGTGCTTAAATGCACCTCAACAGAAGGCGCTACGCGTTTACAAGTCTCAATGATAAGTGGATCAGCAACGATAATTCCCGTTACGCCAGCTTTTTCAATCCCTTTTAAATATTCCTCTAGCCCGTCCATATTTTCATTATGTGCAAAGATATTTGTTGTTACGTATATTTTTGCTCCATACTTCTTTGCAAACTCAACGCCTTCTGCCATTTCTTCTAGCGTAAAGTTACCTGCATTCGAACGAAGACCAAATTCTTGTCCACCTAAATATACAGCATCTGCCCCGTAATGGATAGCTACTTTTAATTTTTCTAAGTTACCCGCAGGGATTAACAGTTCAGGTTTCTTCACAATAACACGTTTGCCATCGATCACTCGTGAAATTTCTTGTACAGTCATTTCCTACACCCTCCTCGTTTAGTAAACCGTTTCTTTAAAGAAGAATCCTGTATCTAACGGACGATTTACTGGTTGCATTTCTTCTATTTCTTTATATAGACCATCTTTCACGTCATAATATGCATCACGATCTTCTACGCATAAATCAATCGCTTGACGATATTTCTTCGTTACTTCAATAATATATTCAGAGCTTTTTAGTACACCGTCGATTTTTAAGCTATCAACTTCAGCATCGATTAGTTCCTCTAATTCATCGATGAAACAAATGTCGTTCGGACTCATAATGTGAGTACCATTTTCATCTTCATAAATTGGATATTTATTGTTACGCTCTGGGTCATATAAGAACATATTCTCTTCATATTTTTTCTTTTCAATGTCAAGATTACGTCCTTGATACTCAAAGTAGTTTCCTACTAATGAACGCTTCGATTGGAACATACAAGTCATACCGTGAATTTGTACTTCCAGTTCCACTTCAGCATTTTCTTTTAAATCAACAATTTCATCTAAGCTAAGCTCACGAGCTAATACAGCACGCTTTGATCCTCTTTGTCCCCAGTAATTACAAGTGAACCAGTTTGTTGCTGTCGTTTCTGTATTCCAGTGCAACTGCATATTTGGTGCTACTTCACGAACAGCCATTAATACCGCTGGATCTCCGAAAACAATTGCATCTACATTTACTTCGTTTAAAAATGAAACGTAATCTGTTAATTCTTCTACTTTATCGTTGTGGAACATAGCGTTCATGGCTACGTATACTTTCACACCATTTTCATGTGCAATCTTCACAGCTTGTTTTACATCTTCACGTGAAAACTCCCCTGCTAAACGTAAACCAAACTTTTGCTCACCGATCATTACCGCATCTGCTCCTGCTTTCGCAAGTTGTTCGATATCCGCCACCGCTCTTGGCGTTACTAACAATTCAGGTTTCTTCATACCTTGGTCACCCTCTCTTTTTACTAACAGCTACTCCATCACCAATTGGGAAAATCGTTGTATCATATCCTTCATGGTTCATAAGCCACTCATTGTACGTCTTAATACGACGGATTAAACCACGTGTACGTCTGTTTTCAATTTTCTCTTTTGTCGTTACAAGACCGTGGTACATAACATTATCTGAAATAATTACGCCACCAGGATTTAATAACGGTTCATATAAGTCAAAAAAGCGACGATACTGTCCTTTTGCTGCATCAATAAAAATAACGTCAAATGTCCCGTGTTCTTTTACTTGTTCACCTGTCTCTAACGCATCACCGTAAATAACTGAAATACGATCTGTTACTGGGGAACGTTCTATATATTCAAGTGCTTTTTCATATCGCTCACGATTGCGCTCAACTGTCACAATACGTGAATTTGGAATAGCTTGCATCATACGAATACTAGAATAACCGATTGCTGTTCCAAGTTCTAAAATGCTTTTCGGTCCAATTAAACGTAAAAATTGCAGCATAAATTCCATTCCAAGTCGATCCATAATCGGCACATGATTTTCTGTTGCATATTCTTCCATTTCAAGAATTAATTTATCTTTCGGATCAATAAATGATAATAGGTACTCGTTAACTGCATCCTCCATAAATGGTCCTCCTTATTTACATGGAGAAGTGCCTCTATGACGTCTTTTCACACATAGAATGCAATAAAAATACAAGCCAGCTTTACCCTTAGCTTGTACGTCCCGTTTTGATATTAAAAACGATTCTTCTGCCAGTTTTTAACCCGATATATTTTACCACAAAAAAGAGGGATGTGCGACTTTTTTCGCTATCCCTCCCCATTTCACTGTTTTTTCGTAATGTATTTTTGCTTTAATGCATTATGCTCTTCTAATGTTTTCGCATAGTACACTTCACCACTTGGTGCAGCTAAGAAATAATAATAATCTGTTTGCGCAGGTTCTAACGCAGCTTCTACTGAATGTTTACCAGAGTTTGCGATTGGCCCTACCGGCAATCCTTTTACAACATACGTATTGTACGGTGAGTTGACCTTTAAATCTTCGTATAATACACGTTGTTTATGCTTTCCAAGTGCATATAATACCGTTGGATCCGTTTGAAGCGGCATACCTTTTGCTAAACGATTATAAAAGACACTAGAGATCTTTTGACGATCTGTAAAACCAGTTGCCTCTTCTTCAATAAGTGAAGATAATGTTAAAAGTTGATGAACATCCCAATTCTTCGCTTTCATTGTCGCCTCATTTTGAACAATGATTGCATTTGTTTTCTCAAGCATTGGAATTACAATTTCTTCTAACGTCGTATCTTTCTTATAAAACGAATACGTTGCAGGATATAAATAACCTTCTAATGGGTATTTAATATTGCTATCAAAGATTTTATCCGTTAATAACTTCGGATACTTTTGCTGCATTTTTTGAATAAATGCTTTATCGTTTAATTGACGCGTAACATCATCTTTATTCCACTTTAGTTCTGTCGCAATCGTTTCTGCAATTTCAGTTACTTGCGCCCCTTCTTTAATCGTCACTTTATAAAGAGCTGGACGATGCACATTGCCAGATGACATTTGTTCGATCACATCTTCAGCACTCATTGAAGGGTTTAATAAATATGTACCTGCTTGTAAACTTTTCGATTTAGCCTTTGTATAAAAACTAAAAACTGTACCGTTTTTCACAGCACCTTTTTCTTCTAAAATTTCTCCAATTTTACTTGTAGATGATCCTTTCGGAATTTCTACTTCAATCTCTTTTTTATTCCCGCTATCAACTGGTCCTAATGCGGATGAAATATACGCATAGACTGAACCACAAACTAAAAGCAGTGCAATAATCGAAAATAAAAAGATACGTCTACGCTTCTTTTTCACTTGATTCTCTATCAAAACATTTCCTCCTTACTTAATTGTAGACCGTATGTACACCTTTCTATACAGCACGATGTAAAAACGCAAAAAATTCACTTATCTTTTTTAATTGACACTTTATTTTTCTACAATCCGTCTCATTATACTACAAAGACTTACACAGTTTCGACAAAAAATCTTTCATTTTACATATAAATACAAAAAAAAGATGGACTGTATGTCGTCCATCTTTTCAGTACTTATTATTCAGCTTCTTGCTCATCAGCTAGAGTGTTGAACATTTCTTGTACCATTTCCCACTCTTCTTCAGATTCGATTGGAAGTAAAGTTCCGCCCTCTTCTTCATTTTGCTCATAAGCCATTGCATCATAAATTTGGTCTCCATCTTCGTCTACTTCACCGATTGGAGAGAAGACTACGTATGATTTTTTTCCAAATTTTTCAGCGTCAAAAGTGAAAATAATTTCACATAAATGTTCGTTACCTTTTTCGTCTACAATTGTAATTTGATTTTCTTCCATTTTGGTCACCTCTTATTTACTATCTAAAAATCCTTGTAAGATTACGACTGCAGCCATCTTATCAATTACTTGCTTTCGCTTCTTACGGCTTACATCGGCTGAAATGAGCAGACGTTCCGCTGCCATTGTTGACAAACGCTCGTCCCACATTACAACGTCTAATTGTAACAGCTCTCGTAGGTTTTCTGCAAATTGTTGGCACGCTTCACCACGCGGGCCAATTGTACCATTCATATTTTTAGGTAAACCTACTACTATCTTGTCCACATTGTACTGCTTTACTAACTCAGAAATACGATCAAAACCAAAGTGACCTCGTTCTTCGTTAATCTTAATTGTTTCTAATCCTTGTGCTGTCCAGCCCATTTCGTCGCTAATTGCAACTCCGACTGTTTTTGTACCTACATCTAAACCTAATATCCGCATAAACTACTCCTCACGATGATGTTTCAAGTAAGACTTCACAAGCTCTTCAATTAACTCATCACGTTCAAGCTTGCGAATGATGCTACGTGCATCTTTATGGCGAGGTATGTATGCTGGGTCTCCACTTAATAAATAACCGACGATTTGGTTAATCGGATTATAGCCTTTTTCTTGAAGTGCATCATACACAGTTAAAAGTACATCATTTACATGGACACTCTGTTTTTCATCTTGAATGCTAAACTTCATTGTTTTATCAAAACCGTCCATTTCAAGCACCTCACTTATATAGTAAGTATAGGGAGAAGAACTTCTCCTCTCCCTACCATTGTACACTACTATCTCTTTATTTTGAAACAGATTTAACGTACTCTTGTACAAATGCTAAAGCTTCTTCGACTTGAGCTGGGTTTTTACCCCCTGCTTGTGCCATATCAGGACGGCCGCCACCGCCACCGCCGCAACGAGAAGCTACTTCTTTCACAAGTTTACCAGCATGGTAACCTTGGCTAATTAAGTCTTTCGTTACACCTGCTAGGATGTTTACTTTATCGTCATTAACAGACGCTAATACAACAACTGCTGACTCTAATTTATTTTTCAAGTCATCCATCATCGTACGTAAGTTGTTCATATCTGCAACATTTACTTTCGCTGCTAATACATTCACCCCATCAACTGTCATTACAGAATCAGTTAAGTTTCCAGCTTCGATATTGCTTAATTTCGCAGCAAGAGATTCATTTTCTTTTTGCAGTTGTTTCACTTCAGCAAATAGACCATCAACTCTTGTTAAAATATCTTTCGGATTTGTTTTCATTTTTCCTGCTGCTTCTTTTAATAAACCTACTTGATCGTTCATTAATTCGTATGCAGACTTACCAGTTACTGCTTCAATACGACGAGTTCCTGCACCGATACCAGATTCAGCAACGATTTTGAAAATACCGATAGAAGCTGTATTATCAACGTGACAACCACCACAAAGCTCTAAGCTGTAATCGCCAACTTGTACAACGCGTACAACATCTCCGTATTTTTCACCGAATAATGCCATTGCGCCCATTTCTTTCGCTTCTTCAATTGCTTTTTGAGAAATCTCAACATCAATACTTTCCCAAATTTTCTCGTTTACCATACGCTCAATTTTTTCTAATTCGTCAGCTTGTACTTGACCGAAGTGAGAGAAGTCAAAGCGTAGACGTTCAGAAGTTACAAGAGAACCTGCTTGGTTAACGTGTGTTCCAAGTACGTCTTTTAATGCTTGGTGTAGTAAATGAGTTGCTGTATGATTTTTTACAACGCTACTACGATTTTTCGTATCGATAATAGCTTTTACAGCCGCATCTTTCGTTAATGTTCCTTCTTCAACAACAACTTTATGCAAGTTTTGGCCGTTTGGTGCTTTTTGTACGTCTTTTACAAGAACTTTCACACCATCTGCAAGAAGGTAACCACGGTCTGCAATTTGTCCACCGCTCTCAGCATAGAATGGTGTTACATCAAGAATTAACTGTCCTTCTTCACCAGCTTGTAAGCTGTCTGTGTATTCGCCGTTTTTCACAAGTGCAACAACGTTACTTTCTGTTGCAACTGTACCGTAACCAACGAATTCGCTCGCTACTTTAATTTCTCCAAGGACACCACCTTGAACTTGCATAGAATCAACGTCTTGACGAGCAGCACGTGCACGCTCACGTTGTTTTTCCATTTCATTTTCAAAACCTTCATGATCAACTGTCATGCCAGCTTCTTCTGCATATTCTTCTGTTAATTCAATTGGGAAACCGTATGTGTCATATAGACGGAACGCATCTACTCCAGAAATAACAGTTGTTTTTTCTTCTTTTGCTTTTGCAATTACTTCAGCTAAAATCGCTTCACCATCATGAAGTGTTTCATGGAAACGCTCTTCTTCGTTCTTCACAACTTTCGCAATGAAATCTTTCTTTTCAAGTACTTCTGGATAGAAGTCTTTCATTACTTCTCCAACAACCGGTACTAATTCAAACATAAATGGACGGTTGATGTTTAATTTCTTCGAATAACGAACAGCGCGGCGTAATAAACGACGTAATACATAACCACGGCCTTCGTTAGATGGAAGAGCACCGTCACCAACAGCGAATGTTACTGTACGGATATGGTCAGCAATTACTTTGAATGCCATATCTTTTTCTAAATCGCCATTACGATATTTTTCACCAGAAATTGTTTCTGTTGCACCAATCATCGGCATGAATAGGTCTGTATCAAAGTTTGTAGGCACATCTTGAACGATAGATGTCATACGCTCTAGACCCATCCCTGTATCAATGTTTTTCTTAGGAAGTGGTGTATATGAACCGTCTGGATTATGGTTAAATTGAGAGAATACAAGGTTCCATACTTCTAAGTAACGTTCGTTTTCTCCGCCTGGATATAATTCTGGGTCACTAAAGTCATTACCGTAAGCTTCTCCGCGGTCATAGAAAATCTCTGTATTCGGTCCACTTGGGCCTTCACCGATATCCCAGAAGTTTTCTTCTAAGCGGATAATACGCTCTTTGGGAACGCCCATTTTCTCATTCCAAATTGTGAATGCTTCTTCATCTTCTGGATGGATTGTAACTGATAGTAATTCTTTATCGAATCCGATCCATTTGTCGCTCGTTAAGAATTCCCAAGCCCAAGTAATTGCTTCTTCTTTAAAGTAATCACCGATTGAGAAGTTTCCTAACATTTCAAAGAATGTATGGTGGCGAGCTGTTTTCCCTACGTTTTCAATATCGTTTGTACGAATTGATTTTTGGGCATTTGTAATACGTGGATTTTGCGGGATTACACGTCCATCAAAATATTTTTTTAATGTCGCTACACCACTGTTAATCCATAACAGAGATGGATCTTCATGCGGAACTAGTGATGCACTAGGTTCTACTGCATGTCCTTTTTCTTGGAAAAAGTCTAAAAACATTTGACGAATTTGTGCGCCTGTTAGTTGTTTCATTGTATTTTCCTCCTTAAATATAAAAAACTCCCGTCCCTATAAAAGGGACGAGAGTTAACTCGCGATACCACCCTAATTATGAATTGATTACAATAACAATCAATTCATCACCTCATGGTGCCGTAACGTGGCAAGACGGCAGTGATTAGCTGCTCTCAGGATTAGCTTTCTGTTACCCTTCATTTAAAGCTTCTTTCAGCCATATGGAAGCTTCTCTCTATAAATGGACTGTAACGTACTTGTTCCGTCATTGATTTAATGTATTATATGACTAAATATAATAGAATTCTCTTAAGTTTGTCAATGTAGATAATCATTTATATTGGATTAATTACTTATTAATCATAAGTATTCTACTATTCATTCTTAACAGCCTTTTCATATAGTATGCATTTATTAATAAATCGGAATCTCCTTATAAGAATAATTTATAAAAATTTCTAAATATTACTTTTTTTGTTATAATTAAATTATTGTTAATAAAATAAAGGAGCGATCACAATGACAACCTTACTTAGCAAAGCTAAAAACATATTAGCGACTGACGAAACGATATTATTTTACGCAGCATGTTCATTAGACATATTTATTTATCGTTCCGTCGCAAGGCCAGGATTGCTAATTTTAACGAACAAAAGGCTATTCTTTTATGGGCCAGATATAAGTAAGAATCCAATATTTGAAGAGTACTCTTTCGCAAAAATTTCTAATCTAAAAGAACAAAAGCGTCTTTTCAACAATCAAATTGTATTTATGTATGATAACGAATGGAAAAAAATAAAACATATTCAAACAAATGATGTGAGCTCCCTCGTTCAAAAGATACACGAGCAGCTTTCTAAATAAATATATGATTAGCCCTCTATTTCTTACATAGAGGGCTTCTATACTTACACATCTTCTTTTTTCAAGAGAGGTCTCACATGAACAATGACAGTGCGAATAACTGCTAAAATCGGAACCGATATTAGCAATCCTACAATCCCAGCTACCTCTCCCCCAACTAGTAAGGCAAGCATAATAATAACGGGATGCATACGAAGTGACTTACCAACGATGTAAGGCGATAAAATGTTACTCTCCACAAATTGCAAAATCGCAATTGTGATCCCCGCCTTAATAAGTAAACTCGTTGATACTGTTGCTGCAATCATTAACGTCGGGATTGCTCCTAAAATAGGACCGAAGTACGGGATTATATCCGTTACCCCAATAATAATGCCAAGCAATAATGGATATTTCATACCGATAAACCAAAAAGAAAGAGCTGATACTCCCCCTAATACTAAACAAACAAATAACTGTCCTCGAATATAACTTCCAAGTGATTTATCAATTTCTTTCGCAAGCATTTGCCCCGTACCTCGCCATTTACTTGGGACTAGTTTCCAAAAGATATGATAAAACTCACCATAATCTTTTAATATGTAAAATACAATGAACGGTATTAAGAAAATAATGAGCAATGAATCGAGTACACCACGAGCTGTACTCATCACTTTATTTAAAAGCGCTTGAATCTTCGTTTCCACACCCACAAAAAGTTGTTTCACCTTTTCATGAATGAACGAAGGGAAATTCGCCGTTTGTTCTGTAACGCCATCCATCCACGAATCGTACATTTTTGTAAACTGCGGAAATTGTTCATTAATCTCTTGTAACTGCTTAATAACGACTGGTGTTCCTTTATAAATCCCATAACCAATTCCGCCAAAGAAAAGGATATAAATGAGCAAAATGGCAAGTGTACGGGGCATCCCTTCCTTATGAATTTTTTCAATTAAAGGGTGCAATAAATACGCAATAAAACACGCGATAAGAAACGGCGTAATCGCTACTTTAAATACAAAAATAATCGGTGCCCATAGCGGCTTAATTTTTAAAAAGACGAGCAGACAAAGAAAAACAAGTAACAATAATCCTAAACGATATATCCAAATGATTTTAAGATTCTTCACATGAAAAACCTCCTCCACCTTTATTTTGAAAATAAATGGGGTAGGTTATGTGCGAAACTTTTAAAATCTTTTCATACGGACCATACTGTTTTTTAAAGACGTACATATAAATAACATAACAAGGACAACCACCCCTGAGAATACAGCATGAATTAATATAATCAGGAGGGCTAATTATGGTTTTGTTTATGCTTGGATTATCAGCACTTTTTATGATTCTTGAATGGATTTGTATCGGGTTCGGTATTTGGAAGGGGTTCTTTATTCATTCCTCACGTAAAGAAAAAGCGAAGCAATTATGGCAGTATGGAATACTTGGCGTTGGCTGCTACGGTCTATCTTATCTTTTCTCAGAGATCGGACTTTTTTATTTGCATATGGGTGCATAAAAAAACTCCCTTGTCTACAAGGGAGTTTTTCACTTTATCGAAATGATTATAAGTAAGACTTAATCATCTTACGTGCTTTTTTCATATTGCGTTTTGAAAATACATCTTGCTTACGAGCATATTGATATGCTGCAGCTCCAACACCTAATGCGATTAATGAATTGCGTAGATTCAAAGTAAATCCCCCTTTTCGTTATCCGATCGTTCTTTCATTCTCATCAAATAAATCATCAAGAGAGCTTAGTGAACCATCTTCCTCAACTTGATGCGTATGGATTTTCCCCTTTGAAACCGATAATTCGATATAACAATTCCAGCAATAAAATTGGTTGACACCTATTTTTCCAATGTCTTTCCCTTTGCAATTTGGACAAATAAACATATGGCTTTCATCTCCTTACAGTCTCCCAGATTCTATTCGCCATTATGTCCAAACTGCATTCATTTATACATTTTACTGGAGCCTTTCAACGCTATGCGTTTGAAAGTTTCACTATATAATTTCACCTTGTTACATGAAATCATACGGTGAAATGTTTTCCACGTCCATTTCCTCGCCATTAACTGTGACCATCTGTACTTCTCCTTGTGATTCTTGCAAGCGACTAGCTAAGGTTGTTTGACGCATTGCATCATCAAGGCGATTTACACCAGATTGGAAAGCTGCTTCCTCTCCGCAAATAATAAGGAACTTCTTACTTCTTGTAATGCCCGTGTAAATTAAATTACGACGTAACATACGGTTGTAACTTTTCACGATTGGCATAATAACAATCGGAAATTCACTACCTTGTGATTTATGAATGGAACAACAATATGCATGCGTAATTTGATTTAAATCGGGCTTCGTATACGTTACCTCAATTCCGTCAAATGAAACGATAATCATATCTTGTTGCTCAACGTTTTCTTTCGCATAAAACACCGAAACAATTTCCCCAATATCACCATTAAACACTTGGCTCTCCGGCTGATTCACGAGTTGCAGTACTTTATCGCCTCTTCGGTACACAACATCACCGTAAGCAATTTCTTTACTCTTTTCCCTCTTCGGATTAAATACTTGTTGCAGCGCTTCGTTTAATACATTAATACCAGCAGGCCCGCGGTACATCGGTGCTAATACTTGTACATCTCTTGCGCTAAAGCCTTTTGTTTTAGCATTTTCACAAACTTTTTTCACAACCTCAACAATTTGAGATCCTGTACAGCCGATAAATGAACGATCTTTTTGATTTTGTGCTAAATCTGGTGGTAGAGTTCCATTTTTTATCGCATGGGCAAGTTGAATCACTGATGAGCCTTCCGCTTGACGATAAATTTCAGTAAGCTTCACTGTCGGAACTGCGCCTGCATTTAATAAATCTTTTAATACTTGTCCAGGTCCTACAGATGGCAACTGATCTTCATCACCTACAACGATAACTTGAATGTTCGTCGGCAACGACTTAAATAGCTGATTTGCAAGCCAAATATCAACCATTGAAAATTCATCGATAATAAGGAGCTTACCTTGGACAGGATCCGTTTCATTACGCTGGAAAGATCCTTCTGGCGTCCAACCAAGTAAACGGTGAATTGTGCAAGCTGGAAGTCCTGTCGATTCACTCATTCGCTTCGCTGCTCTTCCTGTTGGAGCTGTTAATAGTATTGGAAATGGATTATCATCACTGTATTCATTCGGATTTAACGATAACCCGTGTAGTGATGCATACATTTCAACAATCCCTTTAATAACTGTTGTTTTCCCTGTTCCTGGTCCACCTGTCAATAACATCATCGGTTTATGAAGTGCCGTTTGAATTGCTTCTTGCTGAAACGGTGCATATTGTACGTTCAGTTGTTCTTCAATTTCACCTAACGTTTTTAACACTTCTGCTTCTGGAAATGAAGGTGTTTCTTCTTGATTCATAAGCCTGCGAATAGACTTTACAACACCTTTCTCAGAGTAGAATAACGTTGCTAAATACACTCGTTCTTCTTCTATGATGACTTTCCCTTCACTTTGCATCGTTTCAATACAACCTATAATATCTTCCTCAGTCACTCTTCCTTCTTGATTGTTTAAAAGTGACATCGTTTCTCTTACAAGTTGATCTTTCCTCATATAAACGTGACCAAGTTGTAATGAGACATTCTCTAATGTGTAAAAACATCCTGCGCGTACACGGTCGTCATGATTACCCGATATCCCTAACGCACGCCCTATATCATCCGCTCTTCCAAAACCAATCCCGTCCACTTCTTCGATAAGTTGATACGGATTATTACGAATCACTTCTAATGTCATCTCTTTATATTGCTGGTAAATCTTAATAGAAAGTTTCGTTCCAAAACCGTAGCCATTTAAAAAGCTCATTACTTTCTCTAGCCCTTGATGTTCAACAATTGTCTCATATATTTCCTGAGCCTTTTGTTTATTAACAACACCATTTAATGCCTCAGGGTCATCCATAATTTTAGAAATAGCATGTTCTCCGAGATGGTCCACAATTTTTTCAGCTGTACGCTTTCCTATCCCTTTAAATAAATCACTCGCTAAATATTGCACCATACCTGCTTTTGTTTGCGGCAATTCTTTTTTAAATGTTTCAACCATATATTGTTTTCCATACTTTGGATGGTCCTTAAAATGACCTGTCAATGTAAACACTTCATCTTCATGCATGCGGGGAAAATGACCGTTTATCATTACTTTCTTTTCGTCATACGTTTCATTCGTTTCAATGACTTTCATACTGACAACGGAATAGAGGTTTTCTTCGTTGTGGAAAATGGTATGAAGAACTTGCGCTTTTATAAACTTTTTCTCTTCCTCAAACAAATCCATTGCATGTTGATTTCCCATTTTTCCTCTCCTTTCCGGTATTTTCACTTTAATGAGCAGTACATCCCCCACCTTTTTAGATGAGGGATAACTACCCATTAAACTATATTTTTATCTTATTCAGCTTCTTGCTCTAATAAACGAACGCCATTACCCGCTAAAAAGTGATCTGGCTGAATTTCAGTTGCTTTCTTAAATAAAGCGAGAGCCTTCTCATTATTTTCCTCAAATACGTACGCAACACCTAAATTGTAATACGCATCTGCATGCTCCTCATCCATTTCTAATACCTTTTCAAAATAAGGTTTCGCCTCTTGAACGTGTTCTAGTCGCGCGAAGCAAAGTCCGCACTGGAATACAGCTTCTACATCGTTTTCATCTAATTCTGTTGCTCTTTGTAAGAATGGTAGTGCAAGACGATCATTTCCAAGCTGTACATGTGTGATACCTAACATAAATGTTACATCAGCTGATTGTAATCCAGCTTGCATTGCTTGTTCAAATACAGCTTTCGCTTCAGTAAATTGCTCTTGGCCATAATATACATTTCCTAAACCATAATAGGCTGCTGCAGATTTATCATCTAACTCTAGTGCACGTTTATAAAATAAAATCGCTCGCTCGCTATCACCTAATACGTCTAATAAATTTGCAAAATTAATGTACCCAAGCGCATCTTTCGGATTTTCTTCGATTGCTTCTGTAAAATTTTTAGCTGCTTCTTCCCAGTTTCCTTCTTGCATATATTGAATACCTGTTTCAAGTTTGTTTGACATGTCCTTCACCTCTACAACAAATTATAACAAAGAATGTATTTTCCAAGCGAACGAAAATTCGCTTTATGTAAAAGAAACCTCTAACCGCTAATCGGCAGAGGCTTCTCATTTATCCTAAATAATCCAATTTCTTACCACTACGGTACACTTCATCAATTGTAGCACCGCCTAAGCACTCATCTCCATCATAGAAAACGACTGCTTGTCCTGGTGTAATTGCACGAATTGGCTCATCACAAAGAATACGAACTGTATTTTCATCAACGATTTGAACCGTTACTTTATTGTCTTCTTGACGATAACGGAATTTCGCCGTGCACTTAAATTCTGTTTCTTTTTCTTTGTTACTTACCCATCCTACATTCGTAGCAATAACTTCATCACCATATAGAAGTTCGTTATGGAATCCTTGATCAACATATAAAATGTTTTCTTTTAGATTTTTCCCAACAGCAAACCATGGATCACCATTACCACCAATTCCAAGGCCATGACGTTGTCCAATTGTATAATACATTAAACCGTCATGCTTCCCTTTCACTTCACCAGATAATGTTTGCATTACACCTGGTTGTGCCGGTAAGTAGTTACTTAAGAAATCTTTAAAGTTACGCTCACCAATGAAGCAAATACCTGTACTATCTTTTTTCGCCGCTGTCGCTAAGCCAGCTTCTTTCGCCATTTCACGAATTTGCGGTTTCTTTAATTCACCTAACGGGAACATTGTTTTTGATAATTGCTCTTGGCTTAATTGATTTAAGAAATATGTTTGATCTTTATTGTCATCAACACCGCGAAGCATTTTATATTCGCCGTCCATATAAGCAACGCGTGCATAATGGCCTGTTGCCACATAATCCGCACCAAGCGCAATTGCATGCTCTAAAAATGCTTTAAATTTAATTTCTTTATTACACATTACATCTGGGTTTGGTGTACGACCAGCTCGGTACTCATCTAAGAAGTACGTAAATACTTTATCCCAGTATTGTTTTTCAAAGTTTACTGCATAATACGGAATACCAATTTGGTTACACACTTCAATTACATCATTGTAATCTTCTGTTGCTGTGCAGACACCATTCTCATCTGTATCATCCCAGTTTTTCATAAAAATTCCGATTACATCATAACCTTGCTCTTTTAATAAAAGTGCTGCTACAGATGAATCGACGCCACCGGACATTCCGATGACAACGCGTGTTTCGTGAGGTAGTTTGTTCATCATGTCACCTCCCATGCTAATTTTGTGTTAATCGCTTCACGATTTTCACTGTTTCGTACGCCGCTTTTTCAATTTGCTCTTTCGTATTTCCAAGTCCAAAACTAAAGCGTACGGATGAACGTATTTGATCGGAGTCTTTTCCAAACATCGCTACTAATACATGTGATGGATCAATCGAACCAGCTGTACAAGCAGAACCACTTGATACTGCAATGCCAGCTAAGTCTAAGTTCACAAGGAAAGGTTCAATGTTCATTCCTGTAAAACTTACATTAAGTACATGCGGTAAGCGATGTTCTAAGTTTCCGTTTACCTCGAAAGTAATGCCTTCATTTTTGAAGACAGATACCATTATATCTTTAAACTCTTCATATTGGACATTTTTTTGCTCACGAGTTTTTTCAGCTATAAGAATTGCATACTGAAGCCCAGCAATACTAGGCACATTTTCCGTACCAGCACGGCGTTTTCTTTCTTGCTCTCCGCCTATTAATAACGGTTCAAATTTCACATTTGCACCAGCGTATAAGAAACCTACACCTTTTGGCCCGTTAATTTTATGAGCTGAAATTGATAATAAATCAATACCAAACTCTTTCACATTAATTTCTACTAAACCGTAAGCTTGTACCGCATCTGTATGGAAATACGCTTGATGCTCTTTTAACAGCTTTCCTATTTCCACAATCGGTTGCATCGTCCCTACTTCATTATTCCCAAACATAACAGATACAAGAATCGTCTCTTCTGTTAATGCCTTTTGTATGTCAGAAACTTGAATGCGCCCGGTTTCATCGACAGGTAAATATGTCACTTCAAACCCTTCACGCTCTAACAATTCGCACGTATGCAAAATCGCATGATGTTCAATTTGCGTCGTTATAATGTGGTTACCTTTATGACGGTTCGCACGTGCTACACCGATAAGCGCTAAATTATCAGCTTCTGTACCACCGCTCGTAAATATAATTTCATTCGGATTCGCATGAATGCTGCGTGCACACACTCTTCTCGCCTCATCTACTGTGTGACGAGTTTGACGTCCATAAAAGTGAATACTAGACGGGTTCCCGAATATTTCTGTCATATATGGAATCATCTTTTCGACCACTTCTGGGTGAGTCGGAGATGTCGCAGCATGATCTAAGTAAATGCGTTCCATTAAATCTCCTTCTTTCCAAATCGTTTCACAAGGAATTAAATGTAAAACATATAGCCCCCGTGATTTTCTTCCTCATAACGTACTAAATCTTCTAACGTTGTACTATCTAACACTTCTTGCACCGCATCACGAACACGCATCCATAACTGGCGCTGCGCTGGCTCTTCTTCTTCTATCATTTCTACAACACTAATCGGTCCCTCTAATACACGGATTACATCCCCAGCTGTAATGTTAGCCGGTTGATCAGATAATACATATCCGCCATATGCCCCGCGCGTACTCTTTACAAGACGAGCGTTACGAAGTGGTGAAATTAATTGCTCTAAGTAATGCTCAGATAAGTCATGCGCCTGCGCAATTGATTTTAATGAAATCGGACCTTCACCAAACTTTTTTGCAAGATCAATCATAATTGTTAAGCCATAGCGGCCTTTCGTTGAAATTTTCATCTATTTTGCACCTCTTTTCAAATTTTCACTTCTATTGGTTATATCTTATTTATAAAAAGAACACAATTTAAAATCCTATGAAATTATAGCATAATATAGTATTATAAGAAATTTCAACTTGTGTATCAAAATGATAACATAAAATCACATTGAAAAACTCGGAAATTATTACAATTGAAAGAAAAATGAAAATATTATCCTTCATTTTTCCCATAAAACAGCATCCTATTTCAAATTTCGTAGAAAAAAATGATACGATAGAACGAGATTATATATTAAGGGAGACGGTCCAAATGAAACAACCACTCGCACATCGAATGCGCCCTACAAATATTCAAGAAATTATTGGGCAACAACATTTAGTTGGTGAAGGAAAGATTTTATGGCGAATGGTCCAAGCCAATCATTTTCAATCTATGATTTTATACGGTCCTCCAGGTACAGGAAAAACATCCATTGCCAGTGCAATTGCTGGAAGTACCGGTACCCCGTTTCGTCTATTGAACGCTGTTACTCACAATAAAAAAGATATGGAAGTTGTCGTGCAAGAAGCGAAGATGCATCGACACCTCGTTTTAATTTTAGATGAAGTTCACCGTCTAGATAAAGCAAAGCAAGACTTTCTATTACCTCACTTAGAAAGCGGACTTCTTACTTTAATTGGTGCAACGACAAGTAATCCATTCCATGCAATAAACTCCGCTATTCGAAGCAGGTGTCAAATTTTCGAATTACACGCACTAACAGAAGATGATATTTTAATTGGGTTAAAAAGAGCTTTAGAAGATAAAGAAAAAGGCCTTGGAGAATATGCTGTAACGGTAACAGATGAAGCACTACATCACTTTGCAAATGCCTCTGGTGGTGATATGCGTTCCGCTTATAACGCACTTGAGCTTGCTGTATTATCTAGCTTTACTACAGACGATCAAGCGGCTGAAATCACACTCGAGATTGCGGAAGAATGCTTACAAAAGAAGAGCTTCGTTCACGACAAAGGCGGCGATGCTCATTATGACGTATTATCAGCATTTCAAAAATCAGTGCGCGGAAGTGATGTAAATGCAGCGCTCCATTATTTAGCACGCCTTATTGAAGCAGGTGATTTACAAAGTATTGGCAGACGCCTTCTTATTATGGCTTATGAAGATATTGGACTTGCTAGCCCACAAGCTGGACCACGTACACTAGCTGCAATTGAATCAGCTGAACGAGTTGGATTCCCAGAAGCACGCATCCCACTTGCAAATGCCGTTATCGAGCTATGCTTATCACCAAAATCAAATTCAGCTTATAAAGCACTTGATGCTGCATTACACGATTTACGCAACGGTCAAACAGGTGACATTCCAAGCCATTTAAAAGATAGTCATTACAAAGGCGCAGAATCACTTGGAAGAGGCATTGGATATTTATATCCACACGACCATCCAAATGGCTGGGTAAGGCAACAATACTTACCTGATAAAATAAAAAACAAGCAATATTATAAACCGAAAACGACAGGGAAATTTGAGCAAGCCCTTTCTACTGTTTATGAAAGATTACAAACTTCGAATAAAACGAAAAATAAAGGGTAACATAAACGAAAACGTCACCATTATGGAGGCTTCGCTTATGAAAACACGTCAAGATGCATGGACAAAAGAAGATGATCTCCTTTTAGCAGAAACTGTTTTACGACATATTCGCAGCGGAAGTACACAAATAAAAGCATTTGATGAAGTCGGCGATACGTTGAACCGGACTTCAGCAGCTTGCGGCTTTAGATGGAATGCTGAAGTAAGGCCGAATTACGAAGATGCTGTGCAGCTTGCGAAGAAACAACGTAAAGAATTAAAGCGCTCTGAAGCTAAAATAGAAAAAAATCAGTTCACGAAAACGAAACAACTCGTAATCGATGCTGAGTTTTCTGAAGATATTACGCCAAGTAAACAAGAACTTACGATGCAAAATGTCATCTCATTTTTGCAAAACTTGGAGCATAATAACCCTTCACTCGCAAAGTTGCAAACTGAAAATGATGTATTACAAGCTCAGCTCACTTCTCTGCAAAAAACGAATCATGAACTTGAAACGAAATTAGCGGTACTCACAAAAAAACAACAAGCAATCGAAGAAGATTACGCGATGCTTGTTCGAATTATGGATCGTGCTCGAAAACTTGTTTCAGTCGAAGAGCAAGAAGAGCAAATTGCCCCGATTTTCAAAACAGATCAAAATGGAAATTTAGATATTATTTATTCTGCAGAGAATTAAAAACAGGGATGTCACTTTTTTGACTAAGTGACATCCCTGTTTGTTTCTTTGGTGGAGAGTATATATGTATGTGTCGGTAAATGAAATTACACCGACGATTTTTCAAATATATCTATCGTAACTCAAAATATATCAACGATTTTTTTAATATATCGATGATTCGACAAGGAATATCCCTCCCTATCACACAAGAAAACTCTCGGTATAGATTAGATATTTTTTACTAAAATGTTATTATAAACATATACATTTTAAGGGCGATGGTTGCTATTTCATTAATAGTCTTCAAAATAACACTCGGTATTCTCGTTCTAATATTAGGTCTTTTTACCATTAAGAGTTTAAAAAAGATTTCCGCCTATAAGTCGGATAAATACGATTATTCTTTATTAGGATTACTTACATTCGAATTATTAGTATTGCAAATATCTGCAATTCTTTAAAACATAATAGAAAAAGCATATACCCTTGACGGATATATGCTTTCTTTTTATTCTTGCCCTACACGCTTCACTTCAACGTTTTTAATACGTTCACGTACAACGTGACTTGCCATGATTAAGCCTGCCACAGATGGTACGAATGCATTTGATGAAGGCGGTAATTTCGCTTTACGAATTTTTGCATTTTCGTCTGGTACGATTTCTTTACGTACCTCTTCACGAATTACGATTGGGTTTTCGTCAGAGAAGACAACTTTTACACCTTTTTTAATACCCTCTTTACGAAGCTTCGTACGAATGACTTTCGCAATTGGATCTGTATGTGTTTTAGAAATGTCCGCAATACGGAAACGAGTTGGATCCATTTTATTTGCTGCACCCATACATGAGATAATTTTAATTTTACGACGTAAACATTGTTTAATTAAATGGATTTTGAACGTAATCGTATCAGATGCATCCACTACGAAATCTAAACCGTGCTTAAAGAACTCTTCATATGTTTCATCTGTATAAAACATTTCAAGTCCAATTACTTCACACTCTGGGTTAATGTCTGCGATACGCTCTTTCATTAATTCTACTTTTGAACGTCCTACAGTAGATACTAAAGCGTGAATTTGACGGTTTACGTTTGTAATATCTACAACGTCTTTATCAACTAATACAAGACGTCCAACGCCAGAACGTGCTAACGCTTCAGCTGCAAAAGAGCCTACGCCGCCAATTCCTAAAATACCGACTGTACTATTTTTTAATATTTCAAGTCCTTCTTTACCGAAGGCTAATTCATTACGTGAAAATTGATGTAACATTCAGCTCTACACTCCTATTACAAAAATGGTCTACCATGTATTCTAGCGTTTTTCCGACTATTTGTATAGAAAAAGTTATAGAATTCCTAAAAATACATATTTCGATAATGAAAACATAGTGTAAACCGGTCTTTTTTTACTTCCTTTCAATACACGTTTAAAAAGGAGGATTTAGAGAACCGAGCAGATCGAGGCGCTGAAGCCAGGAGGAGCGCAGTGTAGAAATACTACTCGAGCACCGAACTGGCGAAGCAACGATGAGATGCGACAGTTATCTAAACCGGACTTTTTAAACAACCTCTCAAAAAAAGTCTAGATGGTATTAGTATAACCATCTAGACCCTATTCTTACTTCTCTTCTTTTAAGCTTAATTTTAAGTTTAACTCTTCAAGCTGTGCTTCTGCAACTGGGCTTGGAGCTTCTGTTAATAAGCAGCTTGCGCTTGCTGTTTTCGGGAATGCAATTGTATCACGAAGGTTCGTACGGCCTGCAAGCAGCATAACAAGACGATCTAAACCTAATGCAATACCGCCGTGTGGTGGTGTACCGTATTCGAATGCTTCTAATAAGAATCCGAATTGCTCTTGCGCTTCTTCTTGTGAGAATCCAAGTGCTTTGAACATTTTTTCTTGTACGTCACGCTCGTAAATACGAAGTGATCCACCACCAAGCTCATAACCGTTTAATACAAGGTCATATGCTTGTGCACGTGCTTTTTCTGGTGCTGTTTCTAGTAACTCAACGTCTTCAAGGAATGGCATTGTGAATGGGTGGTGAGCTGCGAAGTAACGATCTGCATCTTCATCGTACTCAAGAAGTGGCCAATCCGTTACCCATAGGAAATTAAATTTACTTTCATCAATTAACTCAAGCTCTTTACCTAGACGTAAACGAAGTGCGCCTAAGCTATCTGCAACAACGCTCTTCTTATCTGCTACGAATAGTAATAAGTCGCCAGCAGTAGCTTCTAATGTGCTCATTAACACATTTGCATCTTCTTCACCGAAGAATTTTGCAATCGGTCCTTTTAAACCGTCTTCTTCAACTTTAAGCCAAGCTAGACCTTTTGCACCGTATACTTTCACGAATTCAGTTAATGCATCGATGTCTTTACGAGAATATTTACTTGCAGCACCTTTTGCATTGATTGCTTTTACTTGTCCGCCGCTTTCTACAGCACTTGTAAACACTTTAAAGCCACAACCTGCTGCAAACTCAGATAAGTCTGTTAGTTCCATTTCAAAGCGTGTATCTGGCTTATCAGAACCGTAGCGAGCCATTGCATCAGCATATTTCATACGAGGGAATGGTGCACTAACTTCTACACCTTTTGCATCCTTCATAACTTTCGTCATCATACGCTCCATCATATCTAAAATTTCATCTTGTGTTAAGAATGAAGCTTCGATATCAATTTGCGTGAATTCCGGTTGACGATCCGCACGTAAATCTTCATCACGGAAACAACGTGCTACTTGATAGTAACGCTCAAATCCGCCGACCATAAGAAGCTGTTTAAATAACTGTGGTGACTGTGGTAGTGCATAGAATTCACCATCATGCACACGACTTGGTACTAAATAGTCACGAGCTCCTTCTGGCGTGCTTTTCGTTAAAATTGGTGTTTCTACTTCTAAGAACTCTTCTGTGTCTAAGAAGTTACGAATTGTTTTCGTTACGTCATGACGCATTTTGAATGTGTTAAACATTACTGGGCGACGTAAGTCTAAATAACGATATTTTAAACGCACATCTTCTGATGCATCTGTATCATCAGCAATGATGATTGGCGTTGTTTTCGCTGCATTTAGTACATTTACTTTTGTTGCTTGTACTTCAATACGACCAGTTGCCATATTGTCATTAATTGCGCCTTCACCACGTTCAACAACTGTACCTTCTACGTGTAATACGTATTCGCTACGAATTGTTTCTGCTACTTCTAACGCTTCTTTTGATGTTTCTGGGTTAAATACAACTTGCACGATACCTGTACGGTCACGTAAGTCGATAAAGATTAATCCACCTAAGTCACGGCGTTTTTGTACCCAACCTTTTAATTGAACTGTTTGTCCAACAGCTTCTACTGTTACTTTTCCACATGCATGTGTTCTTTCAGCCACTGTAAGTTCCCCCTATATTAATTTCTCTGCTACGTATGAAGCAAATACATCTAACGCTACTTCTTCTTGTTCACCTGTTGCCATATCTTTTAAGTTAATGATGCCTTTATCTAGCTCATCTTCTCCTAATACAGCTACAAATTTCGCCTTTAGACGATCTGCTGATTTAAATTGTGCTTTCATTTTACGATCTAAATAATCTTTTTCAACTGACAATCCAGCTTTACGAAGATCGAACGCAACTTTTGCAGCATGGTCTTTCGCTTTTTCGCCAAGCGCCACAACGTAACAATCAATACTATGTTCAAGTGGTAATTCGATGTTTTCAGCTTTTAGCGCCATAATTAAACGTTCAATACTCATTGCAAAACCGATACCTGGCATTTCTGGTCCACCGATTTCTTGTACAAGTCCGTTATAACGGCCACCACCGCTTAATGTAGTGATCGCACCGAAACCTTCTGCCTCACTCATAATTTCAAAAACAGTGTGTTGGTAGTAGTCTAAACCACGCACTAAGTTCGGATCTTTTTCAAACGGAACATCCATCATCGTTAATAGTTCTTGAACTTTGTCGTAGTATATTGCTGAATCTTCGTTTAAGTATTCTGTAATAGATGGTGCTGTTCCCATTAATTCATGGTTACGGTCCTTCTTACAGTCTAAAATTCGAAGTGGGTTCTTTTCTAAGCGAGATTGACAGTCAGAACAGAATTCGCCGATACGTGGCTCAAAGTGTGCGATTAATGCATCACGGTGCGCTTGACGGCTCGCTGCGTCACCTAAACTGTTTAATACAACTTTAATATTTTTTAAGCCCATGCCGCGGTAAAATTCAACAGCAAGTGCAATTACTTCTGCATCAATTGCAGGGTCATTACTGCCGATTGCTTCGATACCGAATTGTACGAATTGACGATAGCGACCTGCTTGTGGTCTTTCATAACGGAACATTTGACCGATATAGTATAATTTCGTTGGTTGTGTTGCATCACCAAACATTTTATTTTCAACGTAAGAACGTACAACAGGTGCAGTACCTTCTGGACGTAATGTTAAGCTGCGCTCTCCACGATCTTGGAATGAGTACATTTCTTTTTGTACGATATCTGTCGTATCACCAACACCGCGTAAAAATAGCTCAGTGTGCTCAAAAATTGGTGTACGAATTTCTTTATAATTGTAACGACGGCAAATTTCGCGTGCTTGCCCTTCGATATACTGCCATAACTCAACAGTGCCTGGAAGAATATCTTGCGTTCCGCGTGGGATTTGAATAGACATATTCAGTTCCTCCTCAAATTGTTTTAATCTTAATAAAAATAAAAAAACTCCCGCCTCTACTGTTTAAACAGTAGGGACGAGAGTATTATACCCGTGGTGCCACCCTAATTGAAGCACGTATGCTTCCACTTTTTTAATAACGCTTAAATGTGCGTTCATCCCTACTAAGCGTATATGCCGTTCAAGTTGAAACCTCTAGAGTGTCATTCAATCAGTCATCATGCAGAAATGTTTTCAGCCTAAGACATTCCTTCTCTTTCCATGTGTGTCTCATTTACTCTTCTCTATCAACGGTTATATTCATATGTAAATATAAAATTACTATACGTTTGTTAAGTAGGATTGTCAAGTGCTCTAAGAACGTTCAATCTGCTTCTTTAAACGCTTTACATCTTGAAGAGAAATCCCAAACTCGGAAGCAAGCTCCATTGAAGTATTGTTTTGCTCTTTTGAAATAAAATCATGAAAATTCACGTTAAATAGTTGATTTGCACCATTTGTAACAGAATGCCCTTTTTCATTCATACGCATACGTATATCCCTCACATTCAATATGGATGTTTTACTTTTTATTGTTCCATATTGATGGGAGAGTTATACATAACCGAAACTGCTATTGATTCCAAATAAATGAACAAAACATACAACAATGTATAAAAAAGAGAGGATTATATAACCCTCTCTTTTTTATCAACACTATTTACTTTCTACAATTAAGGTCACCGGACCATCATTGATTAAAGAAACATCCATCATTGCTCCGAACTTCCCTGTTTCCACATGTAATCCTTGTTTACGAACTTCTTCATTAAAGAAATCGTATAAACGCTCTGCATAATCAGGTTTCGCAGCATCCATAAAGTTTGGACGTCTTCCCTTGCGGCAATCTCCGTATAATGTGAATTGCGAAATAGATAGAACTTGTCCTTCTACATCAAGTACAGAATGATTCATCTTTCCACTCTCATCTTCAAAAATACGTAAGTTTGCAATTTTTTCCGCAATGTAAGTTGCATCTTTTTCTGTATCTTCGTGCGTAATGCCAACTAGTAATGTTAAACCGAACGGAATTTGTCCTACGATCTCACCGTCTACTGTGACAGACGCTTTCTTTGATCGTTGTAAAACAACTCTCATCTTTCTACACTCCCTATTAATGCATCATGCGTCGTACTGCATAAATTTCTGGAACGCGTTTAATGCGTTCTACTACTTTTTTCAAGTGTTGTAAGTTACGAATCGAGATTGACATATTAATTGTTGCCATCTTATTACGGTCACTTCTACCAGAAACAGCTGAAATGTATGTTTTCGTCTCTGTAACAGCTTGCAGTACTTCATTTAATAAACCGCGGCGATCGTAACCTGAAATTTCAATATCAACGTTATACTCTATTTCTTTTTCAGGGCTACCTTCCCACTCAACTTCTAATAAACGTTCTATCGCTTCTTCTGTATGAACATTTACACAATCACGGCGGTGAATCGATACACCTCGGCCTTTGGTAATATACCCAACGATATCATCACCCGGAACTGGGTTACAGCATTTCGATAAACGGATTAATAAATTATCAGCACCGCTTACCTTTACACCAGAATCCCATTTTCGAATTTTCATCGGTTTACGAACTTCTTTAACTTCAACAATTTCTTCTTCTTCGCGTTGCTTGCGGAACTTGTCCGTTAGTCGCGTAACAATTTGCGAAGCTGTAATTCCGCTATATCCAACTGCTGCAAACATATCTTCTTCATTTGCAAAGTTAAATTTCTCAGCGACGCGTTTTAAGTTATCAGGCGCTAATACTTCTTTCATCTCATACTCTAGACCACGTACTTCCTTTTCAACAAGTTCACGGCCTTTTTCAATATTTTCGTCTCTACGTTGTTTCTTAAAGAATTGACGAATTTTATTTTTCGCATGAGATGTTTGAGCAAGTTTTACCCAATCTTGACTTGGGCCATATGAATGTTTCGACGTTAAAATTTCAATGATATCGCCTGTTTTTAATTTATAATCCAGCGTCACCATTTTCCCGTTTACTTTTGCACCAATTGTTTTATTCCCAATTTCCGAATGGACACGATACGCGAAATCAATTGGAACCGATCCAAGTGGTAATTCCATTACATCGCCTTTCGGTGTAAAGACGAATACCATGTCAGAGAATAAATCAATTTTTAATGACTCCATAAATTCTTCTGCATTAGAAGTTTCATTTTGCCATTCTAATATTTGACGGAACCACGTGAGTTTCTTCTCTAATGTACCTGTTGTTTCTGCTGTTTTTCCTTCTTTGTATGCCCAGTGTGCCGCGATCCCGAATTCTGCAATTTCGTGCATTTCTTTCGTACGAATTTGCACTTCAAGCGGATCACCTTTCGGTCCAATTACAGTCGTATGAAGAGATTGATATAGATTTGCTTTTGGCATTGCAATATAATCTTTAAAACGACCTGGCATCGGCTTCCAGCACGTATGAATAATTCCAAGCACTGCATAACAATCTTTAATACTATTTACAACGACACGTACAGCTAATAAATCATAAATTTCATTGAACTGTTTATTTTGCAGTGCCATTTTACGATAAATACTGTAAATATGTTTCGGTCTTCCAGAGATCTCAGGTTGAATTGCAACTTCTTTTAATTTCTCACGAATACCAGTCATTACTTCGTCTAAATATTCTTCACGTTCTGCACGTTTACGCTTCATTAAATTTACAATACGATAATATTGTTGTGGATTTAAATAGCGAAGTGACGTATCCTCTAGCTCCCATTTAATAGTACTAATTCCGAGTCTATGTGCTAAAGGTGCAAAGATTTCTAGCGTTTCATTCGCTATGCGACGCTGCTTCTCTTGAGGCAAATGTTTCAATGTACGCATGTTATGAAGACGATCAGCTAGTTTAATTAAAATAACTCGAATATCTTGAGCCATTGCAATAAACATTTTGCGATGGTTTTCTGCTTGTTGTTGTTCGTGAGATTTATATTTGATCTTCCCAAGCTTCGTAACACCATCAACAAGCATAGCAATTTCTTTGTTAAATTCCCGTTCAATATCTTCTAACGTAATCTCTGTATCTTCCACTACATCATGTAAGAAACCTGCTGATACCGTAGCTGGATCCATGTGTAAATCAACTAAAATACCTGCAACTTGAATTGGATGAATAATATACGGTTCACCCGATTTTCTGTATTGTTCGCTATGCGCATCGCGTGCATATTCATAGGCACGTGCTACTAGCTCAATATCTTCATCCACTAAATATTGACTTGCTTTCTCGAGTACCTGTTCAGCTGTTAGTACCTGCTCATTTGCCATCGAATCACCTTTTATTGAAAATTGACTTTATCTTTATTTAATAGAATAAATTATATTCTATCATTATAACCCAATGATTGTGAATTGTGAAAAGGAAAAGATTTTACTGACATTTCACCATGATTTTTTGTTCAATTATACAAAAGTACCCGCTCCTCTCCAAGAGATTCACGGGTACTTTTTATCACCGTAGTTTTACCTATATAGTGATTAGTATTTTTCTAATACTAATACATCGTAACCATCTAACATTTTACGACCATCTAAGTAAGTAAGCTCTACTAAGAATGCAATCCCTGCTACAACTCCGCCAAGTTCTTCAACTAGCTTAATTGTCGCTTCGATAGTTCCACCTGTAGCTAATAGGTCATCTGTAATTAATACGCGTTGACCTGGCTTAATTGCATCTTTATGGATTGTTAAAACATCTTTACCATATTCTTTACCGTAGTCAACTGTAATTACTTCACGTGGTAATTTTCCTAATTTACGAACTGGCGCAAATCCTACTTCTAACGCATAAGAAACTGGGCAACCGATAATGAAACCACGAGCTTCTGGTCCTACTACAACATCGATATCTCTTTCTTTTGCGTATTCAACGATTGCATCTGTTGCTGCTTTGTATGCTTTACCGTCATTCATTAAAGGTGTAATGTCTTTAAACACAATACCTTCTTTCGGATAATCCGGTACAATTGCGATATGTTGCTTGAAATCCATATTTCTGAATCCTCCTCAGATCTAAAAGGTTTGTAAATACAAATCCTTTACCCTAACTGTTCTACTTCTTTATGATTACGAATCGTTTCAAACCATGTATATAGTTGCTGATATGTGCTATAAACCAATTCTTTTTCTAATTGTAAGTGGTTCATTTTCTCACGATATGTGTTCGATTCAATTAAATCACGCTTTTGTTTTTTGTCTGCCATAAAAATGACGCCATCTTTTATTGTAACAAATTCTAACTCAAAAAACACCTGTGTCATGAAATTTACTGTATCTTTTGACCAACCTTTATGACGACATAGTTGTTCTCCATATTGTCTTAAAGAAAATGGTGTTTTTTGGCTTAAGAAAGAATAGTACCATTTAAAGTGTTCTCTCGTCGGAACTGTACTAAATAAGTGGTTATTCTCTTGATAAAATAGCGTATAAATTCGCGCTGGGAATCCTACCTTAAATAGCTCACGTAATTCATCTGTTCCTTTTGGTAAATCAAGTAACACGATATATTGATCATCTAAATGCGTTACTTCTGAAGCATGCATGAGCTTTTCTTTATAGCTCTCTAAAGAAAATTTATTCAATACCTCTTCAGAAAAATACACCATTGTTATTTTTTCTTTCGGAAGTTCTGCTAAATTTGCTTCTGCATTACGCATACTACGCCAATCAAATAATTGCCACGCCTCTACAGCAATATCTTGTACCATTAGTTGTGGCTTCTTAAAGTTATTCCATTCATTAATAGACGCTTCTCCTATTACAGATACTTTTGCAACTGGAGAGATTTCTTTCGCATATGCACCAAAACCAAATCCAATTGTATCCAGTGTTGCTTGTCCATCACGAAGAGCCATTTTTAAATGAGAGCCATCTGATCCGATTGCGCGAATGCTTTCTAACTCTGCATCTTTTACTGCAATACGTGGTTTCGGATTTCCAATACCAAACGGGGCTAGTTTTTGCATATCTTCAATTGCCGCTAACGTTACATCCTCTACTTTGCAAAAAACATCAACTGCTGTAATTGGAATAAAATCTTCGTCTGTTAAAATTGCATCTGCTTGTTCATTTAAGCGGCGACGTAATTCATCTACATCATTCATATGTAGCGTCATTCCCGCTGCCATCGGATGCCCTCCGAAGTGTGGTAATAACTCTCTACAATCTGATAAATTTGCAAACAAATCAAATCCTGCAATACTACGTGCTGAGCCTTTTGCTGTTTCTTTTATAGGATCAATGCTTAATACAATCGTCGGACGATAAAAACGTTCAACTAATTTAGAAGCAACAATTCCAATTACCCCTGGGTTCCAGCCTTCTTTTGCAAGTACTAATACTTTATTTTCTTCTGGTGGGAAGTTATTTTCCACTTCAGCGATAGCCTCTTCTGTAATTTGCTTTACAATATCTTTTCGCAGTTTGTTCAGCTCATCAATTTCTTCAGCTAGCTCTTTCGCTTCCTCTGGATCATCTGATAATAAAAGGTGTACAGCCGGCGCTGCATCTTCTAAACGCCCGACCGCATTAATACGAGGTGCAATTGAGAAACCAATACTCTCTTCGGTAATTTCACTTTGCGAAACGTTAGCAACTTTAAACAATGCCTTCAAACCAATATTTCTCGTCATACGCATATGTTTTAAACCGCGTTTCACTAGCAACCTATTTTCACCATGAAGTGATACTAAATCGGCTACTGTACCAATTACTGCAATCTCTAATAAATGTTCTGGTACACGGCCTAATAGTGCATGCGCAACTTTAAACGCAACACCTACACCAGCTAAATAGTGAAACGGATATACGCCACCTTCTAATTTCGGATGTATAATCGCAAGTGCTTCTGGCAATTCTGGCGGTGGCTCATGGTGATCTGTAATAATTAGATCTATTCCAAGCTCTTTCGCTACATTTGCTTCATGTACTGCTGCGATGCCAGTGTCGACAGTAATAATCAGTGAGAACCCTGCGCTATGCGCCCAACGAAACGCTTCTTCGTTCGGTCCATACCCTTCTGTAAAACGATTTGGAATGTAAAATTCTACTTCTGCACCTAATTCTTGAAGAGCAAGATATAAAACCGTCGTACTACTTACTCCGTCCGCATCGTAATCACCAAATATTAATATTTGCTCTCCATTTTGAATGGCCTTATTTACACGTTCTACCGTTCTATCCATTCCTTCTAATAAAAATGGATCATGAAATTCTTGATTTTCTGTATTTAAAAAATCTAAAATCTTATCTTCTGTATCTAGTCCTCTACCGAGGAATAATGAAACGACAAGTGGCGATAACTGTAATTTACTTGCTAATTCACTCACTCGCTCGTCATTATATTCTTTTTCTTTCCAACGCGTCTTCGGTTGTAACACGAAATCACCCCTTAACCTGTTCATTATACAAGACAGATTAAGGGGTGACAATATAATGCAAACTACGATGCAATATCTATATACTAAAATGTTAATGATGTTTAATTTGGAGAATACGGATTTATATGTACGAATACATTTTGTACATTATCTTGTTTCATAAGTATTTCTTTCACATGTTTTCCAATACGGTGTCCTTCTTCTACGGTAATGTATGGATCTACAGACACTTTAATATCGACAATAACATAATGACCATGCTCCCGTGCATATAAAGAACCAATTTTTTTCACACCATCTACTTGAAGAACTGCTTCTCTAAGCGGAATAACATCCTCCTCATGAAGAACATGGTCAAGCGTTGCATGAATTGCTTCCGCTCCAATGCTCCATGCCATTTTTACAACAAGAAGTGAAACAACTAATCCCGCAATCGGATCAGCATATACGAGCCAGTCTATACCAAGCTTACCACCAATTATAGCTGCACAAATACCGATTAAAGCTGCAATTGAAGAAAATACATCCGAACGGTGCTCATATGCATTTGCAATAATTGCATCACTGTTTACTCTTTTCCCTAATCGGAATTTATATTGAAACATTCCTTCTTTCACGACGATTGAAAGAACAACAGCAAATATCGTAATTCCTTTCGGTGGTTCTAGTTCTTGCGAAAAAGCTTTTATAGACGAAATCGCGATTTCAAGTCCCACAATAAATAATAATACCGCAACAATAATCGCCGAAATCGATTCCGCTTTACCATGACCATATGGATGATCCTCATCAGGTGGCTGCTTTGCCGCTCGCAATCCAAAAAGTACAGCTAGCGAACCAATTACATCTGATGCAGAATGCACCGCATCCGCTAACAGTGCTTTACTGTTCCCAATATAACCAATTACCGCCTTTACAATCGCTAATATAATATTACCAACGATCCCGACAATAGCACCAAACTCAGCCTGTTTAAAACGTTCATCTTTTTCCATCATTAAAATCCCTTCTTTTCTTAACCTATCTTTTTATTTTAACAAAAACAGCGATAATACCACCACTTTCTTCCATCTTCTTTCTGTTAAAAAGTTGCTATCTTATTGTATCCACAAACGAAAAAAGAGATGCCTCATAAAGAGACATCATCTTTTCTATACTTGCGGTTCAGATTCTACTTTCTCAACCTTTTTCTTGTTTTTGCCCTTTTTCAAACGACGGTTTTCAAGCATTAACCAAATTTGAGAAGCAACGAAAACAGAAGAATACGTACCTACAACTAATCCAACTAGTAACGCAAACGAGAAGTTACGTAGTGACTCACTACCGAAGATAAGCAGTGCAATTACTGGGAATAACACTGTTAATACGGTGTTAATCGAACGACCAAGCGTTTGGCGAATACTTGCATTTACGATTTCTTCTAAGTCTTTTATATCGCGAACTCGTTTTTTCTGTTTGTATAATTCACGGTTTCTATCAAATGTAACGATTGAATCATTAATAGAATAACCGAT
This sequence comes from Bacillus cereus group sp. MYBK195-1, assembly GCF_051916605.1. Lineage (NCBI taxonomy): Bacteria > Bacillati > Bacillota > Bacilli > Caryophanales > Bacillaceae > Bacillus > Bacillus cereus group sp. MYBK195-1. Next base: position 430,221 of record NZ_JBQAGZ010000001.1, on the reverse strand, counting down.
GATTGTTAACACTGCAGCGATAAACGTTAAGTCTACCTCTAATTGGAAAATACTAAATATAACAATCATAACGAACGCATCATGTAATAATGCAAGTACTGCAGATAATGCGTACGTAAATCGGAATCGAATACTTACGTATAAAATGATAACCGCAGAAGCGATTAATACTGCGATAAATGCATTTCGTGCAATTTCTTTCCCGATTGTTGGTGAAACTGTACTTACGTTTGGATCTGTACCATATTTATCGTGGAAGAATGTTTTTGTTTTTGCAATTTCATCTTTTGATAGAACACCTAATGTACGAACTGCGAATCCTTTATTGTCATCTCCAGTCGGTACAATATTTTCTTCCTTCACATCAATGTTCAACTCTTTAAAATCTTTATGAACATCAGACACAGTAACTGCTTGTTTTGATTGCAAGTCGATACGTGTACCACTCGCAAAGTCAATACCAAGATTCAATTTGAAAATTGGCAAGATAATTGCACCTGCAATTACAACTACAATCGAGAAGATAAGGAATTTATGACCGACATTTACGAAATTAATACGATCAAATTTCGTTGGTGGATGTACTACACCTTTTGTTAATGGAATAATATCCTTTTGCTTCACACCAAAGTATCCTGGTTTTTTATCGAAGTAACGGCTCTTTACTAGTAAACTTAGTAAGAAACGAGTACCGAATACGTTCGTAATGAAACCGACTAAAATACTTACGATTAAACTTGTTGCGAACCCTTTTACGGAACTATTACCGTAAACGAATAACACACCAGCTGCTGCAAGTGTTGTAATGTTCGCATCTAAAATCGTTGCTAATGAACGATGGTTACCAGCACGGAATGCTGACATCATTGACTTACCAATTTTCAGCTCTTCTTTCAGTCTCTCGTACGTAATAATATTCGCATCAACAGCGATACCTACCCCGAGCACTAACGCCGCAATACCCGGCAGCGTAAGAACTGCATGCATCCAGTTAAAGACAAGTAACGTAACGAAAATGTATAAACCTAACATAATAACCGCTACAAGTCCTGGTAAACGGTAGAATACAAGCATAAATAAGAAAATAAGAGCGATACCAATCGCACTAGCGAAAATCGTTTGCTCTAACGCTTGTTGACCAAACTTCGCTCCAACAGATGTTGAATACATTTCTTTTAAATCAACAGGAAGTGCACCTGCATTTAATAAAGATGAAAGTTGTTTCGCACTTTCAACTGTGAAGTTTCCACCTACGATAGATACTTCAGCTTGGTTAAATACTTGGTTTACTGTTGCTGCTGATAAGAACTTCGGATTCGGTTTTGCAGATTCTGCTTTGTACGAATCTTTTCCTTCTTCAAAATCAAGCCAAATTACCATTAAATTCGTTGGTGGTGGCATTTTTGAAATTTTTTCAGTTACTTCACGGAATTTTTCAGCGCTCTTTAGTGTAAGACCTACGCTCGCACGGCCTTGCTCATCAAATGTTTGCTTCGCTCCGCCGCCTTTTAAATCCGTTCCGTCCATAAGAAGATTATCATCTACATCACGGAATGTTAATTTCGCTTGTGTTGATAACATTTCACGTGCTTTTTGCTGATCTTGTACACCAGCAAGCTGTACACGAATTCGATCTTGCCCTTCGATTTGAATGTTCGGCTCACTTACACCGAGAACATTGACACGATTCTCAAGAGCACCTACTGTACTTACAAGTACGTCTCGATCGATTTTGTCACCTTTTTTGGCTGGTTTTACTTCATACAGAATTTCAAAACCACCGCGAAGGTCTAGTCCTAGACTAATTCCTTTTGCTATGTCTTTTCCTGCCGCACCAATTACTCCACCGATTAATAAAACGATGAGGAAAAAGGCGGCAATTCTCGTACCACGCTTTGCCATATGTACCCTCTTTCCGCTACTAACACTTTAAATAAATCTCTTACGATTCACTTTTACACGTGTGCATACGTCTAGTTAGTAGACTTCCTTTCTATAATTTTGCTAGCTCATCACTAGCTGTGCCGGTACGTTTTCACGATACCTGCACTTTCATTATTTGTTTTCTCTCTTCACTACCTCCTTTATATATGATCTTAGACATAATTATTTCCTGATTATCAATACCTATCATTATACTGCAAAAGGAAGAACAAACCAATTGCAGTCGGTTATTTATTTTCATATTCATCAAATGACCAAAGTGGCGCTTGATATGCTTCAACAGTTAAATATGTCATATATTCATTAGCACTTACTGTTAATACGTCATTAACTAATTCATACAATCTAACATCGCTGTCTATCTTCTTCCACTTTTTCACTTTAAGAAACTTCCAAATGTCATCATCTGTCACTCTGTCGTAGCCGAACATTTGAAACTCTTCTACTTTACTTTCTAAAACGACTTGTAACTGTCCGCGGTATGATTCTACCAAAGCCTCTCTATCTAACATCTATAACATCTCCTTCTTATTTCGCACGAAAAGTCGCTTTTATTCCCGCTCTAATGGACAGCAATAACTACTTTCAAGAGCACTATCATACTTCACTCTCTTAAATGCTTGTCATTCTTGTCTCGTACGTGCATATAAATTATTGTAAATCATTCCATTGATTTTGAGAAGGTAGGAGAAGAACATGACGAGACAAAGCTTTTTAAAAGGCGCATTTATTTTAATGATAGCCGGCTTTATTACAAAAATACTCGGCTTTATCAACCGCATAGTAATGGCACGTATTTTGGGAGAAGAAGGCGTTGGTCTTTATATGATGGCCGTTCCTACATTCATTTTAGCAATTACATTGACACAAATTGGTCTTCCTGTTGCAATCGCAAAATTTGTAGCAGAAGCGGAAGCTGTGAACGATAAACAAAGAGTTAAAAAAATATTAACCGTATCACTAGCTGTTACATCCGTTATTAGTATCATTTTAACAATCGGAATTATGTTCCTCACACCTATTTTAGCAAAAACATTATTAACCGACGAAAGAACGTACTATCCATTAATGGCCATTTTGCCCGTTGTTCCTGTTATTGCTGTTTCTTCTGTTTTGCGTGGTTACTTTCAAGGGAAACAAAACATGAAACCTAGCGCTTATGCGCAAGTTCTAGAACAAGTCGTCCGCATTACCATTATCGCTATATGCATTCAATTATTTTTACCTTACGGCATAGAATACGCTGCAGCCGGCGCTATGTTATCAGCTGTTCTCGGTGAAGTTGCATCCTTATTATTTTTACTCACGTTATTTCAGCGAGAAAAACATTTATCAATACGCTCTGGATTTTTCACTACTGTAAAGGAAAGCAAAGGAACATTTTATTCTCTGATGGATATTGCCCTTCCAACTACAGGAAGTCGTTTAATCGGCTCCGTTTCCTATTTTTTTGAACCTATTGTCGTTATGCAAAGCTTAGCAATCGCTGGTGTCGCTGCTTCTATTGCAACCCAGCAATACGGTATATTAAACGGTTATGCATTCCCGCTCCTATCACTACCCGCCTTTATTACATACGCTCTCTCTACAGCGCTCGTTCCTTCTATTAGTGAAGCAATGGCAAAAAGACAACATAAATTAGTAGAGCACCGTTTACAACAAGCACTTCGAATTTCATTAATTACCGGCGGATGGTCTGTCGTTATATTATACGTATTCGCTTCTCCTGTTTTAACTCTTATGTATGGATCAGACAGCGCAACAGCATTCATTCAACTTCTTGCGCCTTGCTTTTTATTTCATTATTTCCAAAGTCCACTTACCTCTGTTTTGCAAGCTTTAAACTTAGCAAGAGCTGCAATGATGAATACATTTATTGGTGCCATCGTGAAATTAATCGTTATTTTTGTACTAGCATCAAGGCCAGAATTTCAAATGATGGGGGTTGCTCTCGCTATTGCTGCAAATATTGTAACAGTAACATTTCTTCACTACGCTACTGTTTTAAAAAAGATTACATTTACCATTTACGCAAAAGACTATATTTTCGGCGGACTTGCCATCGGTATCGCGGGCGCCTTCGGTTTTTATCTTCATAAATATATTATTTTCTCTCATGCCCTTGGCATACAAACATTATGGGAAATCACTTTAACAACAATTGTTTATATCGTACTTCTCTTCACTTTCAAACTCATTCGAAAAGAAGAGTTAAGTCGTCTCCCTATCATTCGTAAACTTTCATTTTTGAAATAAGTTGAAACTTTAATCAGTGGGGTAATCTCCACTGATTATTAGTTAAACTAATCATTCTTACTCTTTCAAAGGATAAATCTCTAATTTTCTTTTACATCAACAAAAAATTTTCCGTTTTGAAAACTACAGTATAAAATTTGTGTTACATCGTTATAACCTAAGTTTTTTAATTTCTCAATAAGCCATTCATCTGTATGTTCAATCATTTGTAAATGACTAGATTGAATTTCTCCATCAATAATAAGAGGAAGCGTAAACTGCAATGTATCTTGTTTATTTTTTTGTTTTTGAAAGACAGATAACTTCCCAGACGGTTCCAAAATAGCATATTCTACATCCCGAATATCTCCAACTCCTTGTTCCCTTAATTGCATCATTAAATCATCTATATTATAACGTTGCTTTCTCATCTTCTTTTCATCAATCTTTCCCGCGTTTACAAGAATAGCCGGCTCACCTTCTATTAAATGCCGAAAGCGTTGATACTTTAGGGAAATGACTGACAAAATAATTTGGATGCACATAAGAAAAGTCATCGGAACTAATTGATGCCAAAGTGATTTATCGGTATTTTCAATTGCCACTACGGCCATTTCTCCAAGCATAATAAATACGACTAAATCTAATACACTTAGTTCTCCTATCTCACGTTTACCCATAAGACGAAAAATAATTAAGATGATGATATATAAAAGCATTGTCCGTCCAATTATTGATATCCATTCCATTTCTACATCTCCTTTTTTACGTATAGACTCCCCTATAAAAAAGAAACTAGTCTAACTTAGACAAAAGAAAAATATGCTTGTATTAAAAAGGGGGAATGTATAAATGGATGGAACGAAAAAATTATCCACTGCAATCGGCTTCGGTATTATTACACTATTAATTCTCGCATCTCTTACTAGCATGATTATGGCTCTTTTATTAAAGTTTACGAATATAAACGAAGGGACATTAGCCGTTACTATTTTTATACTCGCTCTTTTATCTATGCTTATGTCTGGTTTTATTGCTGGTAAAAAAGCTCAAGGGAAAGGATGGCTAGTAGGTCTCACAACAGGTCTCACGTTCACTATACTCGTTTTTCTAGTTAACTATTTAGGCTTTTCTCAAACTTTATCGAACTCACAATTACTTTATCAATTAGCATTAATGGGGGCGAGTACACTCGGTGGTATTTTCGGTGTAAATATGTCAAAGCAAAGTAACTAAAAAAGGCCCTGCATATTTTATGCAGGGCCTTCCAAATTAGTTTTTCACAACTTCACGAATCGCATTGCGATCGAAAGTTAAGTGTGAACCACCAGATTTAATAACAATTTTCGTCTCATCTACTGATTCGATTGTACCGTGTAAACCACCGATTGTTACGATAGCATCACCTTTTGCTAACTCACTTTGCATTTGAGCAACTGCTTTTTGACGTTTTTGTTGCGGGCGAATTAATAAGAAATAGAAAATCGCAAACATCGCAACGATCATAACGATATTCATCATACCTGCATTCATCTTTTGTTCCTCCTTTTAAATTATGTATTAGAAGTTTTTAGCATTCGGTTTATTAAAGCCATACTGTTCAAAGAACTCTTCGCGGAAATCGCCAAGACGGTCTTCACGAATAGCTTGTCTCACCTGCTCCATTAAGTTTAACAGAAAATGAAGGTTGTGATAAGACGTTAAACGAATTCCGAACGTTTCATCACATTTCATTAAGTGACGAATGTACGCACGAGAGTAGTTTTTACATGTGTAGCAATCACAGTTTGGATCAAGCGGACCGAAGTCTCTTGCGAATTTCGCATTTTTTACAACGAGGCGACCTTCACTTGTCATACATGTACCATTTCGAGCGATACGAGTTGGAAGTACGCAGTCAAACATATCAATACCACGAATTGCGCCATCGATTAACGAGTCAGGAGAACCTACCCCCATTAAGTAACGAGGCTTATTATCTGGAAGAAGTGGTGTTGTAAACTCAAGTACACGGTTCATAATATCTTTCGGTTCACCTACAGATAAACCACCTACAGCGTAACCAGGGAAGTCCATTGAAACAAGATCTTTCGCACTTTGACGACGAAGCTCTTCGTACTCTCCCCCCTGTACAATACCGAATAAGCCTTGATCTTGCGGACGTTCATGCGCTTTTAAGCAACGTTCTGCCCAGCGGCTCGTACGCTCTACAGATTTCTTCATATATTCAAAAGTAGCTGGGAATGGTGGACACTCATCAAATGCCATCATAATATCTGAACCTAATGCATTTTGGATTTCCATCGCTTTTTCTGGTGATAAGAATAATTTATCTCCATTTAAGTGATTACGGAAATGAACGCCTTCCTCTTCAATACGACGGAAGTCACTTAAACTGAATACTTGGAAACCACCAGAATCTGTTAAGATTGCACGATCCCAGTTCATAAATTTATGCAAACCGCCTGCTTCACGAATAATTTCATGACCTGGACGTAGCCATAAATGATACGTATTACTTAAAATAATGCCAGAATCCATTGCTTTTAATTCTTCTGGTGACATTGTCTTAACTGTTGCAAGTGTACCAACTGGCATAAATGTTGGTGTATCAAATGAACCGTGCGGCGTATGCACACGACCTAAACGGGCACCCGTTTGTTTACATGTCTTAATAAATTCATAACGAATTGCTGTCATAACTTACTCCTTTTATTTGTTTCTCATTTTAGCGTGAGATGCAACGAACATTGCATCACCGAAGCTAAAGAAACGATATTTTTCTTTTACTGCTTCATTATAAGCATGAAGTACATTATCTCTATTTGCAAATGCACTTACAAGCATAATTAATGTTGATTTCGGTAAATGGAAGTTTGTAATTAAACCATCAATTGCTTTAAATTCATATCCCGGATACATGAAAATATCTGTCCATCCAGAAGCGGCGCAAAGCTTACCTTCATGATCTGTTGCAATTGTTTCTAACGTACGAGTTGATGTCGTACCTACAGTAATAATACGTCCACCATTCTCTTTCACACGATTTAATAATGCCGCTGTCTCTTCAGACATATGATAATATTCTGCGTGCATATGGTGTTCTTCAATCGTGTCTGCAGAAACTGGTCTAAATGTTCCAAGTCCTACGTGAAGTGTAATGAATGCTAACTGAACGCCTTTTAGCTTTAACTTCTCAAGTAACTCTTCTGTAAAGTGAAGTCCCGCAGTCGGCGCTGCTGCTGAACCGATTTCTTTCGCATATACTGTTTGATAGCGATCGCGATCTTCTAGCGTCTCTTTAATATATGGAGGAAGTGGCATTTCCCCAAGTTCATCTAAAATTTCATAGAAGATGCCGTCATATGAAAATTCAAGCTGACGTCCACCTTGATCTGCAGTTCCTGTGCAAGTTGCTTTTAATTTCCCTTCGCCAAAAGAGATAACAGTTCCTTCTTTTACACGTTTCGCTGGCTTTACAAGCGTTTCCCACTTATCACCTTCTTCTTGTTTTAAAAGAAGTACTTCAATGTGCGCGCCTGTATCTTCTTTCACACCGTGCAAACGAGCAGGCATAACTTTCGTTTCATTTAAAACTAAGCAATCCCCCTCATGTAAGTAAGAAAGAATATCCGTAAAATGCTTATGCTCAATATCACCTGTTTCACGGTCTAACACCATTAATCTTGATGTTTCACGCTCTTCTAACGGGACTTGTGCAATAAGTTCTTCTGGTAAATGAAAATCAAACAGATTTATATCCATAGCTATATCCACCTATTTCTTATTTAAATCGATTTATTATATACATAATAAAAGATAATACAATACTTAACACAATACATGTAATGATAGGAAAATAAAAGGTAACGTTTCCTTTTTTTACAAAAATATCGCCTGGAAGCCTTCCAATGAACTTCCAAGCTAATCCAACAACGATGAGTAAGATCCCGGCTGTAATAAGCAGCTTTGGCATCTCCGTCATACTTTTGGTATCTCCATTCCGAAATGTTCATACGCAAGCGGCGTTACAATTCGGCCCCTCGGCGTTCGTTGTAAAAAGCCAATTTGTAATAAATACGGCTCATACACATCTTCAATCGTATGAGATTCTTCTCCAATTGTTGCTGAAACCGTTTCTAATCCAACTGGACCGCCACGGAATTTCTCAATAATACCAAGCAGTAATTTATGATCAATATGATCTAGACCTAATTTATCTACTTGCAGTAGCTCTAATGCCATTTGTGTAATTTCCATCGTAACCGTTCCATTACCACGAACTTGTGCGAAATCACGTACACGTCTTAAAAGACGATTCGCAATACGAGGTGTACCACGAGCACGTCTTGCAATTTCTAATGCAGCTAACGAATCGATTTCAACTTCAAATACTTCTGCTGTACGTTCAACAATCGCAGAAAGCTGATCTACTGTGTAGTACTCTAACCTTGAAAGTACACCAAAGCGGTCACGAAGCGGTGCCGATAATGCTCCAGCACGTGTTGTTGCTCCAACTAATGTAAATGGCGGTAAATCTAGGCGTACAGAACGTGCTGAGGGCCCTTTTCCAATTACAATATCAAGGCAAAAGTCTTCCATCGCAGGATACAATACTTCTTCAATTGATCTATGCAAACGATGAATTTCATCAATAAATAATACATCACCTGGCTGAAGCGCTGTTAATACAGCAGCTAAATCTCCTGGTCTTTCAATTGCGGGACCTGAAGTTGTTCTAACATTAACGCCCATCTCATTGGCAATAATATTCGCAAGCGTCGTTTTACCAAGACCTGGTGGTCCATATAAAAGCACGTGATCTAACGTTTCTTCACGCATTTTCGCCGCTTCAATAAATACTTCTAAATTATGTTTCGCTTTATCTTGGCCAATATACTGACGGAGCGTCTGTGGCCGTAATGAATATTCTAAATCCGCATCTTCATATGCAGATTCCCCTGAAAGGAGACGTTCGTCCATTATACTCACCTCTTACCATTTAGTAAAAGACTAAGTGCCTTTTTAATATACTGATCCGTCGTTAATGCTTCTTTTAATAACTCTGGTACAACACGAGAAACTTCGCGTTCTGCGTATCCAAGTGCGCGCAGAGCTTCCAGTGCCTCATCAAGCTCAGCTGATGAACCTTTATTCTCATCAAAACGTTCTGTGTCTGAGAATAAATCAACAAATGCATCTGGTACGACATCTGCTAGTTTTCCTTTTAAATCTAAAATCATTTGGCGTGCTGTTTTCTTTCCGACGCCTGGGAATTTCACTAAAAACTTCTCATCTTCATGCTCAATCGCTTGAACGACCTGTCCTGTTTGACCAGAAGCTAAAATTGCAAGAGCGCCTTTTGGCCCAATGCCAGACACGCCTAACAACTTTGTAAATAATAAACGCTCTTCACGTGTTTTAAAACCGTAAAGTGCCATAATATCTTCTCTCACATAATGATATGTATAGACACGGATTTCTTGCTTACTTCTTTGAAATACATACGGATTTGGTGTGAAAATTTGATAACCAATTCCATTATGATCAATTACGACATATTCCGGCCCTACATACTCCACGTAACCTGTAACATATTCAAACAAAATACGATCTCTCCCTCTTAAATCATGTATTCCATTTTAACATATTTAATGATAGAAAAGCGAGACTGCCCCAACAAATGTTCTCCACTTGAAACTTCTGTTATTTTCCATTGACAGAAAGGTTAAAGCACCTTAATATACAGAAGTCGATAATGATTATCAATACTAATTAAAGGGGTTACATCAGGATGAAACGTAAGCTATTTATTTTATTTACTATTATGCTTGTTGTTCTTTCTATCGTTGGCTGTTCTTCTCAAAAAGAAGAATCGAAAGCAAAAGAACAACCGAAAACAAAAGTTGTAAAACATGCTAAAGGTGAAGCTACAATTCCAGTAAATCCAAAGAGAATTGTTGACTTATCTGGATCAACAGAAGAACTATTACTTCTTGGACATAAACCTGTTGGTACAGCAAATACATATAAAGATAAAATCCAAAATCACTTAACAGACAAGTTAGATGGAGTAAAAGCAGTAGGTTGGTACTGGGCACCTAAAGTTGATTTAGAAGCTGTTACTGCTTTAAAACCAGACTTAATTATTTTAAACAACCGTCAATTAAAAATTTATGATCAACTAGAAAAGGTTGCACCTACAGTTGTTCTAGAAACAAACTTAGAAGACTGGCGTGGTAAGTTTAAAGAAGTAGGTAAGCTATTTGACGAAGAGAAGAAAGCAGACAAATGGATTGCAGACTACGATAAGAAAGCAGACTCTTTATCTAAAAAAATTAAAGAGAAAACAAAAGATGAGAACTTTATGTTCGTTGCAGTTACACCACAAAACTTCCGTGTATACGGTAGCTTCGGATACGGTGACATCATCTTTAATGACTTAAAACTTCCAGCAACAAAAGGTACGGATTTAAAACAAACGATGGCGCAAGTATCACTAGAAGGTCTAGTTGCATTCCAGCCTGACCAAATGTTTATTGTAAACTTCGGCGGCGAAGCTGATAAAGTTTACGAAGACTACAAAAACAGTGCCGTTTGGAAAGACAATAAAGCAGTTAAAAATAATCACGTATATGAAGTATCGAATGAAGTCTTCAATACGAAAGCATTCAATCCAATCGGAAAAGATATGCTAATTGATGAAATCGCAAAAGAAATTTTAGCTAAAAATAAATAAGAAAAAAAGCAGCTCACCATGAGCTGCTTTTTTTCTTACTTTGAACTGCGTATTGCTTCATTTTTTCAATCGTCTTCACAAAACCTTCTTTTGATTTAATACGAATGCCACGTTTCAATTTCGCACGTTCATAGCTCTCAAGCTTTTTCATATCAATTTGAAAGAAAGAATGGATCGCATTATCATTTTTTGGCACACCTTTGAAAATTTGTAATATCCCTTCCTCTGAAACACCAAAATACCCGCTCGTTTTCAATAACGGAGAAATATCATCAACTTTCTTTTGCAATACAATTTGTACATCATCACGATCAACGAGCTGCCATTCTTTATACTGCTGTAAAAACTTTTCTAAATCCGTCACTTTTTCTGTAAGTATTTCTTCGCTTACTTCGCCATCAACATACATACGCTCTAATAAAATTGTAACCTCAGGTTCTTTTTTCGTTACTTTTGGTACTGGCCCTTCCGCCTTCACATTCGTTTCATAAACGAAACAAAACATCATAACGAAAGCTTGCATCGCAATCAGTATCCATTTCATTTCCGTTCACCTCTTTTAGGCAAGATCATACTTTCATTAGTAGTTTTTCCGGAAATGGGGGTTTTATCCATATTACATTTCTTTCGAAAATATAAAAAATGCAGATAAGGATTCACCTCATCTGCATGTATCATTTACTTTTATATAAAATGAAAGACGCCTGCAAAGCAGGCGTCTTGATGCGTTTACGGCGAGAGACCAGGCGACCACATTCGCGTGTTTAGCACTTAAGCATATCTCTCGTCTTACGTAAATTAGCTCATCGCTTTGCTAATATAACATTAATAAAGTATAAGTGCAACATGTTTATAAAAATATTTTATTTCCTCTTTCATCTAAACAAATTATATGTAAATTATAAATTGATAAATGTAATATATATGTTACAATTAATGTAACAGCGAAATTATAATAAACAGGAGATGGGTAGTGTGAAAAAAATAAAGGATGAACGTCTCATTCTGCAAACGTAAAAAAACGTACGTATTGCTTTTCTTTTTCAATCACTTGGTATAATCGGTATTTTAGGCTATATCGGATTCACTGAAGGAATAGATCAAATTACGAAATCTCCATTATGGCTAGTATTTATTCTTACGAGTATGATCCTTAGTTATTTACAGTTAAGTGTTTCAATTGATGTAGAAGAAAGTGAAAAGGAGATAAAATTAACTCCTTATTACAAAATTGTTTTACGCTCTCTTATTGTAGGAATCGTTATGGCTATTATTTATATCATTTTCAGTCCAGAAAGCCCCCTATTTGAAGCTATTTTAACAGGTGGTATTCTCTTCATATGCTTTTTAGGTTCTTATTCCGTTAGTTATTTCATTAAAAAACGTCGTTTACAAGACGAAGATGAATAAAGAGGAAGGGCTCCCCCTTCCTCTTTTGTTTTGCTATCGCACTGTACCAGTTAAACCGTAACGAATGTCTCTGAACATATTTCCTATATCACGATTAAAATCGTTTGTAACTGTACCGTTACGTAGACGCGTACTCATTGCATCGACACGAGTAAACATATCATTTCTTACAGAAACATATACGTTTCTGTTTCCAACTTCATTTGCAACAGCTTGACGAATTTCGTTCGCCATCGCCGTTTCATTTGTCACTGTGTTACGTGGTTTTACCGCAATCGCTACATCGTTTCCATATACAACTGTAGACACACGGTCTACGTTATTCATACGTTTCACACGATTTGTTATTCTTTCAGCTGTTTTACCATCATTGTTAATGTATGAATTGTTCATTGTAATATTACGAGTTGGATGCGGATTAGCAATTTGTCCATTGTAATTTACATCACGGTAATAATTGTATCCTGTATCGTTACGACCATTTCTATATGTTACATAATCTGTATAACGATCATTACGCGTCACATTATCACGATACTGGTGTGTATCATTATAAGATGTACGCTCGTAATTGTAGTTACGTCCATCCATTGCATTGTTTTTTGGTGTACCACATGCAGCTAATGCACTAGTAACTAACAAAGAAGCAGCAATCACTTTTACTTTCGTATTCAATACAAAAACCCCCTCTGTTAGAATGAGCTTCTCTACTGAAAAGCTCCCTCTTATGATGAGTAACAGAGAAGGTTTTTACACTGTTAATATTTCACTGGGAATTTTCTAGCACTTCATAAAAAAACTGCATTTTCTTAATCAACAAGAATGCAAAAAAGGCGGGAATACTCCCGCCTTTTTAAACTTCTTCTTCGTCCTCTTCTTCTGAAACGGGCTCTCCAAATACATTTGGTGGATCTGGTTGATAATACATCGTTCCTGGCTGTGGTGCATATGCAGACTGAGTTGGTTGATAATATAAAGGATTCGCATATTGCGGACCGCCTGGTTGTGGACTATATAGTCTACTTTCTCCTCCGCATCCACAATCTTCCTCACCCTGCACAAGCGGCGGCATGTTATTATCCATTGGCATCATATTCTGGTTTGGCATAGACGTATGTTGCGGTCCAAACGGCGCTCCTTGCTGATATGGCATTTGATATGGATTTGGTTGTTGATAATACGGATTCGGCGGCATCATGGGCTGTTGATACGGCATTTGATAGGGCATCATATTTGGTGGTTGATTGTTATCCATAATCGGCATCATATTCGGCATTTGATTGTTATCCATAATTGGCATTATATTCGGCATTTGATTGTTATCCATGATTGGCATCATATTCGGCATTTGGTTATTATCCATAATCGGCATTATATTCGGCATTTGATTGTTATCCATAATTGGCATCATATTCGGCATTTGATTGTTATCCATAATTGGCATCATATTCGGCATTTGATTGTTATCCATAATTGGCATCATATTCGGCATTTGATTGTTATCCATAATTGGCATTATATTCGGTGGTTGATTGTTATCCATAATTGGCATTATATTCGGTGGTTGATTGTTATCCATAATTGGCATTATATTCGGTGGTTGATTGTTATCCATAATTGGCATTATATTCGGCATTTGAATATTTGGCGGTATGACTTGTGGAATAACTACATTTTCTTTCGATACATTTGGCGATACTATATTCCCTACGTTTTCTTTCTTCACTTGTGGTGACACTATATTTCCTACATTTTCTTTTTTCACTTGTGGTGACACTATATTCCCTACATTCTCTTTCTTCACTTGCGGCGACACTATATTTCCTACATTTTCTTTTTTCACTTGCGGCGACACTATATTTCCTACATTTTCTTTTTTCACTTGTGGTGACACTATATTCCCTACATTCTCTTTTTTCACTTGTGGTGACACTATATTCCCTACATTCTCTTTCTTCACTTGCGGCGATATTATATTATTTTTTTTCGTTTGCGGAGAAATGATATTGTTAGGTTTCATTTTACTAATTTGAGGAGCAATTAACTCGCTTCCTTTTTTTATTACATCTGAAATTTTATATTCTTTTTTCGGTTTTATTGGTGGTTGTGGCGGCTGCGGTAATACATTTACCGAAAACTTCGTGTTTTCTTTTTCCGCCGGTTTTTGTTTTTCTATCACAGGTGGTTTTTGAATAACAGACGGTTTTTCAACTGGTTTTTCTTTTTGAATTGGCTGTTCTTTTTGCACCTCTTTTTGCGGCTTTACCTGCATCTCCTTCTGTGGTTTCACCTGTACTTCTTTTTGTGGCTTTACTTGCATCTCTTTCTGCGGTTTTATTTGCACTTCTTTTTGTGTTTGTTGCATAGCTGGCTGCTGTGTAATTGGTGCTGATTGATACGTAACTTCTTCCTCATCTTCTATTCCAAGCGGAGTTGGTGTTGCTGCAAATTCTTTTTGCTGCACTTCTTTTACGTATTGCTTTGGAGGCGCTGAACCTGCTCCAGCCTGTTGTTTCATGTGAACACTCTTTGATGGCACTTTAATTTTCATACCTGGCATGATTAAATCTGGATTACTAAGTTGTGTATTTGTTTTTTTCAACGTGTCAAAATCCACTCCGTACTTTTTCGCAATTTTCCAAAGGGTATCCCCTTTTTGCACGATATGAATTTTCAAATTTTCCCCCTCCTGTATAACTTATCTATAAGTAACAAATCTCATGAAGTAACTCTTTCTAAATAACATTAACTTCTTTTTACTTTTATCACTTCTTCGATTTTCAATATCATTCGAAGTGGAATAAGCATAAAGAACCACAATGATTTCTTCAAAACAATGTATGCCCATTTCGTTCTCGTTATGATTATATGTATGAAAAAAAGCAACGGGAATACCGTTGCTTTACACACGCTCTAACATACGATTTAATGCAAGAACTGCTTCTGCCGTTACTTGTTTGTCTACGCTAATAACGTTAATTTCTTCTCCTCTTTCTATCGTTTCAAGTGTCCATAATAAGTGAGGCAGATCTATTCGATTCATCGTTAAGCACGGACACATAAATGGATTAAGCGAAACAATTTCTTTATCTGGATGTTGCTGAATAATTCGATTCACTAAATTCATTTCTGTACCAATCGCCCATTTGCTACCAGATGGCGCTGATTCAATCATATCAATAATATATTTCGTTGAGCCTGCATAATCTGAAGCAGCTACAACTTCATAGCAACATTCTGGATGTACAATAATATTCATATTAGAATGATTTTTTCGTACACTCTCAATATTCTTCACTGTAAAATTTTGATGAACAGAACAATGTCCTTTCCATAAAATCACTTGAATTTCTTCTATATCCCCATCGTACTCTAATGAATCTGTGTGCGGGTCCCATACTGCCATTTTATCTAACGGGATACCTAGATCGTACGCTGTATTTCTCCCTAAATGTTGGTCTGGTAAAAAGACGAGACGTTCTTTTTGAGTAAACGCCCAAGATACCATTTGCTTTGCATTAGAAGAAGTTACTGTTGCTCCTCCGTTACGACCACAAAACGCTTTAATTGCAGCTGTAGAGTTCACATATGTTAACGGAATCATCGTATCTCCAAATAATTTAGTGAGCTCTGTCCATGCTCTTTCTGTTTGTTCAATATCTGCCATATCCGCCATCGAACAACCTGCACGCATATCTGGTAAGATGACAACTTGATCATCTGTCGTCAACATATCTGCTGTTTCCGCCATAAAGTGTACCCCGCAAAACACAATGTATTTTGCGTCTTTATTGCTCGCTGCAACTTGCGCAAGTTGAAGTGAATCCCCTGCTGCATCTGAAAATTGTACCACTTCATCTTTTTGATAATGATGCCCTGGAATGAATAACATTTTCCCCATTTTCTCTTTAATTTCACGAACACGCTTTTCCATATCTTCCGTTGACATTGTGTAATAACGCTCTGGTAACATCGTTTCAATCGGCTGTACTTTTTCTAAAATACTCATATACGTTTCTCCCCCTCTAAGCCACTTTCCTTACTCTTCAATATTGAAACTAATATCAAGTGCTTTCACTGAATGTGTTAACGCTCCAAGTGAAATATAATCTACCCCTGTTTTTCCGTATTTCGATAAATCTTCAATTGTGATGCCCCCTGAAGCTTCCGTAACGATGGCACTTGGTACAATCTTTGAAAACTCCCGGATTTCATCTGGCGTACGATTATCGAACATAATAATATCCGCACCAGCAGCGACAGCCTCTCTCACCTGTTCCTCAGTTTCTGTTTCCACTTCTACCTTCACCATATGTCCTAACTTTTCTTTTACTGATGTAACAGCTTTTGTAATAGAACCAGCAAAAGCAATATGATTGTCTTTAATCATGACACCATCATATAAACCGAAGCGATGATTAAATCCACCGCCGCACACGACTGCATACTTATCAAACATACGTAGTCCTGGCATCGTTTTTCGCGTATCACAAATGCGAGTATGACTACTATCTAAAGCAAGAACCGCTTTACGCGTCATCGTCGCTATTCCACTCATACGCTGAATAACGTTTAATATAACGCGCTCTGCTGTTAATAACGATGCGATTGGACCTTGCACTGTTGCAATAATTTCTCCTTTTTCTACAAGATCCCCATCTTTTTTATGAAGCTCTATTTCAATTCTCTCATCAATTAATTTAAATCCTGATTCAATTACTAAACATCCTGCAAAGACCCCTGTATCCTTCGCAAGAAACGTTCCTTTCGAAAGCAAGTTATCTGGAAAAATAAGCTGAGATGTTACATCTCTTTCTCCTATATCTTCTAAAAAAAATCGGTTTAATGCTTCTTTAACTTTTATCGTGTTCATAAAGCCCCTCTTCCCCTCATCACACAAGTTGTAGTTTTCTCTTTACTCGAACAATCTCTTTCTTTCCTATATTTCTATCTGGATAATCACTCCGGTAATGCCCGCCAATACTTTCTTCTCTTTGCAAGGCTGACACAACTATAAGCTCACAAACCGTTAACATATTAATAAGCGTTATCTCTTCATTCGTAAGAACATCATGTTGTAATATCATATTTCGAACACCATACTTACTAAACCATCTCTTCGCATAAGATAAACTTTGCTCTGTTCGCACAATCCCAACATATTTCATCATGTATTTTTGTATTTCTTCTTTCGTCGGTAAATGATTCAGAACGATAAACTTTTCTTCCTTTTCAGCTAGCATGTTCACCTTTTCTTTTGTCTCTCTAGATAAAATGTGTCGTCCGATTCTTTTTCCAAACACAAGACCTTCTAATAATGAATTACTCGCTAATCTATTTGCACCATGAACTCCGTTACAAGCTACTTCACCGACTGCGTATAAGTTCGGAATAGACGTCTCTCCATCACAGTTCGTTTTCACGCCGCCCATGTGAAAATGAGTACCAGGCACGACTGGAATAAGTTTTTTATTTATATCGACTCCATTTGTTTTACATATCGATGACACGGTCGGAAAGCGTTGTTCAAAGTTTTGAATCATTTCGATGTTTAAGTACACTTTTTCACCCGCAAGTAGCTGTTCATGAATAGCCCGTGCGACTACATCACGAGGTGCTAGATCCTGTTCGGAATGTATATCCATCATAAAACGCTGCCCTTTTCCATTTATAAGGACAGCTCCTTCTCCGCGAACAGCTTCGGACACGAGGCCGGAACAACGCCCACCCGCGTATAACATCGTCGGATGAAATTGTATAAACTCTAAATCTACAAGCTCTCCGCCTGCACGGTACACCATTGCAAGTCCGTCGCCTGTAATCGTCTCATCATTAGAAGTAAAGGCGTATAAACCGCCAATACCGCCTGAAGCTAACACCGTACAATCTGCATTGTAACGTTTCAATTCTCCTTTATTGTTGCGAGTTAAAGCCCCAACACATTTATCTTTTTCTATAATAAAATCGAGCACCATTTCCTGTTCCACTACCGTAACGTATGGAGCTACTTCTTGAATAAGATGCTCTAATAAATTCTTTCCTGTTGCATCGCCACCTGCATGTAAAATACGACGTTTTCGATGCGCTCCTTCTTTTCCAAGATGAGGACCTGTTTCATCTCCATCAAATTTCATTCCTCTTTCAATAAGGTTATTAATTTCTTTCGGTCCCTCCTCGACTAAATAACGGACCACTTCTTCATTGTTATAATGACACCCTGCTACTAATGTATCTTCAAAATGATCATTAGGATTGTCATATGTAGCTACCGCTGCGGCAATTCCACCTTGAGCTAAATGTGTATTATTATTACGTTTCGTCTCCTTTGTGATAATAATCACATTCTTTTCGTGACAAATCTCTTTTGCAACACGAAGTGCCGCAACACCACTTCCAATAATTAAGACATCTGCACTTGGCATAATTGTTGCCTCCTACTTTACACTTTTCAACTGTCTTGACACCTATATTTACATAGTTTTAAAATAATGACAAGAGTTTTTTTATAATTCTTATTTTCACTACCATTTAAAAAGTAAAAGAACTGTAACTCTTACTAGAGAGAGGAACTTACATGATGATATATCTTGACTATGCAGCTACTACACCTATGAGCGAGGAAGCGTTACAAACATATATGAAAGCAGCGTCGCAATACTTCGGAAATGAACAAAGTTTACATGATATTGGAGGAACAGCTGCTTCTTTATTACAAGTTTGCCGAAAAACATTTGCGGAAATGATTGGAGGAAAAGAACAAGGAGTATTTTTCACAAGTGGCGGATCGGAATCAAACTATCTTGCGATTCAATCACTTCTAAATGCCCGAACTAAGAAGCATATTATTACGACACCTATGGAACATGCATCCATTCGAAGTTATTTTCAATCTCTAAAATCAAAAGGCTATACGATCACTGAAATTCCTGTTGATAAAAGCGGACTCCTTTGTTTAGTAGATTTAGAGGCAGCTATTACAGAAGATACTGCGCTAGCAAGTATACAGCATGGAAACTCTGAAATCGGAACCGTTCAAAACATTACAGAAATCGGGGCACTTTTAAAAAAATATAATGTTTTATTTCATACAGATTGTGTGCAAACGTTTGGTAAACTGCCTATCCATGTTTTTGAGATGGGCATTGATAGTCTTTCTGTTTCAGCACATAAAATATACGGACCAAAAGGTGTCGGCGCTTGCTACATAAATCCGCAATCTCGCTGGGAGCAAGTATTTCCGGGAACTTCTCACGAAAAAGGATTTCGTCCAGGTACAGTGAACGTTCCCGGCATCGCATCTTTTTTAACAGCTGCTGAAAATATATTAAAAACTCAATGGGAAGAAAGTTTACGTTTTAAAGAGTTACGCTCCTACTTTTTAGGGCAAATACAAACACTTCCGCTAGAAATTGAAGTAGAAGGTCATTCTACTTCTTGTTTACCACATATTGTTGGGGTTACAATAAAAGGAATAGAAGGTCAATATACTATGCTAGAATGTAATCGCCATGGTATCGCCATTTCCACCGGAAGTGCTTGCCAAGTCGGTAAACAAGAACCTTCGAAAACTATGCTTGCAATTGGAAAAACGTATGAAGAGGCCAAACAATATGTCCGCTTCTCTTTCGGACAACAAACAACGAAAGATCAAATTGATACTACTATTCATGCACTACACACAATTGGAAATCAATTTTATAGAGGTGTTAAATCATAATGAAACAAAATGACCAAAAAAAGATTTTAGGTGAAGAAAGACGACAGCTTATCCTTCAGTGGCTTCTCGCTGCAAATGAGCCGTTATCTGGGAATGAACTATCGAAGAAGACAAACGTAAGTAGGCAAGTTATCGTGCAAGATATTTCCTTGCTTAAAGCACGAAACGAACCAATTATTGCGACTGCCCAAGGCTATTTATATTTAAAACCACAAGAGAAACAACAAGCTTTCGAACGCGTAATCGTATGCCAGCACAAACCAGCAGAAGTACGTCAAGAACTTACAATGCTTGTTGACCACGGCGTTACGATTAAAGATGTAAAAGTTGAGCATCCTGTATACGGTGACTTAACAGCATCCATCATGGTAAGCAATCGCTTTGATGTAGAGCAATATTTACAAAAAATCGAAAACACAAATGCTTCCTATCTTTCACAACTAACAGATGGTATTCACTTACATACAATTGAAGCAGATTCTAAAGAAAAGTTAGATGCTGCTTGTGAGGCGTTAGATAAAGCAGGATTTCTGGTTTATTAATGTAAGGCACAGAGTTTTTATCATTCTCTGTGCTTTTTTAATGCTATAATATTGTAATCAATCGTAAAGGAGATCAAATATGGGAATTGAACTCGTTCACTTTAGCATTGGCAAACCGAAACAAATGAAATATGGCGAAGATAAAGAAATGATAACAGGTATATGTAAAGACCCTACAGAAGAGGCCTTTCTCTCAAAAGACGGATTTCGTGGTGATGATGTAGCGGATTTAAAACATCACGGCGGTCCTGATCGTGCTGTTTGTGTGTACCCACACGAGCATTACGCACTATGGGAAGAGGAATTTCAAACTACGCTTCCAGCTTCCACATTTGGCGAAAACATTACCGTAACAAATATGTTAGAGCGTGATGTTTGCATCGGAGATACATATCAACTAGGTGAAACAATCATTCAAGTGACACAATCAAGAGTACCTTGTAGCACAATTTCAAAACGTCTTGGCATCCCTGGCATACTGCCACGCATTGTAGCAACTGGATTTACAGGCTACCTATGCCGCGTTCTTCAAGAAGGTACTGTACGTAAAGATTCTAAAATTACATTACTAGAACGTCAACCGAGCAATGTTTCTGTTTTGTTCTCTAACGAAATTTATTTTCATAATAGAAAAGATAAAGATGGCATTGAAAAAATTCTTGCCGTTCCAGAACTAGCTGATATTTGGCGTGGTCAGTTAGAAGATCGTCTTGCGAAGTTAAAATAAAGAATCACACCAGGTAAAACAGTATTGAGTCCATCATACCAGATGGACTCTTTTTATTTTCTCTTCCTTCACGTCCAAACATATAAAAATATATTTCATATTATATATGGACAACCTTTAATTCTTATATGTGAAGGGAGTGATTAATTATGGCGGATTACTTCTTAAAAAATGGAAAAAAATATTATAAGAAAAATGATCGTCCATGTAATTCTTCAAATTCAGATTCAAATAACTGTTTTATACAGAACTATACTATTTTCGGCACGGGAAATACCCCTCAAGATCTTGATATAACAACTGGAATTCCTCGAACTGTATTTGAAAACTTCACTAAAAATCATAATAAGACACTTATTAAATTTAGTTTCAGTCCTGCATTTGCAACAACGATTAGATTAACAATTGCAAGATTAAACCATCGCTCTCCACTTACATTTACCTTAACACCAGGAGATATTAAAACATTTTTAGTAGAAGATGTTGAGAGTATTACTTTCTCAGATACTGTAGCTCCATCTACACTCAATCTATTAATACAACAAACGAATTGTATTTGCTGCAGTAATTCGAACAATGATGAATCCTACTATTATAATAGTTGTAATGATGCGTACTAAAAACACGACAAAAGAGTTACCTATTCCTAACAGAAAGCCGTCCTAAATATCTTTTAGGACGGCTTCTTTATTTTGCTAGCTTAATTAATCACTTACTTCAATAGAATCGATAGCTTACTCTGCCTCAAACCGAAAAACAGCTTTTCATTTCAATCAAGTTTAACAACAGCTCCCCTCTACAACCAATAAGAAGAATAACTTCCCAACACAGTAACAGAAAAACCGAGTGCTTCAAGTTCCATCGTTACGCCTGGCAATAATACGTCATCATATCCTTTATCGACATCGATTAAGAAAAAGTAATTTCCAAGACCTGTTTTCATCGGACGCGATTCGATTTTTGATAAGTTTAATTTTCTCCATGCGAAAGCTGATAACACTTGATATAGGGCACCTGCATAATCTGCAGGTAACGTTATCATAAGCGTCGTTTTCTCTCCGCGATTCTCTCCGTCATTCGGGAGTACTGCTTTCTTTTTCTTATGGAGTACTAGGAAACGTGTGTGATTATTTTTATGCGTATGAATACTACGCCTCACAATTGTTAATCCGTATTTTTCTGCAGCTGCTTCATTTGCAATAGCAGCAACTTTCTCTTCAGGATGTTCTTTCACATATTGCGCAGCAGCACTTGTGGATGTCATATCTCGAACAGTTACTCCTTTTAATTCTTCATTTAAAAATTTATGGCACTGTGCAATGGCATGCGGATGAGAATGCACTGCATATACTTCACCCCACACTTCTGCATACTGCGGATGTACAAGTAAATGCTGCTGAATTGGTACTGTAATTTCTCCTACAATGGAAAGCGGCTGCTCATGTACAAGGTAATCAACCGTTATATTCACTGAACCTTCTATTGCATTTTCTAACGGTACAACTGCGAAGTCTACATTTTCATTTGCAGCTGCATCTATACAATCTGGAATCGTTCGATACGGCACATGCTCTGCTTCCGGAAAAAAACGACTCACCGCCATATTTGTAAATGTTGCTTCTGGTCCTAAATATCCTACTCGAATCATCGTTTTTTCCCCTCTTTTTCGTTTTCTTACTGTTATACCATACTTTTTTATATTCTTCTATGTAAATTTCGAATATTTAAAAAAGACTAGCATTCGCTAGTCTAAATGTTTCTTATATTCTCTTTGAGCGAAGAAGAAATAAATGATACATGCTGCGATATAAAACAGAATGAACAAACCTACTTTTCTTAATGATCCATCCATAAAAAGCGTATTATGAAACGTATATAACGCAACTGCACTGTGCATACTCCCTACTATAATTGGCGCAAAAAATAGCATACATAATTGCCAACGAGAAATTTTCCATACTTCATCCTTCGTCATTCCAAGTTTAGAGAGTACACCATACTGCTTTCGGTCCGATGCAATATTATGGAACCATTTAAAATAAACGATACTACATGAAGTAAGAAAGAATAATATACTAATAAATGAGCCTACAAATAGAGTAATATCGCCGCCTTCTTTCATATTTACATACAACTCCATATTGCTTCGAAATGCATTATTATCTTGTTTCATATGTTTCCGTAAATCTTCATTTAATTTCTTCGTCTTTTCGATATTTGGTAATGTGTAGCCTCTATATATCATTTTTTCAGAATCAGGAACCTGATTTGCTATACTATCAAAATCTTCATCATTCATAACGAAGAACAGACCATTAATGTACGAAGGATGATGGTTAAATTGAAACCCTTCTTTCTGACCGTTAAATACGAATTGATATGGTTGATTCATTACTTGCAATTGAATCTCTTTTTGATTATATACATTCGAATTATTGTATTTATTATAATAAACGAGTGTCACTGTACCTTTTTTAGGACGATACGTTTTCTGTTTTTGTTTCCTTGCTTCTTGGTTATATTCACTTTCTTTTATAAGCGGTACTATTGTTGTTTCTCCTTTACTAGACTGAAAGGATGCATACACTCCAACAAAACTCATATATTGAAAATCGTCATACTCATATTGATGCAGTAATTTTTCAACCGCACCTTCCTCAAAGACTTCATGAGTAGAAATACCTTTTTCTATGTACGAAAACGAGTGTACCCCTCCAGTTCGCCACATATCTTGCATGCTAGAAAAATATAAGAACACCGTACCTGTTGCTGTAACTACAAACGTCGTTGCCATAGACATCAGAAAGAAAAAGCGACCATTTTCCTTCATTCGATGTGACAATTGATTCACTATAAATAAATACGGATATGTATACATAATCTTTTTATTTCGCTTTATCATTTCTAACACTTGGGTAGCTCCATGTGTAAAAGAAAAGTACGTTCCAAAAAAGACAAGTATAGACACAGGGAAAAAGTATATCACTATCGTAGCCATCGTCACTTGTAGCGCCAACGCATATCCGCCCACTAAACAAGCAAAGCCGAATAAACAGAGCCACTTTGATGTTTTCTTCTCTTTTTTATCTGTTCGAAATTCTTTCAACAACCGAATGATTTTTATATTCCATATACGTAAAGCACTTATAAAAGATAACAAAATAAAAACGACCATATATGTAATAAATGTTACACCAATCGCCCTTACGTCAAATATGACAGGGAGTTCTTTCGGAAGCCCCAGTAACATACTAAATACCATAAAAAAGAGTTTTAAAAATATCATACCAAGCCCAATACCGAAAATATTCGCGAAGACCCCGATTAAAATTTGCTCGGTCATAATCACTCCTATTACGTTAGACTTCGTTGCTCCCATTAACATATATAACCCTAATTCTTTCTTACGTGCTTCTATGAAAATAGAAGTAGAGTACAAAATAAATATGACGAAAAAAGAAATGATTATAACATTACATATGATAAGTCCCCAGCGTACGTTTTGATACCACATCGTCTCTTGCATATATGGATGCACAATGACAGACATATATGCGTAAGAAGCAAATATTGCAAAACAACTACTTAAGAAAAACACTTTATAATTACGCCAATTTCCTTTTATATTTTGCAGCGCTAGTTGCCGAATTTTCATCTATCGTCCTCCTGTAACTTACTACATAGGCAAAAAGCTAGAGGTTCCCCTAGCTTTTTACGTGTTTTAAATATCCTCTTTGTGCGATCATAAAGTAAATGGCAGAAGCTAAAATGTATGCTCCAATTACAAGCGCGCCTGATTTCCACAAATCAATATAAAGCATTTTTCCTAACGTATGAAGAGCAACTCCACTATGAATGGAACCGATTAAAATTGGGATAAAGAAGATAACTCCCATTTGTCGAATCGCAATTTTGCGAATTTCTTTATCTGTCATACCGATTCTCTTTAACGATTTAAATTGAATACGATCTTGTTCTTTATCGTTAAACCATTTAAAGTATGTCATACTACAAGCGAAGAAGAAGAACAGTACCGCTACGAAGAAACCGATGAACATTGTAATTGCTCCACCTTCTCTTATATCCTTATACGCAAACACTGAATTTCTCAATTCTCCTTGCTTTTCTGGTGCAATTTCATTTTTCAAATCTAATACAAGATCTTCTGTACTTTTCCAATCCTCAATATAATAACCATAATATTTCGTCTTTTCTTCATCTGGTACGAGTTTTGCATATTTCTCAAAATCTTGTTCATTTACAACGAGATATTCACTATCATTAAAAACAGAATACTGCGTTGGGGCATTTAATTGAACAGACTGCTTTTGTCCGTTAATTGTAAATTCATACGGTTTCGTACGGTCTATCTTCATCAGTTCATTTGACATATCAACCATAACCATCGTTGCACTACCCATTGCATTATGAATTTCTGAAGGTTGCTCTCTCTTTTGTTTACGCACTTCCGCATTATATTCTTTTTCTGAAATAATCGTCATCGGTACTTCATGTTCACTATTAAACAACGTTATTTTCTGTGTTGCTGGTAGTTTAACGTATGTTACTTTTCGTGCATCTTCAAACCCGTGTCTCTTCACAAGCTCCTGTACCTTTTCTTCATTAATAAGGCTATATGTATTTAACCCCTTTTCCTCATATGAAATAGCATGTGGTGTAAGTTCTACCGTTTTCGCACTCAAATTTTCAAAATATACGTAAAGCGTGCCAACTGCCGAGGATACAATCGCCGTAATAATAGAAATTACAAATAGAAAACGAGCATTATCTTTCATTTTATAAATAAGGTTGCTAAGAACAAACATATTTGGATACGTATAGAAAGATTGCTTTCTTTTTTGTAATGCTTTTAATACAACTGTACTACCTTGTGTAAATAGTAAATACGTTCCGCCAATTGTCAGTCCTACCACCGGTAAAAAGAGGATGAGGAAATTCAGAAACGTTACTTGGAAGCTAAGTACATATGCAACAATAATACATCCTATACCAACTACACATAACCATGTAAATGCAAATGGCTCTACTTTTTGCTTTCTTGCCTCTCTTAATAAATCAATAATTTGCAAGCGTCCTACTGTCCAAACACTAAACAATGATAGGATTAAAAATAGAATAAAGTATACACCAGCTGTAATAAGAACTGCTTTACTATTCCAAACAAGTGGAAGTGTCTTATCTATTTTTAATAATACGCTTAACGCTTGGAAAAATAATTTTGAACAAAGCATTCCAACCCCAATACCAACTACAATTGCAATACTACCTAACATCAGTTGCTCTAATATAATCATTCGGCCGAGCTGCGATTTCGTTCCGCCTATTAATGTTAGTAGACCAAACTCTTTTTTTCTTGCTCGTAAAAACGTTGAATTTGCATATAAAATAAAGAGTGCCGAGAAGATGACCACAATATAATTCATCGATTCTAATCCTTTTGTGATCATCTTTCTCATACTAATATTACCGCTTACGACATCTGGATGATAAATAAAAGAAGCATACATAAAAAATACGACAATCGATAAACAACTACTTATAAGAAACGCTTTATAGTTACGCCAATTTCCTTTTACGTTATTAAGCGCGAGCTGGCGAAAGTTCATGATAGTCTCCTCCTAGCATCGCAAGTACGTCCAGAATTTCTTGGAAAAAGGCTTGTTTCGTTCTTCCTTTATGTATTTCCGAGAAAATTTCTCCATCGCGTATGAAAAGGATACGTTCACAATAACTAGCCGCTACTGGATCGTGCGTAACCATTGCAATCGTTACTTTCTTTTGCTCGTGTAAATCTTGCAGGGCTCCCATTAGCGATTTCGCTGACTTTGAGTCTAAGTTTCCAGTTGGCTCATCTGCTAAAATTAACGTCGGTTCATGAATGATTGCTCTCGCTGCTGCTGCACGTTGTTGTTGTCCCCCAGATACTTCGTATACTTTTTTATTTAAAATTTCTTCGATGTTTAAAAACTTTGCAATTTCCAGTACTTTCGCATCGATTTCATTTACAGATTTCTTCGCCATTACAAGTGGTAAAATAATGTTTTCTTTAATGGATAACGTATCAAGTAAGTTAAAATCTTGGAAGATGAATCCTAAATGTGTACGGCGAAACTCCGCTAATTTTGCAGCACGCATTTGATTAATTTCTTCACCATTTACAAGCACATGACCTGAAGTTTGCTTATCAATTGTTGCTAATAAATTTAAAAGCGTCGTTTTTCCGCTTCCTGAAGGGCCCATAATCCCTACAAATTCGCCTTCTTCTATTTTAAAATTTATATCGTTTAAAGCAGTCGTCGCTACTGAACCTTTTGATTGGTACACCTTCGTTAAGCCTTTTACTTCAAGAACACTCATTTCTAATCCCCCTATGTGTTTTCTTCTTACATTTACTATAAGAAAAATAAGAAAAAGAAACGAGTGATTTCCCTTACAAAACGTTTTGTTATCTTACAGTTTTGTCATTTTTCTCATCAATGTATGATATTCTTCATCTTTTGCAAATTGGAACGTGAATGTTGTCCCTTCTCCTTCAGCCGATTGGACATACATTCCATGATGTAAATTATCACAAATTTCCTTCGTAATATATAAGCCCATCCCAGTCGCTTCTCTCGTTTTACGTCCATTTATTCCCGTAAAAAATGGATCAAATATGCGCTTTACGTCTTGCTCTGGAATACCAATTCCATTGTCCTTAATATGTAATAACACCTTTTGATTTTTCTCTTCAATTTGAAATTGAATTTCTTTTTTCTCTGCCGCTGAAATTTTTGTATACTTGATTGCGTTTACAACAATTTGACCTATAGCAATACTCAGCCATTTTCTATCAGATGCAACCATACAAGTATCTTCTTCAAACATCACTTTCGGAAATACAGACGATTGAATGAAGGATTTTCGATTTTCATTAATAATACCTCGCACGACATCTATAACATTTACTACTTCTACCTTATAATCTTTCGCAAACTGCTCTAGTCTTGCCATATGTAACGCTAAATCTAAACCATTTAGTATACGGTTATTTTCTTCACGAATACTTTCAACTGTTGCTCTTGCCTCACGATGCTCTTTGCCAAACTTCTGCAACAATAATTCAATAACAGATACTGGTGTTTTCATTTGGTGAATCCATTGGTTCATAAATATCATTTGTTGTTGCTCTTTCGTATGCTGTTTATGAACTTCATTCATATATTGCTGTCTTAATAACGTAAAAGATTCAACGACCATTTCTTGCTCTGATGTATAAGATTCATCAATAAGTAAAGAGTCATGTAATGTATTTCCACCAGTAACATACTTTTCGATCCTCTTTAAAAACACACTCCGTTTTCGGTAATCGTAAATGAGGTATACAGTAAACACAACTGTTCCTAATAAAAGTCCATATAACCACGTACTCCAATCAATGGATTTCTTTTCCAAAAGACTTTGCAACTGTAAAACGAGCCCAAATAAACAAAGGCTAACAATATAAGAAAGAATTAAAGAAAAGCGGTCCATAAGGTAATTTTTAACCTTCATGCCCTTCGCCCCACTCCGTAAGAAGCGCATAACCATATCCACGTTTCGTTACAATTGCATTTTTAATGCCTAACTCCTCTAGTTTCTTCCTTACACGTTTTACATTTACGGTTAATGTATTATCATCCACAAATGCTACTTCATCCCATAGAGCTTCTAACAGTTCTTCGCGCGATACATATTGATTCACCTGTTTCATTAAACACTCTAATAAGTAAAATTCATTTTTTGTCAGTTCAGTTTGTTGTCCTTGCCACTCAACAATATGCTGAGACGGGAATAACAACAGTCCATTTACACCTAAACAATCACTCTCAGCAGCAGAAGCATACTCTCCGTAACCACGGCGAAGTGCACTCTTCACCTTTGCCATTACGACATCTAAATGGAATGGCTTCGTAATATAATCATCACCGCCATTTTCAATCGCCATTACTTGATCCATTTCTCCTGTTCTTGCAGAAACAAAAATAATTGGCGCATTCGATACAGTACGAATTTGACGACACCAATAAAAACCGTCAAAGTACGGTAAATTAATATCAAGTAACACGAGATGAGGATTCACTTTTACAAACTCATCTTTTATTTGACGTAAATCACTTGCTCTAAATGATTGATAGCCATACCTTTCTAAATGCTCTTCCAATATTCCCGCGATTTTCTCATCATCTTCTACAATTAATATTTTATACATGCTCGTTTTCTCCCCATAAAAAATTCTTCTAAAACCACTCCCTTTTTATTATAAATTGAAAATTTAATTAGTGGGGATTTTTTCCTATATAAATCCGATTTTTACGATATAAAAAAAAGACTGCCGTATTTCGGCAGTCTTAATCGATAAATTCAAATTCATATTCAAGAATTTTTACAATATCTCCGTCTTTCGCACCACGTGCACGAAGCGCTTCATCAATACCCATTCCGCGCATTTGACGAGCGAAACGACGTATAGATTCATCACGTGAGAAGTCTGTCATCTTGAATGTTTTCTCGATATCGTAACCAGAGATAACAAACGTGCCATCACTTTCACGTGTAATTTCAAATTTAACACCTTCAGTATCAAATTTGTACATTACACTTGTATCAGACTCATCCGCAACTTCATGTATTGGGAATTCTGGTGTTGTTTCTATTAAGTTCGCTACTTCAAACAGTAAGTCACGAACACCTTGTCTTGTTACAGCTGAGATTGGGAAGATTTTTACTTCGTCTCCCACTTTCTCTTTAAATGCTTGTAAGTTTTCTTCTGCATCTGGCATATCCATTTTGTTTGCAACAACAACTTGTGGACGCTCAGTTAAGCGAAGATTGTATTCTTTTAATTCATTATTAATCGTTACGTAATCTTCATATGGATCACGGCCTTCTAAACCAGACATATCAATAACATGCACGATTACACGTGTACGCTCAATATGACGTAAGAATTGGTGTCCAAGTCCGACGCCAGCATGTGCGCCTTCAATTAGTCCTGGAAGGTCAGCCATAACGAAGCTGCGGTTATCACCCGTTTCAACAACACCAAGATTTGGAACGATTGTTGTGAAATGATACTCTGCAATTTTCGGACGCGCTGATGATACAACAGATAATAATGTAGATTTACCTACACTTGGGAATCCAACAAGTCCAACGTCTGCTAGTACTTTAAGTTCTAGAATAACATCACGCTCTTGACCTGGTTCCCCGTTCTCAGCGATTTCTGGCGCTGGGTTCGTAGCTGTTGCGAAACGTGAGTTACCACGGCCACCGCGGCCACCTTTTGCAATTACAGCAGTTTGTCCATGCGTTACTAAATCGGCAAGAATTTGACCAGTTTTTTCATCTTTTACTACTGTTCCTGGTGGAACCTTTACAAGTAAATCTTCAGACTTACGTCCGTGCTGACCTTTACTCATTCCGTGCTGACCGCGATCAGCTTTGAAATGACGTTGGTAGCGGAAGTCCATTAATGTACGTAAGCCTTCCTCAACTACGAAAACAACATCTGCACCTTTACCACCGTCGCCACCTGCTGGGCCACCTTTTGGTACATACTTCTCACGACGATACGCAACCATACCATTACCACCGTCGCCGCCTTTTACATATATCTTGACCTGATCTACAAACATTATTTCACCACACTTTTTTCAATTGGTTGTAATATAACTGAGACTTCTTCGTCTCGCACTGTATAAGAAATGGAATACCATTTATTGTTTTGGGTCGCAAGCCAATTCTGTAGTTCTTCTACACTCGTTAGCTTACCACGAAAATCAAAAAAGAAACGAGCATTATCCGCGTCACATTCAATTGTGATACAAACATAATTTTCAACATATACGTCTAAACTATGCTGAAGCATCGAGAAAAATTGATTCGTCCATGTACATACAGTCTCATCTAAGTGAGATAAGTTATGTAATTTCCCTAATACTTCGTACTCCAATAAGCACGGCTGCTGTTTCCAATTATATGTTAAAATCCACTCTGAAAATAAAGGCATTGATAGCCCCATCAGATTGGATTCTTGTCTCGCTTCTTGGACAAAACGATCGATGAGACTATGAATTTCTTCCACTTTTCCAAGGGAAAGGTTTCCTTTCACCATCTGCATACGATTGAGCCAATCATGTCTTGAATGGCGCAATGCATCTATAATTGTCCATTTTTCATTCATTTAGATACCCCTTAATATAGAAAAACTCTAACCTGCACTCAGGTTAGAGTTTTCCGTGAGTTCTTATGCTTCTTGAGCAACAGGATATACGCTCACTTGTTTGCGGTCACGACCAAGACGCTCAAAGCGTACTACGCCGTCAACTTTCGCGTATAAAGTGTCATCGCCACCACGACCAACGTTAACACCTGGATAAATTTTTGTACCGCGTTGACGGTAAAGAATTGAACCACCTGTAACCGTTTGACCATCTGCGCGTTTAGCACCAAGACGTTTTGACTGAGAGTCACGACCGTTCTTTGTACTACCTACACCTTTCTTAGATGCGAAAAACTGAAGATCTAATCTTAACATACGTTACACCTCCTGCACTTTTTCTATTAAACGGATATACTTTCCGTAATCAAGTTCGATCGTCTTAAGCGAAACAACTAATCCTTCTAAAAGTGTTTGTGCTTTTTCTGCTGTATGAACGTCTAAATCATTAGGCAATTCATACGTTAAGAATCCGCCATCACTTCCGAGTTCAATAGTTGCTTGCACATTACAAAGTTCTTCCACTGCATTTATAGAACCAAACACAACCGCTGTAGTTCCAGCACAGACAAGGTCTTGTCCATGTGGCGCATAATCGGCATGTCCAGTCATTTTAAATGATTGGATACTTCCTAATTTCGTGCGACTTATCGTAATTTTAATCATGTTAACCAGAATTAAGCGTTGATAGCTTCAACAACTAGCTTAGTGTAAGGTTGACGATGACCTTGTTTCTTACGATTGTTCTTTTTCGCTTTGTATTTGAAAACGATAATTTTCTTAGCGCGACCTTGTTTTTCAACTTTCGCAGTAACTGTTGCACCTTCTACAACTGGGCTACCAACTTTAACGTTTTCGCCACCAACGAAAAGAACTTTGTCAAAAGTAACAGTTTCACCAGCTTCAACATCTAATTTTTCAATGTAGATTGCTTGACCAGCTTCAACTTTAATTTGTTTTCCACCTGTTTCGATAATTGCGTACATACTTGCACCTCCTCTTAATTACTAAGACTCGCCAAAAACGAGGTAGACATAAATGCCTTTAGGGAACCTGTCTTGTGCGGTTGTAGCATATAGCCGTTTAGGTGCTATAAACTATAACATAAAGATGTTATCATGAATCATAGACGGTTGTCAATAAATGTTCTGCTAACTATTTTTTCCGCTCTACAATTTCTTTTTTACTTCCAAAACGAACGATAGCATACTTTTCGATATTATCATCTTTGAAATAAATTTCAAATGGAATATTTTTTTGTAATTCTTTTTGCAAAAACTGTTTTTGCAGTTCTTTAGGCGCAGCGATTAATACCGCTTCATCTTCTATATTGCCATATGTGATTAGTTCTCTCTCTAACTCATACGCAATTGTTTCATGCGACATCACATAACCCGTCGCTTTGCAAGGTACACACTCTTTTAATAATACGTCTCGTAAAGAATGCTTTTTACGTTTACGTGTCATTTCCAAAATCCCTAGCTCCGTAAAGCCGAGCACCCTTGTATATGTGCGGTCATCTTGCATAGCAGCTATGAGACATTCTCTTACCTTTTCTTTATCTTCTCTTTTTTTCATATTAATAAAATCAATTAATATCATACCACCAATATCACGAAGTCTTAATTGGCGTGCAATTTCTTCAGCTGCCATCTCATTTGTGCGAAGTACTGTATCTTGTAAATTTTGTTTTCCCGTAAACTTGCCCGTATTCACATCAATTACAGTCATCGTCTCCATTTGTTCTACAATTAAATAAGCACCATTTGAAAGCCAAACAATTTTTTGAAGTGCTTTCTCAATTTCACGCTCTATTCCAAAATGGTTAAACATCGAAGACTTTTCATTATAAAAAGATACTTTTTCTTTTCCAATTTTGTCTTCTAATTCTTTTACTATACTTCTTGTATCTACAACTACTTTTTCAATGGTTTCAATTGGGTTCTCTTGAAATACACGATCTAAAAAGGTCGCCGGTCGATGAAGTAATAACGGCGCCTTTCCTTGGCCCTCTTTTCTTTTTAACTCTTCATACAACTGTTGTAACTCTTGCATTTCAGCTTGTATTTCTTCAATTGCTCCTTTTTCAGAAGCAGAACGGAAAATGTATCCCCCCGTTCCCTCTATTTCAATTTGGAGTAATTGTTGTCTTCTTTTATTATTTTTTATTTTTCGAGAAACAGCGCGCATCTCACCAAACGGCATATAAACGACATATTTCCCGGTAAATTCTATATTCGCTGTCAATTTAGGCCCTTTCGTATCAATTGCCTCTTTCGCAACTTGTACGAGTATCGCTTGCCCTTCATGTATACGATAAGAAGATGGTACATCATCGTATGAAAGGTAAGCATGTTTTTCTAAACCGATGTTTACAAAAGCTGCATTCATTCCAGCAATTGTTCTTACGACACGTCCAACATAAATATGCCCAACAATCTCTTGCTCTTCATTACGTTTCCATAAAAACTCAACAATTTTTTTCTTCTCTTCAATTGCAACGCGCTTTTCCGAACCAGCGTAATTCACATATAACGTTTTCAAAATTATTTCCTCACTTTATAATCTTCTTTGCTTTTACAATAATAAAAGGTTAGTGCTATCGTCAACACTAACCGATTAATTCTTCAACTGATGAAGTTGTTCGTTTTTCAGTAAAATATGCATAGAGCAATTCATTTTCATCCAATGTGTAATGCTCTTTATATTTTCCACGGACGATAATAGAATGCTTATATCCTCTACGAAATTTTGTGAAGATCGTATATAAACGATCTTCCGTTTGCACTTCAATAGGTGCAATCTTTTCGATTCCTCTTTTGTTTCCATAATAACGTTCTAATAAAAAACGCATAAATGCATACCGTCTTTGTTTCCACTCTTGATATAATGACACTGCTAAAAATATGAGTAGTACCCACATCATAATATTGTTACTATTCCAGAGTAACTGCCATCCTAATATTACACCAAAAAAAACACATGACAATTGCATCATCTTTTCATGTGCTTGTAAATAAGGGAAACGATATGATAATACATTAAACAATACTTTCCCGCCATCTAACGGCCAAATAGGGAGTAAATTAAATGCTAAAATAATTATATTATTCCACATAAAGAAATAATATAAATCTGTATTCAGCCAACCGGCTTCGAACAACATGTAACCTACCAGCATCATCCAAACATGTTGAATCGGTCCTGCAATTACGACAACAAGTTCCTCTTTCAATGACTTATTACCATGTTCCTCAAGCTCGGCAACGCCACCAAACGGCAAAAGCTGAATTCTTTTTATACGCCAATTATAGTGTGCTGCTGCAAAAGCATGCCCAAGTTCATGAATAAGAACAATACAAAATAACAGTAGTAACTCTTTAAAACGCGCAGTAAAAATACCAATGACAATAATAACCCAAAATAATGGATGCACGGAAATTTTCGTTAAAACGTCCCTATATTTAATCAAATGATATCACCTGGATCGGATCAATAAATTTTTCATTCTTTTTTATCGCGAAATAAAACTTTCCATTTTTATCATTTGTATCATTACTCACCGTTCCAATTTTTTGTTTCTTTGAAACGTAATCATATAATTTCACTGACATATCGTTTAAGTTTGCATACCATGACTCCGTACCATCTGCATGTTGAATTTGGACTGTATTTCCAAGTTCCTCTTTCTTGCCTGCAAAAACAACTAACCCTTCATTTACTGACTCCACTTTTGCATTTGTAGCTGTTTGGACAAATACACCTTGGCCATTTTTTTGAAACCCTTGCATTACCTTTCCAGAAGCAGGAATTGCATAATCTTTTTGCTGAATACTTCCTTCTTTTTTCTCGTTCGGCGAATAGAATACGAGCGGTTTTCCAAATTGCTTTTCGTACCATTTCGCTACAGTAGCAAACTGAAATTCCTCTTTCATCACTTTTTCTGTAACAGCTTTAGCTCCATTGAATGAAGAAGGAGCATTCTTATATAAAATAGCAACCGAAAGAACTAATATTGCTGATAATAAAACTTTGAAGAAAAAGACTTCCTTTCGAAATAAAGGATGCATTTCCTTTTCTCCATCTTCAATAAATACCGCTTCACTATCAAAATTCCCTCCGTTAAAATACTGCTCTTCCTCCATCCTTTCTTGCTCGGCCTTCCTTTTTGCAATCCGCTTTTTAATTTCTTCTACGCGTCTATTCTTCATACTGTCTCCTTTCTTTCGTTAAGCTAATTTCATTAGAAACAGTTGTATACAGTTTGTACATATGTATGAGCTAAGAAAGAAAGATATTCGTGTGAAGAAAAAAGAAAGCACTTCGCATATGTGCGAAGTGCTCTTAACGGATTCCAAAGAAGTTTTTCACCTTTGCAAATACCGATACCTTTTCTTGTTCAAATGCTTGTAATGGTACATTCTCACCTAACAAGCGTCTTGCAATATTACGATAAGCCAACGCTGCTTTTCCGCTTGGTTGCAACGCCACAGGTTCACCTGTATTTGTAGCTCGAATAACTTCATCGTCATCCTCGACAACACCAAGAAGCTCGATTGACAATGTACGTACAATTTCATCAACATCTAACATATCCTGTTCATGAAGCATATGACTACGCACACGGTTAATAACAAGTTTCGGTGGTTCAAT
Organism: Bacillus cereus group sp. MYBK195-1; assembly: GCF_051916605.1. NCBI lineage: Bacteria > Bacillati > Bacillota > Bacilli > Caryophanales > Bacillaceae > Bacillus > Bacillus cereus group sp. MYBK195-1. The sequence goes on along the minus strand of NZ_JBQAGZ010000001.1, from coordinate 393,993 downwards.
ATCCTCTTTTTCTAAAAGCCCAATAATACGATCCGCATCGCGCATTGAGGATACTTCTGGAGTCGTAACAACGATTGCTTTATCCGCACCAGCTACCGCATTTTTAAATCCCTGCTCAATCCCCGCAGGACAATCGATTAATATGTAATCATAGTCTTGACGTAATACTTGTATTAATTCATCCATTTGTTCAGGTGTTACCGCTGATTTATCACTCGTTTGTGCTGCAGGTAATAAATAAAGATCATCAAAACGTTTGTCTTTAATAAGAGCCTGAGGTAAACGGCAACGCCCTTCAACGACATCAACAAGATCAAATACAATACGATTTTCCAGCCCCATTACTACGTCTAAATTTCGAAGACCGATATCTGTGTCAATTAAGCACACTTTCTTTCCAGATAACGCTAGGGCCGTACCAATGTTCGCAGATGTAGTAGTTTTACCTACTCCGCCTTTTCCAGATGTAATTACTATTGCCTCTCCCACAGCTATACAATTCCCCTTTCTAACTTTGTTAAATTAGGTCTAAGATGAGTGAGAAGTTGCAGGCGATCGACAACAATGTGATTGTTCTCATTAATATACGCACATTCTGCCGCCTCCGCTCCGTCTTCTTTCTCTTCCGGAGCCCGCATTGCCACATCACTAATTCGAAGTTGCATCGGGTTCATAACAGATGCAGCGATTACAGCATCCGAATCCCCATAATACCCAGCATGTGCAATTCCTCTTAATGATCCTACGACAAAAATATTCCCCCCAGCGATAACCGTTCCGCCTGGATTAACATCTCCAATTAACAACAAATTTCCTTTTACATGTAAAACTTGTCCAGAGCGAACAATTTTGGAAATAGGGACAATTTCTGTTTCTTCTTTCCAAGCTATTGCTTCTGCTTTAGTGATAACATCACTTTCAATTGAATCCACAACAAGATTCTTTTTATTACGAATTAACGTACGAATCTCTTCTTGTTGGACTTCTGTTAAATAACGATTTCCTACTTTCACATGCACTTCAATTAAAGAGCGTCCATCACCATCGTAGTAATGTGTAGAAAGTTTTTCGTCTAATTCCACCAATAATTCTGAGAATGAACAACAATCATCTAAATGAAGCGTTATCCCATCTTTTGTCCCTTTTATCGTTACATTTTGTTGCTTTTTTTCTTCCACTAAAGTTCACCCCACCGATTCAATTCGACATAAAATTAGAAAATCCTTTTTTCTTTTTCTTCCATCGCTTTTGAAAGACGCACTATATATCGTCTCAGTGGGAAACAAACTATCAATAAGAAAATAGCATTTAACAATAAAGTAGAAAGGAGACGATCTGTGAAAAAGACATACGCTGGCATATGAGTACGTCCTAATAAAGTTAAGAATCCATACACATAATACTCTAGTGCTACAACACTAGCTAATATGATAGAAACAACAATAAATAAATTCAATTGTAGTACTTTCATCACACTATATACTAAATAAGCTAAAATCGGATAAGCAAAAATATATATCCCGACAAGTTCTGTGTATACGGTATCAAATAAGAAGCCAAATAATAGTCCGTAATAAATCCCTTGGACCGGACTATAATACACTGTAATAAAACATAAGACGATTATAAAGAAATGCGGTGCTGCTATGCTGTCTTTCCAAAACACATCCGTTGGAACAACAGTAGCAAACATATTTTCAAATAGAAACACAAAAAGGAGCAAAAGAGGAAGAGCTGCTCTTTTTAATATCTTCATCATCTCTTCTTCTCCTCCTATTCTAATGGCGCTGAAGGTGTTGCACGTTTAGCAACCGTAATATGCTCTACGTCATTTAAATCAGCGGCAGGTTTTACATAAGCTGTTTTTGTTAAGCCATATGCATCCGGCTGAACTTCAACGATTTTTCCAATTACAAGACCTTTCGGGAAAATATCACCCAGTCCAGATGTTACAACTAGTTGATCTTTATCTACCGGTGCATCAGAGCCAATCTTTGTGAAAAGAAGTAATTGCTTTTCTTTGTCATAACCTTCAATCAATCCAAAGATTTTCTCTTGCCCTTGTACAATAGCAGAAACGCGATTTGTTCGGCTCATAGAACTTAGTAATTCTACTGATGATGTAAACTGAGATACACTTTTCACTCTTCCAACTAACCCTTGTGAAGTTACTACAGCCATATCTTTTTTAATTCCTTGCTGTGCCCCTTTATCAATTCCAATTAAATCGTACCATTTATCTGGATTACGAGAAACAACAGTAGCTGGAATTTCAGTATACCCGCTATTTAACTCTTTTTTACCCGTTAGCTCTTGTAGCTTCTTGTTATCATCTTCTAATTGTTTTACTTTCCCTGATAGACCTGCATAATTATCTAATTTTGCTTTTAATTCTTTATTCTCTTCATACGTGCGCTTTACATCCTCTACATTTTCGAAGAATCCAGCTACGTATTTCGCTGGCTTTTGGAATACACGTTCTACAACACCGACAGTATCTTTAACAAACTGCTCTGGCCATGTTAAACTGTTCCGTTCTTTCAATGAGATTCCAATCAATGCCACGAGAAGAATAATACTAACCAACAAAACAATTAATCTTTTGTTTAAGAAAAACTGTGGCACGTTCACACCCTCTTAATTTCACTGATTTTTATTTTGCAATATTATCGAGCAGCAGTTTTGAAAAGATCGATATTGTCTAATGCTTTACCTGTTCCAATTGCTACGCAATCTAATGGATCTTCTGCAACAAGAACTGGCATTTTCGTTTCTTCACTAATTACTTTATCTAAATTACGTAGTAATGCCCCGCCACCTGTTAATACGATACCGCGGTCCATAATATCAGCCGCTAATTCAGGTGGAGTTTTTTCTAACGTATTTTTAACTGATTCTACAATCGCATCTACTGTATCTTTTAATGCATCTGCAATTTCTTCTGGCTGAATTAGTACTGTTTTTGGTAAACCACTTACTAAATCACGACCGCGAATTTCCATAGGCTCGATACCTTCTGGCTCGCCTGCAGAACCAATTTCTAATTTTAATGCTTCAGCTGTTCTTTCACCGATCATTAAGTTATAGCTTTTCTTAATGTACTGAATGATTGAATCGTCCATATCATCACCAGCAACACGGACTGACTGGCTTGTTACAATACCACCTAGAGAAATAATTGCAACTTCTGTTGTACCACCACCGATATCAACAACCATACTACCAGTTGGTTCCCAAACAGGTAAGTTTGCACCAATTGCTGCTGCAAATGGCTCTTCGATAGGATAAGCATCACGAGCACCCGCTTGACGAGTCGCATCGATTACTGCACGTCTTTCTACAGCTGTAATACCAGATGGTACACATACCATTACATACGGCTTACGTGAGAAGAAACCGTTTGATTTTTGAGCTTGTTGAATGTAATATTTCATCATTGTTGCAGTTGTTTCGTAATCAGCAATTACACCGTCTTTCATCGGGCGAAGTGCCACAACGTTCCCTGGTGTACGACCAATCATTTGTTTTGCGTCGCTACCTACAGCAACGATTTGTTTCGTATCAGTTTGTAACGCCACTACTGAAGGTTCACGTAAAACTACACCTTTTCCTTTTACATATACAAGCGTGTTCGCAGTTCCTAAGTCTATTCCAAGATCGCGAGTAAATCCACCAAATCCAAACATATTATTTATCTTCCTTTCTTGTTTTCACGGACTCATTTTTTCTTAATTTATATTATAAAAACAGTACGTTTTTTATATCTTTATCCTTTTTGTAGATAAATTTCTACAAAAAACTCATAAATCACATTATAAAACAAAATAAGTAAAAAGCATAGTCTTAAATATGACCTTTTTCCTTTAAACTCACGAATTTATGGTCACCTATTATAATATGATCAAGCACTTCAATTCCGATAATCTGGCCGCATTCTACTAAGCGTTTGGTTACTTCAATATCTTCACGGCTCGGCGTGGGATCTCCTGAGGGATGGTTATGAAGACATATGATAGAGGCTGCTGCACGACGGAAGGCTTCTTTAAAAACTTCCCTCGGGTGTACAATTGACGTGTTTAAACTTCCAATAAAGATCGTTTGCCTATGTATAACTTGATTTTTTGTATTTAAATATAAACAAACAAAATGCTCTTGTTGTAAAAAACGCATTTCTTCCATCATGTATTTCGCACAATCTTCTGGACTTCGAATACTATATCTATTTTGATATTCTAAACGTACCATTCTTCTGCCTAGTTCAAAGGCTGCCATAAGTTGCGATGCCTTTGAAATCCCAATACCATGTATACTAATTAGCTCTTCTAATGTTGCATCTTTCAACATACGTAAGCCATCAAATTGGTGTAAAATTTTATCTGACAACTTTAAAACTGTTTCTTCTTTAGAACCTGTTCTGAGTAACACTGCGAGAAGCTCTCGATTTGATAAACTTCCAGCACCTTCTAACAATAAACGCTCCCGTGGCTGTTCTTCTCTTACAACATCACGAATACCGTTCATCTCTCCACCCCTTTATTTGTTCTCTCAAAGAAAACCCCATGCAATTTTACGCATGGGTTACATCAATATCAAATTGTTTTAATTCCCGAACGAGACGTGCAATTGGTAAGCCAACTACACTATAGTAGTCCCCTTGAATATTTTGAACGAAAATAGATCCTTTACCTTGAATCCCATAACTACCGGCTTTATCAAGAGGTTCTTTCGACGCGACGTATGTATCAATTTCCTCTTCTGTTAACTCCCAAAATGTAACTTCTGTACGCTCATAAAAAGTAACCGTTTTTTCTTTTGCTATAATCGCAACACCTGTATACACTTCATGTGTTTTCCCTGATAGTAATTGTAACATCTCTTTCGCCTCATCCTCATTAGAAGGCTTACCAAGAATACGCGACTCATATGTAACAATTGTATCTGCACCTAACACAATGTAATCACTATTATTTTCTGCCACCGCTGATGCTTTTTGCAAGGCAAGCGACATTACAATATCAGAAGGCGATGAATATGCACCAATTGTTTCCTCTACTTCACTTACAACGATTTCAAATGGCACACTAGCTAACTCAAGTAATTCCTTCCTCCGAGGTGATCCTGAAGCTAAAATTATTTTTCTCATATTTTCTCCTTCCTTTCTCACATGAAGCAGAACAATTTATATTAATCGTATCAAAGGAATAGTTTGCCCACAAATGAAAGAAATATTAATTTCTCTAACTAAAATAAAACTTCTTTATTGCATACGATTATATTCCCGTCATAGAGAAAGCACTTTGCTCTAAATTCAAAAGAAAAGAAAGAAGTACATGTACTTCTTTCTTACTCATTTTATTATCCTATCATTTCACTTTCTACGAAACAATTTTTTCATACGAGAGTAAACCATCAATAATAACTTGATTTAATTTCGCCAAAGATTCCTTATCCACCTTCCCATCTTTTACTGTTTGTACAGCTACCGACGTATACATATACAGTTTCTTTGCTTCTTCTCGTTTCATACTTTCCCCTTCTTTTTCAACCTTTTTCCATTCTTTTTCAATTGCTTCTATATCTTTTGGGCTGCTTTTTCCACCAACTTGTACGCTAGAAGCATATTTTGCTAAATGAGTGTATAATGGCTGCACTTTTGTTAAAAATGTTCCTACTTCTTTATCATCTTTCAGCAATGCTTTATCTGTTATATCCCAGTTCTTTTTTAAAACGGAGACACCATCATTTTTATACTTAGTCATTAATTGATTTATAGACTGTTCATCGCTAGCAATACCAACAACTATTGCATACTTATCACCGCTCGGTCTCAAAGCACCAATGCCCCCATTGCCTTTCCATTCTTCAAGAGCTGCCTGTCCCTTTTCTTCAGAAGAATAAAGCCCCCCTTGAACAAAAAATAATTTCATCGGATCCAATGACGTTCCTGCCTGTGCTTTTTGTTTTTCTTCTTTCGGTGCTAGTGTTTGTTCTGCCGTTCCACCCACCTTTGATTCTCCATTTCCAGTCGGCCTTGAAGCTGTCACTTCACTTCCTCCTGTCGTTCCTTGTCCAGTAAGTAAATGAAGCATCCCCATTCCAAACGCCGTACCGATAATGATTGCAGTTGCAACGATTACAATTAATGTATTACTCCACTTCTTTCGGTATTTTTCCACAGACATTGATTTCGCTTTTTGAAACGGAACAACATTTTTCGGTCGTTCACTTTCTACTACCATCCATTCAAATTCATCTTTCTTTTTTTCCTCATACTTCGCTTCTGTTCCATTCACTTTCACTGAGATCGTTCGTGATTGCTTGTCCATACACTCACACCTCACCTCTTATCGTTGTCCGCATCATATCATATTCATTTCATAAAAAAACGAGATATTTGTCAGAGGAATTCGCCAAATAACCCTATATATTTATCTTATATGTATGCATTTGACTTCATTTGTAGAACAAAAAAACTAGATAGCAAAGACTATCTAGTTTTTCTCACGAATATATTTTCGTACTTCAGAAATGAAATAAAGAGAACCTGTTATGATAAAAACATCATTTTCTGCTATCCTTTCAACTTTTGTATCAATTGCCTCTTTCCAATTTTCAAAAACTAATTTTGATTCTTTCTGTGAATATGATGCAAGCTTGTCAGCAGAAATAGCACGATCAAAGGCGAATGTTGTAAAAATAATTTCATCTGCAATGGTTTCTAATTGGCCTACCATGTTATGTAATTGTTTATCACCAAGGGCAGTAAATAACACTATTACATTTTTATCTTTGTAATGTGCTTCTACTGTTTTCACAAGGCTTTCGATACCTTCTGGATTATGAGCACCATCTATAATAATATCCGGGTTACTTTGCAGCTTTTCAAAGCGCCCAATCCAATATGCTTCCCGTAATCCCGTTCTTATCTCATCTTCCTCAATTAAAAATGATAAATATGTTTTCACATACATTACTGCCATAAGTGCTAGCGCTGCATTTCCTACTTGATGAATGCCTTTCATTGAGATTTGCAAATCTTCAAATGCGGAAAAAGGACAAGTAAAATCAAACTGTTCCCCATCTTCGTTAGACTGTTTATGTAACGCTGTAAAATGCTTGCCAAGTTCGTATAAGTTTGCATGGTTTTCCTTTGCAACATTTTGAATGACTTGCAAAGCTTCTTCATCTTGTACACCAGTAATTACGGGCACGCCAGACTTAATAATCCCCGCCTTTTCATATGCAATTTCCCCTAGTGTATTTCCTAAAATATGCATATGATCGTGACCTATATTTGTAATAATCGTGAGAACAGGGTGTATAACATTGGTAGAATCAAAACGTCCACCAAGCCCTGTTTCAAATAAAACAACATCACAGAAATTGAATTTTCCGAAATAGCAAATCGCCATAACAGTAATAATTTCAAACTCTGTCGCTTCCCCTAAATCCGTTTCATCTAGTTTTTCCACGACTGGTTTTACCATCTTTACAAGTTCAGTAATCTCTTCGTCTGCAATTGGTGTTCCATTCACACTAATGCGTTCATTAAATGATTCGATGTAAGGAGAGGTAAACGTTCCTACCTTATATTTCGCGCCTTCTAACATGTAACGCATATATGTTAACGTTGAACCTTTTCCATTTGTACCAGCAAGATGAACACATTTTATATGACGCTCTGGATTTCCAAGTTCTTCTAACATCCATCTCATTCTTTCTAATCCTGGCTTAATTCCAAATTTCAATCGGCTATGGATCCACCCTATCGCTTCTTCGTATGTATGTATCACGTATGTTTTTCCCCTTTCAAAAGACAACTTTCATAGTTCTATTATACGCAAAGAAAAGAGACTCACCAATATAGTGAGTCTCTAAAAACATTTTTACTTTTCAAGATCTGCTAGACGTTGACGAACTGCTTCGCGTTTTTCTAGGTAATCTTGCTCTTTCGCACGCTCTCCTTCAATAACCGCTGCAGGAGCTTTCGCTACGAAACCTTGGTTAGAAAGTTTCTTCTGTACACGTTCTACTTCTTTATCGAACTTCTCAAGTTCTTTCTCAAGACGAGCTCTCTCTTCATCAAGATTGATAAGATCAGCTAACGGTAAGAATAACTCTGCACCTGATACGATTGCAGTCATTGCTTTTTCTGGCGCTTGTAAGTCCGTTTGAATTGTTAATTCGCTTGGGTTACAGAAACGCTCAATGTAAGAGCTGTTTTTCGTAAGTTGAGCAAGTACAGCCTCATCTTTTGCTTTAATTTGCATTTGAACTTTTTTGCTCATTGGCGTATTTACTTCTGCACGGATGTTACGAACAGAGCGAATGATATCAACTAGAAGGTGCATTTCTGCCGCAGCTTCCGTATCTTGTAAATCTTCGCGAACTGTTGGCCACGCAGCTACTGTAATAGACTCGCCTTCATGCGGTAAATGTTGCCAAATTTTCTCTGTTACGAATGGCATGAATGGGTGTAATAGACGCATTGTTTGATCTAATACGTAAGCTAAAATAGAACGAGTTGTTTTCTTAGCTGCTTCATCTTCACCGTATAGTGGAAGTTTCGCCATTTCAATATACCAATCACAGAAATCGTCCCAAATGAAGTTGTATAATGAACGACCAGCTTCACCGAACTCATATTTATCCATGTTACGTGTTACGCTTTCGATTGTTTCGTTTAAGCGAGTTAAGATCCACTTATCTGCTACTGATTTTTCACCAGTTAAATCGATTTCTTCATACTTCATATCATCCATGTTCATTAATACGAAACGTGATGCGTTCCAAATTTTATTAATGAAGTTCCAAGTAGATTCTACTTTTTCCATGCTGAAACGTAAATCTTGACCTGGTGCACTTCCTGTTGATAAGAAGAAACGCATTGCATCTGCACCGTACTTCTCGATAACATCCATTGGATCAATACCGTTACCAAGAGATTTACTCATTTTACGACCTTGCTCATCACGAACTAAACCGTGAATTAATACATCTTTAAATGGACGCTCTCCTGTAAACTCTAAACCTTGGAAAATCATACGAGATACCCAGAAGAAGATGATATCATAACCCGTTACTAGTGCATCTGTTGAATAGTAACGTTTGAAGTCTGCTGAATCTTCATTTGGCCAACCAAGTGTTGAAAATGGCCATAACGCTGAACTGAACCATGTATCAAGTACGTCATTATCTTGATTCCAGTTTTCAATATCTGCTGGTGCTTCTGTACCTACGTATACTTCACCAGTTTCTTTATGGTACCAAGCTGGAATACGGTGTCCCCACCATAATTGACGAGAAATACACCAGTCATGAATATTTTCCATCCAGCGTAAATATGTGTTTTCAAAACGCTCTGGTACGAACGTTACTTTTTCTTCTTCTTTTTGTTGAAGCGCTACTGCTTTTTCAGCAAGTGGAGCCATTTTTACGAACCATTGTGTTGATAAATAAGGCTCAACAACTGCACCGCTACGCTCACTATGACCTACTGAATGCATATGTGGCTCGATTTCTACTAATACGCCAGCTTCTTGTAAGTCTTTCACTAATTCTTTACGGCATTCGAAACGATCCATACCGTTATACTTACCAGCTTTTTCGTTCATTGTTCCATCTTCGTTCATTACTAAAATGCGTGGTAAGTCATGACGGTTACCTACTTCAAAGTCATTCGGGTCATGAGCTGGTGTAATTTTTACAACGCCCGTTCCGAAATCTTTTTCTACGTACTCATCAGCAATAATCGGAATCTCACGGCCTACGATTGGAAGTGTAACTGTTTTTCCGATTAAATGTTTGTAACGATCGTCTTCGGGATGAACTGCTACTGCTGTATCACCCAGCATCGTTTCTGGACGAGTTGTCGCAAGACGAATGTGACCAGAACCATCTGTTAACGGATAGTTCATATGGTAGAATGCACCTTGAACTTCTTTATGAATTACTTCAATATCAGAAAGAGCTGTGCGTGTTGCTGGATCCCAGTTGATGATATATTCACCACGGTAAATTAAGCCTTTTTCGTATAATTGAACGAATACTTTATTAACCGCATCTGATAAACCTTTGTCTAATGTGAAGCGTTCACGAGAATAGTCTAGTCCTAAACCAACTTTTCCCCATTGTTGACGAATGTGAGAAGCGTATTCTTCTTTCCACTCCCAAGCTTTTTCAAGGAATTTTTCACGGCCAAGATCGTAACGTGAAATACCTTCTTCACGAAGTTTTCCTTCTACTTTTGCTTGTGTTGCAATACCAGCATGGTCCATTCCTGGAAGCCATAGCACATCGTATCCTTGCATACGCTTCGTACGAGTTAAAATATCTTGAAGAGTTGTATCCCAAGCATGACCTAAGTGTAACTTACCAGTTACGTTCGGAGGTGGAATTACAATTGTATATGGTTGTTTCTTCTCGTCTCCTGTTGCTTCAAAATATTTGCCTTCAAGCCACCATTGATAAAGGCCTTCTTCAACGGACATATGATCATATTTAGTTGGTAAATTCTTTTCCGTGTTTGACATTATTTTCCCTCCTTAAAATAAAAAATGTCCCTCATCCAAAAAGGACGAGGGACATCGCGGTACCACCTTTATTTACAAACAAATTCATAATTTGCTTATACTCTTAATTTGATAACGGACAAATCCGTCTTTTCCTAATAAGAACTATTCCGTTCAGAAAAGATGCTCCAGGGCTACCTTCTAACATAACTATCTAGAGAATCTCCCAGCTAATGATTCTCCTCTCTGAAGACGTTTCATGTTATACTCTTCCCCTTCAAGGCATTTATATGATTGTTAATTATTATATACAATAGTGTAAAAAACGAAACCTTATTCGTCAAGACAAATTTAAAACTACAGCTTTTCGTGCCAAAAAAAGAAGATAAGTAGAATCCTCTACTTATCTTCTTTCCCCCGCTATTTGCGGGCAGTAAGACCTCCACCTTAAAACTCAGCTGAAGCAAAGAAGTTAGATGGGAGCCCTGGTGCCCGTAAACGCCCAATTGGTGAAGGCTAATCATCAGCGGGGAATGCCTTTACTTTATCCGTTCCCTTGCTGGGCAGCTTGTAATTGTGACAGGAAATATTCTATATTGCTAACGAGCCAATGCGATTGTTGCAAACTCTTTACTCCGCGCAGTTCATTTTCCTCGTTGCGATTATCTCTTCTTTTCTTATAGGACTGGATTTGCCGAATAAATTGCGATGGATACGTCATATACGCAAACATAAGTAGTTGCTCTTCTTTCGTAAAAGGGAAATTTTTTTGATACATTTGAAACCATTCAAACCGATCACTTCTTGCGATTGGATATGTGTTTAAAGACCGTGAATAAAAACCTACTATATCTTGCACAGGCGTTGCAAACTTCGATTTTTCTAAACTAATAAAATAGCCATTCCGCTCATAGTCAAATAAAAAATGATTAAGTGACACATTACCATGCACAAAAGTAATACGCGTTTTCTCTTTTTCTTTCATCGCATCGTTCCACTCATTTAATTGCTTCGTTGCAAATTCACGCGCTCTCATTACATGATGATAGTACGTACAATATTGCAATTCAAACGGGGACATATACCATTTTGATTCAGATTCTACGAGAAACTCTTCTAACATCTCACCATCATTTTCCCAACGATCGGATATACTTGTATAATGTTTTTCTAAATCTTCTTCCGTATACGTTTCTTCCTTCACAGTTTTTTGATGCAACGTTCCAAGTGTCTGAAACATTTTATGGTATTGATCATTGTCCTCACCGTTTCCTTCTGCACGTTCTAACCAAGGCATTAAATAATAATTATACGTCCCGTCACTTAAAATATAACTTCCATCCGTCGCATGATATATAGGTACATAATTTGAAAAACCTTTCTCCTTCAAATATTGAATATGATGCAGAAAGTTATTCCGCTCTAACTTTCTGCCTTCTATTTTCTTGAGTGCATATGGACCTTGATTCGTATAAATTTTCATTACATTTCCGTGCTCTTCCATATGCTGCGTATCCAATCTATATTGCCTCACGATAGGTTCATAGTGATTTCGCAACTCAATATCCATACGAATAACCCTTTCTATTCAAAACATAGCCTCTAAGAAAGGAAGTGAGTGAAAACACTCACTTCCTTATTTCGTCTTTACCCTTGAAACGGGAATATAAATAATTTGCCCCGTATTTAAAAATATATCTTCTGTTTGATTAACACGGTATAAATTTTGTACAGACGTTTCATAACGGTCTGCAATAGATTCAATTGTATCTCCTTCTTGCACGAAATACATTCTTAACTTTGTAAATTCTTCTTCCGGTTCTTTCGTAAATAGTTTTGTTAAATAAAGCGCATTTTCATCTCGCTGTGAGTACTCTTCTTCTTGTTCTTCCTGCTTTTTCGCTTTTTCTTTCTTGAAATCTTTTCGTCCGAACAGTTCAAATTGCGGCGTTGTTTCTTGCTCCTCTTCACGTTCCACAAATTCATGTTCTTCTATTTTCTCTTCTTCTAATTCCTGCTCTTTTCTTTCCTCTAATTGGAACGGTTCAAATGCGTAATCTTCCCACTCATCTGATTCCTTATATGCCGGTTCTTCTACATGCGGCGCCGGTCTATTTTCATCCTCTTGCGCTGAATCTTCTTCTAACTCAGCATACACCGTTTCTTCCTCTTCAACTTCATCCTCGCCTCTCTCTTCATCACACAAACCGGTAATAGATATATCCGCTAATAATTGTAAGCAACCATTTTCCTTTAATTCATAATCAAATTCCTCGATTGATACATATAGCTCTTCAATTACTTTCACTCGATTTCTCGGAATTGATATTTCAAGTGGAAAGGAATGAACAAGTTCATTAACCCCATCTTCTCTTGTTTCTACATAATCAATTGACTTTGCTGGCGATAGTTCTCTTAATGAATACGCCGAATCATCTTTTCGTGCAACATACTCTCCCGTTAAATCTAATTGTCCTCTCACGATTACTTCATGATCAAGCTCTTCTATCTCAACGTCTGGATCTAACGAAATTGACAAAAGTTCTTCGACTTCCTGTCCTTTTTGGAACCACACAGATTCTTTTAATGAAAATCGTAATGAATGATCTGCAGCCACTTCTTTTCCCCCTCCCAAACTATATGTCATTACAGATTTATGTGCGGAAAGCTTACTTTATGAATAAAAAAAATCGCTCCCCTTATGGAGAGCGATTTTCTCTAATACATTACGCTTTTAATTTTGACATTGCAATTTCAGCTGCTGCAATCGTCGCTTCAATATCTGCATCACTATGTGCTGTCGATAAGAATAAACCTTCGAATTGAGATGGTGGTAAGAATACACCTTGTTCTACCATTTCACGATAGTAAGCCGCAAAGAATTCTAAGTTTGAAGATTTTGCTGCATCGTAATTAATAACGGGTTCATCTGTAAAGAAAATACCAATCATAGAGCCTGCACGGTTAATATGGTGCGGAATGCCATGTTTTTCAGCTGCTTTACGTAATCCAGCTTCTAACATTTCAGCTTTACGCTCAAATTCTACATATGATTCTGGCGTTAACTGTACTAACGTTTCATAACCTGCCGCCATTGCAAGTGGGTTACCTGATAAAGTACCAGCTTGGTAAATTGGTCCGCTTGGCGCAACTTGGCGCATAATTTCCGCTTTACCACCGTATGCTCCTACTGGTAAACCACCACCGATTACTTTACCTAAGCATGTTAAATCAGGCGTTACGCCATAATAACCTTGGCCACAATTATAAGCTACTCGGAACCCTGTCATTACTTCATCAAAAATAAGCAATGCACCGTTTTGTTCTGTTACTTCACGAAGACCTTCTAAAAATCCAGGCTGCGGAGGAACAACCCCCATATTTCCTGCTACTGGTTCTACAATTACACAAGCAATATCATCACCGAATTGTTCAAACGCGTATTTTACGCTTTCTAAATCGTTATAAGCTACTGTAATCGTATTTTTCGCTACACCTTCTGGTACACCAGGACTATCTGGTAAACCTAAAGTCGCCACACCAGAACCAGCTTTAATTAATAACGAATCACCATGACCGTGGTAACAACCGATAAATTTCAAGATTTTATTACGACCTGTATAACCACGAGCTAAACGTAGTGCACTCATTGTTGCTTCCGTTCCAGAGTTAACCATACGCACAATCTCAATTGATGGCACGCGCTCAATAACAAGTTTTGCTAATTTATTTTCAATTTCTGTTGGTGCACCGAAGCTTGTACCTCTTTCAGCAACAGATTTTAACGCTTCTACAACACGATCATTTGCATGACCATGAATTAAAGGACCCCATGATAATACGTAGTCGATGTATTCATTCCCATCGATATCATATACTTTAGAGCCTTTTCCACGCTCCATAAACAACGGATTCATCCCAACAGACTTAAAGGCACGAACCGGGCTATTTACGCCACCAGGCATTAAGTCTTGCGCCTCTTCAAACGCTGCAATTGACTTATCAAACTTTTTCATTATTTAGCGCCTCCTTCTTGTAACCATCTTGCTGCATCTTTTGCATGATACGTAATAATTAAATCTGCTCCTGCACGTTTCATACTAATTAATTTTTCAAGAACAACTTCTTTTTCATTAATCCAACCATTTTGCGCTGCCGCTTTAATCATCGAATATTCACCACTTACATTATAAGCGACAACTGGTAAATTAAAGTTGTTTTTCACATCACGAACGATATCTAAGTAAGAAAGAGCTGGTTTTACGATTAAGAAATCTGCACCTTCCATTACATCTGATTCTGCTTCACGGAATGCTTCCATACGGTTTGCCGGATCCATTTGATATGTTTTACGGTCACCAAATTGCGGTGCACCGTGCGCAGCATCACGGAATGGTCCATAAAATGCTGATGAATATTTCACAGCGTACGACATAACTGGCACGTGTCCAAAACCATTTTCGTCTAATGCATGGCGAATTGCTGTTACAAAGCCGTCCATCATGTTTGATGGCGCAATAATGTCCGCTCCTGCTTTCGCTTGACTTACAGCTGTTTTCGCAAGAACTGCAAGAGACTCGTCATTTAAAATAATACCATCTTCAATTACACCGCAATGACCATGGCTTGTAAATTGACATAAACATGTGTCTGCAACTACTACTAGCTCAGGGAAATCACCTTTAATTTGCTGAATAGCACGTTGTACAATTCCATGATCACAATATGCTGATGATCCAACTTCATCCTTTTCAGCAGGTAAACCAAATACAATAACAGAACGAATACCTAAATCAACAACTTCTTGCATTTCAGCTTGCAATAAATCTAAAGACATTTGATATACGCCTGGCATAGAAGGAACTTCATTACGAACATTTTCACCTTCTAATACAAAAATAGGGTAAATAAAATCTTCCGTATGTAAAAACGTTTCACGCACAAGCGCACGCATGCCCCCGCTTTGTCTTAAACGACGATGACGATTAAATTGTAAAGAGTTCATAGATTTCTATCCCCATTCTTTCATTTTATAGATTCACAAACATATTGTAGTAATGCTTCTACAGTGTACTCTTTCGGCACAATAACAGACGGAAAATAAAGACTTGCCTCTTTTTCCGTAATAGGTCCTATACAAGCAATTGTACATTTTTTTGTCCATTCTCTCCAGTTTGTACCCTCAAGTAAACGAACAAAACTAGTAACAGTTGAAGGGCTCGTAAATGTAATAATGTCTACTTTCCCTAACTTCAATGCCGCTATAAGCTCTTGCTTTTTTTCTATATTCACTTTCGTACCGTATACGGTTAGCTCATCTAGAGAAACACCAATTTCCCGAAGTGCAACCGGAATTACCTCTCTTGCTAAATTCCCTTTCGGAAATAAAATACGTTCATTTCCACTTAATTCTTTTAGAAACTCTTCTGCAAATGCTTCTGCAACAAATGAAGTCGGAACAAAATGAACTTGATAGCCCCTTTTTTCTAACTCTAATTTTGTTTTCACACCTACCGCAGCGATTTTAATGGTTAGTGGTAGTTTCTTTTTTAAACTATCTAGAAAAAAAGCTACACCATTTCTGCTCGTAAAAATAACCCAGTCGTATGAATGTAGCTGCTCTTCAATATGTTGAATTTGCCTATGAGACATACCTTCCATACGCAAAAGCGGAATTTCCAATGGAATTCCGCTCTTTTCTTTCACTGCTACACTCATTTGTTTCGCTTGATGCTGGGCACGTGTAATCAATACCGTTTTTCCAGCGAGAACGTTCATATTTATTGTTGCTCCTTATTTGCAGCAAGAATGAGTTCTTTGGCGCCTTGCTTAATTAAACGGTCCGCGGCCTCTAATCCTACTTCCTCAGGATCAGTACCCACTACTGTCTCTTTTAATAAAACAGAGCCATCCATAGAGCCGACAAGAGCTGTTAATTCGATTGCATCGTTTTCTGTAAGGGTTGCATATCCAGCGATTGGAACTTGGCATCCACCTTCAAGTTTATGAAGAAATACTCGCTCCGCCGCCACTGTTCTTTCTGTTATCGCATCATTAATATGCGCTAACAACTGCAATAAATCCTTATCATCCTCACGACACTCAATCGCTAATGCACCTTGTCCTACAGCAGGTACACATAACGTTTCATCTAAATGTTCTGTAATAACTTCATCATCCCAGCCCATTCTTTGTAATCCAGCTGTCGCTAAAATAATCGCATCGTAATCTTCTTCTTTTAATTTACGTAAACGTGTATCGATATTCCCGCGAATCCACTTCACTTGTAAATCTGGTCTCGCAGCGAGTAGCTGTGCACTACGTCTTAAACTACTCGTACCTAAAATAGCACCTTCCGCTAACTCTTTAAACGATGCTCCATTTTTTGAGATAAAAGCATCACGAGGGTCAACACGCTTTGGTGTACAGCCAATCATTAAACCTTCTGGAAGTACGGCTGGCATATCTTTCATACTATGTACAGCCATATCGATTTCTTTCGTAAGTAGCGCGTGTTCAATCTCTTTTACAAACAAGCCTTTGCCGCCTACTTTTGAAAGAGTAACATCTAAAATAACATCACCTTTTGTGACAATTTCTTTCACTTCAAATTCATATGGTAGACCTAGGGCTTTTAACTGATCAATAAACCAGTTTGTTTGCGTTAATGCTAGTTTACTCTTTCGTGATCCTACAATAATTTTGCGCATAATTCTCTCTCCTCATTATAAATACCAAAAGTGGAAATTGGATAAACTGCTTAATAGAAAAATGTTTACTAGCATTACGAGAAACGATCCGATATTCCACTGTACAATTTTCTTACCTTGCAACACATCTGCCGCTCGTAAATATAAACCTGTGCAATACACAAATAGAACGACAAAAGATCCGATTACTTTCGTATCATACCAATGGAAATTGTCCAATTTTGTATATCCCCATATACAACCCAATAAAATTGCTAGTAAGAAAAATGGAACAGAAAATAAATTTAATCCGTAAGACATAGATTCTAGCTTCGGTAAATTCCCTAATCTTCTTAATCTCGCATTCCATTTTTTCTTTTTTAATAGGCGATATTGTAATAAGTACATAATAGAAAAAATGAACGATACAGTAAACGTTGCGTAAGAAATAATTGCCATACCGACATGCACATATACAAGTTCTGAAACTAATTGTTCCGCAAGTACTGGCGACATCTTTCCGAGCGGTGTAAAAATAGAAAAAGCGCTTACGCCAAATGCAACAACATTTGTAAAAAAGACTAAAAAGTCAATTCTCATAAATCGATTAATGACTAACGACATCGTAATCAATAACCAAACATAAAAATATATCCCTGATAATAAAGTTAAAATAGGATTCGTTTCTGAATCTGTAGCCCTAAGTAACATAAAAATAGACTGCAGGACCCATACAATCGAAAGTAACCAAAAAGCAAATCGGTTCGCCTTTCGGTTACTTTGGAAATAATCTATAAAATATAAACTAATGCTACAAGCATATAAAATAATTGCAATATGATAAATAATACTGTTATTTAAAAAACTCATCCGATCATCCTTCCAAATTATAAAGATGGAACGGATGGTGTCCACACTTTTTTATGTTCTACTTCTTCCGCACAATTCTCTACGTCTTCCGTTTCTAAATCGAAAATCTTCGCAAATAACGCTAATTTTTCGCTCGCTCCCTCTTCAGCAGCTATTTCTTTCGCTACTAAAATTGGGTCTTTTAATAATTGATTAATAATACTTTTCGTATGCTTACTAATAACTTTTTTCTCGCGATCACTAAGGTTTGGTATTTTTCGCTCTAGGCTTACCATCGTTTCACTTTGGATTGCAAGTGCCTTATCACGAAGAGCTGATATTAATGGAACAACACCAAGTGTACTTAACCACGTTTTAAATAGAACAATTTCCTCTTCAATCATAAATTGAATTTTCTCTGCTTCTTTCAAACGCTCAGCACGGTTTGCCTCCACTACTCCTTGTAAATCATCAATATCATACAAGAAAGAACCTTCTAGCTCATCAATCGCTGGATCAATATCACGTGGCACTGCAATGTCAACCATAAACAAAGGGCGACCACAGCGCATTTTCTCCACCTTTGTCATCATCTCTTTCGTAATGACATACTCAGATGCACCAGTTGAACTAATTAAAATATCTGCTTCTAATAATGCACATTGTAATTCGCTTAACGATTTTGCATGTCCCATATATTTCTCAGCCATTACTTCTGCTTTCGAAAGCGTCCTATTCATAACTGTTACTTTACGAGCACCACTTCCATATAAGTTTTGCAGTGCAAGTTCGCCCATTTTACCAGCACCAAGAATAAGCACATGACAATCTGTTAACTCGCCAAATATTTTCTTTCCAAGCTCAACAGCAGCATAACTAACAGACATCGCACTTTCCCCGATTGTTGTTTCTGAGTGGGCACGTTTTGCTAATGTAATGACTTGCTTAAACAATTCATTAAAAATTGTGCCTGTTGCTTTAACTTGTTGCGCTTCTAAAAAGCTATCTTTTATTTGACCTAAAATCTGCGTTTCTCCGACTACCATAGAATCTAAACCGCACGTTACGCGGAATAAATGATCTATTGCACCATCTTGTTCAAAAATAGTTAAATATGGCGCGACTTCTTCTATTTCAAGCTGAAACCAATCAGCTAAAAACTTCTTAATATAATACCGTCCCGTGTGTAATTGATCGACAACAGCATAAATCTCAGTGCGATTACAAGTTGATACAATGACATTCTCTAACACGCTCTTTTGATTTTGTAATGTAGTCATCGCTCGCTCTAGTTCTGCTGCCTGAAATGTGAGTTTCTCACGAAATTCTACAGGGGCTGTTCGATAATTTACACTAACAACAAGAATATGCACGCAGCATGTCCCCCTTCACCCGTTTTATCACTTTATCTACTATCATAATACAACTTTCCTCTTATGAATCTGACAATCGTGTGAACAACTGATTATTTTTTAATTATTCTCCGTATGTAATAAAGGAGATTCAGTAACACTAATAAAAAAAACTTCTACTTTATAATGATTATAAATTAATAACTCTATTTGTACGTTACCAAAAAAAGCCCTCATAATCAAGTGATGGAAACTATTCCATATAAATTATAACATCATCTTCCCTATCTTCTTTCATCATGAAGGAAAATATGTATGATTGTTCCAAAATGCAACAAAGACTTTCTCAATACAATGTATTTGACATTGTATTTCTTTTTCGTTATATTGGTTTTACGAAATTAAATTGTGCACAACTTAATTAGAAGGGAGTTATTTATGACAGAGGACTCTTTGCATCTAGATAACCAACTTTGTTTTTCTATTTACGCCTGCTCTAGAGAGGTTACTCGTTTTTATCGACCTTATTTAGAAGAAATTGGTATTACGTATCCCCAGTACATTACTTTACTCGTACTATGGGAGCAAGATGGACTAACAGTAAAAGAAATTGGAGAACGTCTATTTTTAGATTCTGGTACGTTAACACCTATGTTAAAACGCATGGAATCATTAAAACTTGTAAAACGTGTTCGTTCCAAAGAAGACGAGCGAAAAGTTTGTATTGAATTAACAGAACAAGGCAAAGATTTAAAGGAAAAGGCTTGTTCATTACCGACAACGATGGCTACAAACTTAGGAATTACAGAGCAAGAATATCGCTCTTTATTAATTCAGCTAAATAAACTAATTGACACAATGAAAACAATTAATGATGGAAAAGGGGAATAAATATGGATAAATTATATACTGCTTCAGTAACAGCAACAGGTGGAAGAAATGGGAAAGTAGTTTCAGATGATGGCATATTAAATCTTGATGTAAAAATGCCGAAAGCACTAGGTGGTGCAGGCGGAGAAGCAACAAATCCAGAACAACTATTTGCAGCTGGTTATGCAGCTTGTTTCGATAGTGCATTACAACTTGTCATTCGTACAAAACGTGTGAAAGTAGAAAGTACAGAAGTAACTGCTCACGTTTCTATCGGAAAAGATACAGATGGTGGTTTCGGCCTATCTGCTGTACTTGATGTACATGTGGCTGGCGTTTCACATAACGAAGCACAAGAACTTGTAGAAGCGGCTCACGGTGTATGTCCTTACTCGAAAGCAACACGAGGAAATATTGAAGTTACATTAAACGTACGCTAAAAAATTTAGCAAAACAAAAACGCGCGACATTCGTCACGCGTTTTTTGTTTTTGTAAATTTATGAATTGCTTTCCACGCTTCTTCTTTTCCAAGTCCTGTTTCAGAAGAGAATAGAACAATTTCATCGCCAATTTCAACAGCAAGCGTTTCTTTTACAACTTTTAAATGCTTTTGCCATTTCCCTTTTGGAATTTTATCGGCTTTCGTCGCAATAATAATTGTTGGGATTTCATAATGCTTTAAGAAATCATACATCATCACGTCATCACTTGTTGGTTGGTGACGTAAATCAACTACTAATACAGCTGCGTCTAATTGCTCACGCGTTGTAAAGTACGTTTCAATCATTTTCCCCCATGCAGCGCGCTCGGATTTAGATACTTTCGCATATCCATAACCTGGAACGTCAACAAAGTGCATCATCTCATTGATTAAGAAAAAGTTCAGCGTTTGCGTTTTTCCTGGTTTAGAAGAAATACGCACTAACTTTTTACGATTTAAAATTTTATTTATAAAGGAAGACTTCCCCACATTTGAACGACCTGCTAATGCAATTTCTGGTAAATCACTGTCTGGATATTGTTCTGGTTTAACAGCACTAATTACAATATCTGCTTTTGTTACTTTCATTGTTTCACTCCTACTAATGCGTGCTCCAATACTTCATCTAAATGAGATGCAAGCACAAACGTAAGGTTTTCTTTTACGCTCTCTGGAATATCATCTAAATCTTTCTCGTTTTCTGCTGGCAAAATAATTTTTGTTAAGCCTGCGCGGTGAGCACTTAATGTTTTTTCTTTTAAACCACCAATTGGTAATACACGACCACGAAGTGTAATTTCACCTGTCATACCCACTTCTTTACTTACAGGAATACCTGTTAGCGCAGAAATAAGTGCCGTTGCCATCGTAATACCTGCTGACGGTCCGTCTTTTGGAACTGCTCCTTCTGGAACGTGAATATGAATATCATTTTTCTCATGGAAATTCGGATCGATTTGAAGCTCTTCTGCACGAGAACGTATATAACTAAACGCAGCTTGTGCTGATTCTTTCATAACATCCCCAAGTTTCCCTGTTAAAATTAGTTTCCCTTTTCCTGGCGCTACAGAAACTTCAATGGCAAGTGTATCGCCGCCTGCTGCTGTGTAAGCTAGACCTGTTGCCATACCAACTTGGTCTGTTTTTTCAGCTTGCCCATAACGGAATATGTGTTTACCAAGTAAATCAACAATCTTTTTCTCTGTCACAACGATACGTTTACGTTCTGCTGTAACGATAATCTTCGCTACTTTACGGCAAACTTTTGCAATTTGGCGCTCTAGCGTACGAACACCAGCCTCACGTGTATAATAACGAATAATCTCAAGCAGCGCTTCATCACGCACTTGTAAATTACCTTTTCGTAAGCCATGTTCTTTTAATTGTTTCGGCAACAAATGCTCACGAGCAATGTGTACTTTTTCAAGTTCTGTATAGCCAGCAATCGAAATGATTTCCATACGGTCAAGTAATGGACCTGGAATACTTGAAAGTGTATTAGCAGTTGCTACAAACATAACTTTTGATAGATCATATGGTTCTTCAATGTAATGATCACTGAAGTTATGGTTTTGTTCTGGATCTAATACTTCAAGTAATGCCGCTGATGGATCTCCACGAAAATCGTTAGACATTTTATCAATCTCATCTAATAAGAAGACTGGATTAACTGTTTTCGCCTTTTTCATACCTTGAATAATGCGTCCTGGCATTGCTCCAACATATGTACGACGGTGACCACGAATTTCAGATTCATCACGCACACCACCAAGAGATACACGGACGAAGTTACGATTCAATGATGTTGCAATTGAACGCGCTAACGAAGTTTTGCCGACCCCAGGAGGGCCTACTAAACAAAGGATAGGTCCTTTTAATGAATTCGTTAACTTCTGTACAGCTAAATATTCAAGTACACGCTCTTTCACTTTTTCAAGACCGTAATGATCGTTATTTAAAATCTCTTCCGAATGAGCAAGGTCAATTATATCTTCTGTTGCCTCTGTCCACGGAAGCGCTAATAACCAATCAATATAATTGCGAATAACACCACTCTCCGCAGAACTTGCTGGTAACTTTTCATAACGATCTAATTCTTTCAGGGCAGCCTTCATTGTTTCTTCCGGCATTCCTGACTGTTCAATTTTCTCACGAAGTTCTTCTACTTCTCCGCCCTTGCCTTCTTTGTCGCCAAGTTCAGTTTGAATCGCCTTCATTTGCTCACGTAAGAAATATTCTTTTTGCGTGCGCTCCATGGAACGTTTCACTTTTTGCCCAATTTTCTTTTCTAGACTAAGTAACTCTTGTTCATCTTGAATAATTGAAATAAGTGTTTGTAATCGTTCTTTTACAGATACAATCTCTAAAATCTCTTGTTTCTGCTTCGTTTTAATCGGCAAGTGAGAAGCAATTAAATCAGCTAATCTCCCTGGTTCTTCCACATCAGCTACCGTTGCAAAAGTTTCATTTGAAACTTTTTTCGAAACTTTAATATATTGTTCGAAATACTCCAGTAACGTACGCATAAAAGCTTTCTCTTCTAAATCATCTTCTACTTCTTCAGTTACCGTTTTAATAGACACTTGTACTACATTTTCTTCTTCGATAAACTCTATTACTTCTGCTCTATGTAAACCTTCCACAAGGACACGAAGCGTACCGTTCGGCAATTTTAACATTTGCTTCACTTTCGCCACTGTACCTACACTATATATGTCATCTTCTTTCGGATCATCGATATTCATTTCTTTTTGCATTGCTAAAAAGATGATATTTTCATCCATTGCCGCCTGCTCTAGTGCTTGTATCGATTTATCACGTCCTACATCAAGATGCAAAACCATCGTTGGATATACGAGAACGCCTCTTAATGGTAGGAGGGGCACGATTCTTTCGTTCGTATTCATACTAGACATAGCACCTCCATAATAAATTAAACTCCTGTTCAACTATTTTATATTACAATACACCTAGATGCAATTGCTGAGATTCCGCGCAATTGTAAATAGCTTGTTTTTCTACCTCACGAAAAGAAAAAGACTCCGATTAAGCATACAAACTTAAACGAAGTCTGGCAAATTTTATTATTGTTTATTTTTACATAGATTGTGCATCTGTTTCGTCTACGTGAGTATGTACATCTAGCTCTCTATGCATATTTTCTTGCATAAACGTTAACTCAAATACTTCTTTTAACTTACGAACAGGAATAATTTCAATTCCCTTGATCGTATACAAAAATGGTTGCATATTTTCAGCAGGAATAATGACTTTCTTAGCTCCCGCTTTTTTCGCAGCTTTTATTTTTGCGTACACGCCACCAATAGGTTTTACTTCTCCGTGTATACTTATTTCCCCTGTCATCGCTACTTCATTATTTACATACGTGCGGTGCACCGCAGAATATACACCTGTTGCCATAGCGATTCCCGCAGAAGGTCCATCAATTGGGATACCACCTGGAAAATTAATATGTATATCATATCCTTCTGGCAACACATCTAAAGAACGAAGTACTGTTAATACATTATCAACAGAGCCTTTCGCCATACTTTTACGACGAATAGATTTCGTTTGACTACCAATACTTTCTTCTTCCACAATTCCGGTAACATTTACCGATCCTTTATCTTTCGCCGGAATTGCTGTTACTTCAATTTCTAATAACGCACCTGTATTTGGTCCGTATACAGCAAGACCATTTACAAGACCAATCCTTGGAATCGGATAAATGCGCTTTTCATATTTCGGTGTAAGCTGACTTGAGTGAACAACCCACTCTATATCTTCATCCTTAATGAAAGAACGTTCTTCATTTATCGCCATACCCGCAGAGATTTGCACGAGATTAATCGCTTCTCGTCCATTCCTTGCATACATCCCAATCATTTCAATACCATTTTCACCTATTTGCATTTCCACTTTTTCCGCGGCATTTTTCGCTACTTTTTGAATTTCTTCCGTATCTAATTCACGGAAAAATACTTCTAAGCAACGTGACCGAATAGCAGGAGGAATTTCCTCTGGCGAACGTGTCGTTGCTCCAACTAAGCGAAAATCTGCCGGTAAGCCTTTTTGGAAAATATCATGTATATATGTTGGGATCATTGTATTTTCTTCACTATAGTACGCACTTTCTAAAAATACTTTTCGATCTTCTAACACCTTTAACATTTTGTTCATTTGAATCGGATGGAGCTCGCCAATCTCATCAATAAACAAAATACCACCATGTGCATCTGTTACAGCACCTTTTTTCGGTTGCGGAATACCTGCTTGCCCCATCGCCCCAGCACCTTGATAAATCGGATCATGCACCGAACCAATTAAAGGGTCTGCGATACCACGTTCATCAAACCGAGCTGTTGTCGCATCAAGTTCAATAAATGTTGCATTCGTACGAAATGGAGATTTAGGATTTCGTTTCGCTTCTTCTAATACAAGACGTGCTGCCGCTGTTTTCCCAACACCTGGTGGGCCATATATGATTACATGTTGCGGATTCGGACCACAAAGAGCCGCTTTTAACGACTTAATCCCGTCCTCTTGCCCTACAATATCTAAAAAGGTTGTAGGACGCACCTTTTCTGCTAGCGGCTCTGTTAAAGAAATCTCACGCATTTTACGAAGTTGTTCTAATTCTTTTTTCGATTCTCGATCAATTGAAACTTTTTGTGTTCGTTGATTTCGAAGTAAATGCCAGAAATACAATCCGACAATTACACCAAAAACAAGTTGAACAACTAAAAATATATTTGTCCAGCTCATTATTTATTTCCTCCCGCAATATTTTATCTCTTAGTATTTCCGCGGAGGAACGTAGCTAAACATAAAGAAAAACAGCAATTATAAAAATTGCTGTTTCCCTTTCGCATTCGCATTATGCAGATGTTTTTGTATCAAGTACAGTACCGTCTTGTAACACCAATTTTGGCGGCTCATTATCAGCTACTGTTTCTTTTGTAAGAATACACTTCTCGATATCTTTACGAGATGGAAGTTCGAACATTACATCAAGCATTAAGCCTTCAATAATAGAACGAAGTCCACGAGCACCCGTTTTACGTTCAATTGCTTTTTTCGCAATTTCGATTAGTGCACCTTCTTCAAACTCTAACTCAACATCGTCAAGCTCCAATAGTTTTTGGAATTGCTTAACAAGTGCATTTTTCGGTTTCGTTAAAATATCAACAAGAGCATCTTCATCAAGTGGCTCTAGGTTCGCAATAACTGGAAGACGACCGATAAACTCTGGAATTAAACCAAATCTTAAAAGATCCTCTGGTAATACGTGAGATAAAACATGCTTCTCATTTACATCAGCATTTTTCTTCTCAGAACCAAATCCAATTACTTTTTCACCAAGGCGACGTTTAATAATCGGCTCAATGCCATCAAACGCTCCACCACAAATGAATAAGATGTTCGTTGTATCAATTTGAATAAACTCTTGGTGCGGATGCTTACGACCACCTTGAGGTGGAACGCTTGCTACAGTACCTTCTAAAATTTTCAGAAGTGCCTGTTGCACACCTTCACCAGATACATCACGTGTAATTGATGGATTTTCGGACTTACGTGCCACTTTATCAATCTCATCAATATAAATGATTCCTTTTTCCGCTTTCTCTACATCATAATCAGCTGCTTGAATTAATTTTAGTAAGATATTTTCTACATCTTCACCAACATATCCAGCTTCTGTTAAAGATGTTGCGTCCGCGATTGCAAATGGAACATTTAGAATACGCGCTAACGTTTGTGCAAGTAATGTTTTACCACTACCTGTTGGCCCGATAAGTGCGATATTACTCTTCGCTAATTCTACATCATCAATTTTGCTGTTAGAATTAATGCGTTTGTAATGGTTATATACCGCTACCGCTAGTGCTTTTTTCGCGCTATCTTGCCCGATGACATACTCATCTAAGATTTCACGAATTTCTACCGGTTTCGGTACATCTTTGAATTCTACTTCTTCGTCCTTCGCAAGCTCCTCTTGTACAATTTCAGTACAAAGTTCGATACACTCGTCACAAATGTAAACACCTGGACCTGCCACTAACTTTCGAACTTGCGTTTGTGTTTTACCACAGAAAGAACATTTTAATTGCCCTTTTTCATCATTAAATTTAAACATATTTTCACACCCCTTACAAAGTGCTAACCTCTTGCCTTCGTATGTACACGATAAATGTATCGTATGTAAATACATATTATGTCACTACGTGGCGAGAAATACAAATAATATGACTAGTTATGTACAAATAAAAAATTTTTAAAACTTTTGAAATATGTATATTCGACTTGTAAAGGAACTTTTCCTTCTCCATCGAAAAGTTTTATAAATATATTTCTATATTTATAAAACAAGGCACGATTTTAATCGTGCCTTGTTATTTTATTATGCAGCGTTTTCTACTAAGAAGTCTACAGCTTTACGCACTTTAAGATCTTCAGCTAAAGCGTCTACGCTTCCAAGAGCTTGCTTGATAGCGTCTACTGGCATACCGTACATTTCAGCCATTTTTTCAACTTCTGCAGTTACTTCTTCTTCAGTAACTTCGATGTTTTCAGCTTCAATGATAGCTTCAAGAACAAGATTGATTCTTACACGTTTTTGTGCATCTTCTTTCATTTGCTCTTTTAATTTGTCAGCGTCAGTACCTGTGAATTGGTAGTAAAGCTCAAGGTTCATACCTTGTTGGCTTAAACGTTGCTCGAATTCACGAACCATACGATCTAACTCAGTGTTGATCATAGCTTCTGGAATTTCGATTTCAGCGTTAGCAGCAGCTAATTCTACTACTTCGTCACGTACTTTGTGCTCAGCTTCGTGCTTTTTGCCTTCTTCTAAGTTTGTGCGAAGTTTTGCTTTTAATTCATCAAGAGTTGCAACCGCTTCGTCTGCTTCTTTAGCGAACTCGTCGTTTAACTCAGGAAGTTCTTTTGTTTTGATTTCATGAATTGTTACTTTGAATGTTGCTGGTTTGCCAGCTAATTCAGCAGCATGGTACTCTTCTGGGAATGATACTTCAACGTCTTTAGACTCACCAGATTTAAGACCGATTACTTGCTCTTCGAAACCTGGGATGAATGTACCAGAACCGATTGCTAGAGAGTAGTTTTCGCCTTTTCCGCCTTCAAATGCTTCGCCATCAACGAAACCTTCGAAGTCGATTACAGCTGTATCACCGTTTTCAACAGTTCCTTCTTCTTTAACAACTAGTTCAGCTTGACGCTCTTGTAAAGATTTTAATTCGTTCTCTACATCTTCATCAGTTACAGTTGTTTCAACTTTTTCTACTGCTAAACCTTTGTACTCACCTAATTTAACTTCAGGTTTCACTGTAACTTTTGCAGTGAAGATAAGGTTAGCATTTTTTTCGAACTTCTCGATGTCGATTTCAGGATGATCAACTGGGAAGATACCAGCTTCTTCAATCGCTTCACCGTATGCTTTTGGTAAAATGATATCTAAAGCATCTTGGTATAAAGATTCAATACCAAAGCGTTGTTCGAATAATGGACGAGGCATTTTTCCTTTACGGAAACCTGGTACGTTAATTGTTTTTACTACTTTTTTGAACGCAGCGTCGATAGAGTTGTTTACTTCTTTAGCATCAACTTCGATTGTTAAAACGCCAACGTTACCTTCTAATTTTTCCCATTTTGTAGACATTTATTCTTTCCCTCCAACTATAATAATGTATGCACATACCTCTATAGATTAAGATCTTCATTATCTCTTTTTTGAAATAACAAATACACAAATAATCCTCTAGCAAAAGCTTTCAGATATAATGTTCCAATCTACTAATTGCCCAGAAGACAACTACGGTATATTTTGTTCGAGAATAATATGAAACATATTAAGTAAGAGAATTACACTTCTCTTCTCTTACAAACAGGCAGTTTTCTGCCTTTTGCAACCCTTATATTATAACATAGAATATGCTCGTTTCAAGAACTGAACGATTCTTTTTCATAATTATACGGGCAAATATCCTTCTCTTTCAACACGTAATAACCATTGATAGGCAATATGAAACTCTTCCAATTCGATATTGTATGCTGCCATAAGCTCTTCTTCATCAATAGCCAATCCGAAACGCTTTCTTCCAATTCTCTCTAAAACAGCTGACCAAATCTCTTCTTTATCCATTAATAGAGCGAATGGGAAAATGCTAATTTGCAATTCTTTCCAATATGTAACCATCGCTTCAAATATATCGGGATAATTTTGCTCTAATCGACTTGATAATTTATGTATAATGTTATTGGATTGCTCCTCATTATGACCTGTAAATGCTGGAATTACCTTAATCGTATTCCCAAACTTTTCTACCTCTATTTCCTCTTCTACCTGACTTTCTATCATTTTATACAAAATAGAAGTTTTCAAATAGGGGTGTTGCTCTTCGTCTATTAAAAATTTCTTTAAAACAGGTAATGCAAGATCTAAGTCTTTTAACGAAAGTCGCTGAATCGCTCTTAGCTTCTGTCCAAAGTTTTCTCCAAAAATTTCATTAGTAAACTCATCCAACTCAAAATTTGAATCCACTAGCGATGCGTCTCCCTCATTTAGCATACCTTCTGCAAATAAAGCAAGCTGCGCTAATTTTTCCTTTTGATCAGGCATTATATCTTTCGTTTGTAAAACCTTTTCAACAGTTTCAATAACACCTTCATAATCATTTGTTTGAACTAAAATAGTCACGTACGTTTCAAGAATATCACCAAATAAGACAACTCCTGTTTTAAGCAACTGTTCACATTTGTCTTTCGCTTCTTCCATACGTTTTAATTCGAGTAAACAAATAACTGAAGCTAATTCCGTTTGTTCCGTTTCCGCATTATACTGACGTAATATTTCAAAGCAACGCAATGCATCTTCGAACTTCCGCTCTTTCAGCGCTAAAAAACCTTCATCAATATAGCGCTCTGATAGCTGCGGAAACAATACGACCGTATTTTCTTTTTTATCCATACGTCCGCCTCTTTTTCTTGATTTTAATTATGTTCAAAGTAAATATATCAAATGCGTAATGAGAACACAACATCCCAAAACTATTTGTTTGAAATATGAAAATATTTAATTTTTACATTCCAATACAAATAAATCTCTACTAAAAATTAAAATTGTACAAGTAAAAATCCCCAGCAACAAACGCAGAGGATTCATCATTAATGGAAAGCTTTTATAATTGTGGGGTATATTACAAGGGTAATAATTTGGAGAACAATAATTGCCATAACAATCATGCTAAAATAGAAGATTGGTTTACTTCGCTTCATTAAAAACATAATAATAAGCATCGTACAAGCAAACAAACTTAAGAAGAACAAACTTGTTGTCGAACTAAGTATACCACTTGGGACAAAGAACAATAACACTACACTACAAGTACCTATAATTCCAAATAACCATTCCATTCATTCACTCATTCCCTTTCCCTCTCATGGCTGTTTTCTCTAAGCAATCAAATGTTTCACAACATCAACTACATACGTTAATTTCTCATACGCTACAAATCCAAAAGCAACCGTCAAGCCCGTTACAACTAATCCTTTCATCATTTCTGCCTCCTCGTTTTATCGTTGTTATCTTCATTATAAAAGATTAGCAATTTCTTACCATCGAACTACCTTACAGTTACCTTACAGAATTGTAAGATTTCAAAAAGAGATTGAAAAACACCTCATATCGCTTGAGGTGCTTTCACGGAATTTATTTATAATCACTTGCAAAATTAACTTTTTCTCTTTGTTATTTTTCGGAGAATCCACTCTTAAACTAATAGATTTACTAAAAATTTTTGGATTGAAATAATAACAAAAATCTGTTTGAGGACAGTATACACAATACACATCTATCTCTTCTTTATTCACTTCTTTTGTAGTGACTCCGCTTGTCGTAGAATAACTAGATCGGAATCTAACTTCTAGTATCCCTCTTGCATTCAATTCTCTATATTTCACTTGTACCCTTTTAAATCTCCCGTCTTTATACACTACAAGATCAAACGGCGAATGCTCTGTTTGTGGCATTAAAATCATGTATCCTTTTTCATACAAATCAACTTGTGCCTTTAAAACAGCTAAATCTCCTTTTGTTTTTGTATGATGGTACACTTCTTCTCAGCACCTTTTTACATATTTTATAATAATATTCGTTCCTTTTCTTAACTTACCTCCCAATATTTTCTCATTAAAAGAACACCCTTTGTTAAAATCATGTTAATATATTTTTGTGCAATTAAGAATTTTTTTGCAAGGGGGATTATATATGTTCAAAAAAGTAGCTGCCGATGTTTTAGGATTAAGCGATGTAGGTTCTGTCATTACACCGAAAGATTACGATAAAGTCGATGCTGATGATTACGTAATGCATGAAGATGGAGAGAAAATTTACTTTCTAATTAAATCGAAATCAGATGAATATTGCTTCACAAACAAAGGATTACTCCATCTAGATGGTACAAGTGCGACAAGTAAAAAACGTACACTACGCCGCTTTAGTTATAGCAAATATCAAATTAAAAACGTAGCACTTGAAACTGCCGGAACGATTGATTTAGATGTAGAAATTAAGTTTCAAATGGGCGATGAGCATTACTCAATTGATGTTCATAAAAAACATATTGAAGAATTAAAAGATTTATATAAGGCTTTACTTAAAATCGAAGAAATTTCATACGACAACGATATTACATTACAATATGCACACAAAAGTTTAGATATGGCATCTAATGCTTTCAGCCGTATTTCAAACGCACAAGTAAACTTAGCAGAGCAATTTAAAGAGATGAACGAGATCGCCTTTAACTGGCTTGTTGATACGAAGAAACAATATAATGTGAAAGATTATGGTTTTGTCTTTGACAAGTTTATTAACAACTAATTTAAAACAAACAAAAAACCTTGTTATCAGAAGATAACAAGGTTTTCTTAGCGTCCCAGGAGAGATTCGAACTCCCGCTCCGCCCATTTCCTTACTACTTTATATATTTTGATCGCAGTCTTAATATATCTTCTCCTTCGCGAATGCCTGCCGATCCTTTCCTCACATTTTTTACGACAGTCCAATTCGGGTTAGTTTCATCACCGATGTTCTGTACTGTAAAATTGCCATCACCATATTTCCGGTGACCTTCTGCCAATTTCTCCGTTAAATCATTCTCATTTGATCTCGCCATCTTTGCGCCATCTCCCTTTTTTATACGACCTTCTTAAACCATCTAACCAATCACAGGTCCAGTCAATTGGAGATTCTCGTTTTCCGCTTCTATTAATTGTAACACACTAACAGGAATAAGTTTCGATAACGGTTGCTCAATCGTACTAGAGCGGTAAAAAGTTTTATAATATTGTAAGTGAACAGTTAGGAGAATCTGGATATGGATTTGAGTTCCACCATAAACCTATTGATTCTTTAAATTAAATAAGAGGAATAGGGCGCAACAGTTGTAGGCAAAGGGAAACCACCTTTTGTAGGTGATACGGAAATACCTCCAACTAAAGTTGAAATTAGAAGAAAACAATAGATAAGAGGTGTACTTATGTCTTTATACGAATTAGAAAAAGTTGATTTTATGGGCTACAATAAAGAAGAAAAAATAGCCTATTTAGTCATCGCTGATGAATTAGACTGGTCTGATGAGGAAAAACATATTGAATTACTGCAAGAAAAAATCAATTTGTATTTGGGCTTTATAGAAAGTGACGAGGTTTACGAAAGGTATCCTGAAGTAAAAGGGTATCGTTTTGTTATTAAGATATTGGGGAAATATCTTTTTACTGAATGGGGCAAAGAATTTTTAGAAAAGGTTGATGAGGTTCTCGTTGAAGCTGGATATGGTTTTCAATACGTGCATAAACCATTTGATGAGCCTGAACAAACAAATAATATAACTGACTAGCAAAGAGCTTTTTTAAGCGCTCTTTTTAATGCACTTTAATCTGTTGCATATACTCATTATCATATATCCCGTTATAATATTTTTTAACCTCTTGCACATACATCAATTTGTAGACAAACAAAAAACCTTGTTATCAAAAGATAACAAGGTTTTTTTAGCGTCCCAGGAGAGATTCGAACTCCCGACCGTACGCTTAGAAGGCGTATGCTCTATCCGGCTGAGCTACTGGGACATGGAGCGGGTGAAGAGAATCGAACTCTCGACCAGAGCTTGGAAGGCTCTTGTTTTACCACTAAACTACACCCGCATATGTTATTTTATTTTTCTTCGTTAGCGCCGTTGCCCTATCGACAATATTTATTATATGTATAACCATACATAAAGTCAACACCTTTTTTAAAAGAGGATAATTTTTCTTATCCTCTTTTAAAAACTGCTTGTTCAACTAGCTGTCCGTCTAACGTTTCAAAACGAACTTCCATTTGATTTTCATCCATTTTTAATAAAGCAAATGTCTTTTCTACACGCTGACGTGGTAATAAAACACTGCCTGGGTTAATAAATAAAACGCCGTTGATTAATTCTGCACCTAATACGTGAGAGTGTCCGAAGCACGCAACTTGCGCCCCTACCTCTTCTGCATGGTACGCTAATGTTTGCAATGTCATTTTCACGTTATGACGATGTCCGTGCACAACTAAGAAACGAATGCCATCTACATCAGTTACGATTTCGTCTTGAAAGTTAGCATAATCACAATTCCCTTTTACAACATGGAAACCTTGCAACTCTTCATGAGCAGGCGTTAGCTCCGAATCACCGCAATGAATCATGATATCTACTTTCCCTTCATATTTCTCTTTTAACTGCTGTAATTCCTTCACAGAGCTATGACTATCGCTTACGATTAAAGCTTTCATCAATCTCTCTCCCTTATTCTCCTAAAAACCATTCCGGGATTTTTTCTTCTAATTTACGAAGAGCACGTCCGCGGTGGCTAATGGCATTTTTCTCATCTGAGCTTAGTTCCGCCATCGCTTTTTTATATTCTTCCACATAAAAAATCGGATCATATCCAAAGCCGTTTTCTCCGCGGCGCTGTTCTAAAATATATCCTTCACACGTCCCGTTTACAATAACAGGCTTTTTATCACCTTCAGGGAAAGCTACTGCTAATGCACAGTAGAAGCGAGCTTTACGCTTATCAAACGGTATTTCATTTAATTCTTGTAACACTTTATCAATATTCGCTTGATCATCTTTCGGCTCTCCAGCAAAACGAGCTGAATACACGCCTGGCTTTCCATTTAAAGCATCTACAATAAGACCTGAATCATCTGCGATTACAATTGCATTCAACTGTTTGCTCAGACTATCCGCTTTTAAAATCGCATTTTCCTCAAATGTTTCACCAGTTTCTTCGACTTCTTCAATATGAGGAAAATCGTGTAATGATTTTACTTCTAAATCAAATCGCTCAAATAACTCAGCAAATTCACGTACTTTCCCCATATTTTTTGTCGCTACAACAACTTGTTTCATACTTTCCACCTCTACTCTATATGAGATACGATGTCGCCTAAAGCTTCTTTTTGCATGTCAATCAGTTGGAAAATGCCTTGTTCCGCAGCATCAAGTAATTCATTTAACTGTGCTCTGCTAAACGTCGCTTCTTCTCCAGTTCCTTGCACTTCAACAAACTGCCCTTTTCCAGTCATAATTACGTTCATATCAACATCTGCTTTAGAATCTTCTACGTAGTTTAAATCTAAAACAACACCTTGTTCTTCAACAATCCCTACCGACGTTGCTGCTAAATAATCTTTCACTGGAATTTTAGATACTTTTTCTGCTTGTAATAACTTCTCAAACGCTAATACCATTGCTACATATGCACCTGTAATAGAAGCAGTTCTCGTTCCACCATCCGCTTGAATAACATCACAATCAATCCAAACCGTTCTCTCACCAAGTGCTTCTAAGTCAACTACCGCACGTAATGCTCGTCCAATTAAACGCTGGATTTCCATTGTACGTCCTGTTACTTTCCCTTTACTTGACTCCCTAATTGTACGTTGTTCTGTCGCACGTGGAATCATCGCATATTCAGCTGTTACCCAGCCCTTTCCTTCTCCACGCATAAACGGCGGGACACGCTCTTCAATTGTCGCTGAGCAAATTACCTTTGTATCCCCAACCTCAATTAATACTGATCCTTCTGGATGTTTTAAATAATTCGTATGAATATGTATATGGCGTAATTCTGTTTTCTCTCTACCATCTACTCGCATAAAAATAACCTCCTCATAACTACTTGTTAGTATAGCCAAATTTAAATGTATGATATGTATACAATAAAAGAAGGGGAACTCAAAAAGCAATTCCCCTTTCTTACTTAAGTATATCAAATTATTGGCGATTAAAAACTACCTGTATTCACGTTTTCTGGACGATCTACCGGTTTTATTAACTTTCCGCCCTTTTCATCTATAAGATTTGCTTTACCATTTACTTCAATAGAAACGCTTTTCACGCCTTTCTTTTCAGTTAAAGATAAAACTAACGACTTCAATACGTAATTTGAAACCATATTTTTATCTGGGTTTATAAATATATTTTCGTTAAAGTTTAATGTAAGATTTCCATCTTGTAATTTCGGATTCGTAATAAGTTTAACTCCTGGATTAAAATCATTCAGGAGCGATTGATGGATCGGACCTTTTACAAGCTCATCTATAATTGCTGCATAGTCATTTTCTTTACCTTCCGCAACGCGGCGTGTGACTGGTACGTAGTATTGCTGTTTATTATTATTTTGCGCCATAAAATACAGTGTGACTGGTTTTGTATTTGTTACATCTGCTACTTGTTCATCATCGAAGTTAATACCATTTGCACGGCTCACTCCTTCACCAAGCGGTGTACCACCAACCGGCATCTTTGCCAATTTCTCACCATTTATTTGGAACTGCACTTGTTTTATCTCTGTAAATTGCGTCAACGTCCAAGCTATAGATTCAACGATTTGACGCTCTTCTTCTTTCGCATAGTTTTTCATTTCTTTAGAGAAATCAATAACTGCCGTTCCGTCCTTTTTCAAATCTAAGGTCATCGTTGTATTCGCCGGAATGACTGCACGAAACCCATTTGGTAATAAATTCGTTACCGGTCCATCTTTCACAAGGTATTCTAACGTTTGCTTCACAGTCTCATTTGCTTTCGGAGTAGGTATAGCTAACGTTTGTGGTACAACATAACCATTTTTATCAACAAGGTATAGTTCTCTATTTACCATTTGCCCTTGCTTATCTTTTTTAGCTACTTCTTTCTTCCCACCCTCTGTATACGTAACTTGTTTTGGCGGATCAATTTGTTCAGTTGCTTTCTCTTGATTTATAAAGCCACACCCTGTTAGTAAAACAGCGCTCACAGTAGCACCAACAACCCATTTAAAAGTGGATTTAGGCATGCCATTCCCCCCTAAAATCTAAGTTTGTACTATTATGTATACGAGCTGTTTCACGTTTTAGAACAAGCTGTGCCTCTTATAAATTGAAACTTTAATCAGCAGGGGTCTTACTACCCAGCAAATAGCAAGATAAAACAAAAGCTCCTGATTTCTCAGGAGCTCACTTATATAAATTCTACTATTATTCTTTTTCTAAATGAATATGCTTCACATTTTCAATCGGTTGACCAAACCATTTTGATGCAATTTCTTTAAACAAGCCTATTTTTCCTGTTGTTAAGAAGAGATGATCGCTTTGTTCTTCTCCTTCATTCAACATTTTACTATGATATAAGATTGTACTTACTTCACGTGCTGTTTCATCACCAGAACTAATTAGTTGCACTTTATCTCCCATTACTTTTTTAATAACAGGTCCTAAAATCGGATAATGTGTACAACCTAATATAAGTGTATCAATATCGGTACTTTTCAGTGGTTGCAGCGTTTCTCTTACAACTTCATACGCCATTTCACTTTCGAAATTCCCACTCTCTACAAGTTCAACGAAAGGTGGACAAGCTAAACTTTCTACCATAACACGGTTATTAATAGACTTTAACGCCTCTTCGTATGCACCACTTTTCACCGTTCCAATCGTTCCAATAATCCCAACGTGATACGTGTTTGTCACTTTTAAAGCTGTACGTGATCCTGGGTGAATAACTCCTACTACTGGAATTGGTAATTGTTTTTGCATCTCTTCTAATACAACTGCAGTTGCTGTATTACACGCAATAACTAACATTTTAATATTTAAATCTAGTAAATGCTCCGTCATTTCCCACGTAAATTGACGTACTTCTTCTCGAGAACGTGGACCATAAGGACAACGTGCTGTATCTCCTAAATATATGATACGCTCTTTCGGCAATTGACGAATTAATTCCTTCGCTACTGTTAAACCGCCAACTCCTGAATCGATAACACCGATTGCTCTATTCAACTTCATCACCCGTTTTCTCATTCATCATCTTTTATGTTTATCATTATATTTTACACACTTTAAGTTCGCTCACTTCAAATGCTTCTGTATGAAAATTTTCATTTGCCCATGTATAGACTAGGACCTTTTTTATTTTGCTCCTTTTTTTCGTAATTTGCAAGATAGAAAAATAACCGACCTTCTATAAGAAAGTCGGTTTCTTCTATATAAAGTGCATATTCATTGCTCCATCTTTTTTTGAAAAGAAGACATTCCCATTAATAAGAAGAAATGAGCAGAAATTAAAATGACGATAATTTATTTACAGCCCTTTTTATAGCCTTACCTATTTCCACGCTAGACTGTGGATTTTGTCCTGTAATTAAATGACCATCTACTACTACATGCGGCGTAAAATTGGGGGCTACATAAAACAAAGCTCCTTCTTCTTTCAACTTACTTTCTAACAAAAACGGAACGCGCTTTTCTAAATGTACAGCTCTTTCTTCATCGTTTGTATAACCTGTTATACGCTTACCCGCAACAAAAAACGAGCCATCCTTATTTTTCACACCGACTAAAGAGCTTACTCCGTGACAAACAGCCGCTACAATCCGGTTATTGTTATACATATTCTCAATCAAATTTGCTACATATGGATTACCTGGAAAATCTACAATCGCCCCGTGCCCACCACAAAATAAAACCGCATCATAATCCGAAAAATGAACATTTGAAATCGGCCTCGTATTTTGCAATAAAGAAGCTACATGCTTGAATTCGCGAGGTATACCATTCGGAATAGACACTCTATCTATAGGTACTCTCCCACCTTTTATTGACACAATATCAACATCAAACTTAGCCTTTTTAAATACATGATAAGGAGCTGCGAGCTCTTCCAGCCACAAACCAGTCGGGTGTCCATTCATATCATGAGCACTTGTTGAAACTAACAGTATCCTTTTCAACATATCCCCTCCTTATTACCTATTTATGTATGGAGTGTTCTTATCATTCATATAGCAAGTGAAGCAAACAAAAAATAGCCGACTTTTATATAAAAGTCGGCTGCTTTCTTATAATTCGAGCTCTCCCATACGAAGAAGCTCCACAACTGCTTGTGAACGTCCTTTAACCCCTAGCTTTTGCATTGCGTTTGAGATATGGTTGCGAACTGTCTTTTCACTTATAAAAAGTTCACCTGCAATTTCCTTCGTTGTTTTATCTTGAACCAGCAATTCAAATACTTCTCTCTCTCTCTTTGTGAGTAAAGGTTTAGATTGATACGCTTTTTCCTTCAACTGGTATAACCCTCCTTGCTTAAGCCAGAGCTGTGTATGTGTAAGTTGGGTGTTTATTTAGTCAAGATATTGTATGAACGAAATGTGCAGGTGGTGAATAAAAATGGGCTTTATTTCCTATGTTATTTTAGACTTTTATACAGTGCGTACACTCTTTTTATCCACTTACTTTCCAACGCGCCATATTTGTTCTAGCAATATACTTACAACCGTACCTACAAATAAACCATTACCGAATATATATTGCATAATAGACGGCAAGGATTGGAGTGCTCCAGACGGTAAAAACATTACGCCGCTGCCAAATAATACTGCAACGCCTAAGATCGTTACATTCCTTTCACTCATCGGCACTTGTTTTATATTATTAAATCCAATTCCAATTAACGGTACGAACGAAGCCATTAAAACAGCCGATGCAACAGCTGATGGTAAAGATGCTAAGTAACGAATAATACTTGGAAAAAGAGACATTATGACTAGTAACGCACATGCCATTAAGAACGATCGTATATACTTTTGTTTTGTTAAACGTATAAATCCTGCCGTTGCTGGTAACGGAACGACACCTACAGTTGAAAATACAGAAGAGATGAGATGTGAAATCCCCCCAACCCATGTTCCATCTTTCAACTGTTTTTGTTCAATAATCGCTTTATGAATAGTTGCTTGATTAATTGCTATAATAGCTGCCACCGTATTCGAAACTAAAATACATACCATAACGAAACTGGATACAGCCATACCAGTATTCCATTTTGGAAGTCCCCAAGCAAATATATGTGGAAGTTGCACAAAATGAGTTACTTGAGATGGGATTGTCACTTTTCCTGCAATGAGAAAAATAATCCACCCACTAATTAATCCTATTAAAACTGCATAACTTTTGACAAAGCCTTTTCCAAAATTAGATAGTATAATAACGAACAGAAATATACTAAACGCGATCATTGCTGTAAATCCGTCGATTTGAGAAATAGTAGCTGTAATTCCTAACATTCCTTTTAAAAATACACCACTTAATTGTAAACATAATAAAAGTAAAAACGTCCCTGTCACAAGCGGCGTAAATAAAAATAAAATACGTCCTATAAAACCAGTTACTCCTAATCCTATTAAAATAACACCGGAGATTATCATTCCTAATTCTAAAATTTGCAGTGTACTATGTAATTGATCCTGTCCGGCCGTTGCATAAGCAAGTACGGTAAATACACCAACCCAAGATCCAGCCGGCCCATCCGCAATTGGCAGTCTATGCCCAAGCCACCCTTGTAAAAAAGAAGATATACCAACTACAAAAAACGTACGCTGCATTAAATAAAATATTTCTTCCGTCGTAAGATGAAATAATCCGCCAACGACAATTGGTAGTGCGATTGAATTTGCTAATAAAAATATAAACCATTGCAAAGTTCCCATAATATGATTTTGGTTATGTTGATTGTCCAATTTTTTCATCCCTTCTAGCTTTCCTATAAAAATATATTGTAAGAATAAAAAAGAAGAGTTCTATACTCACCATTAGAACCCTCCTCAAAATATTTAAACGATTCTTCTACACAAGATTATTTAATTCCACCTCATTTAAACTTCCAACAACAATATTTCCTTTATACACGACTAAACGTTTTTCTGTTTGACGCGCTACTGC
This sequence comes from Bacillus cereus group sp. MYBK195-1, assembly GCF_051916605.1. Lineage (NCBI taxonomy): Bacteria > Bacillati > Bacillota > Bacilli > Caryophanales > Bacillaceae > Bacillus > Bacillus cereus group sp. MYBK195-1. The sequence continues at coordinate 353,928 of NZ_JBQAGZ010000001.1, read as the reverse complement.
TTCAGCAGCGCATGTCGCATTCGTCAAAACAAAGCTCGCTTCATCCCCTACATTCGGCCATACTCGCTTCCCTTCATTATTTAACGTTTCTTTTCCTCCTGTAATAAAGCGGAGTGCTTTTCCTAAAGACCTTTCGTCACTCCACCCAAAACGCTCTGCTAATCGATTCGCCTTTTGAAGCATATCACCTGTTCCAAACGGTGACCAATGATCTGTAATGCTATCATTGCCTAATGCAACCTTAACACCTTTTTTATCTAATAACGGAATTGGGATTACTTGTTTACCAATTGGCACTGTTGAAGTAATATCAATATTTACATTTGCGAGTCTTTCTGCCACTTCTTCAGCCTCTTTATCAGTAACACCACCAAGTCCAAGTGCATGACTAATCGTTACACGGCCTTGCCATCCTGCTTCTTCTGTTAAACTTGCCAATCTCTTCATCGTAAACGTTCCAAGATTATTCGCATCGTGCAAATGAATATCAACATCCGCATTAAATTCTACTGCGATATCCATAATTGTATGTAATGACTTTTCAATGTCATTATCTACTGTAGCTGGATCTACTCCTCCGACTAGATGAGCACCCATACGCATCGCATCTTTCACGAGTTGCACAGAATCACTGCGCAATAATCCATGTTGCGGAAACGCAACAATTCTACTAGACACTCGATTTTTATATGTTTCTAATGCCGCTAACGTCGCCTCCAGATTACCAAGCCCAATAATCGGATCGACATTACAATGCGTTCTAATATTCGTTGCACCATTTTGCAGTAGTAACTCTAGCATATTTTCCGCTCTATTTTGGGCAGTCGCTAATTGCTTTGGTAAAATTTTTTCTTCTTCATTAAAACGTGTAAAAATACTTTCTGCTGGCATACAAGCTTTCCATGGGCCACTATAATATGTTTTATCAATGTGAATGTGCATCTCTTTGAAAGCTGGCAACATTAATAAGTTCTTAGCATCAAAAGTTACTATATCTTCCTCTTGAACAATCCCTTTTATAATTTTTTTAATTCGACCATCTTCAATAAGTAAACTGCATAATTCTGTTTCTGTTTGTGAAATTCTCTCTTCTTCATATGTATATCCTGATTCAAGCATTACGTTAGTCAACCAATATACTGTCATCTCTATTTCCCCACCCTTTATTAAAAATCACCTCATAACTACAAGTTTAATATCCACTGAAAATTAAGACAATTAATACGATCACTTCTCACAAAAAAATGTAATACAACCCCATAGTCTTCTCATAAATTTCCATATAGAATAAAAGTATGCAGTTTGATATAAAAAGGAGTTGATTGGAATATGTCAAAAAAGTTATGTAAATCCGAAACTGATAAAATGCTATTTGGTATATGTGGTGGTTTAGGAGAATATTTTGATATTAGCTCTACTCTTATTCGTATCATTTGGGTTATTGCTGTTTTATGTTTTGGGACAGGATTTTTAGTTTATTTCATTTGTTTATTACTTATGCCACGTTCGTACTAACGGCATTATTTCACATACTTAAGAAGAGAAATCACCTATAGAATCCTATAGGTGATTTTTTCATGAAGAATATTTCATCGTTAAATGTAATACCGCTACTTCTTCTTCTTCATTTTTATAAATATGCTTCTTATTCGCTTCAAATTGAATGGAATCAAACTCATTTAATTCGTATACATCATTCTCCACTTGAATAGACACTTTCCCTTTCATTACCGTTACAAGCTCAATCGCACCTTCATGATGAGCTTCTGGCTCATATATACTATTTGATCGTAAACAAGCGCGGTGCATTTCCATCCCTGTTTCTTTCGTATAACGGAACATCGTTTCTAAATGCCACGCTTGTCCTTCATCTACTGCAAATCCTTCTCCACAGCGCGCAACAGCTACAGGTTCTCCAACAACCATTAATCTGGATAAAGGAATTGATAACCCTTTCGTTATTTTCCAAATGACAGCTAGTGTCGGATTTGTTTCCCCTCTTTCGATCTTTCCTAATGTTAATTTACTAACTCCTGTTTTATGAGCTAATTCTTCTAGACTTAATTTCTGTTCATTTCGAATTTGTCTCAATAACTGTCCAACTTGTTGAATGACTTCTTTCGTTTGCATATCTTCATTTTCTTTCATATATAAAACCACCTTAAAGTATAAAATAGTTTACTTTTAATAATTAAAAGTATATCATACTATACATAATTATTTATTTTCGAAAGGAGTGTTATACTTCATGCGCGCAATTTTATTAGGTCTTTTATCATCGGCCTTTTTTTCTGCAACCTTTATTATTAATAGAGCGATGAATGTATCTGGAACGAGCTGGGCTTGGACAGCTTCCTTCCGTTTTTTATTTGCTCTTCCTATTTTATTCCTTATCGTTTTATTTCGCAAAAACTTTAGGGGATTATGGGAAGATTTAAAAAAACATCCATTGGCATGGATCGGATGGGGTTCTGTTGCCGGTATTGGTTTTTATTCTTTATTAAGTTTCGCAGCTGTCTTTTCTCCAGCTTGGCTCGTTGCTGGAACTTGGCAAGTTACGATTTTAGCTGGTTTACTACTATCACCACTATTTTTCGTGAAAATAGAAACAAAATCAGGTACGAAACTTGTACGTGGAAAAATTCCACTTCGTAGCTTATATGTTGCATTATTTATTTTACTTGGTGTAATTTGTATGCAAGCAACTGCCGCAGGCCATATTACAATGACTCAGTTCATTTCAGGTTTTTTACCTGTCGTATTAGCCGCTTTCTTATATCCGTTCGGTAACCGAAAAATGATGGAGCTTGTTGGTGGACGCCTTGATACGTTCCAACGTGTATTAGGAATGGCAATTGGAAGTCTTCCTATAACAATCTTGCTTGGTATATACGGATTTTCTACTACTGGCATTCCAACATCCAACCAAATACTTCAAGGATTTTTGTTAGCATTATGTTCCGGCGTTATTGCGACGATGACATTTTTCTTTGCTACTGACTTAGCAAAAGATAACCTCGCTCTACTTGGAGCTGTTGAAGCAACACAAGCTGGAACGATGGTCTTTACCGTACTTGGAGAAATCATTTTCTTAAATGGTTCACTCCCTGGAGGACTTTCTCTCATCGGAATGATTATTATCATGTTAGGAATGGTTGCAAATAGTATTTTAAACCGTTCTGTTCCAGTCGTTAAACAGAAAAAATCGGCATAAAAAAAGGGTATGGTTCTATAGAGATGAACCATACTCTTTTTTATTGTCCCCCTATTTCGCCTTATCAGAATAGTATTTCATTGGCTGCTTATACTAAAACTTATGTTATAATACGTTTCATGCGCATTAATAGGAGGTAAATTATGTTAAAAAAAGCAATCGCTGAATTTATTGGTACATTTGTACTTGTATTATTCGGAACTGGAGTAGCTGTCACTGGCGGCGGAATTGAAGGAATTGGAACATTAGGAATCGCTATGGCTTTCGGTCTATCTATTGTAGCTATGGCATATAGCATCGGAACAATTTCTGGATGTCACATTAACCCAGCAGTATCAGTAGCTATGTTCATCAACAAACGAATGAACGCTATGGAACTTTGTTATTATGTATTAGCTCAAATTTTAGGTGGTTTATTAGGAACTGCAACGTTAGTAACAATTTTAAAATCTGCTAAAACACCTTTAGATAATTTAGGACAAAATGGTTTCGGAACTCTTGGTTTATCTGGAGCATTTTTAGTTGAGTTCATTTTAACTTTCGTATTTATTTTAGTTATCGTTGCTGTAACAGGTAAAAAAGGAAGTTCTTCTTTAGCTGGACTAGTAATTGGTTTCACATTAGTTTTAATTCACTTATTAGGAATTCCGTTAACTGGAACATCTGTTAACCCAGCTCGTAGTATCGCACCAGCTTTATTTGTTGGTGGAGAAGCACTTTCTCAACTATGGGTATTCATCGTAGCACCAATTCTTGGTGGTATCTTCGCAGCTATCGTAGGTAAATTCATTTTAAATACTGAAAAATAGAATTTTCAATATTTCTGAATAAAAAAAGGCGAGCCCTCATTATGAGGAAGCTCGCTTTTTTTATTCTTTCATTTTAGACTTTAAATTTGTAACTAATTGATCTACCGTTACATTTGCAAGTACGTTTTCCATCGCTTCTTGCGCTTGCATTAAAATAATTTCTAATACCGATTGAATATTAGCTCCTACTGGACATTCAATGTTGGGATTTTCATGGAAGGAAAATAGCTGTCCTTCTTCTACAACTTCCACTGCTTTATATACATCAAGTAATGTAATTTCTTCTAAATCTCGAGCAAGTGTCGTACCACCTTTACCAGCTTGTACATCAACAAGTCCTGCTCTCTTCAACATTCCTGTAATGCGACGAATCACAACTGGATTTGTATTCACACTACCGGCAATCCATTCAGAGGTACAGCGAGAGTTTCGATCTATCGCAAGTAATGTCAGCATATGAACACCTACTGTAAAACGACTACTAATCCCCATCTGCACACCCTCCTTTTTATTCATTCTATTAAAAGACGACTCTTATCATTATATACTATTTTTAATTTATACATAAAGAAAAAGCATGATTTCAATAAGAAATCACGCTTTTCTCTCATTATTGACGCTTTATAAATTTCGCTAAATCTTTAAATTTCACTTTATCTGAGTAATTCATTACGCCATTTACGTAAATGCGACTTGTAACAGCACTTAAAATACCGATTGTCGCTAAAAGCCCCGCCAATGTTATCATAATTTCTAACATACCAGTTTCACCAGCTACAAAGCGTGAGAATGTAACCATCGGGGTAAAGAACGGAACATAAGAGCTTATAACAACGATAGTACTATTTGGGTCACCTAACGATTTAAGACTTATAAAGAATGCTGCAATTATTAAAATTGAAATCGGTAGCATTACACCTTGCAAATCCTCCGTCTTAGAAACAACCGCACCAGCAGCTGCATACATCATCGCATACAGGAAATATCCTGTAACAAAATAAATTAGGAACATACCGATTATTTTTGCATCTAACTTTGTAACATCAATTACGCCAAATAATGAACCATTTTCTAAATCTACCCACCCTAGTAAATAAGGAACTAAATAACCACATGCCAATATGACAAGTTGTAATAACGCTGTTGAAACAACCGCTAAAATTTTTGCATACATCATCGTAAGAGGTTTTACTTTCGGAATCATAACTTCCATAACGCGAGAAGCTTTTTCAGAAGCAATATTCATCGCAATTGTGCTTCCGAACGCAACAATAAACATATATAAAGCGAATATGAAGAAATATGCAATTCCGGCAGAGGCAGAACGATCTTTTATTGCTTCTTGTTTCACAGAAATTTCGGTTTGCAATTGTTGTGCAATTTCTGATGAAACATTATGTTTAGCAACTGTTACCGCCATATATTTTCCCTTTAAATAACTAGCTATAATTGTAGAATTTGTTTCACTAGCGAACCCATTAAACATATACGTGACTTCTGGAACTCCATTCTTTTCAGTTACACGAAACAAACCGTCTAACTCGCCTTCTTCTACTTGTTTATGCAGTTTATTGAAATCTTCTTTTGAACCAATTGTTAATTTAGCTGATGGTAATAACTTAGTTAACTCTTCTTTTTGTATTTTATATGTAGAACTCTCTGTCACAACTGCAATTTTATCTTTATCCTTATTTTTATCATTACTTGAAGTAAAATGATTGAACGCAAAAATCCCAAAAACAATTAAAAATAAAATCGCGCTCATGATTAATGATTTTTTAGATAAAAACGCTTCCCTGAAATAAAATGAAAATACGTGAGAAAATTTACGCATCGTTATTTCGCCCTCTCTACAAAGATTTCGTTTAACGTCGGCTCTAACATTTTAAATTGTCGTAAGGTAACACCTTGTTCTTGCAACTGTTGTAAAATCTTTAGAGCTTCTGCATCATCTTGTACTTGCACATAAAGAAGACCTTGTTGTTTTTCATAGGATACATGAATAGCTTCTAATCCCTTCGCATTCTCTTCTGTATCTTCAATCGTTAAATTACGGAAACCGTACTCTTTTTTAATATCACTTAACTGGCCTTTTACGACTGCTTCGCCTTTTTTCAAAATACATACATGTTGGCAAAAAGCCTCTACTTGTTCCATACGATGACTAGATAAAATAATCGTCTTTCCGCTCTGTACTTGTTCTTCAATAATGCTAGCTAACATTCCAGCATTAACTGGATCCAGTCCACTAAATGGTTCATCTAAAATGAGAAGTTCAGGATTATGAAGAAGAGCAGCAATTAATTGGATTTTTTGCTGATTCCCTTTTGAAAGCTCTCCAGCCGTTTTAAATTTATATTCTGGTATCGCTAAACGCTCTAACCAGTGATCAATAGCGTGATCCACTTCTTTCTTCGACATTCCTTCTAATCTACCAAAATATCGCAGCTGATCTATTACTCTACTTTTTGTATATAAACCTCTTTCTTCTGGTAAATATCCAATTGTTACACCACTATTTCCAAATGCTTTTCCATCCCATGTAATCGAACCTTCATTAGGCGTTAATAATCCGAGAAGCATTTTGATTGTTGTTGTTTTCCCTGCACCATTTCGTCCAAGTAACCCTAGTACTTCACCTTTTGGTAACGAAATTTGCAAACCGTTAACTGCTTTTGATTCCCCAAATTGTTTCGTTAAGTTTTGAATTTGTAAACTCAAGTATAAAGCCTCCCCTTTAGTATCATTCGTACTCTCTTTCAAAGACTATGTTTATTCAAGACAAAATATAGCACCACGCTTCATCCTCCTATATGTAAACATCATCATGAATCCATCATTTGTTCTATTTAGTTAAAATTGTAAATAACAAAGTTCTTTTTGTCAATTATAATTGTCATTACGACAATAAAACTTGTCAAAACAACTATTATTATTTTGCTCATCTTTCTAATATAGGACATACTACTATATATATAAAAGACAATATGCAAATGTTCATATAAAAATATTATATTTTAATATATAATATAAAATGATTTTCTAACATCAAGGAGGATACATATGAAGATGAAGAGGGGCATTACCACTTTATTATCTGTAGCGGTTCTATCTACATCACTTGTAGCATGTTCAGGAACACCAGAGAAAACAGTGGCGAAAGAAGAGAAAGTAAAATTAACAGAACAACAATTAATGGCTGATTTATGGTATCAAACAGCCGGTGAAACGAAAGCACTTTACTACCAAGGGTACAACATTGGTCAATTAAAGCTTGATGCAATTCTTGCAAAAGGGACAGAGAAAAAACCTGCTATCGTGCTTGATTTAGACGAAACTGTTTTAGATAACAGTCCTCATCAAGCAATGAGCGTAAAAACAGGCAAAGGCTATCCTTACAAATGGGATGATTGGATTAACAAAGCTGAGGCTGAAGCCCTTCCAGGCGCAATTGATTTCTTAAAATATACAGAGTCTAAAGGTGTAGATATTTACTACGTCTCAAATCGTAAAACGAATCAACTAGATGCAACAATTAAAAATCTTGAGCGTGTAGGTGCTCCTCAAGCAACGAAAGAACATATATTACTACAAGATCCGAAAGAAAAAGGGAAAGAAAAACGCCGTGAACTCGTTTCTCAAACCCATGATATTGTCTTATTCTTCGGTGATAACTTGTCTGATTTCACAGGTTTTGATGGAAAATCTGTAAAAGATCGTAACCAAACAGTAGAAGATTCAAAAGCACAATTTGGTGAGAAATTCATTATTTTCCCGAATCCAATGTATGGTGATTGGGAAGGCGCTTTATATGATTATGATTTCAAAAAATCAGATGCAGAAAAAGATAAAATCCGTCGCGACAACTTAAAATCATTTGATGTAAAATAAAAGAGGATGGCGAATGCCATCCTCTTTTATTTTACTTTCTCTGTTAAAGGCAAGATAAATACTTCCACACGTCTATTCTTTGCCTTTCCTTCTTGCGTATCGTTTGGAGCAATTGAACGGTATTCTCCGTATCCAATCGCACTAAATTTTTCTGGTTGTAATTCTTTATTTTGCAGTAATACTTGCATAAAATTAACTGCCCGCTGCGTACTTAATTCCCAATTCGACGCAAACTGCGCATTGGCAATAGGGACATTATCCGTATGACCCGATACTGTAATTTCACGAGGTGACGCTGAAACAAGTAAGCTAGACATCTCTTTTGCAATCCCTAAAGATTCTAATTTCACATCTGCTTTCCCCGAATCAAACAGTATATTTTCTAATATTGTCACCATTAATCCCTTTTCAGTTAATTTAGTTTGAAAAGAAGAGGATAATTGTTTTTCATTAATATATTGATCAATCTTTTTTTGTAATGCTTTCAATTCATCCATCTCTTTTTTTTCTTTAGCTCTAGCTTCTTCTTGTTTTTTTGCTTGTTCTGCCTCAAGGCTACTTGCTGATAATTCTTTTTCATCATTTGGCTTTTGATCACTTAAAAATTCTTTGTTGCCTGTTCCCCCAGCTAATTCACTTCGAAAAGCAACTGCCATCTGTTTAAACTTCGCAGCATCTATACTACTCATTGCGAATAAAACGATAAACAATGCAAATAACAACGTTAACATATCAGAATATGGAATTAACCATGTTTCATCGATATGCTCATCATGTTTTTTCTTTTTACCTCTTCTATTTTTCTTACTCCGCATTTTTTTCTGCTCCTTTTTCTAGCTTTTTACGCTCGGTTGCAGAAAGTGCACCTAAAATACGGTTCTTCATAATAAACGGATATGTACCTTCTTGTAACATTAATAAACAATCAATGATTAAACGTTTTTTCTCAATTTCAGCTGAAGATTTTTGCTTTAACTTATTTGCAAATGGATGCCATAATACATAACCGGAAAAAATACCAAAAATCGTTGCAATAAACGCACCCGAAATAGCATGACCTAACTTTTCAATATCAGTTAAGTTACCAAGCGCAGCTACAAGACCGATAACAGCACCCAAAACTCCTAATGTCGGTGCATACGTACCAGCTTGTGAAAAAATAGCAGCTCCCTTTGCATGTCTTTCTTCAATTGCCTCTAATTCAGATTCCAAAATCTGCTCTAAATCTTCTGCGGATACACCATCAATCACAAATTTCATACCGCGCAAAAGAAATTCATCTTGAATTTTGTCTAATTGTTGCTCTAAAGACAAAATACCGTATTTTCTACTTTCAGATGTCCAATGAACAAATAATTCTAGCAACTGTTCATAACTTAAATCCTTTTTATTTGAACCAAAAAGAACTTTAAATAGTTTTGGAACCCTTTTTAGTTGATTCATCGGAAATGCAATACATACTGCAGCAAATGTACCGATAAAAATAATTAATGCTGCGGCAGGATTTAATAAGGCTGTTATGTCAGCGCCCTTGACGACCATCCCTACTACCACTGCTACAAATCCTAAAATAAGTCCAATAATTGTTGCAAAATCCATTCCCATTCACTCCTAGTCTATACAAGAAGTTCTCTATTCTCGATAATCGCTACATCTTCTTATGTATATATATTACATAAAAAATGCATTTCATGAAAGATAAGAAATGAATTATATAAAAAAATACTACAAATTCACACATTTTCTGACATTTTCTTTGCATTTCTATTACGTTATGACTCTTATATTCCTTTTCCAACAAACTAGATTTATAATAAAAAAACATTACACATTCTATTAAGAAGGGACTGTGATTACAAGGCATCATGAAAAAGATAATAATTATTTCTGCCACTACTATTGTAATCGGTATCACATCTTTCGCTTACTTTGGTTCTAAAACACCACTACATAATGAAGCAAAAGCTGTCGAAAGTCAAAAGCATAATAACCATAAAAAAGAAGAGATTCCTGCTTTTCCAAAAGCTGATCATAATGCAAAGAAAATAGACAATGACTTTTCAGTTGTAACAAATCCAAAATCTAATCTTGTCTTAATTAATAAACATCGAAAACTACCAGATGGATACATTCCTGAAGACTTAACGAGACCAAATGTACCATTTATTAGTCCAAAAGATAAAGAAAAAACATTGCTGCGAAAAGATGCTGCAGAGGCACTTGAAAACATGTTTAAAGCTGCGAAAAAAGAAGGGCTTGATCTTACAGCTGTATCTGGTTATCGTTCATACAAACGCCAAAAATCGTTGCATGATACATACGTTAGACGTCAAGGAAAAGCCGAAGCTAATTCGGTAAGCGCAATTCCTGGTACAAGTGAACACCAAACGGGTTTAGCAATGGATATTAGTTCAAAATCAGCTAAATTTCAATTAGAGCCTATCTTCGGGGAGACAGCAGAAGGAAAATGGGTCGCAGAACACGCTCATGAATTCGGCTTTGTCATTCGTTACTTAGAAGATAAAACAGATACAACAGAATATGCATATGAACCATGGCACTTACGCTACGTTGGTAATCCATACGCTACATACCTATATAAACATCACTTAACATTAGAAGAAGCGATGGAAGACAAAAAATAAGAGAGCAAATTGCTCTCTTATTTTTCTTTCACTCTGTTATTGTATTAATTTCTTCTTCCATTCTTCAGGCCATGGTTCGCCTCTTCCTGTTTTTTTCGACGCTTGAACCATCATTCCACGACCTACTAAACAAACCTCTCCTGCTGCATTCTTCACCATATAATGTAAATCTAAAGAAGAATTCCCGACCGATCCTGCCTTTACATACACCTTCAGCTGTTCATCAAAATATATTTGCTTAATAAAATTACATTGTAAATCCGCAACAACGATCATCGTTTCTGATGATGCATGTGTCCACTCTTGCATAAATCCAAGTTCTTTAAACAACGCAATACGAGCTTCTTCAAAATAAGTAAAAGCAACGACATTATTTACATGTCCAAACATATCTACTTCACCAAAACGAACCTTTACAGGGTTGTAAAACGAAAAACCACTTTCCCATTGCTCAAAGTCTTCAATATAAGAAATCCTCTTCATTGTTATCTCTCCTTTTCACCTTAAAATAAACAGAATAAACAGAAAAATATAGTTATAAATATTGCCTCTTCGATATGAAGAGGCAATATTTATTAATAGTTATTATCGCTACCAAAGAAATCTTTGAACGATTGAATTGTTGTATCACGGTTTAATGCCGCAATTGAAGTTGTTAAAGGAATACCCTTCGGACATGATTGCACACAGTTTTGCGAGTTACCACAGTTTGCTAGTCCTCCATCTCCCATAATTGCACGTAAGCGATCTGCTTTATGCATTTCACCCGTTGGATGTGAGTTGAATAAGCGAGCTTGTGATAACGGTGCTGGTCCAATAAAATCAGACTTACTGTTTACGTTTGGACATGATTCTAAGCAAACACCACATGTCATGCATTTTGAAAGCTCATAAGCCCATTGACGCTTTTTCTCAGGCATTCTTGGTCCTGGACCTAGGTCATACGTACCATCAATTGGAATCCACGCTTTAACGCGTTTTAGAGCATTAAACATGCGACTACGATCAACTTGCAAGTCACGTACAACCGGGAATGTCTTCATCGGTTTTAAGCGAATTGGTTGCTCTAATTGATCGATAAGTGCCGTACATGATTGACGTGGTTTTCCGTTAATCACCATCGAACATGCACCACATACTTCCTCTAAGCAGTTCATATCCCATGCAATCGGAGTTGTTTGGTTCCCTTTTGAATCAACAGGATTACGACGGATTTCCATAAGTGCTGAGATAATATTCATATTCGGACGATATGGAATTTCAAACTCTTGGTCAAAGGCTTGCGCATCTGGCCCGTCTTGTCTTGTAATGATGAGGCGGATTGTTTTCTCAGACATGTTGTTTATCCCCCTTCTCTTCACCCTTAGCAGCTACATCGTGTTTTGAAGAATAATCACGTTTACGTGGTTTAATTAACGAAATATCAACGTCCTCGTAATGGAATGCTGGTGCATTTCCTTCTCCCTCAAATTTTGCCATCGTAGTTTTTAAGAAGTTTGCATCATCACGATTTGGGAATTCAGGTTTGTAATGCGCCCCACGGCTTTCATTACGGTTATATGCGCCAATTGTAATAACACGTGCTAACTCAAACATATTTGCAAGTTGGCGTGTAAATGAAGCACCTTGGTTACTCCATCTTGCTGTATCGTTAATGTTAATACGTTTGTAACGAGCCATTAATTCTTCAATTTTCGCATCTGTTTCTAATAATTTTTTATTTTCACGAACTACTGTAACGTTATCTGTCATCCATTCTCCAAGCTCTTTATGAAGAACATACGCATTTTCGTTACCATCCATCGTTAAAATATTGTTAAATTTCTCTGTTTCGATTAATTCATTTTGCTCATATACAGTAGATGAAACAGCATCAGATGATTTAGAAAGACCTTTCATATATTCAATTGCGTTTGGTCCCGCTACCATACCACCATAAATTGCTGATAATAGTGAGTTCGCACCAAGACGGTTACCACCGTGCATAGAATAATCACACTCACCTGCTGCAAATAAACCTGGAATATTTGTCATCTGTTTATAATCAACCCATAGTCCGCCCATTGAATAGTGAACAGCTGGGAAGATTTTCATCGGTAGTTTACGAGGATCATCCCCTGTAAATTTCTCATAGATTTCAATAATTCCACCTAGTTTAATATCTAGTTCTTTTGGATCTTTATGAGAAAGATCTAAGTACACCATGTTTTCACCGTTAATACCTAGTTTTTGCTCTACGCAAACATCAAAGATTTCACGTGTTGCGATGTCACGAGGTACAAGGTTTCCGTAAGCCGGATATTTTTCTTCTAAGAAGTACCATGGTTTACCATCTTTATATGTCCAAACACGTCCACCTTCACCACGTGCAGATTCACTCATAAGACGTAATTTATCGTCTCCAGGAATTGCCGTTGGGTGAATTTGAATGAACTCACCGTTTGCATAATATGCGCCTTGTTGATATACAGCAGAAGCTGCTGTACCTGTATTGATAATGGAGTTTGTTGATTTTCCGAAAATGATACCAGGGCCCCCTGTTGCCATAATCACGGCATCTGCTCCGAAACTTCTAATCTCCATAGTTTGTAAGTCTTGTGCAACGATTCCTCGGCACACACCTTCATCATCAACAACAGCTCGTAAGAAATCCCAACCTTCATATTTCGTTACAAGTCCTGCTACTTCGTGACGACGTACTTGTTCATCTAATGCGTAAAGTAATTGCTGTCCAGTTGTTGCACCAGCAAATGCTGTACGGTGATGTTGCGTTCCACCAAATCGACGGAAATCAAGAAGTCCTTCTTCCGTACGGTTGAACATAACACCCATACGGTCCATTAAATGAATGATACCAGGTGCTGCTTCACACATCGCTTTAACTGGTGGTTGGTTCGCTAAGAAGTCCCCACCATAAATTGTATCGTCAAAGTGGATCCATGGAGAATCCCCTTCACCTTTCGTATTTACGGCACCGTTAATTCCGCCCTGAGCACATACAGAATGTGAACGTTTTACTGGTACTAAAGAAAACAGTTCAACATTTACTCCTGCTTCTGCCGCTTTAATCGTTGCCATTAAGCCAGCCAAGCCACCGCCGACTACTATAAGTTTCCCTTTCATGCTCTCCCACTCCTTACTGGTTTGCTAGCTGTGGATCGATGAACGCTAATAATGCACTCACACCTACATAAGATAAACCTAAGAAAATAGCTAATGTTACATAAGTAGAGATTCTTTGTGAACGTGGAGATACTGTAATTCCCCAGCTGATGCAGAATGTCCATAGTCCATTTGCAAAGTGGAAAATTGTTGAAACAACACCAACTAAGTAGAATGCAAACATAGCTGGATTGTTTAAAATATCTGCCATCATATCATAGTTTACCTCTTTACCTAACATTGCTTGAATACGAGTTTCCCAGACATGCCAAGAAATGAAGATCAGCGTAACGATACCTGAAATTCTTTGGAAAACGAACATCCAGTTACGGAAATAACCGTAAGAAACCGCATTGTTCTTAGCTGTAAATGCAATATATAAGCCATATATAGCATGGTACAGTATCGGTAAAAAGATGATGAAAATTTCTAGCGCATACCGGAATGGAAGGAGCTCCATAAAGCCTGCAGCTTTGTTAAAAGCCTCTGCTCCTCGTGTTGCAAAGTTGTTTACAATTAAATGTTGCGTCAAAAAGACACCAACCGGGATGACCCCCATTAATGAGTGCCACTTACGAAACGTATACTCGCGGCCTTTCATGTCCCCATTACCCCCCTTGAATGTTTGACTGCTGTTTTCAGATTAGTTTATGACAATAATGTTTTTTCACTATTGGCATAAGAAAAACTGAAAAAATTATTCGAAATATTTCAGCATAATTTGATACCAAGTTCATTTTACTCCTATTTTTGTCGAAGCGTCAAGAAAACGTATACATAATTTGCATATAATTTGCCAATTCTTTTTTTCTTCTTATATATTCAGATTTTCCTAAAGAAAAATCTGTTTTTATAAATGTGAAATGTTATATAATAATCCCTATAGAAAGAGGGGAATATTGTGAGTAAAAATACAATCGATACAACATCTTTAGAAGATGTTTCATTGAACGCCTTCGCTTATGAATTGCTACGTGAAGAATTACTACCTGATTTAATCGGCAACGATTTAGATGGTATTTTATACTGGTCTGGTAGAAACCTTGCAAGAAAATATCCGCTAGAAACAATTGAAGAAGTCATTCAGTTCTTTGAAAAGGCTGGCTGGGGCACTTTAAGCATTGTTGAACATAAGCGTCGTGAAATGCAGTTCCAACTTAAAGGCACACTCATCGCAGAACGTCAAAAACAAAAACGACATTCTTCTTATCAACTAGAAGCCGGATTCATCGCTGAACAAATCCAAAAGCAACGGAACGTCGTTGCGGAGTCATACGAAGAAAAGAAAAAACGTTCTGACTCTATTACATTTCTTGTAAAATGGGATATAAAAGATCTCATTGAAGTGTAAGCATTACCTACAGTCAACTAGACATATCAGTTTAGTTGACTTTTTTGTATTTTCATTCAGATGCGTTTATTTTAAATCTTCAGAAATTATACCAAAAAACAGAAGACGTTGTAAACTACAACGTCTTCTTATCTGTTAAATACGTATAAATCGTCTCCGCGACATTTTTCGGCATACCCGCTTCGACAAATTCCTCTATAGAAGCTTCTTTCATCTTCTTTAATGAACCAAAATGTTTTAACAATACCTTTTTCCGTTTATCACCGATTCCTGGAATATCATCCAATGCTGATTGAATGACAGATTTCCCATGTAATTGACGATGGAATGTAATCGCAAATCGATGCACCTCATCTTGAATACGCTGCAACAAATAAAATTCTTGGCTATTTCTCTCAAGTATCACAGGTTCCGGTGGATCCCCAATAATTAAATGGGAGGTTTTATGTTTATCATCTTTTACAAGACCTGCCATCGGAATATATAATCCGAGCTCATTCTCTAAAATATCACTTGCAGCCGCTAGATGGCCTTTTCCTCCATCAATAATAATCAAATCAGGTAAAGGTGAATTTTCTTTAAGCGCCCTTGTATAACGGCGCCTCACAACTTCTCTCATAGACTCATAATCATCTGGTCCTTGAACCGTTTTAATTTTATATTTCCGATACTCTTTCTTCGCCGGTTTCCCATCGATAAAAGCAATCATTGCAGAAACGGGATTTGTTCCTTGAATATTTGAGTTATCAAACGCTTCAATACGATATGGCGTTTCAATCCCAAGCTGCTTCCCTAAATGATCTACCGCTTTAATCGTTCGTTCTTCATCACGTTCAATTAAGTAAAACTTCTCTTCAAGAGCAATCTTCGCATTTTTATTTGCCAATTCTACAAGGTCTTTTTTCTTACCACGTTTCGGCTGCGTCGCTTCCACTTCTAAAAAGCGCTCTACTAATTCCGAGTCTATACTTCCTGGAACGACAATTTCCTTCGGCTTAAAATGACTACTGTTTTCATAAAATTGGCCGATAAACGTTAAAAAACCCTCTTCTGGTTCATCGTAAATTGGAAACATAGAAACATCACGTTCAATTAGCTTTCCTTTTCGAACGAAGAAAACTTGAACACACATCCATCCTTTATCCACTGCATATCCAAACACATCACGATCCACTAAGTCACTCATAATCATCTTTTGTTTTTCCATAATCGCATCAATATGAGCAATTTGATCACGCAACTCTTTTGCACGTTCAAACTCTAGTTTCTCTGAAGCCTCATACATTTTTATTTCTAGTTCTGAACGAACTTCTTTATGTCCACCATTTAAAAACTTAATAATTTCATCTACAATTTCTTTATTTTGTTCTTCCGTCACTTCTTTCACACAAGGTGCTAAACATTGACCCATATGATAATACAAACAAACTTTATCTGGCATATTCGTGCATTTCCGAAGTGGATACATACGATCTAGCAGTTTTTTCGTTTCATGAGCAGATTGTGCATTTGGATAAGGACCAAAATATTTCCCTTTATCCTTTTTTACGTTTCGAGTAATGAGTAAGCGCGGTTGCTTCTCCGCCGTAATTTTAATAAAAGGATATGTTTTATCATCTTTTAATTGAATATTATATTTCGGATCATATTTTTTAATTAGATTTAACTCTAAAATAAGTGCTTCTAAATTCGAAGAGGTTACAATATATTCAAAATCAACAATTTCTCCTACAAGCCGCAGTGTTTTCCCATCATGTGAACCAGTAAAGTACGAGCGCACACGATTTTTAAGCACTTTTGCCTTTCCGACATATATAACCGTTCCTTGCTTATCTTTCATTAAATAACAACCAGGTTGATCTGGTAAAATAGCCAACTTCTCTTTCAAATGTTCGTGCACTCGTCTCCCTCCATTTCTACATACTTAGCATTTTTATTTTCCCTTGAAAACATACTATGCCCAAACACCCAACATACGTTCTTTTATTGTAACGGAAAGACTGTAAAAAAGAAAATAAAAAAAGCTACCAAATGGTAGCTTTTTTATTTTAGAAGTGTTTAGAAACTAATTCTACTAACGCTTCTTTCGGTTTGTAACCTAACGCTTGATCAACTACTTTACCGTCTTTTAATACGAAAAGAGCTGGAATGCTCATTACTTCGAATTGACGAGCAGTTTCTTGGTTTTCATCAACGTCTACTTTTACTACTTTTACTTTTTCGCCTAGTTCTGCATCAATTTCCTCTAATACAGGAGCGATCATTTTACAAGGTCCACACCAAGGTGCCCAGAAATCTAATAATACAACACCTTCGCTAGTTTCAGCTGCGAAGCTTTGGTCATTTGCGTTTACAATTGCCATTTTATTTCCTCCTTCAAGTATATTCTACCAAGAGTATATCATTAACTTATATACGTGGCGAATAATATGTATCGTTATGTATTGTAACAAAAAAATGTTCCTTTATACTATATAAAAATACGGATTAAATACTAAAAAGATGAGAGACAGGGGATCTCTCACCTTTTTCTATATATAGGGGTACTTCACTTGGAACTCAAGGGTACTTAAATCATGAATGTACTTTTAACTTTTTAAACTCTTCTGTTAAAAGAGGTACAACTTCGAATAAGTCACCGACAATACCATAGTCAGCTACTTTAAAGATACTTGCTTCTGGATCTTTATTAATCGCAACGATTATTTTTGAGTTAGACATACCTGCTAAATGCTGAATCGCACCAGAAATACCACATGCAATGTATAAGTCTGGCGTAACAACTTTACCAGTTTGACCAATTTGTAATGAGTAATCACAGTATTCAGCGTCACAAGCACCACGAGATGCCCCAACAGCGCCGCCTAGTACGTCTGCTAACTCTTTTAATGGTTTAAAGCCTTCTTCACTCTTCACACCGCGTCCGCCAGCGATAATAACTTTTGCTTCAGAAAGATCCACACCTTCTGCTGTTTTACGGACAACATCTTGAATGATTGTACGTAAATCTTTCACATCAACTGTAATAGAAGATACGTCACCGCTGCGAGACTCATCTTTTTCCAGAGTTGCAATGTTATTTGGACGCACTGTCACAAATAAGATGCCGTCTGTTACAATCTTCTTCTCGAATGCTTTACCAGAATAAATTGGACGAGTGAAGATAACATTTCCACCTTCAACCTCTAAAGCAGTTACGTCAGAAACTAAACCAGCTTCAAGCTTCGCTGCTAATTTTGGTGATAAATCTTTACCAAGTGCTGTATGTCCAAAGACAATACCTTCTGGATTTTCTTCAGCATGTACAGCTAAAAACGCTTGTGCATAACCATCAGATGTATATGATTTTAATTTATCATTTTCAACTGTCACAACGCGATCTGCACCGTAATGAATCAATTCATTTGCAAAAGAGGCAACGCTGTCTCCAATTAGAAGACCTACTACTTCACCGCCTTCTGCAATTGTTTTTGCTGCTGCTACCGCTTCAAAAGAAACGTTACGTAGCGATCCATCACGAACTTCACCCATTACTAATACTTTACGAGCCATAGATTTTCCCTCCTGCATATATAATTTCGTATTTTATTAGATTACTTTCGCTTCTGTATGGAGCAACGATACAAGTTCTTTTACTTGATCTTGCAGCTCGCCTTGTAACACTTTTCCTGCATCTTTCTTAGGAGGCAAATAGATTTCAATTGTTTTTGTTTTTGCTTCCACATCATCTTCTTCTAAATCTAAATCATCTAATTCTAATTCTTCTAGCGGCTTTTTCTTCGCTTTCATAATACCTGGAAGCGATGGATAACGCGGTTCATTTAAACCTTGCTGTGCTGTTACTAAAACTGGTAATGAAGTTGCAATCACTTCTGTATCACCTTCAACATCACGCTCAATCTTCACATTTGTACCGTCAATTTCAAGTTTTGTAATTGTCGTTACATATGGAATATTTAACGCTTCAGCTACGCGTGGTCCTACTTGTCCAGATGCACCATCAATTGCAACGTTTCCACCTAAAATTAAATCTGCATCTTTATCTTTTAAATATTCAGCAAGCACTTTTGCTGTCGTGAACTGGTCACCATTTTCTACATCATCTTCAATATTAATTAATACGGCTTTATCACAGCCCATTGCTAATGCAGTACGAAGTTCTTTCTCACTATCTTCGCCACCGACTGTTACAACTGTAACTTCTCCACCTTGTGCGTCTCTTACTTGAATTGCTTCTTCAATTGCATATTCATCGTAAGGGTTGATGATGAATTCCGCTTCGCCATCGTAAATTGCACCGTTTTTAATTACGATTTTTTCTTCTGTATCAAATGTTCGTTTCATGAGTACGTAGATGTTCATTCCATTTACCCCCTTGTTTTTCAGAAAGATTCTATCAATTTTAATTTTCTGTTAATTTATATTAAAAAAATAATTGAACTACCTGCCACTAAATGAAGGTTTACGCTTTTCTAAAAATGCAGCTACACCTTCTCTTCCATCTTCACTTGTAAATACTTCACCAAAAATCTGTGATTCACGTTGTACACCTTCATAGTAATGAGACGATTTTGTCGTTTGCAATAACTCTAGTACAGCACGAGTTGTTGCTGGACTTTTTCCAGCAATTTGTTTTGCAACTTTAAGCGTATCATCTAAAAGAGATTCTTCAGAGAACAATCCGTTAACAAGTCCCCACTTTAATGCTTCTGCACCAGTAATTGGTGTACTTGTTAACATCATTTCACAAGCTTTCGCTTTCCCAACATAACGTGGTAAGCGCTGTGTACCTGCAAAGCCAGGAATTAATCCAAGTGTTAATTCAGGTAAACCAAGTTTTGCACTTTCAGTTGCAAAGCGCATGTGGCAAGACATAGCAAACTCAAGGCCGCCGCCCAGTGCCGCTCCATGAATTGCCGCAATAACTGGTTTTGAACATTTTTCAACACGCTCAAACGTAACTTGTCCAAGCTGTGCTAATTCTGTTGCTTGTTTCGCTTCAGTAACAGATGTAAATTCTTTAATATCTGCTCCCGCTGAGAAGAAACGTCCTTCACCGTGAATAACAACAACACGAATGTTATCATCCTTTTCCACTTGATCAATTAATTCAGTAACGTCATGCATAACTTGTGAAGACATCGCATTCGCTGGTGCGTGATTTAATGTCGCCACCGCGATATGATCTTCAACTCTTACAGATAGGAATTTCAACATGATCCCTCCCATTATTGACGATAACCACAAGCTGCAATAAGTAGCCCGTGTACCGTTTTTGAAAGTGCGACCAGATCATACTTATGATCGCTCATTACCCAATTGGTCACAACTTCATCTACTGTTCCAAAGATCATTTGTCTTGCCACGCGAACATTTAAATCTGCTTGAAATTCACCTTGTTTTATACCAGTCTCTAAAATCTCATCCATAACTTGTAAGTAGCCTTTTAATACTTCATTTATTTTAAGGCGCAAGTCTTGATTGGACTGCCTCAGCTCTAATTGCGTAACGATAGCAAGAGGATCATTTTGCGACAACAGCAAGAAGTGCGTTTCTACCAACATGAATAACTTCGATACAGCGCTTTCAATTCCTGCTGTTTTTTGACGAATTGTTTCGACAAATTCTCCCATCTTCTCTTGGAATAAGGATATTAATATATCTTCTTTATTTTTAAAATATAAATAAATCGTGCCATCAGCTACCCCAGCTTGCTTTGCGATTTTAGAAACTTGCGCTTGGTGGTACCCATTCTCCGCAATCACAATAACTGCCGCATCAATAATTTGATTGTATTTCGGTCTATTTTTCTTCACTTTACTGTCCCCTTCAAGAAGATGACTGAATGAATAGTCATTCATATTCTTATAATACTGACTATTTAGAAAAGTGTCAATCCTATTTTTTCAAAAAGAAAGGGCCTTAGCCCGTTTGCTCATCCTCATTCTTTCTCTTCTCTTCATCTATTAGAACACGGCGCAAAATTTTCCCTACTGTCGTTTTCGGCAATTCATCTCTAAACTCATATACTTTCGGCACTTTATAAGCCGCTAAATATTTACGTGCAAACTGATTTAATTCTTCCTCAGAGCACTCCGTACCTTCTTTTAACACAACAAATGCTTTAACTGTCTCTCCTCGGTACGGATCTGGAACTCCAATTGTCACTACTTCTTGCACTTTTTCATGCTCATATAATACTTCTTCAACTTCACGAGGATACACATTAAATCCACTCGCGACAATCATATCTTTCTTGCGATCTTTTACATAGAAGAATCCATCTTCATCCATGTAGCCAACATCACCTGTATGGAGCCAGCCATCTTGCAATACAGCCGCTGTTTCCTCTGGCTTATTCCAGTATCCTTTCATAATTTGAGGACCTTTCACTACAATTTCCCCTATTTCTCCTGGCGGTAATGCCTCACCAGTTTCAAGTGACATAATGATCGCTTCTGTATCTGGCCACGGAACTCCAATGCTACCTGGCACTCGCTTTTCCCATAAAAAATTACTATGTGTAACCGGAGAGGATTCTGTTAAACCATATCCCTCTACTAGTTTACCACCTGTAACTGTTTCGAACTTTTCCTGTACTTCTACTGGGAGTGGTGCTGATCCACTAATACAAGCACGAATAGAAGAAATATCGTATTCTTTTAAAAGTGGGCTATTTAAAAGAGCGATATAAATAGTTGGTGCCCCTGGAAATAGTGTCACTTTATGCTTCTTAATCGCTTCAAAAACCATTTTCATATCAAACTTTGGAATAAGGACCATTTTGTATCCTTGCATAACACTCAAATTCATAACAGCCGTCATGCCGTACACGTGGAAAAATGGAAGAACCCCAAGAACGACTTCTTCTCCTTCTCTGCAATTATATAACCAATGAACCCCCATCAACGTGTTGGATACGAGGTTCTTATGCGTTAACATAACGCCTTTCGGAAATCCAGTTGTTCCTCCTGTGTACTGTAAAAGAGCTAAATCATTTTCAGGATCACAAGGCACTTCAACATCCGTATTCACTTCTTTTTCTACTGAGTTCCAAAGATGAATCGTTTCACTCTCTGATACTTTCACAACTAAATTCGACTGTTTTTTCTGCACAAATGGATACAATAGATTTTTAGGGAATGGTAAAAAGTCCGCAATACGAGTTACGATAATATGTTCAATTTTTGTTGCAGATTGAACATTCGTTACTCTTGGAAATACTAAATCGAGGCAAAGAATTACTTTTGCTCCCGAGTCATGAAGCTGGTATTCTAATTCTCTCTCTGTATATAGTGGATTTGTTTGTACTACGATACCCCCCGCAAGTAATGTACCGTAATAACCAATTACAGCCTGCGGACAATTCGGCAACATAATAGCAACTCGATCACCCTTTTCCACACCGAGCTTTTGAAGATAATTTGCAAACCTCTTCACCTTATCATGGAAGTCTGAAAATGTAATATCCTTCCCTAAAAAGTGAAGCGCTTTCTTTTCTGGATAGCGAGAAGCCATCTGTTCTACATATCTATGAAGCGGCTGAATATCATAAGAAATCGTACTCGGAATTTCCTCTGGATAACTTTTCAACCATGGTTTTTCCACCTTCATTCCCCCTTCAAATACATAAAAATAAATGAATGTTCATTCATGATGGTTGGTTTCATTATATTATAGTCACCATAACGTTACAATCATAATATTCTGACTTTTATATAACTATGCTTCACTCTATTAACTTCTTATTATATGTACAAACTCTCCTAATCTATAAAAAAATAAGAGAGTTATTATTTAGCTTAATCTTATTATCGTTAACACAGCTCCTGGTGTAGTTGTTGATAATGTCGCAACAGCTAACAAACCAAATAATTGCAAGCTAATAGCATCTCCTGCTGCAAGAGTTGTAATGATTGTTGCGCTAAATGATGTAGTCGCTACAGCAGGAGAATTGATTGTTCCGGCAAGTGGTGCTCCATTGATTGTAATCCGTGAACTAACTAATAATGAAGCCGTTATATTAATCGAATATGAAATATAGTAATTTCCAGCATTTGCAACCGTAAATACTGTATTTCCCCCGGAAACCGTAATACCTGGACCGATATTTTGATTATTCGGAAGCGGGACATTCGTTCCACCTAGAAGTACTGATATCGCTGTTCCTGACGTATTATTTGCAAATGCATACGTCGCCGTGATACTTGTACCTGTAGCTCCGGTTGGGCCTGTCGCTCCCGTTGGACCCGTTGCTCCTGTTATTCCTGTTGCTCCTGTTGCTCCTGTTGGACCCGTTGCTCCTGTTGGACCCGTTGCTCCCGTTGAACCCGTTGCTCCTGTTATTCCTGTCGCTCCCGTTGGACCTGTTGAGCCTGTTGCTCCTGTTATTCCTGTCGCTCCCGTTGGACCTGTTGAACCCGTTGCTCCTGTTATTCCTGTCGCTCCCGTTGGACCTGTTGAACCCGTTGCTCCTGTTATTCCCGTCGCTCCTGTTATTCCTGTCGCTCCTGTTGGACCCGTTGCTCCCGTTGGACCTGTTGAACCTGTCGCTCCCGTTGAACCTGTCGCTCCCGTTGGACCTGTTGAACCTGTCGCTCCTGTTGGGCCTGTTGGGCCTGTTGAACCTGTCGCTCCCGTTGGACCTGTTGAACCTGTCGCTCCCGTTGAACCTGTCGCTCCCGTTGGACCTGTCGCTCCCGTTGGACCTGTTGAGCCTGTTGCTCCCGTCGGACCGGTTGGACCAACTTTAGGCACTGTCCCATCGCAACTAAAACAGCATGAATCAACATGTACACCATTTTGATTATTACACCCACAATATCCATTTACGTTATTGCTCCATGAAGACATGTTGATCACTTCCTTTACATGCAATCTTTTAAGTACAATCACCGAGTTAAAAAAATCTATCTAAATAACAAAGAAATACTTTACCTATTAGGGATAAACACAGGTTTATTCTATACATTCTAGTAATTATTACATGCTATTCTCACTCCTTTTGCTTGTACTTTCGCCCCATCTCCACAGATTATTAACCATACACATTACACTTTCGTACACAGCCAAGTTCCCATTTAAACTTTCCACATTCGCCAATCTTTTTAGTAAAGAGGCTTATTCTTCATAAATAGCGACTATAACATATAAAAATCTGTATAATTTGTTGTTTTTAGTCAAAATTTTAAAAAAATATTGACACTTAATTTATCCTCATAGTATGATTTGGTTGTTGTAATTGATAACCATTTTCACTTACGGTACTAGTTACAAAAAACACTTAATTTGGGGGCAGAAGATGAAGAAAATTATCAGTATTTTTATAGTAGTTCTTCTATTCGCTGTTGGATGCGGACAGCAAAAAGAGGAGAAAAAAGAAACAAAAGCGGACAATAAAAATCAAGCTATAACAATTAAACACGCTGAAGGGGAAACGAAGTTAGATAAACCAGCGAAAAAAGTAGTTGTACTTGAGTGGGTATATTCAGAAGACTTATTAGCACTTGGTGTTCAGCCAGTAGGGATGGCAGACATTAAGAATTATAATAAATGGGTAAATACAAAAACAAAACCGAGTAAAGATGTTGTAGATGTAGGGACACGTCAACAACCAAACTTAGAAGAAATTAGCCGTTTAAAACCAGACTTAATTATCACAGCTTCATTCCGTGGTAAAGCAATTAAAAATGAATTAGAGCAAATTGCACCAACAGTTATGTTTGATCCATCAACAAGTAATAACGATCACTTTGCTGAAATGACAGAAACATTTAAACAAATTTCAAAAGCAGTTGGAAAAGAAGAAGAAGGTAAAAAAGTATTAGCTGATATGGATAAAGCATTCGCTGATGCAAAAGCAAAAATTGAGAAAGCAGACTTAAAAGATAAAAACATCGCAATGGCACAAGCATTTACTGCTAAAAACGTACCAACATTCCGTATCTTAACTGACAATTCTTTAGCTTTACAAGTTACAAAAAAATTAGGTTTAACAAATACTTTTGAAGCAGGAAAATCTGAGCCAGATGGTTTCAAACAAACAACTGTAGAATCATTACAAAGTGTACAAGATTCAAACTTCATTTACATTGTAGCGGATGAAGATAACATTTTTGACACGCAACTAAAAGGCAACCCTGCTTGGGAAGAATTAAAGTTCAAAAAAGAAAACAAAATGTATAAATTAAAAGGCGATACTTGGATTTTCGGTGGTCCTGAGTCTGCAACATCTTTAGCAACACAAGTAGCAGATGTAATGACAGCGAAGAAGTGATTACACGATGAATAGCTTACAACACACACTTCGAGCAAGTCTTGTATTCGGAGGAGGAGCAGCTCTCTTGCTCCTCCTTTTCTTTATTCATATCGGACAAGGTCAAGCAAACATTTCCTATAGTATGATTATTGATGCTCTTATCTCACCGAACCAATCGCTAGAACATCAAACTTTAATCATGCTTCGATTACCTAGAGCTGTAATTGCCATTTTAGCTGGAGGCGCTCTTGCTGCATCAGGGGTTATTTTACAAACGTTAACGAAAAATCCACTTGCTGAATCCAGTACAATGGGTATTCACTCTGGCGCATATTTCTTTCTAGTAGCGGCTACAATTTTCTTACCGAAAGGTTTACAAATTAATTCTCTTCTGTTCACATTTATCGGCGGTGCTATTACTGCTTTATTTGTATACCGTATTTCTGGTGGAAAAAAGGGAACCCCACTTAGAATGGCATTAGCTGGTATGGTCGTTACATTAATGCTCTCTGCCTTTACCGGAACGATGCAGCTTTTCTATGAAAATGAAACAGCTGGTTTATTTTTATGGGGAGCTGGCTCTCTTATTCAAAATAACTGGGATGGCGTTCAATTTGCTTTTCCATTTATCATTATTTCTTTCCTAGTTTTACTATTTATGTCTCGTAAACTCAACATTCTCTTACTTGGTGATGATGTTGCTGTTTCTCTTGGTGAAAAAACAGCAGTAACACGTCTTATCGCCTTCATTGCTGCAATCTTTTTAACAGCAGTAATTGTTACTGTTGTTGGACCAATTGGATTTGTCGGCTTAGTTGCGCCTCATTTAATGCGCCTTATCGGATACCGTCAACACTTTACTCTTCTTCTCTCTTCTTTCTTATGGGGGGCAGTATTATTACTTGGAGCAGATGTTGTCGGTAGATTAATAGATCCAACCGGTGCAGAACTTCCTGTTGGGGCAGTCACAGCAATGATTGGATCTCCTTGGCTTATTTACTTAGTGTACCGAATGATGAAGTCGAAACAATATATGAATGATAACGGTGCGAATGCAGCTGGAGCTAGTTCCCGCTATTACTCTTATAAAAAGGTAATCATTATATCTATCACACTTTGTATTGTGACGATTGCTCTTGGTGTTACAATCGGTAGTAACGCTTATATCGAAAGTATTACAAATGTTATATCAGGTCAATTAACACTATTTGACAAAAATATGATGATGAATCTTCGTTTACCAAGAATGCTCGTGGCTGCTATTGCTGGCGCATGCCTTGCAATAAGTGGGCTTGTTTTCCAAGGTATATTACGAAATCCACTTGCCGATCCTTCTATTATTGGTATTTCATCGGGAGCTGGTGTTGGTGCTTTAACTATTATGTATGTCTTTCCTGCACTTCCTGGTTTCTTTCTACCAATTGGTGCATTTATCGGAGGACTACTTGCAGTAGGAATTGTCCTCTTCTTTTCATGGAAATCAGGATTTAGCCCAACAGCCCTTGCTTTAATAGGAATTGGTATTTCTGCACTTGGCTCGGCAATTATTCAAATCTTTATCGTTAGAGCCAATTTGAATGTTGCCGCTGCTTTAACATGGTTATCTGGCAGTACGTATGCAAGAGGATGGAATCACTTAGAAAATATCATTCTATATCCATCTCTAATTCTTGTATTCATTATCTTTTTCTTAATAAAACAACTTGACGTTCTCGTACTTGGAGACGATTTAGCAACTGGACTTGGGCAACCAGTAAATAAAACACGTCTTGCTCTGATTGTGCTAGCGACACTACTTGCATCAGTAAATATCGCTGCTGTCGGTACAATTGCCTTTTTAGGCCTTGTCGCACCTCACTTAGCAAGAATTATTGTTGGTATGAATCATCAAAGACTATTCGTTTGTTCAGCACTATTTGGAGCAATCCTTCTTTCTGTTGCTGACTTACTTGGACGTACAATCGCATATCCGAAAGAAATTCCTTCTGGTCTTGTCGTTGCTGTACTTGGAGCACCTTATTTCTTATGGTTGATGAGGAAGAGTGGGAAGAAGGTTAATTAAAAGACGGCTTCATATATGTGAAGCCGTCTTTTCCTATTATGGCATAAAATTAACATAGGCTTTGTACATAATATATATAACAAGTAAATACATGATTATATTGAACACACTTCGTTTTAAAGTTAACTTTCTCTTTAATTTCTTATCTTGTAATCTCAATTCTATTCCATTCGCTATTTTCAACCTACCTACTATTTGAAATAACTCTCTGTAATCATCAGCATTTCCCAATAATACGTATTCGTTATCATTTTTATACTTTATATGCAGAAACTCACTTCCACCTTTACGGTCTAATATTGTTTTCATATAAGCTACTTCATTCAATACACATACTTTTAAATCAACTTCATTATAATAACGATCCATAAAAAACACATACAACCGTTTATTTGTAACGATTAACACATTATTAATACCGAAGTTCATTGCAAGAACGCCTATCCCTAATGTCATTGCTGTGCCTGTCTGCCAATTTTTCACACGATGATTTTCGGCAAGCATACTATATAAAATCTCTTCGCTTCCCTGTAACTCTTCTTGTACAACCTCATAACAACGTTTCATTAAAATTGTTTTTGTTACAACTTCTTTTGTACGATCTATTTTCTTTTTATCTATTTTCTCATCATTTCTATAATCATCTACACAATTATCGCTATACTGTAAGTTATTTAATTCCTGAAGTAACTTTTCTTTATTCATTCCTTTTCCCCCCCAGCAGCTTCTTCAATTTCTTTCTCCCTCTTGAAAGCCTACTATATACCGTATCTCGTGTCATACCGAATTCAAGCGCTATTTCTTGTACGCTATATTCATCTAAATACCTTTTTATAAAAATTTTCTTATCTTCTTCATTCAATTCTTTAATTAAAACGTAAAAATTATAATCTCGCTCTTCTTTTGTTAAATTGACATTTTTTCTATCTTCATATATTTCTTGCTGAAACTCTTGTAATTGATAAGACTTATTACTTTTTCGTTTATAATCGATGGCCTTAAACCTAGCGACAGATATAAGCCAGTTTCTAAACTTCCCACGATTTTCATCATAACTACTAATGTTGTACCAAACGATTAATAAAATATCGTCAACACATTCATCCACTAACACCTTACTCTGTGCAGTATCTAAAATACTATGAACTACCTTATAAATTAAATCTCCATATCGATCAATTGCTGTATGTAATGCTAACATATCTTGTTTCCGAAGACCTTCTACTATTTCTATATCCTTCACCCTTATCACCACTCTTTATCCTATTCTTTATTCATTATATATACGAATGAGCACATTCGTTTCCTGACACTTTTACAAATATTTTCTAATTGTTTTCATATTGTAGCAATGCTTAATTAATTATTTCTTGTGGAACAGGGATTATATTATCTCTCACGAATTTAATCTATGAACAAAAATAGGAGGGATAATTATGTACCAAACAATTGATGGCTTCTTGCAATCATGGACATACGAGGCTGAATCTACTCAGAAAATGCTTGATTCATTAACCGATGCATCTTTATCACAAGAAATTGCACCTGAACATTGGACTTTAGGAAGAGTTGCTTGGCATATCGTGACGGCAATTCCTGTTATACTATCTGGCACAGGGCTAAAGTTTGAAGGAGAAACGAAAGATTATCCTGTTCCAACTTCTGCAAAAACAATTGCAGATGAGTACCGTAAAGTGAACGCGGCTTTTGTTGAAACACTTCAAAATAAATGGACTGATAAAGACTTAGCTACTATTAACGACTTCTTTGGTCGCCCTATGCCGAATTCTATATTTTTAATGACACTTATTAATCATCAAAATCACCATCGCGGGCAAATGACGGTTTTAATGCGACAAGCCGGCTTAACAGTTCCTGGTGTGTACGGCCCCGCAAAAGAAGAGTGGGCTGCGGCTGGAATGGTAGCTCCTAAAATGTAATGACAAAAAAGACAAGGTGTTTACATATCTTGTCTTTTTCTGTAACTTGTTTCATGTGAAACTATTTTTTAAAATGGTTGTTTTATGGAATATATAGGTTAAAATGAATACATATTACGAAGAGGAGTAACCAAATTGAATACAAAAAATAAAAAAATAGCTATGGGAACTATTTTACTAACTTCCCTTATTGGAGTTATTAGTGTATCTCTTTATTTCACCTATTATGGTACCCCTTGGGGAAAACAAGCAGCAATTACGGACTCAAAAGAATATATTACAAAATATTTTAATCTAGATGCAGAAGTCAAAAATACTTCTTACGATGCTAAAATGAATAGCTATGCCATCTCCTTTGAGACAAGTAGAGACGGAGATTTTACTATCGAATATAAAAGTCCTAATAACTTTAATATCTCTCCAGGAGTTCAAGAGTATTTAAGCAAACACTCCAAATTTACAGAGTAGTAACGAAGCATACATATACAAAAAAGAGTTAGTGTAACGCCAACTCTTTTTTCTTATTCTTGTCATACAGTTATATCTTCCTTCTCTATATTTTTAATTCCGTAATATGCAATCACAGCTCCAATTGCTGCGAGTGCTAGTTGAAGGGGAAGTAAAGTTGCTGTAGGAAACGCTGGGTTGCTATTCATTGCAATTGCTACAACGATAAGAGATGAAACAATTGTAGTTGGCACTGAACGTTTACGCATTCCGAAATATAATGGGATTAAACTCATTCCCGCAGTTGCAATAGCTAAAGGAACCAGTTTTATTCCTTCTTGCACCAATTGATCTACTGTGAATGAATGAGGAAGAATTGAAAAATAACTATCTATCCCAAAGAAAATTCCTACTACTAAAATGTTAGATACAATAACTGTTATAAATGTTACTATCGCTGTAATAGCCAACTTACTAGCCATCATTTTCTTTCGGTTAATAGGATAAGAAAACATGAGTAGTATTGTTTTATTTTTATATTCGCCAATTATTAACCTTGCGATTAACACACTACCAAAAATAATAAATGTTGCTCTTACTACTGTACTAGCCATTAGCAAAATCATCTGCGGATCTCTTATTTCTGGATCTCCTTCTATTTGTGCAATGAAACTAACAAAGATTAATAATGCCAGTATAATGATATTTGCAATAACTGCTCCCCTCACATACCATCCAAACTTAAACTTCTTCAATTCTAGCTTCATAAGACGTAGCATGATATTCCTCCTTTCATTTAAACTTTAATCAATATAAATTACCCCTGTTTTACTTAAAATCTTCACTTCGTTTTTTGCATCACCAATAGTTCCTTCTTTTATCTTTTCTGTATTTTTATCTTTCTTAAGTCCTTTTAAATCCACTATTACGTCAGTCGAATTACTTTTAGCCATAAGCTTCAATGATGCCGGGACACCTTTATACCGTACGCCAATATCCCCTGATTTTGTTTCTACAAATAATGATTTTCCTTCTGTCATATCTTTCAGTAATACTTCCCCAGATGTTGAAGTGATGTTCATATTTTCGTTTTTTACATTTTTTACATAATTATCACCAGTAGTGGAAGTTATATTTACTTCTTGTAATGAACTATCTTTTAACATTAAATCTCCGCTTTCGGATGTAAATTCACCCTTCTCTGCCGATAGTCCTGTAATCATTCCATCTCCAGATTTGCCTTTTGTCACGATCCTTTTTACTACTATATCGTTTATTTTCACATCACCCAATTTATTATTTAATACAATTTTATCTATTTCTTTCTTCGGAATAGCTATAGATATACTATTTTTCTTCCTAAACGTAAAACCATAAAAAAATCTGTTCACCTTTTGTTTTTGCTTAATCACAATTTTATTTTCATCATTTTCTATTTTGACGGGATCTATCTCTTTATCTGGTTGTTCACCTTGAGCAGAAATTACTATTTTATTAGCGTCTGTACTTTTAAATTCAAGATTCCAGTTTTCATTATCTACTTCTATTTCTTTTATATTATTTATCTCAAAAGACTTTTCTTTCTTAAAATCTTTCCCCTGAAATACCTTAATACCAAAAACTACACTAGCAATTGTAATGAATAATATTGCAATTACTATTATCTTTTTCACCATTCATACCCCAGTTCGTTGTTGTTTTAAGCTTGCTTCACACCACATCAATCTTATCGATTTTACGAAACGATAAATAACTAATGAAAATCCCTAATAAACAGAGCACGATTGGGATAGCTATAAAATCAAACATACTTACTTGATCGTTTCCAGGACCAACGTTACCACTAATCAGCATACCAATTATTACTGCCGAAGTAATCGTTGTCGGTGTCGATTTCTTTCTCATTCCAAAAAATAAAGGAATTAAACTTATACCAGATATCATAAATGCACTTATAAAAGTATCTGGAACGATAGCTATTATTTCACCTATCGTAGCTGGCGTTTCAATCAGTCCCATCATTGGACTCACAAAATATACGAGTAAACTAATAATAAAAGTAGCGATAATGGTGCTCACAAAACAAAAACAAAAAACAATTGTTAATTTCGCCCTCATTAGCATTTTCCTTTGCAGCGGGTACATAAACGATAATTGCATCGTTTTGTTCTTATACTCATCAATTACTAAACGTGATAAAATGACCGAACTAAAAATAATGAATGTTATCCTAATAAAAATATTTGCTGCAGCCATGTTCTGTGTGAAGTCAGAGAAGAGCATGTCTTCCTCGGCTTTCATTCCCAATGCCATAAGGCTTACTGCAGCGAAAATTGCTATAATACAAATTGCTACACTTTTAAAGTAACGAGATAATTTATGTTTCTTCCATTCGAGCTTCATTAATTTAAACATATAAATTACGCCTCCATTCTTTATATACCTGTCTCTACGCTGCTAACATTCTAATTCCAGCAGTAACGAAGCTTAACATTCCTATCACTAGTACAATGAACAACCATTTCCGCTCTGGTTTTCTATAATATAAAATTCCACTTATTAGCATTACGATAAATCCACTTACCAGGTTCAGCCACAGTCCATTAAGCATGAATACCTTCTCCATCCATTACATTTAAGAAATATTCTTCTAAGGAACTATGTTTCTTATTAATACTTTCAATTTCCACATCGTTCATAATAAGTGCTTTTGAAATGGCTTGCTGTGTCACCGCCACTTCATAAATCCGAATCATGTTTCCGCTCATTATTTTGTAATTTTTTATACCAAGTTTATCTTCTAAAATATAAGCTGCACGTTTCACATCAGGAACAGTAATTTCAATATACTCTGTTTGTTTTCCGTTAATACTCTTCATTGAAACTTCTTTTATTAGTTTTCCATTTTGAATCACACCAATTGTATCGGCCATTAGTTCCATCTCACCTAAAATATGACTAGAAACTAATAATGTAATGCCATATTCTTTGCAGAGCATTTTAAATAAGTCTCGTAACTCTTTAATACCAATTGGATCTAAACCGTTAATTGGTTCATCTAAAATGAGCAATTCTGGCTTTGTAACGATTGCCCTTGCAATA
This sequence comes from Bacillus cereus group sp. MYBK195-1, assembly GCF_051916605.1. NCBI lineage: Bacteria > Bacillati > Bacillota > Bacilli > Caryophanales > Bacillaceae > Bacillus > Bacillus cereus group sp. MYBK195-1. The sequence continues at coordinate 321,047 of NZ_JBQAGZ010000001.1, read as the reverse complement.
CCGAGTCGTTGTTTCATTCCTAATGAAAAATCTTTTACTTTTTTATTATCTACCCCTTGTAGTTTCACTAAATGTAAAGCATGGTCAATTGCATTTTTATCGTAGTAGCCCATGTATTCACAATGTAGGTCTAAGTTTTCTTTCGCCGTTAATTTATCATAAAAGATTGGATATTCAATAATTGTCCCCATTCTTTTTAATACTTCATAAGATGTATCTGTTAATTTATCACCGAAGATTTCAATATCACCACTCGTCGGTTTTATTAAATTTGTAATCATTTTCATAATCGTTGTTTTACCAGCACCGTTTGGTCCTAAAAAACCGTATATCTCTCCTTTTTTCACATGCATGTTAACACTGGAAATAACTTCTTTCCCTTTAAACACTTTCGTTAACTGATTTGTTTTTAATATATATGTCATGTTACTTTCCCCTTTCGCAATACTCTATATTTCTATAATAGACAACGGAAATCTCTTTTTTCTTACCCGTTTCTTACAAATTCCTTACGCTGAAAAAAAGCTTGTAGAATCTACTTCTCTACAAGCTAAAACAGCATCTTTTTTAATACAATTGTAAAAATTGTTTTTTCATACGGTTTACTAGAAAGATGAATTTTTCCGTCCATCGCTTCCACAAGCCGTTTCGTAATCGTTAATCCGAGACCGCTTCCTTGGTACAATCTATTTCTTGAATCTTCAAGTGTGTACATACGCTCAAACACTTTATCAATATGAGATTCATCAATTCCTTTTCCTGTATCCCATATATCTATATACACGCTCGTGTCATCATCTCTTAACGTCATACCGAGTGCCTTTCCATCGTCTCCATATGTAATCGCATTTGATATTAAATTATTCAATACCCTACCTAATACTTCCACATTTCCAAGTGCGTATATATTTCTTTCTGGTATATCAATATGAACCTGAAAACCTTTCGTCGTCACTAAATCATAAAATGATAAAATCTTCTCGCGACAAACTTCATTCATATTTACTTTTGTCATTTCAATTGCTTTGTCACCAGATTCTAATTTCGCTAAATCAAAAAACTTATGAATTAGCTCCATCACTTCTAGTGTTTTCGTATGCACTTTCTCAAGTAATATTTGTTGTTCTTCTTTATTCATCGTTTTATCCTTATTTAACATTTCTGTATATCCAAGAATAACTGTTAGTGGTGTTTTCAAGTCATGCGAAATATTTGAAAGCATTTTTCTCATCGAAATTTCTACTTTTGCATGATCTGCATTCGTTTTCTGTTTTGCATCTAATAATTGATTAATTGCCACTAATAATTTTTGCAATTCTAGATCATCTGTCATAACGAGTAACGTCTCGCCTGTTTTTTCATTTACAATACTTTCTAACTTTTCATATGTGTATCGTAAATTTTTACTACTATTTTTTCTCATTTTATATTGCATATAAATAACACATAACAATATAAAAATAATACCTATTAACAAATTGATCATATTACATCACTTCCAGCTTATAGCCGATGCCCCATAACGTTTTAATATATTCTGGATTAGATGGATCACTTTCGATTTTCTCACGCAATCTTCTCATATGAACATTAATGACGTTATCGTCACCGTAATACTCTTCGTTCCAAACTAACGTGTATATTTGTGCTTTCGTAAATACACGATTTTGATTTTTTACGAACAGTTTTAAGATCTCAAATTCTTTTAAAGTAAGTTTGAGAGGTTTCCCGTTTTTTTCAACCGTAAAATTAATTGGATCGATTGTTAAATCACCAATTTGAATCATTTTTTCTTCTGTTGATTCTGTAGCCGAATATTTCGTAGACCTCCGAATACCTGCCTTTACACGTGCAGCTAATTCAATCATAGAAAATGGCTTACAAATGTAATCATCTGCTCCAAGTCCTAATCCAACAGCTTTATCAACATCTGTATCTTTTGCCGACATCATTAAAATCGGAACTGCACTTTTTTCTCGAATGATTCGTACAACCTCTAAGCCATCTAGCTTTGGCATCATAATATCAAGGATAATCAAATCAAATGAACCTTTTAAATATGTGTTCACGCCTTCTTCTCCATCAGACGCAATTGTTACTTGAAAGCCCTCTTTTATTAAATACTTTTCCACCATCTCTTGAATTGAGATATCATCTTCAACTAATAAAATATGATGTGACATATGTCTATCCCCTTTTTTACAAACATTAGCATTTTAATTGTATCGTAACGAATGAATACTGTGAAGAATTATATGAATTTTCAAACCAACTTCCCTTCCTTCCCTAACAATGATATGATGAAATTTACTACGATAGTTCATAATTAACTTTATATAAAGGAGACTTATCATGTCAGAAAACAAAAAAGTAAGCTTAGCTGATTTAATGCGTGAACAACTTGCAAAGAAAAAGCAAGGTAACGGTAATGGTCAAAATGCCAAAAATCAAAGCCAAGAAACAAAAAAATTACAAAACCAACAAACAAAGAAAACAAACAACCAACGTAGACGTACAGGTGTGTAAATGAACGGACAAAAACGTTCTAATATAGCACCCGGTCTTGAAGTTGATATTGTATTAAAACAAGATCAACGAACAGGCAAATTAACACGTGGAATTGTAAAAGATATTTTAACAAACTCCCCTTCCCATCCGCATGGCATTAAAGTGCGATTGCAGGACGGGCAAGTCGGTAGAGTACAAAATATCGTTCAATAAGAAAAGGAGCTCAAGTAAACTCGAGCTCCTTTTCTTTATTAACCTTTAATTTTCTCGATGAAAACTACTTTTAAATAGTCTCCTTCTTTAAATTGATCAATGGTACGGAAATCTTCTGGTAAAGAATGTTCTTCTAATATTTTATATTTGCCATTCATTTCTTTAAAGGCTGTATCGATAAAGCCTTTAAACTTTTTCATATCGAATGCGCTACAATTTGTAGAAGCAACGATAATACCGTTATTTTCTGTAATAGCAATTGTTTCTTTTAATAAATTTTTATAATCTTTTGCTGCACTAAATGTATATTTTTTTGAGCGTGCAAAGCTTGGAGGATCAAGTACGACCATATCAAATTTCATTTTTTTCTTCGCTGCATATTTGAAGTAAAGAAATACATCTTCTACAATAATATCTTGCGCTTCATAATCAACTTCATTTACACTAAACTGCTCAATCGTTTTACTTAAACTACGATTTGCAAGGTCGACACTCGTCGTTTTGCTCGCTCCGCCAAGCGCTGCAAATACAGAAAAAGCACCTGTATAAGAGAACATATTTAACACGGTTCTTCCCTTTGCATACTTATCACGAATTTGTTTTCGAACGTTACGCTGATCTAAAAATACACCAACCATCGCTCCGTCATTTAAATAAACAGCAAAGTTCACACCATTTTCTTTTACGATAAGCGGGAACTCACCACGCTCTCCTGCTACGAAATCATCACCCTCAATATATTTCCCTTTCGTATCAAAACGCTTTTTCTCATAAATACCTTTAAAGTTTGCTACTTTTTGAAGAGCGGCTATAATCTCATCTCTGAAAGTATAAATCCCTTCACTATACCAACTTACTACGTAGTAGCCATCATAATAATCGATAATTAGTCCTCCAAGACCATCACCTTCACCGTTTAGGGCGCGGAATGCTGTCGTATCACTTGATTTGTAAAATTGCTTTCGTTTATGTAAGGCAGATTTTATTTTACTTTCAAAGAAAGACTGATTAATTTGTTCACTCTCTTTTCTCGTTAAAATCCAGCCGTATCCTTTATTTTGTTTTCCATAATAGCCTTTTCCGATAAATTGGTTCTTCTCATCTACTACTTTAATGATTGTTCCTTCTTCCTGAACATCATTTAAATTTTGAATCGCATCTTTTAAAATAAGCGGATATCCACTTTTAATTTCTTTTATAAATTTCGGTTTTATTTTTACAGTTACTTCTGATCGCATATAATAACTTCCTTTCCATTTGCATGCTTTCTCTACAGGAAGCATTTAAAAAACGAGACTGAAAAAACAGCCTCGTTTCACTATACCATATTATTGCTTTGCTAGTACAACTCGCTCATTCTCTCGCTTAACTGCCACATATTTACTACATTTTGAACTGGAAATCTTACTGTCCAATATAATATAAAAAACTTTTATATTTCACATTTAGCATTGACAATGATAATGATTTTCATTATCATTTAATGTATATGAGTTCTCGAAAATAAAGGCTATATTTAATAGGAGGAATAAACATGATTATTGTTACAAATACAGCTAAAATTACAAAGGGAAATGGACATAAATTAATTGAGCGTTTTAATAAAGTAGGTAAAGTTGAAACGATGCCAGGCTTTTTAGGTCTAGAAGTTCTTTTAACGCAAAATACAGTTGATTATGATGAAGTAACAATTAGCACTCGCTGGAATGCAAAAGAAGATTTCCAAGGTTGGACAAAGAGCGCTGCATTTAAAGATGCTCACTCACATCAAGGCGGAATGCCAGAATATATTCTTGATAATAAAATTGCTTACTATGATGTAAAAGTTGTACGTATGCCAATGGCTGCAGCACAGTAAAAACAGTCCTTTTTTAAAGTATAGAATATGAGAAGCGTTATCTATCACTTCTCATATTCTATACTTTTTTCTTTAATTTCTTTTTATTAATTTTGCGTGTACAACTAGCCTTCCAGCCTCTGGATCAAGCGCATAGTCACAAGTAGAAAGTGTTACGATTTCATCATTAGCCGTCAATTCCGTATCCGTTTTGTACAGTGATTTTTCTTGAATTTCCTTTAAGAACGATGTATATGCTGCATCATTTTCAAAATCCGTTTCAATGTAATAAAAGTCCGTTGTTGTCGTGTATACTGAAAAAACTTCCACGTCGTATCCTTCAAATAATGTATCGTAATATAATTTACGATGAGACATAAAAAAGTCTTCATCCAACATCTTTTTTAAACTACCAAACATAGAACCGTCTTTCATACGATGGCCATATAAAATCGTATTTCGATTTTGAGATTTCACATCATTACGATGGTCCATAAAAATGCTTCCCGCTCTCATATCTTCACCTTTATAATTACGAAATAAATAGTAATCATTATCTTTTGCTTGAACGATTGGATAATTAATTTGTGTATCATCCATCGTAATCCATCCGACTATCTCTGGATTAATTTTCTGGAGATCCTGAAACTGTTTACGTACCTCTCCATCTTCTGATTTTTCTTCCATTGGACTTCTTTTATAAATATGTTGTGCCTCAGCCATTACTTTACGATTTTCATAATAATCCATGAAAATCCCGCCCAACTCATACATTGAATAGAAAAAGATTCCTAAAAACACAATTGTAAGTATGCGTTGAAAAAAAGAATTCTTTTTCCGTCCTTTCTTACTATTCAAATTATCACCTCAAAACGGATTATGCTCAGCCTTTAGATTCCCATAGGTACCATGTACAATCCGGTATCTTCATCCTGCTTTACAATGACATCTACACCATATATTGCTTTAACCATTTCTTCTGTTATTACATCATTAGGATTACCTTTCGTAATGATTTCTCCATCTTTCATAACGATAATATGGTCGCTATAACGAATGGCTTGATTAATATCATGTAATACCATTACAATCGTTAGTCCATGCACTTCATTTAACTCTTTCACTAACTCTAATATTTCTAGCTGATAGTAAATATCTAAATATGTGGTCGGCTCATCTAAGAAGAGCATTGGTGTATTTTGAGCTAATGTCATTGCGATCCAAACTCGCTGCCTCTCTCCACCAGATAAAGCATAAATTGGCTTATCACGCTTACTTTGTAAATTCGTACATACTAGCGCACGCTCAATCGCTTCTCTATCTTCATCTGTTTGCGGAGAGAATATATTTTTATATGGCATACGCCCGAAGCTTATTAGCTTTTCCACTGTAATATCTGCTGGAGCCTCATTTTGTTGATGGACAACCGCTAGTTTTCTAGCAAACTCTTTCGGTTTATATTCACTAATCGCTTTCCCATCAAGTATTACTTCTCCACTGCTAGGAGCGTGGTTTCTAGACATGACACTAAGTAATGTTGATTTCCCACATCCATTCGGTCCAATGATTGTTGTAATTTTCCCAATTTCTATTTCACTACTAACAGACTTTAATCGATTTGTTACGTTATCGTATGAAAAGGTTACATTTTTAATTTCCATGAACTTTATCACTCTTTCTAAGCAAGAATATTAAGAATGGACCACCAATAACCGCCATAATTGTTGCTGCTGGAATTTCGTTAGGTGGCACAATTAACCTTCCAATCGTATCTGCCGTCAAAATTAATAACGCCCCTGCAAGAGCAGAAAATGGAATTAATACTTTATGGTCTGAACCGACTAATTGTCTTGAAATATGCGGAACTAGTAATCCTACAAAAGCAATAACACCTGCAATCGCTGTTGATACTGCCGCTAAGAGTACTGCAATGGCAGAAATAATAAGACGAACTCTCGTCACGTGCAAGCCTAAGTTTTTCGCAGTCTTATCTTGTAGCGATAATAAGTTACACCAAGCCCCTACGAACAGAGCAAGAATAAGACCAATCGTTCCATAAGTCACCATTATTTCTACATCGCCCCACGTCTTCATTGTTATGTTAGAAGTCGTCGTTTGCTTAATACTCTTAATAAAATATCCACAAATCGTAACGAATGATTCATTTAATCCAGTAAACATTGCATTAATGGCAATACCAATTAAAATAATGCGAAGCGGGCTTAATCCTGATTTCCATGAAAACGAATAAACGAGATAACATGCAAGCGCACCACCTAAAAAGGCGAATACGGGTGTCCAGAAAAAGAATTGCGGGAACAACGTAATAATAACAAGTGTCATAAAACTTGCTCCTGAAGATATACCGATTACCCCAGCATCAGCGAGTGGATTTTTCATAACAGCTTGAAAAAGCACACCTGAAACAGCGAGAGCCGCTCCAGTGAACAACGCAATAATAATACGCGGAAAACGTAAATCTTTAATGACTTCAACATCTTCATTTCCACCTGTAAATATCCCTTGTACAAGTTCAACAATACCTACTTCTAAACTACCTTTCATCGCTGACAATGATGTCATAACAATAAGCAATGCAGTAACAATGAGGAAACTCCAAGTTTTTTTATTCATTCTACTCTTCCTTTATATTAAAATGCATCACGGATACATCATTTTTTTCAATTCATCTAATGCTTCAATTGCTGCTAAATTGCCTGTCGTTCCAAATAAACGCTCTTCTAAATCGTAAACACGGTTATTTTTAACCGCAGCAAAGTGTTTCCAAATATCATTTGTTTTAAATTCTTTATCAAACATTTTTACAACTTCATCAGGCATACCATGAGCTGCTCGTAAAATAATATCTGGATCAGCTTTCTTTAAATACTCTGTATTAGAAGCTAAATATTCTACTTGTTCACCTTGCACAATATTTTTACCACCTAGTTGTTTCACTAAATCTCCAATATAAGAATGCTCTGTTGCTACTAAATAACTTCCCGGCACACCTAATAAAATAAGCACTGTCGGTTCTTTCTTTCCTTTTACTTCTTTTTGAATGCTAGCAACCTTTTTATCTAATTTAGTTACTACTGCTTCGGCCTGTTTTTCACGCCCATATTTCTTACCTAAATCGCTAATAGAACTTTGCATATTTTTCAAGCTCGTTAAATCTAAAAAGTTTGCTTTCATACCCACACCATCAAAAACTGGCTTTAATTCATATTCAAGTGTTGTCACAGATAACACTTCTGAAGGCTTTAATGACTTTACCTTTTCCATATCTGGACTCATTGGATTCCCAACTTCAGGTAAACCTTTATATCGCTTCGGTAAAGTTTTAGAACTTGTTGGAACGCCGACTAAATCTACTTCTAACGCATCCATAATTTCAGTAACAGCCACTGTTGTTGCAACGACGCGCTCTTTACTTTCACTCTTTACCTGCTTTGCTGATTCTTTTTTTGGTGATGAGCACCCGGCTATACTCATTAACAAAATGATAGCCATTAGTACACTTGCAATTTTCTTCACTCTCAATCACCACTCCTTTCCATACAATATGAAACAAGTCTTGATGCACGCGAACATGCATCAAGACTCCAAAAATTACAATCTACCTGCTCTATATTTACGAACTAGTAAAGCAAGTGAACCTAGCAGTAACACCATATATAAACCAAGTTGTGCTGTATCTGCAGTTTTTGAGTTTTTCTCTTTTTTCGAATCATTTTTTGTATCTTCTTTTTTCTTGTGACCATCTGCATTTCGATTAAAATCAGGAGTACCTACTGTTTTTACATTATCTACTTTCGGTGTAGTCACTGGATTTTTCGGTTCATTTTTCGGTTCCTCTTTAAGAGTTCCTAACGCGCCGATATTATTTGTATCAAATTGAATTTGTACATCGTAGAAATGATGGTAGTTCATCTCATCGATGTCTACCTTTACTTTTGCGTTTAATTTTTTAAATAGATCTTCTACTTCAAACTGTACTACTCGCGTATTTGCATTTTTATCTTCGCTTACTACTTTCGCATCAGCGAATAGTTCATTGTTTTCCGCTTGGAATTTCGTAATCCACGCACTATTTTTCAGCGTCATCTCAATATATTTTTTACCATCTTTTACGATTAATTTCGCTGGATTTACAACATAGTCATGCATCTTTGAAATCTCATCTGTTTTATCTTTTAATACTTTAAATGTAATATCATATTGGCCATCTACTAAATTTTTCGAATCAACTATTACTCTCGGTTTATTATTTTCATCTTGGTTGTTGTTTCCACCTTGGTTGTCGTTTCCGCCTTGGTTGTTGTTTCCGCCTTGGTTGTCGTTTCCGCCTTGGTTGTCGTTTCCGCCTTGGTTGTCGTTTCCGCCTTGGTTGTTGTTTCCGCCTTGGTTGTTGTTTCCGCCTTGGCTATCTAACGGCTTAATGCTACCTTTATCAAATGCAAATTGAATATCGTAAAAATGGTGATAATTCATTGAATCGATATCTACTTTTACTTTTGCATTTAACTTTTTTGATAAATCTGGTACTTCTACTTCCACTACGCGTGTATCAGCTTTTTTATCTTCACTTATTACATGTGCATCAACAAACGAACCATTTTTCTCAAATTCAAATTTTGTAATCCAAGAACTGTTCGTTAACGTAAATGATACATACTTCTTACCATCTTTTACTTTTAGCACACCTGGACTTTTTGTATATGTGTTCATCATTGAAATTTCGTCTGTTTGATCTTTTAATGCTTTGAAATTGATGCTGTATTCACCATCTTTAATTGTTTCAGCATCTGGTTTTTTATTTTCATCTGATTTTTTATTTTCATCTGGTTTTTCTACTTCCGGTTTTTCTGCTTCTGGTTTTTCTACTTCTGGTTTTTCTGCTTCTGGTTTTTCTACTTCTGGTTTTTCTACTTCTGGTTTTTCTGCTTCTGGTTTTTCTACTTCTGGTTGTTTCTCTTCATTTTTAATTTGTTCAAGTTTATCTTGTTCAAATAAAAGTTGTACATCATGCGTTTGCTTATAATTTCTTGATGCCATTTCGATAAATACTTTTGTATTTAGTTTTTTAGATAAATCGTTTACCTCAAACTCTACTACTCTTGTATCTTTTTCCGTATCCTCACTTACTACTTTTGCATCAACAAATGTGCCATCTTTTTCCGTTTGAAAATTTTTAATTAATGAGCTACTTTTTAATGTTACAATTGCTTTTTTCTTACCGTTTTCTACTTTTAATACTCCTGGATTTACCATGTAAGTATTCATCTTAGATTCTTCATCTGTTTGATCTTTTAACACTTTAAATGGAATGCTGTACGCACCATCTTTAATTGTGTTAGAATTTGGTTGTTGATCTGGGTCAGGCTTTTGGTCGGGCTTCTGACTTGGATCCGGTTTTTCATTTGGATCTGGCTTATTAGCTGGGTCCTCTTTTTCATTTGGTTGTTCCACATGAATTGGTGTAATACTATTTTGATCAAATGCAATACGAACGTCGTACTCATGATGATAATTTAAAAAATCAATATCTACTTTTACTTTTGCATTTAATACCTTCTCTACATCTTCTACATCAAATTCTACTACTCTTGTATCTTTTTCTTTATCTTCACTAATTACATTTGTCGCAACTAGCTTACCTGCTTTTTCTGTTTCAAACTTCGTAATCCATGAACTATTCGTTAATGTAAAGGATACTTTCTTTTTCCCATCCTTCACTTTTAAAGTTCCCGGACTTACTGAATATTGATTCATCATCGATTCTTCATCTGATGTATCTTTTAAAACTTTGAACCCAATTGAATATTCACCGTCAGCCAACTTGGTAGCTGCTTGAACTGCAAGTGGTTGTAATGTTGACACGAATGTAAATATCATTAAAAACATAGCAACAATAATTTTTGTATACCTGTTCAATGGAACGACTCTCCCTTTTGAAAATTATTTAATACTGCTCCCATCAAATACAAAGCGAATATCATACGAAGCATTATAATTAATAATTGGAATATTAATTTTCACCTTTCCATTTAGTTTTTTTGACAAGTCAGCAACTTCAAATTCTACTACTCTAGTATTATCTTTTTTGTTTTCACTTAACACGGTTGTTTCTACAAATTGACCATCTTTTTCTACTTGGAAACTTTTAATAGAAGCACTATCTTTCACTTTAAATGAAACGTATTGTTTTCCATTTTTAACTGTTAATGTTGCTGGGCTTTCAAAATAACTATTCATTCTAGACGATTCATCTTTATCGCCTTTCCATACAGTAAAAGCAATATTATATTTTCCATCAGCTAGTTTTGTAGCAGCCTTTGCATCTTGTAAACCTAGTGTTGCGATAAACGTAAATAAAACAGCAAATACGGCAATAATCATTTTAAATTGTTTAAACATATATTCATCACCCTTCAAAAGATTTATTTACTCAACTTCACTTTACGAATTAAGAAAGCACCTGAAATAAGAATTAACGCTGCAAACAATCCAATACGTGCTTCATCGCCTGTTTTTGGGTTATCTGTTTTTTCAGCTTTTCCATTTTCATTTTTTGTTTCTTTGTTCACTTCTTTAGCTGTTTCCTTACTCTCTACTTTTGTTTTCTCTTCTTTTACTTGTGTATCTGTTTTCGCTTGATCATTATTTTTTTTTGTAGCAGCTACGCCGTTATCGCCACCTACAGCTTTTACATTTGCATCAAATGCAAAACGAATTGTGTAGTGGTGGTCATAGTTTGCATTTGGTACAACAACATGAATTTTTACAGCTGCCGGTTTGGATAAATCATCTACTTTAAACTCTACTGTTCTTTTATCTGCCGATTCATCTTTACTAACAACTTTCGCATCAACAAAATTCCCATTCTCTGGTGCTTTAAATTCTGTAATCCAAGCACTATGATTCATCGGAACTTGTACTCTCATCTCACCGTTTTTCACTATTAATTTTGCCGGCTTTTCAAAATAGTCATTTGCCATTGAAGCTGAATCATTTTCCGCTTTTTGAATTACGTAATTAATATCGTAAGTACCATCAGCTAGTTTTGCTGAAGCATTCCCGTATGGCATTACAAGAAAAGCTAGCATACATACGAACGTTATAATAAAAGCGGGTAATACAGAAACCTTTTTCATTTTTCTTGTTTCCTCCTTGGTTATCTTTTATTTCACTTCTTGAAAATGATAATTATTCTCAATTTATAAGAAAAAAATAATCTCTTCTACCTATTATTTAATTAGCATTCTTTTATCTAACATAAGTATTATTGATTATCATTCTCATTTAATGTTAAAAATAATATCTCACCCTATTCCTTATACGAAGGCATAGAAACTGAGAAAAAATGATAAAACGTATTTATTGATTATCATTCTCAATGCAAATCAAAAAAAATAAACTATCTCTTCTCCTCTTCTTTCACCTCTTCCCATAACAACACTATAGTTATAGAAACCCCTTTTCCCTCACTTCCCTTCCAATATTTCCACAACTAAGTCAATCTTAGCCTACTCATAAATTTTTTGTCAACTATATTACGTATAAAATTTTTAATATCTGAATTTCTCTATATGCTGCTTTTTTTACAAAAAAAGAGACTTTCTGTTATAGAAAGTCTCTTTTCTCTATTTCTCTACAGCAATTTCCTGCTTTTGAAACTTAGAAACTATATAACCAAATCCTATACCGATTATCCCTGGAACTAACCAACCAATTCCTACACTATATAATGGAATCTTATCTAAAATAGGTGCTAGCGCTACAATTTGAAGGTTTGCATTGTGTAATCCATCAAAGAAACTTATTGCAAATGCTCCTACAATCCCGCCCACATACATCGCTAATGGAAGACGAACGTAGTTTTCAACAAGTGATAATACGATAAGTACGATTCCAATTGGATAAATTGCGATTAAGATTGGTAACGCTAATGCATTTAACTGAGTTAACCCAAGGTTTGCTACCATAAATGCTAATACACAGAAAATGAAAACGACTTTTTGATAAGAAAGCTTTGGTAATAAGGAAGAGAAGTAATCACCACAAGCTGCAACAATACCTACAGAAGTTGTCAAACATGCTGCTGTAATTGCGATCCCTAATAATAAAGTTCCGTAGCTACCAAATAAATGATTCACGACATTTGTTAAAATAATTCCTCCGTTTGCGCCCATTCCAAGTGACACACTAGAAGCTCCAAGATAAGCAAGTGCTAAATACACAAGTAGTAGACCAAGCGCTGCAATAAATCCTGCAAAGATTGTTACTTTTGCAATACTGTTTTTATTTGTAATGCCTTTTTCTTTTAACGCATGAATTACAACATTTCCGAATACCAGTGCTGCAAGTCCATCTAAAGTTAAATATCCATCAATAAATCCTTTAAAGAGAGGAGCACTATACGCTTCTGTCGGTGCACCAAATTCTCCAATTGGTGTAATAAGTGCTTTACCTACGATAATTGCAATAACAGCTAATAATATTGGAGTTAGCACTTTACCAATACGACCCACTAATTTCGAAGGATTTAAAGCTAAATAGAAAGTGACTGCAAAGAAAATAAGTGTAAAGATAACAAGTGGATATGACTGACCAGCTATCTCACTTGGTAAAAACGGTGCAACACTCATCTCATAAGCTACTGTTCCTGTACGCGGCACACTTACGAATACGCCTAAACATAAATAAATTGCAGTGATAAAAACAAGTGCGAATATAGGATGTACACGTCCTGCTAGCTCATTAATATCTCCCTTTAAAGCTATAACAATTACTCCTAATAAAGGTAGTCCAACGCCTGTTACGATAAAACCAAACAGCGCGATCCATACGTCCGTTCCAGCACCTTGCCCTAACGCTGGTGGAAAAATCATATTACCTGCACCAAAAAACAGTGCAAATAACATTAAACTTATTGCAAACATCTCTGAAAACTTTAAAGATGATTTCATTTCTACTAACCTCCTAAAATGATAAATTAACAAAATATTCTGAATTGAAATCCGTTACATATCCTCTTTCAAGCATACTTCCCCGTAAAAGAACGCAAAAAACACCCGTCCCTAACAAAGGGACGAGTGTTGAAATCGTGGTTCCACCCTTATTCTAATAAAATGAATTTATAACGAAATACGCTCATTTTATAGCTCGTGTAAATTGATAACGGTTTTATCCGCCAAGAATTACAATGCATCATGTATGCAGTTCACTCTTGAAGTTTAGAGGTGGTAAGCTTGTCTTTTCGTATTAGGAAGCTCACAGCCTAAGGCTTCCCTCTCTGAGAATCGTAAAATACAACTCATGTCCTCATCATTACTTTTATAAAATATCTTGTCGAAACTTGTTGCTTTTTATTATATGGGCTATTTTTTAAAAAATCAATAGTTTTATTTTTTCTGACAAAAAAATATAGGGAGAAAATTTTCCCTCCCTATAACTGCCCTATTAAAATTTCTAACTCTTCAGCCGTAACGCTCCGCCACTTTCCAACTTCAAGCTCATTTAGCTCTATATTCATAATGCGTACTCGCTTTAGCTTTATTACAGTAAACCCGAAAGCTCGACTCATTCTACGAATTTGCCTGTTCATTCCTTGCGTTAAAACAATACGAAATGTTGATTGATCGACTCTTGTCACTTTGCACGGCTTCGTCATTCCATCTTTAATCTTTACACCGCTGGACATCTCATCAATAAACCAGTCCGTAAAAGGTTTATCGACTGTGACAACATATTCCTTCTCGTGCTCATGATCACCATGTAAAATTCGATTCGCAATACCGCCGTCATTCGTTAATAAGATAAGTCCTTCCGATGCTTTATCTAATCGTCCAACTGGAAAGATTCGCTCTGGATAATTGATATAATCAATAATATTATCTTCAATATGATCAGCTGCTGTACAAGTAATTCCGACTGGTTTATGAAAGGCTATGTACACCTTTTCTTTCTCTTCTTTTACAATAACTTGCCCATCAATCGTTACAACATCACCATCGCTCACAAGTGCACCGTGCGTACATATTTCACCATTAATAGCCACGCGTCCAGCTTTAATGAGGCGATCTGTTTCACGTCTGGAGCATGATTTTGCTTCGCTTATGTATTGGTTGATTTTCATGTTCTATTCCTTTTCACATATATTAAAAGCGTCAATCTATGGCAATATCATTCTGCCACGATTGACGCTTTTTCACTTCGCAAAAACAACTAAATAAATAACCCCAATCACCAAAAATATTCCGCAACAAGCTAACAATACTTTTGCAAGTTTGTCCATAAACATATAATGGTTTCCCCTTTGTTTCGTTGTTTTCTATTTTAATTCGACAACTGTTACGCCTAGGCCTCCCTCGCCCATGTCACCGTAACGGAAGGTTTTTACACCACGATGCTTCTTCAAGTAATCTTGTACACCTTGGCGAAGTGCTCCTGTCCCCTTACCGTGAATAATTGATACGCGAGGATAGCTTGCAAGCTGGGCATCGTCTAAGTATTTCTCAACGCGCGCCATTGCATTTTCAAATCGTTCACCACGAAGGTCAAGTTCTAATGAAACGTGATAGTCTCTACCTTTTACCGTTGCAACTGCTTTTTTCTCTGTTTGCTTCGGTGTGTTAATGTATTCCATGTTAGATTCTTTTACTTTCATCTTCAGAATACCGATTTGTACGCTCCACTCAGTATCGCTTACTTTTTCAAGTAATTGACCTTTTTGACCGAACGTTAATACTTTTACTTCATCACCTGCACGTAACTGTTGCTTCGGCGCAGTATTTTTCACGTTTACTTTTTGTTTCTTAACAAGCTCTGGTGCTGCGCCTTCTAGACGGCTCTTCGCTTCAATTAACTCGTGATCTTTCACGTTTGCAAGCTGTGCTTTACGCAATTGACGAAGTTCTTGAATAATGCCTTCTGCTTCTTTCTTTGCGGCTTCGACTTTTTCTTCCCCTTCTTTTTGCGCTTTTAATAATCGTTCATCGCGATCTTCGTTAAATTCAATGATTTGACGTTGTAATTCACGATGAAGTTTTTCAGATTGTTTGCGAAGTGCTTCTGCTTCGTTCCAGTCACGCTCTGCGTTCTTCTGGCTTTCTTCTAACTTCGCAATCATATTTTCAATTTTATTCGTATCTGTACTAATGTGGTTGCGTGCTTGGTCAATAACGCGATCAGATAATCCAAGACGTTTCGAAATTTCAAAGGCATTACTACGGCCTGGTACACCGATTAATAATTTATAAGTTGGACTTAATGTATTTACATCAAACTCAACACTCGCATTAATAACTTGCTCACGGTTATATCCGTACGCTTTTAATTCTGGATAATGCGTCGTTGCAACAACGCGAGCACCGCGATTACATACTTCATCTAAAATCGAAATTGCTAGTGCAGCACCTTCTTGTGGGTCTGTTCCAGCACCTAATTCATCGAATAAAACTAAGCTTTCAAAATCAGCTTTTTCTAAAATATCAACGATGTTCACCATATGTGAGGAGAACGTACTTAAACTTTGTTCAATCGATTGCTCATCACCGATATCAGCAAATATATTTTTAAACACACAAATCTCTGACTCATCCATTACTGGAATGTGAAGACCAGATTGCGCCATTAAAACACAAATACCAACTGTTTTCAGCGTAACTGTTTTACCACCTGTATTCGGTCCTGTAATAACAATTGTCGTGAAATCTTTACCTAACATAATGTTATTTGGCACAATAATTTCTGGATCGATTAGCGGATGGCGAGCTTGTCTTAAATCCATATAACGCTCGTTATTTACGATTGGTTTCGTTGCTTTAATTCGCTTTGCATAAAAAGCTTTCGCAAAAATGAAATCAAGATTCGCAACTACTTCTACGTTTGATAAAACGATATCAGCTTCTACTGCCACTTCTTCTGTTAACATCAATAAGATGCGTTCGACTTCTTGTTTCTCTTTCACACGAGCTTCTTGCAGTGCGTTATTTAATTCTACAATGACTTGCGGTTCAATAAATAACGTTTGTCCAGAAGCTGATTGATCGTGAACAATACCACCATATACGCCGCGGTATTCTTGTTTTACTGGGATCACGTAACGTTCGTTACGAATCGTTACAATCGAGTCAGACAGCATCTTTTGCGCGTTTGAAGAGCGCGTCATATTTTCTAACTTTTCACGAATACGGCTTTCCGCAGTACGAATTTGAGTACGAATCCCACGCAGTTTATCACTTGCGCTATCCACTACTTCACCGCCGTCACCGATACAATTTGTAATTTTCTTTTCTAAATCATATAAAGATACAATTTGAGCGACGTGAGTTTCTAAAATCGGAAGCTCAACACCGTTATCAGCCATATCTTCAATGAAACGTTTCATATTACGACTACCATACATCGTATTCGCAATATCAAGTAATTCATTTGGACTTAACATACTCCCAATTTTTGCACGCTTCACATTTGAGCGAATATCCGTAATACCACCTAATGGTGCACTACCTTTTAAACGAATAACTTTCGCTGCTTCATCCGTTGTATCTTGCATTTCTACAATTTCTTCAAAATCAGTGCTCGGCACTAAATGCTTCACTTTGTCACGGCCAAGTGAAGAGGCTGTATGTTCAAGTAATTGTTCTTTTACTTTATTGTATTCTAATACACGCAACGTTCTTTCTAACATGTTGCAGGTCCCCCTTGTGTTACTTATTACGTTTAATATAGTCTAATAAACGTTCAATATCCCATGTGTTAATCACGTTATCTTTTTGAATCCAACCTTTACGTGCTGCTGCTACACCTGTTTCCATATCTTCTAACATTTCAAGTGTATGAGCATCTGTATTAATCGCTACTTTTACACCAGCATCTTGTGCTTGTTTTAATAATTTTGCGCTTAAATCTAGACGGTTCGGATTCGCATTTAATTCTAAAACTGTATTTGTCTCTTTTGCGAGTTCAATTAATAAATCTGTATCTACATCATAACCCTCACGGCGCCCGAGAAGACGTCCTGTCGGATGAGCAATCATTGTGACATATTTATTCTCAAGTGCAGTACGCAGACGCTTCATGATCGTTTCACGGTCTTGTGAGAAGCTAGAGTGAATCGCTCCAATGACATAGTCTAATTCTTCTAATACTTCATCATCAAAATCAAGCGAGGCATCTGGTAAAATGTCCATTTCAATTCCGCGTAAAATTGTAATGTCTGGATACTTTTCATTCATACGTTCAATTTCTTTCGCTTGCTCACGAAGACGCTCTTTCGTTAAACCATTCGCTACTTTTAAGTATTGCGAGTGATCAGTAATCGCCATAAACTTATATCCACGAGCACGGCACGCTTGTACCATTTCTTCAATAGAAAAAGCACCGTCACTCCAAGTTGTATGCATATGTAAATCACCTTGTATATCGGAAAACTGAATTAAGTTCGGATACTCTTTAATTAATTCAATTTCTTTTCCATCTTCACGCACTTCTGGCGGAATAAATGGTAGACCGAAATGAGCAAAGAAGTCTTCTTCAGTCTCAAATGTTTTCACTTCACCTGTTTCTAAGTTCTCTACACCGTACTCACTAATTTTCTCGCCTTTATCTTTTGCGATTTGACGCATTTTCACGTTATGGTCTTTTGATCCTGTGAAATGGTGAAGTGTTGTAATAAACTCTTCTGGTTTTACTAAGCGGAAATCGATTGAAATATCATATTCATATTGAAGACGAACAGAAACTTTCGTATCCCCACTTGCGATTACCTCAATCATATTATCGAATTGTAGTAAATGCTCACGTACCGCTGCTGGTTCTGTCGTTGCAATGATAAAATCTAAATCTTTCACTGTTTCACGAACACGGCGCAAACTACCAGCGCGAGAGAAACGAATTACTTCAGCAATATTCGACAATTTCTCCTCTATTTCCCCGGCAATAGGCAATACCATCGCAATTGGTAAACGCTCTGGACGAGAGCCTACTTGATCGATTGCTTCTAATATTTTCTCTTCTGTCTTCTTACCGAAACCAGCTAAAGCTTGTACTTTATTTTCCTCACAAGCAGCTTTTAACGTCTCCATATCAATAACGCCTAGCTCTTTATATAACTTAGCCACCTTTTTACCACCAAGACCTGGTAGTTTTAATAACGGCAATAAGCTACTCGGTACTTCTTTTTCAAGTTCTTGTAATACTTCAGATGTTCCCGATTCTATATATTCTTGAATAACGGCTGCTGTTCCTTTTCCGATGCCCGGAATCTTTGTGAAGTCTTCAATCTCAGAAAGACTACGATCGTCACTTTCTAATGCTGCTGCCGCTTTACGAAATGCAGATATTTTAAATGGATTCGCACCCTTTAGTTCCATAAAAAGCCCGATTGTCTCTAATAATTTGATAACTTGTTTTTTATTTACTTTCATCATTACCCCGCCTTTCTTTCATAGAAAAAAACTTCTCTTTCCGAAAAAAGAGAAGTTATACTCTGCTACCTGTCTGCCATAGTTCCTTCACCTTTTCAGATAGAATCGGTGTATCGTCTACAATTATTTTGCTAATTGATGATTTTTGTAATGGTGTTTGTACTTGTTCAATCGGAAGAATGTTTCCAATGATAATTAAGACAAACAAAACAATATATACTTCTAAAAATCCGAGGATTGCCCCCGCAAACGCATTTACTTGCTTTAAAACCGGTATTTCTGCAAACATATTTAACAAATTACCAAGTAATGAAAGTGCTATTTTTGTAATAATAAACAATATGATAAACGCAAGCGCTTGATAAAATACTGTCTCAATATTATTTGCATCAATCCATTCTGGAACAGATACGTTTTTATCAAATGGATACGGAATAAATTTCGCAAGTGCTGGCGCTAAATCTTTACAGTACCAGTATGCAACAAGGTATGCGATAATAAAGCTTGTTAACTTCACAAGTTGCAGAATAAACCCTCTGCGTAAGCCGAGGAAAAATCCCATAACAAGCAGTAAAATGATAATAATATCAATCATGTTATTCCATTCCTTTTTTTGTCATACTTTCTTTCAATTTCTCATGTTCTTCTTTTAATTTTATGTAATCGTGTATGACGTTTACCGCCGTCAATACCGCTAGTCTACTCGTGTCAAGCGAAGGATTCTTGGCATTGAGTTCGCGCATTTTATCATCCACAATCGCTGCTACCATGCGGATATGACTTGTACTTTCATCGCCAACAACTGAATATTGCTGACCATAGATTTCTACATTAATTCGACTTTTCTTTCCCTTTTGTTGTGACAACTCACCGGCCTCCAATCACGTACAGAATCCTAAAGTTTATCATACCATGAACCTTCATAATATGGAAACAGAAAGAACAATCCGATATGATAAAAATAACAATATAAAAAAAGGGGCGACCATTATGTCAAATTCTATCGTAATTCAAACAAATTCTACAGTAATTGAAGACATGAAACAACAATATAAACATTCGCTTACCCCGAAAATTCCGCAAGGCGGTATCTTTATGGCTAAGGTGCCATCTTGCACGATTACAGCGTATAAATCTGGAAAAGTAATGTTCCAAGGAGGCCGCGCTGAAGCAGAAGCTTCTCGTTGGCAAACTGTCTCTCACGCGCCAAAAACAGCTGTAAAAAAATCTGTCGATTCCCATCGTTATGCGCCGCCTACTTCCATCAGTACAATGTCTATTGTAGGGTCTGATGAAGTTGGTACGGGAGATTTCTTTGGACCGATGACAGTCGTTGCTGTATATGTGGATGCGAAGCAAATTCCACTACTAAAAGAACTTGGTGTAAAAGACTCTAAAAACTTAAATGACGATCAAATTACTGCCATTGCGAAACAACTTCTACACGTTGTTCCTTACAGCTCTCTTGTCCTTCATAATGAAAAATATAACGAGCTATTTGATAAAGGAAACAACCAAGGTAAGTTAAAAGCCTTGCTACATAATAAAGCTATTACAAACTTATTAGCGAAAATGGCACCTACAAAACCTGAAGGCGTCTTAATCGATCAATTCACACAACCTGATACATACTATAAATATTTAGCAAAACAAAAACAGGTACAGCGTGAAAATGTTTATTTCGCTACGAAAGGTGAAAGCGTCCATTTAGCAGTAGCCGCTGCTTCTATTTTAGCTCGCTACTCATTCGTAAAACAGTTTGACGAACTAAGTAAAAAAGCTGGTATGCCACTTCCGAAAGGTGCTGGTAAACAAGTTGATATCGCTGCTGCTAAATTAATTCAAAAGCTTGGTAAAGAACGATTACCCGAGTTTGTGAAACTGCATTTCGCTAATACGGAGAAGGCGCTTCGCTTATTAAAATAGTATCGACAAAAACAGGAGCCTACAAACTCCTGTTTTTTGTTTCATCCTACTATTGTCCTTATAGTTTTGTTATAATTATAATATATGGATTATCCTAACATAGGAGGAGATCTACATTGCTACTTCTACAAATGATTCTAAATATTTTACTAGGCGATCCACACGAAAGACAGTTCGAAATTAGAGAAAACATTCAGCTACTAAGTGAACAACCAGCGTTCAACGATTTAATAGAGCGTTATGGTCGATCTTTCTTATTAAACTTTCGGATTCGAAGATTTATTGGGAAACACGATGCACGCTTGTTAATACATAATCCAGCAAAACTACAACACTTCTGTGAAGAACTTGAATGTATGATTAGAAAAAGGAGGTTTTTCATATGAACGCTGTAAAAGTTAAAAAGGTACTATATGCTTTCGTACACCTCGTAGGCCCACTTTCTTACCTCACTATTTCTATCATTTGGGGAGCTTTTTTCACTACTAAATCCACATTCGAAAATATATCTGATAATCTTGGCGTGATGGCCATCTATTACGTGTTCATAAGTTTACTGTGGTTTTTCTATTTAGATCGATTAGACAAAGACATAAATAAGATTACAAAAGAAATTAACGATAATAAGATGTAACACATAACAAAGGAGAGCCCTTAAGACTCTCCTTTGTTATGTTAGCTTCGTTTCTGCTTCTTATTTGATGAAGATACTTTATGAGAACCTGTTTCATGTGTCGTCGTTCCTTGTCCTTCAACTTCTGGAGAACCTAGGCCCGATCTTGAATGATCTTTTTTCACTTTTTTACTCATTTATATTCACCCCTTCGCGTTACTTTTTGCTACGAGGGAATAAACTATACAATATGTAAAATAAAAAGCGAGAGGAAATCCTCTCGCTTTTTTTCATATTTTAGAATTCAGAAGAACCTGGAGTTCTTGGGAATGGAATTACGTCACGGATGTTAGCCATACCAGTGATGTACATTAGGAAGCGCTCGAAACCTAGACCGAATCCAGCGTGTTTTGTACCGCCGTATTTTCTAAGTTCTAAGTACCACCAGTAGTCCTCTTCGTTCATACCTAATTCTTTAATTCTGTCTACTAAAACGTCCATTCTTTCTTCACGTTGGCTTCCGCCGATTAATTCGCCGATGCCAGGAACTAGAAGGTCAGTAGCAGCTACTGTTTTACCGTCTTCATTTAAACGCATGTAGAATGCTTTAATGTCTTTCGGATAGTCAGTTACGAATACAGGGCGTTTGAAGATTTCTTCTGATAAGTATCTTTCGTGCTCTGTTTGTAAGTCAATTCCCCATTCTACTGGGTATTTGAAGTCAGCACCTGATTCTTGAAGCACTTTAATTGCTTCTGTATATGTGATGCGACCGAAGTCAGAGTTGATTACGTTGTTCATGCGCTCTAGAACTGTTTTATCAACGAAGCTGTTGAAGAATTCCATTTCTTCTGGAGCATGCTCTAATACGTATTTCATTGCATATTTCAGCATATCTTCTGTAAGGTTCATTACGTCACCTAGTTCAGCGAATGCAATCTCAGGCTCAACCATCCAGAACTCAGCAGCGTGACGA
Organism: Bacillus cereus group sp. MYBK195-1; assembly: GCF_051916605.1. Taxonomy (NCBI): domain Bacteria; kingdom Bacillati; phylum Bacillota; class Bacilli; order Caryophanales; family Bacillaceae; genus Bacillus; species Bacillus cereus group sp. MYBK195-1. The sequence continues at coordinate 298,539 of NZ_JBQAGZ010000001.1, read as the reverse complement.
GTTGTGTTTGAGTTTTCTGCACGAAATGTAGGTCCGAATGTGTATACATCACGGAATGCTAATGCATAAGCTTCAGCGTTCAGCTGTCCACTTACTGTTAAGTTTGTTTCTTTACCGAAGAAGTCTTTTGACTCATCAACTTTTCCGTCTTCACCTTTTGGTAGGTTATTTAAATCTTGCGTTGTTACGCGGAACATTTCGCCAGCACCTTCTGTATCACTACCAGTGATGATTGGTGTGTGGACATGTACGAATCCACGCTCTTGGAAGAATTGGTGAATCGCAAATGCTGCGATAGAACGTACGCGGAACGTTGCAGAGAATGCATTTGTTCTTGGACGTAAGTGAGCGATTGTACGTAAGTATTCAAACGTATGACGCTTCTTTTGAAGTGGGTAATCAGAATCTGATAAGCCCTCGATATCAATTTTTTCTGCTTTAATTTCAAATGGTTGCTTCGCTCCCGGCGTTGCAATTACTTTACCTTCTACTTTAACTGAAGAGCTAAGTGGAAGTTTTGCAATTTCTTTGAAGTTCTCTAATTCTGTATCGAAAACGATTTGAACGCTTTTAAAGAAGCTACCGTCGTTTAATTCGATGAAACCAAATGCTTTTGAATCACGTAAGTTACGAATCCACCCTGATACTTGTACTGTTTGATCTGCATACTTTTCTGTATCTCTATACAGACTTTTTACTAATGTGTTTTCCATAGTGAAATTCTCCTTTGCTCATATATTTAAATACAAAAAAACCTTTCATCCATAAAGGGACGAAAGGTTAAACTTCGCGGTACCACCCAATTTGTCATAAAGACCAACTTTAACTCGTATGTAATACATACTTCCCGGTTTGTAACAGGCCGGATTCCCGTCTAAGTCTACTCTTGAATACAAAATTCAATTTCGGTTAGCAACTCCAAGGTGTTCTTCACATATACCGCCTCATCAGGCTCTCACCGTCCCTGACTCGCTTTGGATTATAGTATATACTACTTTTCCTTATCATCGTCTTTCATTTTGTTAAACTAAAATTAATGTACTACATTCGAGAGAAAGATGCAAGGTGTCGGAAAATATATGAGCGATTTTTGTAATATATCGACTTACCGACAGCGTCCGACAACCAATCCAATAAAAAAATTGCCGGAATGAATCCGGCAATTTTCTAATTACTTACGTAACTCCGCACCGAATTTCTCTTCTACCGTTGTTAATACACGGTTATGTGCTTCTGTTACTTCTTCGTCTGTTAATGTACGTTCTGCATCGAAGTAAGTCATAGAGAATGCAAGTGATTTCTTGCCTTCTTCCATTTTTTCACCTTCGTATAAGTCGAATAGTGTTACGTCTTTCAGAAGTTCTCCGCCAGCTTCAGCAATGACTTGCTTCATTTCACCAGCTTTTGTTTCTTTTGTTACTACAACAGCCATGTCACGTGTCATAGATGGGAAACGTGGAATTGCTGAGTAGTAAGTTTCCTCAGCGTCTGCACCGAATACTTTTACAAGAGATAATTCAAATACGAATGTATTTTTCACATCTAATTGTTTTTCTGCTTCTGGGTGCAATTGACCGATGAAACCAATTACTTCGCCATCTAATACGATGTCAGCTGTACGGCCTGGGTGCATACCTTCACGTTTTGCTGGTGCATATGTGATTTGATTTGAAACGCCAAGCACGTCGAATAGTCCTTCTAGTACACCTTTCACAACGAAGAAGTCTACTACTTTCTTCTCACCTTGCCATGCATGGTGAAGAGCAAGACCTGTCATAACACCTGCAAGATGTTGTTCTTCTTTCGGAAGTTCTCCTTCTTCTGTCGGTAAGAAGATAGAACCTACTTCGTATAAAGCAACGCTGTCGTTTTTACGAGCGACATTGTATGAAACTGCTTCTAGTAATTGCGGTACTAAGCTTAAACGAAGTTGGCTACGTTCTTCACTCATTGGAAGTGCAAGACCTACAGGCGCCTTTTCGTTTGGCTCAACCATATATTGTTTCGCTTTGTCAGCGCTTGTTAATGAATACGTAATTGCTTCATATAAACCAGCACCCTCTAAGAAGCGGCGTACTTTACGACGTTTCGTTTGTGCTGATGTTAATTTACCACGAGTCATCGTTCCAGAAGGTAATGTAACTGGAATGTGGTCATAACCGTATAGACGGCCCACTTCTTCTACTAAGTCTTCTGAAATTGTAATATCAGGACGACGTGCTGGTACATTTACATGGAATGTTCCTTCTACTTCTGTAAATGGGAATTTCAAGTTTGTGAACATTGTACCCATTTCACTCGCAGAAATATTTGTACCTAATACACGGTTTACTTTTTCAGCAGTAACAGATACTGTACGCTCTTGTACTTGTAAGTTGTCAGCTTCTACTACACCTTCAAGTGCTTCACCGCCAGCATATTTCGCCATTAAAGCAGCTGCGTGTTGAATTGCTTCAAATGTACGTGTTGGATCGATTCCTTTTTCGAAACGTGCACTTGATTCACTACGAAGACCTAAGTCTTTTGATGTACGACGTACTGTTTGACCTGCAAAGTATGCAGACTCAATTAGAACGTTTACTGTCTCATTTGTAACTTCAGAATCCGCCCCGCCCATTACACCAGCAACAGCTAAAGCTTTCGTGCCGTTTGTAATTACAAGATGGTGGCTTTGTAATGTACGCTCTTGATCATCTAACGTTTCAATTTTTTCGCCTTCTTTTGCAAGACGAACAACGATTTCTTTTGAACCTAATTTATCGTAATCGAATGCATGTAACGGTTGACCGTATTCCATTAAAATGTAGTTTGTAATATCAACTACGTTGCTAATTGGACGAATGCCAGCTGCCATAAGACGAGTTTGCATCCACATTGGTGACGGACCAATCTTTACGTTTTTAACCATTTTTGCAATGTATAATGGGTTTTCTTCTTTCGCTTCTACGCTTACAGAAATATAATCAGAAGTTTTTTCTGCTGTTTCTTGTAAGTCGATAGCTGGAAGTTTTACTTCGCGGCCATAAATAGCAGCTACTTCGTAAGCAACACCTAACATGTTTAAGCAATCTGCACGGTTTGGTGTTAAGCCAAGCTCAAGTACTTCATCGTGTAAGTTTAAAATTTCAAGTGCATCTGCACCAACTTCAGCGTCACTTGGGAAGATGAAGATACCATCTGCGTATTCTTTTGAAACTAACTTTCCATCAATACCAAGCTCTTGAAGAGCACAAACCATACCGTGAGAAGCTTCACCGCGTAGTTTTGCTTTTTTGATTTTGAAGTTACCAGGAAGTACAGCTCCAACTTTTGCAACTGGTACTTTTAAACCTTTTGCAATGTTAGCAGCTCCACAAATAATTTGAACTGGCTCTTCTTCACCGATATCGATTAAGCATTTGCTTAATTTATCAGCTTCTGGGTGTTTTTCACATTCTAATACGTGACCAACTACAACACCTTTTACACCTTTATTTAATACTTCAACGCCTTCTACTTCAATACCACTTTTCGTGATTTTGTCTGCTAGTTCTTGTGCTGTTACATCTTTAATATCTACATACTCTTGTAACCAACGATATGATACGAACATATTTATCCTCTCCTTCCCTTACGCTCGTTTGAATTGTTGTAAGAAACGTACATCATTTGTATAGAAATGACGAATGTCATCTACTCCGTATTTCAACATTGCGATACGCTCTGCGCCCATACCGAATGCGAAACCTTGATATTCTTTTGAATCATAACCAGCCATTTCAAGTACGTTCGGGTGAACCATACCTGCGCCTAGAATTTCAATCCAGCCAGTTCCTTTACAAGTGCCGCAACCTTTGCCATGACACATCATACAAGAAATATCCATCTCTACAGATGGCTCTGTGAATGGGAAGAAACTTGGACGAAGACGGATTTCACGATCTTCACCGAACATCTTTTTCACGAATACTTGCAGTGTACCTTTTAAGTCACTCATACGAATGTTTTTATCAATTACAAGACCTTCAATTTGCATGAACTGATGTGAATGCGTCGCATCGTCGTCATCACGGCGATACACTTTACCAGGACAAATAATTTTGATTGGGCCTTTTTCTTTATTATTTTCCATCGTACGTGCTTGCACAGAAGATGTATGTGTACGTAGTAACGTTTCTTCTGTAATGTAGAATGTATCTTGCATATCACGCGCTGGGTGATCTTTCGGTAAGTTTAGTGCTTCGAAGTTGTAGTAGTCTTTTTCTACTTCTGTTCCTTCAGCTACTTCATAACCCATACCGATGAATACATCTTCAATTTGCTCAACAACAGCTGTTAACGGATGGTGACAACCTGTTTCAACAGGACGACCTGGCAGTGTAACATCGATTGTTTCAGTAGCTAATTTCGCTTCGATTACTGCTTTTTCTAAGTTACTAATTTTGTCATCTAAACGCGTTTGAATCGCTTCACGCACTTCATTTACTAATGCTCCCATACGTGGACGCTCTTCTGCTGACAATTTTCCCATGCCGCGTAATACTTCTGTAATTGGGCCTTTTTTTCCTAAATACGCTACGCGTACGTCGTTTAAGCCCTTTAGCTCTTTCGCTTCTTCAATAAGCTCTAACGCTTTTTGCTTTAGCTCTTTTAAACGTGCTTCCATTTTGGAACCCTCCTAATTTTAAAAATAAAAAAACCTCGCTCCCAAAAAGGGACGAGGTAAATTCGCGGTACCACCCTAAATTGACAGAACAAGTCTGCCCACTCATTAGTTATAACGATCAATTCTGACCGGAACGCCTTTACATATACATGGTCCTGGCGTCAACTCCAGAGGTGAATTCACTTCCGTCTACCATAAGAATGCTTTCAGTCTACGGCACTCTCTCCCTATATGGCGATTTTGTAAGTTACTCTTCTCTATCAACGTTTTTCGTTATTTAACTTTTAATATAATGTACTTCAACTTATTATAAGAAGTTTTTTATTTGTTCGCAACCGGGCTTTGCAAATAATACGTTAAAATCCCTGCTGCAACCGCAACATTTAATGATTCTGCCCCGCCGTAAATCGGAATATACAAGTTTTGATCCGTTTTTGCAAGAATTTCTTGGCGTACGCCATTTCCTTCATTTCCTACAATTAATGCAAAACTGCCAGCCGGCGTTACTTCACCATACGGAACTCCATTTTCAAGAGCTGTTCCATATACAGGAACGTTGTTTTCTTTTAACTTGTCTACCCATTCTTCTAAGTTCCCTTTTACAATTGGTAAGTGGAAAATAGAGCCTTGTGTAGAGCGGAGTACTTTACTATTGTAAACATCAACACAACCTTCTCCAAGCACAACGGCGTGAATACCAGCTGCATCAGCTGTACGAATAATTGTTCCTAAATTACCTGGGTCTTGCAGGCCATCTAATAAAAGGAATTTCCCATCAGTAAGAGCTACTTCTTTCTCATGCTTCTCACAAACAGCAAATACACCTTGTGTCGTTTCTGTTTCACGAAGTATTTTGACAATCGCCTCAGGTACGATATACATTTCCACATCATTAACTGTCCAATCTTTCGGAAGGTCTGTCTGATCTGAAACGATAAGTTCTGTTACAATTCCTGCCTTCAAAGCTTCCTCGACTAAGTGGAATCCTTCTACAAAAAATAAACCTTTTTTATCGCGTTCTTTTTTCGTTTGCAGCTTTTTCCACTGCTTTACACGCGGATTTTGTACTGAATCAATGTTTTTCATAATATGTATTTCCCTCTCTTCTTGTCTTATCATTATAGCCTATTTTTCATACATATTTACATAAAAAAGAACAAAAACTAACGTCAGTTTCAATTCTGAAGAAGAGGTGAAAGCAATGAGTTTTAATTTACGCGGTGCCGTATTAGCGAATGTATCTGGAAATTCACAAGATCAATTACAAGAAACAATCGTCGATGCAATTCAAAGCGGTGAAGAAAAAATGCTTCCAGGTCTTGGCGTTTTATTTGAAGTCATTTGGAAAAACGCTGATGAAAATGAAAAGCACGAAATGTTAGAAACACTAGAGCAAGGATTAAAAAAATAAGCAATTTGAAAATCACCTTTGCATAAGCTAAGGTGATTTTTTTTGCAGAAAAATTTTTTCTTCTCCTAAACATTTCTACTTTACTAACGAACTATGATGGAGTACAATGTTCAAAATACATTTAAACCGATCGATTTTTCTTCATATACACCATAAGATAAAAGGAGTGAATGTTTTATGCACCGTATTACGCTTGAACAAATTTTTAAACACCACATTACACAAAAATACGTAAACCGTTCTGGAATGGTCCACGCGATCGCTGTCGCTTACCATGCGTTTCACCTAGCCAAAAAGCATCACGCCTCAGTCGATGCTGCCACAAAAGCTGGCTTCCTTCATGATATCGGACATCATACGTGGTACACAGGCGGTGAATGGGATTATGACTTATATAAAAAGAATGATATACACGCAATTAAAGGTGCTGAAAGAGCACATAAATTACTTATTAGATTAGGAGAACATCCAAAACTAGCAAAAGAAATTTCTATTGCAATTCTTCTTCATACAGATTCTTTCTTAGTGGAACAAGAAATTGAAAGAACATCTCTTCAAAATATTATTAAATGGGCAGACGAAGCAGATGAAGAACCGGGCGGAGCGCATCATTATCGAACAATTTCTTATGAAAAAGCACTTAAAGCAATTCAGCAATTAGATCGATTGGTAGAGCGTGAATTGCAAATAGAGCAAGCAAAATTGAATAACAAGATAGAACATAGTTATCAATGAGAAAGAGGCATCACTACAGGGTGATACCTCTTTTATTATTTTATGGAAAATACACCTTTATATGTAATATTTAAATATTACGCCTGAAAACAAAATGCCTTATAATTAAATATACAAATATAAAGAGGTGATTCTACATATGCAACCCGCTACACAACTTTCTAATGAACAGAAATACTCTATGTCATGGGGACAATTTATTAGCTCCGTTGTATTCGCTTTTTTCGGAACCGGACTTATTACTGTGTTCCTCGCAATGCCCTTAACAATTTATACAGCCGGTCTTACAGATAAAAAACAAATTGCCCTGTATGAATCTATCGTAAATACTGCAAGTATTGTATTACAGCTAGCCGTGTTGTTATTCTTCATTTTTAAATTCGAACCCGCAAAAAAATTACTACTACAATCATTTAACTTTAAAGCACTGAGAGAATGGCGTACATACGTATACTTACTTCTTTTCTTCGCTATAAACATTTTACTCAATTACATCTTGTTAAATTATGTGTTCCAAGACGCAACAAAGCAGCAATCTTCCGCACTAAACTTAGATGTCTTTAAGCAGTATCAAATATTATTACTTCTCGGCTTTGCAATACTCACACCAATTTTTGAAGAGCTTATTTTCCGTGGCTTTATACTTCGCTTTTTCTCAGAACGCTTTCCATTTTGGATTGCAGCGATTATAACAAGCTTCTTCTTCGGTATCGCTCATACATACTCACTTGGCGTAATGGTCATTACTTTCTTCATGGGATTATTAATGGCTATTTTATGTAAAAAAACAAAATCCATTATTCCAGCTATGTTATTTCATATTATGAATAATTTGTTGGCATTCTTGAATTAGAAAGAGGTATCCTCACGATACCTCTTTTATTAATTCGTATGATCACTTCTCATTTCTATCAATTTATACATATTTATTAATAATATCCAAAATAAACTTCATGTAGTAAAATATAACTTAATTCATATAAAGGAGTTTACATATGTTCAGTGTTATTTGGATGCTTTTCACGCCACTTCTCTTACTATGCGGGATTGCTGGTGGTATTTTTTTAATAGTAACAGGAATTAAATATCGGAAATTACTCGTTGGTTTAATGGGGCTACTTAGCCTATCCTTTGTCACACTACCTTTTGTTTTTTTAAGTATAGGAATTAATATGGATACAATCTTCCCCATTCCAACTGCTCTTTACTGGACCCTATTTTCTTTAACTGGATTATTAGCAGGGATAAGTGGATTCCAAGCAAAAATTAAAAGTATACGTAATATGGGATTCATTATTTTTACCATTGGAATATTAGGGGTTATCTTCTGGGTACTCATGTCTGTAGGTGTTTGATTCTATATATAACTTTTTTCGAAACCCACAAATCGGAGGTAATACAGAAATGTTCGGAATATTAATTTGGATGATTTTAGCTTTTACTTTAATGTTATGCGAATTCATCGTCGGCATTTTTTTTATTATTGCTGGTATGAAATGTCGTAAATCATTTACTATTATAGCTGGTTTAATTAGCATATCTCTTATCGTTGTTCCTATCATTTGTATAGGTTATGGAATAGACTTAGAGGGGATGATTCCAATTTCAGGAACTTTATATTGGGGTCTCTTCTCTTTAGCTGGACTATTAGCTATTATAAGCGGCAGACAAATATCAAGTATTCGTGCTATGGGAACAATTTTGTTTATAACAGGGCTGTGCTCCGTAGCTGGTTACCAGCTTTTATATTTAACTGCATAAAGAACACAAAAAAGCAGGGAATTTAATTCCCTGCTTTTCTATTTGGTTTATTGCCTGATGGTAAGAAGAACGATAACACCCAAGCGATACCTGCTAGTATCGTTGCGATTAAGAAGGCATCGTTAATACCGTTAATTGCAGATAGCTTTGAAATTTGTCCATATAATAGTTGTGTACTCATCGCGTCTCCTGCTTGAGCTGATCCAGCTAAGGCCGCTAAACTTTGCCCCATGCCGTGTATTTTATCAACTAAAATTGGGTTTGATGTTGTTAACATGTTGCCGTAATCTGCTACGTGAGCAGTCGTTTGTTGCGTCATAAGTGTAATTAAAATCGCTGTTCCGATTGAACCCGCTACTTGTCTTGACGTATTTTGCGTTGCTGTACCGTGAGAAATTAATTTCATCGGCAGCGCGTTCATACCAGCCGTCATAATTGGCATCATAATGAATGACATACCAATTGAACGTATAATATAATCCGTCATAATAACGCTATACGGTGTATCCATCGATAATTTTGTAAATTCATATGTCGCATACGTCGTAATTGCCAATCCAATTATCGCTAATGGACGAATGCCATATTTATCGAATAATTTACCCGCTACTGGTCCCATGATCCCCATAATTAATGATCCTGGAAGAAGTAGTAAACCAGATTCAATTGGCGTAAAGCCACGAATGTTTTGCAGATATACTGGAAGCAATAACATACCTCCGAATAATGCCATCGTAACGATTGCGTTAATTACTAAAGTGAAAGTAAATACTGGATATTTAAATACTTGTAAATCAAGCATTTTATTGTCCGTTGTTAGCTCTCTCCAAATAAATAACGCTAAACCAATTACACCAATGATAAGTGAAATAACAACTTCTGCACTAGTCCAACTATTATTTCCAGCTTCACTAAATCCGTACAATAAGCTTCCTAGTCCAATACTTGAACTAACCACACCGAATATATCTAATTTCGTTTTAGACACTGGCTGAGCTAGTGTAAAGAATTTTAAAGATAGGAACGTAATAATTAAACCGATAATAAACATCGCATAGAACATTAAGTTCCAGCTATAGTTTTCAATCACCCAACCTGTTACAGTCGGTCCGATAGCTGGTGCTAAAATCATCGCTACACCTAGTAATCCCATCGCCGCTCCGCGTTTATGAGGCGGGAATAACGTCATGAAGATATTCATACCAACCGGCATTAAAATACCCGCACCAACTGCTTGAATTACGCGACCTGTCATCATCATTGTAAAGTTTCCTGAAGTAGCACAAATGATAGATCCTACCGTAAAGAATAACATTGCTGCTACGAATAATTTACGATACGTAAATCGTGAAACTAAAAATGCACTAATCGGTACTAAAATACCATTTACAAGCATGAAGCCTGTAATTAACCATTGTGCTGTTGAAGTTGATACGTTAAATTCATTCATTAACGGAGGTAATGCAACGTTAATAATTGTTTGGTTTAAAATAGAAACGAACATGCCGAGAATTAATACAGCTACAACTGCTTTTACGTTCACATTCTCTACAGGCGTAGACATTTGTTTTTTCGGCACTTCTTTTTCTTGTTTTACTTCTTCTTGCTTTCCTGTTTCTAACTCAACTACATTAGAAATTTCCGATTCTTGCTTTCGTTCAATTTCTTTCTCTTCTGTTTCAACTTTACTTATTTCTATTTTACTTACGGCTGGGACTTGTTCTTCTCCCATTTTCGTTTTTTTCTTTCGTAAAAGACGATTTACAAGGAAGAAGACGATTATACAAAATAGTGCATATCCTGCAATTACAATTGAGGACATCTCATCTCCCCCTTACTTATGAATACGAACTGTCACATTCATGCCAGGAACAATATTTACTGATTTGCTATGATCTAAAGAAATTTTAACTGGTACTACTTGTGTTACTTTCGTATAGTTCGCTGTTGCGTTGCTTGATGGCAACATAGAGAATGTACTCGCTGTTGTTAAGCCAACTTGTTCTACTTTTCCTGTTAACGTTGTATCTGGGTATGCATCTACATACACATCTACATCTTGACCTTTTTGAACATCATCAACATCTGTTTCTTCAATGTTTGCTGTTACCCATAAATTGTTCATATCGAATGCGTAAGCAATCGGGCTACCAGCTCCAACGAAAGCATTTGTTGTTGCGTTTGATTGTACAACCGTTGCATTTTGTGGAATGGTTACATCTACTGTTTGTTCTCCATTAGCTGCCGCTACAGTAACAGTGCCTAGTTTATCGTTCTCATTATAATTTTTTCCTACTTCAGCTTTCCAGTCAGTTAGTTTACCTGCCACTGGTGAAGCAACCGGAATTACCTTCCCATCAATCTTTGCATTGTCTGTTTTTAAGTAATTTTCCGTTTGGTTGTAATAGTAATAACCGCCAATACCGCCGCCAACTAGTACAATTAATGTGATAATGTTGATAATTACCATTCTTCGAAACTGATTCATTGCATTCCTCTCCTTATATCGCATATAATTTTTTTCTAAACTATTTATGTCCTTATTGTTTAGATTGTTTAATTGTTAATTATATTAACCTTTTAACAAAAAAATCACACCATCTGCAGCGTAAATCGAAATTTATCTACCTGCGAGCGGTGCTGATTTCTGAAGGACTATCGTTTATAATTATAAATAATTATTTTGAATCTACAACCGACAATTTACGTATGAAATGTCGCTTAAACAACAATATAATACCAATATGTTGTTTAAGTATAGAAAATTAAACGAGGAGAAGAAAAATGTCTATTAAAAATACAAATGATCCACGTGTAAAGCGAACGAGACAACTCATTCAGGATGCTTTTGTCGCTTTAGTAGGCGAAAAAGGCTTTGAAAATGTAACTGTGCAACATATCGCAGAACGCGCTCCTGTAAATCGCGCTACATTTTATAGCCATTACCATGATAAATATGACCTATTAGACAAAAGTATTGAAGAAATGTTAGAGAAGCTAGCAGAAGTAATTAAACCGAAAAATAGAAATAAAGAAGATTTTCAACTTACATTTGATTCACCTCACCCTACATTTTTAGCTTTATTCGAACATATCGCAGAAAATGTAAACTTTTATAACGTTATGCTTGGGGATAAAGCTGCCGGAAACTACTCTTATAAAATGATGAAAACAATACAAGTGCATTTAACATTAAGCTTGTCTATTTCACAACCAGATGATGAAGATCTTATGGTTCCTCGTGATATTTTGATTAGTTATGTTACAGGGGCTCACATCGGAATGATTATGTCATGGTTAAAAAGAGGAATGATATATACTCCGCATTTTATGGCGATGCAATTAACTCGTTTAATTATTTTAGGCGCTCATACTGCAGCAGGATTAGAACGGCCTTTTTAAAACATAAAAAAGCGAAGGAGAATCTCCTTCGCTTTTTCTATTAATTAAATGTAATGTTATGTACAGCCTCTTTATCAAGACGTTTAATAACTTCTACAATTAACTTCACTGCATTTTCATAATCATCACGGTGTAACATTGCCGCATGAGAATGGATATAGCGCGTTGCAATTGTAATTGCCATAGAAGGAATACCATTTACAGCAATGTGAATCGCACCCGCATCCGTTCCTCCGCCCGCTACTGAATCATATTGATACGGGATTTGTAATTCATCAGCAACATCAACTACGAAATCACGTAAACCTGTATGTCCAATAACAGAAGCATCATATAAAATGATTTGTGGTCCATCGCCCATTTTACTTTGCGCTTCTTTTGACGTTACACCCGGTGTATCTCCAGCGATACCAACATCTACTGCGAACGCGATATCTGGTTTAATATAATTCGCAGATGTTTTTGCGCCACGAAGACCAACTTCTTCTTGTACAGTTCCAACGCCGTATACAACGTTTGGATGCTTTTCATCTTTTAATTGTTTTAATACGTCAATTGCAATTGCACAACCAATTCGGTTATCCCATGCTTTTGCAAGTAACATTTTTTCATTCTTCATCACTTGGAATTCAAAGTAAGGTACAACTTGATCTCCTGGTCGTACGCCCCACTCCATTGCTTCTTCTTGGCTAGAAGCACCGATATCGATGAACATGTCTTTAATTTCAACTGGCTTTTTACGAGCTTCTGGAGGTAAAATGTGCGGTGGTTTTGAACCAATTACACCTGTTACATCTCCTTTACGCGTTACAATCGTCACGCGTTGCGCAAGCATAACTTGTGACCACCAGCCACCAACCGTTTGGAAGCGAAGGAAACCTTTGTCATCGATTTGTGTAATCATAAATCCAACTTCATCCAAATGACCTGCAACCATAATTTTTGGGCCGTTTTCTTCCCCTACTTTTTTTGCAACTAAACTCCCTAAATTATCAGTAGAAAGTTCGTCCGCAAACGGCTCGATATATTTCTTCATTACTTCACGTGGTTCACGTTCGTTACCAGCAATACCACGTGCGTCCGTTAATTCTTTTAGCATTGTCAATGTCGCGTCTAATTTTGTCATTGCCAACACCCTCCTTTTTCTTCAGTCAATTCATTATACAATAATTAAATTGAAATATTCAAAAATTAAATTAGTATCCTTGTGTTTGACGCTGATGATTTACTTCATTTTTATCTAAATATGCTTTTTCAATCTCTTCTTGCTCAAATTCAAGTGCTTGTCCAAGTCGAAGATAGCTCGTAAATAATTCAATATAGTTTGTAATAGATGGTTGATCTGTAAAACGAATTACTTTCGCATATGTGTCTAAGAAAATTTCCACTTGTGTTTTATTCGTTTGTGCACATTTATAGAATAGGAAGTTTTTATCAATACCTAAATCAATTCCGATTGATAAAATAAAATGCAAACCATCTACGTATTCTTCTAATATTACTTCACGTTCCGAAGCTGGTTTGTTGCTCCAATATTTAAAACAACGTGTTTCATTTGCAAGTTCTCCAATTTCTACAAGAAGAGCTAACATTTTTTCTTTTAACAATTTTTTCGGTTGTAAGTCATGTTCTTTTGCAATACGGTCATCTAATTCTTTTTGTAATTTAAATAGTTGTAGTAAGTCCATTCTATTGTCCTCCTCCAACATCGCATTTTACGCAACAATGTTGTTTCATCTCAAAGTTCATTATTATGTTTCAGTTCTTATGAATAAGTCAGCTATCTAACTCTTTATAAAATAGCTTGTCCTTAATTTACAAATACGTTTCAGTCATCGCTCTTAAATTGTTCATCTGATGAAAGTTCCATATCATCTTTCCATTATAGCAGTGTCGTTTCGGCTAGGAAAGATACTCTTCTTTCCAAACGAGCAGAATTGAAAAAAGCCAGGAGTATTCTCCTGACTTCATATGTATATTCTTCTATACTGCTATAACTTTTATATTGATTTTGTCATATTGATAACGACATAGTCGTTAATCTTTAGAATTTCTTTCACTTCTAACTTCTATTTGAATACAAATAAAAAAACCTTAGAAGAAAATTCTTCTAAGGTTTCAACTAATTAATTAGTTAATGTTGTTTTTTGCAACTGTTGCTAATTCAGCGAAAGCTTTTTCGTCATGAACAGCTAAGTCAGCAAGCATCTTGCGGTTAACTTCGATGCCAGCATTTTTAAGACCGTGCATTAAGCGGCTGTAAGAAAGACCATTCATACGAGCTGCTGCGTTGATACGTGTAATCCATAATTTACGGAAGTCACGTTTCTTTTGACGGCGGTCACGGAATGCATACATTAGAGATTTCATAACCTGTTGGTTAGCAACCTTGAATAATGTATTTTTTGAACCGTAGTAACCTTTTGCTAATTTAATTACTTTTTTACGACGTTGACGAGTAACTGTACCACCTTTTACTCTTGGCATAATATTACCTCCTAATTGTTCTATATATCAGCCGAACTTATTTTAAGTTGTCAAGCATTTGACGAATGCGTTTGAAGTCACCAGCGCTTACTACACCAGCTTTACGTAGTTTACGTTTAGCTTTTGTAGATTTGTTAGCGAATAAATGGCTTGTGTAAGCGTGAGAACGTTTCAGTTTACCTGATCCAGTCTTTTTGAAACGCTTTGCAGCGCCGCGATGAGTTTTTTGTTTAGGCATAGGTATTTCCTCCTCTATCTATTACTTATCGTTTTTCGGTGCTAAAACTAAGAACATACTGCGTCCTTCCATTTTAGGCTTAGATTCAACTGTACTAACTTCAGCACAAGCTTCTGAGAAGCGATCTAAAACACGTTGACCGATTTCTTTATGAGTAATGGCACGTCCTTTAAAGCGAATTGACGCTTTAACCTTGTCGCCTTTCTCTAAAAACTTGATAGCATTACGAAGTTTTGTGTTAAAGTCGTGTTCATCAATTGTTGGACTTAAACGAACTTCTTTCATGCTAATTACTTTTTGATTTTTGCGCTGCTCTTTTTCTTTCTTCTGTTGCTCAAAGCGGAATTTACCGTAGTCCATAATGCGGCATACTGGCGGTTTCGCATTTGGAGCAACTAATACTAAATCAAGATTAAGATTTGCAGCTAAGTCTAAAGCGTCATTACGAGACTTGATTCCAAGTTGATCGCCATTTGCGCCAACTAAACGTACTTCACGTGCACGAATTTGCTCGTTAATCATCATATCCTTGCTAATAGTAAGCCACCTCCAAGGTTTTCTCAGAACATATTTTGTAGTCATAGAACCCGAACAAAAAAAGTGCGGGCATACGACACCCACACTTGTAAAATCTTAAGTAAGAAATACATTTACCTGTTAACTGCGAATGCGTCCATCAGGTGAGAAGCGGGTGCTTCTACTTGTTCCACAAAACAATATTCTATTATCCTTGATGAGTTTATCATAGGACATGATGTCTGTCAAGAAGACGCGATGTGTTTTACTAACAACAAGAAATATTGTAACAAACAACTAACATACTTGCAATACTTTTTTATGATAAGTGTTACATGGTTATTTTTTCTAATTTTTCTCGAGTATATTACATAAAAAAGCCGCGGTATACCGCGGCTTTTTCTTATCGTTTTCCTTCTACTTTAATCATGTCAACAAAAGCATCTAATGCGATTGTTTCTGATTTTTGTTCACCATATTTACGTACGTTTACGCCGTTTTCAGTTACTTCATTGTCACCTACTACAAGCATGTACGGAATTTTTTGCATTTGTGCTTCACGGATTTTGTAACCGATCTTCTCTTCACGAGTGTCTAATTCAACACGGATACCAGCACGACGCAATTCGTCTTGTACTTTCTTCGCATAGTCTAAATGTACTTGCGGAGAAACTGGAATTACTTGTACTTGAACTGGAGCTAACCATGTTGGGAATGCACCTTTGTATTCTTCAATTAAGAAGGCTACAAAACGTTCCATAGTTGATACAACACCACGGTGAATTACAACTGGACGATGTTGTTTACCGTCTTCACCAACGTATGATAATTCAAAGCGTTCTGGAAGTAAGAAGTCTAATTGTACAGTTGAAAGTGTTTCGTCTTTTCCAAGAGCAGTACGAACTTGAACATCAAGTTTTGGACCGTAGAATGCCGCTTCACCTTCAGCTTCATAGTAATCAAGACCCATTTCATCCATAGCTTCTTTTAACATACCTTGTGCTTTTTCCCACATCTCATCATCCGCATAATACTTTTTAGTATCTGCTGGGTCGCGGTAAGATAGACGGAATGAGTAGTTCTCTAAACCGAAATCTTTGTACACTTCTAGAGTTAAGTTTACAACACGTTTTAACTCTTCTTTAATTTGATCTGGACGAACGAAAATGTGCGCATCGTTTAAAGTCATTCCGCGTACACGTTGTAATCCAGATAACGCACCTGACATTTCATAACGGTGCATTGTTCCAAGTTCTGCAATACGGATTGGTAATTCACGGTAGCTGTGAATATCATTTTTATAAACCATCATATGATGAGGACAGTTCATTGGACGAAGAACTAATTCTTCGTTATCCATTTCCATTGATGGGAACATGCCATCACGGTAGTGGTTCCAGTGACCAGAAGTTTCATAAAGCTCTCTGCTTCCTAGTACTGGAGTATATACGTGATCATAGCCTAAGCTTGCTTCTTTATCAACGATGTAACGCTCGATAATGCGGCGGATTGTTGCACCTTTTGGTAACCAAAGTGGTAAACCTTGTCCTACTTTTTGGCTATTAGTAAATAGTTTTAATTCTTTACCTAATTTACGGTGATCGCGCTCTTTCGCTTCTTCAAGCATACGTAAGTGCTCATCTAATTCTGCTTTCTTAACGAATGCAGTACCGTAAATACGTTGTAGCATTTTATTATTGCTATCACCGCGCCAGTAAGCACCTGCAACGCTTAATAATTTAAACACTTTAATTTTCCCTGTAGATGGAAGGTGAACACCACGACAAAGGTCGAAGAATTCGCCTTGCTCATAGATTGAAATAACTGCATCTTCTGGAAGATCGTTAATTAAATCTAATTTTAACTCATCGCCGATTTCTTCAAAGCGACGAATTGCTTCTGCACGTGGTACTTCATGACGAACGATTTCTAAGTTCTCGTTCACGATTTTTTGCATTTCTTTTTCGATTTTCTTGAAGTCTTCAACTGTAATTGCTTCTTCCATATCAATATCGTAGTAGAAGCCATTTTCAATTACTGGACCAATGCCAAGCTCAACCTTAACATCTTTATATAAACGTTTTAACGCTTGTGCTAAAAGGTGGGCTGTTGAATGGCGTAAAATATATAGGCCATCTTCAGAATCTAATGTAATGATAGAAACTGCACCATCTTCTTCGATTGGTGTAACAAGATCGATCATCTCATCGTTTAATTTTCCAGCTACAGCTTTTTTCTTTAAGCCTGGGCTAATAGAAGCTGCGATTTCTTCAGTTGTTACGCCTTTTGGAAACTCCTTCACAGCTCCATCAGGGAAAGTAATTTTAACTACATCTGCCATCACTGGTCACTCCTCTTTTTCTCAAAATAAAAAACACTCACCCCGTAAAAAGGGACGAGTGTTGAATTCGTGGTTCCACCCTTGTTCCAATTAACATAATTGTTAATTGCTCAAGTTCAACATAACGGTGTTGTCCGTTAGCAATTACTAGAAAAACCGTTCACTGCTAAAGTTTAGAGGTGGTAAGTAATAATCCCGTACTAGGAAGCTCACACCCTAAGGCTTCCCTCTCTGAAAATCGTAGAAAACTACTCATGTCCTCATCATGACATTTCAATATATTTCATTTATGTAGGTAATTATATGCTCAAAAACTTAGAAAATCAAGGGCGTTACCTTTATTTTTTAAATTTTTCACATTGCGCTCAAAATCATGTAATCCATGTAATTGGACCCGTTCTTGGAACACATTTCGCAAAGTAATAATCATATTATGGTCTTGTTCTTTCGTATATAAATAAATCTTTTTAGGCGAAATAGAAAGAAGCGGCGCAATTACTTTCGTATCAATATATACATCATTTTGCTTTAATAATTCCTCATCTATATATTGGACCAACTTCTCCTGTTTTAAACGTCTACCTTTATCATCATAAAAGATAAAGCTTTCATCAAAAATAAGATGCACGCAAGACAAACGTGATTTACGGCTACTTACTTGTTGCCGAAGCGTCTCAATGAACATTTGGTATTCTTGCTCCATCTTATATTCATCAATTGCCACTTCCGCAAGTTTAGCCACCATTTCCCTATATGTACGAAGACGAAAACGGATATATGATGAAAACGAGAATGAGAGCGGATCACAAAGCCAATTATTTAAAGAAGACTTAATATATGACTCAAATGCGTTACGCGTTAAATCCTGAGCTACACCTTTTCTTCTTCCCTTTAAAATCTCATGTGCCATGTGCAATATTTGATGACACTCTTCTTGTTCTTCATAAAAAAACTTTTCTTTTAAAATCGTATAAATCCACTCATTTTGTTTCACATTCACAATGAAATACACCATTACTGGCAATAAGATTTTTTCAATATAATTCGATTCACGTACTGGTATGTGAATCACCACTTTTTGTTCCTGTAAATACACACTCGTTTCCTTATATAACACTTCCGCTCTTTTCAGCAATTGTCTATATACGTGCATAGCATCATTTTTTTCTTCGAAGCAAATTTCAATCACTTTTGTCCCCCCTTTTATCCCCGCTCTAAAGGACTGTATCTATACGTTACAAATCCTATAAGAGTCCGTCCCGCGTGAAGTTCACTCTTAGTAGAATCACATTTCCTATCGTTAGAAAATCCACTCAATATGGCTTGCTAATTTTATATATATTAAGGGAGGGAGAAAAAAATGATACAAGCTACTATGAATTTTTATTGTATACTTTACTTATCAATAAAAGGGGGTATCTGAATGTTTGAATATAAATTCGTAAAAGTCGAATTACATTGGGGGTTCACTCGCTCAAAACCAGCTGAAGACTACCAAGAAATTATTCAAGAACATGCTAGAGATGGCTGGAGGTTCGTACAGATTGTTGCCCCTACGATTGGCAGTTCTGGACAACCTGAATATTTCGACCTCATATTTGAAAAGAAAATATCACTATAATACAAAAGAGCAAGCTTCTCAGCTTGCTCTTTTACTTATGACGACGGTTTTTCCCACCAATTGGAATTGGTTTCGCTAAATATTTAATTCGTTCCATAATACGTGCTGCCTTCATTTCTTCAGCCTCACCACGCTGCGTATACGTTAAATGGTGTTCCAGTTGTTTAAAATCAAAATTAGACGTAAAGAACGTCGGTAAGTTTTCTAACATACGGAATTGCAAGATTGCACCAAGCACATCGTCACGCACAAAGCTTGACATCGCTTCTGCCCCGATATCGTCTAACATTAAAACTTGTACGCGTTTAACCGCATCAATCTTTTCACCAATCGAATTATCTTGAATTGAACTTTTAATTTCACGTAAAAATTCCGGGAAGTATACGAGCATCGAACTTATTTTCTTTCGAGCAAGCTCGTTCGCTATTGCTCCTAAAAGGTACGTTTTTCCTACACCAAATTTACCGTACAAATATAAACCTTGTGCTTTTTTACCTGGTTCATATGTACTTAAAAATTCATTCGCTGCACCAATTGCATCGATACGTGCATTTAAATCAGAAGGGTCTAAGTTTTCCATAGTTGCCTGCAAAATATCCGTTGGCATATATACACTTTGAACGAGTTTTTCATATTTCTTTCTCTCGTCATGCGCTACTTTTCTAACGCAGCGATCGTATTGAATATCAATCATCTTCCCTTGAATAACAAGCTTTGGCTCATAACCTTGCAGCATATTTTTACATGAACCTAAATCCGGACAATCCACGCAACCTACACTTTGTCCAATATATTCATATAACTTCACAAGACTGCGCTCAATCATAGAAGTCGTTACTTCACCCTTATGTTCGTCTATAAATTCTTTCACACGCGGATGCGCCATTACTTCTGCCTTTAATACTTCATATCTATTTTTAAAGTTTTCATTTTCCATTAATTTTGCAAATGAATTTTGAATATGCTCCATTTTCTCACCTCAAAGAGCGTTCATTCTCTTCTATTAATCACGCTTATATTTTTTTAACACTTCTTCTAGTCGTTTTCTTTCATCTTCTAGCGTACTTGCATTTTTTTCTACACTTATATCTTTCTTCTCTGTTTCTTTCTCTTGTTCTTTCGACTCTTCTTCCTTAAGCCAATCTGGCACCATTTCTTTCCGCACCGTTTTCTTCGCCGTACGGCCTTTTTTCTTCGTCTCAGCCCACTCTTGATATTGACGGTTCTCTTCTTTCGCTAACGCCATCGCGTCCGCTACTGTACCGACCTTTTTACGTGCCCAATGCCCAGCAATCTTCTCGACATACGTTTTCGCAAGTTTCATATCTGAGCGTAGCATAACGTAATAAATAAGTACATTCACAACTCCTGGTGTCAATTTTTGATTAATCATGACATCTTCAACGATCTGCAAGTCCGCTTTCGTTGCCTCTGCACCACCAGAAATCTCTTTCAATAGTTGTTTTGGCGAGATTTCCTCTAGCTGCTTTATTAGCATCTCCTCTTGCGATGAAGGCTCTTTCTCTTTCATCGTACGTGCAGCATGAGGCTGTACTCTTTCACTTAATACCGGTAATGCTTGACCATTTTCAAATTGATACCAATCGCGCGCTCCTTTTCTAAGCCTTTCCGTATCAATTGTTTGCATCTCTGTCACTGCACCAAGAACGATATTTTGCATCGATAACACATCTACACCATACACGTAAGCAAGTGTTATAACGCAGTCTCTCACTTGATCTGTAATCGCCTTTTTAGGAACAAGAGCGGACAATCCATCTACAAATAAAGAGAAATCAAAGAAATCATTCCAAACTTTCGGAGCGTCTCCCTTCTCGTTACTTGGCATAGTTGTCGTTTTTGGAATACGAAGGTCTTCTTGCGCATGCTCAAGCTGTCCTGGATTAAACGAACCAAACACATCATTGAAAGAACGCGTAACATTTTCATAAGAAGCAAAATCAAATTCTTCTTCTAAGAAATATTGCTTTACTTGATTATATTTTGTCCGGCTCAATCGATTGTATAAAAAGATACTTAAAACAATATCATCAAAAAACTGCTTCGGAGATAAAGGTGGTTGCAACTCATATATGAACATTCGAATATCTTTTTCTTTCTTAATATATACCTTCAATAGCCCAATTGCCTCTAACTTTACTCGTTCTTCATATATTTCAGGAAGTTGCATTTGCATAGTCACCATAAGGAAATGATGCGTATTCTCTTTTCCAAATACACGATCTTGCTCTAGCTCTCCCCATAGTGTCATGTATAAGCTAAAAGCTCTACTACCTATTAACGGCTGATACAACATCGTTAACACTTTTCGGTCGTAATTGTGCAGTAGCCCTTTCGCACTTACTTTATAACGATCAATCGGCAATAGCTCCATCCATGACTGTTTTTCCATTCTTGCTTTTCCTTTCTCTCATCCAATCTATCCTCTACTTCATTCGTTCTATCTTCATTATATAAATTCTTAGTGAAAAAGAGCTATTAGCTTGCGCTTCTAGCTCTCTTATCCTATTACTTACGGTATGTAAAGAGAATAAAATACAACTTCTACTCTCTTTCTTTTTGCAGTATATCTTTTAATTCTTCAATAAATACATTTAAATCTTTAAATTGACGATATACAGAAGCAAAACGTACGTAAGCAACATCATCAATATCGCGAAGTTCTTCCATGACAAT
This sequence comes from Bacillus cereus group sp. MYBK195-1, assembly GCF_051916605.1. Lineage (NCBI taxonomy): Bacteria > Bacillati > Bacillota > Bacilli > Caryophanales > Bacillaceae > Bacillus > Bacillus cereus group sp. MYBK195-1. The sequence goes on along the minus strand of NZ_JBQAGZ010000001.1, from coordinate 276,685 downwards.
TTCACCAATCATATCACTTTTCACTTCTGATATACCTAAATTACGCAGTTCACGTTCCACGCTTTGTGTTACTTCTTCTAATTGTCTTAAAGATACTGGTCTTTTTTCACACGCTTTAATTAAACCACGTAAAATCTTTTCTTTATTAAACTCTTCTCGTGTGCCTTCTTTTTTTACAACGATAAGAGGTGACTCTTCTACCCTTTCAAAGGTCGTAAAGCGACTTAAGCAGCTTTCACACTCTCTCCTTCTTCGAATAGAGCGCCCCTCGTCTACCGGACGCGAATCTAACACTCTTGTACCATTATGAGAACAGGATGGACAACGCAATACATTCACTCCTTTACACTATACTCTTTATTTTTCTCTACTCACTTCACCTAAAATATATATACAATATTATATAACTCATTCTAACTCTCTTACCACTTTAAGTTTCAGCGCATCACTTTATCATCTCATCCTTAAAAATAAGATGGTATATAGAGCACTACCTCATTTGCAAGAATCCAATTTATTCAACTAACGAGTACGTTATATTTTTCCTTTTTTATAAACTAAAAAAGAGGTGCATTATACACCTCTTTACATTTTAAATCAATTATGTTCTTTTTTAAAGAGCTTTTGTTTCTCTCTGCTTAATTTCGAAGCTACCAGTGCCTCGAGGAAGCTCGATGCTCTCACGCGTTTTCGCGTTTAAACCTTCTGCAATATATTCTGCAGCAACATTTGGATCAATACGATCCCCACAAGTATAAACATCAATACTCGCGTAACCGTGCTCCGGAAAGCTATGAATTGTTAAATGTGATTCTGAGATAATTACTACTCCACTTACACCTTGTGGTGCAAATTTATGGAAAGCAACCTCACGCACTTCAGCACCAGCTCTTAGTGCTGCATCCACAAATAATTGTTCAATATACGGCATGTCATTAAGCTTGTCGAAATCGCAATCCCAAAGTTCAGCGATCACGTGACGACCCATCGTATCCATAGTATCCATTCTACAGTTCCCCCTTGTAAATTTATTCTAACTGTTCGAATTGAAAACTAATTTGCAATTTGGCTTGCTCCACTACCACGGGGGAAAGTTAGTCCAGAGAGGTCCTAACCCTTTAAGTAGTGACTACGTACCTCAGCTCTTAAGTTTACGAGTGTTAGTATACTTTGTTTATTTTCATTTTGCAACAACAGTTTTTTCGATTTTCTGTCATATTTTCCTCTTTACTTTTCCCTAAAAAAAATAAACGATTCACAAATGCAGTAATCACAACGTTTCGTGGTATGTCCACTTTTTAAAATATACTTATATAATTTTTTCCTTTTCAGAAAAAATTAAAAAAAGAGGGCAAATATTGCCTTGCCCTCTCCTCCCTTATTCACTTAAATGTGTTGCACATTTTCTTGTTTCGCTAACTCTTCAACAACTAACGTTACAAGATCTACAACACGACGAGAATAGCCCCACTCGTTATCATACCAAGCAAGTACTTTCACTTTACGATCACCCATTACCATTGTAGATAAACCATCGATAATAGCTGAATGTGTATTTGTATTAAAGTCGATAGATACTAAAGGCTCTTCGCTGAATTCTACAATACCTTTTAAAGCACCGTTTGCAACAGTTTTGAATGCATCGTTAATAGCTTCTACTGTCACATCGCGTTTTAAATCTACTACCAAGTCAACAAGAGACACGTTTGGTGTTGGTACACGAAGTGCCATACCATGAAGTTTTCCGTTTAAATGTGGAAGAACTTTTGCTAGCGCTTTCGCAGCACCTGTCGTTGTCGGAATGATTGATTGTCCGCAAGCACGTGCTCTTCTTAAATCTTTATGTGGGTTATCAATATTTTTTTGGTCATTTGTATAAGCGTGAACCGTCGTCATTAAACCGTTCTCAATTCCAAACTGCTCATCTAACACCTTCACAACAGGCGCTAAACAATTTGTTGTACAAGATGCATTTGAAATAACAGTATGTTTTGTAATATCTAATTGGTCTTCGTTCACACCAACTACAATTGTTACATCTTCATTTTTACCAGGCGCTGTTAAAATAACTTTTTTCGCTCCAGCTTCAACGTGAAGAATTGCTTTTTCTTTTGAATTAAATTTACCAGTTGCTTCAATTACAACTTCAACACCTAAATCTGTCCAAGGCAATTCCTTTGGATCGCGGTTGTTTAAAAGGCGAATCATTTTTCCATCAACTAATAAGTGATCTTCAAATGCTTCTACTGTTCCGTCAAACTTGCCATGAACTGTATCATATTTAATTAAGTGTGCTAACGTTTCAGATGGATAGCTTGCATTGATTGCTACAATTTCGAATGCGCTTTCTTTTATTGCTTGACGAAATACCATTCTCCCAATACGTCCAAATCCATTAATTGCCACACGAGTCATAATATGTTATCCCCCTTGAATGCGTTATACTATTTATCTCCAATCCCAATAATAGTATAACACAAAAAGGAGATATGTCACTAAGCATTTTCATTAATTTCACAATTTTTTAGTCAATAATGTTCCACTTCCTTAAAATTACCTGCAATTGTGTTTTCGTTCCCATAATTGTGCCATCATTATTTATCACTTCATCTGCATTTTTCACTTTTTCTTCTAACGGCATTTGAGATTGAATACGAGCTGTTGCTTCTTCTTCTGAAAAGTTATTTCGTTTCATCAAACGTTCTAATTGCGTATGCGGCTTAACCGCTACAACTAAAATGCGGTCAACGAGACTTGTTAATTTGCTTTCAAATAAGAGAGGAATATCTAACACAACCGCTTGCATACCTTCTTTTATGTACATTTCCTTTTGCCTATTCATTTCCTCACGTACTGCAGGATGAACAATTTTATTTAACTGCAATCGTTTTTCTTCATTATAGAAAACGACACTTCCTAGTTTTGGACGATCTAGTTCTCCATCTTCTTGTAACACTTCCGTTCCAAATACTTCTACTATTTTGTTATATGCTGGTTTTCCTCGCTCTACAACTTCTCGTGCAATAATATCTGCATCAATTACTGGTATACTCAGTTCACGAAACATTTGAGATACTGTACTTTTTCCGCTTGCAATGCCTCCTGTTAATCCAATTACTACTGTCATCATAATCCTCCTCATAATAAAAGGCGCGAAACTAATGTTCCACGCCCATACTTACATTTTCCAAATTCCAATAATAATGAGTAATACTCCAGGCAGGAATGTAAATTTTTGTAACCACTTCATATTCGATAAAACCGTTCCAAGTTTCATTCCAATAAATAAAAACAAAGAACTCATAATTGCAACTAATATCGCCATCATAGCGGGTGTATACCCTAATAAAGATGCACCAATTCCGGCACCAAATGAGTCTACAGAAAGAGCGATACCAAGAAGCAATGCTTCTCCTGCAGAAATGGTGCCTGATTTATCAAAATCTGCTACAGTCGGTTTCCGTAAAATTTGAATCACTAGCCCTAGCGAGGCAATCTCTAATTTCCAGACCTTCTCCTCTTGCTTCGGTTCTTCTTTTTTCTCACTTCGAAAAAATTGATATAATACCCAAATCCCTATTCCAATAAGAACGAGCCCACCGATACGCGTTGCGATAACAGGTGAAAATACTTTCGCGATCATATGTCCAATTCCCATTGAAACAAGCATAACAGCCGCTGAACACATTCCGATAATTATAATTGATCTTAGTGGAATTCTTACGCTTCTTAAACCATATGTTAGCCCTACACTACAGCTATCCAAGCTTAATGTAAAAGCTAATAAAATAAGAGATAAATAAAGGTACATCGGTAAGCTCCTCCCTTATACATAGCTCTGCTGTATGTATATGACAAATGCCTATCCGATGTTATCTCTTTTCTATATTCTAGGCTGACAAATTGGGCAGTAATGCGTTCCTCGCCCGCCAACAACTGTTTTTTCTAATATCGTACCGCAAGTTACACACGGTTCTCCTTTTTTTCCGTATACATTTAGGAGTTCTTGGAACGAACCAATTTGCCCTTGTGAGTTGATATACGTTCGAATTGTACTTCCGCCACGCTTCACCGCTTCGCTTAGCGTTGTAACGGTAGCCTCATAAATTCGCTCAATTTCTTCTACTGTTAAAGACGACGCTTCTCGTTCAGGATGAATTTGAGAACGGAATAAAACTTCATCTACATATATATTTCCAAGCCCTACTAAAAGACGCTGGTCCAATAGCACAACTTTTATTTTACGATTCGTCTTTTTCAATCTTTCTTGTAAATACTGCGTTGTCAATTCCGCATCAAATGGCTCCGGACCTAAGTCAGCAAGAGGCATTTGGTTCATTTCTTCACCTTTCTTAAAGAGATGCATCGTACCAAATTTTCTCACATCTTTATAATGTAATTCCGTTCCATCTGTAAATAAGAAACGGACGTGCGTATGTTTATCAATCAGCTCATCCTCTTGATGTAGTAAAAACTTACCTTCCATACGCAAATGTGAAACAATAACATAATTTGTTACATATAGAAGCAAAAACTTACCCCTTCGCTTTATATTTTCAATCTTCTCGCCTTTTAGCATTTCTTTAAAAATTTCTGCATCATCTGGTCGTTTCACTATTTTTGGATAAGTAACAATAACATCTTCAATCGTTTTTCCTGTTACAAGATTTTCAAGTGTCCGTCTGACATTTTCAACCTCTGGTAATTCAGGCATTTCATCACTTCCTTATTTTGCGTCGTACCAAGTTGGACCGTAAGAATAATCAACTTTCAGCGGAACTGCGAGTTCAATTGCATGCTCCATTACTTCAGGTACAAGCTTCTCTAATTTTTCAATTTCTTCTTTTGGCGCTTCAAATATCAATTCATCGTGTACTTGCAGAAGAAGACGTGCTTGTAATCCTTCTTCTTCTAAACGATCCGCCATAATAATCATCGCTTTTTTAATAATATCTGCGGCAGTACCTTGAATTGGTGTATTCATCGCTGTACGCTCAGCGAAGCTACGTAAATTGAAATTACGACTCGTAATTTCTGGAATATAACGGCGACGATTTAATAATGTAGCCACATATCCTTTTTGTTTCGCATCTTTTACGATGTCCTCCATGTATTCTTGTACACCAGGGAAACTTTCTAAATACTTTTCAATAAATTCCGCTGCTGCTTTTCTTGTAATTCCTAAGTTTTGTGAAAGACCATAATCACTAATACCATATACAATTCCGAAGTTAACAGCTTTCGCTTGTCGTCTCATATTTGAAGTTACTTCATCTTTTTCAACGCCAAATACATCCATAGCTGTTTTCGTATGAATATCCATATCATGTTGGAATGCTTCAACTAGCCCTTTATCATTTGCAATATGAGCTAATACACGCAGTTCGATTTGTGAATAATCAGCCGCATACATAATCCATCCTTCTTCTGACGGAACAAATGCCTGACGAATCTTTCTTCCTTCTTCTAATCGAATCGGGATATTTTGCAAGTTCGGATCCGTTGAACTTAATCGACCTGTTTGCGTTAACACTTGATTAAAGCGAGTATGAATTTTAGATGAATCTTCATGTACAACTTTCAGTAAACCTTCAATGTAAGTTGAATTTAGTTTTCCTAATTGACGATAATGTAAAATATTTGGAATAATTTCATGGTGATTCATAAGCTTATCTAGTACATCAGCTGACGTAGAATAACCTGTTTTCGTCTTTTTAATAACCGGCAAGTTTAAGTTCTCAAACAGAATAACACCAAGCTGCTTCGGTGAATTAATATTAAATTCTGTTCCCGCAAGCTTATAAATTTCCTGTTCCATTTCCTTTAATCTACCCGCAAGTTCTTCTCCCATATTACGAAGACGCTCTGTATCAACTTTTACACCCTTTACTTCCATATCAGCTAATACACGTGCAAGCGGCAATTCTAACTCTGTAAACAGTTCATATTGCTCATTCTTCTTTAACTCTTCAACGAATGTTTGCTTTACATCATATAATACATGCACTTTACGAGCCACATGCTCCGCTACTACCTCTAACTTTGGAACAGCACGCTTCGCACCTTTTCCGTAAACTTCTTCATCAGATTTCACAGCATGCGTTTCTTTCATTTTCGCTACAGTACGGAAGTCTTTATCCGTATCAGCTGGATCAAGTAAATAAGCAGCGATTAATAGATCAAAGTCAATCCCTTGCATATCTATCCCATTCCATTTCAGTGCAACGATTGCACGCTTCGCATCAAATGTATGCTTTCTCATTTCTCCATCTGCAAGCCACTCTTTAAAAGCATCTGACTTAAGAGCAATGTCTGTCTGAATAAAGTAACATCCATTTTCATTTTGAATACCGAAACCTTGAATGTCTGCTTTATGATAGTTATCTTCTTGTACTTCAACGATAAGCGCACTATCTTGCTGAAGCATTTCTTCTGTAACTTCTTCCACAATATCAAATGTAATATCATCTAATTCAGCTGGAGCAGTTTCTTCTGGCGTAACGCCTAATTTATTTAAAAGAGATGTAAATCCTAAACTCTCGAACATTGGAATGACATCACTTGCTTCATATCCTTTATACGCCATATCATCCACATGAACTGTAATCGGCGCATCTGTAATAATAGTTGCAAGATCCTTACTCATAAGAGCTTGTTCTTTATTTTCTTCCAGTTTTTCTTTTAATTTCTTCCCACTTACTTGATCTATATTTTCATACACCGCTTCAACCGTTCCAAACTGTGTTAACAATTTAATTGCCGTTTTTTCACCAACTCCTGGTACACCCGGTATATTATCTGACTGGTCTCCCATTAAACCTTTCATATCGATAATTTGCTTTGGTGATAAGCTGTATTTTTCAAATAAAGCTTCTTTCGTATATTCATCCACTTCTGTAATCCCTTTTCGCGGAATACATACAAGCGTGTTATCAGAAACAAGTTGAAGTAAATCTTTATCTCCTGAAATAACTTTTACACTTGCCCCTTGCTCACTCGCTTCTTTCGCTAACGTTCCCATGATGTCATCCGCTTCATAATTTTCTAATTCATAACGCGGTACATTGAACGCATCCAGCATCTCCCGAATAAACGGGAACTGCTCTGATAATTCAGGTGGAGTCTTTTGACGCCCTCCTTTATACTCACTATACGTTTTATGACGGAACGTTGTTTTGCCTGCATCAAACGCCACTAACATATGAGTTGGCTTTTCTTCCTCTAATATTCTCATTAACATCATTGTAAAACCGTAAATTGCGTTCGTATGTATACCTTTGTCGTTATTTAAAAGCGGTAGTGCAAAGAAAGCACGATACGCGATATTATTACCATCTACTAATACGACCTTTTTTTCCAAAATTAAAACCTCCCCATACAAATTTGAAATGATTTTTTTCACAGAAAAAAACCGTTCCTTTCCTCTCTCTATATTAACATGACTAATAGAGAGAAGAAAAATAACGGCTATTTTCTTTCATATATAAAACAGACTTATATTGGCATAAAGGGAAGTGACGAGAACAGCTTAACTATTCTCGTCCAAAATTACTCCTTGGATGAAGGGGTTTTCATGTATTATATTAACAGAGCTTTATTAATATTTAATTAAGCCATTGTTAATATATTGTAAACATCCTTCATCCTATTTTTCAGTTGCTGATTTCGGTAAAACAACTGTAAACGTTGTCCCTTCTCCAACTTCACTATCTACTGTAATCGTACCTTGATGCGCCTCAACTAAATGCTTTACGATCGACAATCCAAGGCCGGTACCACCAGTATTTCTACTTCTTGCTTTATCCACCCGGTAGAAACGTTCAAAAATACGCGGAATTTCCTCTTTACTAATACCAATCCCAGTATCCGATACTTTTATATAAGCATTATATTTATCTTCCGCTAACTCTACTGAAACAACGCCTCCAGCCGGTGTATATACGATTGCGTTATTAATTAAATTAATAAAGATTTGTTTCAAACGACTTGGATCTCCAATAACAGAGGCACGTTTTAATACATTCACTTGTAAAGAGATTTCTTTTTCTCCTGCTTTATTATCAAGCACCATATGAATATCTTCAAGCAGCCCCTTCATGTCAACGGTTCCCATATTTAATTTAAATCCTTGTTGTTCGATCTTCGACAAATCTAATAAATCTTCAATTAATCCTTGCATGCGCTCACTTTCTTTTAAAATAATGTGCAAGAAATGTTCGCAGAATTTTTTATTATCCATCGCTCCGTCTAAGAGTGTTTCTGAAAAACCTTTAATAGAAGTAATCGGTGTCTTTAATTCATGAGAAACATTCGCTAAAAAGTCTTTTCTCATTTGTTCTAATTTCTTTAACTCTGTTATGTCATGGAATACGAGAACAATCCCTTTCCATTCATGGTTTGTCCCGATAATAGGCGCTCCATATACTTCGAAATGCTTCCGTTCAATTCCAAGTGGTAATAACATTTGTTTACGCACTTTCACTTCTGTCATAAAGATTTCTTCTACAAGCTCAATAATTTCTGTATGATGAAACGATTCATAATATAAGCGATCTAAATATTCTTCATCTGTTACGTGGAAAGTTTCCTTATAAGAGCGGTTTACAAGGTTTATATATCCTCGGCTATCAATTAAAATCATTCCGCTTCCCATATTTTCAATTAACGTATGCAGACGATCTTGCTGCATTTCTTGTTCAAGTGTCATCTCTTGTAAATTTCGTGCTAAAATATTAATCGCTTTACTCAGCATTCCTGTTTCATCCGAATGACTTTCGTATGCACGTGCTTTATAATTACCCTTTGCCAATTCAATTGCAACTTTCGTAACCGATTCAATTGGCCTAATATATTGCCCTGTAATTTTCATACCTAAAAATACAACTACGAGACAAGCAATGACAAATCCGATAATTAATAATCCCCACGTTTTTTGATGTACGTCTCTTAAAGGATCAATTATACTTTTCACCAAAATGTATCCTTGTTTTCCTTCTACATCTTGAACGAACACCGCATGATAAAATTCATTCTTTCGATCCGTTTCTTTCGTAATTACTTTACTTCGTTGTTTTGCCACTTCCGAAGAAAGTTCTTTAATCGTCTCTGGACTAAATGCCAATTCTTGTCCTTTTCTATATTGAACTTTCTTTTTTTCATCCAAAAATACGATAGAAGCTGGTATTTTTTCTTCTAACTTTTCAAATACGTATGGATTTTTTAAGACATTATTAAAACCTTGCTCTTCTGCTAACGTCGCAACATACTCCGTCTCTTTTACCATTCTCTCTTTAGCATGATCTATATAGTAGTTTTCAAACACAGTTTCTAGTAATAAACCTAGTCCAACTAAAATAAATACAATAAGAGAAACAAATGTAAAAAGAAGCCTGGAACGAAATTTATTCATTCCCTTTTGGCTCCTCTAATTTATATCCTAAACCACGTATCGTTTTAATGTACGTCGGTTTTTTCGTATTTTGTTCAATTTTATCGCGCAAATGGCTAATATGAACATCAACAATTCGTGTATCACCAGCAAAATCATAATTCCATACAGCACTTAATAATTGATCACGTGTCAACACGCGACTTTTATTTTTCGCAAGATACACAAGTAGTTCAAATTCTTTTGGTGTTAATTCAAGCTTTCTTCCTTGGAAATAAGCCTCATAAAACTCCGGTAAAATTTTAAGTTCTGCAATTGTAATGCTATCTTCATCTGGCGCTTCTGCAACTTGTTCTTCTTGTTGTAATTTCGTGCGGCGCAAAATTGCCTTCACACGAGCAACAACTTCTCTTGGACTAAATGGTTTCGTCATATAATCATCTGCCCCAAGTTCAAGGCCTAGCACCTTATCAAACTCATCATCTTTTGCCGTTAACATTAAAATCGGCGTCATAACGCGCTGCAATCGTAATTCTTTACACACTTCCATACCATCCATTTTCGGAAGCATTAAATCTAATATAATTAAATCTGGGCGTTCTGTTGTCGCTTTTTGAAGCGCCATTTCTCCATCCATCGCTGTTATAACTTCAAACCCAGCTTGTTGTAAATTAAATTCGATTAAAGTTAAGATAAATTCCTCATCATCAACTACTAAAATACGATTGTTCATTCTTTTCCTCCAAGTTATAGACTTGAAACCTTCTTCATCCTAGTATTTTCCCCGTTATTCTCATCATACTAGAAAACAAGGTCCCTCTCAATATAATTGTCTATTCATGGAGATCGTTTGTGTAGAATTGAGAAAATAGACTTAATTACGCTTCACCTGCAACTACACAGGATTTTGCCAAATTTTATAGATTGCTCTCTCTTCGTTAAAGCTCACTTCCGTATGAACTATAAAGTGAAACTTTAATCAGTGGGGGGGTGTTCATTCCCCACCTAACTTCTTTGCTTTCGCTGAATTTTGAGGTGGGATCTTACTGCCCGTTAATGCGGGATAAAATCTTGATTTTGCGCTAAGAACAACGAAAGAGCATACGCTATTTTATAATCTGGTGTTTCATATCCATCAAATACTCTCCCGTACATTTCATTCACAAACCCGTCTGCCCACACTTCAGCTTCTCTTACCGTTTCAAAGATCACTCTTCTCTTTTCCACCTCACCTAAAAAACCACTCCTTTAATTGACTTCAATTACCGATAATAATATTATTAATCTTAATATATAAATTAATAATATTTGGAGGTCTATTATGCGACTAATACTATCCATTCTATCTTTAGCAGTCACATGTATCCTTGCTTTTAACGCTCCTAGCTGGGATACGATTAAAACGGGTTGCTCAGAATTTGCTGAAGGGTTCAAAGAAGGGTTTTTCAACTAAAAATAGCGCTAGCATCCCTATTAAAGGTATGCTAGCGCTATTTTTATTTTCATCTTTTAAAAGTTATCTAATGCTTTTTCCATAATGGAAACAGATTTATAAGGTGGCGTTACTGTTAATGAACCCTTTACAACAGTTTCTCCTTTTTCATCATGAGCAGATACAAGCATATCAATTGTATGTTCCTCCTCAGAAACAGCCACAACTTCAAAGTGGATTTGTAACGTTTCATAATGGTGAACATGTTTCACGAATGTAAGGTCCTTTCTCGTAATATGACTTCCTGGACCCGGTAAATATTTCGTAACTGCCGTTGTAATCATTCCCGTTAGCATAATGCTTGGTACAATCGGCTTTTCATACGGAGTTTGGGATGCGTAATCATGCTGAATATATAATGGATTGGCATCATTCGTTAACCCTAAGTACAATAACAAATCTTTATCCTCAATTTTTTCAGTGATAGATAATTTCTCTCCTACTGTAATTTCATCCATTTTACGACCAATTTGAACTTTTTTCTTTAACATGTTACAACCCCCTCCGATTTTTTCACCTTATTATCCTACTAAAAGCGATACCTTATCCGAAATTTACTATGATGAGGGCAATATATAGTATAAATCTACAGTTTCATTATAGGATATTACAAATGATAGCGTTTTCATATTATTTCAAAAAAACAATTCGGTAAATAGTAGAAAAAGATTCGGAATCCCGAATCTTTTTCACTACTATTCAATTATTAAACAAGAACTTTCATTACGTTACGTACAGATTCTACAGAGCGATCTAACGCTTCTTTTTCATCTGCAAGAAGTTCTAATTCAATAATTTTTTCAATTCCGTTACCACCTAGAATTACTGGTACCCCTAAGTAAAGGTCACTATAACCATACTCACCTTCAAGGTACGCAATAGCCGGTAATACACGGCGTTGATCTTTTAAGATTGCTTCTGTCATTTCAACTAAAGAAGCTGCTGGTGCGTAATATGCACTACCGTTTCCTAATAAGCCTACAATCTCACCGCCACCTTTACGTGTACGTTCTACGATTGCTTCTAAACGCTCTTTCGGAATTAACGTTTCTAACGGAATACCGCCTGCATAAGAATAACGCACAAGAGGTACCATGTCGTCACCGTGTCCACCAAGAACAAATCCTGTAATATCTTTTACAGAAAGATTTAATTCTTGTGCGATGAATGTACGGAAACGAGCTGTATCTAATACACCCGATTGACCGATAACACGCTCTTTCGGGAATCCTGCTTCTTTAAATACAGAATATGTCATTGCATCAACTGGATTTGTTAACACAACAATAATTGCATTTGGTGAATGTTTTGCAATGTCGCGCGTAATACTTTTCATAATTTTAGAGTTTGTTGCTACTAAGTCATCACGGCTCATACCAGGCTTACGTGCAATACCTGCTGTAATAACGACAACGTCAGAATCAGCAGTATCTGCGTAATCAGATGTTCCAATAATGTTAGCATCAAAACCTTGTACTGGGCTCGCTTCTAACATATCTAACGCTTTCCCTTTTGTTGGATTTTCCAGTTGTGGAATGTCCACTAATACAACATCTGCAAGTTCTTTTTGTGCTAATAAGAATGCCGTTGTTGCTCCTGTAAATCCTGCACCGATGACTGAAACCTTCTTGCGTTTGATTGTCATAATTTACCCCCCGCTTTAATTATGCGTTTTTGATTATCGCTACATCCATGTTTTTAATAAGTTCATTAGCGAACTCAGAACATTTCACTTCTGTTGCACCTTCCATTAAGCGTGCGAAATCATAAGTTACTACTTTTGAAGCAATTGTTTTCTCAACAGAAGCAGTTACTAATTTCGCAGCTTCGTTCCATCCTAAGTGTTCTAATAATAATACACCTGAAAGAAGAACAGAAGATGGGTTTACTTTATCTAAACCTGCATATTTTGGAGCTGTACCGTGTGTAGCTTCAAAGATAGCATGTCCAGTCACATAGTTAATGTTTGCACCAGGTGCAATACCAATTCCACCTACTTGTGCAGCAAGTGCATCAGAGATATAGTCACCATTTAAGTTCATTGTTGCAACAACATCGAACTCACGTGGACGAGTTAAAATTTGTTGTAAGAAGATGTCTGCAATAGAATCTTTTACGATGATTTTTCCAGCCACTTCAGCGTCTGCCATCGCTTTATTCGCTGCATCTTTACCATCTTTTTCAACAATACGATCGTATTCAGCCCAAGTAAATACTTTGTCGCCGAATTCTTGTTCCGCTACTTCATAACCCCAGTTTTTGAAAGCACCTTCTGTAAATTTCATAATGTTTCCTTTATGAACTAATGTAACAGAAGAGCGTTTTTCGTTAATTGCATATTGAATTGCAGCACGAACAAGACGCTTTGTCCCTTCTTCTGAGATCGGCTTAATACCAATACCAGATGTTTCTGGGAAGCGGATTTTATTAACACCCATTGCTTCTTTTAAGAAAGCAAGAACTTTTTCTGCTTCTGGAGACCCTTGTGCATATTCAATTCCAGCATAAATGTCTTCAGTATTTTCACGGAAAATAACCATATCAGTATCTTCCGGACGTTTTACAGGTGAAGGAACACCTTCAAAATAACGAACTGGACGTAGACATACATATAAATCTAATTCTTGACGAAGTGCTACGTTTAGAGAACGAATACCACCGCCAACTGGAGTTGTAAGTGGACCTTTAATCGCGATTAAATATTCACGAATTAAGTTTAAAGTTTCTTCAGGTAACCACTCGCCTGTTTGGTTGAATGCTTTTTCCCCTGCAAGCACTTCTTTCCAAACGATTTTCTTCTCACCATCATAAGCTTTTTCAACTGCTGCTTCTAGTACGCGAGATGCAGCTGCCCAAATATCAGGACCAATTCCATCTCCCTCGATAAATGGAATAATCGGATTGTTTGGTACATTCATAACACCATTAGTTACAGTAATTTTTTCACCTGTCGTCAATGTGATAACCCCCATGTTTGAAATTTCATATGTATGAAACTGAGGGAATAACCCCTCAGTTCAAACCGTTAGTCAAATTAAAATATTCTAATCATTACATCTTTCCGAAAAAATCAGACTTTTGAAAGCGTATTTTCACTATCAAAATAGTGTTATTCGCTTATCGTTGTGCAATTGGAACATACACTTGATGCGTTGGTCCATTATAATCAGCACGCGGACGAATTAAACGGTTGTTTTCATATTGTTCTAGAATATGAGCTAACCAGCCTGACATACGGCTAATTGCAAAAATAGGTGTAAATAAGTCATGGTCAATTCCTAAACAATGGTATACAGAAGCTGAATAGAAATCAACATTTGGTGGAAGACCTTTTTCTTTTGTTACAATGTCTTCAATTTTGATAGACATATTATACCATTTCTCTTCTCCTAAAAGCACGCATAATCTCTTAGACATTTCACGTAAGTGTTTTGCACGTGGATCACCCTGCTCATACACACGGTGGCCAAAGCCCATGATTTTCACTTTATTTTGAAGAGCATTATGAATATATGACTCTACATTTTCTTCTTCACCAATCTCAGTTAACATCTTCATTACATTTTCATTTGCCCCACCGTGAAGAGGACCTTTTAATGCACCGATTGCTGCTGTAATACCAGAATATACATCTGAAAGTGTAGCTACGCAAACACGTGCAGTAAATGTAGAAGCGTTTAACTCATGATCTGCATGAAGTACAAGCGCCTTATCAAAAGCTTCAATTTCAACTTCATTTGGCTCGCGATCATTTAACATGTACAAGAAGTTTGCAGCTAATGATAAATCCTTTCTTGGCTCAACAATATCTAAACCTTTACGGATTCTCGCGTAAGCAGCAACTAAAGTTCCGACTTGCGCCTGTAATTTAACCGCTTTCAAATAATTGGACTTTTCATCCATAATTTCAGCGCTCTCATCGTATAATGATAGCATGGAAATTGCAGTTCGTAAAACCGACATCGGATGTGCGATTTTTAAATCTACTTGTTTCAAATATGTTAAAATCTCATCTGGCACTTTATAGTATTCCGATATAGTCCCTTTAAATTTCTCTAGTTCTTGTTCGTTAGGAAGCTTACGATGCCATAATAAGTATACTACTTCTTCAAATGTAGCATTCTCCGCTAAATCATCAATATTATACCCAACATAAGTTAATGTATCATCAATAATAGAGCTCACAGATGATGTTGTTGCTACTACCCCTTCTAAACCTCGAATAACAGTCATGACATTCTCTCCTTTTCCTGAAAATTCTCCCAACCTTGCTCCTTATATCTATTTGCTTCCCTTTTGAATTATGAACGCCCGTTCACTCTTTAGGCAAGCAAAATGCACGATCATGCAAATTTGTTGCGATGTTCCCCTCTTATTGTCCATTGTTTACATGGAAAGCATGAGCGTGAATGTCTCCCCGAATCCTCACGCTCAAAACAACAAGTTAGTGAGGAAAATACATTCCGAAGAGTTTTATGATAAAAACAACATAAAACAATATCATTATAAAATTGTTTTATGTTGTTTTTATTTTATCTGGTGTAAAGTCTCTGCTGTTATGTAACTTTTCAAAGTTTCTAATCCTATTATAAACAATTATCTGACTTTTGTGAACAGAAAGAATTCAAAAATTTTATATTACTATAAAATTCCTTATTTAAACATCTGTATAATACTCATAACCGCATAGGCAATTCCAGCCCCAATTAACGGACCAACAGCAACCCCATTAAATAGCGCAACCGCTATAATTGTCCCAAAAACAAGCGCAGTTGTAATGTGAGGATCCGTCGTCAACAATTGTACGCCGCCTTTCGCTAACAAAGCGACCGCTACACCTGAAGCTAAAGCAATCCACGCATAATAAGATTTCGCCGCTTCTCCAAGTTGTTTAAAACCTATTTCCCCTGTCGCAATCGGTACGAGCACCGCTATTGTAATGACCGTTACACCTAGGTTAATTCCTTTCGTTTGTAAATAAGGAAAGACCTTATCTCCTAAAAACGTAAACTTCAATAAAAATAACACACCAATAGCTACAGTAAGCGATTGGTTTTTAGCAATAAGTCCTATAATAAGTAGTATGAATAAAAATAACGTTGACTGACTAATCATGTTTGCACTTCCTTTCTGAAAATAATGAACTCATTTCCAAACAAAAATACCTTTAAACCTATCGTTATACATGCAATATCGAGGCCTATTCAACATGAATCACTTCATTTTTTATGTATTTTAAAATGACAAACTGAGACTTTCACCATCAAAATTTAAGCATGTATACATTTTAAAAAACGGGCGTCTCTTCTTTCTTTTCTAATTAGAAACAGGTAAAATAAAAAGAAGAGAAAATGAAGTTTTTACCATATAGTAGAAGCATCAACACCAAGCTTTCACAGTCACTCACATACTGAAAAAGCAGGAAAAATCCATCATTCCACTATAACATAAAGTGAAACTTTAATCAGTGGGGCATTTTCCACTGATTATTAGTTGAACCAATCGGGCTTTTACGGGCAGTTTATCTCCAGCTAACTCCTTTGATCCAGCCGCACTTCGGGTAGGAGATTTACTGCCCGTTAATGCGGGGTAAAGTGAAACTTTAATCAGTGGAGCACACTCGTTATAAGTTGAACGAATTAGGATAATCCAAATTGGAATGGGAGGTATACATCTTTGAACCGAAACTTACTATATATGATATTGAGACTCATATTTGTCATTGTAGCAACGGTAGCTGGGTTCTATGTATTACTATACATGTCAGGGCTTATCTATCCTTTTATTATCGCTTTTGCATTTGCTTATTTGATTAATCCTGTCGTCAATTTCCTTAATCAAAAACTACAATTTCCTCGCGCACTAGCAGTACTCGTTAGCTTAATTCTCGTATTTGGAGCTATCGTTGGACTTGTTACATATCTTGTGACTGAAGCAATATCTGCCACAACATACTTACTACAACTTGTTACAGTAAAGTTTCCAGATATCGTTACATTCGCTCAGCAATTTGCACTTAATCATATTATGCCTCTCTACGATGATTTAATCTCTAAATTTAATCATCTTGGAGAACCACAGCGCTATACAATTACACAAAACATTCAAAACTTAGGAACAGAAGCAACAACACAAATGAAAGAACTTTTAACCGCCATTATAAGCGGGTTAACGAATTTCATTAGTGCACTGCCAACAACTTTAACTGTCCTTGTATTCATTTTATTAGCCACTTTCTTCATCAGTTACGATTGGCACCGTCTTGCTCAGAAAGCAAGAAAATTGCTACCGAATCGTGTACATGGCTATGGAAAAACTATTTTTGTCGACTTAAGAAAAGCTTTGTTTGGTTTTGTGAAAGCACAACTTACACTCGTATCTATGACAACCGTCATTGTACTAATCGGGCTTTTAATATTACGCGTACCATACGCCATTACTATTGCGATTATTACAGGAGTTGTAGATTTACTACCATATTTAGGAACAGGTGCAGTCTTTGTTCCATGGGTTATATACGTATTTTTCACTGGCGATACCGCATTCGCCATTGGTCTTCTCATTTTATACATCGTCGTGATTGTCCAAAGACAAATTATGGAGCCGAAAGTACTTTCATCTAACATCGGTCTCGATCCATTAGCAACACTCGTCGCTCTATTTGTCGGCTTTAAACTTTTTGGCTTTTTAGGATTAATCATCGGCCCAGTCACCTTAGTACTACTTAATACATTACACAAAGCTAATGTCTTCCATGACTTGTGGAAATATATTAAAGGTTCACCTTCAAAATAATAGTTTCTAATTCATACACAACAAAAAACTTACATGTAATCAGTGGGAAATTCCCACTGATTATTCCTTGTACTTATTTTTCATACTCATTACATAAAACAAGAGAATTGCACTCAAAAAAGATAATTCTCTTGTTTTTTTGCATAAAAAACGCATATTTCGTGGTATTTTTACATATTTATTCTATTTATTTTATAATTATTATTTACATTTATTACTTTTTATGTAAATGAATAATTATACAAAATAGCATAAAATAAGACTTCAACTAACAATCTCCGCCTTTTTATATGAATTTTTTACACCAATCGTTCCTTTATATAAGAAAGCAAAACTTTAATTTAGCAGCATTTCCCTCCATCTTATTCACCTAAATTAATAGCACTAAAAAATCACAAGTTTAATCGAAGCACAACAAGAGTTCAAACGAAAATTATATAGCAAATATAATGAGCAGACGTTTTGTTCATCCCCACTCATCATTCGCCCCACATCAGACACTTACGAGCAGCCCAATTTCGAGATAGAAATTCCACCCCACAAATAGCGTGGTAAAACAAAGCTTCAATTAGAAAGTTCCCCTCCTCTTACAAGACAAAAAATAGCACTTAGATTTCTACAATCTAAGTGCTATTTCTGAATAATAATAGTAGAGTTCTTTCTAAATTTCCATTCCATCCACTTCATAACAAGCGGCTTCAATAAAGCTCTCGTAATAGGGATCACGCAGATAAACCCTAGCACATCTGTCACATACCCAGGAAGCACTAAGAGAATACCTCCTACAAATACAAAAATACCATCTAGTACCGCCTCACCTGGCATTTCCCCTCTATTCAACTTAGATTGAATCTCTCCAAGCACTTTAAACCCTTGTCTTTTCGCCAAATACACACCTACAACACCTGTAAATACAATCATAGCGAACGTAGACCATAAACCTATTACATGACTTGATCCAATTAAGACCGTAATCTCAATCGCTGGTATTAAAATAAACAAGAATAGTAACCATTTCATAGTTCTACACCTCTCTCACATCTCACTTTTAATGCCCTCACAACGCCTATATACATCATATGAAATATAGATATCCTTTCATATTAAAACCCATAACAAACAGCTTTTAAAAGCAATTCTAGGCGCTTTAAGCTAATTCTATCTCGTTTTTGTGTAAAAAAAAGAGAAGGACTCCGATCCTTCTCTCCGTATTACTTATAGCACTTCCGCATGTCCATTATAAACAATTCCGCGTGCTGCATCAACTGTTACTTCTTGGCCATTTTTTAAAGTTGCTGTTACGCCGTTTACACCAACGATAACAGGAATACCAATTGATACGCCTACAACAGCTGCATGGCTTGTTAAGCCACCTTCTTCTACAACTAAAGCCGCAGCTTTTTCGATTGCAGGAATCATATCTTTATCAGTGCTTGTTGTAACAAGGATATCACCTTCGTTTACGTTCGCTACAGCTTCAGCAGCTGTTTTTGCTACAACTACTTTACCTTTTGCAGCTTTACGACCGATTCCTTGTCCTTTAGCAATTTCTTCACCAACAACGTGGATTTTCATTAAGTTTGTTGTACCAGTTTCAGCAACTGGAACACCCGCAGTAATCACTACAGTATCTCCAAGTCCGATTAGACCTGCATCCATACCTGTTTGAATTGCTGTATCTAACATTTCGTCAGTTGAAGCTGCGCGCTTCTCAGCCATAAATGCTTGTACACCCCAAACAAGTGCAAGACGACGTCCTACTTGCTCGTCAGATGTTACAGCTACGATTGGAGATTTTGGACGGTATTTAGAGATCATTTTCGCAGTATATCCACTTTCTGTTGGAGCTACGATTGCAGCTACATCAAGAGCAAGTGCTGTATGCGCAACAGATTGGCTAATTGCATCTGTAATTGTTGGAGTGAACTCTTTAATACGTTTTTTGAACATATCTTCATATTGTAATGATTTTTCAACACGTACCGCAATGTTAGCCATCATTGTTACCGCTTCTACTGGGTATTGTCCAGCAGCTGTTTCACCTGAAAGCATGATTGCATCTGTACCATCGAAGATTGCGTTAGCTACGTCACTTGCTTCCGCACGAGTTGGACGTGGGTTACGTTGCATAGAATCTAACATTTGTGTTGCAGTAATAACTGGTTTACCTAACACGTTACATTTTTTAATTAGACGTTTTTGTACTAACGGTACTTCTTCTGGTGGAATTTCTACACCCATGTCACCACGAGCTACCATTAAACCGTCAGAAACTTCTAAGATTGAATCGATGTTGTCGATACCTTCTTGGTTTTCGATTTTTGGTACAATTTGGATGTATTGAGCGTTATGCTCTTCTAATAATTCACGGATTTCTAATACGTCAGACGCTTTACGTACGAATGAAGCTGCAATGAAATCAACTTTTTGCTCGATACCGAAGATGATATCTTTTACGTCTTTTTCAGTGATACCAGGAAGCTTAATGCTTACGTTTGGTACGTTAACACCTTTTTTATTTTTTACAGTTCCGCTGTTAAGAACTTTTGTACGGATGTTTCCGTCAGCTTTTTCGATTACTTCTAGTTCGATAAGACCGTCATCGATTAGAATACGAGAACCTGGGTCTACATCGTCATAAAGACCAGCATAAGATACAGAGAACTTCTCTGCAGTACCTAATACTTGCTCAGTAGAAAGAACTACTTCTGCACCTGTTACAAGCTCAGCTTGTCCGTCTACGAAGTCGTGAGTACGGATTTCTGGACCTTTTGTATCAAGTAAGATACCAACTGTTTTACCAGTTTTCTTTGAAGCTTCACGAATGTTTTTAATACGAGCTCCGTGCTCTTCATGGCTACCATGAGAGAAGTTTAAACGAGCAACGTTCATACCTGCTTCGATTAATTGCTCTAATTTTTCAATACTTTCACTAGCAGGACCTATAGTACATACAATTTTAGTTTTACGCATATTGCACCTCCGAAAATTATGAAACCGTTCCCAAATATCTGACATTACGCCGATTAGATGGATAATTCTTTAGATAATTGATACATATCTTTATCGATTGTATGCTTTTGAGCTAACGCTTCGATAATATCATGATCAACAAGTTTGTTATCTTGAATACCTACACAACGTCCACCTTTACCAGCAATTAACAATTCAACTGCTCTTGCGCCAAGACGACTTGCTAATACACGGTCTTGTGCACTTGGTGATCCACCACGTTGTACGTGACCTAATACAGTTACACGAGTATCAAAGTTTGTTGCTTCTTCAATGTGCTTACCGATGTCAATTGCACTTCCAACACCTTCAGCTACAACGATAATACTGTGTTTTTTACCACGTTCACTACCACGCTTCAGACGAGCGATAACATCATCCATATCATACTCTTCTTCTGGAATTAAGATTGTTTCCGCACCATCAGCTAAACCAGCCCATAATGCGATATCACCAGCGTGACGTCCCATTACTTCGATAACATATGTACGTTCATGAGATGTAGCTGTGTCACGAATTTTATCAATTGCATCAATAACAGTGTTTAAAGCTGTATCGAAACCAATTGTGAAGTCTGTTCCAGGGATATCATTGTCGATTGTACCTGGTACACCAACACATGGGAATCCTTGTTCAGTTAATTTTTTAGCGCCTTGGTAAGAACCATCTCCACCAATAACAACAAGTCCTTCGATACCGTGTTTCTTTAATTGCTCGATACCTTTTAGTCGTACTTCTGGATCTTTAAACTCAGGACATCTTGCTGTATATAATTTTGTACCACCGCGGTGGATAATATCGCCAACAGAACCAAGTTCTAATTTTTCAATGTGACCAGAAATTAATCCAGCGTATCCATGGTAAATACCATATACTTCAATATCATGGAAAATCGCTTTACGAACAACTGCACGAATGGCAGCATTCATACCAGGTGAATCTCCACCACTTGTTAATACACCAATACGTTTCATTTGTACTCACCTCATAAAGATTATTTGCCTTATAATAAAATAACACGAAAAAATATAAAAATACAATGGAGAAGATGTGTCTTTTCATAATAAAAACGTGCATTCGCGAAGTGGAACGCACGCTTTTCTTATTTTATCCAAATGGAAGCGTTTGAAAACGAAACTTGCCCAATTTTCATATATTTTTCATAACGTTTTTCGATTAATTCATCTTTCGAAATTCCGTTTAATTGTTCAAAAGTTTTTCGAATCATTAAATCTATATTTTCTGACTGTTTCAAAATATTACGGTGAGCTCCGCCTCTTGCTTCTGGAATAATTTCGTCAATTACACCTAATTCTTTCAAATCTGCTGCTGTAATTTTCATTGCCTCTGCAGCTTCCTTTGCTTTTCCTGCATCTTTCCAAAGAATTGCCGCTGCACCCTCTGGTGTAATAACAGAATAAGTGGAATTTTCTAGCATATGAATGTAATCTCCTACTCCAAGACCTAGCGCACCACCACTACCGCCTTCACCGATAACGATACAAATAACTGGTACCGTTAAACCTGCCATCTCAAATAGGTTGCGGGCAATAGCTTCACTTTGTCCACGTTCTTCAGCTGCTTTACCAGGATAAGCTCCCTTCGTATCGATGAAACAAATAATAGGACGATTAAACTTTTCCGCTTGTTTCATGAGACGCAGTGCTTTTCGATATCCTTCTGGATGAGGCATTCCAAAGTTACGGCGAATATTTTCTTTCGTATCTTTTCCGCGCTGATGCCCAATTACAGTTACAGGCATCCCTTTATATTTCGCAATGCCGCCGACAATCGCTGCATCATCGCCAAATAGACGATCTCCATGACATTCGAAAAAATCAGTAAATAAGTGCTCAATATAATCGAGCGTTGTCGGTCGTTCTGCATGACGAGCAATTTGAACACGGTCCCATACTTTTAGATTGCCGTATATATCTTCCTCTAAATTTTCTAGCTTTTCTTCCAAAATACGAATCTCCTCACTGAAGTCCATCTGGCTGTTTTTCGTATAGTCTTTCAGTTCACGAATCTTATTTCTTAGCTCAACAACTGGTTTTTCAAATTCTAGCTCTGCCATACAGCCATTTCCCCTCCTTGATGAACTTCTAAAATCTTGCGAAGCGATTCTCTCATATCATCACGATGCACCACCGCATCTAATTGACCATGATCTAGTAAGAATTCTGCCGTTTGGAAATCTTCCGGTAGTTTCTCACGCACCGTTTGTTCAATTACACGTCTACCAGCAAATCCGATAAGTGCACCTGGTTCTGCAAGATTATAATCACCAAGTGAAGCGAAACTCGCTGAAACCCCGCCCGTCGTTGGGTGAGTCATAACAGAAATAAATAATCCTCCTGCATTACTATGCTTTTTCAAAGCTACGCTTGTTTTTGCCATTTGCATTAAACTTAATATCCCTTCTTGCATACGGGCACCACCCGAAGCAGTAAAGATAATAAATGGAACTTGTAAGTCGTACGCCTTTTCAACCGCACGGGCGATTTTTTCTCCTACTACAGAGCCCATGCTCCCCATTCGAAAACGAGAATCCATTACTGCAACAACAACAAGCATGTCATCAATTGTTCCTTCACCAGTTACAACCGCTTCGTTCAATTCAGTCTTCTTACGATCGCTCTCTAGTTTCTCTTCATAACCTGGAAACTCGAGTGGATTTAATGAAACCATTTCTTTGTCATACTCACGGAATGACCCTTCGTCCAATATACTATCAAGACGTTCCCATGCATTCATAGGATGATGATATCCACAATTCACACATACTTTTAAATTTTTTAGAAGTTCTTTCGTATACATGATTTTTTTACATTCCGGACATTTTGTCATAACGCCATCTGGTACATCTTTTCGTACTTGTTCTGAAGGTATTGCAGCGTACTTTTTCTTTTTCACGAATAAATCTCTTAGCACAATTTGACCCCCTTCGTTGAGAGCTAAGGTTAGCGTAAGAAGAAAATGGGGCTAACACCAAAGTTTGATGTTAGCCTTATCTTCTCAATCTGTCTAATAACCTCACTCTTTACGTTTAACTTTAACCGCTACGCGGTAGAATGTTTGTCATAACGTGTCATGGTCATTTCGACAAATTTTATACATTACGAGTGAAACTGTATATTCTCTACTAATTCATCGTAAATTTTTAGTGCATCATTTTCTTGTTTTTCTTCCAAAGTAGCGTAAAGCTTTCTATACATATCGATAGAATCTCTTGAAACTTTACAAGAAAGCGTTGATACGTAATCATTTACGATCATCCAAATGCGATATAGTAAATAATTATCGACTTGTTCAATAAGTGTTTTAAAGAACGTTTGATGAAGCATTGGAATTGAGTTTTCGTTTCCTTCGAGCACTTGATGTAATTTACTTAGCACTTTAGAAAACGTTTCTTTCGGTAAATTACATACAATTCGAATCATATCTTTCTCGAGTAACCGTTTCGTTTGTAATAAATCACGAATTGTTTTCTCATCTTGCAATAAGAACGGAGCAATTAATTGTACAAGACCGTTATCATAAAAGTTTCGAATAAACGTCCCTTCACCACGTCTCGTTTCAATCAATCCTACCAGTTCTAAAGCACGCAATGCTTCTCTTACAGAGGAACGTCCTACGTTTAAGCGTGAACTTAACTCACGCTCAGACGGCAAACGATCCCCCGCCACCAATCCATCCTCTTCCATAATGGAACGGATTTTTTTTACAATTTCGAGATATACTTTTGTATTTGATGATGTCAATGGAAATTCCTCGCTTATTCTTTACCAATCAGCGCTAATTGTTTTGTTTTTTCAGCGATCTCATTTGGATCTACTTGACGGCGAGCTACTCCTGTCTCCATTGCTGCTTTTGCAACGTAAGCCGCTACTTGAGGCGCTACACGCGCGTCAAATGGTGCCGGAATGATATAGTCTGCATTTAACTCATCTTCTGCTACAAGCTCAGCAATAGCCTGTACAGCTGCCATCTTCATTTCTTCGTTAATTTGTGTCGCATGTACGTCAAGTGCACCGCGGAAAATACCAGGGAACGCCAGTACATTATTTACTTGGTTCGGGAAGTCAGAACGACCTGTTCCAACAACAGCTGCGCCCGCTGCTTTTGCCAATTCTGGCATAATTTCTGGAACTGGATTCGCCATTGCAAAAATAATCGCATCGTCATTCATTGTACGAACCATCTCTTCTGTTAATGCACCTTCTGCAGATACACCAATGAATACGTCCGCACCTTGTACAACATCAGCTAAAGAACCTTCTATACGATTCTTATTTGTATATTTTGCAACTTCATCCTTCACCGGATTCATACCTGTAGGACGACCATCATAGATTGCGCCTTTACGGTCACACATAATAATGTCGCGTACACCATAGCGATATAAAAGTTTAATAATTGCAATACCTGCTGCACCTGCGCCATTTGCGACAACTTTAATGTCAGACATTTTCTTTCCAACTAATTTCAGTGCATTTACAAGACCTGCTACTGTTACAATAGCTGTTCCGTGTTGATCATCATGGAAGATAGGAATATTTGTTTCTTTTTTCAAACGCTCTTCAATAATGAAGCAGTTTGGTGCTGCGATATCTTCTAAGTTAACGCCGCCAAAAGTTGGCTCCATTAATTTTACAGTTTCAACAATTTTATCTACATCGTTTGTATTTAAGGCAATTGGGAATGCATCTACACCAGCAAAGCTCTTGAATAATACAGCTTTACCTTCCATTACTGGAAGAGATGCTTCAGGTCCAATGTTACCAAGACCAAGTACAGCTGTTCCATCTGTCACAACTGCTACCATATTTCCCTTCATCGTATATTCATATACCTTACTTTTATCGTCATAAATTTCTTTACAAGGTTCTGCAACCCCTGGAGAATATGCAAGACTTAAATCTTTTGCATTTTCTACTTTTACTTTTGATACAGTTTCTAATTTTCCTTGATGCACTTTATGCATGTGAAGTGCTTCTTCACGAAGTGTTGACAAACTATCCACTCTCCTCAAATTATTCTTGCTGATATCAATTTCTCCAAGTGGTCTGACCACGAACACTACTACTATAATAATCGAAGTGTAGGGAAATTGTCCATTATATTTTCACAACTACATTTTCTTCCCCGACAATTTCACGAAGTGCTCCTAAACATTCTTCACTTGGATGAATCGATAAACTCCGAGATAATTGTACCATTTTATGTTCCTTTTCATAATAAATTAGTACTTTCGCAAAACCTGAATAGTCGAACAATATTTTCGTAACCCGATTTAAAAGCTTTTTCTCATACTGAGATGGCAATTTCACGTAAACAGATGCGTCTTTCTTTTCTTCATAAACATCCATTTCCTCTAGCGGATATAGTCCATTTACAATCCATTGAAGCTTATGATTTCTTAGCTCAATCGTACCGTCAACTAAAACAATTGCTCCTTCTTGCAACTTATCCGAGAAATGTATATACGTTTCCGGGAAGAGGACCGCTTCCATTTCATCATTTTGATCACAGAATGTAATAAATGCCATCTTTTGAAACTTTTTCGTACGAATCACTCTAACACTTGTTATATACACAATCGCTCTTTGTACTTTTTTCTTGTGTCGCATCGCCTGAGCGAGAGATGGAATTTCTAATTCTTTTGCTAACTTCACATACTGCGCTGTCGGATAACTTGATAAATAAAAGCCAAGTGCTTCCTTCTCTTTATTTAGTTGTTCAATAAAAGATAGCTCTTCTCCTTGTACATATTTTGATTTTGGAACAGCATCTCCTAAATCACGTGCGAGATTCGCGTACTCTAACGCCCCTTTAATACTTTTCCATAAATTCGTTCTCGAAACACCAAAATCATCAAAACATCCCGACCAGACGAAAGCTTCTAAATTACGCTCCGTTACGAACTTTGACGGCATACGGAGACAAAATTCAAATAAATCTTCGAACATTTTTTTCTCTCGTTCTTCTAATAATGCCGTCACTGTAGCCATTCCAATATTTCGGATCGAAAGTAAACTGTAACGTATCGCATTCCCTTCTATTTGGAAGTTATAACCACTTCTCTGAAGAGACGGCGGCAAAACGTGAAAACCTTTCCGCTTCGTTTCTCGTATATACTGTACAATCTTATCTTCATTTCCAATTGCGCTTGATAATAATGCCGTCATAAATTCCAGCGTATAGTTCGCTTTCAAATAGGCAAGCTGATATCCAATCATACTGTAAGCTACAGCGTGACTTCGGTTAAAACCGTAATTCGCAAATCTTACAATTAAATCATAAATTTTCTCTGCGGATGTCTCATTGTATCCATTTCCCAAACATCCTTGGACGAAATGCTTACGTTCCTGATCTAAAATATCACGATTTTTTTTACTCACCGCACGGCGCAGTAAATCTGCTTCTCCAAGCGAAAACCCTGCTAACTTCGATGCAATTTGCATAATTTGTTCTTGGTATACAATGACGCCGTATGTTCTTTCTAAAATTGGCTTTAAATCCGGATGTAAATATTCGATTTTTCTTTTTCCATGTTTCGATTCAATAAAAGTCGGTATCTGTTCCATCGGTCCTGGTCTGTATAACGAGTTAACAGCTACGATATCTTCAAACTCATTCGGTTTTAACCCGCGAAGTACATTTCGCATACCGCCTGACTCAAGCTGGAATACACCTGTTGTATCTCCTCTTCCTAATAATTGGAACGTCTTTTCATCTTGAAGAGGTAAGTTTCTTATATCGATTTCTTTCCCTGTTTTGTTCGCGATAAATTTTATAATATTTTCAAGTAACGTTAAATTACGTAATCCTAAAAAGTCCATCTTAAGCAACCCAAGTTCTTCTAGCGCATCGGCTGGATATTGCGTAACATAAACATCGTTATGTCCTTCTTGAATTGCTACACTGCCTGTTAGCGGTTCTTGACTCATAATAACACCAGCCGCATGAATAGACGTATGACGTGGTAAACCTTCTACACGTTTTGCGATTTCAAACACACGCTCATGCAAAAGATTCCCTTGTATAAACTCACGAAGTGATTGTGATTCTTCATATGCATCTTTTAATGTTATACCAAGCTTTGATGGGATAAGTTTTGAAAATATATCAATATCTCGCGGCGGAAGCCCCATTACACGAGCAATGTCTCTAATTGCCGCTTTTGCTGCAAGCGTACCAAACGTTACAATTTGCGCAACACGGAGCTGACCGTATTTATCTTTCACATAGCGAATCATCTCATCACGTCTTACGTCTGGAAAATCAATATCAATATCGGGAAGCGTCACACGTTCAGGATTTAAAAACCTTTCAAATAATAGATCGTATTCAATTGGATCAATATCTGTAATTTCTAATACGTATGAAACGAGTGAACCAGCTGCCGATCCACGACCTGGTCCTGTTAGAATATAATTTTCATGTGCATACTTCATAAAATCCCATACGATGAGGAAATAATCACTAAATCCCATACGAGAAATAACATTTAATTCATGATCCAAACGCTTTATATGCACTTCTTTCGGTTCACCATATCGTTTCCGCAAACCTTCTTCACAAACACGACGCAAGTATATATCACTCGTTTCATTAGACGGAACAGGAAACTTCGGAAGTTGATTTACATGGAACAGTATTTCTACTTGGCAACGCTCTGCAATTTTTATTGTATTTTGGATTGCTTCCGGCGCATGGGAAAATAGTGCTTCCATTTCATCCGATGACTTTAAATAATACTGATCTGTTTTCAGCCTCGGCCTATCTGGATCAGTCATTTTCGTTCCACTTTCAACAGATAGTAAACATTCGTGAACAAGCGCGTCACTTTGATTGATATAGCGCACATCATTTGTTGCAACGACTGGAATATTAACCCTACTAATAAATTCAGGTAGTTTCTCTTGTAAAAGCAACTCATCTTGAATCGCATGATGCTGCAAACTCATATAAAAATGGCCGAACATATTTTGATACGTGCGAGCTACTTCTTCAGCCTGACTCTCATTGTCTTCTAGTAATAATTGCTCAATTTCGCCATCTTTACCTGGTGAAATAGCAATTAATCCTTTCGCATAATGCGCAAGCCACTTCTTAGGAATACCTTCTTTGGACTTTGTCATAATACTGCTAGAAATCTTTAATAAATTTTGGTAGCCTATTTCATTCTCAGCAAGTAATACAAGCGGATAAGACCTTTCTTCTTCTTCACTAAAAATAGAAGCGGTTAATCCAATAACAGGCTGTATACCATGTTTCTTACATGCTTTATAAAACGGAATAACACCATACATAACATTTTCATCCGTAATAGCCAGCGATGAAAAACCAAGTTCTTTCGCCCTGACTACAAGCTCATCAATTTTACAAGCACTTTTTAATAAACTAAAAACGGTTTGACATTGTAAATGCACAAACTTCACTGTTGTACCCTCTCTTTACCTATTTGACTACTTTTATTATAGGTGATGAGGAAAGCGGAAATCAAAACATACTTCTTATACTTTGTCCATATATATGAAGAAGAAAGGGGAATGACGATGGATGTAAGAGAACATACTTTTTTCTCTCTGCTTATTATTAGTTATTTTATTGCCTTTGGGGTTATACTTGGCGGTTCATTAATTGGTGGATTTGGTGCGTTTCTTATTGGAAAACCAGCTCTAACTTACATTAATCAATTCGCCCAAAATTTAAGAATTTGGGCACTCGTTGCAGCAATCGGCGGAACATTCGATACCTTTTATAGCTTTGAAAGAAGTTTCTTTGGCGGAGATATGAAAGATATCGTAAAACAAATTCTCCTTATTTTTTTCGCAACTGGTGGTATGCAAACAGGTCTCATTATTATTAAATGGCTAACGCAGGAACATGTATGAGAGTACCAAGTGCTAATACAGCAAAAAGATGGTACTTAGTATTAGCTGGGGCTGCTGTTGGAGGCGTTTTGAGCTGGTTTATTTTTTTGTACATATACGGTGTTTTTCAAGAAGAACAAGCTAGTAAAATAGCAGAACAAAGAGAAATTATAGAAAAACAAGAAGCAAAGCTCCACGTCCTTCTCGAAGATCAAGAAAAATTGAACACTGAAAATAAACGGCTCTTAACCATTCAAGAGATTAAAATAAAACTTATCAATCGAGAAAAATACGATTTAGACAATCTTACACTCGAAAATATGACTACATCTATCCATAATGATCTCCAACATCTTTTAACGAAAAACATTCAAAGTATCGCAAAAAATAAAGACCTACTTAAAAAGGTAATCGAAAATAAAACGTACAAACATTACGATCGGCTATACCGTTTTAAAGTCGATACAATATCTTTTGATACAGTGCTTGAAATTAGCATTACTATAGAGAAAGAAAAATAAAGAAGGAGGGCTTTAGCACCGCTCCTTCTTTTCGTTCTAACATATAGTCTCTTATTTACAAATCTCACGTAAATCAGCAAAAAGACGATCCGCTTCTTCCCAAGAAGATGCCTTCGCACCAGAAGCCATCGGATGCCCCCCGCCGTTATATTGCATTGCTAATTTGTTTATAACTGGTCCTTTTGAACGAAGACGAACACGAATTACGTCGTCTTCCTCTAAAAATAGAACCCACGCCTTTAATCCATCAATATTGCCAAGCGCTCCAACAACACCAGATGCTTCAGAAGGAAGTACATCAAACTCTTCTAATACTTCTTTCGTTAATTTAATGTAAGCTGCTCCTTCTTCTACCATCGTAAAGTTTTGTAAAATATAACCGTTTAAACGAGCAATTTTTTCTTTTGTCTTATACATTTCATTGTATAAATCTGTGAATTTCACACCCATATCAACAAGCTCACTTACGTAACGAAGTGTTTTGGCTGTCGTATTTGGGAATAAGAAACGACCTGTATCTCCAACAATTCCTGCTAAAATAAGGCGAGCTGCTTCTTTTGTTATTTTTAATCCTTTATCTTTTCCATAGTTATAAAACTCATAAATCAGTTCACTTGTAGAACTCGCTGTCGTATCTACCCACGTAATATCTCCATATGGATCTTCATTTGGATGATGATCAATTTTAATTAACATCTTCCCTTTTGTATAGCGTTGATCGTCAACACGTTCTTGATTCGCAGTATCACAAACAATAACAAGCGCATTTTCGTATACACTATCTTCAATATCATCCATTACTCGTAAGTATGCTAGTGACGGTTCATTGTACCCAACCGTATAAATATTTTTCTCTGGAAACGATTCTTGTAGAATTGTACCAAGACCCCCCTGTGAACCTAACGCATCTGGATCCGGACGCACGTGGCGATGAATAATAATTGTATCAAACTCTTTAATTGCTTCTAAAATTTGCTCATGCATATGTATAATCTCCTTTTTAATCAACTTCTTCACTTTATCCTCCATTATAACGGAAAGTATTTCATACATGCGAACAATTGCTTTATAATAAAAGTTAGAAAGTTTAGATATTTCTTTTTCTTTTCTATTATTTTTCATAAAGCGATGGGAGTGTTCATTATGCCAGTATTAGTCTTCTGTATTATCGTCTCATTTATGTTGTACCTCTTTTACAAAACAAAATACTTTCGTACAAACCGCCCAATGGAGAAAGGTTGGCTCTCAGGAAAATCCGCAATGGCACTCGGTTCATTCGTTTTATTTTTCGGGATAAACCAATTCTTTTTAGAACTTTCAACCGCTCGTATTATCGTTGGTGTTTTATTCGTTCTATTTGGTAGTGCAAGTGTATTTAACGGGTTTCGCCAATACAAACATTTCTTGCCATTAGCAGTTAAAGAAGCCGAAGTCTATGAAGCAACATAAAAAAGCATCAATATTGTGATGCTTTTTTATGTTGCTTCACTTTCAAAATCATATATGCAACAAACGCAGATGGTATATTAAATGGGTTACCTTGTACATGAAAATGTAATTGTTCTTCTTCAAAAGACATTTTTTCATATAGCTCTCGCTGAGATAATCCTGTCTTTTCCTTTTTTTCATGTAAACCTTGTAAATATAAATATTGAATAGGTATCATTACAAGAAAGTAAAATAATGCGATACTACCAAAAAAAAGTACGGCTGACGACATAATGCATACCACCTTTCATAATTCCATTTTCTTACAATATAATCATAACACAATATACAACTGAATTGAATTATTATTCTGTCTTTTCTCACGTTACTTTTCCACTCCATCCCATACATATTTCACTAAAACTCCCATCTAAAATCATGCCTTTCAAATTTAAAACAACAAAAAAGATGGAACAAATCAAAACGATTTGTTCCATCTTTTTATTTATCGATTAACTGAACCATAAGTAATGCTTTTCCAACAACATTACCTTCATGATGCACCTCTACATCGACCTTACCAAATTTACGTCCAATTTCTAATACTTTCGGATGAACAGATACAATATTATCAATTTGAACCGGCTTTACGAAATAAATCGTTAAGTTTTCAACAATTAAATCGCTTTTCTTTTGCGCACGAATGACGCGATTTGTCGCTTCTGTCACAATTGTTGCAAATACACCGTACGATAACGTTCCGATTGAGTTCGTCATTTGCGGCGTCACCGAAAATTGATATAGATGCTCATTCTTCGCTTCTTTTGGCGTCATAAATTGATTCGTTACAATATCATCAATGGTTTCTCCAACTTGCGGCTGACGTTGAATCATTTGCAGTGCCTGAAGTACATCTTGACGGCTAATAATACCTTGCAGTTTATTTCCTTCCTCAACGACAGGAAGTAATTCAATTCCTTCCCACACCATCATACGTGCCGCAGCTGCGACAGACATTTTACCGTTCACTGTAATTGGGTGCTTTGTCATTACTTTATCAATTGGTGTTTCTTTCGCTACTCCGATCATATCTTTTGAAGTTACGATTCCTAGCACTTTGTTACTTTCATCAACAATCGGATATCTTCCGTGCATCGTCTCTTCATTATAGGCATGCCATTGCTGCACTGTATCACTCGGCTTTAAATATAACGTTTCTTCAATTGGCGTTAAAATATCTTCAACGAGTACAATTTCTTTCTTAATAAGCTGATCGTAAATCGCACGGTTAATTAACGTTGCAACTGTAAAGGTATCGTAACTACTTGAAATAATCGGCAGTTTTAATTCATCTGCTAATTTCTTCACATGATCTTCCGTATCAAATCCGCCCGTAATTAATACAGCGGCTCCAGTTTCTAACGCTAATTGATGTGCGTTCGTACGGTTACCAATAATGAGTAAATTCCCAGCTTCTGTATAGCGCATCATCGCTTCTAATTTCATAGCTCCGATTACGAATTTATTTAATGTTTTATGTAGTCCTTCTCTGCCCCCAAGTACTTGACCATCGACAATGTTAACGACTTCTGCATATGTCAGTTTTTCGATATTCTCTTTCTTCTTCTGTTCAATTCGAATTGTTCCGACACGTTCAATTGTACTAACATATCCTTTATTTTCTGCATCTTTAATTGCACGGTAAGCTGTCCCTTCACTTACACTCAAATCTTTCGCGATTTGTCTTACAGAAATTTTATGGCCTACTGGCAGGCTATTAATATGTTCTAAAATTTGGTTATGCTTGGTAGCCAAATGGTTTCACCATACTTTCTTTTCCCTAAATTCTTCATGTGTTGTACTTTTAGTATACTATATTTTCAAAACTGTTACACTCTCTCTTTGCATACCTGTACTATTTTTTTTATAACAAAATGTCTCTTGCATTCCACCATTCATTCTATTACAACAATGTAATGCTATTGTCATCTCATTCGATAGTTCGTACACTTAATTACTTATACAATTAAGACAAGAAATAAAACAAAGGAGCGAACACATGATGAAAAAATTTTTAGAGGTTGTAGGTGCTGTATTTTTAGCTTTCGTAGATGGGAAAAAAGTTGCAATGGAATTGAATGAAACACCTGAACAACCACGTACCAAAAGAAAAGAATCACCAAAACAAATACAAGCATTAAAAGCTGTCCTACACACATAAAAAACCCTTCACTTTTCTTTTTCAAATGAAGGGTTTCTTTTCTATAGTGTAATACTTTCTCCAGCTTCTAATACTTTCCCTGTACAATTTTGTAGCTTTTCTACAAATTGATATGGATCTTGTTCAATAACTGGGAACGTATTGTAATGCATCGGTACAACAGTTTTCGCATTAATCCATTTTGCCGCTAGTACAGCATCTTCTGGTCCCATTGTGAAATTATCACCAATTGGTAAAAATGCTAGATCAACTTTATTTAATTCCCCAATTAACTTCATATCAGAGAATAGTGCAGTATCTCCTGCGTGGTATACAGTTTTCTCTTCTGCTGTAAATAAAATACCTGCTGGCATACCTGTATATGTAATCGTCTTATTTGCTTCATCAATATAACTAGAGCCGTGGAATGCTTGTGTAAACTTCACTTTTCCGAAGTCAAATTCATGTGAACCACCAATATGCATCGGGTGTGTATTTACACCTTGCCAACTTAAAAATGTTGCTAGTTCAAATGGCGCTACAACAACTGCATTATTTTTCTTCGCAAGTTCTACTGTATCTCCAACATGATCACCGTGTCCATGCGATAAAAGGATTGCATCCACTTTTACATCTTCAGCTTTTAAATCTGTTTTCGGATTACCTGTTAAAAACGGGTCAATTAAAATAACTTTTCCATTCGCCTCAATTTTCACAACTGAATGTCCATGATAAGATACTTTCATTATTACATTCCTCCCCTATTCACATTCTCACTTTTTATTCTACATGATTTTTCAATCCCCTGTCTTTTCTAACATCTATTTACTTGTCATAACGCTTTCTTCCGAGTTAAAGTTATATTTGTAATTAAATATCTCGGGGGTGCCAATCGATGAATGCTAGATTAGAAAATTTAATGCAATGGCTAAAAGAAAAAAACGTAGAAGCTGCGTTCTTAACTTCTACACCGAACGTCTTCTACATGACAAACTTCCACTGTGAACCACACGAAAGACTTCTTGGTATGTTTGTATTCCAAGAAAAAGAACCTATTTTAATTTGCCCTAAAATGGAAGAAGGCCAAGCACGTAACGCTGGCTGGGCACATGAAATTATCGGATTTACTGATACTGACAGACCATGGGATATGATTGCAAAAGCAATTAAAGACCGCGGCATCAATGCAAATGCAGTTGCAATTGAAAAAGAACATTTAAACGTAGAGCGCTACGAAGAATTAACGAAATTATTCCCAAATGCAGCTTTCAAATCAGCTGAGGAGAAAGTTCGCGAACTTCGTTTAATTAAAGATGAAAAAGAACTTTCTATTTTACGCGAAGCAGCTAAAATGGCGGACTATGCTGTTGAAGTTGGTGTAAATGCAATTAAAGAAAACCGCAGCGAGCTAGAAGTATTAGCAATTATTGAACACGAATTAAAAACAAAAGGCATACATAAAATGTCATTTGATACGATGGTATTAGCAGGTGCGAACTCTGCTCTTCCACACGGTATTCCTGGCGCAAACAAAATGAAACGCGGCGATTTCGTACTATTTGATTTAGGCGTAATCATTGATGGTTATTGCTCTGATATTACACGTACAGTAGCATTCGGTGAGATTTCTGAAGAGCAAACTCGCATTTACAACACTGTACTTGCTGGACAACTACAAGCAGTTGAAGCATGTAAACCAGGTGTTACACTTGGCGCAATCGATAACGCTGCTCGTTCTGTTATCGCAGATGCAGGTTACGGAGACTTCTTCCCGCACCGACTTGGTCATGGACTTGGAATTAGCGTACACGAATATCCAGATGTAAAAGCTGGTAACGAGTCTCCATTAAAAGAAGGTATGGTCTTCACAATCGAACCTGGTATTTATGTACCAAACGTAGGTGGCGTTCGTATTGAAGATGATATTTACATCACAAAAGACGGATCAGAAATTTTAACGAAATTCCCGAAAGAATTACAATTTGTAAAATAATAAAAAAGGCAGCTTGATTGCTGCCTTTTTTATTTCTCTACTATTTCAAATTTAGCACCATCTTCTCCTCATACTTATCATCCCATTTAATCACAATCTCTATTGGTTCATCTTTAGAGATAGGCGCGCAACTTACACAAGAAGACTTCATTTCAACCTTTGCTCCTCTATGAACTTCTGAAGTTTGCGTCATTGTACGAAAGGTTTCATGAATAGCAATCTCTAAATTTTTAAATTCTGTATTTCCATCTCCGCCCTTATACTGAAATGTAAACATTCCATCTTCACTATCATCCTTAATATGGCCTTTATATTGTCCCGTCCAACTTTTGCTCTCGCTAGAAAAAGTAACATACCAAATCGAACAACTCCCTAAAAAGAAAATAGTAATAAAAAAGAATAATACTCTCTTCATCATGCCCCTCGATTCAAAAGCATTTATTTATTGTCTATTTCTTCCTTTAAATATTATTAAAAAAAGAAGGCCACTCAAAAAGTGCCTTCTTCTATTTCACTAATATTTAATTGAAATTTCACGATCCAAACTGAGAAAAGGTGGACAAGAAGCGCAAACGCCATACATGCTCCGC
This sequence comes from Bacillus cereus group sp. MYBK195-1, assembly GCF_051916605.1. Lineage (NCBI taxonomy): Bacteria > Bacillati > Bacillota > Bacilli > Caryophanales > Bacillaceae > Bacillus > Bacillus cereus group sp. MYBK195-1. Next base: position 240,384 of record NZ_JBQAGZ010000001.1, on the reverse strand, counting down.
TTAAAAAAGTTAGTATAGGATGCGAATACACGTGCCCCAATCCATAGGATATCGCCACGAAAAACATTGTTATGTAAATATAAATTGCTCCATGTATTTGCCTCATATAAACCTCCTTTTCCCATATTATAACATAAATTTTCTGATTATTCACATTAATTACTTGTAATCAATATTTCTCAACTGTTACACCTCTTACAGCAGCTTTAATATACGGTGACCCTTGTAAACTTTGTAAATCCTCTGTTTTTCCTGTTACGACTACACCGTATATTGGTAAGTTTTTTGGTTTGGTGTTTTTTATTTCTTTATCCCGCATTAACGGGCAGTAAGACCCCACATCAAAATTCAGCGGAAGCAAAGAAGTTAGGTGGGGGGCGGACTGCCCATAAAAGCCCGATTGGTGAGGGCTGATAATCAGTGGGGGATGCCCCCCACTGATTAAAGTTTCACTTTATAGTTTATCCTAAAATATTCTCGATATCCCTCTTTATTTTCACTTAAAGATATCCAAATGCAGCTTTTATAAATTTTTTCATAATAAAAAGCACATTTATTTTGATGTGCTCTCACATATACTTTAGTAAAATATAAATCATTTTTTTGAAACAAAAACTCCCACTCATCTCTCCCCATACTATCGTTATGACTTAGTTGCCATAATAATTGAACGAGGATAAAACCCCAGCTTTTCATAAAATGATACAGCTTCATTTCCGTACACTACTGTTAATTCAATTTCATCTATCTTCTTCGCTTTAAACCATTCCACTGCACTATTCATTAATTTCAAACCAAATCCGTTTCTTCGGTATTTTTCATCAACAAATAAAATTTCAATCTTTCCGCTTACGCTTTTACTATACGCTATACAAAATCCTAATATATTATCTGTTTCTGACTCAATCAATAATTCAATTCTATATTCTCCGTACTTTGAGTTCTTTTTATAATTTTCAATACGTTCCTCAAATGTCATTCTTGGGTAATCGCCAGAAAAATATTTTGATTTATTATTATGATATTCATGCAATTTATTTAAGGATTCTCTTATTATCTCTATTTCATCGAGAGTGATATATTTATTACTAATTCTCATCCTATAGCATCTCCAATAATATATATTTCAGCATAAAAATAAGACTGTTTTTTGTTCACAAAATATTACTCTATTATTCCATCGCTTCCCTCACAACCTCTTGAATCATAACAACTTCTGTTTTCATATCAATAGATGGTGCTTCTTCATCGATACATTCATACCAAAACGCTAAGTGCTTTTTATCGATTTCATAATGAGAATTTTCGACAAGAGCTCCGCCTTCTCCTTGCACAGAATACCAATATAAGTACTCTTCTCCATCTCTTATTTCCCGGAAAATTGTCTCAACATACATCTTTTCGTCGTTTAATGTCAAAAGGACTTCTTTCATATTTTCATTAAGAAGCTGCATCCATTCATCTACTCGATGACTCTTACCAGGCTTAACTTTAAATCTCGTTAATTCTACATTCATTTTTATTCCCCCGTTTTCTTACGTACAAACAAACTGTATTCTATTGGATGATAAAAACTTAATTTACTAGCTAATTTTCGCGAAGGAATATTGTCTACATAACAATCCCAGCTCGGTATAATATCATTTTGCATGCAATGTTCAATGAACCGTGTCGCAACAGCTTGAGCTAATCCTTTCCCTTGATGGGCTTCATGTGTTGCGATATCTATTTCAGCATAACCATTCCTGCTAAATATTGAGACACATTCAGCTACAATTATCCCATCTTGTTCTATACAAAATCCAAAACCACTATTCAAAAACGTTTCTTTTGATCCCCAATATTCTTTGTAGTACTCCTCTTTAAATTCACTGCTTCGCTCTATATCTCTTCTATCAATACGCTTCACTTCATATGTATTTTTGTTACAATCTCGTTTTCTCTCCTCAAAGGTTACTCTTTGAAATTTCATTCGAGGGATGTTCCGAAGTGTATTACTAAAACGCTCTTCTAACATCATTTCCCACTCTTCCCTTGAAGTAAAGAGTGTAAATCTCTTCTCTGTTTTCTCAATAGCTGTTTTTAAATACGAAAATAACTCTTCGTTATAATTTTGATCATCAGTATCACCAAATAAATAATAGATACCGTTAGCTGTAATAATTAATCCTGCTGTTAACTTCTCGTTTACAAAAACTTCACCATCTATCATTTGCTCACATACCGCATAAGCAAACGTTGTCGTTCTTATATTACTTTCTAAAATCGGAAGGATTTTTCTATACTTGGCTACAGATAATTTCTTCATAATTGCTCCACTATAATCGTATCAGCCTCTATATGTTCAAAACAAAGATTTACCGTTCTCTTTAATGCTCTCGTTCTATGAATCGTACATGCTGGAATTAAAATAGAATCATTTGGCTTTAAAACCGCCGTTTCTCCATCTTCAAAATCGATAAGCAATTCTCCCTCTAGCACAATGAATAATTCATCCGAATTAGAATGATAATGCCAATCATATTCGCCAGTAAATACAGCGATTCGTAAGCAATGATTATTTACATTTGAAACGACGAAATTTTTATGTTGATCTTTAATATCCTTTGTTAATTCTATTAAGTTCACAGTTTCCATCTTTCGTCCCATCCTTTCATTAGTCGTTCTTCTAAAAAACTAACTTAATCTCCTCCACCTCCGCAATCTCCTCCACCATCACTTGAGCTGCTACAATCATTGCTACTGTAGTCACCGAATCCACTTGATGAGCTTGAATTGGATGAAGATTTTTTGCTTCTTTTTCTATCTTTTTTACTTTCATGACTAGGCCAAACCTTATCAAATAATATAAAGAATAAGATTCCTTCTACCATAACAAGCATAACGCCAAAAATACCTTCAATAACATTAGGGGTTATCCCCAAACTTTTAACCATCCCACATAAAAACACACAAAAAATCACATACAAGAACATACAAATATATCGAAATACTTTTTCTATCATAAGGACTACTTTTTTTGAAAAAGGTATGTTCTGTTCCTGTTTTCTCTTCATATACTTTTGTCTCTTAACTTGCTTTTTCTTCCTCTTTTTGCTCCCCATTGAATCCCCTCTTTTTGTTATATAATTCTAAATTATCATAATAAAAATCGATTTACACCAATAAATAACAATTATTCACATGTTATTTCTCCATAAAAAAGACCCTCCTCATAAAGGAAGGTCTCAAATGTATTTCTATTATGATAAAGCAGGAGCTTTTTCAAGAAGCTCTTTCGCATCAGCGTATTGTAAGCCGTGCGCTTCTGCAACTGCTTCGAATGTTACATAGCCATCTAATGTGTTAATACCTTTTAGTAATGCAGTGTTGCCTAAGCAAGCATCTTTGTAACCTTTGTTCGCAATTTGTACTGCATATGGTACTGTTACGTTTGTTAATGCAAGAGTTGACGTACGTGGAACTGCACCTGGCATATTAGCAACTGCATAATGAACAACGCCATGTTTTTCGTAAGTTGGGTTATCATGAGTTGTAATACGATCAGTTGTTTCGAAAATACCACCTTGGTCAATCGCGATATCTACAACGACAGAACCTGGTTCCATTGATTGAATCATTTCTTCAGTTACAAGTTTTGGCGCTTTTGCACCTGGAATTAATACTGCACCAATAACAAGGTCAGATTCTTTAACAGCTTCTGCAATGTTATATGGATTAGACATTAATGTTTTTACTTGGTTACCGAAAATATCATCTAATTGACGAAGACGTTCTGCACTTAAGTCAATGATTGTTACATCTGCACCTAAACCTACTGCAATCTTAGCTGCGTTTGTACCAGCTTGACCACCGCCGATGATTGTTACTTTGCCGCGTTTTACCCCTGGAACGCCTGCAAGTAAAATACCTTTACCACCTTTGTTTTTCTCAAGGAATTGTGCACCGATTTGTGCAGCCATACGACCAGCTACTTCACTCATAGGTGCAAGTAATGGTAAAGAACGATTGTCTAATTGTACTGTTTCATATGCGATTGATGCAACTTTGTTATCGATTAATGCTTTCGTTAATTCTGGTTCTGGAGCTAAGTGTAAGTATGTGAATAAAATTAAACCTTCACGGAAATAGCCGTATTCACTTGCTACTGGCTCTTTTACCTTCATAACCATATCTTGATTCCATGCTTCTTCAGCAGTTTCTACAAGTTTCGCACCAGCTTGTACGTATTCTTCATCCGTAAAGCCAGATCCTAAACCTGCTCCTTTTTGAACAAAAACTTCATGACCATTTTGTACTAAATGTACTGCTCCCGCTGGCGTCATTGCCACACGGTTTTCATTGTTTTTAATTTCTGTTGGAATACCGATACGCATGATTAGTTCCCCCTTGAGTTATGAAATGACCCCTGAATCATTTTTTTAAAGCGCTTTCTACGCTCTTATATTTTAACATAATATCTCAATATTTGACAAAAAAATAACACGAGTTTTCCGATAGATTTAATTTTATATTAAAGGACAGTATTATCCGCACCTCTCAGCACAATGGATAAACTGTCCAATTATTCGAAACTTCATCTTATTTTATTCTATCGATGTCTATGAATAACATCCACTGCACCAGTCACTTCAATAATTGTACCGGTAATCATATCGGAATCGTCCTCACATAAAAACGAAATGGTTCTTGCAATATCTTCACCTGTTCCAGATCTACCAATCGGTGTGTTATGCTCTTTTAGCTGACGTGCTTCTTGAATAGTTGCCTCTTTCATCTCGCCTATAATATCACCAGGACATACCATGTTCGCAGTAATACCATACTCCGCTTCTTCATAAGCAACTGTTTTCGTTAATGAAACAAGTCCTACTTTCGCTGCGGCAAAAGCTGAACGATAAATCCATCCCGGTGCACTATCCGCCCCTTGAAATCCGTAATTAATAATACGGCCAAAGTTCTGTTTTCTCATGACCGGAACGACAAGTTTTAATAAATGAAATACCGCTGTTAAATTTCCCTGAATCATTTCATTCCATTCATCTTCTTCATAATCAACTAACTTTTTTCGTTCAAATACATATGGACCAGCATTATTAATTAAAAAGTCAATTTTGCCAAAACGGCTCATCGCTTTTTCTACTATTTTATGTAAATCTTCCTTTTTCGTGACATCCGCTTGCACGAATTGTAGACGCTCTTCCACATCTTTATATGTTTCTTTCATCGTTTCCATAGCCGTGATATCGCTATGGTACGTTACTGTTACTGAATAGCCTTTAGCCAATAATTTTTCTGTTACTTGCTTTCCTAAACCTTTCGTACCGGCTGTAATGAGCGCATGTCTCACAAAACTGCCCCCTTTTAAATTGCTATACTTCATATGTAACAAGTTCTCGCTCCAATTACAACTAAAATGAATTGAAACAGAGTTTTCAAAATTCTGTAACGTTTCTGGCAAGCACGTTACCAAAATTTGTTTTATAATTAAGTTGTAAACAGTTATAAAACAGATTGGGAGGAATTTACTATGAATAATACATATACAAATATTTTAATCGCGGTGGATGGTTCTAAAGAAGCAGAAAAAGCCTTTAAAAAAGCAATTCAAGTCGCAAAGCGCAACAATGCAACATTAACAATTGCTCATATCGTTGATGTAAAAGCATACTCAGCAGTAGAAGCTTATAGCCGTGCAATTGCGGAACGTGCAAATCTATTTGCAGAAGACTTATTAGAAGACTACAAAAAAACTGCGCTTGAAGCTGGTCTTGAAAAAATTGAAACTGTATTAGAATTCGGTAATCCTAAATCAAAAATTTCAAAAGAAATTGCTCCAAACCATAAAGTAGATTTAATTATGTGTGGCGCGACTGGTTTAAATGCTGTTGAGCGTTTCCTAATTGGTAGCGTCTCTGAACATATTATTCGCTATGCGAAATGCGATGTCCTTGTTGTTCGTGGTGATGAAGAGCAAGGTGAGCTTTAATTTATAGATAAAACACCAAGTCCACATAGGCTTGGTGTTTTTCATTTTATAAACTTCACTATAAACACAAGACATGCTACGACAACAACGGTAATTGCCAACACATAAGGCGGAAGAAACTTCAAAGACCATAACGCCATCATGATTGTCGCGATCGTTAAGTACGTTTGCTTTGCATCTGCTGTCATTTTTTTACGAAGTAAGAAGACGTACAAATAGCCAATTGGCGGCGTAATGAAGCAAAGAACATATATGATTTTTGATTTTAAATACCATTTTTGTTCTCCAAGTTTCTTTATATCCCCTTCTATTCTCTTATGCTCTTGTTCTCTCGCTTCTTCTACAAGCGGGTCTTCCTCTTCTCCTCGCTTTTCTTTCATATAAGGAAGAAAGTGCATAAAAAAATAGTATGCGAATACGAACGCTCCAAATCCAATATTTAATCTTTCTAATGGAATATGTTCACTAAAAAAAGCAGCAGTAAGCACTAAAGACAAACAGTACGTCATCATCCAAAATGAACGTTTTCTCTTTTTTTGTTCCATTTCTTTTTTATCTTGTACATATTTTCTTTTCGAAAACCATATTGAAATACAGCAGTCTACTACAAATAGAATAAAGATAAATATCCCGACGTGTACTGTTTCTACCTCCTCAAATGAAAACATATTTGGGAATGCAACGTGTAATACAATTAGCGTGTAAAAAATTAGCCCTACAAAATAAATACGTCTCATTTTCCATCCCTTTCTTATTTCCTAACATTACGTTAACATACATTTTTTAGAAATAGACGGACAAAATATATATGTGTAAAAAAGGAGGATGCAACATGGATGATTCTGAACGTATTATTTTAGATGTGAATGGGAAAGAACTCGAAATGCTAGATACGATTCGTACTCATTTTAAAGAGAAACATGGCGTTGAACTAAGTAACGGTGCATTACTTAGAGATTTGATGGATATTGAGTATATTCGAATTACGGAAGATCGACATAAGTATGATTAAAAGAAAAACGACTGCAGGCGAATGCCATCAGTCGTTTTCTTTCTTTATTTAAGCTCTTGATGCTTCCCGCCCATACCACCTTGCTCATTGCTATCTTGGTGTACAGTTAGTTTATTTGTTTTCGTATCTTTTAAAACTCTATATGTATATGATTCATTTGGTTCATCTTTAAACTGCACATTCATTCCATACGAATCCATTTTGCTATAAAAGGCCGGTTTTATATATAAAATATCACTTTCTTTATATCCTTTATCTTGCAAATGCCACATCGTTGCGATAATCGCTTCTTCTCGCTTTTCTTTTTCACCAACATACATATATTTGTCCAAAAGAAACACTTTAGCATTTGCAATTAAACTAATTACCAGTACAATGATAAACACTATTTTTTTCATAGACTTCCCCTAAATTGTTATTTTTTACTATATTGTAACTTAAATATTATTAAAAAACAAAGTACGCCAGACTTTACTAGACTGGCGTACTTCCCAACTCAATTCTTAATAAATTCTTTCGTTAACCCCTTCGCCTTCTCCAAAGCGTTTTTGATTTGTTCAAACCCTGTCCCACCAGCACTATTACGACGCTTTACAGCCGCATATGGTGAAAGAACTTCATACAAATCTTCTTCAAATAAAGAGCTCATTTCTTGATATGTTTCAAGCGGGACATCTAATAAATAAATTCCTTTTTGTGTGCAATGTAGCACTAACTTCCCAACAATTTCATGAGCTTGACGGAATGGTAGTCCTTTGTTTGCTAAATAGTCGGCAATTTCTGTTGCGTTGGAGAAATCTTGCGTCACAGCTTGCCCCATTTTTTCTTTGTTTACAGTCATCGTTTCAAGCATGCCCCCCATAATATGAAGGCATCCTTCTACTGTTTTTACTGTATCAAACATTCCTTCTTTATCTTCTTGCAAGTCTTTATTGTAAGCGAGCGGTAATCCTTTCATTACTGTAAGTAAACTGAATAAATTACCGTATACTCTGCCTGTTTTACCACGGATTAGTTCCGCCATATCCGGGTTTTTCTTTTGCGGCATAATGCTGCTTCCAGTTGCGTATTGATCGCTCATTTCAATAAATTGAAACTCTTGGCTACTCCATAAAATAAGTTCTTCACAAAAGCGCGATAAGTGCATCATAAGCATAGATGAGTTACTTAGGAACTCCAGTATGAAATCACGATCGCTTACTGCATCTAAACTATTTTCATATATTCCATTAAATCCAAGAAGCTCCGCACTATATTCTCGGTCAATCGGGAATGTCGTCCCAGCTAGCGCTCCTGCTCCTAATGGGGAGATATTAATACGCTTTAACGAATCTTCATAACGATTTACATCACGCTCTAACATCCAAAAGTAAGCGAGAATATGATGAGCAAATGAAATCGGCTGGGCACGTTGCAAATGCGTATAGCCAGGCATAATCGTTTCAATATTATTTTCTGCTTGATGAACAAGAACAGTTTGCAATTGCTTTGTAGCTTTTATAATATGTTCTACCTTTTCTTTTAAATACAAATGCATATCCGTTGCCACTTGATCGTTACGGCTTCGGCCTGTATGAAGTTTCCCTCCTACTTCGCCAATTTGTTCAATTAACATCTTTTCGATATTTAAATGAATATCTTCTGCTTCTACTGAAAATTGTAGCTTATTCTCTTTTGCTTCTTTCAATAAATATTGAAGACCTACCTTTATTTTCTCTGCTTCTTCTTTCGTCACGATGCTCTGCTTTGCTAGCATCGTGACGTGTGCAATACTCCCGTTTATATCTTGATTTACTAATTGTTGATCGAAGGAGATGGATGCTCCAAACTCTTCAACCCATGCTTCCGCTTCTTCTGTAAAACGTCCGCCCCAAAGTTTGCTCACGCTTCCACCTTCTTTTGATTCACTTGGCTGTATACTTTCGTCGGTAAACCAAATAATGAAATGAATCCAACTGCTGCATCATGATTAAATTCGTCCTGGGCAGTATATGTTGCTAATTTTTCATCGTATAAAGAGTACTCAGATTTACGTCCTTCTACAATCGCATGACCTTTAAATAATTTCACACGCACTGTACCTGTTACATTCTTTTGCGTTTCTTGTAAAAATGCATGAAGCGCTTGTTTTAAAGGCGAGAACCATAAACCGTTATAAATAAGTTCTGTTATTTTCTGTTCAATCACTGGTTTAAAATGTGCTACTTCTTTTACGTGTGTTAAATCTTCCAACTCTTTATGCGCAGTGATTAACGTCATTGCTGCTGGGCATTCGTATACTTCACGAGATTTAATACCGACAAGACGATTTTCTACGTGATCAATACGTCCAACGCCGTGTTTTCCAGCGAGCGCATTTAACGTTTTAATTAATTCTGCAAGTGAATATGCAGTGCCATTTAAAGTAGTCGGTACGCCTGCTTCAAATCCGATTTCTACAAACTCTGGTTTATTCGGTGTATCTTCTAACGCCAATGTCATCTCATATGCATCTTCTGGCGGCGCTGCCCATGGATCTTCTAAAATTCCACATTCGTTGCTGCGTCCCCATAAGTTTTGATCGATTGAAAACGGGCTATCTAAATTAATCGGAATTGGTACATCGTTTTCTTTTGCATATGCAATTTCTTCTTCACGTGACCATTTCCATTCACGTACAGGCGCAATCACTTCTAAGTAAGGATTTAATGCTTGGATAGAAACTTCAAAACGAACTTGGTCATTTCCTTTTCCTGTACATCCGTGTGCAACTGCAGTTGCACCTTCTTGTTCTGCGATTTCTACTAATTTCTTTGCAATAAGCGGACGAGATAATGCAGAGACAAGAGGGTATTTCCCTTCGTATAAAGTGTGTGCTTGCATCGCCATCAATGCATATTCATTCGCGAATTCTTCTTGAACATCAATCATATATGATTTAATTGCACCTACTGAAAGTGCCTTTTCTTTTACAAACCCTAAGTCTTTACCTTCCCCTAAATCTAAACAAAGCGCGATAATATCATAATTTTTCTCTTGTAACCATTTAATTGCAACGGAAGTATCAAGACCTCCAGAATATGCTAATACAACTTTTTTCTTCTCCATTTTGCATCCCCCTAAAGAATAAATATTCATTTTCTTTTATAATAATTCACACTTTACCACCTTTCACAAAATGTATCAAGAGTCATTTTCAAATTTTTTCAAACAATTTCGTCGAACTTCTTTCTGTTTTTCTGTACAATATAAGCAGGAAAACGGGGGTGAACTTATGGAAAAGTATTTCTTATACGATGAACATCTAGGAATTGAAATTCCGCATTTACAAGAAGACTGGGAAGAAATCCCCGAAAAAATGCAACATGCTATTTTACTAAAATGGGAACAAGTTCGCGGGAAAATTCCTGATCGTATAAAAGAACTTGAGCACTATATTAATACAAAACAACATTATTTAAATAACGAAGAAGACTTCGAAGTTTCTTGTAAACTAAATTCAGAAATTGCCGATCTTGCTTCCATCATTAATGACCTTTGGCTTTGGTATCGACTCACTCAAAATGTATCTGAGGGGAAAGCACACCAATGAAAAAAGCATGCCCCTCAATTACTTTGGGTCATGCTTTTTTTGTCGTAACATGATTTACAATATATCTCTTGTGCTGTTTTTGCCAAACACACATCAAAAGGGCCAACTAATATACTTCTTTCTTTCGGCAACTTTACAAAAGCAACAAGCTCTTCTTCATATTGAATTTTTTTCTGACATGAAATACATATTAATTCTTTTCTTTTGAACATTCCTTTTAGCATACCTTCACTCTCCCCTTCATCTATCTATATTAATATACTCTCATAATAGTTAAGACTTGTAAAAAAATGACACATTCCGAATCGAATGATTCATATACTATGTACAAAAGGAGGTCTACAGCTTATGCGTGCTTTCGTTATTATCGCTTTAACTTTTTTAAGTGTGATTAGTTGGGATGCGTTTTTTAAAGATAAAAGTGATGAAAAGAATACAACGGAATAAAACCCTTTTTTTCTTACTTATTGGACAAACCGTTACAAACTGTCCAATCCTCCGAAATAACTTAGGCTTTTCTACAAAAATATTTAAACATAACATTTTTTGTAGATTCCCTCCGTTTATTGTCGGTTTCCATCCGCATACATTTTTTAAAAGTATGATATAATAGTATAAATCTTGAAGGAAGGGATTTTGATATCATGATCGCTCGAAGGAGCATGTGGCATCGTATTGACGAATCATACACGTAGCGTATTTTTCAGCTCAGATACTTTAGTCTAGCGAAAAAAATACGAGAGTGGGGAAATTATGATTGCCCGAAGGATAATTTGGCAAAAAAAAGACTCTTCTTACACATAGCGTTTTGTTTAGGACTTAATTGTTACTAACTAAACAAAACAAAGAAGAGCAGGATTGCTAAATGACGAATCCTACTCCACGTTTTGTTTAGTCGTTTTAAGACTTAAACTAAAACGAAGGTAGGGAGAATTGATGGACGAGAGGATTATTCGTTATTTCTTCAGCGACATATAGCGTAGTTAGTTTTTTCGTAAACTAACTGAAAGCTACATGTGAGCTCGTAGTTAGTTTACAACACAAAAAGGACTACTAACTACGGAAAGAAGGAATAACGATGAGGAACATCCAAAGTCGGCAAATTATTAAAGAAATTTTTATGGTTTTAATCGGTTCATTTATTTTAGCAGCAGCGCTATATCACATTCACTTCCAAAACCACTTAACAGAAGGTGGCTTTGTAGGAATTGCACTATTCATTCAAAACTTTTATGATATTTCACCATCTATTTCAACTGTATTAATGGATATCCCAATTATTTTACTGTGCGCTTCATTTTTAGGTAGAAAAATGGTTGGTTATTCATTCCTAGGTTCAATTTCATTCGGAGTATTTTATTCCTTTATGGAAAATTATTCTCCATTTACGGTAGATTTATCAAATAACTTATTTATAGCTGCAGTAGTTGGCGGTGCGTTAGCTGGTATTGGACTCGGTTTTATATTGCGATTTGGCGGTGCAACCGGTGGAGACGATATTTTAACAATTGTATTAAGTAAACGAACTCGTTTTACAATTGGGCAAATTTTCTTCGTCTTTGACGCGATTGTTCTTGCGCTTTCATTATATTATTTAAATTGGACAGAAATTGCTTTTACTATTCTTTCGATTGCCGTACAGGCAAAAACATTGGATTTAATTTATTATCCAAAAACAGAAAAAACAGCAGAAAAACAGCCAGTATCTGTTCCAATGTCCAAAAAACATGCAACAAATTAAAAAAAGCGAAAGGCTTCGGCCTCTCGCTTTTTTTATGCTCTTTTTTCTTTCTCGACCATATGGCGCACTTGATAAAATCTATTTGCAAATTCAGTAACGTTTCTTGTTAAACGATAATTCACTGTAGATCCAATTGCCATTCCAATTACCGGTATACCTTGGAATAATTTACGACGAAGAGCATAAATCGAAAATGTCTTCAAAATTTGTTTTAACACAACCTCAGTAGAAGCTGTTTGTAGCACTGCTTCGTCTCCTTCGTAAAAGAACGAATCTTCCTGCTCCAGCTCTTGCAATAAATTGTACCATGCATATTGCTGAAGTCTTCCTGGTAGTAATGACGCATGAAACACCTTTAACGCAAGCATCATTTCATACGGCTTGTTCACATCATGTCCAAATGATGTTGCAATAAGTTGGACTGCCTTCACATTTAACGCGATCATAACCGGAAAATCCGCCGTTAATAATAATAAACCTCCAGCACCTGTTGCCCCGCCTTGTACAAATGAATATAGACGATGACGTGCTGTTTGCTGCTCTGCTATGTATGTTAATTGATCAATAGATAATGCTTTCAAATCTTCAAGCTGTTCAATCGATTCATCAAATAATCTTGATGTTCCTAAAATCCGATTACGTGCATCTAACTGTGCTTGTGAACTTTGAATAAATGCATGCAAATGAAAGAGCCATCCATCTGCTTTCGTGAAGAATTCTTTTCGCTTTTTCTCAGGTAATTTCGCAACTGTAGTATGTAACCATTTATCAAACACTTTTTGAAAATCGGTCGCTTCTTGCTCAACTAATTGCGCTTCCCATTCTTTTATATTGTCTAAAATGGCTTGTTCTCGCTTCGATCGCATCGTAACAACCACCTCGTTCGATTTTTTTCTATTGTAACATATTTCTGCTTATTCTTTGCAAATATGCTTGTCTATCTTTATTCACATACCATTTTTGAATGGCATAAAATATTAACAAAAAGGATGAGATAAATCACATGAATCTATCCGATATAAAAAAAGAATATAATGCGGTATTCAGCTTAGGACAAAACTGCTGGCCTGCTTGGGCATTATATCAATTAGAATTATCACCATTTTTTGGCGTTATTGATTTTATGCTAAGCCCCTCATTAGAAAAAGTGAATGTATTATTACAAAATCGATTTGACCGCTTTTTAAATTTCGAAAATTTATCCTTCATCTCATTTTGGGATGATGATGCAAAATTAAGATTAAGGGACAACCTTTATGAAATTGACTCCTGTCATGACTTTAAAACAGATGTAAACACACCAACTTCTTGGCCTTCTTATACAGAAATTAAGTTAAACTATGAACATCGTATTAATCGTTTTCTAGCTACAATTGAAACGGCAGAATCCATATTATTTATTCGAACTGGAGGAACATATGAAGAAGCATGTTCCCTAGAACAAATTTTATCTCAAATCGTTACACATACATTCTCTGTCCTGTTACTAATTCCTGCCGATATACCAACTATCACCCAAGAAGATTGGGGATTACAACGTGTTTGCGTTATGAAATGTCCTATTATGGATGTATACCAATACAATGAAGCATTTTGGAAAAACTTATTTGATGGAATTATGATTAGACCATATTCTTAAATACATGACACCTTTACTACAAAACACATTATAATCTTCCTTATACAAAAAAAATAAGGAGTGATTGTATATGTATCCACGTGCAAAGGCTTTTGGCATTGCTATACATCACGGGCGTCTTCTCGTACAAGAATATCATTCAGCCGATGAAACATTTTACCGACCTCTTGGTGGTTCAATTGAACTTGGTGAACAATCAGCACATACCGTTATTCGTGAATTTAGGGAAGAGCTTCATACAGAAGTGGAAATCACCAATTATTTAGGTTGTTTAGAAAATGTCTTTCATCTAGATGGAGACATTGGTCATGAAATCATTCAACTATATTCTTTGCGTTTATTAGACACGTCACTATATGAAATGAAAATATTAAATATACAAGATGAGGAAACAGTAGCGTATGCGAAATGGATTCCTATTACGGCATTCATTCAGAAAGAAAAAATATTATATCCGGATGGAGTTTTAAAATACATCCAAAAGAAAAAAGACGAAATCCTATAGGATCTCGTCTTTCTTTTCATATATTAACCAATATCTCCAAGACGTAGTACATCACGAGCAATCATAACTTCTTCGTCAGTTGGAATTACGATAATTTTTACTGGAGAGTGTGGGAAGCTGATGAATGCTTCTTCACCGAATACGTTATTACGTTTTGCATCAAAGTATACGCCCATGTACTCAAGGCCTTCTAATACGCGCTCACGAATAATCGCACTGTTTTCACCTACACCAGCTGTGAAGATGATTGCGTCTACACCTTTCATACGAGCAGTGTAAGAACCGATGTATTTGTGGATACGGCTTACGAATACATCAAGTGCTACTTTCGCACGGTGGTCGCCTTCTTCTTCTTTCGCAATGATGTCACGTAGGTCACTAGAGTAACCAGTAAGACCTAACATACCACTCTTCTTGTTTAATACGTTAACTACTTCTTCTACTGTTTGGCCTGTTTTTTCCATGATGTATGGAATTAACGCAGGGTCAAGGTTACCAGAACGTGTACCCATTGTTACACCAGCAAGTGGAGTGAAGCCCATAGAAGTATCGATAGATTTACCGCCTTCTACTGCTGCGATACTTGCACCGTTACCTAAGTGACAAGAAAGTAAGCTTAAGCTTTCAATTGGACGACCTAATAATTCAGCCGCACGCTCAGTTACATATTTATGAGAAGTTCCGTGGAAACCGTATTTACGGATGCCGAATTTTTCATAGTACTCATATGGTAGGCTGTATAGGAATGCAGATTCCGGCATTGTTTGGTGGAATGCTGTATCGAATACTGCTACTGCTGGTACGTTTGGTAATACTTCTTGGAATGCTTTAATACCAACAACGTTTGCTGGGTTATGAAGTGGTGCTAAATCGCTTAATTCTTCGATATCAGCTAATACTTCATCAGTAATTAAAACAGAGTCAGCAAATTTTTCGCCGCCGTGAACAACACGGTGACCGATACCGCCAATCTCATCTAGAGATTTAACGATTCCGTTTTCAGTTAATTTTTTTAGAAGCATATTAACTGCTACTGCGTGATCTGGAATGTTTGTAATTTCTTTTTGTTTTTCGCCATCTACAGTAATAGTGAAGATACTATCTTCTAAACCGATACGTTCTACTAAACCTTTTGTTAATACTGTTTCACTTGGCATTTCAAATAATTGGAATTTTAAGGAAGAGCTTCCTGCGTTAATCGCGATGATTTTTGACATCTAGTCTTTCGCCCCTTTTTCTCTTGGTAGTTGTGTGGATGTTTCCACAAACCGCTCGATTTTATCTGTTCAAATTCACTAAATATGAAAACGTTTCATCATTAGCAAATTTTATACTCACGATTTTAATTTAAACATCGTCCGACATATATTTCAAGTGAAAAAATTGTAACACCAAGAAAAAATATATATTACAGATTTCAAAAAAATTCAGTTAAATCTTGTATATATTTAAAAATATGACATATTATATAAAACTGTACTACATGAATCACTAATGCTGTTACATATACCTAGCTTTATTTATGTGTTGCAAACCAAGTATTTAATTGATCCATAATGTCTTCCATCGCCTTCATGTTAGAGAATTTAGGCAACTCCACTAATAACGCCTGTTTTGGCATTGTTACATTAGCGCCTTTCTTTTGGAGAACAAATATACTTTTTGCATTTTTCTCGTTTTTAAACATGGAAACAGGAAGCTGTAATAACCCTTGAATAAAGCATGTTTTTTTAATAAATGCATGTAATTTTGGTGCCTGGTCACTTTCAAAAATGAAGTTTGGTACTAAGAAGAATAAGTACCCGCCCTCTTTCGTATGTTTCACACTTTGTTCAATAAATAAGTGATGGGCATATGACATTCCTTCATCTGCTTTTAATTTATATTCACTTGCACCGATTTCGTTTGGATAATAACCAACTGGCAAGTCTGAAACGACTGCATCAACTGGATCGATATAAAGTGGTGCTAGTCCATCTTGATGGAAGAATTCGATTGCATGCTTTTGTAAATTTGCATTTACTAAAGCAAGTTTAATTAGCACTTCATCCACTTCTACACCAAATCCACTCATTGTTAGTCCTTCTTTGGCGCTATTAAACACTGTAGTCATTAAGTTACCTGTTCCAATTGCAGGATCTAAAACTGTAATTTCATTTTGCCCTTGCATAAATTTATGGAATAAATAACTCATAAACATACCAACTGCATCAGGTGTCATTTCATGATTCGCTTGTACGCCTTCTTTCATTCCTTTTAAGATGGCTAACTGAAATGCTTTACGAATTTCTTCACCTTTATATGTTTCTTCATTAAACGTACTATATTCACGATTCAGCCTTTCAATTGCTGATTCGGATAATTCTTCTTGTAAAATCGCTCCCTCAAACAAGTTATCACCTGTCTCTACAAGCGCCTCTAAATATGTTACATCTAATTCTTTACGTAAAACTACCGCAGAAGAATCAAAAATAGAAAATAATGTTTCTACTGTCTGACTCACGTACATTCCTCCTTCTCTCTTTTACACATAACTTATATCATACCACAAAGTGTTTTTTTCCAAAAAGAAAAAGCGACCTCCTGTAAAGAGCTCCCTTTTAAGTTATATATGATATAACGTTTTTTCTCATATATCGATGCCGTTACAGAGCAATATATGAGAAAAAACGACCTCTTTATAAGAGGTCATTTCCTTCACATTACTTCGCAGATTTAGCTGCTTCTAATGCTGCTTCATAGTTTGGATGGCTTGTACCTTCGCTTACGTACTCTGCGTAAACTACTTTGTCGTTGCTATCTACTACGAATACTGCACGAGCAAGTAAACGAAGCTCTTTCATTACTAAGCCGTAAGCTTCACCGAATGAAAGGTCACGGTGGTCAGAAAGTGTTACAACATTTTCTAAACCGTTTGCTGCACACCAGCGTTTTTGAGCGAATGGTAAATCAGCGCTAATTGTTAATACTTTCGCGTTTTCAATACCTGCTGCATCTTGGTTAAAACGACGTGTTTGTGCATCACAAACACCTGTGTCGATTGAAGGTACAACACTAATTAATTTCACTTCGCCTTTGTATGTTTCTAAACTTACTGGAGATAAGTCGTTTGCTAATACTTGGAAGTTTGGCGCTTGATCGCCAACTTTAACTTCTGTTCCAACTAAAGTCATTGGATTACCTTTAAAAGTTACGTTTGCCACTTGAAAATCCTCCCTTATTTAAACAAAATATGTACAATGTAAATGATAGTTTGTCCCTATCGATAATGCAAATAAAATCGCTTTATTTACAAAAAAATTAAAGAAGCTAACCTATTGATTAGCTTCTTTATTCGTTAAATTTGAAATTCAGGATCATCTTCTTTTCGTTTATCCATCATTTCTTTCACTTTATCAACAGCTTGTGGAGCTAATTCAATTATTTTATCGATGACGTGTGTTTGTTTATCTAAGTGCAATACTTTCACACCATCTCCATTTATAACAAGAAAGGCAACAGGATTAATAGAAACTCCTCCACCACTTCCCCCGCCAAATGGATGGCGGCCTGAATGTTCTACTTTACCAAATTCACTTCCACCAGCAGCAAATCCAAAACTTACTTTCGAAACAGTAAGAATTACACTTCCATCTGCCGCTTTAATTGGGTCACCAACAATGGTATTTACATCAGTCATTTGTTTTAAATGCTGCATTGCGGTTGTCATTAAACCTTGAATTGGATGGTCCATTCTATATCCCCCCTATGCTTGAACAGATTTTTCTGTCATACCAGATCTTTGCTTCCTCATAAATATGAGCAATTTCACCGCTGTTTTTATAGTGCGGAATATCCGAAAAGATGCTGTTAACTCACATCTTGACGCAAATCCTTTCCCTTGAAAAACAGGAGTAATTTCAAATTCTGGTACATCGACAATATGCATATATTGTCCGACAACTCCAGCAGCCATACCTTTTGTCCCCCATGCATATCCAGTGACAATTCCAGTACTAGCTGCGTCGCCTGCTCCAATTTGTGTATGCCATTTCCAACCATTGATTTTCACTCGTTTGAGAAAATCTTTAACAATAGTATGAACTTCTTGAAGCTTTTTTATCAGTTCACCAATGCTGTCAAGTTGCGCCATAATTTTATTATCGAGTCCGCCGTCCTCTTCAGCTTTTTCGATTTTCTGTCCTGTCTTTTTCTGCTGTTTTTCAATTCTTTCCAACACATCAAATGTATATCGAATCATCCATATTTTCACTTGAAGCAAACATTGCTTTTCCATTTCTGAATATAAAAATGTCACCTTAAGCTTTATTTTCGACAATAGTATAAACAAAATAAAAAGAAGAAGAATTATTATTCCAATTACGAACCACTTCATACGTATCATCCTTTCACTCCGTACCCATTATCGACAACTTTATTCATCATTAAACAGGGTTCTATAAGATTGAATATAAAAATTTTTCTAAAAATAAAAAGGTATTTTGACAATTTATATCGAAATATATTATTTGAACATATCATCAGGGAACGGACTCTAATGATATGTAGCACGAAAAACAGAAAATTTAACTGCAGTGGAGGGATACATAATGGCAGATCGTCGCAATTTATTTTTCTTTTATGGTGATGACAAAGCAACGCTCGTTGAAAAAATGAAACCAATCTATCGTATTTTAGAAGAGAATGGATTTACCATATTAGATCATCCAAAAAATGCAAACGCTATCGTCAGTGTTGGAGATGATGCAACCTTCTTACAAGCCGTTCGTAAAACTGGTTTTAGAGAAGATTGTTTATACGCAGGGATTTCTACGAAAGATGAAATTTCTTTCTACTGCGATTTCCATATTGATCACGTTGATACAGCCCTTCAAGAAATTACAAAAAATGAAATTGAAGTGCGTAAATATCCAACAATTCAGGTAGATGTAGATGGCAGTACATCTTTCCATTGTTTAAATGAGTTCTCATTACGTTCTAGCATTATTAAAACATTCGTTGTAGATGTTCACGTTGATGATTTATATTTCGAAACTTTTAGAGGGGACGGTTTAGTAGTTTCTACCCCAACAGGAAGTACTGCTTACAATAAATCATTGCATGGTGCAGTTGTTGACCCGCTTATCCCATGTTTCCAAGTAAGCGAACTAGCATCTTTAAACAACAACACTTACCGTACGCTCGGTTCACCTTTCATTTTAAATCACGAACGTACATTAACTTTAAAACTAAGACCAGACGGTAACGATTATCCTGTTATCGGCATGGATAACGAAGCGCTTAGTATTAAACAAGTGGAAAAAGCTGTTGTACGCTTAAGCGATAAACAAATTAAAACAGTTAAATTAAAAAACAACTCTTTCTGGGAAAAAGTACAGAGAACGTTTTTATAGGATTAAAATAACCGCAGAATTATGGAATTCCATAATTCTGCGGTTATTTATTTACCCCGATTGGCGCGGACAATAATCTCTTACTATCCGGCCGTTATTCTTGTCAGTTTTTGTCGGTAAGTCGATATATTCCGATAATCGCTCATATATTTTTACGCATCTTTTCTATAGACAACTTGGCCATCTATTACGGTCATTTCTACTTCTACTTCTTTTATTTCTTCTGCCTCAATTTCAAACATATTGCGGTCTAATATTGTAAAGTCTGCTTCATATCCTTTTGTAATTTGCCCTCGCTTCGCTTCTTTTCCAATTGCATAGGCACTTCCTGTTGTAAATAAAGAAACAGCCTCATATACCGTTAATCTTTCCTCAGGCATATAGCATACACCGTCAATAAAACTTCTACGTGTAACAGCGCTATATATGCCTAAAAACGGATTCACTTGTTCAATAGGAGCATCTGAACCACCGTTGCAGTGTAATCCTGCTTCCAGTAACGTCTTCCAAGCGTACGCATAACGAAGACGGCGCTCTCCTAGTTTTTCAATGACTGACGGAAAATCTGATGAAAGGAAGACTGGCTGTATATCTATAATGGCTTGCAAGTTTTTCATTCTTTCAATTAACTCCTCACGAGCAAGCTGACAATGAATAATGCGGTCACGTAACCCTTTTGCTTGTGGATATAATTCGAGTGCATCAATGACATATTCAAGCGATAAATCACCGATAGTATGAATCGCAACTGGCATATGTAAATCTCGTGCTTTCTTCACTAATTCTGCAAGTTCTTCACGTGAGAAAATCGCAACCCCATTCGTTTCCTTCGCATCTTCATACGGTTCACTTAATAATGCTGTTCTTCCGCCAAAAGAACCGTCAGAAAAAATTTTCATTGCCCCAAATTCAATATAATGTTCATTTTCATATTCTTTTCGTTCATGTGCTACTTCATGGTGAACGAGCAAATGGGCTTTAAATGGCATTTCTTTTATCACATGAGAAAACGCATTATGCGTTTTTCTAAAACCACCATAATAATTTAAATCTTCCGTATGCCCGCCAACAAGTCCGTATTTCCAGCAATCTTTAATCGCTGTTTGCAGAGCTCTTTGTAAATAAGCTTCATCAATTTCTGGCTGAACATGTTTAATTAATTCTTGCCCTTGTTCATATAAAAGTCCTGTTAACTTATTTGATGAATCCCTGCCAATTTTCCCGCCTTTTGGATCTTCTGTCGCTTCTGTTATATTCACTTCTTGCAGTATGTATGAATTCACCCATGTAACGTGACGACAAACTCTCTTTAATAAAATAGGATGGTCTTTCGAAATTTCATCTAAATCACGCGCGTGAACATCTTTCGTATCTGTAAAGTTATTTTCATTCCATCCTTCTCCAATAATCCAAGAGCCCTTTGGAGCTTCTTCCACTCGCTTCTGAACAAGAGCCAGTACTTCGCTATAAGATGTACAATTTGATAAATCTAGACGGAGTAATCTCTCTCCATGCCCAATAAGATGCATATGGCTATCAACGAGACCTGGGATCATTGTTTTTCCTTTTAGGTCATGTAACTTTACGTTTGAATATCTGCTTTCTAATTCTCCCTTATTACCAGCATCAACAATTATGCCGTTTTCAACGTAAACAGCGTCCACTTTTTCATTTTCTTCTCTCATTGTGTAAATGGTGCCGCCATACCAAATTTCTCCCATATATCCCATCTCCTTTATTTTTTATTGTATAAAAAAAAGCACCATTTCAAAACATGGTGCTTTTCTAAAAATTACTTTTGTTCAGTAGTAGACGTTGTAACTTGCCATTCAATATTAAATTTATCTTTTACTTGTCCGTATGCTGGGCTCCAGAATGTTTCTTGAAGTGGCATGATAACTTCTCCACCTTCTTGTAACTTATCGAATACTTCTTTTGCTTTTTCTGCATTACTAATTTGAATTGCGATTGTTACTTGAGATCCGATTGCATGTCCTTGACCTGGGAATGTATCAGAAATCATAAGATCCGTATTACCAACTTTTAAAGTAGCGTGTAAAACACGCTCTTTCGCTTCAGCTGGAATCGGGTATTCTGGATTTTCAGGCATGTCACCAAAAGTTTGCATGACTTCTACTTTTGCATCTAAAGCCTCTTTATAAAACTGTACAGCTTCTTGCCCACTACCATCTAAAACTAAGTACGGATTAATCCCTAAAATCATACGGACACCTCTTTTTTAAGTTTATAAAATCGAACTTGTGTTCGTTTTTATATTATCATTGTTTTGCATTTCATTCAACTATTTACTTCACTGTTTTCAAAATTATTTTGACGGAATCTCCATCTCTTGTTTTCTAAGTTCAATACGGCGAATTTTTCCAGAAATCGTTTTTGGTAGTTCATCTACAAATTCAATTTTGCGAGGGTATTTATATGGTGCAGTGAGTTCTTTGACGTGTTGTTGGAGTGTTGGAATTAATGTTTCTTCGTTCTTTTCTATATTCTCTCTTAATACGATAAATGCCTTCACGACACTTCCACGAATTTCATCAGGACTTGCGACAACTGCACATTCTCTTACGTAAGGATGTTTTACAAGTGCATCCTCTACTTCAAACGGCCCGATTGTATAACCAGAGCTAATAATGATATCATCACCGCGCCCTTCAAACCAGAAGTAGCCGTCTTCATCTTTCTTCGCTTTATCACCTGTAATATAATAATCACCGCGGAATTGCATCGCTGTACGTTCATCGTCTTTGTAATATTGTTTAAAGAGGGCCGGCGTTTCAATGTGAACTGCAATATCACCAACTTCGCCTACTTTAACTGGAGTACCTTCCTCATTTACGATATCGACGTGGTTACCTGGCGTTGGTTTCCCCATTGAACCTGGTCTAATATCCATCCCTTTCATTACACCAACAAGTAATGTATTTTCCGTTTGCCCATAGCCGTCTCTCACTGTAATATGAAAGTGCTTTTGGAACGTTCCAATGACTTCTCTATTTAACGGCTCACCTGCTGATACAGCGCTATGTAATGCCTCTAAATTGTACTGGCTTAAATCTTCTACCTTTGCCATTAATCTATACTCAGTCGGTGTACAACAAAGTACATTTACCTTATTATCGTCTAATAAGTTCAGGTACGTTTTCGGTTCAAACTTACCGTGATATACAAACCCTGTTGCCCCTGATCCTAGCGTTGCTAAAAACGGGCTCCAAATCCACTTTTGCCAGCCTGGACTAGCTGTTGCCCATACAATATCATTCTCTTCAATTCCGAGCCAATTTGGAGCGCTCGTACGTAAATGAGCGTATGCCCACGCATGTGTATGAACGACACCTTTTGGATTTCCTGTCGTTCCTGACGTGTAAGATAAAAAGACCATATCTTCTTTATCTGTCTTCGCCATTTCTAACCTGTCACTCTCTGTTTCTAACGCTGTTTTTAAATTAATCCATCCATCTACTGACTGCTCGCTCAGGACAAATTTTCGAAGAGATTCCATCGCTTCTATATCATCAAACTGCCTAATATACGGCTCATAGCTTACTATCGCTTTTACTTCTCCATGTCCAATTCGATATTCTATATCTTTTTTACGTAACATTTCCGAGCTTGGAATTACGACAAATCCTGCTTTAATAGCAGCAATATACGTCATGTACGCTTCAATTAAACGCGGCATCATAATAAGAAGCTTGTCCCCTTTTTGCAAACCACTTTTTATAAAAGCGTTTCCAATTTTATTCGCACCTTGCATTAATTCAGCGTATGTAACTTCCCTTCGATTCCCTTTATCATCTTGCCAAATTAAAGCTAATTTCCCTTTATCACCCGTATATTTCTCTATTTCAGAAACTAAATTATAAGACGGTGGCGCCAACAATTCTTCTCGCTTCATAAAATATCCTCCCTTTTCTTTATGCCTCCTTTATATAATAAAGAATTTTCTGTTAATTTTGAACCCTCTTCTTTTGACAAATTTTTCAGTTCTGTCGAATTACTAAATGAAATTACATCAACTTACCGACAAATGGCAACACAAAAAAGAAAGAGCGGGAGAACCCGCTCTTTCTAAGCCATCATATGGGATTATTTTTGGTAACCGCCTAATTGTTGCTCAGCTAGTGAAACTAGACGTTTAGTGATTTCACCACCAACAGAACCGTTAGCGCGAGCTGTTGCATCAGCTCCAAGTTGAACACCAAACTCTTGAGCGATTTCGTATTTCATTTGGTCTAATGCTGATTCAGCACCAGGAACCGCTAATTTATTTGTGCTACGTGACATGTTATATCACCTCCTTGTGAGTATAGAGTGTGATAAATAACATGACTTCATACACGTTTTAGATATGGTAATTTATGGTTTAGAAAAGTTCTTCAAATTTTTCTTCTTCCGCCACTACTTCTATCGTTTGTAATACCATTGTTTCTTTGTTCGCTACAGCTTCATCGATTAATGGTGTGAAATCGTATTTCGCTTCAAAACGATTTGCTTTTTCACGTTTCGGCTTCGTCGCTGGGCTTGCTGGTGTAAATACAGTACAGCAATCTTCATATGGACGAATTGAAATATCATACGTGCCGATTTCTTCAGCGATTTTAATAATCTCTAATTTATCCATCGTAATAAGCGGACGAATAACTGGGTAGTTTGTTACTTCGTTAATCGTATGCATACTATCTAACGTTTGGCTTGCTACTTGCCCAAGACTTTCACCAGTCGTAATTGCAAGTGCGTTACGCTCCTCAGCAATACGTTCTGTAATACGCATCATCATACGGCGCATAACCGTCATTGAATAGCTAGATGGGATTTCTTTATTAATCGTTTTTTGCACTTCTGTAAACGGAACAAGGTGAAGCGTTACTCGTTTACAATACTTCGTTAACTCTTGCGCTAAATCGATTACTTTTTGTTTTGCACGCTCACTTGTGAAAGGTGGACTATGGAAGTGAACTGCTTCCACAGATACGCCGCGTTTCATCGTTAAGTAAGCTGCTACTGGGCTATCAATACCACCAGAAAGAAGTACCATTACTTTTCCGCCAACGCCAACTGGTAAACCGCCAGCTCCCATACGCTCATCACACATAATGTAGCTATAACCACTGCGAATTTCTACACGTACATTTACATCTGGATTATGAACATCTACAGTAATATCTTCTGTATTTTCTAGAATGTGTCCACCAATCTCAGGTAATAATTCCATCGTTCTCATTGGGAAATGCTTATAAGAACGGTGTACAGTAATTTTAAATGTTTTCACATCGCCTTTTACTTGTAAGAAAGCTGCTAATGCACCTTCTTTAATGTCTTCTAATTCTGATGGTACTTTCATCGCTAAGTTAAATTTATGAATGCCAAATACATCTTTCAATCTTTCAGATACCGCTTCATGATCTTCGCCATTTAACTGGATGTACATACGGTCATGTGTTGCATCGATTTTAATATTTGGGAATTTTTTCAGTTTGAACTTCACGTTATCTTTTAATGTGCTTACAAATTTAGAACGGTTCTTACCTTTTGTCGTCATTTCTCCATAACGCACTAAAATATATTCATATTTCAACATAATTTCTTTACCTCATCACTTCATATAATTTTGGCATCGTCTCTTTTACAATACCTTCAAATTGTTTTACTTCTTCCATTGTGTTTTCTGGTGCCAAACTAATACGAATAGCGCTTGCAGCTGCTGCATGCGGCACTCCCATTGACACTAACACTCTGCTCACTTCATTTGCTTTTGAAGAACAAGCAGATTTCGTTGACACATATACACCGTGTTCTTCTAAAGCATGAACGACTACTTCTGGTTTTAAACCAACAAATGATACATTTAAAATGTGCGGTGCTGCATATGCAAGCGACGTGTTAATCGTTACATCTTCCATCTCTTTAAAGAAACGAACAAGCTCTGCTTGTAAACTTTGCAAATGAGCTACCTTTTCTTTCACTTGTTCCATTGTCATGCGAAGTGCTTTCACCATCGCTACAATGCCAGGTAAATTCTCTGTACCAGAGCGATACTTAAGCTCTTGTTGACCACCTGATAAAATCGGATCTAATCTTACGCCATCGCGTACATAAAGAAGACCTGTTCCTTTTACACTGTGGAATTTATGTCCAGATATTGAGCAAAGATCAATATGAGAAGCATATAAATCAAGCGGTACTTTTCCTATCCCTTGTACATGATCTACATGGAATCTTATTTTCGGATGATTCGATAATAACGTTCCAATTTCAGCAACGGGTTGAATTGCTCCGGTTTCGTTGTTCACATGAATAATTGACACAAGAATCGTATCTTCACGAAGCGCTCGTTTCACATCTTCTACCGATACAACACCATGCTCGTTAACCGGTAAATATGTTACATCAAACCCGAGTTCTTCTAATTGCTTATATGCTTCAAACACAGACGCGTGTTCAATATTTGTTGTAATGATATGTTTGCCACGCGAACGATTCCTCATCGCTATCCCTTTAATCGCAAGGTTATTTCCTTCCGTTCCACCTGATGTAAAAATAATTTCAGAAGGTTTAACACGAAGAAGCTGCGCTGCAATCGTTCTTGATTGTGTTAATAGACGCTCTGCCTCTCCTCCAAGCGAATGAATAGAAGAAGGATTACCAAAATATTTCCCAGCAACCGTCACGTACGATTGAAGAGCTTCTGGATATGGCTTCGTCGTCGCACTATTATCAAAATAGATCATCGTTCTTCCCCTTTCAGCGCTATCACATCGTATAATCATATCATAAATACGTGTCATTACGCTAAGACTACGCAAAGGTTCCGTTTTATCTCGATTGGTGAAGGCTAATAATTGGCGAGGATGCCCTCCCATTACAGTTTCACTTTATCCCGCGTTAACGGGCAATAAGACTCTCACCTCAAAATCCAGTTAGAGCAAAGAAGTTAGATGGGAGATTAACTGCCCGTAAATGTCCGATTGGTGAAGGCTAGTAATCAGTGGGGATGAATCCTCCCACCGATTACAGTTTCACTTTATTTTGAAACGAATAACCTTGCTGTATTCCGCTATTCATTATAGCAACATCGCCTGCAAAATTACATAAAAAAACAAACCCTTTTATGAAAGGGTTTGTTCATTGTCTACATATTCAGCTATTTTTTGAACAACGCCAGGTTCAAGTTGCTCTAACACTGAAGCCGCTTGTTCTAAAGCTGCATCGTATTGGTATTCACGGAATAATTTCTCAGCATAATTTAAACTTTCTGCTAGGTTTTCATCATGACTACGGTAACGGTTACCGTACTGAATTAATTTTTCCACTAAATATGCTTGTCCAATTAACTCTTCTGTCATTTCAGCTACACCGTTCACAGTTGTGTATGCTTCTTCTAAACTGCTATTTACAGCGTTCATATTTAACGGCTTCACTTCTAATTGTTCATATACAGCTTGCATTGCCATTTGCCCTCTTTTTAAATCTTCCATAATACTCTCTGGAAGACCTGGCAAATTCGACTTTTGCATAAAGCGTTTCGTTTCGAAAATAGTATTTCGCATTTCTTGTAACTTCTCACGTGCTTCAAATTCTTCTTTGCGCATCGTTTGCAGCATTTCTTTATATTCTGCATGAAGTACTTTTAACGTTTCACATTGCTCATAAACCTCTTCTAGTTCCTCGCGAATAATAGAGAAGGCAATATCTTGTTCTGCAACGCGTAATTGTAGCATTTCAAAACGTTTCGTTAAAATGTGCATTTGCTTTTCAATTACTTTTTGAGACTCAATGTCTTTATCTTGTAACTGATAGCTTTGTTTCACAAGTTGTGTTTCTGTTTTCGTTTCAATCGTTTCGATGCGCATTTCTTCTAAATCATTATAAACAGAAAGTGTTTTTTGCTCCACATAATGTCTCGCATGTACTTCTTGTTCCAGTTGATCGTAGAAGCCATCTAAACGTGTTTTTAAGTTTTCTACTTTTTCAGCCGCTTCTGTTATATGAAGCTCCTGTATATCCATTAAACATGTTTGTAGTTGTTTCGTCATATCACGAACTTCTTTAGGGACTTCCAAATAATCTAATACATAACCTTGTCTTACCATATCATTGTGTCCGTGTAATAAATCTTCCAGCTGAACTGGTAACGTCGCTTGACACTCTACCAATAAATCTGGAATTTGGTGAATAATGATTTCTAAATCTGCTAAACCTTCTTCCAAACTAATAACAATTTCTCTCGCTTTTAAATAGTCGCCATTGTTTGTCGCTTCTTCAAAGGTTTTAAATTTCTCAGATTCAGCGTCTAGCATCTCTTCGATTTTCTGCTCTGCTGCTCCATACATATGTCTATGAGCAAGAACACTCTTTTTCATACTACGATATGTATCACGTAACCCTTCAATTTCCGAGCTATTTTTCTCATGGCTTTCTAACAATTGCTGTAATTCATTTAAAATGTCCGTAATACGATTATCAGCGTCATCTAAACCACTTATGGATTCGTTCATCGCATGCTTTGCTTTTCGGAAGGAGAATTGCGAGGCGAATTTTCGCGCTTGCGCTAAATCTTTGTCAGCTTTCGGAAGGGTTGTTGATACAATTTCATCCCATTCTTCACGCCATTTACCAAACAGTTCTTCTGTTTGACCCGTCATGTTTAAATCTTTTACCCGTTTTAGTTCATCTGCCACAGGTTTATCTTTTATCTCTTGTTTCCACTGCTCCAGTGCTTCAATATCTTTATATGAACGATTTCTTATCACAAGCTCTATCATGAGCAGCACTAGAATAGAGCTTACTACAATGATAACGATCGTCAGGATAGAATCCATGCAAAAAAGCCTCCTAGTTATATCTCTTTTTTTGTCCGTTCCGTTTATGAAATGGAAGGCATTATGTATAAAAAGGGAATTCCCCTATATTTAACAACTAACAATGTACTAATCATACCATGTAATGGTTTGTTTTTGACCTAGTTTTTTTAAAAATTTCATGTTCCTTTCAATGTGATTGTAATCTTTCTCAATATTCCGCCTACGTCACTACCTATCCTCAAATGATTGTAATAACAAACAATCTTTCGTATGGGATACGAAATAAATTTTCCGCATGAGTGGTGGTTCAACAGAAATTACATGTACATTTCCTTGCCTTACAGACTGCTCTACTGCCCTTTCTGGAAGTAACGTGATACCAAGGCCAGCTTTTACCATTGCAAGCATCGGTTCTGCGTAAGATGTTTCCACAGCTATAGTTGGTTTTACACCTATTTCATGAAACATGTTCATAATCATTTTCCTTACATCACATATTTCTGGATATACAATTAATTTTTCATTGTGCAGCTCTTCTATTTGAATGACTATCTTCTCTTTGTACGGATGATTATTTGAAACGGCACAAACAATTTTCTCTTGTTGCACTTCTTTTATATACGTAGCACCTTCTACTACTGAATCGATGAACATCGCGTCAATCTCCCGCGCTTTAAATAACTCTCTTAATACTTCCGTATGTCCGATTTGCCATTCCACTTCGAACTCATCACCTAATATATCTTTACATTCTGATATGTAATACTCCGCTAAACTCGGTAGTATACCCATTGAAAACTTCCGGTTCTCTTGATACCCCCTCATTTCTGTTTTCACTTCATTTATTTGCTCCAAAATTGGTAACATTCTTTTTATAAATAACTCTCCTGCCTCCGTTAACTCTACTCCTTGCGCAGAACGTTTAAGTAAAGTAACCTCTAAATCCGCTTCTAACTTTTGAATTTGTTTACTAAGCGCTGGTTGAGATATATGTAAAATCTTACTTGCCTTTGATAAACTTCGCGTATGCTTCACTTCAATAAACGATCGTACTGCCTCCAAATCCATTGTACACACCTCTAACAAAAAGTTATAACCGTTATAAGAAATCGATATTTCCTCCTATAAACAATTACTCTTTATACTTATTTCATCAACTTACTATAACGAAATGTAAAGGGGAAAGATACTCTTGAACAAAAAACAAATGCTACTCGGATCCTTTCTATGCTTACTCGCCGTCACTGCCTGGGGATTTATGTTTCCTGTAATGGCAAATGCTCTGCAATTTATCGATCCATTCTTCTTCACAACGCTTCGCTATGGATCAGCAGCTATTATTTTTCTTATTTTGCTATTAATTACTGAAGGAAAGACTTCACTCCGCTTAGAAAAAAGAACACTTTCTCTATTCTTTTACGGGACAGTCGGTTTCGCGGGGTATGGTTTTCTCGTTTTCTACGGACAACAACTTGCCGGACCTTCCGGAGCAATCCATGCAGCTATGATTCAATCCCTTATGCCACTGATTGCCTTATCACTGCAATGGATAACGAAAAATCGCCGCCCACAAAACTATACATTCCTTTGTATGTTCGTTGCATTACTTGGTGTTATGCTTGTCATTTCAAAAGGAAATATTGAATTATTATTTGGAGCTGCAAGCCACTTATCGACAAATATATTGATGCTATGCGGCGTTACTTGCTGGGTCATTTATACAAACGGGGGTGCTCGTTTTCAATCTTGGTCACCACTTAGGTACACGACATTAACTTGTTTATTTGGCTCCATTTCACTCATCGTTATTGTTACTTTCTTAACGTACACAAATATAGTTACTATACCGTCACTGCGTACAGTTGTGAGCGTTGGTTTTGAGCTCTTTTATATGTCGATTATCGCAGGCGTTATCGCTGTATTTTGCTGGAATATGGGAAATCGCTATATTTCATCTATTAACGGCATATTATTTATGAATTTAGTTCCTATCCTTGCACTAATCGGTTCTATCTTTCGAGGTTATACAGTGGATAAAATTGAAATCGCTGGAGCTGCATTAACAATTATCGCGCTATTATGTAACAATTTATGGCAAAGAAAAGTAAACATAAAAATCCCCACCTCAGTTCGTTAGGTGGGGATTCTTCACATATGAACAGCTCTTGGCCATTCATGGTACATATTCGCTTTACATAATGCTTGTTCCATCCATTGCTCAATCTCTTTCGTATACATTTCTATGAAAAATGTCTCAGACGGGAAAGAATGGAGTACTTCTGATATATATTGTGGATATAAAAACGGCATACTTATCATACCTTTTAATTGCGTCATAAACATTGTAAATGATACTTTCTGAAATTCTTGTTTCATTTGTCCTTGTCTAATCATTTGTTCTATATAATATCTTTCTTTAGAAAAATAAACGGTCATCACTTCACGAATTAATGTCGTATCAAGCGAAAGCTCTCGGTAGAAGAAACGTGTTAGTTCTCTATTTTCAAATTGATATCGTAAAATCCCGCGCACCATTTGCACCATTACATCTTTAGCCGACAAATACTCTCTCTGTTCAAACGACATTTCAATCACATGAATATATCCTTCTAAAAAATCAGTAATAAGCTGTTCTAATAAACCTTGCTTCCCAGCAAAATAATATGAAATATTCGCTACATTCACATCCGCTCGCTTTGCAATGTCTCGCACTGACGTTCCATCATAACCTTTCGTATTAAACAACGATATTGCCGCATCAATTACTTTTTGTTTCGTCTGCTTCATGCGCTCACTTCCCTTCACTGAACAGCTATAGTTTAAATTTCTTGACTTTTAAGACAAATTCCTTTAATTTTCTATCGACAAAGTCATGTGAAATACATCGTATTTTGCTAATATTTTACACATCTCGATAAAAAAGGAGCTGTTTCCATGTTTACTAAAGAAAGTTATGCAGGATCTCGCGTGCAGCAATATGAGACAGTAATTAAACAACTGGATGCGTTATTAACTGGCGAATCAAACGTAGTCGCAAACTTATCAAATGCGTCCGCATTATTAAACCAATTTTTAGATCGCGTTAATTGGGTTGGCTTTTACGTAACAGAAGGAACTCAGCTTGTTCTTGGACCATTCCAAGGAATGCCTGCTTGCGTGCGCATTCCATTTGGACGAGGCGTTTGCGGCGTTGCAGCTGAAACGAAAACAACGCAGCTTGTAGCAGACGTTCACCAATTCCCAGGTCACATCGCTTGCGATAGTGCTTCTAATTCGGAAATCGTTGTACCGATTGTGAAAGAAGGAGCTGTCATTGGTGTACTTGACATTGATAGTCCTGAAAAGAATCGTTTCGATGAAGTAGATCAGCGCTATTTAGAAAAGTTTGTGGAAACACTCCTAAAACATATGTAAAAAGAAAAGAGCGAGTTATCGATTTAGTACGCCCTGTACAAAACCGATAGCTCACTCTTTTTTCATTGATTAACAGTAGATATTTTCTTTAATGCCTGCTCTAAATCAGAAACGATATCCTCCCACGATTCTAAACCGACTGATAAGCGTATTAAATTATCGAAAATGCCCATTTCTTTTCTTAGTTCAGCTGGAATCGCAGCGTGCGTCATCGTTGCTGGATGCTGAATTAACGTTTCTGTATCTCCTAAACTCACCGCAATTGTAATAAAGTGAAGATCATTAATAAACGCTTGCGTCTCTTCTTTTCCGCCTTTTACTGAAAAAGAAATAACACCGCCCCCGCGTTTCATTTGACGAGATGCTAACTCCCCTTCTGGATACCAAACACCTTCTACCGCATCATGTTTTCTTAGGAACGATACAATTTTTTCTGCATTATCACAATGACGATCCATTCTTACTGCTAACGTCTTTAACCCGCGTAATAATAACCACGCATCAAACGGTGCCATAATACCGCCGATATCCTTTCGCATCGGGCGAATCTTTTCAGCTAATGCTTTCGTTTTACAAATTGTTACGCCCGCTACAACGTCACCGTGACCACCAATATATTTTGTCGCACTATGCACAACAGCGTCACAGCCAAGCTCAAGCGGTCTTTGTAAATAAGGTGAACAAAATGTATTATCAACAATAACAAGTAAGCCATTTCGCTTTGCAACCCGAATCACTTGTTTTAAATCAATTAATTTCATTGTCGGATTAATCGGTGTTTCAACGAAAATAAGCTTTGTATTTGGGCGAATTTTATTTTCAATATCAACCTCTGTCTCCATATCACAAAACGAATGCGTAATCATAAATTTTTCTTCTAACACTTCTAAAAAACCGTACGTGCATCCATATAATCCATTTGAACAAATAATATGATCTCCAGCTTTTAGAAAACCGATTAACGTTGCTGAAATAGCTGCCATACCAGATCCGAAGGCAAGTGCTTCTTCTCCTCCTTCTAACAACGCCATACGTTCTTCAAATAATTTCACAGTTGGATTTCCAAGCCGTGAGTAAATATAAGATGGATCCACTCCCGCAAAACTCGCCTCTCCTTGCTGCGCAGTCTCAAATGTAAATGTAGAAGTTTGAAATAAAGGTGGTGTTAAACTTCCTTTATGTTCCTCAGGTGTATAACCGTGGTGAATTAACGCTGTCTCCATATGCTTCTTTTTCATAAAAACATCCCCCTTATGTTTTTATTGCCGCATATTCATCCATAAAAATTTGATGAACGTTTTCCTTCATTTTATGTAAGCGTTTTATTTGTGTTTCTATCTCTTCTTCTATATTGTTTTAAATTCCTTCTTATATTAATTTCCAAAATTTTTATGCATAAAACAAAAACGTACTCGCTTGACGAAACTCTGGGTAAAAGATATAATAGCGTTTGTGTAAAATAAAAAGGCAGCCTTGTAATGTGAGTTTATCGTTTGTATTTTGTTCCTCTACGGAGGTGTATCTCGTAACTCCCTGCTGCTGGAGCGAAGGTACATGAAAACAAAATGCCCGTAAATATCGATTACGTCTGTTTTTATTTTACGTAAATAAAAACATTTTTAAAGGAGGAGTCAACTATGGCTCGTTATACAGGTCCAGCTTGGAAACTGTCTCGTCGTCTTGGAATCTCTCTAAGCGGCACAGGAAAAGAATTAGAAAAACGCCCTTACGCACCAGGTCCTCACGGTCCTAACCAACGTAAGAAACTTTCAGAATACGGTTTACAATTACAAGAGAAACAAAAACTTCGTCACATGTACGGCATGACTGAGCGTCAATTCCGTCGCACATTTGACCAAGCAGGTAAAATGCCTGGTAAGCACGGCGAAAACTTCATGATCCTTCTTGAAGCTCGTCTTGACAACTTAGTTTACCGTATGGGCTTAGCTCGCACTCGTCGTGCAGCTCGCCAATTAGTAAACCACGGTCACATCATGGTTGATGGCGCTCGCGTAGATATCCCATCTTACCGTGTAAAACCTGGTCAAACTATCAGCGTTCGCGAAAAATCTAACAGCCTTGTTGTTGTTAAAGAAGCGATCGAAGTTAACAACTTCGTACCAGAATACTTAACTTTCGATGCTGACAAATTAGAAGCTACTTACACTCGTCACGCTGAGCGTTCTGAGTTACCAGCTGAAATCAACGAAGCATTAATCGTAGAGTTCTACTCTCGTTAATCTCGGTACTCTGAAAAGAGTATTATTAAAAGCCTTAGGAACCTTGTTTATCAAGGGGCCTGGGCTTTTTTTATTGAATATAGCCGGTATATGTATAGAACCGGAACAATGTAACAAAATAAAAAAGAACTGTAAGTCTATAGTTAATAAACCTTCCCCCTCCCTCTAGAATTCCATCCATCTTTTATCCACATTAATAAAAACCTCCCCTTCTTCTAACACTTAAAAACACTACATTCTACCCCATAACTCATTTCCCTTTGCTATACTCTCCTTCCGTTAACATTATTTTTACAACGTATCTATTTGTACGTAATCTATACCTTCCTTTTTCTATTTACATTCAACCTTAAAAACTTCTTCATCACCAGAGCATCCGAATGAGATTAAAAACTTAATGAACAAGCAACTTTTTCGCTTAATAATCAGAATATTACATTTACAACAACTTCCTTAAATTGGTATTATTTTCTTGTAAGGGAGGGAGGGAAAGTTCATGTCTTTAAATATGTATCTCGGTGAAGTACAAGCTCAAACAGAAAGTATGAACGCTTTCTGTAACGCTACTATTCAAGGAATGGAACAAATTATTCATTCTATTGACGCTTTTGCATTGGATACTGTTCTACAAGGACAAACATATAGTAGTGCAAAAGCATATTTCTTACAAACCTTTCGTCCGTTAGCACAAGGAATCATTTACTTATGCGAAGAATTAATCCGTCAAAATGATGCTTTTCCAAGAGACTTTCAATCACAGGTAGCTTCTACAGATGTTATCGAACAAGAAATAAGAGAACAAATCCAAGAAATCAATCAAACCATTGCAAGTATAGAAGCAATAGAGGTACTTACACCACTGCCTGGAGTAGACTCAATTGTGGCTGTTTTAATTGCGATGAGAAAAAAGCTTGATGAAAAACTAGAGCGTCTACATGAATTCGATTATACATCCAGTAATAACTACAGCACGGCCCTTCAACTAGCAGCTAGTATTGCTATGGGTTTAGCGGAAGTCCAAAGCGGGAAAGGTTTTAGTCCGGTAAGTGGTACATTTAGTACACAAAGGTTGAATATGGAATGGATAGCCTCTATTCAAAAAATTGCAGAGGAAAGAGTTCAAGAAGCCGAAATAAAAAAAGAAATTGAAGAAAAAATGGCTTTGCAGGAACAAGAAGCTAATAGACCGTGGTACCAAAAAACAGCTATTGGCGCTTGGGAATTCTTCCAAGGAATTTGTAATTCAGCTGCTGAAAACTTTACAGGCGTGGAATTACCAATGGGCAATGAATTAGAAAACAAAACAACCTTTCAAGCCGGAAATCTTGTGGGGAATTTTGTATCAGGGGTAGGATCTATTTTTGAAATTTTGGGCGGTATAGCTATTGTAACAGGATCAAATGTTGGAACCGTATTGTTAGAAGGAGTAACTTTCGGGGCAGCATCACCAATTGTTATCCCAGCTGATTTAGCTCTTACAACCGTTGGAGCAGGTGTTGCTACACATGGTACATTTGTATGGTATAATACCGTTCAAAATAGTATTGATACTTTGCAAAGGTTTCAGTCTTCTTCTGGAGGTTCCTCTAAAAATCTTTTAAAAGATGGTAAGTTTGTCGAATCTGATTTAGAATTAAAATATGCGGAATATTGCGTTAGAAAAGCAAAAGACGGTAAAGTACCTAAAGATAGATTGAACTGGAAAGAAGCAAGTGATTATTGGACAAAAGATTCACCTATGGCAAGAGGAAATCGTTTTAATCAAACTGCAGAAAAAAATAGATGGTATCCGAATAATGAGGTACATTTAAGTAATGGTAAAAGATTAGATTCATATGACCCAATTAAAGGGGAAATAGTTTCCAGAAAAGCTACAGATCTAGCGGATATTGATATTAAAACTTTTGAAAAACATTTGAAAGAAATGAAAGATAAGTATGCTATTGGAACCAAGATTCGTTCAAATAAATATAGAAGAATAGATGGAAAATCACTAGAAGGAAAACAAATTTTAGAGATTCCAGCATCTAATAAAAATTTTGAACGAATAGAGGAATATATAAAATTAGCAAAAGAAAAATATGATATTGATATTAGGTTTAGGGAGGAATAATTGATGGCATATGATTTAGAACTTGAAATAAAAGAGGTACTTGAGAAAATTAAATTTGTAGAAAGATATAAATCCTTATCAGAAAAATTTTCCGATAGAACAAATACATTTGAAAACTATGAAAATGAAAAAGCTATTGAAGTATTCAAGTCTCTTGGCTATAAAGCTCGTTACAATAAAAAAGAAGACTTTTTTATTGTAGGAGAAGTAAAAAACAAAGATGTCTACACCTTTAGATTCAACATCAGCTTAAAATATGGTGTTGCTGAATTGATTTGGGAAGCATGGCATAATGGTGAAGTTAGAGCTGGAGACCCTTGGGACATATTTATAAGATTGTTATCAAATGACACGGAAAAAGTACCCGTGCTATATTTCCACAGTTACGATGAACTCAAAGAAATCATGAAAATCGCCTTTGAAATGTACGAAGATTTTAAACAAGAATTAATTCCTATCTATTCATAATTTTATATATAAGAAAGGCAATCTTATCCTATACATAAAGAAATCCGACTCACAAGAGCCGGATTTCTTTATGTATCTAATCTTGAGACGTTGCGCCTTGGAAACATGAATAGAGGGAGATGGTCTTATGCTAAGAAAATATTATTCAAAAAACAATCATTTACAACCATTTTTTGAGGAAGTTAATAAATATGTAGATGGTATTCATAACCTAAATAATGGAATCAGCTTAGAAGATATAACAAGCCTTCAAAATGAACTTAACATTCAAATTCCTGATATATATAAAGATTTTCTCCAAGTGTGTCATGGTGGAGAATTATTTATACCTGGAACAATCCTGTCAGAAATTCATACAGCTGCTCAGGGTCCAAAACAGCGTGGTGGCTCTTATCTAAATGATTCGTTTAAAAAAGAACGAAGACCGACAAAGATGCCAGACACGTATTTAATCATCGCAGATTTAAACTATGGTGACTCGATATGTATAGACTTAGAATCAAGCAATGGATACGATGCAACGGTAATACAATGGGATAGGGAGATTCACAGCGTTTCTAGATCATGGAATGGTTTGGTGGAATGGTTAATGGATACCTTAGACGAAGGATCATTACTAGTAGATTATGATGGTAATGAAAAAGATTTAGACTTTTAACATGAATAGTAAAAGTGGAGCCACAAGAATTAATTCCTATTTATTCATGATTTCACCTTAAAGATATATGAAGTAATGACCCAAAAATAAGGATAGACTTAATATTTTAGGAGGAATAACTTTTGTCTTATTCATTAAAACCTGAAATACAAGCCAGTCTTGCAAAAATTGATTTTATTAAGAGATATAAAGCCCTATCAGAAAAGTTTTCTGATAAGGAAAATACATTTGAAAACTATGAAAACGAAAAAGTAATTGCAGTATTTGAGTCTCTTGGCTATAAAGCCCGTTTTATGAAAAAAGAAAACTTTTTTATTGTTGGTGAAGTAAAGAACAAGGATTTCTATACTTTCAGATTCAATATCAGCTTAAAATATGGGCTTGTTGAGTTCATTTGGTCTGCAAGTTATAATGGTGAAGTTAGAGTTGGGAATTCATGGGATATGTTTGTAAAAGTATTATCCAATGGTTCTGAAAGATTGCCGGCAGTATGCTTCCACAGTTACGATGAACTCAAAGAAATCATGAAAATTGCCTTTGAAATGTACGAAGATTTTAAACGAGAATTAATTCCTATTTATTCATAATGTAAAAAGCTATCGAAGACACCAAAACAGTTACTTCGAGTAGCTTTTATTTATATATATTAAAGTTATTTATTTTCCTCTTTTTGAACATATACATAAGCATCTTTCTGCTCTTTATGTATATCAACCTTCGAATTCTCTGCAAGTTGACCCGCGTTTAGCAAAGAAAAAATAATCAACGCTTCTAGTGACATTTCGTTTTACCACTCCTTTCTAATTGTTATACGTTTATCATACCGCTTACATGTGATTTCCGTATGAACTCGAAAAGGAGATTAAAACAAAAAAGCTTTGAGGAAATTCCTCAAAGCTTTTTATTTATTAGTAACGAATTAAGAAATATTTCTTCTTACCGCGGCGAATGATTGTGAATTTACCTTCGATGCGGTCGTTTTCTGTTACAACGTAGTCTAATGCTTGTGTACGCTCACCGTTCACGTAGATTGCGCCGTTCGTTACATCTTCACGTGCTTGACGTTTTGATGGAGAGATTTTGCTTTCTACAAGTAAGTCGATTAATACTGTATCTTCTGCAGTACGTTCTACAGATGGTACGTCTTTGAATCCTTGCTCGATTTCGCTTGCAGTCAGTTCTGCTACAGAACCGCTGAATAATGCAGCTGAAATTTTAATCGCTTGCTCTAATGCTTCTTCACCATGAACAAGTTTTGTCATTTCAGAACCTAATGCTTTTTGTGCTGCACGTTTTTCTGGCGCTTCAGCTACTTGCTTTTCAAGCTCAAGAATTTCTTCATGAGATAAGAATGTGAAGTATTTTAAGTATTTAACAACATCGCGGTCATCTGTGTTAATCCAGAATTGGTAGAACTCGTAAGGAGTTGTTTTCTCTGGGTCTAACCAAATTGCTCCGCCTTCTGTTTTACCAAACTTCGTACCGTCAGATTTAGTAACAAGTGGAATTGTTAAACCGAATGCTTTCGCATCTTCTTCTGATTTACGGATTAATTCAAGACCCGCTGTAATGTTACCCCATTGGTCACTACCACCG
This sequence comes from Bacillus cereus group sp. MYBK195-1, assembly GCF_051916605.1. NCBI lineage: Bacteria > Bacillati > Bacillota > Bacilli > Caryophanales > Bacillaceae > Bacillus > Bacillus cereus group sp. MYBK195-1. Next base: position 201,226 of record NZ_JBQAGZ010000001.1, on the reverse strand, counting down.
ATTTGTAGGCGACAATTATGTTGTTGGTATAAGTTTAAGAAGTCGTATGATTGTAAAATCATGTAACTGAACTCAGTGAATGAAATACCAGTTTCTAAACGAGATGCTACTGTATCTTTTGCTAACATATAGTTTAAACCGAAGTTTTTACCGATATCGCGTAAGAATGAAATGACATCTAAGTTACCAAGCCAGTCATAGTTGTTAGCCATTGTTGCTGGGTTGTCCACGTTTTCGAACTCTAAGAAGTTTGAAAGTTGGTTTTTAATACTTTCTGTGTAGTAAGCAACTGTATCTTTCGTATTTAATGTACGCTCTGCTTTTTTACCACTTGGGTCACCGATCATACCAGTACCACCACCAACAAGTGCGATTGGTTGGTGACCAGCTAATTGGAAACGACGTAACATTAATACTGGTAACATATGACCAATGTGTAAGCTATCTGCTGTCGGATCGAAACCACAGTATAATTTAACGCTTTCTTTTTCTAATAATTGCTCAAGGCCCTCAGCATCTGTTTGCTGATTAATTAGACCGCGAAATTCAAGATCTTGTAAAATACCCATATCCTACATACTCTCCTTTAAGTTCATTACTGGCGTGAAGGTTGAAAACATAAAAAAATCGCCCCTTCAAATAAGGGACGATTTTGATTATCGCGTTACCACCCTAGTTGCAGGCAAAAAAGCCTACCACCTTATTTACATAACGGCTTAGCACCGTCTTTTCCCTTTTGAATACAATTCAATCGAAAAAAGATGCTCTAGGGGCGTAATTCGCGATCATCTATGTGCTGATTTTCACCGACCATCAGCTCTCTAAAACAGGGAAATGATCACTACTTCTCCCTTTCCACGCTCAATTATTCATATACTTTTCTTTATATCATTATTTACTAGCATGTGTCAAATTGAAGAAAATACTATATACAAACTACCTTGAAGATTTTTCCCCTCCATAAAACTCTTGCATCTCCTTTTCGGAAACCTTTGTCAGTTTTAATTTATGCGATTTCTTTCCCTCTTCACTCATGTACAACGTTGTATCATCCAATAATTCCAATTTCACTCTTCCATTCCAAGGGTATGACATATTACATATTACTTGATTATCATTATAATCTACTACACTCCCTTTAACTCTTTCTGTTTTCCCTCTCTTTTCATAAAACACTATTTCAATATTTTTATCGTCTATTTCTTGAATCTGAAGGTAAGCCCCTTTACCGCCAGCATACCAATACCCTTTCATCTTATTAAAAGAAGAAGAATGAGTTAAAAAAATATAAATAGTGCTTGCAACGATTATTAAGGCTATTGCACTTACAACTACGAATCGTTTATGGGCTAGAAAACTAGTTTTTTTCTTATTCTCTACATTCCATTCATTGTTCGTTTCTAATATCTCCTCTGAACATTGTTGTTTCTCTAAATTCATACCACAATCCCCACAAAAATTATCATGCTGTCGCACCTGACTTCCACAATTGGAACACTGTCTCATAATTTATCTTCCTCTCAACAATATATTAATTATATATTTGTATATTAACATATTATTATTTCATTTGGAATTAATTTCATAATATGTATAAATGTAAAAAGCACATAGCTTTCACTATGCACTTCATTTCTCCTACCCTATTTAAAATCCTATAATTAATATCATAATTATAGAAATAACCGGAAGCCCAACTAATAACGATACATGAAACACAATCGATAAATCATTCCCAATGGTCGCCTCCACAGGATCTTTCGCTGGGGAACCAAGAAACCCGATTAATCGATCGAATCGACTTACCGTTTTTGGAAAGTCTGGTATTTCTACATGATCACTATCTAAATGTTGCTTTAACTTATATTCACTCTTAAAGGGATTTTCGCTCAATTTCGTCCACCTCCAGCAATTGTTTCAATTTCTTTATCCCGTTATGAAGTCTCGATTTCACCGTTCCAATCGGAATGTTTAATATCTCTGCAATTTCTTTTTGCTGCATGTCATGATAATAAGAAAGGATTAGGACCGCTCTTTGCTCTTCTGGAACTTTCAAAATTGCTTCTCTTACTGTGAGCCGATCTTCGTGAGAAAATTCTTTTTCCGGAATCGGCACTAAAAATGGCAAAAGCGTACGCCACTTTTTTCTCCTATTTAATTTATTAATCATAAGACGATAACCAATTTGAAATAAATACGTTTTTATTTTACCTTTTTCAAGTTCATACATATGTTTCTTACGCTCTAGCGTCAAAAACGTATCTTGTACAAGATCGATACTTAATTGTTCATCTCGGTTAAATCGATATAAAAATGTGTATAGCGCTGGTTTGATTAAAACATATAGTCTTTCTCCCGCTTGTTTATCTCCACTTTGATACGCAAGCATGAGCTCCTCCTCAATCCCAATCTGCGCCATGATTTTTGATCTCCTTTATTCCTTTTAACGTTAATGAAATACGGGAAATTAAATATGCAATCGCAATAAAAATCCACAATTGTGATTGATTTGTAAAAAATTGCACATATGGGTTTTGAATCGTAAATCCCATTGTAACTAAAGTATTTAACGCTTGCACACATATGCATGCATACAACGCAAGGCAGATAGAAATAGTGTCAAATACATTCCAGCGAAAATACACTTTTGTTTTTGTAAAATCAATTTTATATCCATTTTTCCGTACTATATGTTTTCTATCAAATGGAATAATGATTGAAAACATAACACCCATTATAACTCCAGCTGTAAGCATTGATACTCTATATCCAATTGGTATCGGTAAGAAAAGACCACAAGAAAATACAACTATAATTCCAATTACAGCAAAAGTAAGAAGTAATTTATTAGACATAAAAAAGCCTCCCTCATCTATTCTTTCATAAATGTATACAGACGAGGAAGGCACTTCGTTCAAATATTATTTTAGTTTTTTTATAATCTTTGCAGGATTCCCACCAACTACTACATTATTAGGCACATCTTTCGTTACGACAGCACCAGATGCGATCACCGCATTGTCTCCAATTGTTACACCTGGATTAATAATTGCTCTTCCGCCAATCCATACGTTATCGCCAATTGTAACTGGTTTTCCGTATTCTGATCCGCTTATACGCTCAATTGGATCAAGTGGGTGCGTTGCTGTATAAATGTGGACACCTGGAGCTAACATACAGTTCACTCCGATTGTTACCGGGCATACGTCTAGAATCGTACAGTCAAAGTTCGCGTAAAAATTTTCACCGACATGAATGTTATAGCCGTAATCACATCTAAAAGAAGATTCAAGATGAATATTATCTCCTGTCGTTCCGAATAATTCTTTTACGATTTCGCTACGCTCTTTCAATTGCTCTTCTGACGTATCATTTAATTTTCTCGTTAATATACGCGCTTGCTCTCTTTCTTGTACTAAAACTAGATCAGCCGGTATGTACATTTCTCCTAGTATCATCTTTTCCTTTTCTGTTTTCATCATACTATCCCCTTTAACTTGTATATATAAGTTCATGATATCATAAAAAAGAAAGGCCTGAACATTTTTCGTTCAGACCTTCCTCTCTTAATCTTCCATCGTTGATAAGTCACCTGTTGGTAAATTCAGCTCCCACGCTTTTAATACGCGGCGCATAATTTTACCACTTCTCGTTTTCGGTAATTTATCTCTAAATTCAATTTGTCGTGGCGCTGCATGAGCTGCTAGGCCTTTCTTTACAAATTGACGAATTTCTTCTTTTAATTCATCAGATGGTTCGTATCCTGCTCGAAGTGCGATAAATGCTTTAATAATTTCGCCGCGCACCGGATCAGGAATACCAATTACACCAGCTTCTGCAACAGCAGCATGCTCGATTAATTTACTTTCTACTTCAAACGGACCAACGCGCTCACCTGACGTCATAATTACATCGTCAATACGTCCTTGGAACCAGAAGTATCCATCTTCATCCATATAGGCAGAGTCGCCTGATACGTACCAATCTCCCGGCATGAAATAAGATTCATATTTTTGCTGGTTATTCCAGATCCCACGCATCATAGATGGCCAACCTTTCGCAATTGCTAAGTTACCCATTGTGTAAGGAGGCACTTCATTTCCTTCATTATCAACAATCGCTGCTTTCACACCTGGAATTGGTTTACCCATTGAACCTGGACGGATTTCCATACAAGGGTAGTTACAAATAACTTGTCCACCTGTTTCTGTCATCCACCACGTATCATGAATACGAAGTCCAAATGCGTTCATACCCCAGCGAATTACTTCTGGATTTAACGGCTCACCAACGCTTAATACGTGACGAACTTGTGATAAGTCATATTTTTTAATTGCGTCTTGTCCAGCTCCCATTAACATACGGAATGCTGTTGGTGCGCTGTACCAAACCGTCACACCGTAATCTTGCAGTGCTTCATACCAAGCTTCTGGACTAAAGCGTCCACCTAAAATAACGTTTGACGCTCCAACTAACCACGGTGCGAAAATACCGTAAGCTGTTCCAGTTACCCAGCCCGGGTCAGCAGTACACCAATATACATCGTCTTCTTTTAAATCTAATACCCACTTCGCCGTTTGATAGTGCTGAACCATTGCGTTTTGCGCATGAAGCACACCTTTTGGCTTACCAGTAGAACCAGACGTGTAATGTAGAATCAAGCCGTCTTCACGGCCTAACCATTCAATATGTAATTCTTTTGAAGCTTGTTCAAATAAAGGATTGAACGCTACCGTTTTACCGCCTTCTTCTACATTATCTCCAACAAGGAAAACTGTTTTTAAAGCCGGTAAATCATTTAATGGTACGCGCTCTAACAATTCAGGCGTTGTAATTAACACCTTTGCTTCGCTATCTTCTAAGCGATCGCGAACTGCGCCTTCCATAAATGCTTCAAATAGCGGTCCAACAATTGCTCCTAATTTCACTGCACCTAAAAGTGCGAAATATAACTCTGGAGAACGTGGCATAAAAATAAAAACGCGATCGCCTTTTTCTACATCGCCATAATTCTTAAGGACGTTTCCTGCTTTATTAGAAAAATCCTTCATTTCCTTAAATGTATATTTCTCTTTTCGCGATCCATCTTGATAATAAAGAGCTACTTTATTCTTTCGATCGGATTTCGCATGCTTATCAATTGCCTCATACGCCATATTTACTCGGCCTGTTTCATTCCAAGTAAAGTTTTTATTAACCTCTTCCCAGTTAAAATTCGCGTATGCCTCATCATAATTCGGCAAATTATTTTCTCCTTTAATGACAGGAAGCGTTTCTACTTTCATACTTTACATCCCCCTCCTATGTATTCTATTATCTATTATAATGACATTATTTAAAATTTTCAGTATATTTGTTGATTTTTAGACAAATTTTTAATGACAAATTTCGATTCACATCGCATATATTATAAAGTACGATATTAATAGATTCACAAACCCTCAAGGTGGTGAGCAATACATTGATTCATAAAAAAATATATAATGCTAGAAACTTAAAAACAGCGAAAGGCACTTTAATTATTGAAGGTCCTGTCTCTACACATAACTTAGAAATGTATGAGTTTCATCCAGACTTAATTGCGTTTCGTCCTGCCGAGCAACAATATAAAGCAATTGTCGAAATTTCTAAATTACCAGAAGCTCGTCTCATTATTGCTAGACATGACCAAACAATTGTTGGATATGTTACATACTTGTATCCTGATCCACTTGAACGATGGTCAGAAGGAAAAATGGAAAACTTAATTGAGCTTGGGGCAATTGAAGTAGTCCCAGCCTTCCGCGGGAGTTCTGTCGGAAAGAACTTACTAGAGGTTTCTATGATGGACGATTATATGGAAGATTACATTATATTGACGACTGAATATTATTGGCACTGGGATTTGAAACAAACAGGATTGAATGTGTGGGAATACCGAAAAGTAATGGAGAAGATGATGAATGCTGGCGGGTTACAATGGATGGCTACAGACGATCCTGAAATTTGTTCACATCCTGCCAACTGTTTAATGGTCCGCATCGGTAAACGCGTTGATACGGATTCTATTCAAGCTTTTGATCGTCTACGTTTTCACAATCGTTTTATGTATTAATAAAGGGGGCAACTGGAATGATTGTAGAAGAAATTATGAATCAAAATGTAGTTACATTACATCCAAACGATACAATCGAAACAGCAATCCGAACGATACGCACGAAAGGCATTCGGCACATTCCAATTGTCGATCAAAATAATCACGTCGTAGGCATTATTTCTGATCGGGATGTAAGAGATGCAAGTCCGTCTATTCTAGATGAACAAGTTTCACTCGATATGCTACAGCAACCGCTCGAACTTATTATGAAACATCCTGTTATGACTTGCCATCCTCTCGATTTTGTTGAGGAAATTGCTACTTTATTTTTTGAAAATAAAATTGGCTGTCTTCCTGTTACAAAGGCCGGGAAGTTAGTTGGAATCATTTCTGAATCTACAGTACTGCACACATTAGTAAAATTAACAGGAGCACATCAACCAAGTTCGCAAATTGAAATTCAAGTAAAAAACGAACCTGGTATTCTTGGAAAAGTCGTTGCTATTTTTAGTGATTTACAAATAAATATCGTGAGCGTTCTCGTCTACCCAGCAAAAGACGAGAATGATAAAGTACTCGTTTTCCGCATTCAAACGATGAATCCTCTAAAAGTGATTGATGCACTTGAAGCAGAAGGCTACCGCGTATTATGGCCAAACATCATGGGGATGCAAGCATGAGTAGCGCGTTTATTTATTCGGATGACTTTCGGGGCTATTCATTTAGCCCTGATCATCCTTTTAACCAACTGCGCGTCACACTTACGTATGATTTATTACAAAAGGGCGGTTTCATCTCTCCCTCTCAAATCATCTCACCACGGATGGCTACAGATGAAGAGATTGCCTACGTTCATACAGAGGAGTACATAAATGCGGTAAAACGTGCTGGAGAAGGAAAGTTAGAAAAATCAATTGCGATGACATATGGACTCGGAACAGAAGATACACCGATGTTCCCAAATATGCACGAAGCAAGCGCATTGCTCGTTGGCGGTACGTTAACAGCTGTCGATGCTGTTCTTTCCGGAAAAGTAAAACACGCACTTAATTTGGGCGGCGGCTTACATCACGGCTTTCGCGGCAAAGCATCTGGCTTTTGTATTTATAACGACAGTTCTATCGCAATGAAATATATTCAAAAGAAATACGGTTTACGCGTCTTATATATTGATACAGATGCTCATCACGGTGATGGCGTACAGTGGTCGTTTTATGATGACCCTAACGTATGCACCATTTCACTGCATGAAACTGGTCGCTATTTATTCCCTGGAACTGGCGCTGTAAACGAACGTGGACAAGGTAATGGTTATAGTTATTCTTTTAACGTTCCACTCGATGCTTTTACAGAAGATGAATCGTTCTTAGAAGCATATCGAACTGTTGTAAAAGAAGTTGCAGCGTACTTTAAACCGGATATTATTTTAACGCAAAATGGTGCTGACGCACATTATTATGACCCACTTACACATCTTTGTGCGACAATGAATATTTACCGCGAAATACCGAAGCTCGCTCGTGAAATTGCTAATGAATATTGCGACGGTCGCTGGATCGCTGTCGGCGGCGGTGGCTATGATCACTGGCGCGTCGTTCCAAGAGCTTGGGCACTCATTTGGCTCGAAATGAACAACATCCAAAACATCTCAGGTTATCTCCCTCCAGAATGGATTGCAGCTTGGAAAGGACAAGCAGAAACAGAACTTCCCCTCACATGGGAAGATCCAGACAACATGTATAAACCTATCCCCCGTAAACCAGAAATTGAAGAAAAAAACGCATTAACTGTAGCGAAATCCCTTGAAATTATTCGGAATAATATGACAAAATCTTTATACTAACGAAAAGGAGGCTCGTTTTTGAATAGCCTCCTTTTATTTGAAGTTTGCTATTATTGTCGTTTTCTGTCGGTAAGTCGATATATGTTAATAATCGCTGATATATTCCGAGTTACGCCGATATATTTTGATAATCGCTGATATATTCCGAGTTGCGCCGATATATTCTAATAATCGCTGATATATTCCGAGTTGCGCCGATATATTCTAATAATCGCTGATATATTTTCATTTCATAACAGTCTGGCCCAACTTTTATGAGAAAAGGTCGTGATATTATGTGGACACAACAAATAATCAACACGAAACGCGGTACATTTGAACTCTTTACAAAAGGAAATGGCGAATCGCTTTGTATTACACATCACTATTCACAATTTAATGAAACTGGGGATTACTTTGCGGATGTTTTTACTGCTACGCATCGTGTATTTCTCATTAATTTACGAGATACTGGTCGCTCTGTAACCGCCCAGTCAGAAAACGAATTAAGCATGATTGAAACAATCAACGACTTAGAAGCCATACGAGAAGTATTACAACTTCCAACATGGCATTTCGCCGGTCATTCAACAGGTGGTATGCTTGGACTTTTATATGCGATTACATATCCAAATTCCTTACACTCATTAGTCATAGCAGGCGCTGCAGCAAGTAACTATACCGAAACACCATTTTGCATTTATCACCCAGCACATCCACAGTTTCATTATATGCAAAAACTCATCGAAAACTTAAAAAGCCCTCACCTTACAAATGAAGAACGAAAAGAACTATCTACTGAGAGAACAAAATTATCATTGTTTAAACCAGAAAACTACAACTCTTATTTTTGTAAACCAATCAACAAAACAATGTCCATTAGCCGGATGAATGCTTTCGCCAATGAATATCCTTCATTTGATTTAAGAGAGTATTTACCTTTCATCCAAACAAAGACACTTATTATATGCGGAAGATATGATGTGCAGTGTCCTATTCAATATTCCATCGAGATACATGAGGTTATATGCGATTCTACTTTTGTGACATTTGAGGAGAGCAACCATTATCCTTTTTTAGAAGAAGCGACCCTGTTTACTTCTACTACTCAAATATTTTATAAATCGTTACGCCAGTACCGTTATTATTAAGGAAAGCTCACAGTCTCTATAAGACTATGAGCTAAATTTTCAGAAGAAATATTTCGTACTATATAAAAATAAAAGATAAAAGGAAAAGAGCACCAAACCTACATCAAACAACACTGACTTTTTATCTCCTTCTTTTAAACCTATCGTAATATTAAAAATGCTTCTAACTATCCAACCTAATACTAAAAATAACCAGCCGAAATGATCATTTGTATAATCTTTATCATAAAACATTTGTATTGCACCAATAATTAATAAAATAATTATAATATTAGTTCCAATCCTTAAGACCTTGTTTGATTTATTATCTTGTAATGTATCTCCCAAAATGTAGCACACCCTCTCATGCTCTACTATGTTTTATCTCTCTTTATATCTTAACACAAATTACCTATTATTTCCTTTTTGCAAATAACATAAAAAACCTGCCAATTACTCGGCAGGTATATTACACGTTAAAACGATAACCAGCTCCCCATACTGTTTCAATATATTGCGGGTGAGCAGGATCTCTTTCAATTTTTTCACGTAGCTTTCTAATGTGGACGACAACAGTGGCTAAATCCCCAGCGGAATCTAATCCCCAAATGCGTTCAAATAACTGTTCTTTATTTAATACTTGGTTTGGATGTGTGACAAAGAATGTTAATAAATCAAATTCCTTCGTTGTAAACGCAACTTCTTCATTGTTTATAAAAACTTTTCTCGCTCGTTGATCGATAGAAATTCCGTGAATATATAACGTATCACGTTGCTTACTTACATTTCCTAATAATCTTTCATAACGGGCAATATGTGCTTTTACTCTTGCGACTAATTCACTCGGGCTAAACGGTTTCGTTATATAATCATCCGCTCCTAATCCGAGTCCGCGAATTTTATCTATATCTTCTTTTTTTGCTGAAACAAGTAGAATCGGAATATCTTTTACAGCACGTATTTGTTTACAAATTTCGAATCCGTTCATTTTCGGAAGCATAATATCTAAAATAATTAAATCATAGTCTTCTTGCAGAGCTGTTTGTAAACCTATTTCTCCTGAATGCTCTACATCAACTTGGAAATCATTAATTTCTAAATAATCTCGCTGTAATTCTGCAATACTTACTTCATCTTCTATTAATAAAATTCTTTTCAATTTACTCACCACATTCCTCTACTTTTTCCAATGAGAAGAAAATGCTTGTGCCTTTCCCAAGCTCGCTTTCCGCCCAAATTTCCCCGCCATGTTCTTCAACAATTTGCTTCGCTATCGCTAAACCAAGTCCACTTCCACCTGTGCTAGAATTCCGCGATTGTTCTGCACGATAAAAACGTTCAAAGATATACGGCAATGTATCAGATTCTATACCTGATCCGTTGTCCATCACTTTCACAATAACTTTATTATTATCACTCGATACTGTTACAGTAATTTTCTTCTCTTCTTTATCCATGTATTTCACACTATTATGAATTAAATTTGATATAACTCTATTGATCTTTTCGCAATCAGCCGTTACATATAGTGGTGATGCATGTAATTGTAAGTTAACTTCTATACCTTCTTTACTTAAATCCATTTGCATCTCTTCGATTAACTCTTGCATAAACGTATTCAATTCAACCGTTTCAAACTGAAAGGGAACTCGATTCAAATCGAGCTTTGAGAATAAAAATAATTCATCAATAAGTGTATCCATATGTCTTGCTTTCGTATGGATAGTTGTTAAATACTTATCCATTTTTTCTGGCGTATTTGCTACTCCGTCCTTTATTCCTTCTACATATCCTATAATTGATGTAATCGGTGTTTTTAAGTCATGAGAGATGTTTGAAATAAGCTCTTTTCGATTTTCTTCATACTGTGTTTGCATCTCTATCGATTCTTTTAATCTCTTCCTCATTTCCTCAAACCCTTGATTTAATTGCCCTATTTCGTCGTGTGATGTAATTGGTATTTGAAAATCTAAATTTCCTTCTTTAATTTTCTCCGTTGCGCCTTTCAATACAAAAATTGGTTTTATTACACTTCTTGAAACGAGGTAACTTAATAATCCAATGAGTAAAATGGCTAGTAGTAAAAGCGATACGAATAAGATTGGAAATAATTTTTGTGTAAGATCTACAAATGAACTTTGCTTTTTTAATACAAATATACTTCCCTCTTCTTCCTGAGGAAAATAAAAATCAAACTTTACATATCGATAAAATGTATCGCCTAGTTCCGTTGTACCACGACTATTAATATTTGCTGATTCAAATTTCGGAAGGGCTTCTTTTAAAGAAACACTTTCAAATACGTTTGAAGCATATGAAAGTGTTTCTCCTTTTCTTACTACTATTTTCACACCCTCTTTTTCTATTGCTGAGACAAACGACTCATCTAGCAATTGAGATTGATGCTGTTTGGCTGCTGACTTCAACTCAAGATAGGCATTCTCTTCTTCTGGTGTAAGCGGCTTTTGAATGTAAGAACTTTTATAGAAATTTTTCACTGCTTCCAAGTCACCTGTTATCGAAAAAACGATTAAAAATCCCGCGACTAATATAAGCGTAATGGAAACGAGGATAACAGCAATATAAGAAAATAAAAACCTTGTTTTAATAGACATATCTTAAATCCTCACTTTATCAAACCTTATTATTTATAAGCATAAAAATATATGTTCAATTACTCAAGCGATTTTATAGTAATTTTAGCGTCAGTTTATAAAAATTTAATGTTCCTATTTTACAGTTGAAATTAGGAGGTTGAAATTCCATGTTCAAAAAAACATTCAGTATGATATGTTGCGTAATTTTTTTACAAGGATGCTTGCAAGAACAAGAAGTAAAAAAGGAGATGATAAACATGGAGACTGCACTACTAGCAGCCACTGAAAAAAATGAAACGAATACTGTTATATCTTTACTAAAACAAGGCGCAAATATAAATGCGACGGATAGTCAAGGACGCACTCCGCTTATGATTGCTACATACAAAAATGATGTAAAAACCGCAAAGGTACTTATCGAAGCTGGTGCTGACGTAAATATCCAAGATGACATGAAAAATAATCCCTTTCTATACGCCGGTGCGGAAGGTTACTTAGACATTTTAAAACTAACAATTGATGCTGGTGCAGATCCTACGATTACAAATCGTTACGGCGGAACAGCTCTTATCCCAGCCTCAGAACATGGCTATATTGACGTTATAAAGGAACTCCTCACTCGAACACATATTGATGTAAATCATGTAAATAACCTGGGATGGACAGCTTTAATGGAAGCCATCGTACTAAGTAACGGAAACGAAACACAGCAACAAGTCATTCACCTTCTTATTGAGCACGGTGCAGATGTAAATATTCCAGACAATGATGGTGTTACCCCGTTAGAGCATGCTCGCGCTCATCACTTTGAAGAGATAGAGAAGATTTTGTTAGAAGGCCGTAAGTAAAAAGCTAATTTTTGCCTTCCTCCCCCACCCTATGCTACATTTAAGCCGTTACATTACTATTAATAGGGTGGGAATAAAAATGAACAAACCTAAAATTGGGATGATTGGACTTGGAAGTATTGCGCAAAAGGCCTATCTTCCAACACTTACAAAAGAAACTGATTGGAAGTTTGTAGGGGCGTTTACACCTAACGCACAGAAAAGAAAACAAGTTTGCCAGCAATACCGAATTCAAGACTTTCATTCTATTGAAATGTTAGCTTCGGAATGCGATGCAATCTTCGTTCATAGTTCAACTACATCGCATTATGAAATCGTTTCTGAACTTCTAAAAAAAGGGATCGACGTTTATGTTGATAAACCGCTAGCAGCTACAGTGGAACAAGCTGAGCAACTAGTCGAGTTAAGCGAGAAGTATAACCGAAAATTAATGGTCGGATTTAATCGCAGATTCGTTCCTATGTATGTCGCTGCCAAAGAACAGGCTCATGATATTTCATGGATTCGAATTGAAAAGCATCGTACAAATAAAGTCGGGCCATATACGTACGACTTCACTATGTTAGATGATTATTTACACATTGTAGATACTGCTCGCTGGTTAGCTAATGATGACCTTAACGCCGTTCACAATATGATGCAAATCAATGAAAAGAATGAACTTCTTTACGGACATCATACATATACAACTCCAAGTGGACTATTACTTTCTACTGCAATGCATCGCCATGCCGGTACTAATTTAGAACAAATTGAACTTGTAACGACAGGAAAAATCATTCGCGTAAAAAATATGAATACATTTGAAATTGAACAGGAAAAATCAGTTTCACAAAGTGGTTCCCCATCATGGGATACGACGTTAAAACAACGTGGTTTTGAAGATGCTGTTCATCATTTTATTGAGTGTGTACAAGGCGATACAAAGCCCGTTGTAGATGGATTAGAAGGATTAAAAACGCAGCAAATGCTACAATCTCTACTAGATGATGTAAATAAAAATTAAAACGGATACATTTTTCAGAATTTACTTTCATTCCCATTCCCTCTTTATTTCTCTCATAAATTTCTATAGAATATGTTGATAGGAATTATAAATTTCATAATGAATCGTGGAAAGGATGGGATTAACACATGTGGAACGAGTTTAAAAAGTTCGCTTTCAAAGGGAATGTAATCGATTTAGCTGTCGGGGTTGTAATCGGTGCTGCATTCGGTAAAATCGTTAGTTCTTTAGTAAAAGATATCATCACACCATTACTTGGTATGGTATTAGGTGGCGTTGACTTTACAGATTTAAAAATTACATTCGGTAAATCATCTATTATGTATGGTAACTTCATCCAAACTATTTTTGATTTCTTAATTATTGCAGCTGCTATCTTTATGTTTGTTAAAGTTTTCAACAAACTAACATCTAAAAGAGAAGAAGAAAAAGAGGAAGAACTTCCAGAACCAACAAAAGAAGAAGAACTTCTTGGCGAAATTCGCGACTTACTAAAACAGCAAAACTCTTCTAAAGATAGAGCATAATTGAACGGATAAAAAGGCATGTCCCTCGGGACATGCCTTTTCTATATGCTATAACGTTTCCGAATTCATATGAATAAATAAAATAATACCAGCAACCACAAGTACCATAATGCTACCTGCAAATAGTGTAATACCAATAAACATTAAACTTGTGCTCATATCTACTGATACACTTTCAATAAAAATAGAAATTACATACGTGATAAGGGCAATTCCTGCAAGAATACTTCCTGGAACAAATCGCTTTAAACCATTTTGTTTTAACGTCATATATGCAAAAATAGCAGTCATACAAAGCGTAATTATCCAAAGAACGATCATCTCTTTTCCCCCCTCACAAGCCTTTTCTTTCTATTATACATGACATTGCCCTATAATAGTTAAATTTGCACTTATGTGACATATAACAAGGAATAGCCCCATCTATAGCGAAGGCATTATGAAGAGAATCACAATACACTTTTTGAAGAAAGCATTATTCTTGTTAAAGCAAACAGTTTAGAGGATGCTCACGAACTTGGTAAAAAAATTGCTATGCAATCTGAAGATACGTACGATAATGTGTACGGTGAGCAAATAACGTGGAAGTTCCGAAAAGTGTTGCATGTGTTTGAATTAGACAATACACCATTTGAAACCGGAAAAGAACTGTACGCAAGATTTTTACACGTTAAGAAAAATAAAGCGGTGGATACAGTCGTACAAAAATACTATCCTGAATCCGAATAAAAGCTCACAGCAATCGCTGTGAGCTTTTTTATACTTACTTCGTTGAATCTCTAAATTGGATACGGTGAGGTAAGATAACAGTGTGATCTTCCACTTTTTCTTTGTTCATATACTTTGTTAATAAACGCATTGCTACTGCACCGATATCATACATCGGTTGAACAACTGTTGAAAGCTGCGGACGAACCATTAATGCAAGACGTGTATTATCGAAACCAAGTACTTCTACGTCAGTTGGTACGTTTAATCCAGCGTCTTGTGCTGCATGGATTACACCTAGTGCCATTTCATCAGAAGACACGAAGATTGCTGTTGGCTTTTCATCATTGCTCCAAAGCTTTTCGAATGCTTCGATACCTGAGTCATATGTGTAATCTCCATCGATTACAAGATTTTCATCATATGAAATACCTGCTTCTTCTAAAGCTTTTTTATAACCTTGTAACTTCTTCGCGCTTCCCGCTTTATCAATGAAAGGACCAGAGACGAAACCGATACGTTTATGTCCTTGCTCGATAAAGTGCTTCATTGCATCATAAGCTGCTTGTGTATAATCAATATTTACTGATGGCGTTTCATTTTGCTCATCAAATGACGCTGCTAATACAATTGGTACTGGAGATTTTTTAAATTCTTCAATGTGAATGTCTGTAATATCTTCACCCATGAAAACAATTCCGTCCACTTGTTTTCCAAGCATCGTATTTAATAAATGGAACTCTTTCTCTTTGTTTTGATCAGAGTTACTTAAAATGATGTTATATTTGTACATTGTTGCGATATCTTCAATTCCACGTGCAAGTTCTGCATAAAACGTATTTGAGATATCAGGAATAATAACACCTACTGTAGTTGTCTTCTTACTTGCTAGTCCACGTGCTACCGCATTCGGGCGGTATCCTAAACGATCAATTGCTTCTAATACTTTCTTTCTTGTTGTAGGCTTTACATTTGGGTTACCGTTCACAACACGAGATACGGTAGCCATTGAAACGTTTGCTTCGCGCGCTACATCATAGATTGTTACGTTCATCTCATCGCACACTCCTTCTATTTTTGTTATCTATTTTTATGTATCGGTTACTTGAATGAAAAAAAGACATCAACTCTATTTGCAGATGCCACCAATCGTCCCGAGTTCTTCCTTTTACTAATGATACGATAAAAACGCAGGCTCATACAATATTTTCCCGCAAAAGTTTCGAAAAAATTCGCTTCTTTTCTCGTATTTTCGTATTTTTTATGAAAAAAGGGCATTTTTTGTAAAAAAATAGATGTTTCCTAAGTAGAAATCTTATTTTAAGCAGTACGATAGTAAATGAAATTTATATCGGCGATTTTTCGAATATATCGACTGTAACTCGAAATATATCAGCGATTTTCCAAATATATCGACCGCAACTCTAATTATATCAGCGATTTTTTAAATATATCAACTTACCAACAAAAATCGACAATGACAGTCGCTATACAATAGGAGAAAGCTGTTCCAAAATGCCTTTTTGGAACAGCTCATTAAAAGTTTTTATAATTTACTTCCAAATGATTTTAATTCATTCATAAAATCATTGAACTGCGGTATATTCATTTGCTGCGCCGCATCTGATAAAGCTACAGCTGGATCTGGATGTACTTCAGCCATAATTGCATCTGCACCAATTGCCATCGCTGCTTTTGCAGTTGGTAAGAGAAGGTCACGTCGCCCTGTAGAATGCGTTACATCGACAACGACAGGTAAATGTGTTTCTTTCTTTAAAATCGGCACAGCGGAAATATCAAGCGTATTACGCGTCGCTCTTTCATACGTGCGAATACCTCGTTCACATAAAATAATGTTCCCATTTCCCTTTGCCATAATATATTCTGCCGCATTAATGAATTCTTCAATCGTTGCTGATAGACCACGTTTTAATAATACTGGTTTATTTACAGCACCAGCTGCCCTTAGCAAATCAAAGTTTTGCATATTGCGAGCACCAATTTGAATAACATCAACGTAATCTAATGACATCTCAATATCATTCGGATTTAAAATTTCACTAATAACAGCCAAATCATATTCATCTGCTACCTGGCGCAAAATTTGTAATCCCTCTAATCCAAGACCTTGAAAATCATACGGTGAAGTACGTGGTTTGAACGCACCACCACGCATTAATTTCAGACCTTGCTCTTTCATTGCTTCAGCAACTTGACGTACTTGTTCATAACTTTCCACTGCACACGGTCCCATAATAAAATGCTGATTTCCGTCACCAATTTTTTCACCATTAATTTCAACAATCGTATCTTCTGTTTTTTTCTTACGAGAAACAAGTAATGCTTTACGATGATCATCTTCTTGTAATTCTAAACCAGCTTGAAAAATTTGTTTGAAAATATGTTGTAAAGTCGAAGTTTCAAATGGACCATTATTATTCTCTGCAATTAAATCCAGCATATTTCTTTCACGTACAGGATCAAAACGTTTCACACCTTGTACTTCTTTTAAATTACCAACTTCTTGTACGAGACGACCTCTTTCGTTTAGTAACTCTAATATTTGTAAATTAAGTTGATCAATTTCAGAACGTAAACGACCTAATTGTTGTGATGCCATAAGAAAGCCACCTCTTTCAAATTCCTATATGTTACTTTTTTAAGATAACTTATTATAGCTGATACATATACGATTGTCACACGATATACAGCAATGAATTACTATCAAAAAACATTGTATATTTTCATTTAAAATAAAAAAAAGACAGTTTACATACTGTCTTTTTTTACAAGAAGGAAACAAACGGTTTATCACTGTTTTTCTCTTTTATAATAACGGCCTCAATTTTACTCTCGGACTTAATCTGTAATTGTACTTTCGCATCTTTAGGCAATTTATCTAACATGCCTTGAGCAGCCAATTGGGTAAGAGCCATTAATTCTGTTTTACCGTTATATTTAATAACAATATTCATATTTAATGTATCCATTTGATCTTTCTTATAAGAAACTTTAGCGTTGACTGGAATAAAATCTCCATTAGAAAAACCTTTTATTTCCTTAGCAAAGTTATTTATTTTTGTATTATCTTCTCCATGTGCTTGTGTAAATTCATCAGAAGGATATGAATACGACTTTTCATCAATTGTACTCCAATTTCCAAGGTTCGTATCATTCTTTTGAACAGTAGCACTAGCAATATACGTACCATTTTTTAAAGAACTAGTACTTTCTTGCTTAAAGATAGCAAACGTAATTGGAGATTTGTTA
Organism: Bacillus cereus group sp. MYBK195-1; assembly: GCF_051916605.1. NCBI lineage: Bacteria > Bacillati > Bacillota > Bacilli > Caryophanales > Bacillaceae > Bacillus > Bacillus cereus group sp. MYBK195-1. The sequence continues at coordinate 183,242 of NZ_JBQAGZ010000001.1, read as the reverse complement.
TACTTATCATTTTTGTTAATAGCTTCAATAAGTTGTTTAGCAACTTCAGTCCCTTTAGACATAGCTTCTTCATTCGATACACTTGAAGACATAGCTAAACCTATCATAACACCAGATAAACTTAATTCATTTGAATTCTGTTTTCCGAAATAGTCTTGTTCTATAATATTTGTCAAAACTGGCGCTTCTACTTTCGCAACTAGTTCATCAACTAGTTTCTCTGGAATATACTGATTTAATTGCAGTACGTGACTCTCTGTATCAAATTGCTGCGTTGCAATATTTATTAAACCATTTTCATACTCTGCTAAATCTAATTTAGAATTTGTTTTTATATTAGCTGTATTAATAACCTTTTGTTCTTTTAAAGGAATAACAGTTCTATAATAATCTTTAGAAACAGCAGTTCTCGGAATCATACTTTTTTCTTTTGTATCTTTTTGTATAACTTCATCCTTCTTACTAATCGTATTACTATTGTTACTACAAGCTCCTAGTAATAAACTTACGACTGCGAAGGATAATGCCATTTTCTTCATTACTTAAAACCTACTTTCAACAATCTAGTTATTTAGTTTGAACTATTAATAGTGTACCACTAAATATATTTCAACAAAAACAAAAAAAAAGAAGCAAGCACCTTTAGCTTGCTTCTTTTTACTTTATATTCTCTTCTAAAGCATCTTTTTTAATATTCCAATGAGATGTATTCCATACTACCATCCCATCTTTTATGTATAGCACTTGCGGTGATTCATGTCTAATACTGTATTGTTCTGCAACACGATTTGACACATCTCTCGCATCTTGTACGTATAAGTAATACGCTGGCACTTCTCTTTCTTCACTGCAATACGCTTGAAATTCTGTGTATGCACCGTGACTAATCGGGCATGTCGTACTATGTTTAAAAAGAACATACGGCTCATTCTTTTCTACTAAGACTTCAAGCTCTTCAATTGTTTCAAGTTTTGTCATATTCATCACGATTCACCTCTCATACGAAATCTAGAGCGCTTCTCTTTCTTTTCAGCTTTTTTCTCAATTCTTTCTAATTTACGCTCTTCTTTTTCAACCTTCTTCTCTTGTCTCGACGCACGGTAATGATTGTATACTTCAATCGCCGCACTGCTCCACTGTACAACTTGCGCTACTTTATCAGCGTTATTTTCAATTTCGTCCGTTACAGAGTCTGATACATTACGAAGCTTCGTATTTAAAGATTGGATTGTCGTTCCAATCCCATCTACACCCGCTACCACTTTATTTAATGACTGTGACTTCTGTTGAATATCATCAGCTAACGCATTCGTTTTATGTAATAATTGCTCTGTCTCTACGCTAATTCCTTGCATTTGCTTTTCTAAACCTTCTAACGTGCTTGCAACGTTTTCCAACGTCTTCTGAACCGATAACAACGTTCTGCATACATACACTACTAATACTGCGAAAGCAACCGCGATAATAGCCGCACTTACATATAAAAGAACTTGCATTTCATCACTTCCTTTATCTTTTTCATACTTTCCCCTATTATACAATCATTTTCCGTTTCATTCTAATCCCTATCTCATCATTAGAATTTTCATACTTATTCGTTAACTGTAACATAAATCATTCAACAAATTCCACTAAGTAGGTTACAATAGGAGAGGATACATAATTAGTAGGGAGGCTTTACATATGAAAGATCCACGTATTGAAAAGTTAGCATACAATTTAATTAACTACTCTATCCGCTTACAAAAAGGTGAAAAAGTATTAATTGAAAACTTTGGCTTACAAAAAGAACTTGTAACTGCACTTGTAAAAGAAGCATATGCAGCTGGTGGTTTCCCATTCGTCTCTTTAAAAGATCATCAAGTAGATCGCTCTTTATTAATGGGTGCTACTGAAGAACATTTCGAACAAATCGCTGCATATGAAGCAAGCGTAATGAAAGACATGGACGCTTATATCGGTCTTCGCTCTGGCGATAATATTAATGAACAAGCTGACGTTCCAAGTGAGCGTATGAAAGTTCATGGCCAAACAGTTGGTAAAAAAGTTCATAGAGACATTCGCGTTCCAAAAACACGCTGGGTTGTTCTTCGCTACCCAAATGCTTCTATGGCACAGCTTGCTAAAATGAGTACAGAAGCTTTCGAAGACTTCTACTTCGAAGTATGTAACTTAGACTACGGCAAAATGGATAAGGCAATGGATAGCCTTGTTACATTAATGAATAAAACAGATAAAGTTCGTTTAACTGGTCCTGGAACTGACTTAACATTCTCTATTAAAGACATTCCAGCTATTAAATGCTCAGGTCATTTAAACATTCCAGACGGTGAAGTATACTCTGCACCAGTTCGTGATTCTGTTAACGGTACAGTTTCTTACAACACACCATCTCCTTACAACGGTTATACATTTGAAAATGTACAACTTAAGTTTGAGAACGGTCAAATCGTTGAAGCAACTGCAAACGATACAGAGCGCATTAACAAAATCTTCGATACAGACGAAGGCGCACGCTACGTTGGTGAGTTCGCAATTGGCGTAAACCCATACATCTTACATCCAATGGGAGACATCCTATTCGATGAAAAAATCGATGGCAGCTTCCACTTCACTCCTGGACAAGCTTACGACGATGCATGGAACGGCAACAACTCGAACATCCACTGGGATTTAGTATGCATCCAACGCCCTGAATACGGCGGCGGCGAAATTTACTTCGACGACGTACTAATCCGTAAAGACGGACGCTTCGTTGTACCTGAACTAGAAGCTTTAAACCCAGAGAACTTAAAATAATAATAAAAACGCTCGGAATTTTCGCCGAGCGTTTTTTATTTCTTCCCTACCATTTCTATTTTCACATGTGGATTTTCTTTCTCTATAAGCCTTAAGAATTCATCCATATTTTGCGGCATCGCAACCATATGTACTTTATATGCATTCGTCGTAATTTCAAGAAACTTTCCGACCTGACGTATAATTCTCACATCTTTTAATACAATATCATCATTTAAAATACCGTACTTTAATACGCCATTTTCTACTTTATGTTTTTTAATAAATACTTCCCAAACGAGTGGTACATTTACAATGAAGCATAAACCCATCCCAATCAACGCTGACATCCAATGCGCTTTATTAGTGAAAAGCATGACAATTGGATATATAAACATAAAAACTAACGTAAGACAAACGAAAATGACTACTGACTTACTTCTTTGAATTGGAAAGTTCATACCTACACCCCCTAACCCAAATTATACCATTATTTCTATTTTGCTTCATAGAAAAAGGCCATTTCTAAATGACCTTTTACACAATGTACCTATAAAATTTCTTATCTACCTGTAGCACCGGAAAGTTTTTCGGCAACTCGTCTATACTCACACTTTCAAAACCATTCTTTTCATAAAAACGATGTGCCGCTAAAAATTTTACTGTTGTTCCTAAGTAAATATCTTTCAATTTTTTATCCTCAGCCCATGAAATTGCTGTTTGAAGCAACATATGTGATGCGCCCCATTCTTTTCCGCGAAACTCTTTCTTCACGAACATTTTTCTTAGCGCTACTTGATGATTCTCAATATCTAATAAAGCTACTGTTCCAACTACTTTATCATCATAAATTGCTATCCAAAAGTTTCCGTAATCCTTTTGATAGAATGTTTCTATTTCAAGTAAATCAGGTTGCTCTTCTTTCGTAATTGAAACATTATACTCTTTTTGCTGAATATGAACGATAAGATCTACTACTTCCTCTTGAAACGTACTTTCATACGCAATAATGCGTATCTTCTCGTTCATCGAATCTCCTTCCACTCTGAAGCTAGTAAACTATATACAGCGATATCGTGAAAATGATCATATAGCCATTCATCATCTCTTAAAATGCCATCTAACTTAAATCCTAAACGTTCTGGAATAGCGCGGCTTTTCACATTTTCAACACCGCATCTAATTTCCATTTTATTTAATTTTAAATTCTCAAATGCATAGTGAAGTACAGCCTTCACACTACGCGTCATAATACCTTTCCCGCCAGCATCTTCTGCAAGATAATACCCAAGACTCGTCGCTTTCTTCCCCCAGCTCACTGGATGAATACCTACCATCCCAACGAGCTTTCCTTTGTAACGTATGCCACTTTCAAAACCGTCTCCCTCTGCAAATTTCTTTAACCACATCGGACAAATCTCATCATACGCATCAGCAGATTTCGTCCCATCTACCCAAGGAAGCCATCTTCGTAAATGATTACGGTTTTGATCTATTAATTGATATAGTTCCTCCTTATGATGCTTCTCTAATAACTGTAATTCGATTTCATCGTCTACTCGAAGTGTAAACATGTTTTTTGGTCCCCTTTTTATTTTTCTTATTATTCTAACATTTATAACTAAAGAAATACACGCTAATATATCGACTAACCTCAAGAATCATATATGCCAACATAGCACACAAAAAAGACGCATAGCCAAGCTATGCGTCTTTCCTATTACTTCTCTGCAACTTGAACTTCTTTTACGTAAGCTGCTTCGAATTTTTGGATGTCTCCTGCGCCCATGAAAATTAGAACGCCGTTTTTATGTTTCTTTAATACATCCGTTGTTGTATCTGTAATTAGTTCTGCACCGTCAATACGCTTTTGCAGATCTTCGATTGTTAATTCACCTTTGTTTTCGCGTGCTGATCCGAAAATATCACATAAGTATACTTGATCAGCTTTGCTTAGGCTTTCTGCGAACTCATCTAAGAACTTTTCTGTACGTGAGAATGTGTGTGGCTGGAATACAGCGACAATTTCACGCTCTGGATGTTTTTGACGAGCTGCTTCAATCGTTGCATTAATTTCTGTCGGATGGTGTGCGTAGTCATCGATAATCACTTGCTCTCCCATCGGCTTTTCATTAAAGCGACGTTTTACGCCTTCAAAAGTTGTTAGCTGATGCTTTACTGCTTCTACATCAACGTTTTCATAATGGCAAAGTGCAATTACTGCTAACGCATTTAATACGCTGTGATTGCCGTATCCTGTAATTTTGAACGTGTCATAGTACGTATTACGAACGAATACATCAAAAATAGTACCATCTGTTCTCTTTTGGATGTTGCGTGCTTGGAAATCATTATCTTCTCCAAATCCATAGAAAATAACAGGTACTTTCGCTTGAATTTTTTGAAGTTCTTCATCATCTCCACATGCAATAATGCCTTTTTTCACTTGCAATGCCATCTCTTGGAATGCACTGAATACATCATTGATGTCTGCAAAATAATCTGGATGATCAAAATCAATATTCGTCATAATTGCATAGTCTGGATTATAAGACAAGAAATGACGACGATACTCACAAGCTTCAAATACAAAATACTTACTATTTTCTACCCCATGCCCTGTTCCATCTCCAATAAGGTAAGATGTTGGGTGTGCACCTTGCATTACATGGGCTAACAAACCTGTTGTTGATGTTTTTCCGTGTGCACCAGTTACAGCAACACTTGTGTATTGGCTCATCAGGTCACCTAAGAAATGATGGTAACGATGGACTGGGATGTTTAATTCTTTTGCTGCTACGATTTCTTCATGCGTATCAGGAAATGCATTTCCTGCAATAATCACTTGTCCTTCTTCTACATTATTCTTATCAAAAGGAAGGATCGAGATACTACGCTTTTCCAACGCTGTTTGTGTAAAGAAACGCTTTTCATAATCAGACCCTTGAACAGTATGCTTCATATCATGAAGAATTTGCGCTAATGAACTCATTCCTGTTCCTTTAATTCCTACAAAATGGTAAACTGTCATCTTAAAGAACCTCCAACATTTCGAACTAATACAACGGCCTATCTATAAGACAGTATATGAATCTTTTCTTATTTTGGTAATCATCATACATTTTTGATGTAGTGAAGTTATTCTTCCCTTCACTTATCAGGATAAACTCGTACGTACTTCTTTATATATCCATAACAAGTCCATTATAGCAAAAAAGAAGCCGCTATACTATGATAACAGAAAAACTGATAGGGTCAATCACCTATCAGTTTTTCTCTCTTTTACATCTCTTCTCTTTTTTCTAATTGAACACGCTCTAAACGTGGGTTTGGACGATATTTACGACCAGCTTTTGCTTCTGGTTTCCCATTTAATTCTACATTATCACCAGTAAAGCCAATATTCATTTTTAATAAGCTACTTCCTACCCCGTATATGTCAACAGGTACGTTTTGAGCTTCAAATTCACGAATACGCTTCTCATCAAATCCACCAGTTACAACGATGTCTACATGCTGGAATCCTTCTTCATCAAGTGCTTTACGAAGTGCGAATACAAGCGATGGGTTTACACCACGTGGATCGAATGTTCCAAGTACTTCTGGGTGGCGAATGAAGTATTGATCAATCATCGTGCGGGACGTATCTACACGTACACCTTTTAATGTTGATCCAAATTCACGCGCTACGCGAAGTGCATCTGTAATGACATCATTGTTGTAATCAATTAATACAACTAATTCATCTTCTGGGAATTTCTTATGATATGCTTTTGCCGCTTCTACAACATCACCATTAAACATTTGAATTAATGCGTGAGGCATCGTCCCCATACCACTTTTGCCCCACCATTCATTCATCGCATGCGTCGCTTGTGCGCTCATACCTCCGATGTATGCTGCATAACCGTCACCAGCTTGTTGTGTATAATGATCGTCACGATCTCCCATGAAAATAACTGGTTTTTCTTTATCTACGCTACGCGCAGCTTGGACAACGTTATATACGTTTGTCGCAACCGATGTACGACGAGCTAAAATCCCATCAATGACACCTTCTAAAAATCCGAAATTTTCATAAGGACCATGAATTGTTAACACTGTTTCAAATGGACTAATTTTATCGCCATCTTTTAAAGAGTTAATCTCAAGTTCCTCAGGATTTTTAGCGAATGTTTGTAGCAACGCAATCACTTCATCTGTTCCGCAAAGAACTGCATTTTCCTTTTGGAAAAATTGCATCGTTACAACACTTTTCGGGCGAAATTCTTCAATGATTTCTCTAGTCTTTAAAAAGTAAACGGCAGAGAACCAACCTTCTCCAACGCGTTCGTCAAATTTAAATGTTTTATTTGTTAGTCTATTTATTTCACCTTTTAATTTTAATTCAATTTCTTTCATGTCGCTTTACTCCCTACTTTACTATCCAACATTTTCTCTTAGTATACAGCATAACCGTTTACTATACATTTGTTTCCTGCATAGCAGCGAATTCATCCTCAGAAATAAGGACATCTCTTGGCTTCGTTCCTCTTGCTTCAGAAATAATTCCTTGCGATTGCATCTCTTCAATGAGGCGTGCTGCGCGATTATAACCGATGCGGAATTTTCGCTGTACAGAAGATGTGGACGCTCCCCCTTGTTCTACAACAAATTGACATGCTTCGAAGAACAATTCGTCTTCCGACTCAGCTTGTTCTGTTTTCGCTAATAAATCCTCTTGCTTAAATAAGTAATTCGGCTTCATTTGCTTTTTCACATGATCAACTGTCTTTTCAATCTCATCATCCGATACATATACACCTTGTACACGAACAGGCTTAGATGTACCGTTCCCTAAGAATAACATATCACCACGGCCAAGTAATTTCTCCGCGCCACCAATATCGATAATCGTACGCGAATCAACTTGAGATGATACAGTAAACGCAATACGCGTTGGAATGTTTGACTTAATTAAACCTGTAATAACATCTACAGATGGACGCTGCGTCGCTACTAATAAATGAATACCACAAGCACGTGCTTTTTGCGCAATACGACAAATCGCTTCCTCAACATCACCAGGTGCTACCATCATTAAGTCGGCTAACTCGTCAATGACAATAACGATATAAGGTAATGTTTCTCCCGGAATTTCTCGCTCACTTACAATCGTATTATAACGAGTTAAATCACGAGCACCTGCGTGCGCAAACAATTCATAACGGCGTTCCATTTCCTCAACTGCCCATTTTAATGCAGCTGTTGCTGCTTTTACATCCGTAATAACAGGTGCTACAAGATGTGGAACAGAATTGTATGGTGCAAGCTCAACCATCTTCGGATCGATTAACATTAACTTCACTTCATGTGGTTTCGCTTTATATAAAATACTCGTTAAAATCGCGTTAATACACACACTTTTACCTGAACCCGTTGCACCCGCAATAAGTCCGTGCGGCATTTTTCGAATATCCGTTACAATTGGATCCCCTGAAATATCAAGCCCCAGCGCAACAGTAAGCGGTGATTCACTCTTTGTGAATACAGGACTTCTTAAAATTTCACGAAGAAATACTGGCTTACTTTCTTTATTTGGAACCTCGATTCCAATCGCACTCTTCCCTGGAATCGGTGCTTCAATACGAATATCTTTCGCAGCTAAGCTTAACTTAATATCATCACTTAAATTTGTAATTTTATTTACTTTCACACCTGGGTCTGGCTGCACCTCAAAACGAGTGACTGCCGGACCTTGCGATACATTAATAACATGTGCTCCAACGTGAAAATTATTAAACGTTGTATCTAATAATTCTTTCTGCTCCTCTAACCATTCTGTATTATCTAACGCTGATTGCTGTGGAATCGACAACAGCGCTAATGGCGGAACAGTGTATGTCGGTGGTGTGTGCAATACATTTCGCATATCGTTCTCTCTTTGATTTACAACATATGCTTTCTCTTGTACTTCCGTACTTGAAATTGGCTTTTGTACTTGCTCTACCACTATTTGCTGTATTGGTTGTTCTTCCACTTGTGGCTCTGCTACTACTTGCTGCATTGGGTGTTCTTCCACTTGTGATTCTACTACTACCTGCTGCACTGGGTGCTCTTCCACTTGTGGTTCTGCTGCTACTTGCTGCACTGGGTGCTCTTCCACTTGTGGTTCTGCTACCTCTTGTTGCACTGGCTTATTCTCTACTCGTACATTAGCAGAAGGCTGCATTGCATTTGCTCTAGCTGCATGTCTTTCCATTAATCGTGTTCTATCTTGTTTCAACATAACAACATTAAATGGTACATGACGCTTTTTCTCACGTTTTGGTTCTTCTTTTTGTACAACTGGTTGTTCTTCTGCGACTGGTGTTTCCTCGGCAACTGGTTGTTCTTCTACGACCGGCGCTTCTTCTACAACTCGTTGCTCTTCTACGACCGGTGCTTCTTCTACAACTCGTTGCTCTTCTGCGACTGGCGCTTCTTCTACAACTGATTGCTCTTCTACGACCGGTGCTTCTTCTACAACTGATTGCTCTTCTACGACCGGTGCTTCTTCTACAACTCGTTGCTCTTCTGCGACCGGTGCTTCCTCGACAACTGATTGTTCTTCTACAATCGGTGCTTCTTCTACAACTGGTTGTTCTTCTGCAATTAAAACATCCGCAAAGCTTTGAACATCTTTCTTCGTTTGTTCATCAGCCTCAGCAACATGTATGAATTCACTCTTTTGTTCAATTGCTTCAGCTTCTTGCTGAATGTCCTCAAGTGCTACAAATGTCTCTACTACAGGCGCGTTTATTTCTGCAATCACTTCTACTTCTTCTGACTCTTCCGTTTCCGCAATTACTTCAGCTTCTTCTGACTCTTCTACTTCCGCAATTACTTCCACTTCTTCTGACTCTTCTGCTTCCGCAATTACTTCCACTTCTTCTGACTCTTCCGTTTCTGCAATTACTTCCACTTCTTCTAACTCTTCCGTTTCTGCAATTACTTCCACTTCTTTTGACTCTTCCGTTTCTGCAATTACTTCCACTTCTTTTGACTCTTCCGTTTCTGCAATTACTTCCACTTCTTCTGACTCTTCCGTTTCTGCAATTACTTCCACTTCTTCTGACTCTTCTGCTTCCGCAATTACTTCAGCTTCTTCTGACTCTTCTGTTTCCGCAATTACTTCAGCTTCTTCTGACTCTTCTGCTTCCGCAATTACTTCCACTTCTTCTGACTCTTCCGCTTCTGCAATTACTTCTACTTCTTCTGACTCTTCTGTTTCCGCAATTACTTCAGCTTCTTCTGACTCTTCTGCTTCCGCAATTACTTCCACTTCTTCAGGTGCCTCTGTTTCCATAACTACTTCTTCAAGCTCTTCCGTTTCTGCAATCACTTCTACTTGTGACACTTCTTCTGGTATTTCCACAATGATTGTTTCTTCAAGTTTTTCTTCTGCTTTGACAATCACTGATTCTTCTAGAGCTTGCTTTTCTACTTCAATAGTAGGTTGTTTTATTTCTGTATTACGTTTAATTTCTTCTGATAATATTGTATCCTCGTGCTCTACTTTAGAAGCTACTAATTCTTCTTGTAGATTGTTTTCGTTTAACACCACTACATCTTTTTCTAGCTTAGCACTTTCCATCTGCTCAGCTACTGTTTTATGAAGTAATTCATCCGCTGGAACTTCCTGCGGTGTACTCATTTCTTGAATCACTTCTTTTTCTTCTACTAAAGGCACTTGGCGTTCAATTTCATAACCGTTTTTCTCTAGCCATTGATCAACAACTGATTTTTCTTCTTTTTTGCTCTGTTGACCTTGCTGTTCAACTACTTCACCTGAAGCAGAAGACGTTGCTTGTCCTTCTGAGAAATCAGATAATGTATATCCTTTTTTCTCTAACCATGCATCAACGACTGATTTACCCTCTACAGATATTTCAAGGTCTTCTCTTTCCTTTACTTCCTCCTGCTTTTCTTCCTTTTTCTCTACTGAAGGACGATTATATCCATAAATTGGCGAAATCATTTCTGTTGGCCGAAATGGTCTACGGTTACTCTCTTGCGAAGGTGCAGATGCCTTTTTAACGACAGACTCCCGCACCGGTTCATATTGCACTTCCGGCTCTTCATATGTAGAAACTACCTTTTCCACATACGGTCGTCTGCTTCTTTCCACCTTTATTCCTCTTTGGGCAGTCGGTTCTTCATATGTTACTCCTTGAACAGGTTGTTCTTCGAAGCGATTTACTTCGCTTTCATCCTCTTCATCGAACCCATTATCCGGTACTAAAGGAAAACGGCATTTACCTGCATTCCTACTTGCCATTTGTGCTTCTCTTGCTTCAGTGTAGTGGTTTACACGAGGAATTTTCGGCTGACTTTCAATTTGCTTTGGTACTTCTTTATTCATCGCTGTTTGTTCTTCCTCTTTGTTAAACAGCTTTTTCATCCAATCTAACATGCTTACCACTCTTTCTACTAAATAGTAACATCCTTTATTGTATCAGCATTCGGCAAAAAGTGCAGGTAAAATTAAGCATGTCATATTTATCCATAATATTCTAATTTACGAGTGTTTTCATATAAAAAAAACGCAGTCTTTCATGTAAGACTGCGCTTAAGCTTTACTCTTCTGATATGCATCTATGCTATCCGTTACACTTTGCAATAAAGAATTTACATACTGCGGGTCAGATAATTTTTTATCTTCTTCATGGTTTGACATAAACCCAAGTTCTAATAACACACCAGGAACCTTTGCCCAATTAAATCCAGAAAGATCATCCCGAAATTTAATTCCATTTACTTTTACTTGCTGGTTCTCCCTCATTTTATTTACAATCATTTGAGAGATTTGAAGACTTTCCGCATAAATCTCTTTCGTATATGGACTTCCTTCTGCCGGCGTCAATACAGCGAATCCACTTTGGTTTGGATTTTCAGAACCATCTGCATGAAGACGTAAAAATAAATTAGCCTTATGATTATTTGCGAATGTCGCCCTTTCTTTATTACTTATATCAACGTCTTGTGATGTTCTCGTCATTAATACTTGTATTCCCTTTGCTTCTAACTTTTCTTTTAATACGAAAGCCATTTCTAATACAAGTACAGCCTCTCTCTTTTTCGTCACAACACCTGTTGTACCGTCTGTCACTTTATATTTTTGCGTTGTTGCCCCTGGTCCAATCGGCTCTAAATTTAAATTCGCTTTTTGTTGATGCCCTGGATCAATAACGACGAGAAACTTCTCTTGTTTTTCATTACTCTCTACTTTTTGTTCATTATTTTGCACTGGTTGCTCAGTCGGCTGCACTGGCGTAGTTTCTTCTTTCTTTTCATCAGATGATACTTCCTCTTGCTTATGTTCTACTTGCTCATTCGTTTGAATTGCTTGCGATTCTTCGTTCTTTTCTTGTTCTTGCTGCTTTTCTACCGGTGCATCTTCTTTGGTATCTTTGTTTTTCTCTTGTATAGAAGATGTAGTTTCTTTTTTCGGCTGCTCTTGTGAACAACCGGCCATATATATTCCAATGAATGCAATCATGCTCATTATTTTTATATACTTCATACTTCTCTCCCATCACTTTGCACCGGATTCAAAGTTTTTCTTATAATTGCCCTATAATCTCATCCATATTTCCAATATAAACTGGCTGCCATTTTTCTGTACCACGTTCTGCAGTATAAACCGGATAAGCGTCATCATCTATATTTACGAAAACTGGATCGCCCATATCCGTTTCATATCCAATTGTAATCCATCCTTCTTGCCACTTTCCGTTTTCTTCACTTATTAATGAATTTTTATGTTTATCATATCGATAGCCGATTTGTCCTTTTTCTAATTCACTTTCACTAAACAAATATATTTCATAAGTACCTAGCTCAACATCTTGCTGTTTTGAAGTTTCAATTCGTTTTAGAAGTTCTGCGATTTTTGGTTGTTGTTTCATACGTCTATCCCCTTCTACTTTTCTAAATTTTAACTAGTTTGTTTATAAAATACAATATAGATTTTAAGAAAAAAGGTGACATCCTTATCATATTAACAATTTTTTGAATATATCTATCACTACTCTCAATATATCAACGATTTAACACGAAATTTCGATTTACCGACAAAGAATGACAAAAAAAGAGAGGTTGTCCAAAAGGACAACCTCTCTTTTCTTATATCAATTAAAATTTGAACTCTTGTCCAACTTCAAAGCTATCTTCTAATACAAGAATACCTTTTTCTTGTGGAGCGTCTGGAAGCTCTAATTCACGTGCAGAGCAGATCATTCCAGAAGAAGGAACACCGCGAAGTTCTGCTGGTTTAATTAACATACCGCTTGGCATTACAGCACCAATTTTTGCAACGACAACTTTTTGTCCTGCATCAACGTTTGGTGCACCACATACGATTTGTAGTGTTTCTGTACCGATTTCTACTTTACAGATGTTTAGCTTATCAGCATTTGGATGCTTTTCTTTTTCAGCTACATAGCCTACAACAAATTTTGGAGAAAGATCTGCTTCTACTGTTTCTTCAAAGCCATTCTTCGCTAAAATTTCGTTGATTTTCTCTACAAGCTCTTTCGTTAATGTAAGGTTGCCTGTTTCTTTTACTTCTAAGTAAGAAGATGCATTAAAGATGTTGAATCCTGCTGTCTCGTTGCTTTCACGATCGTATACGCGTGCAACATCTCCTTTGCGATCAAAAGTACGGTTCTCTAAAGTAATATCTTGTAAGGCAACAATTAAAGTGTCACCAATTCCTTCAAGGTTGTAAAAAACGTTCACTTCGTTCATCCTTTCTCTTTTCCATCTGTCTTCTTCCGATTTTTCGCTAAAATAAAGATTGGTTCAAATTCTCCATCTTCATATACGAATGAAAGTGATGTAATCGGAACATGCCCTTCGGCAAAAAATTTCATTGTCATTTGTGCAATAATATCATAACCGATTTCGTTGACGATATCAGCAATAATTAATACATCTTGGTGAGGAACAGCAACAACCATGTCACCAGAAATCTTTTCACGCATCGATTGTAGTAACGATTCGTTTAAAATACGAGTCGCGTCATACCCATCATTTGTGTTTAAAAAGTAGAATGTATTACCCGCTACTGTGTCTTGTTTAAATTCATAACCTAATGAGCGTGCGTTGAATAATGCCATTTCACGCACTTGCTGTTCTGTAAGTTCTAATTTTTGTAATAGACGCTCGTCAATTAGTCGATACGTTTTATTCGAATCTAACGCATAGTAAATACGTGTTTCCGCCGTATGATCCGTCATAATAAACGGATTTCCTTCTTCTGCTTGTTTCGGGAAAGAAGTAGAGCGAATAACAGGTAAAATTTTCGCTCCGCTATTTTCTTCTTTATGCATCGCAATTAGCGCTTCTTGTACGTAATAAGCAACTTCTTCAATTGCCTTTTCTTTGTTCACTTCCCATTTTGCCACAACTCCTGGAAGCGATACGTTAATACCTTTTTTGGAGTCTTTTTGTTCAATACGTAAAACTTCTTTCTCACTATCATACTGAAAGTCCCATTCTGGGCGAGATAATTTCTTTATTAACTCATCTTTCATCTTTTTACTTGTCATCTTCATCTCTTTTTCCTCCCTTCCAAAAAAATAACCTCCCCCGCGAAGGTAGAGGTTGTTTTACAATTCAATTGGCAAATTGCCTTATTTTAAACCTTCAATGAACTCTTCGATTTGTTCTTGTGTTTTACGATCTTTGTTTACATAGCGACCAGTTTCTTCACCTTTATTGTACGCTACAAAGCTCGGAATGCCAAATACGTCTAATTTTACACATAGATCAATAAACTCATCGCGATCTACATAGTAAAATGAGAAATCACTATATTTCTCTTCTACTTCTGGCATAAATGGGTCTACAAAGCGGCAGTCTGGGCACCATTCTGCTGAGAACATAAAGACTACATTCTCTTCATTTTTTAACTGTTGGAATTGCTCCATGCTTTCTAATGACTTCATCTATATTTCCTCCTCTAACGAGTGCATTTTTCATGTTATAATCTTTCTTTTATACTACCATACATCGCGCACGGTGCAAGGTTTATGCTTGCTTTTTGTCATACTTATATTGCCCAACTAACAACTTAACAACGTGTACAAATAATTCCGTACGGTCGACATAATCATCTGTAAAAATACCGATCGCACCTTCGTGACTACGAATATCTTTTCGCTGCACAAACTCTTCCATCACTTCGCTTAATTCCTTACCATCTTCAAGAGGTGCTAAAAAATCGTCTGGTAACGTAATACGCGCTCCTCCGGCCACAAATACTTTCCCATCACTTGTTGCTAGCGCGCCCCAGTTACACATAAATAAACCGTGCTCCGTTTTCATTACGCCGCCTTCTAGCCCAATACCAATTGGAGCTTCTCCTTCCTCTAGCGCTCGCTTCGCTCTATTAATCGCTCCTTGCATCGTCTCTTCATCTGAGAAAGGCTGAGCTGATACTCCTGACGGAACAGAAAGAGATGTAATTTCAGCATCTTTCCAAACCTTCTCCACAGCCCCAACCTTCGTTTTATTCTTTGATCCAACCACTACTTTCATTTCGTTCACCTCTATAAAAATTCATCATTCTATTCTAATATCCGCTTCGGCACGAATTAAGTACCAACCACTATCACATACCACCAGGGAATCCCTTCTACCTATAAAAGAAGGTGGCTTTCCACAATATTACTGGTCCTAGACACAAAAACAGGCTTCTTCTTTCTTCCTACGCGCGGTCTTCACACATCATTCGAGCATCCATTAGGCACTGACCGCCACCACACACCGCTGGGTCATCTCTCCTACCTAAAAAAAGAAAGAGCTTTTAGCCCTTTCTTCTACGCGTTATTCTTAATTGTCTCTAACGTCGTTTTATCTGTTGTTCTTACAAGCTTCGTAATTAATTCTTTCGCCGCTGCATAATCATCAACATGTAAAATTGAAGCATGTGTATGAATGTAGCGTGCACAAACACCAATTACTGCTGATGGGATACCAGAGTTACTTGTATGTACACGGCCCGCATCTGTACCACCTTGTGAAATAAAGTATTGGTACGGAATGTTGTTTGTTTCTGCTGTATCTAAAATGAATTCGCGCATTCCTCTATGTGTTACCATCGTGCGATCATAAATACGAAGAAGAGCACCTTTTCCTAATTGACCGAACTGCGTTTTGTCACCAGATGCATCGTTTGCTGGACTTGCATCAAGCGCATAAAAAATGTCTGGTTGAATCATATTTGCAGCTGTTTGCGCTCCGCGGAGGCCTACTTCTTCTTGTACAGTAGCACCAGAATATAATGTATTTGGTAATGTTTCATCTTTTAATTCTTTTAACAATTCGATTGCAAGACCACATCCGTAACGGTTGTCCCAAGCTTTCGCCATAATTTTCTTCTCATTTGCCATCGGTGTGAATGGGCAAATCGGCACGATTTGTTGTCCTGGTTTTACACCAATTTCAATCGCATCTTCATAACTATCTGCACCTATATCAATTAACATATTTTTTATATCCATCGGTTTTGCACGTTGCGCGTCACTTAATAAATGAGGAGGAATAGAACCAACAACCCCAATAACAGGACCATTCTTCGTCATAACTTGTACACGCTGTGCTAATAAAACTTGACTCCACCATCCGCCTAACGTTTGAAAACGAAGCATTCCGTTTTTCGTAATTTGCGTAATCATGAAACCTACTTCATCCATATGACCTGCTACAAGAACACGCGGGCCAGTTTCGTCCCCTTTTTTCAGACCAAATACGCTACCTAAACCGTCTTGTACAATTTCATCCGCATATTTGCTTAATTCTTGTTTCATAAAACGGCGTACATCATGTTCAAAACCTGATGCACCTTGTAATTCTGTTAACGTACGAAATAATTGTAATGTCTCTTTATTCACGAAGTCCCCTTCTTTCAAACCTTAGTAGAATACCTCTTTTATTGTAACGAAATTTTCGAAATGTTTCTAGTTTCTTCTTTTTTGGCTGTATTTGCTTTATAATTATTATCGGTACACTATTTTTATTTTATAGAATTGAGGTGAATATATGAGCTGGAAAGGTTTAGTAGCAGGTCTTGGCGTTGGGTTCGCAGCTGGTTATCTCGTTGCAAACAAAGTACAAGAACAATCCCATATTTCTTCAGAAAAAGCATTGAAAATGGTGAAACAAGCATTAAGTCATAAAGGTGAAATTACTGGCTCTTGGGTACATATGGTTCCAGAGACATTTGAAAAATATGATGTCGCATATGAAGTTTATCGCGGCGGTCTTACAACAATGTTAAATGATATACAAGAACGATTTGAATTTTTAGTTGATGCTAAAACAGGTACTGTTTTAGAGGTTATAGCAGCATAAAAAGGAGGGTTCCCATTAGGTGAACCTCTTATTTTTTTGAAATTGCGGGTATTGATTAAAATTATATCAGCGATTTCCCAATTATATCGGCGCAACTCAATTTATATCAGCGTTTGTTTAAATATATCGACTTACCGACAAAACCCGACAATAAAAAAGAGGCTGCTCCAATAAATATGATGGAACAACCTCCTATTTTTATGCTTCTATACTCGTTTTCCGTTCTACTTTTTCTACGATATGCCCTTCCTCATTCCACTTCACAGCGCGATAATATGCGTCATGGTAAAACGTAAACCATGCCTCTTTTTCAGCACCATACTTCATCCACTTTTGTTTATTTTCAATCGAGGTCATCGGATAATCGTCGTATGCCATTACCCATAATACATTTTGATGTGCGTGCGTCGGTAAGAGATCTGCTAAGTGTAGCATCGTTTCCCCATGGCTTTCTAAAGCAATAACTGCATGTCCATCACTATGACCACCTGTATGCACCATTTTTATTTCATCTGTAATTTCTATTTCTTGCTGGAACGTAACAACTTGATCTACAATCGGCTCCCAATTTTCCTTCCAATATGTATTACGGGATCTAATATTTGGGTTCCTCATTTCATTCCATTCTGTTTCACTTACGTAAACTTTCGCATTTGGAAACGCAGGTACAAGGTGATCATCTTCCCATTTTGTTAAACCAGATGCATGATCAAAATGAAGATGTGTCATTAAGACGTAGTCGATATCTTCTGGCTTTAATCCTAGTTTTTCTAATGATTCATAAACCGATGATTCTTCTGTTACACCTTGATTTCGCTTCATCTTTTCATTCAATTTACCGTTTCCTATTCCGGAATCAATGAGCATATTTCCGTCTTTCGTTTGCAAAAGTAACGGATCTGTTCGTAAATAAATATGATTTGTATCATTATGTTTATACTTACGTGACCAAAGTACTTTCGGGACGACACCAAACATCGCTCCCCCGTCTAAATGTGTGTTCCCACCTTTTAGCCACGTCACTTTTATATCTCCAATTTGTAACTGTTCCATTTTTCATCCCCCTTTTCTTTTAATACTAACATAAAA
Source organism: Bacillus cereus group sp. MYBK195-1 (assembly GCF_051916605.1). Lineage (NCBI taxonomy): Bacteria > Bacillati > Bacillota > Bacilli > Caryophanales > Bacillaceae > Bacillus > Bacillus cereus group sp. MYBK195-1. The sequence continues at coordinate 164,996 of NZ_JBQAGZ010000001.1, read as the reverse complement.
TTCTGATTATTTTAGATGCAAAAAAACCTATGCATTACTGCATAGGTTCTGTACGATATTTTGCTTCCACTCGGTAAATACGATGACCTTTACTAGAGAATTTCTCTTCGTACTCAGTCATAATGTTTCCTTCATAATCACTATTATGAAGATCTAGGCTAAGGTAAGTTAATAACATACCATACTCAGCCATACTCATAAGAGAATATTCAAATAAACCTTGGTTATCTGTTTTGAAATGAATTTCTCCGCCTTCTACTAACACTTCTTCATAATTACGTAAAAACGTTTTATACGTTAAACGACGCTTCGTATGACGTTTCTTTGGCCATGGATCTGAGAAGTTTAAATAAACGCGATCAATCTCACCTTTTGCAAAGAAAACTGTTAAATCTTCAGCATCTTTATTAATTAACTTTAAGTTCGGTAATTCTTCTTCAATTAATTTATCAAGTGCGTCTACAACAACACTTGTGAATTTTTCAATTCCAATATAATTAATATGTGGATTTGCTTTTGCCATATCATACATAAAGCGGCCACGACCTGTACCTACTTCAATATGAATTGGTTGTTCATTTCCAAATACTTCTTTCCAGTTACCAGCGCGCTCCTCTGGGTTTCCAATTACGATATGTGAATACTCATTAATTCGATCCATTGCATATGGTTTATGTCTTAAACGCATAGATGTCTCCCTCTCTTTACATAGCTATTTTAAAGGAATAATTCCTTCTCTCTGTTTTTAATCAATCTACCAAACAAAAAACCAAGTACGTACGAGCACTCGGTCCGTTTCTTTCAAGTATAAGATGTACCATTTTGATAAAAACTACATACAGCATTAAACATTCCATGACGAAACAGCTTTTTCTCTTACATTTCTAAAAAGAGAAAAACAATCGAAAGGATGATCCGTTCATGCCAATTAATCAACAACATCAATTAGAAGTGCTGAAAGATATTTTAGTCAATCACCAAAGTGATTGTTGCGGGACAGTTTCTGAATGCGAGCAATTAGAGCGTCTCATTCAATCGTTACTCGCAAACGATAATGTAAGTAGTGACGCTAAAGCAATGCTAAACGATGTATATTCTTATAGTCAATCGGGTAAATCTTCCTCTAATTTGGACAACCACATTTCCAATAATCAAGAACAACTTACTCAGTGGATTGCTGGAATGGACAATTTTTCTTAAGTATTATTCTGAAGCAAGTAGTTGCTGTAAATATTGATGCCAATATTCAGCTTCTGCTTGCTGTTTTTTTGTTGTATGCCATTGAATAGACAAAATCGTTTGTGCTATCACATACCATCTCATACGCCTAAGCAGCGATTCATCCATTTCAATATCATAATAACCGAGCCACTCACTCCACTCCTGGCGCGGAATGTACCAATATAATAACATACCGAGGTCTAGAGCTGGGTCAGCAATTACAGCTCCATCCCAATCAATTAAAAACAATTCATCTTCATCCGACAATAGCCAGTTGTTATGGTTTACATCACAATGGCATACAACGAATTCATTGTATTCAATAGCTTTTAATGAATCCATTAAATATTGAAGGCCTTGCTGAATTGTTTCATCATCCCTTATATCTCCTCTTAAAACGAGTTGCAGTTGTTGTAATAACTCTTGTGCGTGAAGCGGCTGCTTCCCAAGTCTTTGAATCATCTGTACAAGCGCTTTAGAGGAGTGTATTTTCTTCAAAAGTTTCGCAACACGTTCTAGTTTCATATCCTCTGGCTCTAGCTTCTGTCCCGGAAGCCATTTTTGAGCAGAAATTACATCACCATTCGTTACCCTTCTTGTCCAAAGTAATTTTGGAACAATTCCTTCTGCTGACAATACCGCTAAAAAGGGCGATGTATTCCGCTTTAAAAATAACTTCTGTTGTCCGTTTTGCGCAATATATGCATCGCCCGTTACTCCACCAGCCGGTACAAGACTCCACTCTTTTCCTAATAATTGTTCCAACCATTCCATATTCATTACCCGTTAACAAATCCTTATCTTTTATAGTTATGAAAAGAAAAACCGCAACATTTCTACACATGTTGTGGATTCATATATTTTACTGTAAATGAAAAGAAAAATTAGCCTAAGCCAAAAATCCTCTATTTTATTTTACAAAACCTGTCATAGAATGACAACTTATCAAAATCGTCACCTTTGTCAATTCTACATTTATTACATTCTCATCGTCAAGTAGCGATTTGTCACATTATCGTCAATATATACGTGCTAATTGGAGCGAGCCTAAGTTCCTTTCCTCTAAATGAAGAAATTGGCTCTATTTTCGCTTCGTTTTCGTTTACTAACACATGCCACGTTGCTTCTTTCGGAAGTTGCACAGTTTTAGCTTCTAAACCGCTATTAAATAAGACGATAATCTCTTTCCACGGCCCAAACGATTCTGCATGCTCTAGGTGATATGCAAGTACTTCTGTAGATGTTTGTAAAAAAGTCATATGTTTTTTTATAAGGTCTGCACTTTGTAATCGGAATGCCCCATGCTCTTTACGAATCGCGATTAAACCTTTTATATAGTTAACGGTCTCTATCTCTTTCTCTTTTTGATCCCAATCTAATTGATTGATCTCATCATTTGCATTATAACTATTTTCATTTCCTTTCTTCGTACGATAAAACTCTTGCCCTGCGTGTAAGAAAGGAATGCCTTGTGAAAGAATAACCATTGCGCTCGCTAACAGGTGACGTTTTTTCAAAATCGTTTCTGATTCTTCATTACTGCGCACTAGTTTATCCCACATCGTCATATTATCATGACATTCTACATAGTTAATGCTTTGCGCTGGCTCTAGAAACAGCCCTGTTTCTTTCATACTTAAAAGACTTCCTGCTGCAATATACTGCAAATGATTACAGTCTACATGCCCACCAAATGCAAAACCACGCTTATTTATATGAAATGTACTCCCTTTTATCCCATCACGAAATTGATCATTAAACTGTGCGATATGTGGCATTTTCTTCGCATTATTTAACGTTGCTTTTTCCTCAAGAGGAAGCGGTGTTTGTAAATCCCATCCTTCTCCTAATAACAAAGCATCTCGTTTTATGTTTCGCACTTCTTTCTCTATCATATTCATTGTATCAATATCTAAAATTCCCATTAAGTCGAATCGGAATCCATCGACATTGTATTCAGTAAGCCAATATAAAATAGACTCTACAATGAATTTCCTCATCATTTTCCGTTCAGACGCTATATCATTTCCGACTCCCGTCCCATTAGAAGGCATACCATCTTCACCATGACGAAAATAATATCCTGGAACAAGCTTCTCAAATGATGATAGCTCTCTTTCATAAACATGATTATATACAACATCTATAATCACCCTAATACCTTGTTCATGAAATGTTTCAATTAGTTGTTTGCACTCAACTATCCTGTTATACGGATCAGAGGGGTTTGTAGCATAATATCCTGTTGGTGCATTGTAATATAATGGATTGTACCCCCAATTATAGGCAGAAGAAGGATTCGCCTCATCCACACCACCGAAACAATATAAAGGCAATAATTCAACATGCGTAACGCCTAAATCTTTTATATGAGACAAACCTGTCAATGTCCCATTTCGTCCTGTTGTTCCTTCTTCCATTAGCCCTTTATACATCCCTTTTTTACTCACTCCACTGTTCGGATGAATAGTAGCATCACGAATATGCAATTCATACAATATGGCATCTGTCATTGCTTGTAATGGTGGTAATTGCTCTCGTTTCGTTACAGTCGTCTTTTCTAAATCGATAACAATGCCATACTTTCCATTTACAGTCACTGACTTTGCGTAAGGATCCACCGCTTCGTTCCATATTAAATTAATACAAACAAGAAATGTATAGCGTGCTCCGTCTAAATCACCTTGTAATGTTTGAATCCAAACTCCGTTTTCTCCCCTGTACATTTCATGATCGGTATATTCTTTATCGCTCTTATAAATTCTTACTTTCGCAAGCCTTGCAGTTGGGGCCCATACTTTAAATGTCGTTTCTTGTTTTTGATACACAGCACCTAAATCTGTACCTTCGTAATAATACTTTTCATCGAAAATTTTTGTTCGAATAACAGCACCTATTTGTAAATCAGTTTCTTCATTCCGTTCATCTCGTACTGTATAATACTTCCCCACATCTAGCGGCTCTTCTATAAAGCACTCATACTTCGTTGCATCTGGAAGCGCAATAGTATGAGCAATCGGTAAATCTTTCACATTACTTCCTTCTTGCAAACGAAATGTCCGACTTGTTCCATACGCATGTGGGAGCAAAATTGTAATTTTATTCATTTCATCTAAATAGGCATCAAATGGACGTTTTACTTTCAACATAAAAAAATCACCATCATTCTCAAAGTTAAAATAAAGTGAAACTTTAATGAGCGAGAAAATTTTTCCATCCTCACTTATTATTAGCCTTCACCAATTAGGCGAGATAAAATGAGCTGCAAATGATAAGGCTTTTCTTATCAACAAGACTCTATACAGTAACTCCATTCTTCTCTATAGTATATTCACCTGCATAAAAAACGTTTTCAACATTCTATTTTTGTAATTTTATTTCAGCAATCGATTTATACTTCGGGGTTTCTTTCACGTGGGATTCGTATAAAGTAATTGTATCTGCTTGAAATGATATTTCAGGCACTTCTTTTATACTTTCTAAACGAAACTTTTCTTCTCCTATCCATTTACGAGCAACGGTAATATGCGGGTGATACGGGCGTGTTTCTAGAGAAAATCCATTTTCTTCACAAATGGCATGTACTTGCTTTTGCAACTGAAACAAATGGTGATTCTCACTTACCTTCGCCCAAAAAATACGAGGCTGATCTTCCCTACCAAACGTTGAAAAACCTTGTAACGTGAAGGATAGTTCTTTTGTTTCTGCAATTGTTTGTAATCCATTCTTTATTCCCTCTAACTGTTCCTCCGTTGCACTCCCTAAAAATGAAAGGGTAATATGATAGTCTTCTTTATGTACCCATGAACGAAATTGTAATTCCTCTTGCATGTCCTCTTTATAGTTAGACAGCATTTCTTTTATATGATTCGGTAACGTAATTGCGACAAAATAATGCAGTTCCATGTACATCTTCTCCTTCTTTCTATTGTTGCTTTTCTTTCTTATCTCATTCAGGTAAAAAGAAGCCGCTCTCCAAAATAGAGAGCGGACATTATTTATATATCCATTACTTCGCTAATTCATGAATTGCTTGCGCGTAAATTGCTGTTGCTTTTAATAAGTCTTCAATTTCGATATACTCATCTTTTTGATGCGCAAGTTCTTCTTTTCCAGGGAATAGCGGGCCAAATGCCACACCAGCTTTTAATGAACGAGCATAAGTACCGCCGCCGATTGCTAATAGTTCTGCTTTTTCACCTGTTTGTTCTTCATACACACGTTGTAACGTACGGATTAATACGTGATCTTTATCGACGTGATGTGGGCGAGAATTAGAATAGTCAGCCACTTCAAAACCATGCGTACCAACATATTCTTTCAACTTCACAATTGTTTCTTCAAAGTTAGTTGTAACTGGGTAACGTACGTTTAGCCCTAAGTTACCACCGTTTTCTTTCGTATAAGAAATGCGACCGACATTCACTGTTAACGGACCGCTAATTTCATCTTTATAAGCAATAGTAGCTTTTTCACCAAAAATATCACCAGTAAATGTTTCTGTTGCAAATGTCGCAAATGCAGTTGCTTTTCCATCAAGTGAAACTGTAGTTAAGAAGTTTGCTAATAATAAACCTGCATTTTCTCCTTTTTCAGGAGTAGATCCGTGCGCTGAAATTCCTTCTATTTGCACCGTCACTGCATTTCCTTCTATAGTCGATTTCCCTATTTTTTTAGCAGTTTGTAAATACTCTTCATATGCTACTGTAAGTGCATTTACATCTTCTCCTGTAATAACCGCTTCTGCAAAATCAGGAACCATATTTAAACGGCGCCCTGAATCAAATGAAACAAGTTCATATGTACCTTTTTTCTCTTCACTACCATTTTGCACAACTTGTATATCAGAAATTCCTTTTTCTGCATTAATAATTGGAAAATCCGCGTCTGGCGCAAAACCGATTGTTGGCATTTCTTCGTTTTTAAAGTAGTGATCTACACATTTCCAATTGCTTTCCTCATCTGTTCCTATAATCATACGAACACGTTTGGAAAGAGGTAAGCCTAATTCCTTCACAATTTTCATCGCATAATATGCTGCCATCGTTGGGCCTTTATCGTCAATTGCACCACGTGCAAAAATCTTTCCATCGCGAATATCCGCACTATATGCAGGAGTCGTCCAGCCATCTCCTTCTGGTACAACGTCAACGTGACAAAGAATGCCTACTAACTCTTCTCCTTGTCCCATTTCAAGATGACCTGCATATCCTTCTAAATTTTTAGAAGCAAAACCTTCAGTTTCTCCTTTATGTAACATGAAAGATAAAGCTTTTTCTACACCTTCACCGAATGGTGCGCCCTCTTTCGCCGATTCTTCTTCCCATACACTTTTAATTTGTAAAAATTGTTGTGTATCACGAATTAAATCATCTTTTCGTTTCGCAACTTCTTCTGTCCAATTAATTGCTGACATCACGCATCCATCCTTCACTATATTGTTTCTTTCATCATAACAAACCGAAATCTCTTATGCCATACACGAAAACTAAATACCGAACAATTGTAATATTTCAGATATTTCTTATTAGTTTTTCTTTTATTTTTTCAAAAAAATTTGCAGGAATTTGGCGTTTTACGTAGAATTTTATGTGTTAGTTGACTGACCATATATACAATGTCAACTACCAATATTTTTCTATATGAATATTTGTTAAATTTCTGTAAAATTTAAGTAGATTAAAGCATGAATTTTATCATGTAGAGTACAATGGTAGTAACGACCTTCTTTCCTGAATGGGGTCAAAAAAACTAGTAGAGGAGTGGTTTTCTCTTGAAACCTACAACTACTCGTATGCTAACACGCATTAAATCAATTTATATGTACATCAATGAAAACGGAACGGTAACGACGAAAGACCTTGTAGATGAGTTCGGGATCACACCGCGAACGATACAACGTGATCTAAATGTGTTGCAGTTTAATGAACTCGTGTATAGCCCTTGCCGCGGTAAGTGGACAACAACAGGAAAGAAAGTGAGAATGACCTCATAATGAAAAATAATTGTATGTAAATAAATACATACCCCTTTCTAATAATTAGAAAGGGGTCTTTTCTGCGCCTATAAAGGTACTACTTTTCAGTATCTACTTGATATGTTTTTAACATTTCTACTTCTTCATCTGTTAGCTCTCGGTATTGTCCAAGTTCTAGTTCTTCATCTAATACTAACGGACCCATCTCTGTTCTCTTTAGGTAGACTACTTTTTTCCCTACCGCTTCAAACATACGCTTCACTTGATGGAATTTCCCTTCCGTAATCACAAGCTCAATTTCAGAAATATCATCGCTTTTCAATATTGTAAGTGCACCTGGCTTTGTTTCATAGCCATCATCTAAAATAACACCTTTAGCAAACTCTTTTACATCCTCTTCTGTTACTACTCCTGCAACGTGTGCATAATATTTTTTCGGCACATGCTTTTTCGGAGATAATAATTGATGTGATAGCTTCCCATCATTTGTTATCAATAAGAAACCTTCCGTATCGATATCAAGTCGTCCAACTGGGAACGGATCAAAGATTGCATCTTCTAATTCTAATAAATCTATTACTGTTTCATGATTATCATCTTCCGTCGCTGAAATAACACCTTGTGGTTTATGCATCATTAAGTAAACAAATTCTTTGTATTCCACAACTTCACCGTGAATCATAACTTCTTGCTCTTCTACATTTACATGAACTTTCGCATCTTTTACTGGCGTTCCATCAATTTTCACAACGCCATCTTTCAATAATTTCTTTACTTCTTTTCTACTTCCATATCCCATATTTGCTAATAATTTATCTAATCTCACGTTTTTCACCTTCTTTATTTATCATAGAAAAGGGGACGTAATTACGCCCCTCTTGATTTCAACTTTATTTTAAATCTACTACCAAGTTTACGTTGAATTTTATCTAATGCTTCTCCGCCAAATACTCTTTCAAGTACTCCTGTGCGAATTGCTAACAATCCGTAAACAAGACCGCCAATACCTGCACAAATCGCAACTGTTATAAGAGCACCCATACGGCCATCAGGCGAAATCATGAAGGATAGAAGCCATTGTGATAGTTTTACAGCAACGACCATTATAAGTGTTAATACTGCAATTTGGAATGTTCTTTTATATACAACACCGAATGAATAGTGTGCGTATTTTTTAATTTGTTGATTTGTGTACCAAACAGAAGCTAAGAAACCAACTGCTGTTGCTAGAATTGCTCCTACTGTACCGAAATAACGAATAAAGATTACGTTACATACAAATTTCAAAATAACGCCCATTATAAGCGCAATAATCGCATGCTTCTGCTGGTTAATACCTTGCAGGATTGCCGCTGTTACTGTAAATAAAGCGAATAACAACGCAACTGGTGCATACCACATTAATACTTGTCCACCTAGTGGATCTGAATCGTAAAACGCAGTATAAATTGGATATGCCAGTGAAGAAATACCGACAACTGCTGGCAATGTTAAAAACATATTCGCCTGGAATGTTTGTGTAATTTGTAATTTCAAATAACGGTATTGTTTTTCAGTAAATGATTTTGTAATTGCTGGTACAAGCGTTAAACTAAACGCTGTTGCAAGTGATACAGGAATCATAATTAACTTATGCGTCCACATTGTGAAAATACCGAGAGCTCGCTCTGCGATATCACCTTGACCAATCGCCTGCATAATTGAGTTAAATGTCAATGTATCAATTTGTTGATATAAAGGAATTGTTAACCCAATTACAACGTAAGGAATCGCATATGCAAATAACTCTTTAAACAATTGAACGGTGCTTACTGTTGATTCTGGTACAGTTTGTTCAATTAAATATTGATCCAAATATTTTTTACGTTTTAACCAGTACCAAATTAACACACCGAGTGCTCCAACCGCTGAAACGAACGCAGCAAATGTCGCTACTCCAACTGCTGTTGCAACTGTACCGCCAAGTACTTTAATAACGATAAAACTACCTGCTAATAAAAAGACGATACGAATAATTTGTTCAATAATTTGTGAAACGGTAGTTGGTCCCATAGACTGGTGACCTTGGAAATAACCACGAATTAAACTCGCTGCTGGTACAACAATAAGTGCGAAACTTACAAGACGAATAATCGTCGTAACTTCTCCTACATTATTGTGTATACTTTGTTTACCAAGCATCGCTTCTGCAAACAATGGCGCCGTCATGTACAGTACTAGGAACGAAAGAACTCCTGTTACTATCATCATAACCATTCCCGAGCGGAACATTCTCCGGCTCGTTTTATAATCGCCAAGCGCATTATATTTGGAAACAAATTTTGAAACAGCAAGTGGCACACCTGCCGTTGCGATACTTAAAAAGATCGTATATGGAATGTATCCATATGTATAGAGCGTTCCGCCTTCTGTTCCTACTAATGCATGAAACGGAAAGACGTAAATCATGCCTAAGAACTTTACTAAAAATGTCCCTAGCGTAACAATAAGCGTTCCGCGCAGAAATTTCGAATCGGACATACAAAAATCCTCCTACATCTACATAAAGTGAAACTATAATTAGTTGGAGACTTCTCTCCTACTCCTTATTAGTTGAACCATTCGAGCATTTACAGGCTAACAGACTCCCTATTTACTTCTCCTAAATCTTGAGGTTTTAGTCTTATCGCCTACAAATGGCAGGATAGTGCTGAACTCTAACTTTTGTATTGTACCACAATTCTCTCATTAAGCAGTACTTCACTCTATTTTTCTTTTAAGGGAAAACATGCTATTCTTTTAGGCAGGAAATGTAGAAAATGAGGTCGATATATTATGCATTATGATGTTATTGTCATCGGCGGCGGTCCTTCTGGGCTAATGGCTGCAATTGGTGCTGCAGAAGAAGGCGCAAATGTCTTACTTCTTGATAAAGGAAATAAACTTGGGCGTAAACTTGCAATTTCTGGTGGTGGACGCTGTAACGTAACAAACCGTCTACCACTTGATGAAATTGTTAAACATATACCAGGAAACGGTCGCTTCTTATACAGCGCTTTTTCTATTTTTAATAATGAAGATATTATTACATTCTTCGAAAATCTCGGTGTTAAATTGAAAGAAGAAGACCACGGTCGCATGTTCCCTGTGTCAAACAAAGCACAATCTGTTGTAGACGCACTTTTAACACGATTAAAAGACTTAGGTGTAAAAATTCGTACAAATACACCTGTTGAAACGATTGAATATGAAAATGGTCAAACGAAAGCAGTTATACTGCAAACAGGCGAAGTGTTAGAAACAAATCACGTCGTTATCGCTGTTGGCGGAAAATCAGTTCCTCAAACCGGATCTACTGGAGACGGATATGCTTGGGCTGAAAAAGCGGGTCATACAATTACAGAATTATTCCCAACAGAAGTACCTATCCTTTCAAACGAGCCGTTTATACGTGACCGCTCATTACAAGGTCTTGCTTTACGTGATATAAACTTAAGCGTATTAAACCCGAAAGGAAAAGTTATCATTTCTCACAAAATGGACATGCTCTTCACTCATTTTGGCCTATCTGGTCCTGCTGCTCTTCGCTGTAGTCAATTCGTCGTGAAAGCACTGAAAAAGTTTAAAACGAATACAATACAAATGAGTATTGATGCATTGCCAGAGGAAAATAGTGAGCAACTATTCCAGCGCATGCTGAAACAAATGAAAGAAGATCCAAAAAAAGGAATTAAAAACGTTTTAAAAGGTTATGTCCCTGAACGTTACTTCCTATTCTTATTAGAAAAAAATGAAATTGACGGTAGCGAACAAGCTGGACAAGTTTCTCACGAAAAGATTCGTGCACTTGTGAAAGACTTTAAAGAGTTTACTGTGAATGTAAATGGTACGCAGTCAATTGAAAAAGCATTCGTTACTGGCGGCGGTGTATCCGTGAAAGAAATTAACCCGAAAGAAATGTCTTCTAAATTTACGAACGGCTTATATTTCTGCGGAGAAGTTCTTGATATTCATGGTTATACTGGTGGCTATAATATTACATCAGCCCTTGTTACTGGTAGAATTGCCGGAACGACAGCTGGAGAAAACGCGAAAATGCAGTATTAAAAAAAAGAAACAGGGATTCCTGTTTCTTTTTTATAGGTACATGAAATTATATGAGCGATTCCACAACTTATATCAGCGATTTCCCAAATATACCGACTCGCCGACAAGAAGCGACAAATATCTGCTCCATGTAACTTTCCATTGCTTTTTTGTTGCTTTATTTACCTTAGTACCTTTATATTTTATATTGTTGAATATTTAAAAAAGGGTAAGGGGAAAACAAATGAGAAAAAAAGTCATGATGTCTTTAATGTTAATGACGTTTCTTTCTGCGGTAGAAGGAACGATTGTTAGTACAGCAATCCCTCGTATAACGAGTGATTTGTCAGGCGTCGAACTTGTTAGTTGGGTATATGCAATTTATATGCTTGCAACAGCTGTCTCGACTCCAATATACGGAAAGCTCGCTGATTTATTTGGCCGTAAAAAAGTTTTACTGATCGGAGCTACAATCTTTTTAGTCGGTTCTGCACTTTGCGGAGTCGTTACATCGATGGAACAATTAATCTTCTTCCGCGCGCTTCAAGGTATCGGTGCTGGTGCTGTTATGCCAATCACAATGACGATTATTGGAGACTTATATAGCGAAGCGAAAGACCGCGCGAAAGCACAAGGTTGGATGAGTGCCGTTTGGGGTGTATCCGGTGTTATCGGACCGTTAGTAGGTGGATTTTTAGTTGATTCTCTTTCTTGGCGTTATATTTTCTTCCTAAACGTTCCATTCGGAATTATCGCTTGCTTAATGATTGCAATTTACTACAAAGAATCTATTAAACCTGCTAAGCATCATATCGATTATCTTGGTGCAACAGTCTTCTCATTAAGTACAATCGCTCTACTATATGCATTATTAACAGGTAGCAGTAAGCAAAACTGGGGAGACATGACAATTATCGGCCTATTAATCTTTGCCGCTATTTCATTTATTATTTTCTTATTCATCGAGAAAAAATCTCCAGAACCATTAATTCCGCTAGCACTTTTCTCTAACCGTACATTATCTACGATAAATATATTAACTCTTATTGCTGGCGCAATGATTATTAGTATTACAATGTACCTTCCAATTTGGAGCCAAGGTGTATTAGGGAAAAATGCTACAGAAGCTGGACTTATTTTAATGCCAATCCCTGTTATGTGGACATTTGGCGCTATTTTCTCTGGTAACTTAGTAGGCAAATTAAAAACGAAACAAATCATTTTACTTGGAGCTAGCATTTTATCAGTCGCTACGTTCTTATTATTTACACTATCAACAAATTCACCATCGTTCCTTATTTATGTAGCAGTCGGATTATTCGGCTTAGGAATGGGGCTTGTGACACCGATTTACATGGTAACAATTCAAGCAGCCGTACCAGCTCATACACGCGGAACAGCTGTTGGTTTAAACACATTTATTAATACATTCAGTCAAACGTTAGGTGCTGCAATCTTTGGAACAATCTTTAATACGATGATTCATGCACGCGGCATTAAAAACCTTGATCTTGTATCTGGTGGACACGGCGGGACTACAGCAAGTGTAGCCACTGAATCACAATCCGCATTAGCTGCAAGTGTACACGTTATTTATATGAGCACTTTCGTATTAGCAGTATGTACATTAATTATCGGTTGGCTTTTATTAAAGCCAGCTACACAAACAAGTGAGCAACAATAAAAAGGATGACCATTTTGGTCATCCTTTTTTTATTCTTCATTCTCCACAATATGTTTCAGCATGGATAATTTATTATCCCAAAAACGTTCATAATATGAGAGCCACTGTTGTAATTCTTCTAATGGTTCTGGATGCAAACGATATATCTTCTCTCTTCCGCTTTTTCTTCCACTTACTAAATTCGCTTCCGAAAGAATATGAAGGTGCTTTACAACCGCAGTACGACTCATCGGAAAATGATCCGTTATTTTGGAAATCGGTAACTCTTTGTCACTTAATAACCGTATTACTTCTCGGCGGGTTGGATCAGCAATTGCTTGAAATACATCATATTTCGCTGCTGACGAGGACACTTAGCCTTCGACAACCTTTTTCAGTTTTTCATTTACAATTGCTACCCAACCACCGCTCATTCTATCGCGAATAATAGAGCTCTTCGCATTTGCTTTCGGAAGAATTTCATCAGGATGTTTCCAGCCGCCGTGAATTAACGTAAATTCTGTTTTGTTATCTCCTAAGTCTTTCAAATTAAATGAAACAACCCAGCCATCTGTATCCCATGAGAAAGATAAATAGTTTGGCTCATCAATCTCTAACACTTTACATGGTGATGGCCCAAATGGTGATTGCACATGAAATTCATGTCCTACCTCTAATACAAAATCATTTGGCATAAACCATGACGCAATCCCTTCTGCAGTTGATACTACACTCCATACCTTTTGAATAGACGCGTTAAAAACGATTGTTTGTTTAATATCATTTAATGTATTTTGTTGTTCCATTTTCATTCTCCTTTACTCGGCGTTATAACATAACACCTTTTGGTTATACTTCGATAATATAACACCTTTTAGTTTCATGTCAACGCTAATTCTTTTACTGTTGAGAAATTCTCAACATTTTTTCAACAGGACAAACACCCTCTTAGCATTTCCTCATAATATACTCACAAAGGCAATACAAAATAAAAACTTCTCTCAACATGAAACTCCATCATTTATCTTGAGAGAAGCGCCTTACTTATATCATGCGTACTTCGTCTCTCCTCCTTCCCTCAAGGGACAATACGCGAGATATGACAAATCAGAAGGAATATGCCCACCATTTGAGTAGGTAGTTATTTCTCTTCTCCTCAACATTTCCTCAGGAGCGAAATGACTACCGACTCACTTTTTTCAAACAAAAATAAAAAGGGGATGAAAGCTATGTTCTATTGCATTAACTGCTCTGATATTCATCATGAAAAACATCCGAATGATAAAGTATTCAAAAACGGTTTTTATATTGATCCATTTTTAGGTGATCGTTATCACCTTGGTATGTGTAAAGATGCTCAAAATCATGCAACAGGGGAGCCTCTTTTAACGACAAAGAAATTAGGCACACCCCAATCTATTATGAACGTATTACCGACACATGTTGTCCCAACATAAAACATAAAAAAGAGCTGGGTGAGCCAGCTCTTTTTTATGCTTTATAAACGATCATTGCTGAAAAACAATAAATTTGGTTTTCATCGTCGTTAATGGAAACACCAACTTGATACTTAATATCTACAAAGTTGCTATCATCAATCTTTTTCAAAAACACATTCACAGCGTCTTCTAAGTCTTTTTCGTGACTTTCATCAAAAACTTTCACACGAATCATGTTAACACCATCCTAGATCGCAGCCCTCCGCCGCTTGATTATTGCCACGGTGCGTATCTATGATGCGATAAAACTTTCCATTCTCATATATATATCCGTCTTCTAACACATATTTTTTATCTTCAGTATAGACATAAAACTTACCTATCATAAATTTACTCGTATATAATTCCAAATAATTTGGTCTAAATTTAGCTACAACTTTATTTGTAATATCAATTTTTATTGTGCGCCCCACCTTCTCTCCCTCCTTTGCAAAGAACGGATTTAGGTATATTGTATTAGCGCTTTTACATTTTATGCTTAAAAATAAGTGGATATGCCTTCTTTCTCACATGTACTATTTTTCTAAAAAAATCACTATAAAGTGAAACTTTAATCAGCCCGACCCCCACCTAACTTCTTTGCTTTTTCTAAATTTTGAGATGGGGGTCTTATCGCCCGTTAATGCGGGATAAATATGTTCAAAAAAACATAAAAAAAAAGCACTCCATATTATTGACTCGAATATAAATGTTATGTTATTATATAAAATTTGACATTTTTATATAAGTGTGCTATCATTAAAAGTGGTTACCACATATGGAGGTGGATGATTTGTTTCAAATTGGTGATAAAATCGTTTATCCAATGCACGGTGCAGGAATTATCGAAGCAATTGAAGAGAAAGAAATATTAGGTACTTCACGTCAATATTGTGTGATACGCATCATTAGTAAAGATATGCAAGTAATGCTTCCGATGGAACAATTAAAAAAATCAGGTATTCGTTATATCGTTGATCGAGGTACGTTAGATGATATACTTCTTGAATTTCAAAACGGGGAGTCAGACCCATCACTCTCATGGAAACAAAGATATACAATGAATATGGAAAAAATGAAAAATGGCAATTTACAAGATAGCGCAGAAGTGGTTCGGGATTTACTTCGCCGTAATAAAGAGAGAACATTAAATGCGAGCGAAAAACAAATGCTAGATAATGCACGAAAAATGATGATCAGCGAAGTCGCGCTCGTACAAAATGTTACTGAACATCAAGCAACAGAATTTCTTCAAGATACAATTAATCATTAATTTTAAAATAGCCGAACGCTATTTTTTTTGTAAAAAAGGACAAAGAGATAAACTCTTTGTCCTTTTCATATTACCCACGCCCAGCTTGAAACGATGGGTATAAAGTCATTCCACCATCTGCAAATAACGTAATTCCAGTTACGTAACTCGCCTCTGATGAAGCAAGCCAAGTTGCTACTGCTGCGATTTCTTCAGGTTTTCCAATGTAGCCCATCGGTATCATACTTTCTACGTCAGCCCGCTGTTTTGGATCAGCAAACTTTTCGGCATTAATTGGCGTATTAATTGCACCTGGCCCAATATTATTTACTCGAATACCTTTTGGCGCATATTCTAGCGCTAACGTTTCTGTCATCAGTTTAATACCACCCTTACTTGCTGCATAGTGCACAAATAGTGGCCACGGAATTTTCTCATGAACACTAGACATATTAATGACAGACCCTTTAATATCATGTTCTACAAAATATTTAATCGCTTCACGACTTCCTAAAAAAGCACCTGTTAAATTTGTATTAATTACCCTATTCCAATCTTCAAGCGGCATTTCATGCGATGGTACCGCGTTTTCTATCCCTGCATTATTAATCATAACGTCAAGCGTACCAAACTCTTTCACAGCAGATTGAATAAGATTCACAACATCTGATTCGACGGTTACATCACCTTTTACAGCAATCGCTTCGCCGCCTACCTTTTTAATTTCTTCTAACACATCATTCGCTTCTGATTCTCGTGAGCGATAATTAATAACCACTTTCGCTTTTTCCTTAGCAAACCTTACTCCCATCGCTCTTCCGAGACCAGTTGCTGATCCTGTAATAACGACAACTTTCCCTGCTAAATCACTATACATTTCCATACCTCCTTTAACTTTTGGCTATACCTAACATAATTCCGGCTGCGATAATAAAAACGATACCGACAACGATACCCGTTAATTGACGTTTCGTTTTCTTTTCACCTAATATAAGGATCCCACCAAGCGTGGAAATAATAATTCCCATTTGCGATAGCGAGAAACTTGTTGCGACTCCAACACGCGGCTGTGAAATGAATAAAAACATATTTCCAGCTGCCCAAATTAATCCTGGAATAATATTTCGAATTGCATATTTATTAAATGGATGATGTTTAAAGGTAAGCAAAATCCCACCTAACACCATACCAACTGCTTGTGGCAACAAAGCCGACCAGCCATCTACGTTAAATAACCTAATTACTACTACGTAAACTAAATAACCGACTGTTGAAATTAATAAAATTACGATACCTCTTTTAAAGTTTGCTGCTTGCTCTGCATTCTTTTCTTCTTCACTTTGAAGCGATGTTAAAATAACACCGATAATAATACAAACGAGCGCTAAAATCCCAAGGACGACCGATATTGTCGTGGACCATTCATGAAATACGATAACGCCAAATAAAGTCGTCGCGACTAATTGAAGTCCTGTTGAAATTGGCATCGTCCTCGAAACACCCATTAAATCAATACTTTTCAATTGATTTGCCTGACCAAGCGCCCAAAATAAACCTGACACAACTCCAACTCCGATAACGGTAGGTGTTAATACTGGCTTCATAAAAATATAAACAACAATTGAGAAAATAAGTGCTCCAAACGTTGTTCCGAGCGTTTGACTATACGGGCCCCCGCCCAGTTTTACGTTAAATAGCACAATACTTCCCCAAAATATAGCTGGTAAAATCGCTAAAAATATATCCATCACTCATTACCTTTCTTTACTAAATGCCATAGATTATCACTCTAAGTCGTTAGAGTGAGCTTTTATTTTTTCTTTTTCCCGTTCACAAACTTTTTCTGCAATAACGTCAGAAACATTCTTTTCTCGCTCCACTTTCTTTATCTTTACGTGATCTAAATGATCTTCCAAAGTAAGCGTAACTTTATCGTTCGGCGGATTATGCGCTCCTTGAAATGTAAGAAATTGTAGCTTCACTTCGTATCTAGGAACAAATTCATCTTTCTTGCCGAGACGCTTTATATCTATAACTGAAGCACATTCATATTGATCTTCTGTCACTTGTCTAATAACTGAATAGTACCTATTTGATAATGCACTCTCTAAAAGCTGTTCTCTTGATTCTTTCGCGAAAGAATCGCTTGGAGAAGAGAAAAAGGCCACACATAGCATTGTGATAACTACACATATTTTTTTCATAGTTCCCTCCTTGTTCTATAGATTAGTGTTCTCAAAACTGCCATAAAAAAACGACTTTCCCTATGTAGGAAAGTCGTTTTAATGAATCCAATATTAACCACCGCTCACTGGTGGAATTAGTGCCACAACATCACCAGATTGGACCCTGTCATCTTCATTTGCGTATTCTTCATTAATCGCAACCATAATTGGCTCTGAAACTGGT
Source organism: Bacillus cereus group sp. MYBK195-1 (assembly GCF_051916605.1). Classification (NCBI taxonomy): domain Bacteria; kingdom Bacillati; phylum Bacillota; class Bacilli; order Caryophanales; family Bacillaceae; genus Bacillus; species Bacillus cereus group sp. MYBK195-1. The sequence continues at coordinate 146,931 of NZ_JBQAGZ010000001.1, read as the reverse complement.
ACATTATATTCGTTCGCAACAACATCTTTTAACTGTGCAACCGTAATATTTTCTTTCTCTATTTGTAATTCACTTGTCCCTGCTTCTTCTTGCAAGTGCGCAAATAACAATACTCTAATCATACTTATAGCTCCTTCCCAGGCTCTCCCGCCGGATATGGTGTTTTTTCTAATTGATCACCAATCCATGAATCACCATCTTCCCAAAACTCCTTTTTCCAAATCGGAACAATTTGTTTTATGCGTTCCATAATATATTCGTTCGCTTCATAAGCCGCTTTACGGTGTGGTGTTGAAACAGCAACAACAACCGCTATATCAGAAATTTGCAACGTACCGATGCGATGTGTAATCGCAACGTATGTACCTGGCCATTTCTCTTTCACTTCCAAGCCAATTTTCTCTAGCATCTTTTCTGCCATCGTCTTATAAGCAACATACTCTAAGTATAATGTACGACGCCCTTTCGTAAACTCTCTAACCGTTCCAATAAATGTTGTAACAGCACCGCATTCACGTCGAATTACTTTCTTCGTTACTTCTTCAATCGAGATTTCTGTATCAATTACTTCATAATATGTATTTATCATTTCGCACTCCTAACCGTTTGTAAAAACCAGTCTATGTACAACTCTTCTTCTGTTATATGAAATACTTTATATTCTTCTCGTATATTTGCCGGAACATCATACCACGTAATAACCGCCACTATATTTTCTACTTTATGTAAAAGCTCAATGTCTTCCGCAGAACGAAGTAACACTACTTTCGAGTAATTCTCTTTTTTATAGCCTTCTATTAAAATTGTATCCACTTCAAAAAACTCATATAAGCGAATAATTTCTTGCAAGGGCCATTTCTTTCTTAGTGAAGAAAGTGAAAGCAATCCAGCACCTTCTACACTACTTACGACAGCACCAGCTTTACGGTGTCTTTCGCTATCTTTTTGCGCTACTTCTGGAAAGCCTCCGTGCCCGTGATGTTTAATTGTAGCAACTTTCATTTTTCGTTCAGCTAGTGCATGCACCACTTTCTCAACAAGTGTTGTTTTCCCGCTATTTTGATATCCTACTATTTGTAAGATTGAAGGGGCTTTGCCCATGGCCAATCACATCCCTCAGAGTGCTCTAACAATAATACGGATACTTTCATTCCGGTCTCAAATCCTCTCGTTCCTCCAGGCAACACGATAAAAGCATTCGCATCTGCAAGTGAAGATACCGCACTCGATTTATCTAAACCAACTGGCATCGCTTGTAACGCCCCGTCCACAATTGTTACGTTCGCTCTTACGAAACGAGTAAATGGATTTGGCTTTGGAAAATCTTTTTGTAAAATAGCATCCGCTCTATATACGTGAGGTTCCTTCGCATACAAATACGTTTTTATAATTGGATGCACAAATAATTCAAAGCCTACATAACAAGCAGACGGATTTCCTGATAAACCAAAGAGTAACTTTCCATCAACCTCAGCTACTGTCGTTACACTTCCGGGCCTCATGGCTATCTTATTAAAGAGTACATTTGCCTGTAACCTTTCATAAATAGCTGGTAAGTAGTCATAATCTCCTACTGATACACCGCCTGTTGTAATTAAAATGTCGACCTCATCCACCGCTGATTGAACAGCTGTAAAACATGCATCTAACTCATCCGCGAGTTGACCATAATAACGAACTTTCCCGCCAGCTTTCATAATTTGAGCTGCGATCATATACGAATTGCTATTTCTAATTTTCCCCGGTTCTAACGGCTCATGTACTTCTAATAATTCACTTCCTGTCGTTACAATACCGACAACAGGCTGTTTTACAACTTTCACAGTACTATATCCAAACGTTGCTAATAAGGCGGCAACACCTGGATTAATTGCAACGCCTTTCTGAACGAGAACTTGATTTTGTTTTATATCTTCTCCTTTAAATGACACATTGTCACCGTTATTAAAAGGGCGTTTTAACTTCATATATGTTTTCCCGTTCTTCTCAAACCCTTCTGTCAGCTCTAGCATTACGACTGCATTGCAATCTTTTGGAATAGCTGCTCCTGTCATAATACGAACCGCGTGAAAAGATCCTACTTCTTCTGTAAAAACAGAACCCGCCCCGATTTCTCCTATTACTTCAAATTCAACTGGATTCTCTTGAGTTGCTTCTTTCGTATCTTCTGCTCGAATGGCGAAACCATCGTAAGGGGAACGATCAAAATGAGGAACGTCATGATCTGAGACAACATCTTCGCCGAGAATTCTTCCGTAACTTTCCGTAATAGAAATTTCTTCTACTTCACCATGCTTTGCATATTTCATTACCCGTTCTACTGCCTCAGCAACTTGAATTGGAATTCGTTTTTCTACCATCGTTTCTCACCTCATATTTGCAATTTTTTTTATCTCGATTAAACTTTATATATTCAATAGAAATTACTTCAAGGAGGAATTCCATGTCTTCATTTACACACTTTAATGACCAAGGACGCGCGAAGATGGTTGATATAAGTGACAAAAAAGCAACCGTTCGAACAGCAATTGCGTGCTCTAGCATTGTCGTTACGAAAGAAATTTACGATAAAATCTCTCACAATGAAATTGGGAAAGGTGACGTATTAGCAGTTGCGCAAATCGCAGGCATTATGGCTGCGAAACGAACTTCTGATATTATTCCAATGTGCCATCCTTTACTATTAAAAGGTGTTGACGTTTCTTTCGATTGGAAACAATCAGAAGAACAATATCGTTTACTCATTAAAGTAAAAGTTAAAACAGAAGGTAGCACCGGTGTTGAAATGGAAGCTTTAACAGCTGCTTCGGCTACCGCTCTTACTGTGTATGATATGTGTAAAGCTGTCGATAAAGGTATGATTATCGGCGAAACGTACTTACTTGAAAAAACAGGTGGAAAAAGTGGAGATTATACGAGAAATTCATAATCCTTTCTCCGTTGAACCTAAAGGATTTCCTTTAGGTTCAACCTATATATCTTGCATATAAACTTTTCGCTACATTTATATCATTCGTCCCATGAATGAAAGCTCTGCCATCTGTAAATAAAACAAAACGATATTCTTCTACCGGAAACGACAATAAATAAGGTGTCGCCTTTATCTCTACGCTTCTTTGTAAGCGCTTTTTAATTTCTTCCAAATTAAAATTCTTCCGCACACCTGGACGAATTTGCACTGTATTTCGCCCACATAACACTTCTGTTTTCGTTTGTGCTTCAAATGTTAAACTCGGATATGTACGTAACCTTCCGCAAGATAAACAAGTATCTTTTTTCTGCCTATTCACTTTAAATGCCATCTGTTGATTATTCCAAAGATCAAATGATAACATCGTTTCACGAAGCGCTCCGTAGTCTTCTACTAATATTTTCAGCGCTTCCGTAGTTTGATGCGCAACTACTAATTGTACTGCCGGTTGTATAATACCAGCTGTGTCACATGTTGCTCCGCTCGCCGGATGCTCCATTAAACAGCGAAAACACGGTGTTTTCCCTGGTAAAATTGTATACGTTACTCCGTAGCTTCCAACGCACCCACCATATATCCACGGAAGATTATACTTTTGTGAAATATCATTAATGAGAAGGCGCGTTTCAAAATTATCTGTCGCATCTAATATTAAATCTACATCATTCACTAATTCTTCCATTTCTTGCACCGTTACATCCGTCACAACAGGAGTTATTTCCACCTCAGAATTAATCGCTCTTAAATGCTCTGCTGCCGCTACCGCCTTCGGTTTATACTGCTTTGCATCTTCTTCTGTATATAGTTGTTGTCTTTGTAAATTACTCCATTCTACATAATCACGATCAGCAATCGTTACTTTTCCAACACCCGCTCTAACAATCGCTTCTGCATTTGCCGCACCGAGAGCACCAGCACCAATAATAAGCACATGCTTCTCTCTTATTTTTCTCTGTCCTTCTTCTCCAACACCAGAAAATAATATTTGTCTTGAATATCGCTCCTGCATGCGATACCCCCCTTTCTTATCCTCCTATATAAGACATTTCGATTTTCGGACGATTTTTTGCACTTTCTTCTGTTCGTTCATCCGAATACCTATCTTTTCTATTCATCCATACATCTTGTATAACACTTAATAACTCCTCATCCGAAAGATTTCCTCTAAGAAGTTCTCTTACATCCAAACCATCTGTCGCAAATAAGCACGTATAAAACTTTCCATCTGCCGAAATTCTCGCCCTCGTACAAGAGACACAAAATGACTCAGAAACAGATGTAATAAAACCAACTTCAACATTTGTTCCAACGTACCGATATCGCTTTGCAACTTCACCAAAGTAATGCGCTTCAGCTGGCTCAAGCGGATACACCTTATGAATCATCTCAATCAATTCTCGTTTTGTAATGACTTGATCAAAATTCCACCCATTTGTACTACCAACATCCATAAACTCAATAAACCGAAGCGGAATTCCTTGCTCTTTAAAATACGCAGCCATCGGTAGTACTTGATGATCGTTCATCCCTTTTTTCACAACCATATTTACCTTTACTTCCAAGCCCGCCTCTTTAGCTGCTATAATTCCCTTAATTACCGGTTTCGTATTAATATTTCGACCATTAATATTCTTAAATATGTCATCATCTATCGCATCTAAACTAACATTCACTCTATGTAATCCAGCTTCTTTTAATGCCTTCGCTTGTTTCGTTAAATGAATAGCATTTGTCGTTAACCCTATATCTATTAGCCCATCAATTTTCACAAGACGTGCAATAAGTTTTGTTAAATCTTTACGAAGCAGTGGCTCACCGCCAGTAAGTCTAATTTTCCGTACACCGATGCTAACAAATAATTTTGCCAAACGCTCAATTTCATCAAAAGTTAGTAAAAACTCGTCTTTCAAAAAAGCATATTCTGGCCCAAATATTTCCGCTGGCATACAATATGTACATCTAAAATTGCAACGATCAATGACAGATATACGTAAATCTTGAAGTGGGCGTCCAAAAAAATCTTTAACCATCTCCTTCATCGCCACCCTCCCTTTCTGCCAAATTTCTTTCTTTTCATTCTATTATAATATATTTTCGAACTGCGATGTTTTTGCTCAAGTGAATAAAGTGAAACTCTAAATAATTAGAGGGATCCACTTCCCCTTGGTTAACGAGGTTTACTTACAAATACAAAGATAAAAAAACCTTGAAGCATAAAAGCCCCAAGGTTTTCTTCTTATTAACTTAACCTAATAATAGTTAGAGTAGCTCCTGGCGTTGCCGTAGATAATGTAGCTATTGCAACTAATCCAAATAACTGCAGACTAATAGCAGCTCCAGCAGGCAAGTTAGCGATTATTGTTGCACTAAATGAACCAGTAGCCACTGTCGGGGCGTTTATCGTTCCCGCAAGCGGACTGCCATTTACAGTTATACGAGAACTTACAACTAATCCTGCCGTTAAATTAATTGTATAAGCTATATAATAGTTTCCTGCATTCGCAACTGTAAATACAGTATTCCCACCACTAACGGTTATTCCTGGGCCAATATTTTGATTGTTCGGTAATGGTACGTTCGTACCGCCTAATAAAACGGAAATAGCGGTTCCTGATGTATTATTCGCAAATGCATACGTTGCAGTTGTACTAACTCCAGTCGCCCCGGTCGCTCCAGTGGCTCCAGCTCCGGTTGGACCTGTATCTCCAGTTGGACCTTGTGAACCGGTTGCTCCTGTAGCCCCCGTTGGACCTTGGATTCCTTGCGGGCCTTGAATTCCTTGGGGACCTGTCGCTCCGGTTGCTCCTGTAGCTCCCGTTGGACCTTGAATTCCTTGTGGGCCTTGGATTCCTTGTGGACCTTGAATTCCTTGGGGACCTGTCGCTCCGGTTGCTCCTGTATCTCCAGTTGGACCTTGAATTCCTTGCGGGCCTTGGATTCCTTGGGGACCTTGAATTCCTTGGGGACCTGTCGCTCCGGTTGCTCCTGTAGCTCCCGTTGGACCTTGAATTCCTTGCGGGCCTTGAATTCCTTGCGGGCCTTGTGGGCCGGTCGGACCTATGTCACCTTGTGGACCTTGGATTCCCTGTGGGCCTTGTGCTCCTGTTGCCCCCGTATCTCCTTGGATTCCTTGAGGACCTTGTGGACCTTGAATTCCTTGTGGGCCGGTTGGACCTATGTCGCCTTGTGGGCCTTGAATTCCTTGGGGACCTTGTGCTCCTGTTGCCCCCGTTACTCCTTGGATTCCTTGTGGACCTTGAATACCCTGTGGACCGGTTGGACCTATCTCTCCTTGAACACCTTGGATTCCTTGCGGGCCCTGTAAACCCGTCACTCCGGTTGCTCCCGTTGCTCCTGTCGCTCCTGTCACTCCAGTTGAGCCTGTCGCCCCGGTATCTCCTGTTACTCCTGTCGCTCCTGTTGCTCCTGTCGGACCAGGTGGTCCACCTGATGGACCTGTCACTCCTGCCGGACCTGATGGCCCCGTTGGGCCGGTCGGTCCTGCTGGTCCTCCTGACGGGCCAGTCACCCCTGTTGGACCGGTTACTCCTGTTGGACCGATAGTTCCTTCTCCCGTCGCTCCGGTTGCCCCCGTATCTCCTGTTGCTCCCGTCGGACCTTGTATCCCTTGAATCCCTTGTGGGCCTTGCACTCCTTGTGCACCTGTTGCTCCTTGAATCCCTTGTATACCTTGCACTCCTTGTGCGCCCATCGGACCGGTTGGACCAATCGCCCCTTGTATACCTTGCACTCCTTGGGGGCCCTCTGGACCCGTTGCTCCTATTTCCCCTTGTATCCCTTGAATTCCAGTTGCCCCTTGTGCTCCAGTTGCTCCCGTTATCCCTTGCACACCTTGGATTCCCTGTATTCCTTGTGGACCTTGTGGGCCTGTTGCTCCTACCGGTCCTTGAATGCCTTGTATCCCCTGAGGACCCTCTGGACCCGTTGCTCCAACTGGCCCTTGAACACCTTGTATTCCTTGCGGGCCCTGAAGTCCCTCTGGGCCTTCTGGACCTGTTGGACCTATCTCTCCTTGTATCCCTTGGATTCCAGTTGGACCTTGTGGCCCAGTCGGACCTATGTCACCTTGCGGACCTTGGATTCCCTGTGGACCTTGTGCTCCTGTTCCCCCTGTCGCTCCTTGGATTCCTTGAGAACCTTGTGGGCCTTGAATTCCTTGTGGGCCGGTTGGACCTATGTCGCCTTGTGGGCCTTGAATCCCTTGCGGACCTTGATCTCCAGTGGGCCCCGTTACTCCTTGAATTCCTTGGGGACCTTGAACACCTTGGGGACCCGTCGGACCTATCTCTCCCTGCACACCTTGGATTCCTTGCGGACCTTGCAAACCCGTCACTCCGGTTGCTCCCGTTTCTCCTGTCGCTCCTGTCACTCCAGTTGAGCCTGTCGCCCCAGTATCTCCTGTTACTCCTGTCGCACCTGTTGCTCCTGTCGGGCCAGGTGGTCCACCAGATGGACCAGTTACTCCCGCCGGACCTGATGGCCCCGTTGGGCCGGTCGGTCCTGCTGGTCCTCCAGATGGGCCTGTTACCCCTGTTGGACCGGTTACTCCTGTTGGGCCTGTAGTGCCTTCCCCTGTCGCACCTGTTGCTCCCGTATCTCCTGTTGCCCCCGTCGGACCTTGGATTCCTTGAATTCCCTGTGGACCTTGCACTCCTTGTGCGCCCGTCGCTCCTTGAATTCCTTGTACTCCTTGCACACCTTGGGGACCCATCGGACCTGTTGGACCAATCCCACCTTGAGCACCTTGCACTCCTTGGGGACCCTCTGGACCCGTTGCTCCTATTTCCCCTTGTATCCCTTGAATTCCAGTTACTCCTTGTACTCCAGGTGCTCCCGTTATCCCTTGCACACCTTGTATTCCCTGAATTCCTTGTGGACCTTGTGGGCCTGTTGTTCCTACCGGTCCTTGAATACCTTGTATCCCCTGGGAACCCTCTGGACCCGTTGCTCCAACTGGCCCTGGCACACCTTGTATTCCTTGCGGGCCCTGAAGTCCCTCTGGGCCTTCTGGACCTGTTGGTCCTATATCCCCCATCGGACCTTGTATCCCTTGAACTCCCTGTGGGCCTGTTGCTCCTGATGGCCCTGGTACTCCTTGTATTCCTTGTGGACCTTGATCTCCTGTTGCTCCTGTGGCCCCTTGAGGCCCTATAGCCCCCTGTATCCCTTGTGGACCTTGATCCCCTGTTGCTCCCTTTGCCCCTTGAATACCTTGAACTCCTTGTATTCCTTGTTCACCAGTTACTCCCGTCGGACCAGGAATACCTTGAATACCCTGTGGACCTTCTGGACCTGTTGGCCCAATTGGCCCTTGAATCCCTTGGATTCCTTGCAAGCCCTGTGCTCCCGTGCTTCCAGTCGGACCTGTACTTCCCGTTGCTCCTGTTACCCCTGTACTTCCTGTAGCTCCAGTATTCCCAGTTGCTCCAGTCGCACCTGTACTTCCACTCGGTCCACCGCCCGGACCTGTCGCACCAGTCGGCCCCGTCGGACCAGGAGGTCCTCCAGATGGTCCAGTTATCCCAGTTGGACCTGTTATTCCAGTCGGGCCTGTTATCCCCTGACCAGTTGCTCCGGTTGCACCTGTATTTCCACTCGGTCCTTGTGTTCCTTGTATCCCTTGTGCTCCTTGTATTCCTTGTGGACCAGTTGCACCCGGCAACCCTTGGACACCTTGAATTCCTTGAGGTCCCTCAGGTCCCGTCGCTCCAATTGGCCCCTGTAATCCCTGTATCCCTTGTATACCTTGTGCCCCAGTCGCTCCCGTTGGACCAATCGGACCTTGTAACCCTTGCACCCCTTGAGGTCCTGTCGCTCCAGTTTCTCCTTGTGGTCCTCTCAATCCTTGTGGGCCCTGCTGTCCTTCTGGTCCAGTTGCACCTATTGGCCCAACTGATCCTTGTATCCCTTGCACACCTTGAGGTCCTGTCGGGCCCATCTCCCCCATCGGACCTTGTAATCCTCTTGGTCCTTGAGGTCCTGTTGGGCCTTGTGGACCGGTTGGACCAGTAATCCCTATACCTGTAAATCCAGTTGGAACAGGGGGGAAAGTAGGCCCAATAAGTTCGGGTGGAATTCTAAAATTAGAGCTTAACGAATTTTGCTTCCGATTATTATCACGATTCTTCACACTTTCACCGCCTACAAACCGTCTTTTTCATAATAAATAAGCCTCTTCTTAATCTATTTACAAAAATAATTTCCAAGACTATTTTTATTTTGAATAATAAAAACTCCCTTAATTTCTTAAGGGAGTCCTGCAATTGAATCCATATTATCTGTATTAGGGACAGCTTGCGCTATACTCGATGTATTTACATTTTGCCCCATATTTGCTCCTGTTACAGTACCAGCAGGAGTGCCCCTTGTATACGTCGTCGTCACCGAATCTCCCGGCTGTAAACAAAGCTTCGTCTCCGTCCCTATTACTGTAACAACATCAATCCAAGTACACCCCATTGAACCACTATATGATTTCGAAGCAGTAAATGAAGTGTCGCTCAAATTATCACCGGTAAATATATTTCCAGTGTTATTCACAATAACAAACTCTTTTATATGAGCAGGCATAATTACACTCTACCTTTCCTCTATGAACCTAACGTACGTGTACTCGTTGCCAAAGGCGGAAGAAATACTGATGTTCTAATGACCGCTTCTGGCTGCCTTTTTCCATTTAAAAAAATAGCCGCACTCGATCCTCCAGCACCTGCATATACTTTTGCTACAGCTAAAGGTGAGAGATCATAACAGTCACCGACATTAACAGCTCCTGTATTATTAATAATTTTTACTTTACGCAAATTAATCCCCATTTACCCCTCCTCCTTTTTTATACTGTATGCAAAAGAAAAAAACTTGAAACAGACTCGTTTCAAGTTTTTTACAATTAACTATTTCGTTTCACCTTCATATTGAAGCATACCGCCAACCATGTTCACTGTTTTAAACCCTTGTTCATTTAAATAATGACATACATTTTCACTGCGCATTCCTGAACGACAAATAAAGATATATTCATTCTCTTTATTAAAGAAATCTACTTTATGTGGGATATCGCCCATTTTAATATGTACAGCTTCTGGAATCTTTCCTGCCGCTACTTCTTCATCTTCTCTTACATCTACTAAAAATAACGTTTCTCCATTTTCTAAACGCTCTTGCACCTCTTCTGTAGTAATTGTTTTAACTTCTGTCATATGTAGTTCCTCCTTATATACAATAAAACCTTTAGTTTCTTTTTCACAAACATTCTCTACCAATTTTAGCATGCAAAAGAAAGAACGCAAAGAATCGAAAAGCTATTTCTCAATTTTCTCGTAAAACTTATTCTTTACAAACATAACTAGCACATTGTATCCTCAATATACTTGTTTTATGAAAGGAGTCGATTAAAATGACGCTTTTTCTTTTCATCATAGGCATTGTGTTCTTACTCGCTGCAATTATTGTACTTAGTATGAAAAATAATAAAAAGATAAAATCGCCACAAGAAATGTCATTCTTATTTCTATTGCTTAGCATAGCGTTTTTCGGTATAGCAATTGCTACATATATTTTCCGTCTACAAATCATGTAAAAAAAGGTGCCTACTTCAAACACTGCACCTTTTCCCCATCATTTTCCTTCTACACAAAACTAGATACTTTCCGATTCAAAAATTCATAAACTTTCTTTTCGAATAAATGAATATCCAATGCTCCTGCCATATGCCCATTTATACTTTCTATCTCATATACTTCCGCATATTTTCCTTGTTTTTGCAAAATATCTACCATTTTATAATTATAACGAGACGGCTGAAGCAAATCTTGTTTACACGGAATCATAAGTACATTCGCTTCTATGTTAGAAAGAGATTCTTCTAGTGAAGAAAACCCATGTGCAATATCATGCAATAAAACTGCCTTCGCAGTATACATCCATGAATTTGCATCTACTAGCTCTATACTTGTATATGTCGCTTTATTTATTTCTTTTTCAAATGATGTTAGTGTAGCAAACTTTTCATAAGGTTCTATCTCTATACTATTACGAGGAAATGCCATTTCATAAAAATGCTCATCAAACGCGTTCATAAACATCATTCTATTTGCTAAATGAAGCCCCTTTATCGGCTGCTGTTCTCCATATTTCCCCTCTTTCCAACTTGGATCGAGTTGAATTGCTTCAATCGCATTTTGCGCTACGTTTACTGACGTAATAATTGGATTTTGTGGGTTCGTAATAACGCCAATCATCCGCTCTACCATATGTGGATAGTGAACCGCCCATTGTTGTGCAATCATTCCCCCCGCCGACGGTCCGATTACAGCGTGTAACCTTGAAATTCCCATACCTTTTATTAACTCATATTGCATACGAGCTACATCAAGAAATGTAAAAACCGGAAACTCCATAGCATATTCTTCTCCAGTTTCTGGATTAATTGATTTCGGTCCTGTTGTAATTACATATGGATTCCTCACCTGCACATTACAAAGATTATCCGTACATATAACAAAATACTTATTTGTGTCAATTGCTTTTCCAGGTCCAATTAGCCCATCCCACCAACCAGACTCCTCATCATGCACTGTATATTTTCCTGCCGCATGACTTGTTGCACTAAAATAATGACAAACCAAAATCACATTTGACCTTTCTCTATTTAAAGTACCATATGTCTCATATCCCATTTGAACAGGAATTTCTCTGCCATTTTCAAACGTAAACTCTTTTAAAACAAATTTCTCCTTTTTTACAATTTGCACAGACTCTCCCTCTCCCCGTTATAGTATGAACTGCTTACTAAAGTTTTTTTTCTATGCAAACTAATCTCCTTCTTCTTTTCATAAATAAATGAATAATATACAAAATTAGCCACAAAATAGCACTATATTACAAGATTAAAGAGGGCGTACATATGATTTGGAATTGGTTACGTAAGAAAAAAAAATCAAATACATCAAAATTAAACGAAACAGATAACCAGGAGCAGCATTCTAACAATCAAGAGGATGATAACAAAGAACAGACTAGAAGTATGAAACATAATAAAGGTAAAAATAACGAGCAAAAAGATTCCTCTCAGGATAAGCAACAAAGCGCTAAACAAGGTGATTCGTCTCAGGATAAGCAACAAAACCCTAAACAAGAGGATTCCTCTCAGGATAAGCAACAAAACCCTAAACAAGGTGATTCGTCTCAGGATAAGCAGCAAAGTGCTAAACAAAAGGACCCTTCTCAGGATAAGCAACAAAACCCTAAACAAGAGGATTCGTCTCAAGATAAACAACAAAGTGCTAAACAAGGTGATTCGTCTCAAGATAAACAACAAAACGCTAAGCAAGATGAACCTTCTCAAAGTAAGCAACAAAGCTCTGGAGGTAATAGTATTTATGACTTTACAAAACCAGAAAAAGATCGTATTCATTCTTTACAAAATTTAATAGAGAAGCTGAAAAAGTCTAGTGATTTTGTAAATTATCATACATCCGACGATGAAACGATGCCTTATTGGATTTCTTACTATCGCCCTTCACTTGATGGAGAAAAATTACAAAAGTATTTAATGCCCACTCTTTTAGAACGACCTAACGCATCACTAGAAGAGCTGAAGGAACATATCCCGATGAGCGGCATTACAATTACGAACGACTTACAAAAAATTGAGGATATGGTTTTAAAGGGGCATGCGATTATTCAATTGAATCAGCAAGATCAAAAATGTATGCTTGCAAACATTGCAATTGATAATTATCGTGCACCAACCCCTCCTTTAAACGAATCAACTGTTATTGGTCCGCAAGAAGGTTTCGTAGAGGATATTGATACAAACATTAATTTAGTTCGAAAACGTCTTCCTGTTTTAGATTTACAAACAAAAGAAATGATTATCGGCGAGTTTTCCAAAACAAAAGTTGTCATGATGTATTTAGACAACCTTGCTGAAAAAGATAATGTAGATTTTCTAGAAGAGTCATTACGCGCTCTTGAATATGATCAAATTAATGATAGTGCTTATTTACAAGAATTAATGGGTGAAAAATCGATTTTCCCTCTCTATATCAATACAGAACGTACTGATAGAGTTACAAAAGCACTAATTGATGGAAAAATCGCTATTTTTGTTGATGGTTCTCCAAGTGTTTTACTAACACCCGTATCCTATTTTGATTTTTTCATTTCACCAGAAGACTATAACGTCTCCTGGATGTACGCTACATTTTCAAGGATTTTAAGATTAATTGCCGTTCTATTTTCAATTTGCGCTACACCGTTATACGTTGCAGTTTTAAATTATCATTATGAACTTATTCCAAGTGATTTACTTGAAACTTTGATTTTATCAAGGGCACAAGTACCATTCCCACCTTTAATTGAAGCGCTCTTTCTAGAACTCGCAATCGATTTATTAAGAGAAGCCGGGGCGAGGTTACCGATGAAAGTTGGGCAAACGCTCGGTATTGTAGGCGGTATCGTAATCGGACAAGCATCTGTACAAGCTGGGTTAACGAGTAATATTTTATTAATTATCGTTGCACTATCAGCACTCGCTTCCTTTATTACACCTATTTATAAAATGGGTAATGCTGTTCGATTACTACGTTTCCCGTTTCTAGCATTCGCGGAAATAGGGGGGCTTTTCGGTATCTCTCTTGGGTTTATCTTTTTATTTACCCATCTATTTAGACTTACTTCCTTACGTAAACCGTACGCTTTGTTTTATCCGACAAGACAACAATCTGTTAAAGACTCTTGGATTCGTTTCCCGTTAACAATGATCGATACAAGAGATGTACAAGCAAGACCACAACATGTAAAAAAAGCTGCTAAAGGAATTTCAACAAAACATAGATCAGACTTTGATGATTAAGAGATGAGGTGCATTGATGAGTAAAGTTCAAGAAAAATATCAAATATCTCCTATCTTTGTTTTCTTCTTAATTCACGGTGCACAGTTTGGAGCTGGCGTTCTCGGATTTGCTCGAATCACCGCAAAGGCCGCTGGATACGACGGCTGGATAGGCGTTGTAATCACAGGCATCGTTATCCATGTTCTTATGTGGATGATGTATTTTTTATTAAGGGAAACAAACGGGAATTTAATTGATTTACAACGACAAACCTTTGGAAAGTGGATAGGGAACGTCTTTAATATCATCTTTGCAACTTATTTTTTAATCGTCAGTATTTCGGTTATTCGAACATACGTTGAAATTATTCAAGTATGGATGTTCCCAACTGCCTCCACCTTTATGTTAACACTCTTTTTGTGCCTAGTTAGCTATTACATCATTTCTTCTGGATTTCGTGTCATTACAGGCATTTGCGTCATCTCTGTTGGTGGTACACTAGGGTATTTATTTCTAAGCTTATTCGTTTTGAAATACTCACATTGGGAAAATTTATTACCCATTTTCACACATTCTTTTTCAGATATTTTAAAATCCGCTCAACTGTCAATCTACAGTATGACTGGTTTTGAGATTTACCTCATGGTTTATCCATTTGTGAAAAACCCTAAACAATCTCATAAATTTGCTCAATATGGGGCACTATTTTCAAACCTTCTATATTTATTTAGCACTCTTTTAGCCTTTTCGTTTTTTAGTGAAAAACAATTGTTAAAAACGATATGGGCCCAACTTTCTATGACCCAAGTTGTTCAATTACCATTCATAGAAAGGCTAGAATATATCGCAATTTCAGCTTATGCCCTCGTTATCATTACAAGTTTTATTCTACCTTTGTGGGCGGCAACGAGAGCAACGCACGAAATATTCCGTGTAAAACAAAGAGGTGTTTTAATCGCTTTTATGTTTATCACCCTCATTGTTTCACAACTTCTAACAAACAGACACGATATTAATAATTTTATTAGTAATGCATCAAAAGGAAGCTTTTGGCTCATTTATGTATACATCCCAATTCTATTTATTATTGTGTGGGTGAAAAGAAAATGGAAAAAATCAAAAGAAAATTAATACTTATCTCTTGTATAGCACTCTTTAGTCTAACTGGATGTTTACAAAAAAATATTATCGATGACGTACACCTTATCCAAGGAACTGTCTTCGATGTAGCAAAAGATAATAAAATAAAGGTAACATTTGTTTGTCCTATTCAGCAAAAAGGAAACAAAGTTCAAGTTTTTGAAGGAACAGCAAATGCGGTAAAACAAGTAAAAGCTGACACATCTTTAGAGTCTTCTCAACCATTTGCTAGCGGGCAAATGCGGGTTGCTCTATTTACCACCCGAATTGCTAAGAAAGGAATGGTTGCTTCCTTCGATACATTAATTCGTGATGTAAACATCGGGAATGCCTTATATGTTGCTTTACTTGAAGGTAATGGTACTGAACTTTTAAAAGGAAAGTACACGACTTCATCCAACGTTGCAATTTATATAAAAAAAATGCTAGAACATAATATGGAGACCGGTCCTTTACCAACAGATAATCTGCATATAGGAGCATTCCGTTATTATCAAGAAGGGCAAGACTACTATATTCCAATTTTAAAGAAACATGGTGATAAAATAAAAATAACGGGAATTGGTCTTTTTAAAAAGGATAAATATGTTGGTAAAATTGCAGAAAAAGATATGTTTATATTCAAAGGACTTTTAGAAAAACATAAGTTAGATTCACATGAATTTAAAGCAGATCCTGGGTACGTAATGATTAATAATATTCGTTCTATTCCAACATACCATATAAAAATAAAAAATGGTAAGCCTTCCTTTTCCATTCATGTTAAACTTGAGGCTCGTATTCAAGAAGTATCGAAACAAATTAACTTAGAGAATGCTAAGAATACAAAAAAGATTGAGAAGGTCGTTCAAAAACAATTGGAGACACAAGGTAAGAAATTAATTAAGCATTTTAAATCTCTAGATGTCGACCCTCTTGGGCTAGGAGCTAAATATAAGCAACATTATCGCCCATTCAAATTAGAAGAGTGGAAACAAATGTACAAAGATGTTCCCGTTACTATAAAATATACCGTAGACATTACAAATTCTGGTGTAATTGAATGAGAAATGATTGAACTCCTCTCTCCAGCATGATACAACGGAGAGAGGAGTTTTTATTTTAGATAGAGAGAGAAGATATTTATGGGGGAGCTTATGTCTAAAAAATTAGTAAAGCCTATTTTAAATGGTATTTTATTTCTCGCCGTCTTTTTATTTGCTCATACATACTTAAAAAATGTTTCCTTCACACGTTATTTACTTGTCGTTATACCAATGTTACTCGTTGGTATATTCGGTATTGATCTTATTTTATCTATTTTAATTAAGAAAGAAGAATAACGAGCGAACATCTTATTTCTATAAGATGTTCTTTTCATTTCATAATCACCTTATGTTACAAT
This sequence comes from Bacillus cereus group sp. MYBK195-1, assembly GCF_051916605.1. Lineage (NCBI taxonomy): Bacteria > Bacillati > Bacillota > Bacilli > Caryophanales > Bacillaceae > Bacillus > Bacillus cereus group sp. MYBK195-1. The sequence goes on along the minus strand of NZ_JBQAGZ010000001.1, from coordinate 130,577 downwards.
AAACTTCGGCATAACGTAAGAAAGGATGAAACAACATGACAAACGAAAAAGGTTTAGATAAAGGATATGAACTTGTTGCAAAAATGCATGAAGTATTCGGACATCCTGTAACAAATACTCCAACAAAATTAACAGAAGAGCGTGCAAAAATCCGTGCAAGTTTTATGCAGGAAGAACTAGAAGAATTTCTTGAGGCAACGACTGTTGAAGATCAATACGATGCACTGATTGACCTTATTTACTTTGCATTCGGAACGTTTGCAGAAATGGGCGTACGTCCAGATAAAGGATTCGAAATTGTAAACAACGCCAACATGGCAAAACTATTCCCTGATGGGAAGCCTCGATTCCGTGAAGGCGACGGTAAGATTCTAAAGCCAGAAGGCTGGCAAGCACCGGAACCACAACTTCGTGCTGAAATTGAACGTCAGCGCCAAGAAGCTGAAAAAAACTGCTAGGATTTCCTAGCAGTTTTTTATTATGTCTTTTTTCTGTTGGCTTGTTAATGACCCACGTGTCCCGCGTGCCCTGCTGCTCCACTAATGCTAGCCGCTCCTGCCGCTGCTCCTGCTGCTCCCGCTCCAATTCCACCTGTCCAAGGAGAAGATTGTTGTTGTTGATATTGCTGATATTGTTGGTGTTGGTGCTGTTGACTATGCTGTCCTTGATGACCGTGGTGACCTTGTTGGCCTTGATGGTGATGATGTCCATGATGACCTTGTTGGCCTTGGTGGTGATGATGTCCATGATGACCTTGGTGCCCTTGGTGGTGTCCATGATGACCTTGGTGCGTTTGATAAAGAACAGCTTGCGGATGAATGTGGTGGTGTCCATGGTGATGTACTTGTTGTTGGTGATGACCATGATGGCCGTGTTGACCTTGATGGTGGTGATGTCCATGATGGCCGTGTTGACCTTGATGGTGGTGATGTCCATGATGGCCGTGTTGACCTTGGTGGTGGTGATGTCCATGATGGCCGTGTTGACCTTGGTGATGATGGTGTCCATGATGGCCATGTTGACCTTGATGGTGGTGATGTCCATGATGACCGTGAACAACTTGCGGATACGCACCTATTCCTCCAGCTACAACACCTATTCCTGGTACCGGAAATCCTGTCTGCACTCCTCCAACGAAAGAAGGAAATGTAGTTGGTGCTCCTACTGGAATTCCTGTCTGTACACCAGCTACTGATGTTGGAAATCCACCTGTTATTGTAGGCATTCCAGCCCCTGATGTCGAAAAGCCTCCCATTGATGTAGGCATTTCAGTTTGCATGCCAGCTACCGATGTTGGAAATCCACCCGCGCCTCCACCCATCCAGCTCGGAATTCCACCGTATCCTTGTTGTCCTCCTCCCATTAACATCATTTGTTCATAACTATCCGATCCACCCCCGACGAAACCATGTGGTGCATTATTGTCCATCCCTTTCATTCCTTTCACCTCTTCTACTCAATTTAGCCTACCTTTTTTATCATATTTCCTATAGAAGAATAGGTGTTTGTCTGCACTAGAATTCCGCTTCTTTTTCTTCATTCATGATAAAATTAATTAACTGAATATTTTTTCTAGGAGGTATGTATATTGAAGAATGTAACAAAGGCTTCTATCAATGATTTAGATTCAATCGTCCATATAGATATTGACGTAATTGGAAACGATAGTAGACGAAATTATATTAAGCACACTATCCGTGAAGGCAGATGCATCATTGTAAAAGAAGAAAATTCTATCTCTGGCTTTCTAACATACGATACAAATTTCTTTGGTTGTACTTTCCTCTCATTAATCATTGTTTCACCAACTAAAAGAAGGCAAGGCTATGCAAGCTCGTTAATCTCATATATGTTAAGTCATTCTCCTACTCAAAAAATATTTTCTTCAACGAACGAATCGAATGAAAGTATGCAGAAAGTATTTAACTCGAATGGTTTTATACATAGCGGAATAGTTGAAAACTTAGATGAAGGTGACCCTGAGATTATTTTCTATACAAAAAAGCTCAGAGCATAAACGCTCTGAGCTTTTATTTAGAATGAATTAGTTTGCAACAACGTTAACAAGTTTTCCAGGAACAACAATTACTTTACGAACCGTTTTCCCTTCAATTTGGTCTTGAATTGCTTCAAGTGCAAGTTGTTCCATTTCTTCTTTTGATGCGTCTTTACTCATTGTTAGTTTTGCGCGAACTTTACCCATAACTTGAACAACGATTTCAACTTCATCTTCTACAAGTTTAGACTCATCAAATGTTGGCCAGCTTGCATATGTGATTGTTTCATTGTATCCAAGCTTGCTCCATAGCTCTTCCCCGATATGAGGTGCAACTGGTGCAATCATTTTTACGAAACCTTCTACATATTCTCTTGGAAGTGTTTCAGCTTTGTATGCATCGTTGATGAATACCATCATTTGAGAAATCGCTGTGTTGAAGCGAAGCTCTGCATAGTCTTCTGTTACTTTCTTCACTGTTTGGTGGTAAGCTTTTTCAAGCTCTTTATTTGGTGCGTCAGTAATTTTCTCACTTAATTCACCGTTATCTTGAACGAATAGACGCCATACGCGGTCTAGGAAACGACGAGCTCCGTCAAGACCATTTTCAGACCAAGCAATTGAAGCATCTAATGGACCCATGAACATTTCGTATAGACGAAGTGTATCTGCACCGTGGCTTGCTACGATATCATCAGGATTTACAACGTTACCTTTTGATTTACTCATTTTCTCGTTGTTTTCACCTAGAATCATACCTTGGTTGAATAATTGTTGGAACGGTTCTTTCGTTGGAACTACACCGATATCGTATAATACTTTATGCCAGAAACGAGCATATAGTAAGTGAAGTACAGCGTGCTCCGCTCCGCCGATATAAATATCAACTGGAAGCCATTGTTTTACTTTTTCAGGATCTACAAGTGCTTCGCTATTGTTTGGATCGATGTAACGTAGGTAATACCAACAGCTACCAGCCCATTGCGGCATTGTATTTGTTTCACGACGACCTTTTTTACCAGTCTCAGGATCAACAACATTTACCCACTCGTCAATGTTGGCAAGTGGTGATTCACCTGTACCTGAAGGACGGATGTTTTCTGTTTTCGGAAGAACTAATGGTAATTCCTCTTCTTTCACAGCTGTCATTGTACCATCTTCCCAGTGAATTACTGGAATTGGCTCACCCCAGTAACGTTGACGGCTGAATAACCAGTCACGTAGACGGTACGTTACTTTTTGATTTCCTGCGCTCGTTACTTCAAGCCATTCAATCATTTTTGCGATTGCTTCTTCTTTATTTAAACCATCAAGGAATGCTGAGTTTACGTGTGCACCATCACCTGTGTACACTTCTTTCGTAATATCTCCGCCTTTTACAACTTCCTTCATTGGAAGATTAAATACTGATGCGAATTCATAGTCACGCTCATCGTGAGCTGGAACTGCCATTACAGCACCTGTTCCGTAAGTTGCAAGAACATAGTCAGCAATCCAGATTGGTAATTTCTCACCGTTTACTGGGTTAACTGCGTAAGCACCAGTGAATACACCAGTTTTTTCTTTCGCAAGTTCTGTACGCTCTAGATCACTCTTCATTTTTACAGCGTTAATGTAAGCTTCTACCGCTTCTTTTTGTTCTGCTGTTGTGATTTCTGCAACAAGTGCATGTTCTGGAGCTAGTACACAGTATGTTGCACCAAATAATGTATCAGGGCGTGTTGTGAAAACTGTGAATTTCTCGTCTGTACCATCGATGTTGAAGTGTACTTCTGCACCTTCAGAACGACCGATCCAGTTACGTTGCATATCTTTTAAGCTTTCAGGCCAATCAAGCTCATCTAGATCTTCTAATAGACGATCTCCGTAAGCTGTAATTTTTAACATCCACTGTCTCATCGGACGACGCTCAACTGGATGTCCACCACGCTCACTCTTACCGTCAATGATTTCTTCGTTTGCAAGTACTGTACCAAGTGCTGGGCACCAGTTTACAGGTACTTCATCAACGTAAGCTAAGCCTTTTTCAAATAGTTTTAGGAAGATCCATTGCGTCCACTTATAGTAATTTGGATCTGTTGTATTTACTTCACGATCCCAATCGTAAGAGAAACCTAATGATTTAATTTGGTTACGGAACGTATTAATATTATGCTCTGTAAATTCAGCTGGGCTGTTTCCAGTATCAAGTGCATATTGCTCTGCTGGAAGACCGAATGCATCCCATCCCATTGGATGAAGAACGTTATATCCTTGCATACGCTTCATACGAGATAAAATATCTGTCGCTGTATAACCTTCTGGATGTCCTACGTGTAGGCCTGCACCTGATGGATATGGGAACATATCTAGTGCATAAAATTTTGGTTTTTCTGTCTCATCTGGCGTACGGAATGTTTTATTTTCTTCCCAGTACCCTTGCCACTTCTTCTCAATTTCTTGATGATTAAAGCTCATGAGATACCCTCCTTGAAATTATATTTATTTTCACCGCCCAAAATACAAAAAACCTCTCATCCCTAGAAAGGGACGAGAGGTTGTAGATTCCCGCGGTACCACCCTAAATTAATGTACAAATGTACATTCGCTTAGATCCGTAACGTGGATTAACGGCAATTGCTACTATTAATTTCACAACTGCAACTCAAAGGCGAGTTCATAACGAAACGTGGATTGACTTGCACCGACCGTCAACTCTCTAAACCAGCTTCTATTACTACTACTCCTTCTCACTGTTATTACACATATAAGTTACGTGAACTATCCTTCACCTAGTATCTCTTAAGAGCTTACTAAAGCGAGGACTTCTCGGTTAATCGTTACTCTTCATAACTAACGAATTCATCTTAAGACAGCCGAGCTATCTCCCTTGTTCTAAAGGTTGTTTTATTTAAATATATTCTAAAACATGTGAACATGTTCCGTCAAACTAAACTGCAATTTTTTCTTCAACTGTTTCTTCTACTTTTACTCGTTTATCATAAATACTTGTTGCTACAAGCGCTACTACAAGCATTACCATGATTGCTATAAACAATACTTCCATATTGTATAAATCAACAATTGCTCCGCCAACGACCGGTCCGAACATTTTCCCTACAGTCGCCGCACTATTTACGACCCCTTGATAAAATCCTAATTTATCTTTTGGTGCAAGTATATTTGCAATCGTTGGAACCGCAGGCCATACAAATAACTCACCAATTGTTAATGTTACCATCGCAACGAGGAACATCGTAAATTGCTGCGCTTGACTTAACACAATGAATGACGCCGCAAAAATGAAAATTCCAATCATAATTTGCTGTTTTAAGGAACGCTTCATCCAGCGAATTAACATACTAACAAGTGGCTGCGCACAAACGATCATTGCTCCGTTTATCGTCCATAATAAACTATAATGACGAAGACTAATGTTTAATTCCTGCATATGTGTTGCAATTGCACCTTGCCACTGTACGTATGTAACCCAGCATAAAGCATATGCTACACACACGATAAGAAGTGCTTTAAATCCAGGTGTAAGTGACCAACCTTTTTTCATTTCGACTTCTTTTTGTACTCCTGGCTCCTTCTTGTCCTCCATACCACGGAATCCAATAAAAGCAATTAAGAAGAAAACAAAGTATAAAATAAAGTTCGCTAAGAAAATATAATCAAAACGATACGAAGCAACTAATCCACCACACGCTGTTCCAATCGCAATACCAACGTTTTGTCCAACATACATCGCATTAAATGCTCGTCTTCCGCCCTCTGGCCAAACTGTACCGACCATCGCATACATCGATGGGAAGACCATTCCAGAACCGAAGCCGATTAACGCTAGCCACACAACGTATAACGGCCAACCGTGGAAGAACACAAGACCTAAAATTGATACAAGTGTAATCACAATCCCTACTAAAGTTGATTTATAACCGCCCCATTTATCAAATAAAACACCGCCGAGCAAGTTTCCGATTACACCGGTAAGCGAGTTGATCATTAATACCATTCCGGCCACAGATAAAGATTTTCCTAGGTGATCATGCAAATAAATTGTATTAAAAGGCCATAAAAAAGAAGCACCCGTGACATTAATAATCATCCCAGCTACTAATAGCCATACTTTCCTTGGCATAGCTTCCCCTCCTATTCTATTTTTTTCGTTCATATATAACAGTAAAATTGTAGTCGTTTTTAAATAGGAAGGCAACTGATTAATAGTTGATGAAATTCAGATAATAGTTCGTCGGTAAATGAATTTATATTGGTTGCTTCTTGGATTATATCAGCGATTATCAGAATATATCGGCGCAACTACAAATATATCAGCGATTATTAAAATATATCGACTTACCGACAAAAAACGACAACAGTAACAATATATAAAAGGGTAGACTGCATGAAATTTTCATGCAGTCTACCCTTATTTGTACTATCCAACTTCCTTTTCTCGCTTCACACGTTCTTTAGCACTCCATTTAAACACCTTATCTAGTAGCGAGTATATTCTCCCAGATTCTTTCGTTAACAAAGGTCCTAACGATGCTAATATTAAAACATACAAAGCTGAGAACGGTTTAATCGCTGCCATTAAGCCACCCGCAATTCCAATATTCGCGACGATAATAGAAAATTCTCCGCGTGATACAAGCGTTAAACCGATATTCGTAGAAGCCTTATGCGATAACCCAGCTTTACGCCCCGCAACCATTCCAGCAGTAAAATTACCGATAAGAGTAATGAAAACTGCTCCTAATGCCAACCACACTGCTCCGCCAAGTGAAAATGGGTCTATACTTAAACCGAAGCTGAAAAAGAATATAGCTCCAAAGAAATCACGAAACGGAACAACAAGCTGTTCAATTCGATCACTATGCTCTGTTTCAGAAAAGACGAGCCCCAATAATAATGCTCCAATCGCCTCCGCAACATGAATCGTTTCTGAAAATCCTGCTACAAAGAACAAAATAGCAAATATTACGATAATAAAAATTTCATTGGACGAAATATCTAACATTTTATTTAAAAATCGTGTAGCTTTTCTAGCAACTACAAAGAATAGTAGCATATACCCTACTGCGATTAAAATAGATGTAAGAGCACCTACAAATGACGTTGCCCCTCCGAGTACTAATCCTGAAACGACTGATAAATATACCGCTAAAAAGATATCATCAAACATAATGATTCCTAAAATTAGCTCCGTCTCTTTATTACCAGATCTTCTTAAATCAACAATTACTTTCGCAACAATTGCACTCGATGAAATTGTTATAATCCCAGCAATAATTAATGTTTCTAATAAGGGGAAACCCATTATATATCCGTAAAGTAAACCTAATATAAAATTAAGCGATATATGAACAGTTCCCCCAAAAGCAATTGATTTTCCTGATTTAATTAATTTTTTAATTGAGAATTCTAAACCTAAGTAAAATAGGAGGAATATGACGCCAACACGGCCGAGGAAGGAAATAACTTCTCCACTTTCAATAAATCTTAAATCGATAAGCCCTAAATCTGGGGCATGAGGCCCCACTAGCATACCGAGTATAATAAGAAACGGGATAATCGAGAACTTTAACTTTGCAGCAAGAATAGCTGCAAAAGCGACTAATACTAACGCAGTTCCAACTTCAAAGATTAAAGTATCCATCGATTATGAATCCCCTCCTACTGAAAGCAACTCATTAATAATTCTTTTCACTTCATGTCTTTCACCTGATAATACGAGCATATCGCCAGCTTCAATGATAGAATCTGGGCCTGGATTAAAGAACTTCTTCATATTCTTTTTCAAAATGGCAATAATCGTTACGTTATATGTGTTTCGAACATGTAAACTACCAATTGTTTTTTGTACAACTGGTGCATTATTTTCCACCTTAAACCACTCAATTGATAATCCCTCAAAAGCCATTTCAATCGTATCTAAAGCTTGTGGTCTATATACCATTCCGCCCAATATAGCTGCAATTTGTCTCGCTTCAGAATCACGAAGAGAGACGCTTGAAATACTCTCTTCATGATCAGTATCAAAATGGTACATTTCTCTTCGGCCATCATCATGAATAACGATAACCATCTTTTCATTACCTTTTGTAATCACTTCAAACTTACATCCAATACCCGGCAGTTCACTCTCTCTAATATTCATATTTTCCGCCTCCTAATTTTTTAGTTACGGCTTTTATAAATCGACATCAATCTCCGTTTTAAAGCTCTCATCCTTTGAGATACCTAAATACTTTAGTGTCTCTGATGGAGTCGCGTGATGAAAATGTTTTTGCAATAGCGCAATCGCTATCCCTCTTTTGTAAGCATGAAATCCGAACGTTTTTCGCATTGAATTCGTTCCGATTTTACCAACAACTCCAACTGCTTCTGCAGCATTATGAATTACACGATACGCTTGTTGGCGCGTAATTGAATTTGGCGTTTTATTAGATTGAAATACGTAATTTTCTCTTTTAACGCCAATAGATTGTACGTAATCTAAAAGCGCTTCTTTTACTTTTGTATTTAAATAAATATCTTGTTTAAATTTTTCATCTTTCACAGGAAGAGCATAAAACTCTTTAACAGTCCCGTCTTCATTTAATACATCTTCAAATTTCATGCTAAGTAATTCTGTAATTTTTAATCCTGTGTTAATTCCAATAACAAATAAAAGATAATCTCGCTGGGAGTGCTCTTTTAAATATTTTTTCATAGCCTCAATTTGGCTTATATCTTTTAATGCCTCTACAACTTCCATACATGTATTCTCCTCATCTTATGAACGGTAATTTTCTCATTATGTTGTCCATTTTACCTTATCATGCTATGAGATTTCCATGTGTTATCCATTATTTTCACAATATACTCAGGTGGTTCTGAAAACTTTCAATGTGGAAACTTACGATTGTATAAATACGTTGCGGTAAAAAAATGTGGGGGTAAAAGTTCAGCTTTTTTCTACAGATTGGATTCCTCCTTTCCTTATCCAGCTGCTCCTACTTTTATATTACGTTACTTATTTACATTATATTATACATTTCAGTAACATTAAAGTGTTTTTTCTGAAAATAATAAAAACCGAGCGTTTTTGCTCGGTTTTTATTATTAATCTTCTTTCGGAAGAACAATTCCTTTATACAATTGAACTGTAATGAAGTAATAAATCGCATAAATAACTACGAAAATTACGATTGGTACCCAAATACGGAAGTACGGATCGATTAAAATAAATCCGAAAATATTCATACCAACTAATACGTGAGCGATACCCACAATTGCTGGGAATAAGAATACTAAGAATAACTCTTTATAAATTGATTTCGTTAATAACTCACGGCGCACACCGATTTTACGAAGCATTTGATAACGCGTAATATCTTTTGATGCACCAGAAAGAATTTTAAACATAAGGCAGCTTGCCATCATTGCTAAGAACGCAATTCCAAGGAAGAATCCCATAAATACTGTTCCACTCGCAATGCCATAGAACCCACTATAAGCTTGATATTTACTATCCATTTGTTCAGCTTTTACATTTTTATATTTATCTAGCTGCAACTCGTCAAGTTTTTTCCATTCTTTTTTATATGTTAAAAAATCATCTGTTTTTCCGATAAATGCTATACCATCTTTACCATTTATCCCATCGTACATTTTTTGATCTACAATTTTAATTGCATGATCATTGTATAAATAATATGGATGGATTGTACTAAAAGCATCTATCCATTCCGCTGAAAGTTCTTTAGTGTTCGCATCTTTTTGATTCATCTCTCTAGAAACTGCACCTACCGGTAGTTCCTCTGAAACTTTTTTCGTATTTACTAAATCCTTCATAGACTTCATCTTTGCCATATCTTTTACTAAAGGACGATTTTTCTCTAAATCTTCTTTTACATAGTAAACGTATTTATCATCAACTTTGTAACGATATTCGCTTTTCTCTTTAAATGTAATACCGTCTAAAACTTTCTTTTCTTCAGCTGTTGGATTATGAACTACTGAATCATATATTACTAAACCATCTACCATTTTTATAACGTTATTTTTAAACGCCATACCGCCCGAAATTGCACCAGCTCCAAGCGCAACTAACATTGCCACTGTTGCAAGCACTTTCGTTAAACTATTAATTCGGAAGTTTAATTGTGCAAATGTAAAAGCGTTAAGTCCTTTTTCACTACGCTTTTTATTACTCTTTAATTTTTTAATAATAACCGGGAGAAGTGAACTAAATAGCATATAAGTACCAGTTGTTGTCGTAATTAATGCAATAAGGATTCCCATCTCTTTTAGTTTTTCCATATAGATCATAGATGCATAACCTATACCTAATAAAAGAACAGCAAGGAATGCCACTACAACTGTCTTTTTACCTTTTACTGCAACACGCTCTGTTTGCGCATCTGCATGTACTAATTGCAATACAGAAATACGTGACAATTTAATACTGTTCATAATTGCTGATAATACAAATAGTGCAAAGAAGAAGATGCAAGTAACAGTCATAGATGGTAGATAAAATGCTTTATACCCTTCACCAGCAAATTCAAGCTGTTTCATTAATAACTGTCCAATACCTTCTGCAAGTCCTACTCCAACTGCAATCCCGATTGCAAGAGACGCAGCACCTAATACGATTGTTTCAATAAACATAAGTAATGTAACTTTATGTTTTTTCGCACCTAACATCATATACATACCGAACTCTTTTTGACGAAGAGATAATAAGAAAGAGTTTGCATATAAAATGTAGAAGAACGTTATAATTGCTAATAAAAATGATCCTGCTTGGAATACGAATCCAATAGATTTAATCACTGAATTAGATTCTAAAAATGCTTTATTCAGTGCTAACGTTTGGAACATGTAAAAAATTGAAATCGACATGACAAGACCGACAAGTAAGACGATATAATCTTTCAGCTTACTTTTCAGCCCCGACATGGAAAGTTTAAATAACATACTGGAACCTCCTTTCTTACGCCTTTTGTGTACCTAAATCTGCAAGTACATCTAAAATTTCTTTGTAGAACTCTTCACGCGTACCACCGCGATGAATTTCTTTATATAGCTCACCATCTTGAATGAATAAAATACGCTGACAGTAACTTGCACTATATGGATCATGCGTAACCATCATAATCGATACGCCTTGATCTTTATTTAAGTTTGTCATCGCATCAAGTAAACTCGTTGCATTTTTAGAATCAAGCGCTCCTGTTGGCTCGTCCCCTAAAATAATTGCCGGCTCATGCACAAGTGCACGCGCTGCTGCTGAACGTTGTTTCTGTCCACCAGATACTTCAGATGGATACTTTTGAAGAATTTCTGTAATCCCTAACATACCCGCTACTTTTTCTACTTTCGGTCCAATATTACGTGATGCGACACCTTGAAGAGAAAGTGGAAGTGCAATGTTTTCATAAATAGATAAGTTCTCTAATAAGTTAAAGTCTTGGAAGATGAATCCTAACTTTTGTGAACGGAAATCAGAAAGCTCACCTTGTTTCATTTTCGTAATATCTGTACCCGCAATTTCAACAACGCCGCCCGTTGCTTTATCAAGCGTTGAAATTACATTTAATAATGTCGTTTTACCAGAACCAGATGGTCCCATAATCCCAACAAACTCACCCTCTTGAATTGAGAATGAAACACCTTTTAACGCGTGTGATTGGTTCTCACCTTTTTTACCGTACACTTTTTGAACGTTTTTCACGTCTACAACTGGTTTCGTCATATATATCCTCCTACGCTTGTTTTTCCATTACCTATTTTGCGCCTTTTGGAGGTGAACTGCTATTTGTTAACATTACAATTACCTTACACTTTTGTAATATAAAGAAGGTGGGCGTGTAAGTTTGGCTTTTCATACTAGTTCGCATTTCGGCATAGTAAATCGGTAAATGAAATTATATCGGCGATTTTTCAAATATATCAGCGGTTCTTACACTTTTATCAGCGATTTTTCAAATATATCGGCGATTCTTACACTTTTATCAGCGATTACCAAAATATATCGACTTATCGACAAAAGATGACAATAAAAATAGGCTGTTCCGCGAAAGGAACAGCCCACTGATTAAAGTTTCACTTTATTTCTTTAAAGGTGTTACCGTCCAGTACGTAATAACACGCCAAACCCATTCTAATGGACCCATTTTAAAGATTTTCATCCAAATTACACTAAACACAATTTGAATTGCATAAATTGCGATACATACATATAGCGTCTGCATGTATGTTAAGTTACCTGCAAAGTTAAATACACTACCAGCGATTAAAATCATTGCCGTTTGTCCGATATAATTTGTTAAAGCCATACGACCGTAGTATTTCAATGGTGCTAATAATGTTTGAACTGGTTTTAACTGAAGTAATAAAATTAATGCTCCTACATAGAAAGCTGAAATAATTGGTCCAACAGTAATACCAATTTTTAGAAAATGGCTTGCAGCATCCATTGTTCCATCTTCATTCATCAATATCATATTTACAAATGGGCCAGCAGGCACGTGTCCATATTGATACCATACAGCTGCCACACTTAAAACAAACATAATGCCTGTAAAAATAGCGACTTGCTTTATGTTTTTTGAAAGATTTTCAAATACACGATATTGTCCTGCAGCAAGACCTAATAAAATTAAACCAAGTGGTAATAGTTCTTTAACACCCATTACACTAAAGGCTATTGTCAAAATAAGACCAATTACTAAGTTCGCTTGTTTTTTCGCTTTATAAAACGGTAAAACGATTAATCCGCAAATTGCATATAACGTTAACGCTTCTCCAGGCTGAAACATGTAATGAATCAAACCAAAAATAAATAATGCAACTACGCGGCGGAAAAATAGAACATATCCATTTTTCCCTTTCGCAATCGCTCTTGTAATGAAGATATAGAATCCCACTCCAAATAAGAATGAGAAAATCGAGAAGAAACGACCTTCTACAAATAAGTATAGAAACCTTTGATAGCTAGCATCTACTGTATTAGGATCTGGAGTTTTAATATTAAGTAGTGCTAAAATATTTACTAAAATAATCCCCAGTAATGCGAAGCCACGAATGTAATCTAACTCATCAATTCGTTTGTTTGTAATATTGTTCCCCATAAGCAACTCCTTGTCCAAAATTTAATCCTCCCTTACTCTACTGGAAAAGGACAATTACAACTATCGGCAAACCTTACAGAAATCTTACATTATTGTCATATAGCAAAATAAAACCAGGTCATATTTCGACCTGGTTTACTCTGATTGTTTTGATTTTTGAGGTTGTCCTTTTTTACTATTACGCTGTTTTACTTGAACAATGGGATCAAGTTCATTCGAAAACTCAGCGTTATGTCCATTTTGTGTTTTTTGCTCTGGATTATTTTGATCTGAACGTTTCGCCATTACATTCACTCCTTCTTAGTGCGGTGTAATAATCATTTGATGTTGCAATTGGCGAATTGCCATGCGTGCTCTATTTAGCTGCTCACGTTGCTCATCATTCGCATGTTGTTGCATCGTTTGTAAATCGTTATATGCTTGTTCTAATTGTAACTGCGCATCTGAATACTCCATCGTATTGTAATGCTCTTGTCTCATGCCTTGGTCTAATTGTTCTTTCGCATATTCCACAGCTTGTTCCGCTTGTGTAATATACGATTCAAGTGATTGACGCTCTGCCATAATTGTCCCTCCTTGCTTCAATTCCCCTTTAGTGTGTCCCTTCCATCTCCACCTTATGAGTATGTTATAATGGATTTTGTTTCATTTTGACTCGGCTTAGGAGGGAAAGTAATGAAGGTTCAAAACCCTTTTCCATATACAAACGACAATAAACGTTATCATACATGGAATTACCATTTACGAAATGAATTTGGTGAAAAAATCTTTAAAGTCTCATTAGATGCTGGCTTCGATTGTCCGAATCGTGACGGTACAGTTGCTTACGGCGGTTGTACATTTTGCAGTGCCGCTGGATCTGGTGACTTCGCCGGTGATCGCCGCGATGATGTTATAACGCAATATCATGAAATGAAAGAAAAAATGCGCTCTAAGTGGAAAGATGGAAAATGTATCGCTTATTTCCAAGCGTACACAAATACACATGCACCACTTGAAGTGTTAAAAGAAAAATTCGAACCGCTTCTAGCAGAAAAAGACGTTGTCGGTCTTTCTATCGCAACTCGTCCAGATTGTTTACCAGATGATGTTGTTGAATATTTAGCGGACTTAAATAAACGCACATACCTTTGGGTTGAACTTGGTTTACAAACTGTTCACGAACGAACTGCAAACCTTATTAATCGCGCTCACGATTATCCGTCTTACGTGGAAGGCGTAAATAAATTACGTAAGCACGGCATTAAAGTTTGCTCTCATATTATTAACGGTCTTCCACTTGAAGATTACGACATGATGATGGAAACAGCTCGTGAAGTAGCGAAACTTGATGTACAAGGAATTAAAATCCACTTACTTCACTTATTAAAAGGAACGCCAATGGTGAAGCAATATGAAAAAGGACAACTCGAATTCCTTTCTCTTGAGGATTACGTAAGTCTCGTTGTTGACCAACTTGAAATTATTCCAGAAGACGTAATTGTGCACCGTATCACAGGTGACGGCCCACCTGATTTAATGATTGGTCCAATGTGGAGCTTAAATAAATGGGAAGTATTAAATTCCATCGATGCAGAATTTGTACGCCGCGGAAGCTGGCAAGGAAAATATGCAAATGAGGAGAAACAACAATGAAATTAGAACGTGTATTACCGTTTGCTCGCACACTGCTGCAAACGGCTGTTAAAGAAGGCGACTACGCTGTAGATGCAACACTTGGAAATGGTCATGACACTTGCTTCCTAGCTGAAATTGTTGGGGATAGCGGAAAAGTATTTGGATTTGATATTCAAAAAGAGGCGATTGAAAGCTCAACAACTCGTCTAAAAGAAAAAGAACTTTTTGAACGTACTGTTTTAGTTCACGATAGTCACGATACACTTCTATCCGTACTACCAGAAGACGCAAAAGGAAAAGTAACAGGCGCTATCTTCAACTTAGGTTACCTTCCTGGCGGTGACAAGCATATCGTTACAAAACCGAACTCAACAATTTCGGCAATTGAACAATTACTAGAAGTAATGGCACCTGAAGGAATCATCGTCCTCGTCATTTACCACGGACACCCAGAAGGACAAGTAGAACGCGACGCTGTTCTCAAATTTGCAGAAGAGCTAGACCAAAAACAAGCTCACGTACTGCGATATGGCTTCATTAACCAGCAAAATAATCCGCCATTTATTGTGGCGATTGAGAAACGATAAAGTGAAACTTTAATCAGTGGGGGGAATCCCCACTGATTATTAGTTGAACCAATCGGGCATTTATGGGCAGTTTATCTCCCACCTAACATCTTTGCTCCAGGCGAATTTTAAGGTGGGAGTTTTACTGCCCGTTAATGCGGGGTAATATATCAACGATTTTTTCGATATATCGACGATTCGACAAAACATAACAAAAAAAGACGTGCACTCATTGCACGTCTTTTTGTTATTCTCCTATATAATGGATATATACACTATTTAAAGAAAGAAGGATAGAACTTTGCTAGTAGAACTAAGGGGAATTCAAAAGAAGTATGGAAAATCGCTTATACTAGACAACATTGATTTATCCATTCCAGAAGGAGAAGCACTCGCTATTGTTGGCGGGAACGGGACTGGAAAAAGTACTCTACTCAAAATAATTGCAGGCTTTATTTCACCTACGGCAGGGACAATTCAAAGGAAAGAACATATACAAATCGGTTATGTACCTGAACATTTTCCTGAAGGAATTCGTTTTACATTAGAGGATTATCTATTTCATCTCGGCCACATTCACGGTTTATCAACAAAATATGTAAAAGATAAAATTCCGCTGCTTCTTCAATCTTTTCACCTACATCATGCAAGGCATTCCGTTGTACGAAACTTTTCAAAAGGCATGAAACAAAAAACAGGCATTATGCAAGCATTACTTACGGACGTACATTTATTAATTTTAGACGAACCTCTTTCTGGGCTCGATCCGAACTCTCAACAAGAACTAGAACATATTTTACTATCATTAAAACAACAAGGTATATCTATACTCTTCACATGTCATGAAAAACAACTATTAGAAAACTTCGCCGATAGAATTGTGACGTTAACAAATCATACAATTGCAGAAAATATCTCTGCACAAAAAGGAGCAGAACAAGTCTATATTGAGGCAATCGTTCACGAAACATTCTCAGCGATAGAACTACAAAAGCAATCCGGTTTTATACACGTTGCACACAATGCAAATCAAAATCTTATTCAATTACAAATCGAAAAAGAATATACAAACGAAATGCTTCAGTTTTTATTACATAAAAAAGCATCTATCACACTGCTACAACCTAACTTTTAAATCGAAAGAAGGTTTATTATGTTCGCGCTTATTCGTTACCATTTTCTCGACTATACAAAATCGTATAAGTACATCCCTCCTATTGCGATGTACTTTGTGAGCTTGCTTTTTGTATATACATATAAACCGACTCCTATTGTACCGACATATTTAGAAACAGCACTCGCACTTTATTTATTATCTGCCTGGATTACGGTCACAATTTTTCATACTGAAGACCCTGTACAAGAACAAATTACTATTTCTCACACAAATAATATTTCCGCACTATATGTGGGTAAATATATTACGGCTCTTCTCATTTGTACTGTATTATCTTTTATATCCGTAATCTATCCAATTATTTTGCAAATGTTTAATGAAAAAATGACAGTTTCTTTATTTCTAGTCGGATTTCTCTCTCACATGTCTTTCTCTATACTAGGAATTTCAATCGCAACATTATTTACTAGAAATATGATTCAAAAAGCAGGCACTGCTTGGCTTAGCCTTACCTTTATATTGCTTATAACGATCGCATCTATCCGGTTTAAAAAAGAGTTATTATGGTTTTTACCACCTGTCGAAAGCTTTCTAATGCTTGGCCAATACAAATATAATATACTGACTCACACACTATGGCTCACAGCTTGGGCTATCGTATATTCATTTTTATTATTTACCTTATTTCTTTTTATCGTTCGCAAAAAACGTTTTTAATTACATATTAAAGGAGACGAGACAATGATCGGAATACTAGCAGGAATGGGGCCAAAATCAACCGGACCATTCGTCGATACAGTTGTAGCAGAATGCCAAACAATATACGGAGCAAAGCATGATATGGACTTTCCTCATATGATGATTTATTCATGCCCAACACCGTTTTACATGGATCGCCCTATTGATCACGAAGCGATGAAAAAAGCGATTATTGAAGGAGCACAAAAACTTGAAAGTACTGGCGCAAGCTTTATCGCTATGCCGTGCAATACGGCGCATCTTTATTTTAAAGAATTACAGCGTTCTCTTTCTATCCCGATTTTAAATATAGTTGACGAAACGTTAAAAGCAATTCCTGAAACTGCAAAAAGAGTCGCTCTTCTTGCAACGGAAGCGACAGTTCAAGCTGGTATTTATCAAGACGGGATTGCAAAACGGAATATAGAATACATTCATTATGAAAAATGGCAAACGATGATTAATCAAATTATTACGTATATTAAAAGCGGAGAAGTTGAAGAAGCTCGCAAATTATGGAGCGCACTCGTTGTGCAATTGAAGGATGAAGTAGATACCGCAATTATCGCATGTACTGATTTGAATGTGGTGGCGAGTGAGGATTTTGTTGATTCCTCTCAATGTCTTGCGAAAGCGGTTGTTAGGATGTACTTATCAAATATAAAGAGATCTTCATAAACATAAAAAACACTCCTTCTAAAATGTGTTTTCTGTTTAATAAAAATCCCACAAACTTTTAACTTTCTTCACAATTCTTTCAAAGTAATCACACTTAATCTCGCTATATTAAATAAGTAGTTATTCATATAGGGAAGGTTAGGGGAACTGAAAGTATGAAAGTAAATCGTTCGCTTCATTACATTTTTTGGCGTTGGCATTTTTATGCTGGGCTTTTTATTACGCCGCTTCTTATTACGTTGTCACTAAGCGGAATTGGGTATTTATTTCGGGAGGAAGTTGAAGATTTCATCTATAAAGATTTATATTTTGGGAAGAGCGCCCAAACAGAATCTATTTCGATGGCTGATTCTATTTCCTTAACAGAAAAAAAATATCCACATTATAGCGTGGCGAAAATTAGTGAGTTTAATGGGGATTATAATACGAGACTTACGATTACAAATGAATATACAGGGCAACAAAAGTATGTGTATTTAGATAGCAATAATCAAATTGTCGGAGATCAAAACGCAAGTGAAACGTTTGCCAATATAATGCGGGAATTACATAGTTCTCTTTTAGTTGGTGGCACTGTCATCAACTATACTGTAGAACTTGCGGCGTGCTGGACAATCTTTTTAATTGTAACTGGTTTGTATATGAGTATACGACAGTTCAAAAACACACCAGTATCCAATAAGCGAGAAAAAGCAAAACGACGTCATTCTATTATCGGTATTATATTTACAATTCCACTCGTTCTGCTAGTCGCATCTGGATTGCCATGGTCAGGATTTATGGGTAACCAAATTTATAAAATTGCGTCGTCGAATGAATCGCTCGGATATCCGAAATTGTATATGGCGCCGCCTGAATCAAAGGTAAAAGAATTGCCATGGGCAACAAGAAAAGAAGCTCCTCCTGAATCGGATTCAAATGAACCGAAAGCTATTTCTGTCGATGAATTACAAAAAGGAATTGAAATAAAGAAGCCATACGTTATCTCACTACCAGCTGATCCGAAAGGTGTATTCACTGTTTCGAAATCGAGCGGTTCTGGTATTACAGGTATGCATGTTGCACCAAATGAAGAGATAACAGCTTACTTTGATCAATATAGCGGAAAGCTTATTTCCAAAACGGACTATCGTGATTATGGATTACTTGCACAATGGTTCACTTACGGCATCCCGCTTCATGAAGGACATTTATTTGGATGGCCAAATAAAATATTATGCTTACTAACAACATTATCTCTACTACTTCTTATTTATTACGGAGTAAAAATGTGGTTAGCAAGAAAGCCGAAAGGAAAATTAGCAGCACCTCCAAAACAAAGAGATAAGAACAGTATATTCGTTTTCTTTATCATGATGGTTATACTGGGCGCTGTCATGCCTTTATTTGGATTATCTGTATTAGTGATTTTTGCGATTGAACTTCTTATATATGTATTTTCAAAAATACAATCATAATGAAAAGAAAACCACTCTACATGAGTGGTTTTCTTCATCACTGCGCTGTTTTCTTTCGGTAC
The DNA here is from genome assembly GCF_051916605.1 of Bacillus cereus group sp. MYBK195-1. Lineage (NCBI taxonomy): Bacteria > Bacillati > Bacillota > Bacilli > Caryophanales > Bacillaceae > Bacillus > Bacillus cereus group sp. MYBK195-1. The sequence continues at coordinate 111,238 of NZ_JBQAGZ010000001.1, read as the reverse complement.
ATCTTCCCGTTCCAATAGAAGAATCGTGAAGTAAGGCCTCCGTACTTTACAATGCGCCGTGCCATTTTATGCATATTCTTTTGTGCTGATACTTTTTGATCTGATAAATAAATACCAAGTAACCCTCGGCTTATAAGGCGATGAAACTTCGCATGAGGCAAATCACCAATGCTCTTCTCCGCTTCTTCTACAAAATGTTTCATACGATCTAATATCGCTTGCTCGTTTTCGTAATAACTACAGAAATTCAAATCTCCGCCTATACGGTCTTCTTCTTGATCAATGAAATAATCAAGTAAGATATGAAGCCCTTGTACGTAAGGGAAGTATCCTTGTCTAATTTTCGCAATATCTTCATCATGTAATTCATCATGAAAGGCATATGCGACAAGACAGAAGATTCCAAGCGTAGAACCGGCACATGCTGAAAATTCAAACCAACTCATCTCTGGTAAGTTTTCTTTATGCGCTTCAAACCACTTTTGTAATCGTGGTTCTCTTTCTTCTAATTTTACATGTTTATGAATTTGTAAATCACAATAATAACAAGCAAGTTCATGAAGAACAGGAGCAATTTTGTCATAGTGCTTCGTTTTCTTTAAAACATCTTGGCATGTTTCAACAAGTTCATCTAAATAACCACCATCATCTTGATCATCACGATAACGATAATAATTACCGCCGCCTTCTACTTCAGGTGATAATGCCATTAACATCGATTCATGCAGTGCGGCAAAATCATTTGGATCAAGTGATGTACTGCGATCACATAAATTATCTAAATAGTCGCTGATCGTTTGATACGCTACGATAAAACGAATACATTCTTCTCGGTGTTCATTTGCTAGCAGAGCTAAAATGCCACCGCCCTCACAATGAAACGTTTTATGCTCAATACTTGCGATTGCCTGACTATGAAGCTCATCGTTCGGAATATGGTAGGCACGCTCTTTCCACATCGCTAGCTCATGGTGTACAACCGGAAACACATCACGGTATACTTTCGCCATGAGCGTTATGGGATTACTCGGTACGTTCACTTCTTCCTTCATCTCCTCTATTAAATGTACAAATAATGATTTATTTGTTTGTTTTTACTATATTATTGACATGCATTTCAGTAAATGACTGAATATAACTCAAAATTTCATCACGCTCATACTCATTTAATAGCTCGTGATAACAATTCGGCCATTCTTTAAAAGCCTTATCACTTATTTTAACATTATCAAACCAAGTGCGGACACGTGTTTTATCTACAAGTTTATCCTCACAAGCTTGCATTAGCAAGAGCGGAACATCTGGAAAATCATCTATTTTTTTATGAGCAATTTCGATAGACTTAATCAATTCACTATACCAACGTACTGATACTTTGCGCAAGAACAAAGAATCATTCTCCATTGCATCTCTCACTTCATGGTTACGTGTTGACATTTCCACCGTAAGATTCGTTGCAAATTGCAATTTTGGAGCCACAACATTTAATATTTTTGAAGCAAATTGAAGCGGAGCAGAGGGTCCAGTCACTACCCCTAAACAAGGCGAACTCAAAATAATACCCTCTACATCTTCTCTCTTCGTTTCTTGCATCATACGAATGACAATAAGACCACCCATACTATGACCGAATAGAAAAATAGGTAACCTATACTTTCTTGCTTCTTTCACCCATAATTTAACTTCCTCTATGTATTCATCAAATGAATCAATATGTCCTCTATTTCTTGAAGTCGTTCCATGTGACGGAAGATCCCCCATCACGACGTGGTAGCCGATATGATTCCACATTTCCGCAACGGCTTCGTAACGTCCGTGATATTCCATTGCGCCGTGCACAATAACAATGACAGCCTTTGCTTCCTCCGCTTCATAATTCCACATACGGCTCTCCTCCATTTCACTCTTTCTCATAATTTGATACACTAAAACTAGTCTCTAGGAAAGGAAGACTTTACATGATATATCCTTACAAAGAAAAAAATCCGAAAATTTCGAGTAGTGCTTTTATCGCTGACTATGTTACGATTACAGGCGATGTTTCCGTTGGCGAGGAATCAAGTATTTGGTTTAATACAGTCATCCGTGGTGATGTGTCACCGACAATCATTGGAGACCGAGTAAATGTACAAGACCAATGTACACTTCACCAAAGCCCGCAGTATCCTCTTATTTTAGAAGACGACGTAACAATTGGGCATCAAGTCATTTTACATAGTTGCCATATTAAGAAAGATGCTTTAATTGGAATGGGATCTATTATATTAGATGGTGCTGAAATTGGCGAAGGAGCTTTTATCGGCGCTGGAAGCCTCGTTTCACAAGGAAAGAAAATTCCACCAAACACGTTAGCTTTCGGTCGTCCCGCGAAAGTCATTCGTGAATTAACAGAAGAAGACCGTAAAGATATGGAGCGTATTCGCACGCAATACGTTGAAAAAGGTCAATATTATAAATCATTACAGAAGTAAATTTCCGCTGCCATAAGATTGGCAGCTTTTTTTATATAAAATCTAACTTTTTCTTTACAAAACATTATTACTCCCTCAACAAAATCTTATTAAAATAAAAGCTAATATCTCCATATATATGTAGATGAGGGAGGAGAATTTTCATGAAGGTCAGTGGATTATATAAAATAGAATGTTACATTTTCAGAGGAATTAACCGCTACTTTGATCAAAAAACATTAAATATCTTTTTCAGCAATATTACTCATATCGGTGGCGCGACTTTCTCCATCGCACTCACACTTTTCTTTTTAATTTTCGCAAAGGGAACTTTGCATCAAGCTGCAATTGCAACTGCTATTTCGTTAGCAATTAGCCATATTCCTGTGCAAATATTAAAAAGGTGGTATCCGCGAAAACGTCCTTATTTAACAATTCAGGATGCAAAATATCCAGTCCATCCATTAAAAGACCACTCTTTCCCGTCTGGTCATACAACAGCCGTTTTCTCTGTCTTCATTCCATTTATTTGCTATAATCCAAGCTTACTTGCTTTCCTATTACCGTTAGCATTATGCGTCGGTATTTCACGTATTTATTTAGGACTTCACTATCCGTCAGATGTATTCGTCGGTATGTGCCTTGGCACTTGCTCTGGCATCATCTCTTTTTATCAATTCATCCCACTTTTCACATAAAGGAGTGATATGATGAGAGTCGCCATTTTTACCGATACTTTTACGCCACAAGTTAACGGGGTTGCGAAAACGTTAGAGCGATTAACACAATATTTTCAGAAAGAACAGATCGCCTATTCTGTTTTCGCCCCTCAGCATACAGCTGAAGATAATTTTGTAGCGAATGTGAATAAGATGAGAAGTATCCCGTTAACAATATTATATCCAGAATGTCGTTTTTCTTTTCCTACTCCGCGCATTAAACGGGAACTACTTTCCTTTAAACCTGACATTATTCACATTGCCACACCTTTCAACATGGGACTTTGTGGATTGTATTATGCAAAAAAGTTAAACATCCCAGTTGTCGGTTCTTATCATACTGATTTCGATGCCTATTTACGTTATTACAAAATCGAATTCCTCTCCAATATGCTGTGGAACTATTTAAAATGGTTTCATAGTCATATGCAAAAAAATTTTGTACCTTCCTTTGAAACATTACATCAATTAAAAAACAAAGGCTTTCAGACCCTCTCTATATGGGGACGTGGTGTAGATTGCACACTCTTTCATCCTGCTTACAATACAGACCTATTCCGAAAAAAATATAATATTACAGCGAAGTATGTCCTTTCCTATGTTGGACGAATTGCTCCTGAAAAAGATATTGATACGCTGCAACACCTTATCGTTAAAACAGCACATACTCGAAACGATATTCATTGGCTCATTGCAGGAGATGGTCCTCTAGCAACAAGTTTACGTGAAGCTGTTCCGAAAACAAATATCACTTTTACTGGCTATTTACAAAGTGCAGATTTAGCTGAAGCATATGCTTGTTCTAACATAATGGTGTTTCCATCAGCTACTGAAACATTCGGAAATGTCGTACTTGAATCACTCGCATGCGGTACACCTGTCATTGGTGCAAATAGTGGCGGGGTTAAAAATATTATTACAGATGGAAAAACGGGAGTTCTTTGTCCGCCTAAAAATGAAGATGCATTTCTATCATCCATTTATTTTTTATTACAAAATGCAGAAAAACTTGAGCAGATGGGAATAGCAGCTTCATCTTTTGCGAAATCAAAGAGCTGGGATGAGATCTTTCGTGGCTTGCTTAACCAATATGAAGAAGTCCTTCAGCATAACGCATCAGAGTTGCTTGCTTAAATAGAAAAACTCCCTTCAAAAAACGAAGGGAGTTTATTACATGGTCATAAATTTTAGTTTAATAAATGATACATAAGGTTAAGCATTGTTTTATTTCTATATTAATTATACCAAAAATAAACATAACTAAACAGACTTGTAATAAAAACCCATAAAAATTAATATATGGTTATACAGTATTTTAACTGTATAATGATTTTAAAAATTCCCTTTAAAATCAACTTACTCACATACCTTTATACAGCAATTGTTCCCCAATTCTGTATATCAAAAAACCTTTCATTCATTTGAAAGGTCTTTTTGAGCCTGCACATATTCTTCTTTCGTATTTACATTTATAAACCAATCCGCATTCGCTTGTACATCTTCTCCAGAAACATATTTCACATTACATTGTGATAAAAGCTGGCCCACACTTCTTTTTTCTTCCTGAAGTAAAGCATAAATCTTTTCTTTCACGCGGTTGTGATACGCTGCAAGTAACGGTTGTTTTCTTCCATTAATAATAGGTACAACCGCATCATATTCATTGCTCGTTTGCTCTAATAAAATGGTAAACCATTCATGCGAAACATTTGGCGCATCGCAAGGCATAATAGCGTACCAATCTGCTTCTATGTATTCCATACCTGATACAATGCCGGCCAGCGGTCCATTCCCTTTATAGTGCGGGATATCCTCTATAACAGGAACTTGTACGAATTGCTCTACTCGCTCTTTTATATCAGTACGGCTAATTACTACAATGTCTTGCAAAGTATTTCCCATCACTTTCACAATATGCTCAACAAAAGTAGTTCCCTTCCAAATTGCTAACGCTTTCGGCTCACCAAACCTACTCGACATACCACCCGCTAATACAATCCCAGCACACTTACTCATTGGCGATGCAGCTCAAATGTAATATGGCCTAATTCCGGTAAAATTAATTTATTCATCGCAAGTCGAACCGCTCCGCTAGCCCCTGGCATCGAGAAGACTACTTTGCGCCCAATTGTACCACCAATCGCTCTACTTAACATTGCGCTGCTTCCGATATCTTCTAAATAACTAATCATACGGAACAGCTCACCAAATCCAACAATTTCTTTATCTAATAACGCTGATACTGCTTCAATTGTGACATCGCGTTTCGTAATACCAGTACCGCCATTTGTTAATACAACATCTACATCTTCCTTATGATAACCAGCTAACACTGCTTGCTGAATACTTTCTTTATCATCTTTTACAATTTCATAAGAAGTTACTTTATGTCCTGCTTCTTTTAACAATTCATGTAATAGTTGTCCGCTCTTATCTGTTTCTTCCGTACGTGTATCGGAAATCGTAACAATCTTGCAACGCACTTCTTTTGGAGCTTGTTTTTTATGTTCAGTTACACTCATTTTTTATCTTTCCTTTCTTAAAGACTTTTCTTCATTTTATCATACATACCTTTACACAATTATGCATGAAACCAATCATGCGCCATGATACAATATAAGTATGCTAACCCACAAAAAGGAAAGTGCACTTTCTTATACTCCTAGACTACACATCTTTAGCTACTCTTTATATTTTCTACATAATAGAATTCAATTTTAAAACTTGTACTAAAAAATAAATTGGAGGTCTACATAGTATGGAACTTTATAAAAAATTAACAACAACATTTATCCTCTTATTCATCGCTTCAATCACTGTCGGCTTTTCCTTAAAAGGTGCAATTCCATACGCTACATTAGTAAGTATTATATTCGCGACACTATTTTTACTAAGTAGTGCCTTTTGCGCAAGTAAAGCACGTCAAATGAAAGGTTGATTACATATGTTCAAAAAGAAATCAATCTTTTGTAAATCATGTAAAACAGAAATACAAACGTATGAAAAAGCGTGGATTCATATGCCCATTCCGGCGAATGGCATGACGAATATGAAAAAGTATATGGAATTAGAAGGACAAATTTATTGTAGTTCGTGTGTTGAGATAATGAACAAAAACCAATAAATACAAAAGGGGTGTTTACATTGTTTGAATCAAACCGTATCCAGTTACGAAAGTTTTCCGAAGATGATATTCTAACATATTATAAATGGCATAATGATGTAGACGTTATGAGTTCAACTACACTCACTCTTGATAAATATTCCTTTCAAGACACAGAAAAACTTTGCCAGCAATTTATTCATTCTTCGAACTCTAAGAGCTATATCATTGAAGAAAAAGCTACGCATCTTCCAATTGGTATTACTTCTTTAATTCATATTGATTCGTATAATCGAAACGCTGAATGCATTATTGATATTGGTAAAAAGGATTACTGGGGGCAAGGTTATGGGCAGGAAGCTTTAACCCTATTATTGGATTATGCATTTTTAGAATTAAATTTACATCGCCTTTCTTTACGAGTATTTTCTTTTAACGATAGAGCAGTTAAATTATATAAATCACTTGGTTTTCAACATGAAGGAACTTGTAAAGAAGCTATATTCCGCAACGGCACTTGGCATGACATTGAACTCTTCGCTTTATTCCAACGTAATTATAAATAAAAAAAGCTTTGCGCTCACCGCGCAAAGCTTTTTTTCATATATTATAGACCAGCTTGCTCTTTTAAAGCTGCAGCTTTGTCTGTACGTTCCCATGATAGATCTACATCAGTACGTCCGAAGTGGCCGTAAGCTGCTGTTTGTTTGTAAATTGGGCGACGTAAGTCTAGCATTTTAATAATACCAGCTGGGCGAAGATCGAAGTTGTTACGAACTAGTTCTACTAGTACGTCTTCAGATACTTTACCAGTGCCGAATGTATCAACTGAAATTGATACTGGTTGTGCTACACCGATTGCGTATGCAAGTTGTACTTCTGCTTTTTCAGCAAGACCAGCTGCTACGATGTTTTTCGCAACATAACGAGCTGCATATGCTGCAGAACGGTCAACTTTCGTTGCATCTTTACCAGAGAATGCACCGCCACCGTGGCGAGCGTATCCACCATAAGTATCAACGATGATTTTACGTCCTGTTAAACCAGCATCACCTTGTGGTCCACCAATTACGAAGCGGCCAGTTGGATTAATGAAGAATTTCGTTTCTCCATCCATTAATACTGCTGGTACTACAGCTTTAATTACGTGCTCTTTTAAATCGCGATCGATTTCTTCCCATGTAACATCTGGGTGATGTTGTGTAGAAATTACGATAGTATCAACACGTACTGGTTTACCATTTTCATCATACTCAACTGTAACTTGCGTTTTTCCATCTGGACGTAAGTATGATAATGTATCATCTTTACGTACTTCAGTTAAACGGCGAGCTAATTTGTGAGCAAGCGAGATTGGAAGTGGCATTAATTCTTGTGTTTCATTACATGCAAAACCAAACATTAAACCTTGGTCTCCTGCACCAATCGCCTCAATCTCAGCGTCAGTCATTTGACCTTCGCGTGCTTCTAGCGCTTGGTCAACACCCATAGCGATGTCAGCGGACTGCTCATCGATAGATGTTAAAACAGCACAAGTTTCTGCATCGAATCCGTATTTTGCGCGTGTGTAACCAATGCCTTGAATTGTTTCACGAACGATTTTCGGAATATCTACGTAAGTAGAAGTCGTAATTTCCCCCGCTACCAATACTAAACCAGTTGTTACAGTTGTTTCACAAGCTACACGTGCATTTGCGTCTTTTGATAAGATCGCATCTAAAATTGAATCAGAAATTTGGTCACAAATTTTATCTGGATGTCCTTCAGTTACAGACTCAGATGTGAACAGATGACGTTTTTTTGTCATGTGGTAAACCTCCCTACAGTAATTGTATATATTGTACGGAACTCATCCTTAATTTGCCACAAACTGCGACATACATTTATTCTCCCACACAAGCATACAGAAAAACCTTTCCTACTTTACATAGAGGAAAGGTTTAATTTGCTACTTGCATACTGCTTTTTGCCCTTCGCTCTTATCGTTCGAGACCTGTAGCCTCGCACAGGTTTTAGCACCTATTCACCTGCATTTATCAATACAAGTGAGGTTGCTGGGCTTCATCGGGCCTGTCCCTCCGCCAGCTCGGGATAAGAGAGTATCCGTCCCAACCTATACTAAAGAAATGATATTCATTTGTCAATTAATATTCACATTTTCCTGAAAGTTTTTCTCAATACGCCTGAAATGAAATATTAATAGGGAAATAATGCATTCACACAAACAAAAAGAAATAAATAGTATACATTATTTATATAATTGTGTTATACTCTTGTTGGGGATTACGAGAAATATTTCATTAAATGAAAAGGATGGTATATAAATATGAGTACTGTGAATGTCCAAATTGGTTTACACGAATTATTGAACGGAAGCAATGCACAGATTCAACTAAGTGTTCCGCAATTAGTGGAAAAAGTATTAATGCGAAATGAAGGGAAATTAACTTCTACTGGTGCCGTTTCTGCTTCAACAGGAAAATATACAGGACGTTCTCCTAAAGATAAATTTATTGTGAAAGAAGCATCGGTTGCTGACAAAATTGCTTGGGGAGCTGTGAACCAACCGATTTCTGAAGAACATTTTAATAAATTATATACTAAAGTTTTAGAATACTTAAAAGAAAAAGAAGAGTTATTCGTCTTCAAAGGATTTGCAGGCGCTGACCGCAATTACCGCCTACCAATTCAAGTTATTAACGAATATGCATGGCACAATTTATTTGTACATCAATTATTCATTCGTCCAACTGAAGAAGAATTAACGACTCATGAATCAGAGTTCACAATTGTTTCTGCACCGAATTTCAAAGCTGATCCAGCTGTTGACGGTACAAACTCCGAAGCATTCATTATGGTTTCATTCGAAAAACGCATCGTATTAATTGGTGGTACAGAATACGCTGGAGAAATGAAAAAATCAATCTTCTCTATTATGAACTTCTTATTACCTGAACAAGATATTCTTTCTATGCATTGTTCTGCAAACGTAGGTGAAGAAGGCGATGTAGCATTATTCTTCGGTTTATCTGGAACAGGTAAAACAACATTATCTGCTGATCCAAACCGTAAATTAATTGGTGATGATGAGCACGGTTGGTCTGATAACGGTGTATTCAATATTGAAGGCGGTTGCTACGCGAAATGTGTAAACCTTTCTCACGAGAAAGAACCACAAATTTTCGATGCAATCACATTTGGATCTGTTTTAGAAAACGTTATCATTAATGACCAAACGCGTATCGCAGACTATAACGATACTACTTTAACAGAAAATACTCGTGCTGCATACCCTATGCATGCGATCGACAATATCGTACTGCCAAGTGTTGCTGGACACCCAAATACAATCATTTTCTTAACTGCTGATGCATCTGGCGTATTGCCTCCAATCAGTAAGTTATCAAAAGAACAAGCTATGTATCATTTCTTAAGTGGTTACACTAGTAAACTAGCAGGAACAGAGCGCGGTGTTACATCTCCGCAAGCAACATTCTCAACTTGCTTCGGTTCACCATTCTTACCACTTGATGCATCTCGCTATGCTGAAATGCTTGGTGAAAAAATTGAGAAACACGATGCGAAAGTATTCTTAGTAAACACTGGCTGGACTGGTGGCGAATACGGCGTTGGTAAACGTATGAACTTAGGTTACACTCGTGCAATGATTCAAGCTGCATTAAACGGTGAACTTGCGAAAACTGAAACAGCTAAACATGACATCTTCGGTCTTGAAGTTCCACTTCACGTACCAGGTGTACCTGACGAAGTGTTAATGCCTGAACAAACTTGGGCTGATAAAGCTGCTTACAAAGCAAAAGCAATCGAACTTGCAAATGAATTCAAAGCTAACTTCAAAAAGTTCGACAGCGTATCTGAAGACATTATTAACTTAGGCGGTCCAATCGCTTAAATTAAAACTTTCTGTTGAAATAACCCTTTACTCATATGAATAAGTGTCGTGTAACCGTAAAGTTTCGCGTACTCACCGACAAAACCCAATGCGGCTTAACGGTTACACACACTTACATAAAAAAGAAGCTTACGTGAAAACGTAAGCTTCTTTCTATATCTTCTCTCTTCATCTATGACTTACCTCGATAAATTACAGAAAATTCATTTTATAATCATTCGTTTTCATTTTTTTTATGATACAATTTACATATACAGGAAAGGGTGAGACTTATGAAAAATTTTTCTCGTACAGGAAAAGTTTTATTCGGTTACGGAGCGATCCAACTATTTTGGGGACTTGTGATGCTTAACGTTAATTTATTTCAACATACAAGTGAAACGATAAAATATATTATTCTAATTACCGGAATAATTTGTTGTATTATATCCAACTTTTTTAAAGAACCTCAAAGTCATACTAATACGTAATTTCATGTTAACTTAATGGAAGCGGAAACCTGCATTTTATGCAAAGTTACACTTCCTGTTGTAATATCATCACTTATCCCAGAATAAACCGATTTTCACATAGCCAAATTATGGATTCGGATATATAAATTATATCCCTACTCGCTACATCTCTCTGTTTTCACACCACATGGGGCCAAAAAAGTCCCCGACCGCTTCTATCCGTGGCTGGATCATCTATCCCATCTAAAAAGAAGTCTTTTAGCTTTTTATCTTTTTAATTCTTTCTCATCTTTCATGCTATAGTATCCTAAATTAACAACGATTAAGAAATAACCACCCATAATCCCTACTGCAAATGCCCACATAACCATGTGGTGCTCAATTTCGTACATAATAATAGCACCCAAAATGGCAGCTGCAAAACGGTTAAACATACCGAGTGTCGGTGCTTTCGTCTTCTTTACAATACTATCTCCAAGCTTCTCAATTCTTCTCCCTAAAAGCCAAACGCAATACATACTTACAATAAGCCCAATTCCAGCACCTAAAAAGTGTGCTGAAAACGGTGTTAACATCCATCCTAGTAACAAAATACCTAGTATATAATACGATTGGATTTTAAATGATCTTAGTGACATACTAATCATGCTGTACCTCTCTTCATTCGTTCTTATCTATCCAACAAAAAATTTCTTTCAAATTCATATTCCTTACATCTATTTCACTCAAATTAAAAACAACATAAACAGTATGTTTATGTTGTTTAAATATTTTTAGGAAATAATATTATACAAGATTTCAAACATCATATCCTCATATTTTGTGACGGTTTTTCAAACTTTTTTCGTCCATTTATGAAAAAAATGATATCAATCTATGAACATACGGATATGATGTAATAAGCACACAAATAAAGGGGGCGTCTAATGATTTATTTTTTAATGGCTCTCATTCACATCATTATCCCTGCACTTATTGGACTTTCATTGTATTGGTACACGAAAAACCATAGCATTTTTTACGCTGTCCTCGGTGTTCTTCTTCCAGGTATTATTCTTATTACACTCTTCCGTATTCCATTTTTAAACTTAATTCCACTTATTACTGCTATCTTATTTCTCATCTTCTTACCAAAAATAAAAAAATAGGAAAGCAGATCATAGGTGATCTGTTTTCCTATTTTGATATAGGTTCCCCTGCAATAGAATGAACTTTTACTTTCTCCGATTTCACAAACCATAGACCAACAAAAATGATAATTCCACCGATGATTTGTTGAAACGATACATATTCATTTGCCCAGACAGCTGCAAATAGAACCGCTACAAGCGGCGTTATATACATATATACCATCGTATGTGACGCCCCAATTTTTTGAACACCAACATACCACATTACTAGACCAAATACTGTTACAAAGAAAATAGAATATAGTAAAGCAAATAGTGTCATTTCGTGAGTAATATGAAATGGCATGACAAACACATGTGGACCACTTAACAATAATAGCGGAATCGCACCGACTAATGCAGACCATGCTGTAACACGTAATGCTGAATATTTTTTAATTAATGGTCCTGCTAAAACAGGATAAAGTCCCCAGCATATTGATGTAATAAGTCCAATTCCATTGCCATAAAAAGAACTAGTAAGCGAATGTCCTGCTACTAAAACTAATGCTGCACCAACAAAGGCAGTCATAGAACCGATTAACTTTCGAGAAGAAAACTTTTCTTGTTTCAAGAAAATCGCAAATGCAGTTGTAAAAATAGGTGAAATAGAAATGAGTAAAGAGGCATTTGTAGCAGATGTATATTTGACAGTTTCCATAAATAACGTTTGATACAGTACAATACCTACAATGCTAACGATAATTAATCTAGGTAGATCCTTTCGCTCCATATAAACCGACTTTTCAATAAAAAAGGTAAGGAGTAACAGAAGCGGTGCCGCCGCCATCATGCGAAGTGCAGTAAACTCAATTGCTGTAAATTCTAAAAGTCCATACTTCGCAATTGTATAGTTAATCCCCCAAATAATAACAACACTCAAAATTAACAACTCAATTCCCCATCTTCTCATGCGTATCCCCTCCGCAAAGAAGATTATACAGAAAATTCAATCATATGTACATTTCATTATGTGAAAAAATCTTTTTATTATATGAAACGTTTTGGTAAATGAAATTATATCGACGATTTTCTGAATATATCGGCGCAACTCCATTTATATCGGCGATTTTCTGAATATATCAGCGCAACTCCATTTATATCGGCAATTTCCCAAATATATCGACTTATCGACAAAAATCGACAATAATAGCGACTTATAAAATAAAAAAGGTGATTCCAAAATACATTTTGGAATCACCTTTCCTTTACTATATTCGAACGTGTAACTTCATATTTGGATTATAAAACTGGCTTGGGCTCTTTAACTGAAAAGTTCCTCCACCTTCATGCCAATCAACAGTTAACTTATCATCCATAAATACAAGCTTTGTACGATCAGCGATAAAGTTCATTGTGCTTGATTCAATATCCACATCGCGCTCATCTTTCTCTGCTACAGCTACTAAATCGATAATTCCGCTCATAACACAACCGCAACCTTCATTATCGTAAAATAACTTTATATATTTCGCTTCACTTGGAATCGTATCCATAATCTTTTTATATGCTGCTTCTGTTACAGTAACGTACATACGTTAATCTTCATCCTCTCTTCTCTTATCATTCATATATTGTATCACCATTTTTCTTAAAAGTTATATACAGAAAATTAAGACTAATATACAATGTATGTGATAAAGTTTCAGCAATCGAGCTTTTATGAATAGTTCATGCAGAAGAAAGGAGGTTTACTATCCGTGTTCAAACTACAACGATATCCTATGTTATTAGGGTCTCTTGGGTAGTTTCTTCATTTCTAGCGGAATACTGTTACAGCATGTACTTCCCTATTCTCATTCTATCGGCTGGATTCTAGGTTTTATTTGTTACCTATCCGCTTCTTATTTTACTACGAAGAATACAAACAACTCATAAAGCAAGAATCATCTTAAGGAGGATTATCAAACATGCCAGCCTTAAAAAAAATAGAGCAATCACTCAATCACTTATTCCAAATTGAAAAATACGGAAAAGATAGTGCCTTTAGTCGATTTATCCCAGCCGTATATGATCCTATCAAATTTCCTTGGCAACAATTTTTCGACGCAAATTTTGTAGATTTATTTAACGGCCTTATGATGCACGGATCTGAAAATGTAAACAAAGTATTTTTAGCTGTATTCCCTACAGATGACGTTCTTGAAACATTCATTTCACAATCCACACCTGGTGATTTACTCTTTATGCACCATCCCCTTGTAATGGAGTGTGGTGATCCGCTTGGAAGATCAGGTCGCGGTTTCATACCAATTCCTGAAAAATATTTGCAAGGAATAAAAGAAAAACAACTTTCTATATATACATGTCACGTACCAATGGATTTTCATCAAACGCATGGAACGAGTATTTCAATTGCAAAAGCATTAAACGCTACTGTAGTGGACGACTTTGCATATGGAGGTCCAGAACAAGAACCAATTGGCCTTATTTGTGAAATAGATGAAACATCAACAGAAGCACTCCAAAAACATCTAAAAAAACTCTTCCAGATTCCTTACACAGACTTCGAAGGTAAACGACATGATTCTATCAAAAAAATCGCAATTATCGCTGGATGTGGCGATGTTGTATCTTTAATGAAGGAAGCAGAAGAAAAAGGTGCTGAAGCATATATTACAGGAGAAATCCATTGCCATATCGACAATGATTACGGCCGACATAAATACTCGCTCATTATGGAGTATGTAAAAGAAACGAATATGTCTCTAATTGGTGTGTCACACTCTGCCTCTGAATATTTAGTGAAAGAGACATTGATGTATGATTGGTTTAAAGAGAATTTTGATGTGGATGTTATTTTGCTTCCGCAGGAGAAATGGTGGCTCTAACGCTATCATTTTTTAAATTTATATACACAATACAATCGACCACAGAAAAATAGATAAATGTGAAAGCACCACCTGTACCAACGTAAATGCTTTCGTTGTGCCGGAAAACGAACCTACTGGTAGCACCGAGTTTACTGGTGCTACCAGTATTACAGCATGAATATATATTCTATTTTTCTAATCACTGACATATAGCAATTCATTTCATAAAAAAAGACCCGAGATTCGGGTCAACAAATAGAAATATAAATGAACTACAACAAATAACAGACAAAGCCATTATATATTTTTCATAGTAAAACATCCATTATTTTCTTTTTACACTATCAATATATTATTTTTCGTTATAGTCCTCTTTTTTAGAACGTCTACCTAAGAAGAACACAAAAACATTACTTCCAAATAAGTGATGTTTTTTCTATTTAATGCAGTGGTAACATAACCTCAACCGTTGTTCCAACCCCAACTTCACTTTCAAAACTCATTTTACCACTGTGGTCTTTAATAATTTTTTCTGTAACTACTAAACCTAGACCAGTTCCTGTTTCTTTCGTTGTATAAAAGGCTTCATTTAACTTTGGAATTTTATCTTTCGGAATACCACATCCCTCATCTTTCACTTGAACGATGATTCCATCTTTTACAGTAACTTTAATCGTAATTGTTCCCCCAACTGACATTGCTTCAATTGCATTTTTGATTAAATTAAAAAAGACCTGTTTTAATCGTTTTTCATCACATGTAATGGACGGTAAGTCTTTACTGTAAATACCTTGTATGTGGACTCCTTGTTTTAAAGCAGGCTTTTCCATAACTCGAATAACATAAGAGATAATTTCTTGTATGTTATGAGTTTCTGATTCTAGTGATTTAGATTTCTCAAATCCACTAAGTTCTGTAGCAATTATATGAATCCGATCTACTTCTTGTTTCATAATATCACTATAAATTTTATCCTCTGGATGCTTGTCTGCCTGTTTATTCACAAGTTTTTTTAAGTTTGCTAAAGGTCTTCTAATCTTATAACCAATAACCGTTGCCATTTTTCCAACAGCTGCTAGTTTTTCTGTCTGTTTTATTTCTTTGTCCATCATCTCAAGCGTACGAACGTAAGACTGAACCCTCAAAAATATAATCCAACATATGATAGTAAATACACTATATAATGCCATTGGGATTAAAACGAGAGAAGATTGAATAATGATTCCTGTAAGAGCGTACTTCCCGACAAGTATCGCTGGAACTAACCAGAAATATCTTTTGTTCACAAAGATTGGTGCGAACAAAATAAAAAATACTTCTACTATATTTCCACCGTCAAATTCCGCATCGCTACCATAATAAATCATAATGTTATGGATACAATCTAATACATTATAGCCAATTAGAATAATATACTTTACCACAAAAACATTCTTCCATTTCATAAAGTATATTCCAATGCAAAACAATACTACCGTCAAAAAGTAAAGCCATAAACCTAAACCATCTTCAAACTTTCCTACGCCTTCTTGCTCTCCCGCGATTAAAGGTACGATAAATTCATAGGCAAGATCATACACAAAAAATATAATAAAAAATAAACTTAAAAATACTTTCAACGCCTTTATTTCTTCATTTTTAAATATATAGCCTTTATTCATATGGTAACTCCTAGCTTTTCTTCCACTTGGATTTCAGTATTTCCACACTTCCTTGGGAGAATGATGTCTATTCTCGTTCCAGTATCTCTTTCACTTGAAATATGCAGCTCACCAAGGTGCTCGGCGACAATTCGATTCGCTACCGTAAGTCCCAGACCAATTTTATCTTGTTTCGTTGTATAAAAGGCCTCTGTAACACGAGTTAAGTTTTCTTGCTTAATACCATGACCATTATCGATTACGCTGATCATTACATATTCTTTCCCTTTATTCTCTAATTGCAAATGTAATATGCCACCTTGTTCCATTGCCTCTAAAGCATTTTTTATCGTATATAAAAAGACTCCTCTTATTTTTCGTTCATCACATTCAACTTCTATTGTTTTTTCTTCCACATTAGAAATAAACTGCACGTTTAATTCATTCATTTTTCCGCGAAGACTTGTTATTACTTGTAATACAATTTTTCCTACATCATGTTTCTTATAAATAGAAGGTTTGCATGTAGCAACTTCCATCAACTCGCTTATCATATTATTCATATTTTCTATTTCAAAAATCATACGTTTATAAATAGGATCCTCTTCATGCTTCTCTCGTTGTAATTGCGTAAATCCTTTTAATGAAGCCAGTGGATTTTTAATTTCATGTCCAACAGTCGCTGCCATTTTTCCGATTACTGCTAATTTTTGTGATTCACTAGCAATCGCAATACTTTCCTTTACAGCTGAAAGATATTGTAAAAATCGATTTAAAATGATATATGCAGCTATTAACATAAGCGTACACATAATAAGGAACATAAATGCTTTTATTTCCTCTAATACAAATAAATAAATTAAATATTTTCCTAAAATAGAGGAAAGCAAAAACACATAAAATTTTTTATTTAAAAATATGGGTACAAAGAAAATGAGAATAATTTCTATTATATTTGTCGCATCAAACGCCGCCTTATTATAAAAAATATACGAAACTATATTAGCGATTTCTATCCCTATGTATGCAAATATCCATGCATATTTAACAAGGTTTGCCTTCTCTTTTTTCAGTAAATATATATTCACGCATAGTATTGCTACTCCGCAAATAACTTGCCATATTATGTTGTATCCCTTATCCATTATTGATTTATCTTCTAATACGATTGCATAGAAAATTTGATATACAATAACAATGACATATAACACCCATAAAAGGATTTTTGCATTCCTTTCTTCTTCTTTATATGATAGAAAACTTTCTTTCACTTCAACACCCCTTCAAAATAACATCTCAAAGAATACCATTTATTATAATAAATGATTTTCATAGACAAACAAAGATAAATCGAACATTTGAGGAAAATCATCCCAACGATGCAATACCTTCATGCTATATACAAGCATAAAAAATGTAAACAATAATACGTATATTATGGGAGGTGTTTTTTATGGATGGCAAAAAAATAAAAAGACCGAACAACTCCAATCTTTCATGCGTGAAAATGAAGGAAAAGAGATGAAAACTCTTTAACTGCCAGTGATCGTTTCCGAACGATTAGGCATAGTGCAGGGAAATGATACTTTCTTAACAGGCTCACCACTCCTTTATGATGGATTACTTATTATCGGCGGAAAGATGGAGGATCATTCTCTTAACAAAGCAAGTTCATTTGTCGTAGAATCATATAATCGCTTTAAGCCGATTGGCTCCTTCCAAAACTGCTCTTCTATTATTCAATCTTTAAATATCGAAGGAAAACCTGGTTTTTTAATAGAATAAGACCCTACGCGACTAGCAAATGAATTTATTAAAGCTATAACAAAACAACGCTTTTGGGATAGAACATATTCATAGAATAGGGGGACATTTATGTTTGTTACTGTCGAGAAAGATGTGCATATTTTTGTGCAAGACGTTAATCCTGGTCCAGGTAGTAAGACTGTTTTCTTCGTTCACGGATGGCCTTTAAATCATCAAATGTATCAATATCAACTCAATGTTTTACCAGAGCATGGCTTTCGCTGTATCGCCATGGATATACGAGGGAATGGGCAATCTGATAAGCCATGGACTGGTTACACATATGATCGATTAGCCGATGATATCGCAATTGTTCTGGAAGCACTTCAAGTAGAGAACGCTACATTAGTCGGTTTCTCAGTTGGTGGTGCTCTTTCTATTCGCTATATGTCTCGCTATAATGGGCGCCGCATTTCTAAGCTCGCATTAATTGACGCTGTCTCCCCCTCTTTCGTTAAAAATCAAGAGTCCCCTTACGGTGTACCGAAAGAACAAGCAGATGCTCTCATTAATCAAATGTATGCTAATTTACCAAAATTTTTAAATGACGTATCTTTATCCTTTTTCAATAGAAACTTAGGGGCTGCAACCCTTGAATGGTTTTCTTATCTCGGTATGCAGTCCGCTTCTTATGCCCTTATCAAAATTTTACAAGCAGCTGCAAATGAAGATGTAACGAAAGATTTAAATAAAATTAACGTCCCAACAAAAATCTTCCACGGCGTTCACGACCAACTAATTCCTTACAAAAGTGCTGAGCTTACGCAACAACGAATTAAAAATTCTCAGTTACATGCTCTTACAAATAGTGGTCATGGTTCACCAATCGATCAAGCGGATGAATTAAATAAAGAACTGATAAAATTTTTACATACATAACAACTGCAATACAAGAACGAAAGTTAATATAATCGATTTTTTCACAAAACATAAAATTCACATATTTCTCACAAATACACAAATAAAACGATTACATTTTCATATATACTAAATGTACAGGTAATACTCCCTAAACCCAGCTTGTCTGGTTACCCCGTTAAATACTATGAAAAAAGAACTTGTATCGTTATACAAGTTCTTTTTGTTTCTTTTATTTAAAGAGGATATCTGTACTATATTGATTTCCAACGAGTAAATCATATTGGAGCATTTTATATTGCTCTAACATTTCTTTTTGTTTCTTTGTTAAATCATTGATTACTTCTCCATTTTTATCAACTTTTAATTCATCTCTAAGCACTGGTATTTCCTTGTAAAGTTCCGATAAAAATTGATAAAATAAGGATTTATTTAATCCTGCATAATCAAAAATAAGATTAGAAAAATGAATTGGGCTTACTAAACCTAAATTATCATTTGGCATATCAAAGTTTGCATACATTAATAGCGGCGTTTGCGCCATCGCTAAACGTTCACTCGGTGTTTTTTCATTCGTTATATACCCGTTTTCTTTATAAAAAGATTTATTTGTTCCTAATGATGGAAGATGATCTCCAAAGAATACTAATAATGTAGGTCTATCTAAATTATCTAGTTGCTCTATTAAATATTGAAGTGCCTCATCTGAACGTCTTAATCCTTCTGTATACGTCTCTAATTCTCCTTTTGATTCTTCATTTTCTAGCCCGCTAATTTCTATTAGGTTTTCACCAAATCGGTCCTCTGTAAATGGAAAATGATTTTGCATCGTAACTGCATGAATAAATGTAGGTTGTTTTTGTTTCTCTAACTCAGCAATTATCTCTTTACTCATCGCTAAATCACTAATATAATCTCCATCAATATCCACATTTTCCATCGTGTCATCTGCATTAAATTTATCAAATCCTAACACCTTATATACATCATCACGTTTAAAGAATGTGCGACCAAATGAATGAATTGCACTTGTGTAATACCCTTCTTTTTTCAACGCCGTAGGGATTGATGGAATTTCTTTCTTATTTGTAATAACCTGCTGATATGGTATAGAACCTGGCTTTAACAAACTCATTGAATAACTTGTTAATGCTTCAAATTCAACGTTCGCTGTATTTCCCCCAAATGTAGGAGAAATAGTTTGTCCCCCAGGAAAGTTTTCTATATAATGATGCAAATTTGGTACAGGATCTTCACTAAAAGAAAGGTTTGTTACTTTCGTCGGATCCCAAAACGATTCACTCATTACAAAAATAATATTCGGTTTCTCTTTTTTCTTTTGATTCCCTATATTTCCACTATATTGTTTTTTTATATCGTTTGCTATTTGAAGCATATTTTCTTTAGAATAATTTTTTGGTTTTTCCATAACTGTTGTATCTAAATTGCTAATAAACCCAAGTACAAAACCATTTGAAGCATAGTTCTCATTTTGATTCCACAAAACAAAATCTACACCTGATTTTTGAAATACTTTATTCATAAATGTATTCGCAAAATTACCATACGCATATAGAACAAAAATAGATCCTACTACTAATAAGGCTCTTATTCCTAGATGAATCTTTACATTTTGAATATACCTTCTCATATATATCCCTGCTACAATACAAGCTACGATACTTACGATAATGACAAAAATATAACTCCAACTAAAATAGTCCATCACCATCGGTATAACAGATTGCATATGCGTAATTTGTGTGAAATCAGAAGGATATAACGGATCACCTCTGAAAATAAGCTTCAAATAATTCACAATACATAAAATGACTAACGTACAGCTCGTTAAAACCATACTTAGAAAAACCTTACCTATTAAATTATATACAAGAATATATATTGCATAAATTACTACAAAACTTAATATAAACTGCATATTATAAAAGTAAATCCAATTCATTGCCTCTATGAAACTCATATTAACTTGCATGACAATATAAAATAACGCTACTGTATGAGCTAATAAAAGTAATATAAAATGCACTCGCAGGGATGCTCTAAGTATAGACATCTCTTTTTTATTGAAATGCGTAATATAAAACGTTATGCCCCATATGAAAATCATCATAACACTTAAAACAAGCTTTTGATTTAAATGATCTTTCATCATGTCTAAATTAAAAACCTTTAAAATCATAAACAGCATAGTTATTACTAATAAAGTCACCATACTACTTATAATGCTAGAAATTAATATATTTCTTTTTGGAAGATGAAAAAGTGTAGAACCATACTTCAATTCATTCCCTCGTTTCTATGTCTTAATTTCCCCCACATCGAAAGAACTATTTCTATTAAAATAACATATATTACATATTTCGTCTGCATACTTGCTTCTACCATAAATGTATTGTCTTAATATTCCCTTAATCAACAGTTAAATTGTGGTATACAAATTACTCATTCTTGAAAAACTTAATTTCAGCATTCCACTTTATGATATAATAACTATGTTTTGGAAATCCTTAATACTATTAAAGATTTCACATAAAAATACGAAAGAATTAATAAAAAAGGAGTTGCTCATTTTTGCTTACTAAGTTTAAGAGTTTGCCTAAAGCGGTATATGCAATTTTGGCGCTTTCTTTCCTGTTGCACGTTTTTTGTTTAGTAAAACAGCCAGGATTAGATGGAGAGTTAGTCAAAGTAACATATGGTGCAAATGATGCCTTTAACTATTCGTTAACAGCTGAACAACTATTAAAACATGGTGTATTTGGTTATGTGTATTTAGAACCTAGTGAAGTTCCAGGGAAAAATGCATATATTACACCAGGTCAGCCATTACTATTAGCTGGCGCTATGATTATTTCTGATATTACATCAATTCCTTACTATTACGTAGCAACTGTTATTAACATGATCATGAACCTTTGCACAGTGCTATTAGTATTCTTAATAGGAAAAGAATTGTTCGAAAAAAACATTTATGGAATTGTTGCAAGTATTTTATATGCTATTTATCCAAGTAACTATACATACTTCCGTACATTGCTAACAGAAGTTCCATCCATATTCTTATTGGCGTTATGTGTATATGTATTTGTTCTCGCATGGAAATACAATAAAGTGAAATTCCATATATGGTTTGGAATTGTCGTTTCAATTTTACTTATGTTCCGTCCAAATCCAGCTCCAATGATGCTTATTCCTGTTCTTGTTGTGTTATTTACATATGGATTTAAAGAATCCATTCGAATCGGATTGTTATGGTTTATCGGACCTTTCTTTATTATTGGCGCATGGGTTGTTCGTAACTACTTAGCACTCAACCAATTTATTTTATTCTCAACCCAAGGTGCAGATCCACTAATTGCCGGTGCAGATCCATTTAATAAAATTGGATATGAAAATATAGTAAATGAAATGAGAGCTAAAGGCTTAGATGACAAAGGTGCATACGCAAAAGAATTAATTAAGAACGGATTTAAGACGGACTTCACTTATTGGTTCTCTTGGTTCACTGTCGGTAAAACAATTGAATTATTCAAAACAGCTCCTGCTGTAGACCAATATCGTATTCACAACTTTATGCAACTATGTCATAGAGTGTTTATCATCGGTACATTCTTGAGCAGCTTCTGCTTCATGCTAAATTCATTTAAACATAAACGCGTTATGATGCTAGTAGCAAGTTCAATTATTTACATTATCTTCTCAAACTTATTCTTAGCAATTAATCGCTATGGATTTTTCATTAATCCTCTTATGTGCTTAATTCTTGCATACGGATTAATTCACATTGTGCAGAAGCTTCCATTCTTCCGCACTAATCAAGCATAATAAGAAAGAGGTCGTCCACCGTTGGACGACCTCTTTCTTATTCCCCCACACTTTACACACGGCCAATTTGTCCATTCTGTAATCACACTTTAATTCCGTATGTATGTGTGTCTGTATTTGTCAAAATATCTTTCACAACACCACTCACTGTTTTACGTATAAATGCAAGTTTTTTACAACTATTACTATAACGAAAAGAGAAAATGATTAGTATGTGTATTATATAAAAGGAAGCAGCCATATTTTCCATACGATACATACGAGCACTATAACTACAAAATCAAAAAAATCTAATCTCGGTCCTTTTTTCATATTCATATGTAGCCACATATGAAACCATTTTATTTTTGTATATTTATAGATGTTTTTCTTTGTAAATCGGTAAATAAGCATTTGCATAATAAAAAATCCGGCCACAAAAATAAATAATAAGATGAGAAATCCAATCACAAAATTCCTCCTATTTTTGTAGCGTTTTTTCTACTATCCGATTTTTCAAAACCCACTCTTCAAACTGGGCACTTCCAAATTCCCAACTAAGATCGCGAGCATGTACAGAAAAAACGTAATAACCGGCATATTCGTCCATAAACCTACCTAACTCTACATCGTCTTTCTGAATACCGTATACTCCAAAATTAAAATACACATCCCATACGTCTTCATTCTTCCTCTTATAAGCAATCGATTCCATATCACATTCTGTCCCGAAATAATCAAGATGTAAATGTACGCTATCATCGTATTCGTACTCCATTTTATCACCCCTTATATTTGTACTTCTTTACCACCCAAAAAATTCCTGCTATCTACACTCACATATGGGCACTTACCTACATATCATGCTTGTAGAGTGACTTCTAGGAGGTGTTATATAGTGAAAAAATTAATCGCGATTTTTTGCATCATGTTACTAGCTGTTTTTACTTTTGCTGCTTGTAGTAGTAAAAAAGAAAGTACGAAAGAACAAACTCAAAACATTCGCGTCGGCGAAGTTACCCATTCTCTCTTCTATGCCCCATTATATGTCGGGATTGAAAAAGGATTTTTTAAAGATGAAGGACTAAATATTGACCTACAAACAACAGCTGGTGGCGATAAAACGATGACCGCCCTATTATCTGGCGGAATTGATATTGCTCTCGTCGGTTCTGAAACGTCTATTTACGTTCATCAACAAGGAGCGAAAGATCCTGTCATTAACTTTGCACAGCTTACACAAACAGATGGGACATTTTTAGTTTCACGTAAAAAACTAGACTCTTTTAATTGGAATGACGTAAAAGGTGTTACATTTTTAGGACAGCGTAAAGGCGGCATGCCGCAAATGGTTGGGGAATACGTTTTAAAGAAAAATGGCATCGATCCTCGGAAAGATACAAACTTAATTCAAAATATCGAATTTGCTAATATTGCAAATGCCTTTGCATCTGGTACAGGAGAGTTTGTGCAGCTCTTTGAACCGACTGCAAGCATATTCGAAAAAGAAGGTAAAGGTTATATCGTCGCTTCATTCGGAAATGAATCTGGTACTGTTCCTTATACAACGTTCATGGCAAAAGAAAGTTTCTTAAAGAAAGATAAAGCTGCTGCTGAAAAGTTCACACGTGCGCTCTATAAAGCACAGCAATGGGTTGATACACATAGTCCAGAAGAGATTGCTGCTGCTGTTTCTCCGCTATTTAAAGA
This sequence comes from Bacillus cereus group sp. MYBK195-1, assembly GCF_051916605.1. Classification (NCBI taxonomy): domain Bacteria; kingdom Bacillati; phylum Bacillota; class Bacilli; order Caryophanales; family Bacillaceae; genus Bacillus; species Bacillus cereus group sp. MYBK195-1. The sequence continues at coordinate 86,780 of NZ_JBQAGZ010000001.1, read as the reverse complement.
CACTTCGAAAGACATTACAGTAAAAGTAATTGAACGGTATAAAAAACAACATTCTTATGCGACAAATCCACTACTAGATGCGGAAGAATGGAAACAGCTCCAAACGATTATGAAAGACGCTGGTGAATTACAAAAAGAAGTCCCACATGAAGCGCTCGTCAATACAAAAATTGCCGAAAGCGTTATTAAGAAATAGAGGCGAAGTGTATGAGTTTTTTACAAATACGTAACGTTTCTCACTGTTTTTTCGCAAAAGAGAATGCCAAACTTGTTCTTGAAGATATGAGCTTACAAGTGGAAGAAGGCGAATTTATTTCTATACTCGGCCCAAGTGGTTGCGGTAAAACAACGCTCCTCTCAATCATTGCTGGACTACTTGATCCAATTGATGGTATCGTCTTTTTAGATGGTGAACCAATTACAACGAAAACTTCATCTATGGGATATATGTTGCAGCAAGATTACTTATTCCCGTGGAAAACGATTGAAGAAAATATTATGCTTGGACTTCATATTCGAAAGATTTATGATGAACAGATGAAAGAACATACTTTAAATCTTTTAAAACAAGTCGGTCTACATGGGATAGAAGGACAATATCCTAGTGAACTATCCGGCGGTATGCGTCAACGTGCTGCTCTCGTTCGAACGTTAGCAACTGATCCGAAAATTTTATTACTAGATGAACCATTCTCCGCACTCGATTATCAAACGAAATTAAAACTAGAAGAACTCGTTTTCAACTTACTAAATAAATATAAGAAAACATCACTACTTGTTACTCACGATATTGAAGAGGCGATTGCGATGAGTGATCGTATTTATTTACTTCAAGCGAATCCTGGAAAAATCGCAAAAACCTTTATCGTCCCGGAAAGTATCCGTTCTTTATCACCGTTAGAAGCACGCCATCACTACGATTTCCCAGCCCTCTTTCAAGATATATGGAAGGAGCTGGAACGACTTGGATAATATAAAACAACTACATGAACAATTTCGAAAGAAAGAACGCAGGCGTGCTTGGATTGCTCGCTCATTACAGCTTTTACTACTTATTCTTTTCTTTGCACTATGGGAAATAGCTAGCAAAAAAGAATGGATCGATCCTTTACTCTTTAGTTCTCCTTCGAGTATTTGGGACCTCTTCTTAACGAAATGGATCGACGGTTCACTTTGGGCCCACATATGGACGACATTGCTGGAAACAGGAGTAGGCTTCATTCTCGGAACGGTACTCGGTGCTATTATTGCCACGTTTCTTTGGTGGATGCCACTTCTAGCCCGCATACTTGATCCTTACCTCGTCGTTCTAAATGCAATGCCAAAAGTTGCACTCGGTCCAATCATCATCGTTATTTTCGGTCCAAACATTTCATCTTCTATCGCAATGGGAGTAATCATTTCCATCATCATTACCATTCTCGTTATTTACAGTGCATTTCAAGAAGTCGATTCTAACTATATAAAAGTGATGGACACATTTGGCGCAAATAAATGGCAATGTTATAAGCAAGTCGTTCTCCCTGCATCCTTTCCAGCAATTATCTCAACGTTAAAAGTAAATGTTGGTTTATCCTGGGTCGGTGTTATTTTCGGAGAACTTCTCGTTTCCAAACAAGGACTTGGCTACTTAATTAGCTACGGATTCCAAGTCTTTAACTTCACACTCGTCTTACTTAGCGTACTACTCACATGTGTTCTTGCAACTCTTATGTATGTATTTGTTGAGGCATTTGAAAAAATTCTAATTGGAAAAAGAAAAAGAAGCTGACTCAAAACAGTGCGCTATAGTCAGCTTCTTTCTTTTACCTTTTATCACACATTTTCGTTTCATTTGTAATGTTTCCATCCGCAACCGTAACTGTATGGAAACAGTCTTTCACACGTACTGTAACGACATTATCTTTTCGATCTATCACATGATAATCATTAAACTTTTCATTCAAAGCACTACGAATTTGCTCCCCTTCAAAAATCGGAAAACCGTGAGACATTACCCAAATGAGACCAGCAACAGCAAGAATCGTTTTCATACGTTTCATTACCTCCTCGAGAGTAAACTTATAGTCCCTACAACACGCGCATTATAATTGTGTCTAAATTGTGACATTTTTATACTAATTCTATTTTATACCGCAAGTTCCTTCTTCTTTTTAATAAAATACAGAATTTTCAATTTTATAAACATAAAAAAACGCAAAGAATTAAAAATTCTTCACGCTTTTCTTTAACGAAACTATATCGAATGCATAACTCACATTAGTCTCCACTTTGTTGTTCTATCGTTTTTGAAACACCATATAATCCCGACAGCACTTCCGCTCTCATTTTTACAAGCTCAGGAAACTGATAGAAGAAAGCAATTTTCTTATATTTTAACTCTGTTCCTTCTTTCACCTTTTTTGAATCTTGTAAAATGAACGCTGTAAATGTATCTGCGATATCTTCCGTTACATTTGTTGTTCCATACAGCGATACAAACTCATCATGCTTTTCTTTATAAAATTTAATTTGTGCCTCTTCACTTTCTTCTACTTTCTTTTCTGTCCACTCTTGCTCAATTGGTTTCCAAAATTCATTATAAAATTGGTTAATATACGAAGTTTTTCTCGCACATCCATTTTTCAAGAACACCGTGTTACATTTATTTCGATATGATGAAATGTCTTTCTCTTCATCAAACGCCTCTAAATATTTCCTATCCACTGGTACTTGTTTATGCCCAATCGTTAATACGTGAGCCGTTTCATGAATTAATGTTTTCATCACTTCATCTATATTCACCCCAGAATCGAGCACGTCTAAACTAAGCAACCAATCTCTCGGGTCATCCATACTTGGCATGACATGGGCAACAACGCCGTCATAACCATCCGTTATTAAATCCACCCCCGTTATATTCTCACGATATTTCACTGGAATGAGAGTGCGATACATGTCCCATAACGTTTCATGATACTCTCTATCTTGTCGCTGGCTTAACAAATCATCTTTTGCTACTTCGTCATCTGCAAAAACTTTATTCAATCTCTTACGATCCAATTTTTCAAAATAAGGATCTACAATTTCATCATCATCGATATAATAAGAAGCTAAAAAGAAGTAATTGTCATCCTCTTCTTTTTTCTGTTCCGCCTCTTTCATATTCATACTTTCATACTCTTCTATGTCATAATCCTCTACTTTTTCAAGTTCTGAAAGTCCCTCTATCTTTTTATATACTTTTTGTAATGTTTTATCTCCTATTTGCGTGCACTCTTCTTCTGTTTTACAAATTTCTTTTTCTTTCGTAACCTCGATAGCACTCTCGCATCCTGCAACTAAACTGCTTGCTATAATACAACACACTAACTTGCCATACAGTTTCTTCATACAATCCCCCATTATTCCATTCTACAAAATATCATAATCATTTTTTTGCGAATATGCGATAATTAATTATAAAAACTGCAAGGAGGCTTCCCATGATTCGTGCAATCTTATTCGACTTAGATGGAACACTATTAGATCGGCGCCAATCTTTAGAACAATTTATTTGTGAGCAATATAATCGCTTCGCCTCACATTTGAAGAGCATAGAGAAATCAGAGTATTGTTCTCGATTTCTTGAACTCGATAATAATGGCTATACGTGGAAGGATAAAGTATATGCTACTCTCCTTTCCGAATACAACATTACTACTTTAACGCAAGAGCAACTACTACACGACTATATTACAAACTTCCAACATCATTGTATTCCTTTCAAAAACACGCATGAACTACTTCAACAGTTAAAACAGCGAAACATTAAAATTGGTATTATTACAAATGGTTTTACTGAATTTCAGATGAGCAACCTTCGAGCACTACATATACATACGTATACAAACGCCATTCTCGTTTCGGAAGCTGAAGGAATTAAAAAACCTCATCCTGAAATTTTCGAACGTGCTTTGCAAAGACTAGATGTGAAGGCAGAAGAATGTCTTTATGTTGGAGATCATCCAGAAAACGATGTGCTTGGTTCTGAACAAGTAGGGATTCTTGGTGTTTGGAAAAAAGATTCGTTTTGGGGGAATTTTAAGCATTCACGTATCGTAGATGATTTGTTGGAGGTGCTTTCGTTTTTAGAGGTGGAGATAAAGTGAAACTTTAATCCGCCCCCACCTGAAAGAAATATATGCAAATAACCAATTCCAAACGACAAAGCAATTATTATAAAAAATAAAGAAAAGTTTAATTTAACCATCGAAACAGTAACAGTCGTTTCTTTTATCCATCTTTCCCCTCCTAAAATGTAAATATATCTTTACAAAATTGTATAATATACCCAAAATAATATAAAGATATATTTACATTTATTCTTACATACAAAAAAAGAAACCGGCTACTTTACTTCGTAAAACAGCCGATTTCTTCTATATGTTTCATCGTACGCGCTAATACGTCATCGCGCATTATAAAGCTAAATTTTCTATTCGTTTTAATGTTGTCAGGAATGTCTTTTAATAAAACAGACCCTTTCGTTTCTTCGTAATGCGTATGTTCTTCTACCGCACTAATTGTTGCAAAATAAATGTTTTTAATGATTATTTTGTCTTTTCCAGATACTTTGTATTGTCCTAAGTAAGTTAAATCAGAAACTATGCCGCCGGTTTCTTCATGAACCTCTCGAACTGCCGCTTCTTCCGGTGTTTCCCCTAGTTCTACTTTACCACCTGGAAATTCAAGACCGCGACGTAAATGATGCGTTAATAACCATTGATCCCCGTACCGGCATACAACCCAAACATGCTTTGGCTCAGGAGAAAATGGATAACGTTCAAACGATAATTGTACAGTGTTGTGGTAATAATCTTTAAATTTGTACATGCCATTACTCCCCTATTGATGGTTACAAGTTTTTCCTACCACAAATTGTAGCATATTCTCGCTTTTCTGCATAATATTATCCAATTACAATCCATTGATTATTCCCATTTGCGCGACTAATTCTTTCGTCTCATGATTTCCTAAATCATAAATCATTTTATATGCTTTTTGTAGTTGTTCATCATATCGGTCATTATTTGAATCGTGATGATACTCAACAAATGGAACGTGGGAGCGTACAAATGACCCTAAATCTTCTACATATGCTTGATCGAAGTGCTCTCTTAATTCCGTAATTTCTTCATCATTTGCGGAAATCTCAAAATTATAAGTATCCGCCGTCTTCACTTGTGAAATTTGACCGTTTCCTATTGATATATAATATGTTTTTTTCGTATCCATGTAACACCCTTCTTTCATCCTTTTAATTTCTATTGTTTTCATCAATTACAAAATTATGTAAAATAAAGAAAAGGAGGGGTTTTATGTTCAAAATATTAATTATCGGTATTATCATCGTCCTAATCATCCTCGTACTCTCCATCATGACAATTAATAAAGGCTATGCTTATAAACATTCCGTCGATAAACTAGAAGATAATCCTTATACAAAAAAGAATAAGGAGGATTCATAATATGCTTCGTATACTCCGCATCACAATCGCCCTCACTGTGATCGTTATGTCGGCAATTGGATTATATACAGGTCAAAATAAATTTGTACCTCTTTCATAATTTCTATTAGGGGTTTTAATGTTTCTCATCGCATTTGAACAAATAAAGAAAAAGGAATTAGCAACTGGACTTATTTGTATTATTGCTGGTGCCTTCATTTGGATTGTTCTCATTATTACCTACATAAAATAGAGGAGGTCTTTTATGCTAAAAGGAGTCCGGATTACTTTATCACTTATTGCCTTATGTATAGCAACCTATGGATTTTTTACTGGTAGTAGAGAAATAATGCCTTATATGTTCATCTTTTTAGGAGGTATGGCCCTCACCATACGTTTAGAGGAAATATTAAAACGACAAACAGGAGGTAGTCTGCTCGCTCTACTAGCAGGAGCCGCTGCTTTATTTATTGGTTTCACAGAAATATTCTAGTAAATGGTCTAAAGGAGGCCATACAATGCTAACTCTAACTATATTACGGATTTTTTTAGCATTTCTCATGCTTCTCTTACTCACTTTAAGCACTTATGTCCATGTTACCGATAATTTTTCACTTCTTCCATACTTACAATTTATTCTCAGTTGTTCCTTTATTCTTCTAGGAATTAATGAATTAAAATCCGGACGAAAATCAATGAGTATCCCGTATTTTTTCGTTTCTGGTCTTATATTCTTCTTCTTAATATCGAACTACTTTCACTACATGTAGAATGAAATTTTGACCAATTTAGCATTTATAATTATTTTCTCTCAGTAACTATGTCTTTCTACTAAGGGGGATTCCATGTTAAAAAACATTCGAATTATAATCGCCACTATCGCTCTTTCTCTCGCCCTATTTAGCTTCTTTGCAAACTTCACTATTCTTTTACCTTACGTGTTCATCCTTTTAAGTATTATGTGTATCCTTTTTGGAATCGATGAAATAAAGCAGCAGCAAAAAACGAAAGCATTTATTTATTTTCTCTGTTCTGCCTTTGTTTTATATGTTGGAGTATCTAATATATTTTCATAAAAAAGAAGAGTATGGCCGCTCTTAGCACAATAAAAAAACTGCCCTTTCACAGGCAGTTTTTCTTTTTATCCAAAAACTTTCTCAAGTTCATCTTTATCTTGGCTTAACCAGAAGTTCATTAAGCGTTGTGCTCCTTCTAAGTCGTGAAGCTTCGCTTGACCACATTGCGTTTCATTTGCAGCCGGAATTTCTGTAATTTGAACCGCATCTTTTAATGTTAGTTCTAATAAATCAATGATTTCTCGAACTGTCGGCGTTCCGCTCACTACAAGATAATATCCTGTTTGGCAGCCCATCGGTGAAATATCGATAATATCAAAATGCGGATAACGATCAATATATTTACGTAAATTAAATGCTAATAAATGCTCTAACGTATGAATAACATCTGGTTTCATTGCTTGTTTATTCGGTTGACAGAAACGAATATCAAATTTATTTACAATACCGTCACTACCTACATTGTGAACTCCGCAATGTCTTACATAAGGTGCCTTTACAATCGTATGATCTAATTCAAAGCTTTCTACTGATGGCATACAACATCTCTCCCGCTTTTAATTTAATTCCGTTATATCCAATATGATATAACGGAAATGCACATTAGTAAAGTATTATGTACAGTCGTGCTATAATACTTTAAGAGTATGCTGAAAAGGAGACCGTTATGAAACAGATTTTTATTGGGATTATACGCTTTTATCAAAAGTTCATTTCTCCGATGACACCACCAACATGCCGCTTTTATCCAACTTGTTCTCATTATGGATTAGAGGCGTTTCAAAAACATGGTGCACTCAAAGGCTTTTGGCTTACTTGTAAGCGTATATTAAAATGTCACCCTTTCCACCCGGGAGGATTTGATCCTGTCCCAGATAAAAAGGATGACAAAGTAAATTCTTAATTGTCGTAACCATTCACAACTAAATCTAATTTTCCTGTATCAGGATCTATAACAAGACCGTGAACAGGTACTTCTTCCGGAAGTAATGGGTGGTTGCGAAGTACCGATACGCTATGTTCTACACTTTCTTCCACACTAGAGAAACCGCGCAAGAATTGTTCTAAATCGATTCCAGAATAACGAAGCATATCTAATTTCTCTTCTGTTATACCGCGTTCTTTCATTTTCTCAATCGTACTCCTTGCTTGAATTTTTGCCATACCACAATCATGGTGACCAACTACACATACTTCATCAGCACCAAGTTCGTATACAGCGACTAAAATACTACGCATAATACTTCCAAATGGATGTGAAATAACAGCGCCTGCTACTTTAATGATTTTCACATCACCGTTACGCATATTCATCGCTTTCGGTAATAGTTCAACAAGTCGTGTATCCATACAAGAAATAATTACCATCTTTTTGTTTGGAAATTTCCCCGCTACAAACTCTTCATATTTTTTCTCTTCAACAAATTTCTCATTGTACTGCAAAATCTCTTCTAATGACTTCATAGTAAAGGACCCTCTTTTCTCTCATTTACACTACATAAATAGTGTACCAAAATATGAAAAACTCAAAAAGGATATCGCTTTATAGTAAAAATAAGATATTTTCAGATAATCGACATAATTCTTTCAAAATATACACACAGCTTTGTAACAAGTTTCACATACTTTAAACGTATTTTCACTATAAACTGATTGTAGATAATGTAAAAAAGGAGTGAATATTTATTATGTCCGACGTTCTGTTACTGAGTCGTTTTCAATTTGCAATTACTATTTTTTATCACTTTTTATTTGTACCTTTGACAATCGGACTTGTCATTTTAGTAGCATGTATGGAAACTCAATACGCCCGCACATTGAATCCAACATACCGTAAAATGGCAAATTTTTGGGGTAAATTATTTACAATTAACTTCGTAATGGGGATTATAACCGGGATTACGATGGAATTCCAATTTGGAACAAACTGGTCTGAGTACTCCAAATATATGGGAGACATTTTCGGATCCCCTCTCGCAATCGAAGCACTTGTTGCCTTCTTCTTAGAATCTACTTTCATGGGAATATGGTTATTCGGTAAAGACAAAATTTCACCAAAGTTTCGTGCCTTCTGTATGTGGATGGTTGCACTTGGAACAAACATTTCCGCCCTTTGGATTATTACAGCAAACGGCTTTATGCAAAACCCTGTTGGCTACGTAGTACGTAACGGCCGCGCTGAATTAAATGATTTCTGGGCACTCGTTACAAATCCATACGCTTGGAATATGTTCTTCCATACTGTAGTTGGTTGTTATATCGTAGGTGCTTTCTTCGTTATGGCAATTAGTGCCTATCACTTATTACGTAAAAATGAAGTAGAATTCTTCAAAAAATCATTTAAGTTTGGTTTAATGTTAGGCTTATTCGCCGCAACAATTACACCGTTTATGGGACATCAATCTGGTGTATCAGCAGCTAAATATCAACCCGCAAAAGGAGCTGCGATGGAAGCAGTTTGGGAAACTGGAAAAGGACAAGGCTTCTCAATTGTTCAAATTCCTGATGTAAAAAATGAGAAGAACTTTGAATTCCTTACGATTCCAAAACTCGGAAGCTTCTTCTACACAAATTCATTTGATGGCGAAATTGTTGGTTTAAAAGATATTCCGAAAGATGAACGTCCAAATGTTAACCTTGTGTATTATAGCTTCCGCTTAATGGTTGCACTCGGTATGTTCTTTATGGCATTAACTTGGTATGGCTTCTATTTAAACCGAAAAGGAAAACTAGAAAACTCAAAACGTTATTTAAAAATTACAATATGGTCTGTCTTACTTCCTTATATCGCAATTAACGCAGGATGGATTGTCGCTGAAGTAGGTCGTCAACCATGGACAGTATATAAACTAATGCGTACAGCAGAATCTGTATCACCTATATCTGTCCCGCAAATTTGGTTCTCATTAATTAGTTTAATTTTATTCTACACTTTACTTTTAATTGCAGACGTATACTTAATGCTAAAGTTCGCGAAAAAAGGACCTGCCGCATTAGAAAAACCTGCTACTGAGGGAGGTGTGGCTCATGTCTCATGATATGCTTGCAATCATCTGGTTCGGTTTATGGGGCGTGATTTGGACAGTTTACTTCATTCTTGACGGGTATGCACTTGGTAACGGAATGATTTTTCCTTTCGTTACGAAAGACCGACAAGAACGAAATCAATTACAAGAAGCAATTGGCCCGTTCTGGGGCGGTAATGAAGTATGGTTAATTACAGCTGGTGGCGCAACATTTGCTGCCTTCCCAGTCACATATGCTAATATGTTTAGTTATTTATATACACCGTTATTCTTAGTATTACTTGCACTATTTGCTCGTGCCGCTGGACTGGAATTCATGCATAAAGATGATTCACCAATTTGGCAAAAAACTTGTAAATGGGCATTTGCAATTGGCAGTTTCCTAATCGCCTTCTTATTCGGTGTTACATTCGCTAATCTTTATTACGGACTACAAATCGGAAAAAATGGCTATGAAGGAAATTTACTTAGCTTACTAAACCATTACGGTATATTAGGTGGTCTTTTCTTCACTGCTATATTTGTCGTATCCGGTGCCCTTTGGGTCATGATTAAAACGACTGGTGAAGTATCTGATCGTGCTTATAAAATCGCAAGACCATTTTCAATGGCAGCTGCTATCATTTTAGCTATCTTCTATGTAGCAACTGCTAATCGGACAAACTTATTCCAAAACTTTACGGAATATCCGGTACTATTCATTCTTCCAGTACTTGCAATGCTAATGAGTGTACTCGCACTTATTATGGTGTACAAACATAAAATTGGCCTTGCATTCACATTCATTTGCCTAACAATCGCAATGTTTATGACAACTGGCTTTGCAGGTATGTTCCCAAGAATGTTACCATCTCGTATTAACGATGCATACAGTACAACGTTATACAACGCAGCTGGTAGTCAATTAAACTTAAAAATTATGTTCTTCGTTGCAATGGTCATGGTACCAATCGTTATTGGATATCAGCTTTGGAGCTACAGTATTTTTAAAAATAAAATTCATAAAGACTCTGCTAAAGGGTATCACTAAGGTAAAAAAAGACACTTCGTTTGAAGTGTCTTTTTTATACGTATGATTTTCGATAAGATGTTATATTTCTAATCTAACAACTATACTACAGAAGAATCATTAACAGCTCACAGCTAGATTGTAGCACAGGACAAGTTCATCATTTTATGCAATTTTACATACTGTACTATAAAGTAAACTGTATCCCCTGATCATTCGCATCATTATCCCATACATCAGCTGTACTAATCCCGCTAAACGTTTGTACTTTCATTCCTGTATTTGATGATCCCGATCCATTATAAGCCTTCGTCTTTTCAATCGGCTGTACGTTATATTTGTCACCTACATTAATTGTTCCATTGCAGTTTTCAATAATAACACCTTCCACAACTGCCGGCATTTTGTCACCCACTTTCATTTCTTTACTTTTATTTTATGAAAATCGCCTAGAAAAATAGCATGTTTCAATAAGAAAAAGCACTCAATTTGAGTGCTTTTTCTTTAAGCATAAAGACAAGTTTGGAGACAGTTGACTTCTTCAAAATTTTATTAGGGGTAATATTTTGAAAAAGAAAGCCTTTCATATGTAGGTTAACACCACTGGAATATATAGTAAATTGATAATATTTATACGGAAGATTGCTAATGTTTAGTATAGATAGTTTACACTATGCTAACAGTGAAAACTATCTATACTAATAAAAAAAGGTGCTTTCAAAAAAGACACCTTTCAAAAACAGACACTATAAAACAGAATTATTTATTGTTATACGATTGTTAGATACAAAAAGTAGAGGGAAATGTTTGTATTAAATTCTGCTTTATAAAGTCTGTCTACAAATTATATTGTAATCCTCTTCATTTGAAAAAAAATATAATATGCACAATTGCATACAAAAAGAAAAAGCACTCTATTGAGTGCCTTTTCAACCATTTTACTTTTAATATATCGCTTTGAATATATTGTAACATATGTATCCATATATTTTATTGAGAAAATTCAAAATCCTTTTTCTTTCATTTTCACTTATAAAATCATGTAATATAAAAGGTATGTCAAATTCTTATACAAATTGAGGTGTACTATATTTATGATGTATTTCGGAATTATTCCTCTTATATTATTTATTATTTTTCTTATCTCATATTTAAAAGATCCGCGAAAAATAATAAACGGCTTTTTATTTAATTCCTTTGTCTGTTTTTTCCTTCTTTTTTGTGTGATTATATCTGTAAATTCAAGTAGTGATGTCCTACGCTATATTATAATTTTACCTATTTTAGCACTTCTTATTATGCTTCCTTTCGGTATTGTTGCTTTAATGTTTGGGCTATTTCTTAATGCTAGAATTTTAATGAAGCGAGAAGGAAGACGGTTCACTAACTGTTTAACACTCCTTGCTGCTTTAGGGATGTTATTCTTTATGTTACTCCCTATCATAAACCCAGCAAGTTTGGTCTCATCGCATTTAGAGCCTATTTTTGCAGCTATTTCTCTTATAAGCTTCTATTTCTTTATACACTTATCTAACTTCTTAAGCGCATATTTTTTATACCAATTCAACAGACCAAGACGTAATCAAGATTTCATTATCGTTCTTGGTAGCGGCTTAATTAATGATAAAGTACCACCATTACTTGCAAGCCGCATTAATAAAGCTATCGACTTCTATTGGAAACAAGCAGCTGTAAATACACCACCAACAATTATTTTCTCTGGTGGTCAAGGTCCAGATGAAGGTCTTCCAGAGGCAGAAGCAATGCAAAATTATGCTGTTGAAAAAGGAATTCCTCTTGAACATACAGTGCAAGAAAATCGCTCTGTAAACACATATCAAAATATGTTGTTCTCTAAAGAAATTATGGATTCTTTAAAACCTGAAGGTAAATATAAAAGTATTTTTACCACAAATAATTTCCACCTTTTCCGCGCTGGCATATACGCTAGACAAGCTGGTCTTAATAGCCAAGGAATCGGGTCAAAAACTGCATTTTATTACTGGCCTAACGCAATGATTCGCGAATATGTTGCGATTGTCGTAATGGGACGTAAGCGCCATATGAAAATATGTGGAACTATTTTAGGTTTCGCTTTATTCGTATCAATACTTAGTTTTATATTTTCTTAATAGCATCCCATCCTTTGAAAGGATGGGATTTCTTATACTGATTTCAAAAATATTTTAAAGATAATATGGTGATAATATTCCCTGCATACACCCATTAAAGGAGAATTTTTTCAAATTAAATGTTAAAATAAAATTTAGGTGTGAATGACGTAACAAATAAGAAACTAGTTTGAAACGAGGAAATTATATGGAGAAAATTATCAAAAACAAGCCCAATAAGCTAAAAATTGCTTCAAAAGCTTTGATGATTATTATTGGGGCATTTATCACAGCGTACGGATTAGAAGCAGTATTAATTCCAAATAACGTATCGGACGGTGGTGTGACTGGTTTAAGTATCGTTAGTTCAAGATTATTTGGATTGCCATTAGGAGCTCTAATCGCAGTTATTAACATTCCTTTCGTTTGGTTAGGGTATAAGCAAATCGGTAAAAGCTTTGCGATTTATTCTATTATCGGAATTGCTTCATTAGCAGTAGGTACCGTTGTCATGCACGGAATACCAGCTATTATTGAAGGCGATACATTATTAGTTACAGTTGTTGGTGGTATTATCATCGGTTTTGGTATGGGACTAGCATTACGTAACGGTGGGGCATTAGATGGAATCGATATGCTTGCTGTATTGCTTTCTCGTAAGTTACCATTTGGAACGAGTGACCTTATTTTATTCTTAAACATGTTCGTATTTATTTTCGTATCAACGGTATTCGGTCTTCAAGGAGCTATCCTTTCGGCAATTGCTTACTTTATCGCTTCGAAAGTGATTCATATCGTTGAAGTTGGTTTAAGTGGTTCAAAAGCATTTAAAATTATTACAAAAGAGCCTGAATTAATGGTAGAAACAATTCGCGATCGTTTAGGCCGAAGTGCAACATATAACGAAGTATACGGTGGTTATTCAAGAGAGAAATTCAAAGAAATTTCTTGCGTAATTAACCGTTTAGAAGAAAGTAAAATGAAAGAACTTATTAATGAAATCGATCCACACGCCTTTATTACAGTTTATGACGTAGCAGAAGTAAAAGGCGGTAATTTCAAGAAACGTGATATTCATTAATCGTTATATAAAAGAGGGTATGCCAAAATTTTGGCACACCCTCTTTTTATTATTAAGTTGCTATCGTTGTTAGTTTTTGTCGGTAAGTCGATATATTTCAATAATCGCTGATATATTTTAAGTTGTGGTCGATATATTCCAATAATCCCTGATATATTTTAAATTGCGGTCGATATATTCTAATAATTGCTGATATGTTTTTACTCGCCCCCTTATGCCTAAATTGCACCAACTAAAAGGAATTAATTCCCACAACACGAAAAAAGACCAAAAAGCAAATTCAACTTTTCGGTCTCTATACTATCTTCTCTTTGTAATTTTCCCTGAACCACCGACCCTTGTTTTCGGAGGAGATGTATTCCTTGGCGGCGTTTTAATAGATGATTTTGGCTTCACATCTGATCCGCTTGAACCACCTGGTGTTTTCGTAATTTTCCCCTTGCTTCCAGTAGAAGGTGGGGGCGTCGTATTACTTCCTTTTTCAGTAATACTTCCCTTATCACCTACTGATGGTTTCGAATCTACATTATCGCCTCGCTTAATGATAGACCCTTTCCCTTCCTTCGTAATTGGAGGTGGGGTTTTCTTTTCTTCTTTTGTAGGTGGTCTTTCTGGAATAACTGGTTTATGATTTTGTCTATCGTTATATCCTCGATAATCACCGTATGATGATTTTCGTGAACCGAATATATCGTTTAATATGCTACCCATAATATATCCTTGCAAGAAGGACGGTTGGTAATTTTGACGGACAAATTCTTTGTTACTTATTTCAATTAACGTATCAGATGGTTTCTCTTTATCCTTTTGCAGGTTATAAATCTTATCAGAATAAACGAGGAACATTTGATTTTCGTCTTCTTTAGATGCTTGCTTCGGTTCTCTTTCGTTAATGAGTTCCTTCGCTACTTCAGGAACTGACCGATTGGCGGCCCTATACACGTAAGATTCTTGTTTACCTTCCTTGGCAACAGATTCAAGTGGATAACGGTCTTGAATCGACTTTGTCTGCCCGCCTTGACAACCTGATAAGGCATAACCAGCAACAACAAGTAATATAACGATAGCAAGTATAGGGATTACAAACGATTTAATCATGGTAAACAATCGGTTTGACATGATTACGCCCCCTTACGTTGCTCTTATAATTTGTACATCAGCAGGAATGATTGCTTCTCCCTCATACATCATTGTGCGACCATTTTGCCATTCAATACGCAATAATTTTCGATTATCTGATTGGAATTCCCATACGTACTGTTCTTCTGAAGCTGAGAATGGAGTTTTTCCCATAACAACAACACGTCCGTTATATTGTTCTTCCATATGGTACTCGGTATCATCCATTTCAATTGTCGTCGGAATTTCATCAATTGAATCTAAGCGACCATCAATTGGTGTATATAATTTGTAATACGTATTTTCACGATCTTCAATTTTTAAATAACGAATGTCTTTTCCATCTTGCAATGTCAAAACAATTTCCTTACGCGAATGCATACTCGTTTTCCCAATTAATTCATACATAACTAATGACACTTCAATCATATCGCCAGGAGCTAACGTTAAAAGACTCTTTTCCGGCTTCGGTGGCTCTGGGCTTTTCATTATATTTTTAATTCGTTTAAATAAACTCATGATCTACACCTCCTTTTCTCTTTATAAACACGCACCTAAAATTAGTGCACCAACAATATGTAATGATCCGGCTAACATCGCATGTGCAACGCTACCTTCTTTCGTACCTTCTTCTAAATCAAGACCAGACATTTTCTTTAATACAAATTCGATAAACATTTCTACCACTAATAAAATAACGAAAGAAACTGCTGAAGCAAGAAGTGCCTGCCATAAGTCATTTGCTTTCGTAATTGATTGGGATAAAATGTACCCTTGTGCAAATAACTTCATAATAAAACGAGTTGTTACAGCTGTATTTCCATTTTTAATTTCTTTTAAATCATTGTATTTTGTAAAAATTGAATCAACCCACATAATTGCAAATAAAAGTACTGCACTCGCTCCAGTCCATACAAGCATGGCAACTACATTCATCCATGTCATTGCAAAACCTCCTCTAAATATAATAGAAAACCGACATGAATATATTTAGACATGTCGGTTCATTTGTCTCTATTCTATATTATTTCTCATACTGCTTCATAATACGAGCTAATTCATCGTCAACAGCAGAATTTTTGTTTAAGCTTGCGAATTCATCATCTAATGATTTTTCTTTCTTATAAACTTCACCGCTTGCTTCTGCTTCAGCCTCTAATTGAAGAGCTTTCTCTTCCATACGGCTTAAACCAGCTTTTGCTGAGTTTGAATCAAATCCAGACATCGCCTGATTAATATTCTTTTGTGCTTTCGCCGCATTTACACGTGCTACAAGTGTTTCACGTTTATTTTTCAGCTCATTTAATTGCTTGCGCATTTCTTCTAGCTTTAGGCGCAGGTTATCAGCAGCAGCTTTATTTTGCTCGTAGCTTGCTTTATACTCATTCATTTTTTGTTCTGCATTTTGTTTTTCTTCTAATGCACGACGCGCAAGATCTAAGTTATTAGCTTGAACAGCCATATGAGCCTGCTCTTCACGTTTTTTCACAAGTGCTTCTTGCTCTTCAAATAATATTTTGAATTTCTTCTCAAGCGCGATTTGAGCTGCTACACTTTTCTCAGCTTCTTGTACATCCGCTTGCATATCGCGTAAATATTGATCAGTCATCTTAACTGGATCTTCCGCTTTTTCAATTAATGAATATACATTCGACATTGTTAAATCTCTTAATCGTTTAAATACAGACATCTAAATTCCTCCTATGATATACCTCATATTTCAAATTCACTACTTGGAAAACTGAAAAATCTCCCTTTACAGTAAAGAATATTCATTTTTACAGCCTATGTGTTTATTATAACAAAACTAATATGTCCTTACATGTTATTTCCAAAATACATCCATTATAATATGACATTCTATATACAATATTGTATTTCTAATATATTCTCATTACCCCTCTTTTAAATTAACTTACTTTTGTGCAATTTCACTAAATTACATAAGTGTAATGTTACTGTAAGCTAACTCGATAGTTGCATTCTGATATTTCTTATACACTAATACCAGAAGCAACAAACAAGCTTCTTCACTTGTAAGCAATAATACAAAAATTGTATTTAATATAAAACATATAAAAGGAGAAATCATCATGAAAAAATTAGTAGGAATCGGATTAGCAGCAGCAATTTCACTTGGAGCATTATCAGGTTGTTCTCTATTAGGAGAGAAAGCGAACGGTTTTGTACTGTACGGCTCAGAAGAACAAGTTCAGCAAATTACAGATAAAAACAAAAAAGAAGTGAAAGAAAAAGACTTCTATAAAATGAAAATGACAACATTAGATGGTAAAAAAGTTCTTGTAATGGATAAAAAAACTGGTGAGGAACTAGTGAAAAAAGAGTTACTTAGCAAAGTTGATGAAAAAGACAACACGAAACCACTTGATAAATTACCAGCTGTAACAACAGAACAAGGTGTATTATTTGCAAAAGAAAAAGTAGAAAATGCTACACTTGATGGAGCCAAATTAAAATATGAAGGCAACACAATTATCGGAAGTGGCCGTGCATATACAGATATGTATGCGATTGTCGATGACGCAACTTACAACAATGTAAAAGGTGATGAAAAATCTGTAGGTGTATTAAAATTTGATAAAGACCCAAGTAAAGAATTCCCTGGTTACAACGGCGTCGAAGCTTCTCAACTTGTAAAAATTAAAAAGTAAAACAAAAAAGCTTTGCGAAATTCGCAAAGCTTTTTTCTATTTATTATGAGCAACTTGTTCCATATCTAGACTACAAGTTTTCGACTGACATGACTTATTTAAAGAACATGCTGCGCATTTTCCTTTTTTACTTCTCTTTACAAAATTAACTAACGTGTATGCTGCATAACCAAAAATGATAGCTCCAATTATAATATTGACCATCATTATACATCTCCTTTTAGAATCCTAGTAAAGATCCAACTTGGTATATAATAAGCGTTAATACATAAGCAACAACAAGCGGATAAACGACTGAGAAAATCGTCCATTTCGCTGATCCTGTTTCACGTTTAATAACAGCCACCGTCGCTAAACATGGAACGTATAATAAAATAAAGAACATAAATGCATAAGCTGATAATGCTGTATAATGTGCTCCCATTACGTTTCCAAGCACATCTTCTTTAACTGCATAAATAATTGCCATTGTTGAAACGA
The DNA here is from genome assembly GCF_051916605.1 of Bacillus cereus group sp. MYBK195-1. Taxonomy (NCBI): domain Bacteria; kingdom Bacillati; phylum Bacillota; class Bacilli; order Caryophanales; family Bacillaceae; genus Bacillus; species Bacillus cereus group sp. MYBK195-1. The sequence continues at coordinate 68,738 of NZ_JBQAGZ010000001.1, read as the reverse complement.
CAACTTCCTTCGCTAAAAATCCTGTTAAAAGGGATGCTGCAGCTTGCCACGTTCCAAAGCCGAGCGGTGCAAATAGCGGTGCGATAAATCCACCAATCATCGCTAAGTAACTGTCTCCCATATCAACACCAAATCCTGATGGACCTGCATAGTTTAATAACCAAATGATAACTGAACCACCGAAGATGAATGTACCAGCTTTACGAACAAATCCTTTTCCTTTCTCCCATGTGCTCAGCCATAACGTTTTTGCTTGTGGCACACGATAAGGAGGTAATTCAATTACGAAAATAGACTTTTCCGCTTTCAAAATCGTAAGAGACATAATTTTTGTAACTAATAACGCAAGAACAATCCCTGCAACATATAAAGAAAATACAACAGTCGCCTGACTATGCGGGAAGAATACGCCCGCAAATAATGCATATACAGGTAATCGTGCTGAACAAGACATAAATGGTGTTACTAAAATGGTAAGTAAACGTTCTTTCTCCTGTTCAATCGTTCTCGCAGCCATAATACCTGGAACGTTACATCCAAAACCGATAATCATCGGAATAAAAGCTTTTCCGTTTAAGCCGAAAAACTCCATAATTCTATCCATAACAACCGCAATTCGCGCCATATACCCTGAGTCTTCTAATAATGAAATGAAAAAGAATAGTGCAAAGATTTGTGGTACGAATACTAATACAGCACCAACACCGGCAATAATACCTTCTGTAACGAGTGCTTGAATAAACTGAGAAGCTCCAATACTTGTAAGTCCAGCCGTCACCCAATCCGTAAGCTGGCCACCAAAAAACTCATCTAACATATCAGATAAAGGTGTACCAATCCACGTAAACGTAACCTGAAAAATAAAAAACATAACTGCTAAAAAGATTGGAAGTCCTAAAATTTTATGTGTAATTAATCTATCAATTTTTTCTGAAAAAGGAATTTTTCCTTCTTTCTCATGCTTCATAACATTTGTTTTTAACTTTTCAATATACGCTTCACGAGTTTTGTAAATGTGCTCTTCTAACGTACAATCAAGTTTTCCTTCTAAGCGAGATCGAATGGCTATGAGTTCCTTATAAATTGGTAATGCTTTCATTTCTTTTTCTACTACTTCGTTATTGCTTAAAAATTGAAGTGCTAACCATCTCGGATGCTCGTAATTCACTGTCTCTAAAAGAGCAATTACTTCTCCAATTCCTTCATCCATTTGTACACCATATGAAATAAGGAATGGCTTTTTCTCTTTTTTGTCATTTTCTTTAAGAGTCGTAAGCAGTTCTTCACAGCCTTTTCCACTCCTTGCAACAACAGGAACGACTGTTACACCTAATAGTTCTGATAATCGTTTTACATCAATGACAATTCCTCTTTGCTTCGCCACATCAACCATGTTTAAACCAATTGAGACTGGCTTACCAAATTCAAGTAACTGCAACGTTAAATGCATATTTCTTTCAAACTGCGAGGAATCTACGATATTTAACATATGATTAAATTCTTCTGTTAATAGAAAGTTTGTTACAACACCTTCATCACGTGAAACTGGATTTAAATCATAAACACCTGGTAAATCAATTAATGTTCCTTGTCTATCTTTTAATTTACCAACCTTCTTTTCTACTGTTACACCGCTCCAGTTTCCTACATACTCATAAGAACCAGTAAGTGCATTAAATAATGATGTCTTCCCTGTATTCGGATTCCCTAGCAAAGCTACCTTATTCACGCTAATTCCACCTTTATCATTTTCGCGTCACAATGACGAATACTAATTAACTGTCCACGACACTCCAATGTACAAGGACCTTTAAACATCGCTTTCTGTTTCAGGCGAAGTTCGCTTCCTTCAGCAAGACCGAAAGCAGCTAGTCTACGCTTTAATAGCTGATCTAAAGACTGAATACTTTTTACTAACACTTTCTCTCCAATTTTAATATCTACTAAGCTCATAACCTTCCCCCTCAGAAGAGAATGATAATTATTTTCAAAAAAATTATACCACACCCAATTTCTCTTGTACTATACCCTTTTGCTTCATATTTATTAACATTTCGCTACAATTCTATTTCAATTATTGTCATACTGTATTCGTTTGCCATTCTCATCCATTTCGCTTACAATAAACAATAGCAAATAAAGAATCTCGTTATCACTGGGGGAGCCATGTCGCTGAGAGGGAACACTTCGTTCCGACCCTTCGAACCTGTTAGTTAATGCTAACGCAGGGATTGTGCAAACGTCCGAAATACATACCTCATTTTTATTTACGTATTTCGTATCCTCCTATGATATCTATTCTTTTTTGTACAACTTGGATTTAGGGGGAGACAACATGCGTAACACTAATTTACAAGCGATGATCGAATCTGCTATTCTTGCAGCCTTCGCCTTGGTCATCGACATTTTACCACTTTCAATAAAAATATCAGCAACAGGCGGTTCCATTTCATTTGCTATGATTCCTATTTTTATTATCGCATACCGCTGGGGCTTCAAAATGGCTTTCTTAGGGGGCCTAATTTGGGGATTATTACAAATTGTCGTAGGCGATGCCATTATCGTCACACCAATTCAAGTACTAATTGAATACTTTGTTGCTTTCGCATTCATTGGATTTGCTGGTTTATTCTATCGTCCAATTCAAAAAGCACTTTTAACTTCCAATGATAATAGCGAAGAGCAATCAAATTTAGGTAACCGTAAAGACAAACCTTCATCAAAACCAAACCAAGGAAAGAAAGTAATTGGATACATTATCGTCGCTACTTTTATCGGTAGTCTAGCTCGTTACTTCTGTCACTTTATCGCTGGTATCATTTTCTGGGGACAATATGCACCAAAAGGCCAATCGGCTTTCCTATATTCTTTAATATTTAACGGTAGTACAATGATTGGTTCCTATATTCTATGTACCGTTTTACTTATATTTTTATTTATCACTTCACCACGCTTATTCAAAAGCATCAGTGCTTATCAAATGAATACACAAAAAAAGGGCGCTTAATGAGCGCTCTTTTTTCATATCGTAATATTAATTAAAAATACAATAAATGCGCAAAAGAAAATAAATACCATTATACTTAGCCAATTGCTATGCACGGTTCATCGACTCCTTACATAACCTCATATTCTAAACAAATTATACTGATTAAAAATAAAGATTAGGTAAAGATAATATGAAAATAAATTAAAAAAGCGTAGCATGCATTATCTACGCTTTTTTCGGTAAGTAAAAGTAAAATAATACACCGTCTTCTGTATTTTTCACTCCATATTCAGCATCGTGTAATTCTAAAATATTTTTAGAAATAGCAAGCCCCAGTCCCGTCCCACCTTGTGAACGCTGACGAGCTGTATCCACGCGATAAAAACGATCCCAAATTTTATCTAATTGTTCTTCTTCAATGTGAGTACCTTTATTTTCAATACAAACTTTTATACGATTCTTCTCATCTATTGTAGAAATAATAATATCTTCTTTATTTGGTGTATAACGTATGGCATTCGTAATGAAGTTCACGATGACTTGTTCAATCCGGCCTTGATTTGCAATCACTTCAAATGAACATATATTTTTATGAACATGAAGTTCTTTTTTCTCTATTTCCACAGATAGATGTTCACATATATCTTCAATTACTGTATCAATATAAAACGAATCCTTTTTCATTTTATATGTACCAGATTCAAATTTAGCTAACTCAAGCATATCCAAAATTAAAGTATCCATTTTGTCTACTTCTCTTTCCATTGCCTGAAAATAATACTCTTTTTTATGTTCAGCTACTCCATCTTTTAAAATAGAAATACAGCTTTTCATAATACTTAGCGGTGTTTTTAATTCATGTGAAACACCAGAAATGAATTCTTTTCGCGTCCTTTCTAACTTTCTTTCCTTTTCAATATCTTCTTCTAACTGTCCAATATGGGAATGGAGTTTATTTGATAGCACATTAATATTTTTCGATAAATCCCCAATTTCATCTTTTGAAGTAATTGGTATTTTTTCTGTAAAATCTAATTGTGCTATTTTCTTCGTCGTATCATTTATTTTTAATAACGGTTTGGCAATTTGTTTTGAGTAATAGAACGAAGCTAAAAAAATAAGAACGACTACAAATGCAATGATGTAGATATAGTAATCTTGCACCATTTGTACAGCTTCATCTACGGGCTGTAAAGAAGCCATCGCATAAATATATGTTACTGATCCGTCTTTTTCTTTTATTGGTTTCATTAATAATTTATATTTTATATCATTCTTTTCATAGTCCATTGTTTGTGTTGTATATTGTATGTGTTTGTTCTCTTTTAATAATAAATCAGTTTGAAATTCTTTTATGTTATCTAAGAAGATGCCATTTTTATAAATTGGATTCACAGGACCTTTTACATCTGGTAACTGTACTTTTGTAACACGTCCACCTATGTAAACATTTGATTCTTGAGCAGCTTGCTCCTGAACAGCTGGTTTCTTTTCCTTAACAAGTTGTTCCTCAGCTGCTCTCTTTTTCTCCTCATTTAATTTACTCATTTTCTCATTAAATGCTTTTTCTAACGGTTTATTAGATCCACTTAAATTCTGCTTAGATAAAGAAAAAGAGAATGGAATAAAACTATCTTCTTTTCTCACTCCAGAAAAATAAATTTCTTGCCCTAAAAACTGCTCTGATAATTTATTATCAATTTCCTCTATATTGACGAGATTACCTAAGGGAATTTTAAATATTTGTTGTCCAAAGCTCTTTTGTTGCCTACGATCTATCGTTACTTCAAAATAAAAATCATCTGCATGTTTTAAATTCCCGTTCTTATCTAATGTCGTAATCCACGTATTATTTTCTCTTAAAAAGTCTTGCTCTAGTTTCTGAATTTCTTCTGCATTTCCTGCATAATTTAAATAATTCTTCTCAAAGGAATTTAAATTTACTTTAATATCTTCCACTTTTCGATTCGCATAATATTGTTTAAAAAATATCGTTTGTCCAATAAATATCGTCGCTAAAATCAACATACATAATGCTGTTGTAAGAGTAAATAATTTTAGTACAATTCCTTTCTTCATACATTCCCCTCAAATTTATAACCAGTTCGTACTACAGTTGTAATATACTTTGCTTTCTCTCCTAATTTATTTCTTAAATTACGAATATGGCTATTCACCGTTCGATCATCGCCAGCAAATTCATATCCCCAAATTCTTGAAATGAGTTGCTCTCGCGTTAAAACGATTCCTTGATTTTTCATGAAATACACCAATATTTCAAACTCCGTATGCGTTAAACTAACATCTGCCTCATCAACAGTAACAGTACGCGACGGAAAATGGACATGGATGCCATGAATCGATAACGTATCATCTTCGTTCTCTAAAGGTTTCTTCGATGCTTTTCTACTTTCTAATAATCGTTTCGCTCTTGCTAATAAAATTGGAGGACTATACGGCTTCGTCACATAGTCATCTGCTCCAAGTTCAAAACCAAGTAACGTATCGTCTTCATCTACGCGCGCCGTCAGCATAATAATAGGCACCTCGGACGTCTTCCTAATCCTTCGGCAAACAGACCATCCATCGAGTTCTGGCAACATAATATCTAAAATAACTAAATCAACCTCTTCTTCTTCAAATACAACTAAAGCCTCTTTCCCGTCCCTCGCTTCAAACACTACATATTGTTCACTTAAAAAATAATCTTTTAATATTTCACGTAATATGTCTTCATCTTCAACAATTAAAATGTTTTTTGACATAACTTATATATCCCCCTCTCGCTTTCAGAAACTATAATTTCACTTTGAATAACTGCCAGTTAACTTCGCCTCGATAATATATCTATCTGGTGCATCCCCTATATAATCAAATGGGTAACAAGTTGTCAGTGTTAATATCGGTTCTTCTTTTTTTATAATAACAGTACGATCATCCGCATGAGTAATCCATGTCTTTTGAATTTCATATGTGTACGTTTTATTATCATACTCTAAAACAAGGGTATCCTTTTCTTTCAACTCTTCTAAATCTGTAAATACAGTATCTCGATGTCCACTCAGTACAGTATGTCCCCCTCCAGATGGAGTTGTCGTTAAATCACTAACGAACATACCCACTCCTTTTTTCAAAGTCGTATCATCTGCTCCCCAATATATAGAAAACTTCTTCTTTATTTTCGGTATGTTTAACATCGCTACCTTTTCTCCTTCTTTATGTTCTGTTTGAGAAGAAGGCACTTGAGAAGTTACAGGTGTTTCATGAGAAAGTTGAGTATCTTGTATATTTTTAAGGCTCTTTATTTCTTCTGCCGTTAATTGCCCGGCAGAGCTTTTTCCTTTATACCATTCCACAGCGTAATAGGACCCCATGAATAGGCCTATAGCCATCAATATGATACCGATATAATTAAGTAACTTCATTCTTCATCCCTCCATGCCAAAAATGGTAGGAGTAACCTACCATTTTTAATATATGAAATTATCCCATTCTTTATAGGAAAATATTTTATTTATGCTTTAATCTTATTGCGACGATTCAAACCAAATAATGTACCTACCGCTACAAGACATGCACTTAATCCCATCATTACTACATTATTTGATGCTGTATTTGGTAATTTTTCACCTTGTACAACTGGCTTTGCTTCTTCTTTTTTAGCTACTTCATTCTTTTGCTCGGCTTTTATCGCTGCTTCTTTTTTAGCCATATTGTTTTTTAACTGTTCTTGCGCTATTCTCTTTTTCTCTTCTTCACTTTTTTTCTCAGCTTTTATTGCTTCCTCTTTTTTAGCCATATCATTTTTTTCTTGTACTTGTGCCGCTTGCTTTTTCTCTACTTCACTTTTTTGCTGTTCCTTAATTGCTTCTTCTTTTTTAGCTTTATCCTGTTGTACTTGCGCTTCTTCTTCCTTTGTTACTGTTCCAGTATCCGCACTCGCTACTGAAGAATATCCTACTGTTAAAAGTGCCATTGCACAAATTGGTAATAGTTTCTTTTTCATTTTCACTCTCTCCTTATATTTTATTCACATCAACTCGCATCGGATGTATTACTAGAATAAGCAAGAGATATAAATATAAGATGCAGATGAAATATATTTCATTTAAAGATTTCATTGTAGAAAAAGAAAAAAACATCGCAATATGTACGATGTTTTTTTCGGGTGTGTGTCTCAATTATTTACATGTTACTTTCGCGTGATTTGGAAGTAGAACGGGCCGGAGCGATAACTAATTGTCTCGGCTCAGTTTTCTTGAAGTGATTTTTGACGTTACACTTACGACGTTGAACAACCCACGCTTTAATAGGGTTTGTTAAAATAATCTTTTGCTCTTCGTTAGGGGCCTCTTCTTCAAACCTACAACTCTCGCTCCATTTATTCCATTTCATTGTAAATTTAGAAGAAGAATGATCATCTTCACGATCAAACAAGTGCAAAAAATCCATTTTTCCATCTAGCATTACGGTGTTACTAGTCGCTAAAAAAGAAAAGGTCGTCCAACGTTTCTCCATGCCCTCCTACTCCTTTTTCACATATAGAGTGCCTAAAACTTAATTTACCTAAAATATGCTTGCCTTTTACCTTACACCCATAGTTTATCCAAAATGCTCTTATGCAACTATCGATTTGCCTTACAACTACCTTACATTTTTGTAAGAAACAAAAAAACCTTCACTCTATATAATGAAGGTTTCTTACTTTTTATCTATATGATCTCTCATATCATCAAGTCCAGCTTCTTTTAGCTGCGACATCATACCGTGCGAAATTGCTCCTAACACTAAAGTCATTCCAATTAATGAAATACGAATCGCAGGTACATCAATTACGTAAGCCAACAGGCCAAGAACAATTGTTAAAAGTAATGCTTTTATAAATGTTACACTTGTGTACTGTTTCTTCTTCATCATATTCACCCTTTATGGAAGCGTTTTCTTAATATACTTAGTATATCATATCATCAGATGATTTTGTCGTTACCTTTGTAAAAAATTACTATCTCCTTTGACTTTTTCTATTCTATCCTTTACAGTCGAAATGTTCATAAGTTTTACACTGTAGGAGGATTACAATGAATATTGAAATAAAAGACACTTTAATTTCTGAAGAACAATTACAAGCAAAAGTTAAAGAATTAGCACTTCAAATCGAACGTGACTTTGAAGGAGAAGAAATCGTAGTTATCGCAGTATTAAAAGGTTCATTCGTATTTGCTGCTGATTTAATTCGTCACATCAAAAATGATGTAACAATTGACTTTATTTCTGCATCTAGCTACGGAAATCAAACAGAAACAACAGGAAAAGTGAAACTACTAAAAGATATCGACGTAAACATTACTGGGAAAAACGTAATTGTTGTAGAAGATATTATCGATTCTGGTTTAACACTTCATTTCCTAAAAGACCACTTCTTTATGCATAAACCAAAAGCACTCAAGTTCTGTACATTACTTGATAAGCCAGAACGTCGTAAAGTAGACTTAACAGCTGAATATGTTGGCTTCCAAATTCCAGACGAATTCATCGTTGGATACGGTATCGACTGTGCGGAAAAATATCGTAACTTACCATTCATTGCTTCAGTTGTAACGAAATAATCGTATAACTTAAAAAATCGATAGTACATAAAATGTATATCGGCGATTTTCAAAATATATCGACCGTAACTCAAATTATATCGGCGATTTTTTTAATATATCGATTTACCGACAATAACTGACAATCTTAGCACCCAATTAATAGGGAGAAGCTGTTCTAAAATACATGGGAACAGCTCCTTTCTTTCCATTTACAAACTACAGGGAGAGATGAAATATGACAAAGACAAAATTTGAAAAAGTACTCCTCATCGTAAATCCGAAAGCTGGTCAAGGTGACTTACATACAAATTTAACGAAAATCGTACCACCTCTTGCCGCAGCTTTTCCTGATCTACATATCCTTCATACGAAAAAACAAGGTGATGCAACAAAATATTGCCAAGAGTTTGCTAGTAAAGTAGATTTAATTATCGTCTTTGGTGGTGATGGAACAGTATTTGAATGCACAAATGGCTTAGCACCTCTCGAAACTAGACCTACACTTGCAATCATTCCAGGCGGAACTTGCAACGACTTCTCTCGCACACTTGGTGTTCCGCAAAACATTGCAGAAGCGGCAAAACTTATTACAAAAGAACACATAAAACCAGTTGACGTTGCAAAAGCAAACGGACAACATTTCTTAAACTTCTGGGGCATTGGACTCGTATCTGAAGTATCAAACAATATTGATGCAGAAGAAAAAGCAAAGCTTGGTAAAATCGGTTACTACTTAAGCACAATTCGAACTGTCAAAAATGCTGAAACATTCCCAGTAAAAATCACTTACGATGGACAAGTATATGAAGACGAAGCTGTCCTTGTCATGGTTGGAAATGGTGAATATCTTGGCGGTATTCCATCCTTTATTCCAAACGTAAAATGTGATGACGGAACACTTGATATTTTTGTAGTCAAATCAACAGGTATTCAAGCATTTAAAGATTACATCGGAAAGAAACTATTTGAAGACTCAAATGAAAATGACATCTTCCACGTAAAAGCGAAATCCATTCATATTGAAACGAAAGAAGAAAAAGAAGTAGATACAGATGGAGAAAGTTCGCTTCATACACCTTGTCACATTGAATTATTACCAGGACACTTTACAATGATTTATAATCCTGCGGTTGTGTAATAAAAAAACGAGTGCTAGCACTCGTTTTTTCTCTTCTAATCTAGTTATATTGTTGGATCATTTCCTCTATTTCTTTAACTCTCTCTAAAGTAATTCCATTTCTTTGTTCGATCGCTAAAGGATGCTCGGTTGGCTCTAATTCAACATACGGTGCCATTCCAACTTCTCTTATATGTACATTTGTTTTTAAATTTAATGTTTCTGGATAAACTGGTATTTCTACAGATAACCAACCAAAATAAGGATCACTATTTTCTCGGCCTCTCTCATCCCACTTTTCTAATACTTCATCATAACTTTCTTTACTAAGTGATACCCACACAGTCCAAATAAAATTTTCGTGGTAATCAATGATAGGAATCTCTAAACATCCTCTAATAAAATAATGCTCATCATCCATTACACAAAGATCTGATGTTAAATGGAAGCGTCCCTCTCTTTCATGGGGCGCTACCTCGTAATAATAATATGGTGCTTCACTTCCGTAGCATAAAGGAAGTGTAAAATGACTCATTTGTACTTTTTCTCCAGATTTTCTTCTTCTTTTCATTTATTATTCTTTCTCCTATCTTTTTCAGTCACAATCAAACTCCACCCAATTTTTCCAATGCGTATTAGCATTTTCAGTCACAATAACACTTGGATCTTTCTTCTCTATTGCAGCGGCTACTGATTGGAAGAATTCATTTTCACTTACTTTTTCGTCTTCAACATGTTTCCATTCTTCCGTTTCATACGCTACTTCCCAGTCGCCTTCTAAACCGAACTCTTCTAAAATTTCTTCTTTATCCCACCACAATAATTTTTGAGCTTCTTCATTAGTAGCAAGCATACGCATAAAGTATGTTGGATAATGCTCTTTCGTTTGTACTTCTATTCCATTATTTATATAATCCTCTTTTGTAAATTCATATTCAAAATGATGCTCGCGAATTTTTAAACTGCCGTTATAAATATTCGGTATAAATTCACCTTCATCATCAAACAACTCATAATCACCATTATTTAATTGTAAAATGCAATCATCACCCATTGAATGAGTAATTCTATCGCCATATACTTGAATATCATTACATACACCTAATGAACCTACACCAACAATTTGAAACACCATTAGCCAATCCTTAGCATCTTTAAAGAAAAGAGAGAATTTCACTTGTGAAATATCCATATATTCATTATCAAAGGCAGGAAATTCATAGTTACTTTGCTTTTTATCTAATAGTTTTAAAATATCTTTTTGCATATGTATCATCTTCACCCCGATATAAACAAAAATATTTTTTTAATTTCACTAGAGTATAACATAACCATACTTACCTGTGACGTTCTAATAAAACTACTAAAAAATAGAAGAATGGCTTGTTTGCATACTCTAGTTCTTTTTATGTACAATGAAGGAAAGAAGCACCTTCATATAAGGGAGAGGACAAACTTTGTTCAACCAACAGTTAGTTAATTTACGCATTGATTTTGCATTTAAACAATTGTTTGGTACGAATGGTAGCGAAGATATTCTAATTGCATTTTTAAATGCTATGTTACAAGAGTCTTTAGAGTCGCCCATTGCTTCTCTACAACTAGAAGATCCACATTTACACAGGGAATATGAAGAGGATAAGTTATCTATTTTAGACATTTCAGCAACATTAGACACAGGAACAAAAGTCAATGTAGAAATACAACTCAATAATAATCACGATATGGTTAAACGCAGTTTATATTATTGGGGAAGACTATACACATCTCAACTACAAAAAGGGATGCCCTACAGTGCACTTCACAAAACCATCACCATAAACTTACTAAACTTCGTAATGTTTTCGGAACACCCAGCCTTCCAAACAACAAGCATATTATGGAATACACAACAACAAAAACTCCTGAGTGACGACATTGAAATCCACATTATAGAAATTCCAAAGTTAACTGAACAATGGCATGAAGAAAAAGTAAATCCGTGGAAAGATCCATTTGTTCGTTGGCTTTTATTGCTTTCAGCAAATGAGGATGAGCACTTAACTAAACTATTGGAGGATATTGCTATGAACCAAGACCCTATTTTACAAAAAGCGATAAATAAATGGGAACGTATGAGTCAAGATTCATCTTTCCGACAAGCCTATGACGCAAGGGAGAAAGTTTTAATGGATGAAGCAGCAAAATTCGCCCATGCAGAGACAGAAGGAATAAAAAGAGGAATGGAACAAGGGATGAAACAAGGAATTAAAAAAGGCATTGAAAAAGGCATTGAACAGGGCATTGAACAAGGTCGAAAAGAAGGAGTTCAGCAGGGAAAAATTCAAATGATTAAAAATATGTATGATCTTGGTATACCACTTGAAACGATTGCTAAGGCAAGTAAATTAAGTTTGCATGAGATTGAGCATATTTTAGGACATAAATAGTAATAAAAAAAGAGCTTGAATAGTTTCAAGCTCTTTTTTTATCAACTCTCCTCAATATCATCCAATTGAGTCTTATAACATTCATCACACTCTGGCCTAGTAGGAAGAATCCCTCTGTCATCAGGTAATAAAACCCTGAAAACTTCTCGATCCATCTCTACGAAAGACTTCATAATAATGGGATATCCTTCAATAATATTCGTATACTCAATCCCTTGTTCAAACTTTTTTCCGCTCTTTATTTCTTCTATTATGGTACAAAAAACACTATGCGCGAATTCAGGATCCATATTTAATGCTATTTGTAAATCTTGATGATTAAATTTATCTCTTAGACCATGCGTATGATAATTAGCATGGATGCCATCAATATCTTCTGCTAATATGCTATGCATGTACCATCCATACTCTTGTAGCATATTTCCTTCCCATTCATCTGCATCCTCTTCTAAATCTTCATCAAACAAATTCGGATCATACCACACGTCCTCGTAATCTCCAGCAATTAAAAATCTCCAACCAGGTGGTAACCCTAAATACTTCTTTATTTCAGGTGCCCATTCATCAATATGTTGAACGTGTAACGGAAGAAAGAAATCTTCTTCTGTCCCCATTTCTTCACCAGCCCAAATGTACCAACCTGTCGTTCCATTTTCTACAGACATTCGTAACCCATTAATCGGTGCGATACCATCTTTCACATTTTGCGCTATTCCTAATTTCAATTCATTCGTAGATTCTACATACTCCGCTTTATATTTATCACATATACTCCTCTGTTCTTTTATGTATTTTTCCATCCTTTTAGCACACTCCCCAATTTTTGAAAGATAGATTTCTTTGCCGAAGCACTCTCTAACTTCCATACCCCACACGAATTATAAAATGGATCCTCTTGTTCATAACGATTATCTATATAATGAGATAAAAGATACACTGGAGCATCTTCTGTGAAACTAATTGTATCCCCATCTTTCAAATTAGGTTTTTCCAATATATTATGTAGGTTAAAATCATTTAATAAATTTACAGCTACTTCCGGATCTATTCCTCCGTCTAAAACAACGTCTGGTAGATTAAATGCTTGCATTCCACATGAATAGTAGCCGTCCTCTTCATCTCCAACTAAAGTTACAAGGTGCGAATACATCGGGAATATTTCCTTATTCTCTGTAAGCTCTTGCCATTCTTCTTTCGAATAAGCCACACCTGCTGTTTCAACTTTTAAAGCAAGTCCACCTGCATTTAAAAGTTCCATTCCTACATCAATTACTTCTTGTACTCTCTCTGTATCGTCAACTTTTGCAATAACATACACTGTATAAGTATGCTTCTCCAACTCCTGAAGCAATTCTTCATCAAAACGCTCACCACTTGCATAGAAGAAAGCCTCTCTCAAAGAAGGGTCTTGTTCATATATATCAAATTCAAAGCCAATCCCTTTCTCCTTATGGTGCATAACATTTCCTGCTAACATATAGTTACTTTTACTCACAACTTCTTGTATTAATTCTGTTCTATCTTTCCATAAACCAGGTACTCCAATAACGATTTGTGTCTCCATCATATGCACTCCACTTCTCATCTATTTTCAATCTATTCTTTCAATCTTCCAAACTAAATTAGCTGGGATATCTTTCTCTAAGAAGGTTAACATCCGTACAGTTTAGGCATCCTACTATGATTAAAATCTCCAAATATAACACTCCATGTGTACATTTATATTTATTTTCGTTTACATACTATTGTTATTCATAATCCATTTTAGCTAATAAACAAACGAAAGAGAACTAGGTGGATTAATGTTTACTTAAAAATAAAAAGTCCGAAACTATATAAAGTGATTTCGGACTTTTTATTTTTAAAATATTAAATTACATTTCGAACAAAAAGGAGCTGAATTTCCTCTTCTAATTTTCGTATCACATTTTGGACAATATACATATCGTTCCTCTACCTTTTGTCGTTCTATCATGTGTAAGGATACTATTTTCATACTGCACATAATTCCAATTAAGATAAGGCTAAAAATGAGTAGCACAACGCTCTTCCTTCCTTAACTACTTACCTATATTTTACCATTAAATAAAGATAATTTTATACTTATAATCCTATCTTGTCCTTCATACTGGAAGAAACTTTCTTTACTTCTATTTACTCATCAGCGTGATTCTTTTTTGTCTATATAAATAAAGAATACCTGTAACTATAAAAACAATCACGCCAAAATACACGCCATATTCTATCGCGATCGCTACAATACTTTCAATATGTTTTCCAAATAAAGCACCGAGCACAAAGTAAACGAGTGTCCAAACAAATCCTGTCGTATAAGAATACAAAGCATACGTCTTAAATGACATGTTATTCATTCCAACTAAATACGGTACGATATGTCTTACAACTGGTATGAAGTAACTTGTGACTAACGCATAATGACCATACTTCTCTACCATTTGTTGAGATTTCAAAAGATATTTCGCCTTTTTCTTTTTCATTAGCTTATCAAGTACTTTCGTACCAAATATTTTCCCTAATATATAACCTAAAGAAAGCCCAGATACAACACCTAAATATGTTAATAAAAATGCAGGAATGACACTTAATATCCCTAGTGAAGATACAAAGCCACCACTCATTACGATCATTTCGTCTGGAATTGGCATACCGATAATACCTAACCATAAACAGAAAAATAATGCCCAATAACCGTATTGTTCAATATAAGATAATAATTCATGTAATTCCATTATGCATATGCTCTCCTTAGCTCTTTTTTACAGCTAAAGATGTACGCTGGTGGGAAATTGAGCCACACTTTCTCTAGCGTAATTTCTGGAAAGAAGTGCTGTATAAATCCTTTTTTCACAAGTGAATATTGAAATGTAATAAATTCACCATTCTCATGTATCCCTTCCATTACATTGTTTAAAATACGCTTTGAAACTTCTTCTGGTAAAGAGGTAAAAGGTAATCCCGATAAAACGTAATCCACGCATTCTATATTGAGATCTTCTATATACTTTTTTATATTTTCGGCTGAACCGTGTACAACAATGACGTTCTGCTCATCTTTAAATTTTCTCTTTAGCTCCTTGCAAAACACTTCATTAATTTCAATAAGAAGAAATATTGTTTCCTTCTTCTTTCTCTTCATAATTTCTTTCGTAAAGACTCCTGTACCAGGACCTAACTCTACAATGCATTTCGCTTTATTAAAATCAATTACATCTACCATTTTCTTTGCTAATATTTTTGAACTTGGCGCAATTGCACCAGTATGTTTCGGATGTTTAATAAATTCATGTAAGAATGTTATGAGTTGCATATAAACCTCTCCTCATTCGTTCAATAGTTTTTAACTTGTTTCTAAGTATAACTATTATTTCTTAACAAAAATTGAGGAGATTTCTTAAGATTTTATGAAGAATAAAAAAACAGCTATCGTCTCTAGCGATAGCTGTCCCTTATTACTTCGCACTCACGATCTTATAATAAGAACGAACCGTTAAGAAGTAATATCCAATATAAATCGCGCCGTATACTCCAATACTAATGAGAAGCGGAATCATAATTTCAAATGGTAATATATTTGACAAACCTTTTAGTGCAAATAAACTGTGTAAAATACCAATAATTAATGGAATAGCAAAGATAAAGCTCACTTGTTTTGCGATAGCTCTCTTCATCTCTTGCTTCGTTACACCAATTTTATGAAGAACAACGTAGCGATCACGGTCAGCACTTGCTTCTGTTAATTGTTTAAAGTAAATGATTGAGCCTGTTGCTAATAGGAATACTAATCCTAAGAATAACCCAATAAACATCATTAAGCCTGTTGTTTCAAGCCCCATTTGGAATCCTGTATAGAAATCGTTAAATGGTTTTAAAACTTCTGATTCTCCAGCTGGCATAATGCTTGCTAATTTTGCTGTTAACTCTTTACTATTTCGCTCACCTTTTACATCAATATTTTTTACAGTACGCGTTTCGTTTACTTGTTTCACTTGCTCATATGTTTTATCAGGAACGATTACAAATAGTTCATTTAAATTTGTAAGGCTTCTATTATTTACACCTTTAATTTTTAATTCTTTTGACTCGTTTCCAACAGGGAATACAGCTGTATTTCCTGTATAAAGAGGACCAAAATCAAGTTTCTCAATATATAGGCTATCATATACGAAAGCTTCATTCGCACTTAAATTTACAGGCTCTACATCTAAATGTTTCACAAGTGTATTAAAGCTTGATTGAGAAATAAGCTGGTACTGATTCGTAACATTATAGTGTGTGTTCAGAACTTGATCAGCTCTTTCACCTTTAAATGTTCCCTTCACAGGAATCATTTCAACTTCTGATTCATATGTGACTGGGTGATTATTCTTCTCTCCAGCAAGTATTTCATTTACTTTTTTATCTAATGCTGCATCTTTTTTCTCATAGGAATAACTATACGGCGCAGCAACTTTTGATTGCGTAAATGTGTTGTAATACATCGTAACTGACGTACCAACCGCTGTTAATGTTACCGCACTTAAAATAGCGATTGTCGCCAGTGATTTCGCATTTCCTTTAATACGATATAGTAACTGCGATGTCGTTACCATATTCATACCATTATAAAATGCTGACTTATTATTTCTTGCACGTTTCAATACAAATACTGTGAAGAACATGAACAGTAAATAAGTCCCTGCTACTGTCGCTAATAAAATATATAATGCAACGACCATAAAGTCTGCATACATAACTGCTTTCATGTACATTAATGCTAAAAAATAACCTGAACCGATTAAGAAAACTGAAATTAATGCCATGATGACAGATCCTTTTGGCATTGCTTCTCCTTCACGTTCTGCACGGAAAAGTTCAATTAACTTAAAGCGATAAATTAAACGATATCCTTGAAGTGATGTATATAAAATAATCACAAAGAAAATAATTGCTGTATCAATAATGGCAGCCACCGGTACTTCAAAATGAACGTTTAAATTTAATCCCATCATATTTACTAATAACTCAAGGAATAATTTTGAAAGGACACTACCGATCGCAATCCCAATTACTAATGACATTAATCCCATTAACATATTTTCATAAAAGAGCATTTTACCAATTTGTCTTTTCCGAATACCTAGTAAAGAATATAATCCAACTTCTTTTTTACGTTTACGTGTAAAGAATCCGTTCGAATATATAATAAACACTGCTACGAAAATGATAAGCATCACACTGGAAACTTGAAACGCACCGCTAATCTTTTTAGAAGCTTCTGCTGCTTTTTCCATTTGTGAATTATATTGCAGTGCTTTAAATGTGAAATAAATAACGATACTAAAAATCATAGATGCAAAATATACAAAGTAGTCTTTAAAGTTCCGCTGTATGTTGCGGAGGGCAATGCTAGATAAGGTCATCAGCCATACCTCCAGAAATAGAAGACATTACGTCAACAATTTTTTGGAAGAACTGTTTACGCGTCGATTCACCGCGGTGTAATTCTTTATAGAGTTCACCATCTTTAATGAAAATAACTCGTTTACAATAACTTGCTGCAAATGCATCGTGCGTTACCATTAAAATTGTTGAGTTATCATATTCATTTAACGACTTCATACTTTCAAGTAAATCTGTTGCAGATTTAGAATCAAGTGCTCCAGTTGGCTCGTCTCCGAAAATCATACTTGGATTCGTAACAATTGCACGCGATGCTGCACAGCGCTGCTTCTGCCCACCAGATACTTGATATGGGAACTGACTTAAAATATGATCAATACCGAATTTCTTTGAGATTTCAAGAACGCGGCGATCAATCTCACTCGCTTTCACCTTTGATAACGCAAGTGGTAAAGCGATATTCTCTTTCACCGTTAACGTATCTAATAAGTTATAATCTTGGAAAATGAAACCTAAATGATCACGGCGGAATAACGCTAACTTATCATCATTCATCTTTACAATATCTTTTCCATCAATTAAAATTTCACCGTTCGTCGCATTATCAATTGTAGAAAGAACATTTAGTAAAGTCGTCTTACCAGAACCAGAAGGTCCCATAATTCCAACGAACTCACCTTCTTTTACTTGTAAGTTAATACCTTTTAACGCTGCAAATTTATTCCCACCCGTGTCGTACACTTTTTCAATATTTTTTGCTTCTAACACTGTTTTCATCTCGACATCCCTCATTTCTTCTATTCTCTATTTTCAACTATATACACTCTCTACTCTTGCCACTATCGATGTTTCTTACACAAACATGACAGTTATGTAAGACGCATAAGTAAAGATATAAAAATTTAACCTACTGAACAAAAGTACTTTGTTACTATAACATTGGGATATCATACCATCCATTCATTCTCCTTACAGGAACATTACAATTTTGTAAGGTTAAAAATGTCCCCTACAAAGTTGTGCACGAAATGTCGGATGGAGCTATTTCGTTCCTGCTATTCTATGTACAGAGGAGGTCATAATATGGATTCACTTAAAAATATGAATACTGCAATGCGCTATATTGAAGATAACCTTACGAATGAAATTGATTTTAAAGAAGTTGCGAGGCTAGCTCTCTGTTCTGAGTATCACTTTAAAAGAATGTTTTCGTTTTTAGCAGGTATATCACTATCTGATTATATTCGCTGTAGACGTCTTACTCTTGCTGCCTTTGAACTAAAAGATAGCAATGCAAAAGTCATTGATGTCGCTATAAAATATGGCTACAACTCACCAGATTCATTCGCTCGTGCATTTCAAAACTTGCACGGTATAACACCTTCTGAAGCCCGAAATAGTAGCCGTTCTTTGAAAGCTTATTCACCAATGACCTTCCAGTTATCCATTCAAGGAGGAAATGAAATGAACTATCGAATTGAAGAAAAAGAGCCATTTCGAATTATAGGTATTACAAAACGAGTACCAATTGTTTTTAACGGTGTAAATGAAGAAATTGCTTCTATGTGGAAAAGTTTAAACCCAGAGTCTATTCAAACATTAAAGTCCCTTTCAAACATTGAACCTACTGGAATTATTAGTGCTTCTACTAATTTTTCTGAAGGAAGAATGGAGGAAAAAGGCGAACTCGATCACTATATTGGAGTAGCCACAACAAAGGATTGTCCAGAGGAGTTTAAACAGCTTGAAGTTGCTGCTTCAACATGGGCTATATTCGAAGCTGTCGGTCCATTTCCTGATGCACTACAAAATGTATGGGGACGTATTTATTCTGAATGGTTCCCTTCTTCGAACTATGAACTAGCGGAAGGACCGGAGATATTGTGGAATGAAAGCAAAGACGTATCCTCTCCGAATTTCAGAAGCGAAATATGGGTACCTGTTTTAAAAAAGTAATATAAGAGTCTAACCTTTTCAAAATAAAGAAGCTACTCTTCCTTTTTAAAGGAAAAGCAGCTCCTTTATTTTATACTTCTTCTCGACTCGTTCTTATACAAGAAAATAGTAATAATCGTAAGCACTATAATAACTGCAAAAGTAAATACTCTGTAGTTCGAGATAGTAGCAGTACCAATTAACAAGGCAGGTATAACCGCCACAATTAAGCCACCAAACATACCAACAAACGATCCTATACTTTGTTTTACTACTTGAGTTTCTGATACCCAATCATAATAACCAAATCGATTATTAATGAAAATCCCCCATACTGCTGAAAATAATGAATATGTTATCGGTGTTATTACGATGAAAAGAGAGCTCCAAACATCTAGCTTTAACCCGATTATCAGTAATACAGCACTAATAAGTGATGCAGGTATACTCAATGAAAGATTCATAAGAATTTTACTATCATAAATCATCTTTGGCGCTATAGGCAATGATTTAATAATCCATACATTTTTTCCTTCTAAAGACAATGACACACATGTTGTACATGTCATCGAAATCGCTGCTGCAATAGCAAATGGAGCAATCTTTTGCAACAGGGGCTCAATTCCAGGATACGCTATTAATTGGCTTGGTCCTACTACAACTATAGCTAGCGAGAAAGCTAGCGCCATCACGACTCCCATTCCACTATTTATGACATACACTGTAGAAGAGAAGAAACGTTTCAGCTCTTTTTTATACAATGCGACCAATACACTCTCTTTTTTCATGCTATTAATCTCATAATTTGAAAGCATATGATAAGTGGTGATCCCTGTGTTTATTTGCTTATATTTTAACGAAAGTATTTTTACAAAAAGATAATACCAAATCACTGATATCCCCACGAATAAGATGAAAGCTACCATATCAGCATTAACAATTGCTTTTTGAAACATGTTAGCTAATGGATACACTTTAGTTAATTGCTCCGAAACAATTGCACCAATTCCGTTCATATCATTAAGGCTATATTGAGCATTTCCGTTTTTTAGCATAAAGGAACCGAATGTAATAATTACTATAAAACTTAAAATCGTAGTTATTTTATTCGTATTTTTAAATTTAGAAGCGATTGCCGTAATCGAAGCTCCAAAGATTGCTGCGATTGTTGTTGGGATTAAAGATGCTATAAACATACTGATGAACCACATAAAGTAAAAAGAAACTGATGGATTTTCATGTATGCAATACACAACTCCCATTGGTAGCATGATTATGATTGAAAAGATTGTATTCAGCAAGTATAAATACAAAAACCTACTTGCAATAACAGTACTTATGCGAATCGGCAATGACATTAAAAAGTCGTAATCCTTAAAAGCAAAAATTTCTCCATTTGCCTTAAATATAGTGAAAAACAACGTTAATACACTGCTAATAACTAGTGCATAGACGGGAATAATTTCACTAATTCCTATTTTTATCAATCCATATGCCGAAGCTCCGCAATATAACATTAACATGACACCAACTAGAGCAATAGATACTGTCAGCAAAATCTTATTCTGCTTCTTTCTCTTATCTTTTTCGTATTTAAAGGTGTTTAAACCGAGCTGCGTTATCAACCGAATTTTCAAAAGACCTAAACTATTAGTATTCATTAGCAAGCTCCTTCATAAAGAGCTCTTCCAATGAGCCTTCCTTTATTAAAGAATTTACTTCTCCTGAAAGTGCTAATTTCCCTCTATTAATCATCGCTACTTTATTACATAACTTCTCAGCTACATCTAAAACGTGCGTAGAAAAGAAAATCGCACTTCCTTTTTCACAAAGCTCTTTCATAATACCTTTCAATACTACGGCTGCCTTTGGATCAAGACCAACGAAAGGTTCATCTAAAACTAATAATTTCGGTTTATGTAAAACCGCCGATATAATCGCTACTTTTTGTTTCATACCGTGTGAATAAGAAGATATTAAGTCCCCTAAGTACGGTGTAATCTCAAAAGCATCCCCATACTTCTGTATCTGTTCTTCCCGATCCCTCGCAGGCACTTTAAACACATCCGCAACAAAGTTCAAATATTGAATTCCTGTTAATTGCTCATATAAATCTGGATTATCAGGAATATACGCCATTACTCTCTTACATGCAATCGGATCCTTTTTTACTGAATGTCCATCAACAAAAATTTCACCCTCTTCAAAATCTATAACTCCTACTAACGACTTAATTGTTGTACTTTTCCCCGCACCGTTATGTCCAATAAATCCAAAGATATCCCCTGCTTTAACAGTAATATTCAAATGATCAACTGCTTTCTTACCGTCTTTATATGTCTTGCTAAAATTTATAATTTCTAACATGTAAATCCCCCCAAATCACCTTTTCGATTGAATTTTCAGACCTTAAAACGAAAAATTTACTCAGTGAGCTTTTCATTATTCCCACTGAGTATTAAAATCTCTTAAAACATAGAAACTATAAATATAAAATTTGACTAATATAGCTCACATTTGTATTTCTTTTTTATACAAAACGTAAGAATATAAATTCGTTATAATGACAGCAACTACTATAATCCCAAGCATCATATAAGTTCTCCAATCAGCCGGAGCGAAAACACTTATAATCATAATAATTCCTAACGCCACAAATACTTTTCCGCTAAACCGATGTGTTTTCCGCCATACTTCTTCATTACTTAACGTCCATGGATTACGCATCCCAACAAAAAAGTTTGGCTTACACTGTGGTAAATAATTACCCATTACTAAAAATAAAACACCAACTAATAATTCAGGCACCCGATTAATGAATAAGTTATATCCTAATCCACTTGTAATAATATCTATATTTCCTACAAATAGTAGCAATAGTACACCATTATTCATCATCATAAAGGCTTTAGAAAATTTCTCGTAATTTGCTTTTCTTGGATCAATCTTTGGTATCACATTTAGAAATATATATAATGCAATCATAATTCCGACCATAGAAATCATTCCGTAAAATTTAGAAGAATATCCATCTACCTTACCGCCGCTCCAATGCGTTGCAATTGTATCCGGCAAATGTGGCCAAGCAAACGCCCAAGCTAAACAAGTTATAACAATTAATAAGATTGCAAAAAGATGTTTTTTCATTTCCCCTCTTCCCCCTTATTCGTAAATGTAAACACCCAAGTTAATAAATCTTGAAAGACAGTTGTGTTTAAAGAGTACACAACAAATTGCCCTTTCTTTTCATCTTGAATAAGTTCAGCATTTTTAAGTGCGCTTAAGTGGTGTGAAATACTTGGTTTTGTCATATTGAAATGTTCAGCGATTTCACCAGCGGTTAAATCACCTTCTTTTAATAAGTCTAAAATTTTTCGCCTTGTTGGATCTGCTAATGCTTTGAATGCTTGATTCAATGTCTTTCTTCCTTTCGATAATTAGACATTTAGATATTTATCTAAATATTAAACCGATTACTGTTATTTGTCAATTGTATCCAGTGCCCTTTTTACTTTTCTCACTTTTAACCTATACTGTTTACTAGCTTATCTTTCAACATAATGAAAAGACTTGAAACACATGATACACTATAGCTACAATTGTTTTTCTGAGGAGGAATATACATATGTATAAAATTTTAATCGTTGAAGACGATCCAAATATTTCATCATTACTGCAATCTCACATTCAGAAGTACGGTTATGAAGCTGTTGTTGCAGAGAATTTCGATGATATTATGGAATCGTTTAACGCTGTGAAACCACATCTTGTTTTACTTGATGTAAACTTACCGAAATTCGATGGTTTCTATTGGTGCCGTCAAATTCGTCATGAATCTACTTGTCCAATTATTTTCATTTCAGCGCGTGCTGGTGAGATGGAACAAATTATGGCAATTGAAAGCGGTGCGGATGATTACATTACAAAACCATTCCACTACGACGTTGTAATGGCAAAAATTAAAGGACAATTACGCCGTATTTACGGTGATTATGCACCAAATATTTCTGAACGTATCGTTGAAGTAGAAGGTTTAAAACTATTCCCAGAACGTCCTGAAATTCACTTCGGATCTGAACAAGTTCTTTTAACGAAAAAAGAAGCTATTTTAGCTGAAATGTTATTATCTAAATTCCCTCGTACAGCAAGCCGTGAAGATTTATTAGCTGCGCTTTGGGATGACGAAAGCTTCGTTGAAGAAAATACATTAAACGTAAACATTACGCGTCTTCGTAAAAAGTTTAATGAGCTTGGTATTGAGAACTCTATTGAAACAGTACGTGGACTTGGATATCGCTTTAACGCAACTTGGAGTGAATAAGCATGAAGCTATTTTTACGTGATCATTTTGCATTTTTCCTACTGTACGTTTTAAACTTCGGTATCATTTTCGTTCTTTATGATGCAGTAGATGGATTTCAAAACAATAAATTTTATTTCGTCGTTTTAAGTTTATATTTATTTATTTGTTTCCTCGCTTACCGTTACGTTCGCAATCGTAGAATGTACCATAGATTAAGCGAGCAACCAGAGAAAATGGAAGATGCGTTTATTGAAAGAGCAACTGCTCCGATGCCTCACGGTGTAAATGAACTCGTGCGCACGCAATACCGTCTCTTCCAAAAAGAACTACAATCGTATGAAGTAAAACAACAAGAACATCAATTATTCATTAACCACTGGGTGCATCAAATGAAGACACCTGTTTCCGTTATGCAGCTTATGGTGCTCGAAATGGAAGACGAGCATTTAATTCCAAAGTTTAAAAAAGAATTAGAGCGTCTAAACCAAGGGCTTGATATGGCTTTATACATGGCTAGGTTAAATAACTTCCATGAAGATTTCCATGTTGAGACGATTTCATTAAAAGATACGGTAACAAAAAATATTAACGGATTAAAAGAACTATTCATTCGTAATGGTGTCTTCCCTGTTTTAGAAGTCCATTCTGATTTAAAAGTTGCTTCTGATGCGAAATGGCTAAAATTTATCATCTATCAGTTAATGACAAATGCTGTTCGTTACTCTGGTGAGCGCGGAAAGAAAGTTTTCTTATCTGCTTACCGAAACGGAAAGGATATTATTTTAGAAGTTCGTGATGAAGGTGTTGGTATTCCGCAAGAAGATATTCGAAGAGTATTTGAACCATTTTACACTGGGAAAAACGGTCGCGCATTCGGAGAATCTACTGGTATGGGGCTTTATATTGTAAGTAAAATTTGTGATTATTTAGGTCACTCTGTCAAACTAGATTCTGAAGTTGGTAAAGGAACGACGATTAAAATCATCTTCCACAACGCTGCAAATAATCAAGCAGAACATACGGAGAAGGTGACCGAAGCATGATCGTAACATATGCAAGCAAAATGTATGAGAACTCACTCTCATACATTTTTTGCAATACAACTACTTCTATATCTTCTAGCCGGAGGTATAATCTATGACATTTTGGCAATTTGCATTTAAAAACGTCACGCGCAACTCGAGAGCTTATTTTGCTTACTTTGTAAGTAGTTCCTTTTCCATTGCTGTGTTCTTTTCGTTTGCTGTTTACCTATTCCATCCGAAATTACAAAACTTTGACATGACCTCTGAAATTTCAGGGTTAATGATATTTTCAGAAGTAGTAATTGTATTTTTCTCTTTCTTCTTTTTACTATATTCCATTGGTACTTTTTTAAAAGTTAGAAAAAAACAATTTGGTGTTTTGACCATTTTAGGAATATCGAGAAAACAATTACATCGTCTTGTTTTTATGGAGAATATGTTAATCGGGATTTTATCTATCTTTTTCGGCATGCAGTTTGGAGTTGTTTTTTCTCAATTTTTCTTATTAGTAACAGCCAAACTTACGCATGTTCCAGGAATATATTTATACGGTCCTACTAACGCGTTTATTTTAACAACCATTGTTTTCCTTAGTCTTTTTATCATTGTATCTGCATTCACACCAATGCTTATTCGTACAAAAAAAGCGGTACACCTTTTAAAAACAAATGGTGGAAAACAAAAAGAAAGAAAACCATCCATACTTGTTTCATTATTTGGTGCGATTTGTTTATTTGGTGGTTATGCGTTAGCTGGAAATCCTAAATATTTCGTATCAGTAAGCCCGCAAATCGGTGTTATATATATGGTTTCGAGTATTTTCGTTATCCCAATGCTAGTTACAATAGGAACATATTTTTTCTTTTCTCAAATTAGTTTCTTACTTATTTATATTTTAAAGAAAAGAAGAAGATTTTATATGAAACGGATTAATATGCTTTGGATTTCAGATTTAGCAAACCGTATTCGAACGAATATTAATATGCTTTTTATTGTAGCGATGCTCTCTACAATTGCTTTCACAATGATCACGTTCCTATATGGATTCGGGAAATTTATTAAGCTAGAGGTGAATAGAACTTCCCCTTTCCCAATTTCTTATTTCTCTTATGATGCGAACCCTTTTGTTACAGAGCATTTAAATTGGCTTGAGCAACAATTACAAAAAGAGCATTTCCCTTATCAAAAAATAAAAGCTGATATATATGAAACACCACTAAAAGAAGATAAAGATATAGCTATTTATAATGACGTATACGCAATTAAGCAAAGTGACTATAACAAACTTGCGAATTCTTTACGAATGAAACAACTATTTATGGATGATAACGAAGCATATGTGTTAACAGGGACATCTTATATCACCATATTCAACGAATTTGAGCAAAGCTACAATAGAGATTACATTACACTCTCTAGTACAAATACGAAATTAAGAGTTAAAGGCTATGAGCATGTAAACGCAATCCCATCTGACTTTTCATATCAAACGATAGTGTTGCCTGATGTTATCGTAAATAACTTACCTAACACCGTAAAACATATATCAGCATACAATTACAAAATTCAAAACTGGGAACAGACATATGAAATTGCTGATAATTTTATAGAAAAAGTGCAAAAAGATCGAAATAAATACCAGTATGAAGGGCCTCTTATTCGATCCTTTGAATCAGCAGGATCGTTATACAAAATAACATCAGGTAGTGCCGCGTACTTCCTAATCGGGACATTTTTAGGAGTTATTTTCTTCATTGGAGCTGGTAGCGTTCTTTACTTTAGAATGTATACGGATTTGACGAACGAACAAGAGAAATATATAACGGTTTCTAAAATCGGTGTAACAGATACAGAGATGAAACGATCTGCAACCATTCAACTTAGTATTTTATTTTTCATTCCGTACATTATGGCATCCATTCATACAATGTTCGCAACAAAAATGCTACAAGATGTAATTGGTTTATCTCTGTTCAAAGAAGTTTCAGCCGTTCTTATTATTTTTGGATTCGTTGAAATCGTATTTTTCTTATTCATTCGTTCACTTTATATGCAAAAATTATCACATTACACGAGTGGACAAAATATTTAAAACAAACTTGATGAAAAGAGTGTCTCTCATACTCTTTTCATCTTCACCCTATTAGGAGGTTTAGGTGAATGACATTTTGGCAGTTTGCATTTAAAAACGTCACAAGAAACGCCAGAGCTTATTTCGCCTATTTTGTAAGCAGTGCGTTCTCCATCGCAATCTTTTTCTCATTTGCAGTTTATTTATTTCATCCTAAATTGCATATGACAGACGTGAATTTTTCTCTGAACATATTAATGACAATTTCAGAAGTTGTCATTGTGTTCTTTTCATTTTTCTTTTTACTGTATTCAATCGGGACGTTTTTAAAAGTACGAAAAAAACAGTTCGGGATTTTAACAGTGCTTGGCATATCTCAAAAACAATTAAAGCGACTCATATTTATAGAAAATATGTTAATTGGTGCTCTTTCTATATTTTTTGGCATTCAACTTGGACTTGTCTTTTCACAGTTCTTTTTGTTAGTTACCGCTAAAATTACACACGTACCTGGTTTATATTTATATCCGCCTACAAGTGCTATCGTTTTAACTATCATCATCTTTCTCGGGCTCTTCATTCTCGTATCATCTTTTACACCGATGCTCATTCGCACGAGAAAAGCCGTACGTCTTTTAAAAGAAGGAAAACAACAAAAAGAAAGAAAAGCATCCGTGCTCATCTCTCTATTTGGTGCGATCTGTTTAATATGTGGATATGCGTTAGCCGCAAATCCGCTGTATTTTATGTCGCTAGGTGACATAATTGGACTTTTATATGCCGTCTCTAGTATATTTGTCATCCCATCGCTTATTGCAGCTGGAACATACTTTTTCTTTTCACAAATTAGTTTTTTACTTATTCGTATTTTAAAAACACGAAGAACGTTTTATATGAAACGAATTAATATGCTTTGGATTTCTGATCTAGCATCACGTATTCGGACGAATATTAATATGCTCTTTATTGTGGCGATGCTATCGACGCTCGCTTTTACAATGATTACATTCTTATATGGATTCGGGAAATTTACAAAGTTTGATGCGATTAGACAAAATCCTTTCCCGTTTACTTATTTATCGCATACTGAAAATACGTTAGCTGATGAACATTTAAACTGGTTAGAGCAGAAATTTAATGAAGAGCACTTTACTTATACAAAATTTAAAACGGATATATATGAAGTATCTTCGGCTGAAGATAGCACGCAGCTCTATTATGCCATTAAACAAAGTGACTATAATGTACTTGCTAAGGCTTTAAATTGGGAAACGCTCACGGTCAATAAGAATGAATCTTATATTCTTATGAAAGACTTAGATGATCAAGTTATTGGAACGCTCCATAATAAAGAACAGAAAAATACTCTTACACTTACTCAAAACAATTTACAACTACAAGTGAAAGAATATAAAAGTTATAGCCCATTCCCAAACAGCTTAATATACCAATTACTCATACTATCTGATGAAAATGTAGAAGCCTTATCCACCGTTTCCAAACAAATGAGTGTATATAACTTCAAAGTTACAGATTGGGAAAAAGCACATAATATCGGTTCATCGTTTATAACAAAAATCCATAACGATAATGCAGCAATTCAAGCAGAGCATCCACCTTTCCATGCAAGTGAAGCGAGCGATTCTCTATATAAGACAAAACTAAATGTCGCTTCGTTCTTCTTAATTGGTACTTTCCTAGGAGTTATTTTCTTTATCGGTGCTGGCAGTGTTCTTTACTTCCGGATGTATACAGATTTAACAAATGAGCAAGAAAAATATATAACGATTACGAAAATCGGCTTAACTGAGACTGAAATGAAACGTTCAGCGACAATTCAGCTTGCGATTCTTTTCTTCGTACCTTACATTATGGCATCAATCCATACGATGTTTGCGACAAAGATGCTACAAGAAATATTACATCTCTCGTTCTTCGCTGAAATTACTGTCGTACTGTTGATTTTTGGAACAGTTGAAATTTTATTTTTCCTTTTAATTCGTTCCTTTTATATGCAAAAATTATCACAACACATTAAGTTTTAAAAAGTAGAAAGGTGATTACTATGGAAGAAGTATTACACATAAAAAACGTCTCAAAAGTATATGAGGGAAAAGTCCCTCATACTGCTTTAAAAAATATAAATTTACACGTGGATAAAGGGGAATTCGTTGCCATTATGGGACCATCTGGTAGCGGAAAATCTACATTTTTAAACGTTATCTCTACAATCGATTCTCCGACTTCTGGTGATGTCGTGATTAACGGAAAAAAACCGCACACATTTCGTAGAGAGAAGTTAGCTATTTTCCGAAGACAAGAGTTAGGATTTGTTTTCCAAAACTTTAACTTACTAGATACACTAACAATCGGTGAAAATATCGTACTACCTTTAACATTAGATAATGTTCCATTAAAAGAAATGGATGAAAAGCTTGATAACATTTCAAAAAAGCTTGGAATTGATCATATTTTGGACAAACGTATTTTTGAAGTTTCTGGAGGACAAGCACAGCGTACCGCAGTAGCACGTGCTGTTATTCATCATCCTTCACTTCTACTAGCCGACGAACCGACAGGAAACTTAGATTCAAAAGCGGCAATTGACGTAATGGAGTTATTTACGAAATTAAATAAAGAAGAAGATGCAACGATTTTAATGGTTACGCACGATCCGTTTGCAGCAAGTTATTGTAACCGTGTTATTTTTATTAAAGATGGCGAACTTTACAATGAACTGCACCGCGGATTATATCGCGAGAAATTTTATCAAGAAATATTAGATGTTTTAGCATTATTAGGAGGAAGACGTGGATGACATTTTGGCAATTCGCATTTAAAAATGTCTCACGTAATTCGAAAGCATATTTCGCCTACTTTGTAAGTAGTGCGTTTTCTATCATGGTTTTCTTTTCATTTACTGTATACGCGTATCACCCGCGGTTACAAAGTGTACAAAGTTTCCAAGAACGTGATCCTCTAATGAACTTAGCTAGTACAGCACAGCTTGTGATCGTTATGTTCTCGTTCTTCTTTCTCTTATATTCAATTGGAACATTTTTAAATGTTCGGAAGCAGCAATTCGGGATACTCACCATTCTCGGTATCTCACAGAGACAATTAAAGAGACTGTTATTTACTGAAAATATGATAATCGGGATATTGTCTATCTTTATCGGCATTCAAGGTGGACTTGTATTTTCTAACTTTTTCTTATTAGTCACTTCGAAATTAACAAGTGCGAAAGGTCTCTATTTATATTGGCCAACAGAAGCGATTATCGTTACAACCGTAACGTTTATCATTTTATTTTTAATCGTTTCTACGTTTACACCAATGTTTATTCGTACTCGAAAAACAGCCCACCTCATTAAAGGGAACAAGAAAATGCCAGCTGAAAAAAGACCATCTATACTCATCTCTTTATTCGCTTTAATTTGTTTAGGGCTATGCTATTATATCGCTGGTTATCCGCAAGGCTACGTAACGGAAAAAAATGTGCAAAATGGATCTGTCTTTTTTATTATGTTATCTATTTTACCGCTCGTAATAGTCGGGACATATTTATTCTTTTCACAAACATTCCTTCTTTTCATCTATATTTTAAAGAAGCGCAGAAAGTTTTATTTGAAACAAATAAATATGTTATGGATTTCAGATTTAGTTTCTCGTACACGCAGTAATATTAATGTACTCTTTATTGTTTCTATGCTATCTGCACTTGCATTTACGATTATTATTGGATTATTCGCCGCTAATAACAATACGAAGGCATCAGTACTAGAGCGATATCCCGTTCCCTTCACGTATACATCAGAAGGTGACAATTCCCTTGAACAAAAGCATATTTCTACAATTGAAACGGAGCTTACAACTAATAATTTTCTTTACAAAAAATATAAGTTTACAGTATTAAAAGATACAGCTTCCAAAGAAGATATTATGCTTATGAAGATGAGTGATTATAACGCAATTGCTAAACAATTGAAAAGACCGGAAATAACAATTGATTCTACAGAAGTGTATATTATTTCTCGCCACTCACCAGAACTTCTCGATCTCGTATCTAATCCATTTGCAAAGCAAAATACGATTACACTTGGATCTAATAAAAAAGAATTTCATATTAAAGGGTTTATTAATAAAGGAATCGAACCATCATTTGCATTCCCTCATTTAGCTGTCGTACAAGATTATGTATTTGATAATATGATTCCTCATATTGAAACAACTGTAATCTATAACTATTTCGTAGAAAACTGGGAAAATGCAATCGTTCCAACAAAAAATATGTTACGTGTTATTAGTGGTGATGCACGTGAGTTCTACGAAAAGCATACTGAAGAGAAAGCTCAAGTTCCTTTCTTCATACATACGGCTACGGATGAACTTATTTACGGTAAAGGAAATGCAGTTGCTCAATTCTTTATTTGGGCATTTCTCGGCTTTATTTTCTTTATCGGTGCGGCTAGTGTTCTATACTTCCGTATGTATAATGACTTAACAACTGAAAGACAAAAGTATATTACGATTACAAAGCTTGGCTTAACTGAATCAGAAATGTTTCGCTCTGCTACCATTCAATTAGGAATTTTATTTTTCGTTCCTTACATCATTGCTGGTGTTCACACGTTATTTGCGGTTAAGTTTTTACAAAGCATGTTTTCTTTCTCATTACTAAAAGAGACATGTATCGTACTCACCTTTTTCGGGATTATCGAGATTATTTTCTTCTTCTTAATCCGCTCTCTGTACATTAATAAATTATCACAGCATATCAAAATATGAATAAAATGGCCTTGTGCATATTGCACAAGGCCATTTTCAATAGTTTTTAATAATTAGCAGCAATATCCGCCGTAGCCACCAGCATAACCGCCGTAACCACCATAACCACAACCGCCGCCTCCGCCGAAGCAACTAGCACCGATGATAATTAATAAAATAAACAATACGATTAGAAGCGCAAAACCGCCTCCGCACCCATGTCTGCGGTTACAATCATCATGTCTGTGTTCACACTTTTCGCTCATTACTCTATTCCTCCTTTAGTATCATTCATAACAAGTTCACCTTGCTCTAAATGAGGGGATTCCATTTATAGTATGTTTTCAGGGCGAATAGGAAGCTTGGCTTTCTTAAAAACGGGCTTGTTTTCGGAAATGGGCTTCATCAAAAAAAGATACCAATTAAGGTATCTTCTAAATAAACATATTTAATAAAAGTGCAAAACCAAATGCAATAAATGATAACAATGTCTCAAGTACCGTCCACGTTTTAAACGTTTCCTTCACCGTTAATCCTAAATACTCTTTTACAAGCCAGAATCCTGCATCATTTACGTGAGAAAACATTAATGATCCCGCACCTGTTGCTATAACGAGCAATTCTAAATTTACACCTGACATGTGCTGAATAACTGGTGAAACAATTCCTGCTGCCGTCGTTAATGCTACCGTAGCTGAACCTGTTGCGATTCGAATTAATCCAGCTACCATGAAAGCTAACACAATTGGTGATAGCGATATATGCTCTGCCATTTGCGCAATCGCTGTTCCAACGCCGCTTTCAATTAATATTTGTTTAAATCCACCGCCTGCACCGATAATTAAAATAATGGAACCGACTGGTAATAAACTTTCATCCGTTAATTTTTTAATCATCTTTTTATTAATTCCTTGTCTTATTCCAAGTAAATAAAATGCTGCGAAACATGAAATAAGTAAAGCAATTACTGGGCTTCCTATAAATACTAAAAATTCAGTTATCTTTTTCGGTAATGAAATATATGGTGCCACTACTGATAAAATCATCAATACAACTGGTAATAAAATAATGAAAAATGAAACTTTACGACTTGGTAAATCTGTTGATACAGTCGTAACTCGAACAAGCTCTGGTTCATTTTCGGGTATAACCCTTTTATGTACCCACTTTGCAAATATCGGTCCTGCGATAATGGCTGCTGGTAACGCGATAAGTAATGAATATAAAAGTACCTTTCCTAAGTTCGCGTTATAAATACCGATTGCTGTCATCGCCCCTGGATGTGGTGGCACAAGCCCGTGCACAATAGATAATCCAGCAATAACAGGTAACGCAATTAATAATATATTTTGCTTCGTCGTTTTTCGAATCGAAATAACAAGTGGTAATAATATGACGATCCCCACTTCAAAAAACACTGGAATCCCTATAACAAAACCTGCAAATAACATAGCCCAAGGTAGTTTCTTCACACCGAAAAATCGAATAAAGAAGTCTGCCACTTGCATGCCCGCCCCTGAATCGGACATCATTTTTCCTAAAATTGTTCCGAGGGCTAAAATACCAACTAGATGCCCTAGTACACTACCAACACCAGTTTCATAGGCAGTCACTATTTTCGTCAAATTCAGTCCAGACATAATAGCTAAAAATAAACTCGCCACTGTTAAACTAATAAATGCATGCCATTTCCACCATGATACCCCTAAAATAACAATCGCAATTGCAAGTAATGTGACGATTAATAAGTATATATCCATCTCTCATTCTCCTTACTTTTATCCCGATTGGTGTGGGCTAATAATTAGTGGGTGATGCCCTCCTCCACTAATTAAAGTTTTACTTTATAAAAAAAGAGGGAACATCCCCTCTTTTATACGTCATAATTCACTACATAATGCTGCATTTCTGTATTGTAGTAGCCTTCGCTATATTCAATTACTTCGCCAACTTCATCATAAGAATAGCGCATACGTTTTAATAACGCTGTCCCCTCTTTTTCACCTAGCGCTTCTGAAACGAAACTAGGCGCGAGTCCAACAGCGAATTCATCTCTGAAGTTTTCTAAGTGAATGCCTCGGTCTTCAACTAAATCATAAAGCGATTGCAAGTCAAAGTCCGATAAATCTGTACTTGCCATT
This sequence comes from Bacillus cereus group sp. MYBK195-1, assembly GCF_051916605.1. NCBI lineage: Bacteria > Bacillati > Bacillota > Bacilli > Caryophanales > Bacillaceae > Bacillus > Bacillus cereus group sp. MYBK195-1. The sequence continues at coordinate 34,973 of NZ_JBQAGZ010000001.1, read as the reverse complement.
CCTGCTGAGAAATAGTGCGTATAATGAATGTAAGGTGCATCATTTAACGTATATAAACGTTCAATACGAAAACTCTCCTTGCCGAATAATCGAAATGGCACCGTTCCTTCTTCATTATGAACGATTTCTGCTTTTAGCAATTTCTTTTGTACTTTATATCCTTCTTCCACTAACACTTCTGTAAATTTCTTACCTTTTGACAACTTTGTCGCAGAAGTATTACGGATAACTTTCGTTCCTTTACCGCTTTTCTTTTCTAAATATCCTTCTTGAGCGAGTTCTTTAATTGCATTACGCACTGTAATTTTGCTCACTTTGAACTCTTCTTCTAACTGCGGTTCGGAAGGAATATTCGTATGAATCGCATATACACCATGCAATATTCGATCACGAATAATATTTTTTATTTGTAAATATAATGGTCCTTTTTTCCTCGTTACGTTCACCGTTACACCCACTACCTTTCTACATCACCTACTGATGCCGTCATTGCCCGAAGTATATCCTTCTCTGATGACATTGGCGTATCACCGACGATTGTATGTGCAAGCATTCCAGCTGCTGACGCAAATGAAACAGCTTTCTCTGGTGCAAACTCTTTTATCTCGCCATGAATAATCCCGCTCGTATAAGCATCTCCAGCACCTATTCTATCATATACAGAAAACGTAAGTGTTTTTGCAAAAGTGAACGCACCATCTTTACATATAAATCCGCGAAGCGAGTGTGTATTATCACTATTAATAGAGCGATGTGTACCAGCGATTGTAGCGATATGATATGTTTCAGCCACCTTTGGAATAAGATCAATAAGTTGTGCTTCTCGCTCCGTCTCCTCTGTTTTCATTCCAAGAACGAACATTGCATCTTTTTCATTCATCATAACGATATCAGCAAGAGCCAGCATTTCTTCATAATGTGGTTTCGCCTGCTCATACCCATCTTCTCCCCAAAGAGATGGACGATAGTTGCAATCAAAGACGACAGTGCCTCCGCTTTCTTTCACTGCTTTCGCTAAAGATTTCATATGATGGCGCACCGTATCATTCATCGCAAGTGTAATTCCGCAAAAATGAACGATATCAATTTCCTTTGCGATTTCTTCAAATTGATACATGTCTTCACATGCCGTATTGAAACTACTTTCTAATCGATTCGAATATGTAACGCGACTTGCCCGTGCGCCAAATCCATTTTCTAAAAAGTACATGCCGACATATTTACCGCTTCTTGAAATAAACGGTGCCTGAATGCCTAACTTTTGAATATGTGATACTGCAGCATCCCCAACAGAATTTTCCGGTAAAGTTGAAATAAGAAAGCCTTCATGACCGAGATGAGAAAGTGCTGCTGCAACGTTCACACCCGTACCAGAAAATGAGTAATTTAATGTGTTAGCTTGCGACAACAATTCATATCCTGGTACTTGCAGGCGCATCATTACTTCACCAAATGCTGCAATTTTCTTACGCATATTGATCAACTAACTTTTTCACGACTGCTAATAATTCACGAACATCTTCTACTTTCGTATTGCCAGTTTCTTTATCAATAATAGAAGAGTACACGTGCGGGATAACTTGCTCTACATTTGCCTCAAGCGCAATACGTACAATTGTTTCGAAGTTTTCTTTATCGATTCCGCCTGTTGGCTCTAATGCGAATCCTTCTTCCGCACAAGCTTTCGCAACTGCACGATATTCTTCTTCATGAGCTAGCCCTTTCATCGGGAAGTACTTCAATGAATTTCCGCCCATATCACGTACAAGTGCGATCGCTGTTTTAATTGGAACGATTGCTTTTTCTTCTCCAGCTGCGCTAATTGGGCCAGTAGAAATATTTACGTAACCTACTTTTCCTGTTGGCGATACTAAACTATTAATCCAGCTATCTTTTTCGCCAAGATTTGCACGTGTCGCTCCAACTGAAGGGAACACTTGGTTAATATGACTACCAGGATAATGCTTCGCAATTTCAGCGACAACTGCCGCTTGGCGATTATCTCCTGCGCCTAGTCCGATTGATACAGCGTCATCAATTTCTTTTCCGTATGCTTTCATCGCTGTAACAGCTTCTTCTACTGTTGGGTAGTCTTTTGATAACACTCCCACTACTACATAACCTTCTGCTGCTTCAAAAATATCTTTCGCATTTCGGGTATTGTTCGCTAATACATTTAATGCTACGCGGCCTTTATAAAAACGTTTTTGAATATTTGTCATTTTAGTTTCCCCCTACAATTTCTCTCAATTTTTCTTCAATTACATGTATGTCATCACCTTGAAGTGGACGTGGATCAATATCAAAGAATCCTTGTCTTACTCCGTAATCACGTGTATAGATTGCGATTTCCCCTTCGCGTAATGCTGTCACAACGTCTTTTGCCGATTTATTTAACTCTTTTTCGCTAATATGAATACGTGCTCTAAAGATTGCTCTTCCAGCTTCATCTTGAACGATCGTTACATTTACACCTTTTAATTCTTTTAGCGGCATAAGTACTTGTAGCAATTCTTTTTCTTGCTCACTTTTATCTTCTTTTACGCCGTACTCATCAAGCGCTTGAAGTAAGCCGAAAGTTGTTTCTTTCCCAACTTTCATACTTCTTCCGATGCAATGTAATTGCACTTTCAGCCACTCAATATATTTTCGTTTCCCGCCAACAATACCAGAAGTAGGTCCTTCAATTGCCTTTGAACCACTATAAATGGCAAGGTCTGCATACTTCACATATTTTTGAATATCTTCTTCAGCTGCCGCATCAACGATAAGTGGTACGTTATTTCGCTGCGCAACTTCCCATGCTTCTTCAACAGAAATCATATTTTTTTGCACGGCGTGATGGGATTTCACATAAAGAATCGCTGCTGTATTCTCACCAATTGCATCTTCAATATGCTCTGCTTTCCCTTCATTTGCGTAGCCAACTTCTACAAGTTTACCGCCGCCTAAATAAATCATCGTTTCGACTGGAGCACCGTATTGAACGTTATGCCCTTTTAACATAATCACTTCGTTTTTCGCGATGACCTCTTGATGAAGTCTTTCACTTTTACGGCGATTTCCTTCTGTCACGATACCAGCGATAGAAAGTGCAATTCCGCTCGATGCTGAATTCACAACGACCGCTGCCTCTGAATCTAGAATTCTCGCAATATGGTCTCCCGCTTTATCTACTAAATCAGCAATTTCCACATAATTTTGTCCACCATGTTTCATCGCATCCATCACTGTATCTGTCGGAGCGGATACACCTAAAATACTCATTCTACCGCTCGCATTAATTACTCTTTTTAATCCGTACTTAGCATTCAATGAATGACCCATTGATGACAACCCCTTTCGTATCAATTCTTCTTTCAGCAATGCGCTGATCCCCTTCTGAATCAATTAACGTAACCTTCTCATCTTTCACCGTAAATAAAGTTAAGTTTGCAATATCGCCTTCTTGAATACGACCAAGCTCTGGTTTTTTCAGCCACTCTGCCGCATGTTTCGTAACCGCATCAATTACTTCTTCTAGCGGATAACCTAAGTAAAGGAATTTCGAAAGAACGTGAGCCATACTATACACGGGACCGTGTATACGATTCTTCCGGTAAATATCTGTACTAATCGTATTAAAGGTGATATCGTGACGCTTCGCCGCTTCTGCTACTTTAAAAGAAAAACTAGCATTACCGTGACCAACATCTAAATGAACACCGCGCTTCACTGCATCTAGTAATACAGGTAGCGGTTTTCCTTTTTCATCAAATAAATTATTTTCTTTCCCGTTTAAGTAATGTGTAATGACATCATCTTTTTCTAAAAGAGGTACAACTTCCTCTATGCGAGGAGGTGCTGAACCGATATGTACCATAATCGGCAATGATGTTTCACGAGATAACGAGCGTGCAACATGAAGCGGTTCAATTCCACTGTCACAAACGACACTTTTACTCATTCTCGCCTTTAACCCAACGATTACATCTTTATACTTTTCTACTGCTTCTATTACTTTCTCTTTATCGATCCATTCCATATTGGATAATTCATCAATTCGTTTCAAACCGATGCGAGAAATATTTAAAAAGGCAAATAAATTCGTTTTTGCCTGCTCCCTACTTTTTACTAAATCTGCAATACGATCAGCTCCGCAGCTGCCCGCATCAACAATTGTCGTTACCCCTTGCTTAACGCCAATTTCATCCACCTCATCGCCATACGGATCAAACTCCGGAAAAGCATGAACATGTAAATCAATCCAGCCGCTCGATACGTAAGTACCTGAGTAATCAAGAACCTTTCCACCTTCGCCAGCACCAGCTTTCGTCACCTGTGCGATTTTATTATTTTCAATTACAATGTCAATCTCTTCCCCGTTCACACGTTTTACATTACGTAGTACGAATCGTTCTGTCATTGTACTTCCACCCTTTTCTATAAGAAGCCATAAGAATACGCTTACATTAAAGTTTCATTTTATATGTCTTTCACACGTTTAGCGTAACACAAAAAAAGGGAGAAGTAAATATAACGTTATAATGTTTGAAAGTGAATAAAAAGATGCTCCTCCAAAATGGTAATAGTATAGGAAATTATATCAACGATTTTTTGAATATATCTATCATAACTTACAATATATCAACGATTTTTCAATTATATCTATCATAACTTATAATATATCAACGATTCGACAAGGAATATCGATTTACCGACAAGAAACGTCAATTCCTTTCTTATATAAAAAAAGCTGTCCCAAATGGCACAGCCTTTTTCTTTATTCCTGAACCGTCACAATAACCCCATCCATATTGTTCCCGGAAATTTCATACTGCTTGTTTGCTGGAACGTTCACTTTCATATTCTCAGAAACTTTATAATAAGAAACAGTATATTTCTTACCTTCTACTTCAGTTGAAATCTCTTTTTCCTCTTTTAAAAACTCTAAATATTCCTCTAGTGTGAAATTCTTTTTTTGCATAATTGCGCTATGAGGTAGGCCAACATAACGGATATGCCATGGCTCATATTGAATTCCAGTAATGTTACTTTTATTTTTCGGATAACGTAATACAAAGCCATGCTTCCATACGTTCTCTTCGATCCATTTTCCTTCAGGCGCTTTCTCCATCTTCTTTTGCGTTGATCCAACGTCTAGTGATAATCCTAAATTATGTTCACTATATCCTGCTGGAAGCGCGTAATCAGATCCCATTTCTTTATATAATTTACTTTGTTCTTTAAAATCTCGATACCCACTACTCATTAAGAAATGCTGTACGCCATCTTTTCCAGCCGCATCGACAACGTTCAAAAACTTTTTTACAACATACTTTGATAAACGAAGATTTCTATCAAATATTACGTAGCCTCTCACTAATTCACTATTATGATTTACATTTATAATATCAGACCTAATACTATCTTTTTTTACTGGATAATCCCTATTAACTAATAATAAATCACCCTTATAAATTTGTTCCTTCGTAATCTCTTTCCTCTCGGTATTTGCCGCCTTTACTAGCTCATCTTTTCCGACAATTTTAACATCGATTTCCTTTTGAAATAACGGTGATATATAAAAGCCTACACATACTGTGCATGCTATAAAAAAAGAAATAAATACCCACTTTTTCATTTCTAGTTCCTCCTTAACGTAACTTACGTATAGAATAGAAAAAACTATTAAAATAAAAAGTGGGGTAAAGTTTAAATTTTTATTAAATTGTTAAGTTCTCGTCTTTTGGCAATCGCACTTCAAACATTGTTCTAACTACATTACTTTCAGCAGAAATTGTACCGTTATGCTGCTCAACAATATTTTTCGCAATAAACAGTCCAAGGCCTGTCCCGCCACGGTTCTCAGTTCTCGATTTATCACCTGTATAAAACATATCAAAAAGATACGGTAAATCTTCTTCTGGAATACTATCTCCATAATTTATAACTTGTACGACAACTTCTTCATTATCGATATACCCATTCAGATCAACAAATTGCCCATCATATCCGTATCGAACGGCATTTGTTAACAAGTTTTCAAATACTCTAGCTAACAATTTTCCATCACCGTTAATTGGCAAATGAGGATCAATATTCAACCTAGCTTGTAAATGATGTTTCTCTAATAAAGGATACAATTCCTCATCTAACTGTATAAGTAGTTCACTTATATCAATCGGCTTTTTATCCAGCTTTAGCATGCCATAATTCATACGTGTAATTTCAAATAACTCATCAATTAAACTTTCGAGCCTTTGCGATTTCGTATATGCAATTGTGGAGAAATGTTTAATTTGTTCTTTTGTTAAATTCTCATCTTTAAGAATTAAATCTAAATACCCTAACACGGATGTTAATGGAGTTCTTAAATCATGAGCTAAGTTTACAACGAGCTGATCTTTACTACTTTCAGCAAAGTCTCCTCTTTCCACCGCTTCTTTTAACTTTTCACTCGCAACATTTATTTCACGTGCGATATCTCCAAACTCATCGTTTGATGAAACTTGAACTTTATTCGTAAAGTTACCGTTCGCAAGATGATGAATCCCGTTAGAAATCTCACTAAAATACTTTAAATATGGTTTTGTCAAAAAGAAGAAAAAGATAATAGATAACGGAATAAAGAAAATTAAAAAGAAGTTAATGTCTCCAAATTCCCTTACCACTGACCTAAATTGCGCTAAAGGCTCTTCGTAGCGAACCATCGTTTTATAATACAGCTGCAATCCTTTATAAATTATATAAGTTACAGTTGCTGCAAGCACCATACTTAACGCAAATAAGGCAATCATTTTAAATCGAAAACTTTTCATCATATTAGCCATTGAAAGTATAACCTACTCCCCACACTGTTTTTATTAATTTATCCTTTCTTTTATCTTCCCCAAGCTTTTTCCGCAACGTACGAATATGTACCATAACTGTATTTCCGCCTTCATAATAATCATCTGCCCATACTTGCTGAAAAATATTTTCCACATTATACACTTTCTTCGGATGGCTCGCTAATAAATATAAAATATCAAACTCTTTCGGTGTTAACTCAATTTGCTCTCCATAGACGTTCACTGTTCTTCGCTCAGGATCAATAATAACTCCGCCTATCTCTAAAGCAGATTTATTCTCCGCTACTTTCGGCTGATTTAATGTAAGAAACCTACGTAATTGTGCATTTACACGTGCAACTAATTCAATCGGTGTAAAAGGTTTCGTCATATAATCATCTGCGCCTAATACAAGACCTGTCACCTTATCAAAGTCCGAAGTTTTCGCACTTAAGAAAATGATTGGCATATGGTGCTTCGCGCGAATTTGACGCGTCACTTCATACCCATCCATTTTCGGCATCATAATATCTAAAACCACTAAGTCGATTGGCTGCGTTTCAATAATATGAACAGCCTCTTCCCCGTCCGCTGCCTTCACGACGTGGTAACCTTCTTTTTCTAAATGTATCTCAATTAAATCGGCAATTTCTGCCTCATCATCCGCTATTAAAATTGAAATGCGCTTCATATTACTCCCCCTTTATACGCTCGATTGTAAACTAGTCTATCCAATTTGTACAATACGAAAAGGTTACTCGCGGGAGTAACCTTAGTAAATGAAATTTATATCGGCGATTTTTCAAATATATCGACCACAACTTGAATTATATCGGCGATTTTCCAATTATATCAACCGTAACTCGAATTATATCAGCGATTTTTCAGTTATATCGACTTACCGACAATTACCGACGAAATTCGCCCGCTATTTGAAAGACTCAACCTACCGCTCCAAAACAATTCGCTGTTTCGTGATCTCCGCCAACCTTCCGCGGTCTACTTCATACTCAGCTTCAACACTTTGCGGCACCATAACTTTTCCGCCCTTAAGCGTCACTTCCGGCGAAATAATATCCTGCTCCCAATGTCTGCTAGAAGCAGATATATCGCCTGGAATCGTAAAGTTCGGCAATGAGGCAAGCGCAACATTTTGTGCTCTTGAAATCCCCATCTCCACCATACCGCCGCACCAAACGGGTATGTTGTGCTCCATGCAATAATTATGGATTTGAACCGATTCTGTTAATCCGCCCACTCGCCCTGGTTTAATGTTCACAATTTGGCAGCTACCAAGGGTAATCGCAACGCGTGCATCTTCTAAACTATGAATACTTTCATCTAAACAAATCGGCGTTTCAATTTTCTTTTGCAACTCCGCGTGATCAAGAAAATCATAATCGGCTAACGGTTGTTCAATCATCATTAATTGGAATTCATCTAGTCGTTTCAGCCTCTCCGTATCCCCTAATGTATATGCTGAATTTGCATCTGCCATTAGCGGGATATGCGGAAACTCTTTTCGAATCTCTTTCAATAATTCGTAATCATGCTCTGGCTTTATTTTCACTTTAAAACGCTCGTACCCTTCTTCTGCGTACTTTTCGATTTGTTTTAACATAACCGGAATTGTATTGATACCAATTACAACACCGACCTCAATTTCAGGTCTAGTCCCGCCTAGTAATGTCGCTAATGACTTCTTTTGTCGCTTCGCATATAAATCCCAAACAGCTCCTTCTATTCCTGCTTTTGCCATTCGGTTTCTTTTTATATGCTGGAACAAACTTGGCACTTCATTCGGATGAGAAATTTCAGCCTTTAATAAATCAGGTAATAAAAAATCTTGCAGTACATGCAATGCTGTCTTCACTGTTTCTTCCGTATACCACGGTTCAGAGAAGGCGACGACTTCGCCAAATCCAATGTATCCGTCCGTATCCTCTAATTTAATAACGATGCTCTCACGCTTCTCATACGTTCCGTAGCTTGCAGCAAACGGGATTACGAGTGGCATTTCTGTTATATGAAGTGTCGCTTTTTTTATTTCCACCTACATCTGCTACTAAAAATATAGACAAATGTATATTCTTAGAGTATTCCTGCTTCTACGTGCCCTGCCTCGCTAATCACTTGCTACTACAGTTTGCTGTGACACTCCACAGGCGTAAATTCCGATGTAGCCCACCGTACATATATACAATCTATTTACGTTAGTATTGTATATTTTTTTGCTTGTAAAAGGTTGATAGATGCATTTAAATCTCTATCCATTACATTTCCACAATCACATGTATATACTCGGTCAGACAGCTTTAAATCCGACTTTTTTTGACCGCAACATGAACATATTTTAGAAGATGGATAGAATCTGTCCACTTGCCGTAGTTCAATTCCATATTCCCTACATTTCGTTGATAACCATGTTTTAAAAGCATAAAAACATTGTTGCGCTACAGCTTTAGATAGATGTTTGTTCTTCATCATACCTTTCACATTCAAATCTTCTACTGTAATAAACATTGGCTTGGTTTTCACCACATCATTTACAATAGACTTTACATACGCTAATCGAATATTTGCTAGCCTAGCATGTAGCTGTTGCACCCTAAGAATATTTTTGTTTATATTCGCTCTTTTATTAGTAACAGGTTGTTCACCTCTCTTTCTTATATTTTCAAATTTGCGTGATAAAGAGCGTTGTTCACGTTTTAACCGTTTTTCTATCTTTTTTACTTGTACTGTTTTATTTATATTTTTGTGAGTTTTTCCATCGCTACGTACAGCGAAGTCTTTAATTCCCAAATCAATTCCTATACCTACTGCATTGAGAATTGAATTTGGTTTTACCTCTTTCACTTCACAGAGTATAGACACATAGTATCTTCCTGCTCTTTGATATACTGTACCACTTTTTACAGTTGTATTTTTTGAAATATATCCATACTCTTTTAACCTTATCCAACCAATTGTAGGGACTTTTACTCTATGTCTTTCTACTGTCCAATCTGTTTTGTTGTTTTTCGGAAAGTAGCACTTCACATCTTGCTTCTTCTTTTTTTTATATCGTGGAAACTTAGATAAACCTTTAAAAAATCGCTTAAAAGCTTTATCTCCATTCATAATCGCTTGTTTTACCGCTTTGCTCGACACTTCTTTAATCCACTGGTCACACTCTTTTGTATGAATGTTGTTTAACCATTTAGAAAAGTCATAGCCACTAAGAAATTTCCCATCCGACTCATATGCCTCTTTATTTTTAGAGATATACAGGTTATATACATATCGACACACCCCAATAGTTTGACGGATTTTACTAACTTGTTCAGTTGTCGGTTTGATTTCTATTAAATATGCTCTTTTCATAAATCTTCATCCTCCGACATTTTCTTTTTGTATTTTCTCAACCCATATATTCTACCGCTAAATACATGAATGATAGATGTTAAATCCTGCACAAGTTCTTCTTGAGGAGATAGTTTTTCATTGTTAACAATCATAATTTCCACTCCCATTTTACGAAGAAACTTTTCAAACCACTCATATCCAAAACGTACAAATCTATCTTTGTGTGCAATGATGATAGTCGAAATATTTCTTTCCATACAACTGTCAATCAGGTTATTCCACTGTTTTCTTTTGTAGTTTAATCCGCTACCAATATCTTTGATAACTTCATCTACAATCATCCCTCGTGCATTTGCGAATGTTTTAAAAAACTCAACCTGATTTTCTAAATCATCTTTCTGACCTGGATTTGATACTCTTGTGTAAATAACTACTTTGCCTACTTTATTTTCTTCTTGAATACCCATATATTCCTTATACTGTTCTTCTGTATAGTATCATCTTCCTTTTTGGTTTCGGTAAGCAGTTAAAACACCTTGATTGTCCCACCTTTGCAATGTCTTAACAGAGACATTAAGCATTTCTGAAAATTCTTTTGGTTTATATTGTTTCATAATTACTTTTTATTATATATGCCTACTTTTGTCTATGTTTTTGTTTACTGTTTCTTTCTCCTCCACTAATTCTCTTAACTCTCGTCTTAACAATTTTTTCGAAGCGTTACGTGGTAATTCCTCTAAGAAACATGCTTTCTTCGGCACTTTATATTTCGCTAATTTCTCCTCGCAAAAGTGAAGAATTTCTTCTTCTGTTACCGCCCCGCTTTTCACAACAAAAGCAGCGGGTACTTGTCCCCATTTATCATCAGTCATACCTACAACACCAGCTTCCGCTATCGCTGGATGGGACAGCAACACTTCTTCAATTTGAGCCGGATATATATTCTCTCCGCCAGAAATAATTAAATCACTGCGGCGATCTAATACGTATAAAAATCCTTCTTCATCTAAATAACCGAGGTCGCCAGTATGAAGCCATCCGTTTTGAATAGTCTCACGCGTCGCATCTTCACGGTTAAAGTAACCACCTGTTACGTTCGGTCCTTTTACTACGATTTCACCTTCCGCATGTGGCGGCACTACTACGCCATCTTTTTCAATACGAAGTTGGCACTGAAATAGTGGCTTTCCAGCTGATCCTACTTTCGTTAACATGTAATCTGCGGACAACGTACAAATTTGCGAAGACGTTTCTGTCATACCGTACGTTTGATACACAGGAATTCCTTTATCTACACACGTTTCTAATAACGGCTTCGGCGCTGGTCCTCCGCCAAGTAACATACATCGTAAAGAAGATGGATATGTTTCTTCTCCAAGTCTCTCTAATAAATCAGTTAACATTTTTGATACGACTGAAATAATCGTTACGCCTCTCGTTTGAAGTGCTGTATGAATAAAATCAGCATCATATTTCGGAACGAGTAAAATGCGCATGCCGTACATAATATTTTTCATTAGAAGAGATAACCCGCCAACATGGAACATCGGCATACACGCTAACCAGCAATCATCATCACGAAGTCCTAAATTAAGCGAAGAGCCAACCGCGCTTGCCCAGTGATTGCCGTACGTTAAAATAACACCTTTCGGTTTTCCTGTCGTCCCTGACGTATAAATAATCGTCATCGCTTCTTCTAAAGAGAATTCTTCTTGTATAGAGGCTTCCTCTTTTGGTCCATTCATCACTTCGGCGAATGAATAGACAGGAACATCTTTAGCATCAAATTCTTGATCGGTCACTAAACAAATAACTTCAGCATCATCCATTTGCCAAAGTAGCTCTTCTCTTGAAAGACGCGTATTTAAAAGCACAGCTACTGCCCCTACGTACGATAGGGCGTGAATAACTGTAATCATCTCCATACCATTTTTCATCAGAACAGCCACCTTTTGCCCTCGCTTCACTCCAACATGCGTGAGACGTTCACAAACAGATACTACTGTTTCATGCAGCTGCATAAAAGTAACTTTCTCTTCCTCTATTTCAATTGCAGTTCGATCTGGTGTTAAAAACGCACGTTGCATTAACCAATTTGGCATAGTTTCCATCATACATTCTCCTTTCATGAAAGAAAGAGACTTGATATGACATCAAGTCTCTTAGTTGTTTTGTTTCCGGTTTGATCATTTGGTTGCGACTCACTTTGTGGGCGAGCCGCTTCCGTCTCAGAACCTTTGCCAACGAGGCTAAACAGTCGGCTCCGCTTTTGGTTTCATCCAGCTACAGCAGCTAGAATGTTCGGTGGCTTCACTTCTTCCTACGAGGCAAAAAACGCCTCTACGTCAGAAGCTCCATCCCCCTCACATTCTAAGCGAGCCGCTTCCGCTTTTGATTTGATCAAGGGAAACGAGGGAATTGACCGAAGTCCGGACTGCGTTTTTCTTTGAACGCGTCGCGACCTTCTTTTGCTTCGTCAGTTGTGTAGTACAATAACGTTGCATCTCCAGCTAATTGTTGAATACCAGCTAGACCGTCTGTGTCTGCGTTGAATGCAGCTTTTAGGAAACGAAGTGCCATTGGGCTGTTTGCTAAGATCTCTTGTGCCCATTGTACTGTTTCTGCTTCAAGTTGTTCTAATGGTACTACTGTGTTTACTAAGCCCATATCAAGCGCTTCCCCAGCACTGTATTGACGGCATAGGTACCAAATTTCGCGAGCTTTCTTGTGGCCTACCATACGAGCTAAGTAACCAGCTCCGTATCCACCGTCAAAGCTTCCTACTTTAGGACCTGTTTGTCCGAATACAGCGTTGTCTGCAGCGATTGTTAAGTCACATACGATATGAAGCACGTGTCCTCCACCGATTGCATAACCTGCTACCATTGCGATAACTGGTTTAGGAATTGCGCGAATTAGACGTTGTAAGTCTAATACGTTTAGACGTGGGATTTGGTCGTCACCTACATATCCACCATGACCACGAACTTTTTGGTCGCCGCCCGAACAGAATGCACGTCCACCTTCACCTGTTAAAATGATAACGCCAACATTTGCATCATCACGAGCTTGTGCAAAAGCGTCGATTAACTCCATTACCGTTTTTGGACGGAATGCGTTATGTACTTCAGGACGGTTAATCGAAATTTTTGCGATACCATTGTATGTTGAATAAATAATATCTTCGTAATTGCCTTCTTTTATCCATTCAATAGCCATTACAACTACCTCCTTGTATATTTCTGATTTCCTCTATAAGTGTAACTTCATTCTTAACTGAAAAAAGCATCACTGCATAGTTTTTAGAAATCCCTTTACTATTGTATCAAACTTTTCCGGTTGTTCCACATGAATTGCATGGCCAGCACCATCAATTTTGACAAATTTCGCGTCAGAGACGCATTTTTCGATGTTTTTTAATATGCGAAAGAACTTTTCATCATGCTCTCCGTTCATTAAAAGAACAGGTATTTTTAAGTTTTTCAGCTCATCCCACCATGAAGGCTGAGCCCCAGTTCCCATGCCTCGCAAGCTATTTGCGAGCCCTTTTGGGTTGTTAGCAAGTCGTTCTTTTCGCACCGCTTCTTGTACGTTTTTTGCTAAACGTCTTTGCGTTTCAAAAAGCGGAATATTTTCCCACATCGATACAAAACTTTCTATGCCTTCTCGCTCAATTTTATCGGCAAGTCGATCATCTTTTTCACGACGTTCTTTTCTATCTGCTTCGTTTTCGAGCCCAGCTGTACAATTTTCTAATAAAAGAGAATGTACATAATCTGGATATAGACATGCCATCGTAATCGCCAATCTACCGCCCATTGAATAGCCAAGTATATGTGCTTTTTCAATATGAAGATAATCTAATAGTTCTTTCATTTGCAATGCCACATTTCGAATGTCATAATGCGCAACATCTTCAGGACTCTCGGTCTTTCCATGTCCAACAAGATCCACTCCAATAACTTGAAACTGCTCACTCCATGAAGAGATAAAAGAACGCCACGTTTCCATGCTTCCCGTAAAACCATGAAGAAGTAGAAGTGGTTCCCCGCTTCCGACTACTTCATATTCATACGATACACCTTGCAGCGTTACTTTCATTTTGATTCACCTTGTAAAGATGTAGTAATTACGTCCATCGTTTTTGTCCATAATGTACGGTGCAATGTTAAGTTCTCATCACGATTCGTACAAATTTCCACAACGTTTAAACCTTCCGCCCTTGTTCCCTTTTGTACCTCTTCTCGGAATTGCTCCCAACCGTTTACACGGCTAAATGAACCACCGTACATTTTGACAACGTGCTCATAATCAAGTCCAATTGGTGTTCCAAATAATGATTCAAAATGTTCCTTTTTCTCATACTGTGGTAAGAATGAGAAAATACCCCCGCCATCATTATTTACAACGACAATTGTTATGTTTAATTCATGTAATTTCGCTGCTAACAGTCCATTTAAATCGTGATAAAATGATAAATCACCAATCACTAATACAAGTGGGTCGCAAATAACGCTCGCTCCTAGAGCTGTCGAAATGATTCCATCAATACCATTTACACCACGATTTGCCATCACATGGATATTTTTATCCGATGTGAAGAAGAATGAGTCTGTATCACGAATTGGCATACTATTGCTCGCAAATAACGTTGCGTCTTCTGGTAATACGCGCACAATATCTGTAATAACCTTTCCTTCAAATGCAGTTTCATATGTTTCCATTTCACGAAGCGTTTCCTTCGTTTTTTCGTTTATATGTTGCCACATACTGAACCAATCATTCTTTTTCATAACTGGCATTTTTTCTATTAATGCCTTGCAGAATTCAATGTCACTTGCTTGCACAACTTCTGTCGCAACAAGAGCTGGATCTCTCCATTGTCCTGATTCATCGACAACGATATGAACTGCTTTTGTTTGTTTTTTTATGAACTGCGTTAATGATTTAGAAATAGGCATACCACCAAAGCGAATTAAAACGTCCGGTTTCCATGTTTCTTTTAACTGTTCATTTCGTAAAAATGTATCGTAACAGTCAATTACCATCGTTTTATCGTGGTGTCCGCTACGAATATTAGAAAGTGGGTCTGCTAATATAGGATAGCCAGTTTTCTCAGCTAATTGCGTTGCAAACATTGCAATTTCTGCATGACTATCATCTCCACAAATAATAAGCCCCTTTTCCATATGTGAAAGGCGCCCTACAAGAGAATCTACATATTCACTCGGCATCACCGCGTTTCCTTGCTGAACTACTCCTGTATATTCACTACGTCCTTTATCCCATAAGCTTTCTAGTGAGAAATCAGGGATAAGCGGCTCGCGAACTGGAAAATTAAGATGAACAGGACCCTGCGGCGCTAAACAAGCATTTGCTACTATACGCTGCGTCGTCATACGAGCGTAATGATACATCGCCTCACTTGCTTCTGGCAGTGCCATCTCTGTAAATTGTTTCACAAAAGTACCGTATAAATTAAATTGATTCATTGCTTGTGGTGCACCCACATCTCTTAATTCATGCGGTCTATCCGCTGTTAAGACGATAAGCGGGACCCTTGAATGAAAAGCTTCACATACAGCTGGATAATAGTTCGCTGCTGCTGTTCCTGACGTACATAATAATGCTACTGGGCGTTTTTTTGCTTTCGCAATACCGAGCGCAAAAAATCCTGCAGATCTTTCATCTACATGTAAATAAGTGTTCATTCCTTCATGTTGTTCCATTAGTAGAGCAATCGGCGTTGACCGTGAGCCTGGACTAATGACAACATCACATACATTTAGACGCGTCAGTTCATCCACGAACGCGCCTAAATAATATGATAATGCTTCTATATGATTGTTCATTTCATTAATTCCTCCAAAGCACCAAGCATCGGTCTAAACTTCAAACTTGTTTCTTCATATTCAAGTTGCGGTACAGAATCAATTACAATCCCGCAACCAGCAAATAATGATGCTTTCTCGCCATTTAATAACCCGCAGCGGAGTGCAACCGCAAACTCACCATTTCCTTCATCATCTATCCAGCCAATCGGTGCGCCATATAATCCTCTGTCTAACAATTCAACATCACGAATCAGTTTCATCGCTTCCAAACGAGGTGTCCCGCCAAGAGCTGGTGTTGGATGTAATTCTTCTACCATTGTTAAAAGACTCGCATCGCCCTTTGCCTCTACAGGCGTATATAAATGAATTAAGTTTTTCGTTGTTAATAAGCCCGGACTTTCCGGAATATTAACAGATTCGCAGTGCTCATTTAATACTCCTCGAATCATGTTTACAACATAACCGTGTTCAGCTAAATTCTTTTCATCATGAAGAAGCGCATTACTATTTCGCTTACTTTCTTCTATAGATTGACCATGACCAGTTGAACCAGCAAGACACATCGAAGTAAACTTCTCATCTTCTTTGCGAATTAACCTCTCTGGCGTCGCTCCTAAGAAGCATGCTCCTTTATAATCAAAAGAAAATACGTAACAATCCGGTTGCCCAATGCGAAGTGCTTCTAAAACGAGAGCAGAATCAATATGATGATCCATTTCTACTTTTAGCTCCCTCGCTAATACAACCTTCTGCACGTTCCCCTGCTTCATCTCATCTTGCACTTTCTCAATGGCATTCATCCAGCTTTTTGGATCTACTTCCACTTTAGAAGTAACTGTTAATTTCGATCCTTCTAATGCACATTTACTCTCCCCAAAAATTTTCTCTTCTAAAGAAACAATTTCGTTATAAAGAGTTTCTGCACAATCTGTTGCTGAAACGAATGTATTCATTGTTAACCATGCTTTTTCATTTTTTACAGTTAATAAAAATGCTGGTAGTGAAAATGTCGTATCATCGAATTCTTTCCATAAGTCCGTTTTCTCTTTTTCTTGGTCAAATGAAAATCCACCAAATAAAAGAGGACCTGTTCCAAATTCATATTTTTCTCTTTGTACAAATGCTTTCTCTTTTACTTTATCCCACTCGTCACGAGCCGCTTGAAAGCGTTTGTGAGAAGAATTTGCTATAGTGAAAACAGAGCCAATTCCAGCAAATATTACATGCTGAGCTGGATCTGCAAAATAACATCTATTTTCCAATGCAATCCTTTTTCCTGCTGCATAAAACAGAAGCGGATCCATCCAGTCTATTTGTTTTACAAAACTAACCAATATTTTTTCATCAGTTGCATGCTTAATGGCTGCACTAAGAACTTCTTGCAAGCCTTTTTGTTTCGTTTGAATCACAATTGTCTCCCCCCTATGGGCGAAAAATAGTCATAATTACGCTTGATTTTAAGATACACCTCAAACGAAAGGCCTGTCAACGTTTAGCATTTCTGAGAAATTCACCTTCTCTTCCTAGAAAATAAACGTTGACACTAAATGATGCTTTTTCTACACTTAGTTGTGTACAATATGTGACCAAAGGAGGATTCAACATGGAAATGAACGTCGAAACGAATTCCTCTCCTACGGCGCCAAAACCAAGCAAGCAAACAGGCTGGCGCATTTGGTGGAGTTTACTACGTCCCCATACATTAACAGCAGCTTTCGTTCCTGTTTTCATCGGAACAGCCTATGCAATGCAGGTCGGAGGTATAAATCAAATACATCTCCCTCTTTTCCTTATAATGCTTCTTGCTTGTCTTCTCATTCAGGCAGCAACAAACATGTTTAATGAATACTTTGATTATAAAAGAGGACTCGATCACGAAGGTTCAGTTGGTATCGGCGGCGCTATCGTTCGCGATGGCATTCAGCCAAAAACAGTGCTTAACTTAGCATTTGGATTTTTCGGCATCGCAATACTATTAGGTGTTTATATTTGTATGAATTCTAGCTGGTGGCTTGCTGCAATCGGTCTTGTTTGTATGGCCGTTGCTTACCTTTACACGGGTGGCCCACTTCCCATTGCCTATACACCATTTGGAGAGTTAACAGCCGGATTATTTATGGGTGTTATCATTATTGGAATTTCATTCTTTATTCAAACTGGAACTGTAACATCAGAAGTCATTTTACTATCTATTCCAAGCTCCATTTTAATTGGTGCCATTTTACTAGCTAATAATATTCGTGACTTAGATGGCGATAAAGAAAACGGTCGTAAAACGTTAGCAATTCTCGTTGGACGTGAAAGAGCGGTTGGTGTACTTGCTTCGATGTTCATCGTTTCCTACATTTGGACAATTGCTTTAATTATCGTGGGCATCGTATCACCATGGATGCTTATCGTATTTTTAAGTGCACCGAAAGCATTTAAAGCGACGAAAGGCTTTATCGGCAAAAGCATTCCAATGGAAATGGTACCTGCGATGATTGCAACAGCAAAAACAAATACAATCTTCGGTTTCCTAATGGGAATGGGATTATTACTTGGATATTTCCTTTAAAAGGAGCTGCTAATGCGGCTCCTTTTTCATATACCAATTTCAGCTCATAATTCCTACTCGCAACGCTCATACTATGTAAAGAAACTGAATTGTAGGAAGGTGGACGACTATGTTAACTCCACAACAAATAAATCAATTTAAATCCGTTTTAGAAAAACAAAAACAAGAACTAGAGCAAACGATACAAACACATGAAAATGAAGATCGTGCATCTGAACGTGAGTCTGTTGGAGAATTATCTAGCTATGATAACCATCCAGCTGATATGGCTACAGAGCTATATGAACGCGAAAAAGACTTCGGACTTATTGAACTTTGGCATAAACAGCTAGAGGATACGAAACATGCCCTGCAAAAAATAGAAGCGGGTACGTACGGCATTTGCGAAGTGTCTAGTGAAGAAATTCCGTTTGAAAGATTAGAGGCAATGCCGACTGCTACAACATGCATCCAGCACGCGACAAATAAGCTAAATATGAATACACGACCAGTCGAAGAAGAAGTATTGTCTCCCTCTTTCCATAAACACGATGAGGATCGCTCTGTTGAGTACGATGCAGAAGATGCATGGCAAGATGTTGCTAATTACGGAACATCTGAAACACCATCTGATTTAGAAAGACAAGATTCGAAAAACTATAATGGCATGTACGTAAATAGTGAAGAAAACGTAGGCTACGTAGAGGATTTCGAAAACTTTATCGGTACAGATATGTATGGAAAAAATCCGCAAGTTTTCGCTACAGAAGAGCATGAAGAATATGAACAAATGCTTGATGACTTTGAAGAGCGTACGTTTAAGGGCGAACTATCTTCAAATGAGTCGAGTTCCAAAGAATAAAAAAAAAGCATTCCGAAAATCGGAATGCTTTTTATCGCTAGCTAATTAGTTTTTTGTAACGTTAGCAGCTTGTGGTCCACGGTTACCTTCAACGATTTCGAAAGAAACTTCTTGACCTTCTTCTAAAGTTTTGAATCCGTCACCTTGGATAGCTGAGAAGTGAACGAATACATCGTCTCCACCTTCAACTTCGATGAAACCGAAACCTTTTTCGCTGTTGAACCATTTAACTTTACCTGTTTGCATGTCATGTACCTCCTAAATAAAAATGAAACTATGAATCCACATGAAAAGGTGGATATAAAGGACATGAATGTATAACAAGCTTACAGCCTTTAATTCAACGTGCTTTATTTCCGTACCACATTATGTAGCTCAATAGTGATTTCACTATATCACGCTATATCCAAAACGTCAAATGAGAACACTTTCATTCCACCATTTTTTTATAATTTTAATATAATGTTGAATTTCCATATTCATATTTTAGCCCGGTATTTGTGGATAATTTGATTGGCGGGAGCTGCTAATCCGTTTGGGTTGGCCCCATTTTATTTGAAAATTAACAAAACTAAAGTATTCTAATCCTATTAAATTCTGTACAATATAAGTATCTATTACATACGAGGTGAAAAAAATGAGAGCACATGAAATCGAGTATAAGTTATACGGAGATGATATGCAGTTTGTTGAAATTGAGTTAGATCCAGAAGAAAGCGTGATCGCAGAAGCTGGCGCAATGATGATGATGGAAGATTACATAGAAATGGAAACAATCTTCGGTGATGGTTCTGGCCCATCTGGAGGTTTATTCGGAAAATTAATGGGCGCTGGTAAGCGTCTCGTTACAGGCGAAAGTATGTTTATGACTGTATTTACAAATACAGGTCACGGCAAACGCCACGTCTCATTTGCTGCTCCTTATCCTGGTAAAATTATTCCTGTAGATTTAACAGAATATCAAGGAAAAGTAGTTTGTCAAAAAGATGCCTTTCTTTGTGCCGCAAAAGGTGTTTCTATCGGAATTGAATTTACGAAAAAAATAGGAACTGGTTTCTTCGGTGGTGAAGGTTTCATCATGCAGAAACTTGAAGGTGACGGTCTTGCTTTCATGCACGCAGGTGGAACTGTATATAAACGTGAATTAAAACCTGGTGAGAAACTTCGCATTGATACAGGTTGTCTTGTTGCTATGACAAAAGACATTAACTATGATGTCGAGTTCGTTGGAAAAGTAAAAACAGCTCTATTTGGCGGCGAAGGTTTATTCTTCGCAACGTTAGAAGGACCTGGAACAGTTTGGATTCAGTCCTTAACACTTAGCCGATTAGCAGCACGCCTTACAAGCCCAGCAGCGCAAAGTACTGGCGAAGGTAGTGTATTAGGTGGCCTTGGTCGTTTATTAGATGGGAAAGAGTAAACTGTGCCCTTATGTGGGCATGGCCATCAACTAATAAAATAATAAAATTAAAACACCCTTGCTTGCAGTAATAAAGTGAAAGGGTGTTTTAATTTACGTCTACAAACGAGAAAAAGCAGTTAAAATAAAGTAATAAGGTTTACTTCAGGAAAATAAGGTATATTATATTTGTTGAGTAGATTCTCTTTAGAGACAAGAAAAGTAGGTGAACAAAGTGGGAAAATATCAATTGGATTCCAAAAGTCAGGTAGCTGTGGCAAAGTTCCATGAAAAACAGAAGCCTGCCAAATTTGATAAAAAGCAGCAACTTGAAAAATTGCGTATGGAGTATTTGAAAAAGAAGCAAAAACAAACAGATAAATAATATGTTTTATTTTCCGAATTTTTTCTGTATGTAACGCAAACAAACACAAGAAAATAGGTAAGTTATTCATCATTCAAATATATACAGGCTATTTTTTCAAACCTCTTACTTATGCAACTAACGCATGCGTCAGTTCATTAAGAATAACTAAAAAAGTCGATTCCTTGAGATGAAAAAGAGTAAACAGTGCCCTTATCAGGCACTGTTTTATTTTGACATTATAATTTCCTCCACTGATTTAGGTAAGCGATACAAGCTATTCCCCACCTCCAAAAGAATGAATCAAGTTCCTCACCGCATATATTAAACTATACCTTTTCTTAAGGAGGGCTACCTTAATGCGTACTCCTTTATCCTTTGATAAAGAAACTGCCATACTGTTAGCTTCTTGTTGTGAGTTAACGTATGAACAATATAAACAAAATGGTATTTTCGAAATACCAGATGGTTTTCAATATGTACAAGGTTTTCAAGGAAAGGCCATTCAAACAACAGAATGGTTCGGATTTATATTAGAATCTGAGGATACAATTATCGTTGCCTTCAGAGGCACTCAAACAGATCCAGATTGGATTATTGATTCTCTCGTCAATCAAAAACCTTATCCTTATGCTTTAAATGGCGGAAATGTCCATAACGGTTTTCTCTCTATTTATGAGTCTTGTCGTGATTCTATTATGGATATGCTCGTATCATTGCCAGCACATAAAAAACTGCTAGCTACTGGGCATAGTCTAGGTGGCGCGCTTGCCACATTACACATATTAGATGCACGTATAAATACTGCCTTCGCACAGTATGGACTTTATACATTCGCTTCTCCAAAAGTAGGAGATATCGCTTTTCGAAATTATTATAAACTACAAGTAGCTAGTAGCTTTCGTTTCGTCAACTTATTCGATGTCGTTCCACTTCTCCCTCCCCGAAACATAAATTTTAATGATCATGACTGGGAGTATGCACACGTCCATCACAACATGACATTTACAAAAAACACAAAATCCATTACAAATAATCATTCCATTACAACATACAAAACATGTCTGACTTCTCATTTTTAACCAGTAAACAATTGGAAATAAAATATTCGTATACTATAATAATCTATGAAGTTATTTTTGGATGAGGGGACCTTACATGTTAAAATTTATCTTCGCATTTTTCCTTATTGTAATTTTTACGGTTACAGGTTTCTTTACATTTTCATACTTTGCGACAGGAGAGTATGATGGGGCAGGTATCATATATACCACTGTTCCATTTCTTTCTTAAGCAAAATAAATAAAACGAGCTTAATTTTATTAAGCCCGTTTTATTTATTAATATCCATTTCTGTTGGTAAATCGATAATATATCTCCCAATATAGCAACCTCTTTAAAACTGTTTAACAGCATTACCAATACCCCAAATTTCATTACTGTACTGCAAAATCGTTCGATCGCTCGCAAAATGACCAGACTGTGCAATATTTAAAATCGACATTTCTAGCCACTTCGTTCGGTTCTCATAAGCTCTACCGACAGCTTCTTGTCTTTCAGCATATGGACCAAAATCTCGCAGAACGAAATATTCATCATTTTGAATAACGAGAGAATCGTAAATTGCTTCAAATTCGGCTCCCGACTGTGCAAAGAAACCATTCGTTAACTGATCTACTACCTTTTTAATGTGCCCATTGTGGTGATAATAATCACTTGCACGATATCCACCATTTTGATAGTAATGAAGAACCTCTTCTGCTGTTAAACCGAAAATGAAACAGTTATCATCACCGACCCTGTCTTTTATTTCAATATTCGCTCCGTCTAACGTGCCGAGTGTAATCGCACCATTCATCATAAATTTCATATTCCCTGTTCCCGATGCTTCTTTACTCGCAGTTGAAATTTGTTCACTTACATCGGCCGCTGGGAATATATCTTCCGCTAAAGAAACTCGATAGTTTTCTAGAAAGATAACTTTCATATATTGGCTTACGTACGAATCATTATTCACTTTTCTTGCGAGTTCATTTATTAATTTAATAATTTTTTTCGCGTAATAATAGCCAGGTGATGCTTTCGCTCCAAAAATAAAAGTACGCGGATAAAATGTAAAACTAGCATCCTCTTTCAGACGGTTATACAAATATAAAATATGAAGAACATTTAGTAATTGTCGTTTGTAAGCATGCAGTCTTTTTACTTGCACATCAAAAATAGAATTAGGATCAATTGTAATCCCCATTTTATTATGAATGCGCGCCGCTAAAATTTCTTTACGCTCTTGTTTTACCTCTGCAAATTTCTCTTGGAAACTCGCATCGTATTGAACTAATTGTAGCTCTTGAAGCTTAATCGGTTCTTTCTTCCACTCTGTTCCAATCGCCTCTGAAATAAGGTTTGTCAGCTGTGGATTCGCCTTCATTAACCAGCGTCTATGAGCGATCCCATTCGTTTTATTATTAAACTTATCTGGATAAAACTCATAAAACAATCGCATTTCACGTTGCTTTAAAATTTCCGTATGAATTTTTGCTACACCGTTTACGCTATGGCTACCGACAATCGCTAAATGAGCCATTTTCACAAGATCATGTGCAATAATCGCCATCTCTTCAATACGATGCCATTCATACGGATAACGTTCCCAAAGCTCATGACAGAAACGTTCATTAATCTCTTCAATAATCATATAAATTCTCGGTAATAACGGTTTAAAAATGTGAATTGGCCACTTCTCAAGCGCTTCTGATAACGTCGTATGATTTGTATAAGAAATCGTTTGCGTCGTTATGTGCCAAGCTTCTTCCCATGCTAGTTTTTCTTCATCTAATAAAATACGCATCAATTCTGGAATCGCCAAAACTGGATGTGTATCATTAATATGAATCGCAATTTTCTCATGTAATTGACGAAGATCACCATATCTTTCTCTATGCATACGAACGATATTTTGCAAACTTGCTGATACGAGGAAATACTGTTGTTTCAAACGAAGTATTTTCCCCTCATCATGCGTATCATCTGGATATAAAAACTCCGATACCGCCTCTGTTTCACGCTTATATTTCAAAATATCTTTGCAATTTTGCGGGAAAGGAACTGGTTCAGCATTCCAAAGTCTAAGTGTATTTACAGTACTCGTCTCATAACCTACTACCGGAACGTCATATGGTACTGCCATAATCACTTCTGCATTCGTATGCCTAAACTCTAAACGTCCATCAATGTATAGCGGTTCAACATTGCCGAAATAACTTACTTCTACAGCTTGATCATGCCTTCTTACTTCCCATACGTTTTCATGAAGAAGCCATTGTTCTGGAAATTCAACTTGGTAACCATCAACGATCTTTTGATCAAATAAGCCGTGTTTGTAACGAATGCCACAACCATGACCTGGTAAGTTTAACGATGCAAGTGAGTCAAGGAAACAGGCTGCTAATCGTCCAAGTCCACCATTTCCAAGACCTGCATCTGCTTCCACTTCTTCTAACTCTTGTAACGAAACCCCTAGTTCAGATAACCCCTGCTCGCATACATCTCGAATACCTAAATTCAAGATGTTACTTCCAAGCAAACGTCCAAGCAAAAACTCAATAGACAAGTAATACATTTGCTTTTGCTCTCCGGATCGATAACTCTCGTTCGTTGCAATCCATTGACCATTCATATACTCACGTACCATATGGCCGAGTGTATTATATTGATCACGAGTTGTAGAGTCTTTGAAACTTTTACCATACATCGTCTCTAACTTTTCTAGAAAAGCTGATTTGAAACTTTCAACATGAGTAAACATTTCTTCACCACCTACATGTTATTCCATGAGACTTTTATACAATTTCTTATAAGCAAGAGCTGACTTCTCCCAGCTATAATCTTCCGTCATCGCTTGCTTTACAAGCTGCTCCCATACCGGTTTATCATGATAAAATTCAATTGCACGAAGAACTGTGTGCAACATGTCATGTGCATTAAAGTTCGTGAAACTGAAACCATTTCCTTCTCCAGTTTCTTCATCATAAGATTGTACCGTATCATTTAATCCGCCTGTTTCTCTTACAATTGGAATCGTACCGTAAGCTAATGCGATAAGTTGTCCAAGTCCACACGGTTCAAACAGTGATGGCATTAAAAATAAATCACTTCCCGCATATACTTGGTGAGCTAATTCTTCATTAAAGCCGATATACACTTTTACCTTCTCAGGATACTCGTATGCCATCCACTCAAAGAATTGCTCATATTCCGAATCACCTGATCCTAAAATAATGCATTGTACATCTTCCTCCATTATTTCACGGAATACAGTACGTACTAAATCAAGACCTTTTTGCTTCGTTAATCTCGTTACCATTGAAATAATCGGCGTATCTTCTTTTTCTGGCAAACCGAAATAACGCTGCAAGGCGCGTTTATTTTCATTCTTTTCCTCTAATGACTCTGCATCGTACTGAGCAGTAATATACGAATCCGTTTCTGGATTATATACGCTCGTATCAATTCCATTTACAATGCCGCTAAGCTTATCATTATATTTTCGTAACAACCCATCTAACTTCTCACCGAAAAATTCATATTGAATTTCTTCTTTATATGTCGGGCTAACCGCTGTAATTTGATCAGAAGCGATAATACCGCCCTTCATAAAGTTCACATTTCCATAAAACTCTAACTGCTCACTATGGAAATATTCATCACCAAGTTCTAACAAGTCGTACATCACTTCAGGAGGAAATACACCTTGGAACTGCAAGTTATGAATTGTATATACCGTTTTAATATGCTCATATAATGGGTTATCTTGATACTTTTCACGTAGTAAAAAATTAACCATAGCTGTATGCCAATCGTGGCTATGAAGAACATCCACTTCGAAATCAAGATGCGGAATACACTCTAAAACTGCTTTCGAAAAATAAGAAAAACGCTCTCCATCATCATAATGACCATACAGAGAATCCCTCTTAAAATAATACTCATTATCTATTAAGTAATACGTAATCCCGTCTTGCTCACCTTTTAAAATTCCACAATATTGATTTCTCCACCCAAGCGGGACGTTAATTACTTTATGTAACGTACATCCATCTCTTAACTTTTGCGGAATGAGACTATAATTCGGAAGTATAATACGAACGTCCACTCCTAATTTTTTCAGCTCTTTTGGGAGCGCACCCGCTACATCAGCTAATCCTCCCGATTTCACAAACGGTACACATTCTGATACTGCAAATAAAATATTCACTTGTTGTCCCACTGCGCGAAAAGTTTTTATTACTCCTCTTGCAGCTTCCTCCCTTCGAGTTTTCATTTGAATTAAAACTTTAATCAGTGGAGGAAGACCCCCACTGATTCTTTTAAGAATAACTATTAATCGTACTGTTTTGAACGCTTCCTTTTTCTACAACGTATGGCTCATCGGCGTTTCCTTTTAGTACAACACCGTCACCAATTTTCACGTCTTTATCAATAATAACACCGTCTATTATACAGTTATCTCCAATTTGGCTCTTTTGCATAATAATACTGTTACGAATAATTGAACCTTTTCCAATTTTAACTGAACGGGAAACAACACTGTTTTCGACTTCCCCTTCAATAATACTACCGTTTGCAATCATTGTATTTTTCACGACTGCACCCTTTAGATAACGAGTTGGTGGCTCATCTTTTACTTTCGTAAAGATCGGTGCTTCTTTCTTAAATAATTGCTTCCAAATAGCAGGTTGCAAAATTTCTAAGCTATGTTTATAGTAACTTTCAATCGAGTCAATAATTGCTACATATCCAGTATGTTCATATGTAGCAATGTGTAATGATTTCCCGCGCTTTTCTCTCACTACATCAAATAAACTGTATTGTTCCACATCTTTATATGACTCAAATAAGTCTAACAATAATTGTTTCTTTAACACATATGTTTGAAGCGAAACCCCTTCATGGCAAACTTCCGTAATATCAGCTGCCGTATGTATATGTCGCTCTAACACCGCTTGAAAATTTAATGCTGTTACGAGATGGCTATTCGTAATAACAACGTACTCTTCTCTGCTTCTTAGAAAATAATCAATATGTCTTCTAAAGTGTGCAAAAGACCCAAATTCATCTTGGTCACATTGGCAGTTTGGCGGGAATAAAAATAGTCCGTCTCGTTTTCTATCTAAATCCCACTGTTTTCCTGAACCAACATGGTCCATTAACGAACGATTTTTATGGCTTGTAAAAACTGCCACACTATGAATACTAGAATTCACCATATTTGAAAGCATGAAATCAATGAGTCGATAACGGCCCCCAAACGGTAACGCCGCTAGTGAACGATGCCCTGTTACTTTCTTTAAGGAAGGAAAACTTCCCGTTGCATTAATAATTCCTAACATTTTTTCTCCCATTCATTTCATCCCCCTTTTCTATTTCCCTTCAGCAATTAATACTACATCGTCAACATTCTTTTCTGGACGAATGATTGTTCCATCTTCGATAACCATTTCTGATCCAACAATCGCTCTTTCAATCACAACATTTTTACCAATCTTAGCCCCTGGCATAACGACAGAATCAATCACCATACTTCCTTCTTCCACCGTCACTCCTTGGAATAACACAGAATGCTTCACGTCCCCTTCAATGACGCACCCTTCGTTAATAAGCGATTCTTCTACTTTCGCCTTTTCAGCAATATATTGAGGCGGTTCGTTTGGATTGACAGAGTAAATACGCCAATTACGATCATTTAAATTCAGTGATGTTTCATCGCGAAGCAAATCCATATTCGCTTCCCATAAGCTCTTCACCGTTCCAACATCTTTCCAATATCCTTCAAACGGATACGCCATTAGCTTCTTCCCTTCATCCAATAAAAGCGGAAGTACGTCTTTTCCGAAATCGTTACTAGATTCAGGGTTTCTTGCATCCATCTCTAAATACTCTTTCAAAATTGACCAATTAAAAATATAGATTCCCATTGATGCAAGATTACTTCTTGGAAATTGCGGTTTCTCTTCAAACTCAACAATCTCCATTTCTTCATTTGTATTCATAATGCCAAAGCGACTTGCTTCATCCCAAGGTACTTCAATAACAGAAATGGATACGTCCGATTCTTTCTCAATATGGTAATCTAGCATCTTACTGTAATCCATTTTATAAATATGGTCGCCTGATAAAATGAGAACATACTCCGGTTCATACTGACTTAAATAGTTTAAGTTTTGATAAATGGCACTTGCCGTACCTGTATACCACTTAACCCCTGAAGACTCCGCATAAGGAGGTAAGACTGTGACCCCACCGTTTACTCGGTCTAAATCCCACGCATTTCCGATTCCGATATAATTATGAAGTTCGAGTGGTTGATATTGCGTTAAAATCCCAACCGTTTCAATACCAGAATTCGCACAGTTACTTAGCGTAAAATCAATAATGCGATATTTACCACCAAATGGAACAGCTGGCTTGGCTAAATTCTTTGTTAATGCACTTAAACGACTACCTTTTCCCCCTGCTAGTAACATTGCTACGCACTTTTGTTTTTGAGCCATCTTGTTTTTTGCTCCCCTTTCTCGTCTTCACTGGTCGTAATATGGATACGCCAAATGGTGGAATTGTAATTTCTACATGTGCTGCTTGATTATGAAACGGTTCTTGAATCGCCTTCAGACGTTTCTTATTTACTTGCCCTGACCCGCCATATTGCTCAGCATCACTATTTAAAATCTCGTTATAATACTCGAAATCTGGTACACCTACTTTATAGTTTTCATATGTAGCTTTCGTAAAATTACATACGATAACTAATGCATCTTCTTGTTTATCCCCTTGGCGGATAAATGAGAAAATACTTTGCTCGTTATTATTAGCATCAATCCACTGAAAACCTTCAGGCGAATGATCAAGCTGCCAAAGTGGTTTTGAGCGCTTATACAATGCTATGAGCTCTTTAAAGTAATCATGCATATAACGATGCATTTCAAAATCATGTAAATTCCAATCTAAATCTTCAAGGTCTTTCCACTCATCAAACTGCCCGAATTCTCCTCCCATGAAAAGTAATTTCTTTCCTGGGTGAGTAAAGAAATATCCATATAATAAACGAAGCTGAGCAAACTTATCCCAGTAATCACCTGGCATTTTATTTAATAATGACTTTTTTCCATGAACGACTTCATCATGAGAAAGGGGTAATATGAAGTTTTCAGAGTAAGCATATAGTAAAGAGAACGTCATTTTCTCATGAATATATTTTCTGTACTCTGGCGCACACTCCATATATTTCAGCACGTCATTCATCCAACCCATATTCCATTTGTAATTGAATCCAAGCCCACCTTCATACGTTGGTGCTGTTACAAGTGGCCAAGCTGTTGAATCCTCTGCCGTCATAAGAAAATCTTCATCCTCTGCAAATACCGCTTCATTTAACTCCCGTAAAAATGACACAGCGTACTCATTACTTTGCTCTTGTCCTTCTTTATTCCAGTACAACATGTTCGCAACTGCATCTACTCTGAAACCATCAATATGGAAATATCTCATCCAAAATAACGCATTTGAAATTAAGAAATTACGTACCTCTCTCTTTCCTAAATCAAAATTGACAGTTCCCCATACTAGATTTTCTTGTACATCTTTATCTTTATATTCATAGGTCGGTGTGCCATCAAACAAATATAAACCGTGAGCATCTTTACAAAAATGCCCCGGTACCCAATCTAAAATGACACCGATTCCATATTTATGACATTCGTCGACAAAATACATTAAATCATGCGGTGTACCAAATCTACTCGTCGCTGCATAATATCCCGTCCCTTGGTATCCCCAAGAACGATCATATGGATGCTCAACAAGCGGCATAATTTCAATATGTGTAAATTGATGTTCCACCACATACGGAATGAGTTCTTCCGCCATTTCCCTGTAAGAATACAGTGTTCCGTCTTCTTTCTTTTTCCAAGAACCAAAATGTAATTCATAAACTGTCATCGCTTCTTTATAAATCGGTTTTTTCTTTTTCTTACGATTCCAGTTTTTATCATTCCATTCATATCCTTTTATATCAAAAACTACAGATGCCGTATTCGGTCTTACTTCTGCATATATAGCATACGGATCTGCCTTTAAAATGACGTCACCAGCCAACGTTTCAATCGCATATTTATATATTTCTCCTTCTTCAATATGCGGTATAAATAAGGACCAAATGCCTTCTTCTGTCACTTGTAGCATCTTATGTTGCTCATAATCCCACTCATTAAAATCTCCAACAACACTCATTGCTTTCGCATGAGGAGCCCACACTGTAAATCGTACCCCTTGAATCTCATCTTCCGTCACAACATGTGCGCCAAAGATGTTATAACTTTCATAGTACTTTTCTGTATGAAACTCATCTCGTTTCACTTCTTCACAATTTATTACACTCAATATGCTCACCTCACTTAGATGACAGAATTTTTTATACTTTAACTATTTCTGCGAAAAACTGCAATATCCTTGTTAATTTATAAAAAACATTCGTTTTTTTCTTAAAAATGTTAGTTTTTCTTCACATTTCCGTGTAAAATATCGAATTTTGACGAATATTCATTGTAAACGCTTCATTCTACTTCTATATTTCCACCTATTATTTTTTTCTCAACCTTTATTTTATTATGTTTATCCTATTTTTCATGCTATTTTCCACTCAAAATCAAAACAAAATAATCTGTCATAAAAAAATGTTTCTCAATATTTTTTGTCACAATTTTATTGAAATGCGAAATTTAATCCTGCTTTTGAAAAGCTACTTTCAGAAAAAGAAGTAAGCGCAAAAGTAAATGAACCGAAACTAGAGGCAGGTTCTGTTACAGTTGGCGGCGTTATCGATGACAAAAACTTTGCTGGATTAGATGGTGATTTCCCGTTCATTGATGTAACTTTCAAAGTAGAAAATGATGAATTTTATGAAGCAAACGCTCAATTAGAGTCACCAATTTTTGTTTACTGGAAACAAGGTGAATCAGAACCAAATAGAATGCGTGTACTTCAAGATCAAACATTCTCAGTTATGTCCTTAAACTCACTAGTAGAAGGAAATATTAAACCTGGTGCGTTCTTAAATGAACACGGATATTTAGATGAAAAGTTCGATTATACAAAGCTTGGCGTAAAAGTATATGCGACTGATTCTTACCGTCATAAGTTTGAAGGCTCACTAGATAAATACGGATACTTCAAACTAAATGGACTTCCAGTTAATAAACGCGACTATAACTTATATGTAGAGGTGCCAGGACATTTAACAAGCCGCCTAACAACGAAACTTGGTACTGAAAAAGACGGTAAGCTGCTTGGCCAATATTATTATGCAAGACCTGAAGAAAACATTGCCGGCGATGTAAATGGTGATAAAGTAATCGATATTAAAGATGCTGAAATTATCGCTAGCAACTATGGTAAAAAAGGAATAACTGTAAAAGACGGAGACCTTAATAAAGATGGTATTGTCGACGAAAAAGATATTCGCTTCGTTGAAAGGAACTTCTTGAAAAAAGGTCCAGATGCATCTAAATCACAAACACCTGTAGGAAAATCCCAAAGCGGTACACTGGCAGATATTTTAAAGAAATTAGGATTAACACCTAAAAAATAATAAAATGAAACTTTAATCAGTGGGTTTTTACTGCCCGACAAATAGCGGAATAATAAAGAGCACTCTACGTAAAATAGAGTGCTCTTTTCTATAAACGACCCTTATCCAGCAAAAGGGGTATATTGGGGATATACAAGGGAAACCGGAAAAGGAATTTATATCAAATTATATAAGTTCAGAGGTAAGAAGCAGTTTCCCACCTCTGAATTATTTAGTAATTATTATAGTACTGGTGCCATTGTTTCTTTTAATACTTTTACAGAATGAGCGAATTTCGCTTTTTCCTCTTCATTTAGCTCAAGTTCTACGATTTCACGTACACCTTCGCGGTTAATTACAGCTGGAACACCTACGTAAGCATCTTTCTCGCCGTATTGACCTTCAAGGTATGCAGATACAGTTAATACGCTGTTCTCGTTGTTTAAGATTGCTTTAGTTACACGAAGTAGTGACATACCGATTCCGTAGTAAGTTGCACCTTTACGCTCGATGATATGGTAAGCTGCATCACGTACGTTTTCGAAGATTTTGTCTAAGTCTTCTTGTTTGTACTGTTCGTTGTTAGCTAAGATTGTTTCTAATTTTTGTACACCGATAGTAGCGTGGCTCCATACTGGAAGTTCAGTGTCACCGTGTTCACCAACGATGTAAGCATGAACGTTACGTGGATCTACATCTAAGTAGTCACCTAACATGTAACGGAAACGAGCAGAGTCTAAAGTAGTACCAGAACCAATTACGCGCTCTTTTGGTAGACCAGATTCTTTCCAAGTTACGTAAGTTAAAATATCAACTGGGTTAGTTGCGATTAAGAAGATTCCATCGAATCCGCTATCCATAATGCCGCGAACGATTTGTTTAAAGATCTTTGTATTTTTCTCAACTAAGTCTAAACGAGTTTCACCTGGCTTTTGTGGTAATCCAGCAGTGATAACTACTAAATCTGCATCTTTACAATCTGCATAGCTACCGCTCCAAACTTTTGTTGGTGATGGAGAGAATGGTACCGCATGGCTTAAGTCCATTGCTTCCCCTTCTGCTTTTGCTTCATTAACATCTACTAATACGAATTCTTCAGCTACACCTTGGTTGATCATTGAGTAAGCGTAACTACAACCTACAGCTCCTGTTCCTACTAATACTACACGATTGATACCTTTTTTCATGGTAATTTCCCCTCTCTATTGTTCACATATATTTTTTTATGATTGTTTAAGTAATTAATTAAAATACTAATTTAATGTTGTTTAACTTCTTTACATTCATATTGTAGCACGTATTATTGTGAATCACTTCACAAATTATGACCTATTTGTGAACTTTTTCACATAGAGTGTAAAGTTATTGGAACAGGTGTGGAATCCATTTCAATGGAGGCGTTTTCTTTAGATTGTGAAAGGGTTTTTCTTGTGTTTTTCGTCGGTAAGTGAAATTATATCGGCGATTTTTAGAATATATCGACCGTAACTCCAAATATATCAGCGATTATTAAAATTTATCGATCGTAACTCAAATTATATCAGCGATTTTTGCAATATATCGACTTACCGACAAAACTCGACAATACTGACAACATAAAAAAGCTGTCTTCAGTAGATCACACCTGTTGAGAGAAAGCAGCTTCTTCTATATATTATTTATTTTCATCGGTTTCTCCAAGTGTAGGAGGCTATAGCCATACAGCTGGGGTAAAAGTTCAACTTGAGGTATCATTTATTAGATAGATAGTTCCTTCATATTCATACAGGCCCAAATAAACAACATGATTGTATTTACGGCTCTATATACCCAACTGCAACAGCCCATACTTCATATTTCTTCTATTGCATAAAAGATGCAGACTATCCAAAGTCCACCTTTATACAACAAAAAAGAGATAGCAGATTATGCTATCTCTTTTAGTATGACCCGTACGGGATTCGAACCCGTGTTACCGCCGTGAAAGGGCGGTGTCTTAACCACTTGACCAACGGGCCAATTCTGGCAGAGAAGAAGGGATTCGAACCCTCGCACCGCGTTCGCGATCTACTCCCTTAGCAGGGGAGCCCCTTGAGCCACTTGGGTACTTCTCTATAAATATGGCTCCGCAGGTAGGACTCGAACCTACGACCGATCGGTTAACAGCCGATAGCTCTACCACTGAGCTACTGCGGAACAATTATGGTGGGCCTAAATGGACTCGAACCATCGACCTCACGCTTATCAGGCGTGCGCTCTAACCAGCTGAGCTATAGGCCCATAATTGAAAAGCGGGTGAAGAGAATCGAACTCTCGACCAGAGCTTGGAAGGCTCTTGTTTTACCACTAAACTACACCCGCATTAAATTGTAAATGGTGAGCCATGAAGGACTCGAACCTTCGACCCTCTGATTAAAAGTCAGATGCTCTACCAACTGAGCTAATGGCTCATTTTGAAAGTGGTGCCGACTAGAGGACTTGAACCCCCAACCTACTGATTACAAGTCAGTTGCTCTACCAATTGAGCTAAGTCGGCTCGTGATTTCAAAATGGTGGCTCGGGACGGAATCGAACCGCCGACACGAGGATTTTCAGTCCTCTGCTCTACCGACTGAGCTACCGAGCCTTTATGTAAAAAATGGCGGTCCCGACCGGGGTCGAACCGGCGATCTCCTGCGTGACAGGCAGGCATGTTAACCACTACACCACGGGACCATTTGGTTGCGGGGACAGGATTTGAACCTGCGACCTTCGGGTTATGAGCCCGACGAGCTACCGTGCTGCTCCACCCCGCGATGATAAAATATTCACTTTAGAAAAAATGGAGGAGGTAGAGGGATTCGAACCCCCGCGCGACTCTCGCCGCCTGTCGGTTTTCAAGACCGATCCCTTCAGCCGAACTTGGGTATACCTCCGAGATATATACGTCTAATGGTGGACCTTGTAGGACTCGAACCTACGACCGGACGGTTATGAGCCGTCTGCTCTAACCAGCTGAGCTAAAGGTCCTTTATGGTAGCGGCGGAGGGGATCGAACCCCCGACCTCACGGGTATGAACCGTACGCTCTAGCCAGCTGAGCTACACCGCCATAAATGATATTAATATAAGTGGAGCCTAGCGGGATCGAACCGCTGACCTCCTGCGTGCAAGGCAGGCGCTCTCCCAGCTGAGCTAAGGCCCCATGTTTTTTGGGAATATCGGGAAGACAGGATTTGA